>JBBCKE010000001.1:0-9538 GCA_037190985.1 Alphaproteobacteria bacterium
GCTTTGATCGCATCGTCCAGTTCCTCCAGCCCCCCGACGGTGCGGGCGCAGGCGACGACATGCGCGCCCGCCTTTGCCAGTTCGAGGGCGGTGAAATAGCCGATGCCGCGCGAGGCGCCGGTGACCAGCGCGAGGCGGCCCTTCAGGTCGATGCTCATGATGTCTTCAATTATCCGTTGCTTGCCAGAACCGAGACCTTCCGTCCCATCGTCTCGCCTTCCTTGTCAAGGAGGCGCGTCGGATAGTCGCCGGTGAAGTAGTGGTCGGTGAACTGCGGGCGGGCCGGGTTGCGGTCCTCGCCGCCGACGGCACGGTAGAGGCCGTCGATGGACAGGAACTCCAGCGAATCCGCGCCGATATACTTCGCCATCGCCTTGACGTCCGTGTACTGGTTGGCGAGCAGCTTGTCGCGGTCCGGCGTGTCGATGCCGTAGAAGTCCGGATAGAAGATCATCGGGCTGGCGACGCGGATATGCACTTCCCGGGCGCCCGCATCGCGGATCATCTGCACGATCTTCAGCGACGTCGTGCCGCGGACGATCGAATCGTCGACGAGGATGACGCGCTTGCCGTCGATCATCGCCCGGTTGGCCGAATGCTTCAGCTTCACGCCGAAGGCGCGGATCTGCTGCGTCGGCTCGATGAAGGTGCGCCCGACATAATGGTTGCGGATGATGCCGTATTCGAACGGAATGCCGCTCGCCTGCGCGAAGCCGAGCGCCGCCGGCGTGCCGCCGTCCGGCACGGGCACCACCACGTCGGCCTCGACCGGCGCTTCCCCGGCCAGGTTGATGCCCATGTTTTTGCGCGCCACGTAGACGCTGCGCCCGCCGACGACCGAATCGGGGCGGGCGAAGTAGACGTATTCGAACAGGCACAGCCGTTCGGGTTGCGGGTTTTCCGGCTTGATCGCCGTGGTGGTGATGGAGCCGTCCTTTTGGATCTCGCAGATCACCACTTCGCCGTTCTCGACGTCGCGCACATATTTCGCGCCGATGATGTCGAGCGCGCAGGTCTCCGAGCAAAAGATCGGCTTGCCGTCGAGTTCGCCCATCACCAGCGGGCGGATGCCGATCGGATCGCGCGCGGCGATGAGCTTGGTGCGCGTCAGCGCCAGCATGGCGTAGCCGCCCTCGACCTGCCGGATCGCATCCACGAAACGGTCGGAGGAGGACGGGTGGCGCGAGCGCGCGATCATGTGCAGGACGACCTCGGTGTCCGAAGTCGCCTGAAAGATCGCGCCGGAAGCGATCAACTGCCTGCGCAGCGTGATGCCGTTGGTGAAGTTGCCGTTATGGGCGATGGCGATGCCGCCGACCTCCAGTTCCGCGAACAGCGGCTGCACGTTGCGCAGGATCGTCTCGCCGGTGGTGGAATAGCGCACATGGCCGATGGCGCGGTTGCCGGGCAGCCGGCGCAGCGTGGCGGCGTCGGTGAAATGGTCGCCGACGAGGCCCATGTGCCGCTCTGAATGGAAGCGCCTGTCGTGGTAGGAAACGATGCCCGCCGCTTCCTGGCCGCGATGCTGGAGCGCGTGCAGGCCGAGCGCGGTCAGCGCGGCGGCGTCCTCATGGCCGAGAATGCCGAACACGCCGCATTCTTCGTGGAGATTGTCGTCTATATCGGCGGAAAACGGGGTGTCGTCTGCGTCTGCCATGTGGCTCACGCCTCTCGCCTGGTTTTCGGTTTCCGTTCCGCCCCTGCCGGCGGCGTTCAATTCTCGGTCTGCGTGCCCGTCTCGTCGCCCGGCCGCAGCCGGTCGATGATCGTGTTCTCCGGGTCGTCCGGAAGCAGGCCTTCCAGCCAGTCGCCGACGCCTTCGAGCAGGGGCAGCGACTTCGCCTCCGAAATCCAGGTCGGCGGGTTCGGCCCGACCAGCCAGGAGAAGAACAGCAGGCCGACCGCCACGACGAGGATACCGCGCGCCGCGCCGTAGAGGAAGCCGAGCGTGCGATCGAGCGCGCCGATGCGGCTGTCGATGATGAAATCGGCGATCTTCATGGTGATGACCGTGACCACGATCAGCGCGACGAAGAAGACGATGGCCGCCGCAGCCGCGAGCTGCACCTTGTCGTTGTCTATATAGGGCGCGATATAGGGCAATACAGCGGGGTAGAAGAAATAGGCCGCCGCGGCCGCCGCAACCCACGAGGCGATCGACAGCACCTCGCGCGAGAAGCCGCGCACCATGGCCAGAACCGCCGAAACGAGGGTGAAGCCGACGAGAACGCCGTCAAGCAGGGTGATGGGCATCAAGCTCCACTCCGTGAGGGCAGCGGGGGGCCGCGTGCCGCATGGTCCCGTCAGTCTTCCGCGTCGCGCGCGCCGGAGCCGGCGATGCGGGCCACAAGATCGGAAAGCGTAGCCGGCTGGAACGCCCGCCCTTCCTTGCCTCGGCCCTTCTCATCGCTGGATGCCGGCATCACCGCCTGCGAAAAACCCAGCTTTTCCGCCTCCTTGAGGCGTTGCTGGGCATGCGCGACGGGTCTGATCGCACCCGAGAGACTGATTTCGCCGAAATAGACGCAATCGACCGGAAGGGCAAGGCCGGTCAGCGAGGAAACCAGCGCGGCGGCGACGGCAAGGTCCGCAGCCGGCTCGGCGATGCGGTAGCCGCCGGCGACGTTCAAGTAGACGTCGTGCTGCGAGAAGCGCACCCCGCAATGGGCCTCCAGCACCGCCAGCACCATCGAAAGGCGGGCATTATCCCAGCCGACGACTGCGCGCCGCGGCGAGCCGGGCGGGGAGGGGGCGACGAGCGCCTGGATCTCGACCAGCACCGGCCGCGTCCCCTCGATGCCGGCGAAGACGGCCGCGCCGGGCGCAGCGGCGCTGCGCTCGCCGAGGAACAGCTCCGACGGGTTCGGTACCTCGCGCAGGCCACGGTCCGACATCTCGAACACGCCGATCTCGTCGGTCGGGCCGAAGCGGTTCTTGACCGTGCGCAGGATGCGGAAGTGGTGGCCGCCCTCGCCCTCGAAATAGAGCACGCCGTCGACCATGTGCTCGACGACGCGCGGGCCGGCGATCTGCCCTTCCTTGGTGACGTGGCCGACGAGCACCACCGCCGTGCCGGTGGACTTGGCGTAGCGGATCATGGCCTGCGCGCAGGCGCGCACCTGCGTCACCGTCCCGGGCGCGGAGTCGGCCATGTCCGTCCACAGCGTCTGGATCGAATCGAGGATCAGGAGGTCCGGCCGCTTGCCCTCGGCGATCGTCGCGAGGATGTCCTCGACATTGGTTTCGGCCGCAAGCTCCACCGGCGCCCTGTCGGCGCCGAGCCGCTGCGCGCGCAGGCGTATCTGCGCCACCGCCTCCTCGCCCGAGACGTAGACGACGCGGTGGCCCTTGGCGGCCAGCGCCGCCGCCGCCTGCGTCAGCAGCGTCGACTTGCCGATGCCGGGGTCGCCGCCGACCAGCAGCGCCGAGCCGCGCACGAAGCCGCCGCCCGTGGCGCGATCCAGCTCGCCGATGCCGGAGACGATGCGCGGCGCTTCCTCGATCTCGCCGGAGAGCGTGGTCAGCGCCACCGCACGGCCCTTGCGCGCGGAGCGCAGGCCGGCCGGCCCGCCGCCGACGCCGCCGGAATTCGTGCCTTCCTCGACCAGCGTGTTCCACTCGCCGCAGCCGTCGCACTTGCCGGCCCAGCGCGTGTGGACGGTGCCGCAGTTCTGGCAGACGAAAGCGGTGCGCGCCTTAGCCATCGCCGCCCACGTAGCGGCGGTGGTAGCGCCGGCCGAGCGAGGTCAGCATCTCGTAGGAAATGGTGCCGGCCGCGCTTGCGGCCTCATCGACCGGGATGTTCCTCCCGAAGAGCTCGATCCAGTCGCCGATGGCGATTCCCTCGAAACCGAGGTCGGTGACGTCGAACAGCGTCAGGTCCATGGTCACACGGCCGAGCACCGGCACGCGCCGGCCGTGGACGAAGCCGTATCCACCGGCTGGGCTCGCCCCGCGCAGCGGCACGCCGGCGAAGGACGAGGCGCGGTGGTAGCCGTCGGCATAGCCGGTCGAGACAACGGCGATCACCGAATCGCGGTCGATCCTGCCATGGGCGCCGTAGCTCGCCGTGTCGCCGGAGCGGGCGCGGCGCACCTGCACCACGCGCGCCTCGAGCGTCGCCACCGCCTGCATCGGGTTGTCGCCGCCGTTGCAGGGCTGCCCGCCATAGAGCGCGATGCCCGGCCGGGCGACGTTGAAGTGGAACTCCGGCCCGAGGAAGATGCCGGCGGAGTTGGAAAGGCTTGATTCGATGCCTTGGAAAGCCGCCCTAACCGCCTGAAACGACTCCAGTTGCCGCCGGTTCAGCGGGTGCTCCGCATCGTCGCCGCAGGCGAGGTGGCTCATGACGAGCCGGGGGGTGAGCGCCCCGGTCAGCGCGTTGTCGGCGGCGAAGGCTAGCGCCTCGTCCGGCGTCAGGCCGAGCCGGTTCATGCCGGTGTCGACATGGATGGCGCAGGGGCGCGGCGTCTCGCCCTCGTTCCAGCCGAAGGCCTCCCAGCACGAGATGTCGGCCTGCGAGCCGATGACCGGCATCAGCCGGTGAGCGGCGAAGGCGGGAGCCGCCTCCGGCCCGAACGTGCCGTTGAGCACGTAGATCTCGGCCTCCGGCAGCGCCGCGCGCAGCTCGATGCCCTCCTGTGGCAGCGCCACGAAGAAGGTGCGGCAGCCCGCGTTCCACAGCGCCTTGCCGACGCGCGCCGCGCCGAGCCCGTAGCCGTCGGCCTTGACCACGCCGGCGGCGCGCGCGGGCGCGGCGCGGCGCTGGAGCAGCCGGTAGTTCTCGATGAGCGCGTCGAGATCGACGGTCAGCCGGCCGCCGGCGATGCGCGGATCGACGCCGTCATGCCCCGCATCGGGGGGAAGGGGGTGCCATTCGCTCATGGCCTATTCGAAACGCTCCGGCAGGCGGCTGTCTTCGGCCAGATCGAAGAATCGGGTGAACTCGCCCTGGAAGCCGAGGCCGACGGTGCCGGTGGGGCCGTGGCGCTGCTTGGCGATGATCACCTCGGCCTTGCCGCGCGCCTCGGCCATCTCGCCTTCCCACTTGATGTATTCGTCGGTGCCGGGCTTCGGCTCCTTGTTCTTCAGGTAATATTCCTCGCGGTAGACGAACAGCACCACGTCCGCGTCCTGCTCGATCGAGCCCGATTCGCGCAGGTCCGAGAGCTGGGGGCGCTTGTCGTCGCGGCTCTCGACCTGACGCGAGAGCTGGGAGAGCGCGATGATCGGCGTCTGCAGCTCCTTGGCCAGCGCCTTCAGGCCGGTGGTGATCTCGGTGATCTCCTGCACGCGGTTCTGCGCCGCGCGCGCGCTGGTGCCCTGCATGAGCTGGACGTAGTCGATGACCAGCACGTCGAGCCCGCGCTGGCGCTTCAGCCGCCGCGCGCGCGCCGCGAGCTGGGCGATGGAGATGCCGCCGGTCTGGTCGATGTAGAGCGGCAGCTTCTGCATCATCTGCGAGCAGGCGACGAGCTTCTCGAAATCCATCTCGGTGATCTCGCCGCGCCGGATCTTCGAGGAGGGGATTTCCGTCTGCTCGGAGATGATGCGGGTGGCGAGCTGCTCGGACGACATTTCGAGCGAGAAGAAGCCGACGACGCCGCCATTGGCCGCCTTGAACGAGCCGTCCGCCTGCTGCACCGGCTCGTAGGAATTGGCGATGTTGAAGGCGATGTTGGTGGCGAGCGAGGTCTTGCCCATGCCGGGACGGCCGGCGAGGATGATCAAATCGGAAGGCTGGAGGCCGCCCATGCGCTTGTCGAGGTCGCGCAGCCCGGTGGCGATGCCGGACAGGTGCCCGTCGCGCATATAGGCGGCGTTGGCCATGTCGACGGCGGTCTTGACCGCGTCGTTGAAGCTTTCGAAGCCGCCGTCGTAGCGCCCGGTCTCGGCCAGCTCGAACAGCCGCCGCTCGGCATCCTCGATCTGGTGGGCCGGCGACATGTCGACCGGCGCGTCGTAGGCGATGTTGACCATGTCCTCGCCGACCGTGATCAGCGCCCGGCGCGTCGCCAGCTCGTAGATGGCGCGGCCGTAGTCGGCGGCGTTGATGACGGTGACGGCCTCGGCCGCCAGCCGCGCGAGATAGTGCGCGACGGTCATCTCGCCGACCTTCTCGCCCGCCGGCAGGAAGGTCTTGATCGTCACCGGGTTGGCCATCTTGCCCATGCGGATCAGCTCGGCCGAGACCTCGTAGATGCGCCGGTGCAGCGGCTCGTAGAAATGGTTTGGCTTGAGGAAATCCGAGACGCGGTAGAATGCGTCGTTGTTGACGAGCATCGCCCCCAGCAGCGCCTGCTCGGCCTCGATGTTGTTGGGCGCCTCGCGATAGAGCGGCGCCTCGGCCCCGCCGAGCTTGCGGATTGCGTCAGCCATGATTCGTCCCGTTCCCTTGGTCGAACATCGGTATCGGACCCGTCCCGAAGAGGGTCAACCGTCTTCGCCGCCGGGTCGCCTTCGCCGCGCCCGATACACACGCTTTCCCGTGCTGTCCACAGGCGAGTCCGCCCGCGTCGAGAATCGCGGTTGACTCGCGAATCCTACGCCGAACCGGCGCGCGGAGGAATAGAATCCTTGCTCAAGCCGCGCGCGGCGCGAACAGGATGACGGCCGCGCCGATGAGGCAGATGAGCGCGCCGAAAATGTCGAAACGATCCGGCCGCACGCCCTCCGCCGCCCACAGCCACACCAGCGAGGCGCAGATATAGATGCCGCCATAGGCGGCGTAGGCGCGGCCCGCCGCATCGCTCTCGGCGAAGGTCAGCAGCCAGGCGAAGGCGGCGAGGCAGACCATGCCCGGGATGAGCCACAGCGCCGACTTGTCCAGCCGCCACCACGCCCAGAACGAGAAGCAGCCGGCGATTTCGGCAAGCGCGGCGGCGACGAAGGCGGGAAGCGTCATGCTCTGGTCCGGGGAAGGGGGCAACGGTCCCTTTTTCGGGCAGCCGCGCGCCGAAGGCAAGGGCCGGCTCAGTGCGCCTTCGCCGGCGCGCCGCTTTTCGTCGGCTCCGCGGGCGCGGCCGCCTTTTCCTCGATCTGCGCCAGCGCCTTCTCGTTGTCGGCGATGTAGCCGCGCGTCAGCGGCAGCGTGTCGTTGCGCCGCGCGAGCTGGATCTGGAACACCATCATGTCCTGCCAGCGGAACGCGGCTTCCGAGCCGGCGAGGTAGAACTCCCACATCCGGGCAAATCTTTCGTCGTATATCTCGACGGCCTTCTGCCGGTTGGCCATGAACCGCTCGCGCCAGTGCCGCAGCGTCTCGGCATAGTGCAGGCGCAGGATTTCGATGTCGGTGACGACGAGCCCGGCGCGCTCGATATGCGGCAGCACCTCCGAAAGGGCGGGGATGTAGCCGCCGGGGAAGATGTATTTGCGGATGAAGGTGTCGGTCGCGGCCGGCGGCCCGGAACGGCCGATGGCGTGCAGCACCATCACCCCGTCGCGCTTCAGGAGCCGCGCCGCCTGCTCGAAATAGGTATGGTAGTGGTTGATGCCGACATGCTCGAACATGCCGACCGAGACGATGCGGTCGAACTCCTCGTCGAGGTCGCGATAGTCGGTGATCTCGAACCTTGCCTGCCCGTCCAGCCCTTCCTGCCGGGCGCGCTCGACCGCCACCGCGTGCTGCTCGTCGGAAAGGGTGATGCCCAGCACCTCGGCGTCCATGGTGCGGGCGAGGTAGAGCCCGAGCCCGCCCCAGCCGCAGCCGATGTCGAGTATGCGCTGGCCGGGTTGCAGGGCGAGCTTGGCGGCGAGATGCCGCTTCTTGGCGAGCTGCGCCTCCTCCAGCGTCATCTCCGGCCGCTCGAAATAGGCGCAGGAATACTGCATGTCGCTGTCGAGGAAGAGCCGGTAGAGATCGCCGGAGAGGTTGTAGTGGCGCTGGACGTTGCGCCGGGCCCGGCCGGCGGTGTTGATCTGGTGCAGGCGGCGCAGGCCGATGCGCAGATTGTCGAACACCTTCGTCCAGGCGGGGATGTCCGCGCCGGCCTCGATGTTGGCGTAGGCGAGCCGCAGCAGCGCCAGCACGTCGCCCTCGACGATGTCGAGCTCGCCATCCATGTAGGCTTCCGGCACGCCGAGCCATGGATTGAGCATGATGGCGCTCTGCGCCGTATGGGTGCGCAGAAGGATGCCGACCGGCTCGCCCGTGCCGTCGCCGAAGACGTGGGCGGTTCCGTCGGGATCGGTGATCGTCAGGTTGCCGATGCGAACGAGACGCTCGACAACGCCTTGCAGCAGCCTGTTCATCGCAATCATCCGTGCATGCGATGGCGGAGTGTGTCGCAACTCCGATCCGGGGTAAAGCCCCGGCCGGCTTCAACAATTATGCCAAAGAAAAACGCCCGGCCGAGAGCCGGGCGTTCGCCTTCCCGCGATGCGGGAGGGATTATTCCTCTTCGGCGAAGCCGTCCGCGTCCGGATCGAAGAAGGCGTCGGGGCGGGCGTTCTCGTTGATGTCGTCGCCGTAGATCGCCTCGGCCGAGTCGAGCTTCTCGCCGGCGGCCTGGCGCTCGGCTTCCTCGGCGGTGCGGGCGATGTTCAGCGTCACCGTCACCTCGACCTCGGGGTGCAGCGCGATCGCCACATTGGTCAGGCCGATGGTCTTGATCGGGTGGTTGAGCTCGACCTGGTTGCGGTTGATCGAGATGCCTTCCGCCGTCACCAGATCGGCGATGTCGCGGCTCGACACCGAGCCGTAGAGCTGGCCGGTCTCGCCGGCGGAGCGCACGATCACGAAGGAATGACCGTCGAGCTTCTCGGCCACCTTCTCGGCTTCCGTCTTGCGCTCGAGGTTGCGGGCCTCGAGCTGGGCGCGCTGGCCCTCGAACTTCTTGCGGTTGGCTTCGTTGGCGCGCAGCGCCTTCTTGTTCGGCAGCAGGAAGTTGCGGGCGAAACCGTCCTTCACCTTCACCACGTCGCCGATGGCGCCGAGCTTCTCGACGCGCTCCAGCAGAATAACGTCCATGGGCTCGCTCCTTACTTCACGACGTAGGGCAGCAGGCCCAGATGGCGGGCGCGCTTGATCGCCTGGGCGAGCTCGCGCTGCTTCTTGGCGCTCACCGAGGTGATGCGCGACGGGACGATCTTGCCACGCTCAGACACGAAGCCTTGGAGCAGACGGACGTCCTTATAGTCGATCCGCGGCGCATCCTTGGCGCTGAACGGGCACGACTTGCGGCGGCGGAAAAACGGGCGAGCCATTATGCGGCCTCCTCTTCACGGTCACGACGGGGGCCACGATCGGGACGATCGCCGCGCCCTTCACCACGCGGTGCGCCGTCACGGCCACCCTCACGGTCGCTGCGACGCTCACGGTCGCGCTCCTGCTTGCGCATCATTACGGTCGGGCCCTGCTCATGCTCGTCGACGCGGACGGTCATGTAGCGGATCACGTCTTCGTTGATCTGCGTCTGGCGCTCCAGCTCGGCGACCACCGAACCCGGTGCGTCGATCTCGAGCATCACGTAATGCGCCTTGCGGTTCTTCGCGATTCGATAGGCGAGGCTGCGCAGGCCCCAGGTCTCGGTCTTGA
>JBBCKE010000002.1:0-173647 GCA_037190985.1 Alphaproteobacteria bacterium
CTCCACGAGCGCACGCAGGTTCATCATGTCGTCGGTCATCGGTGGTCTCTCCAGAAAGGTTGGCTTCGACAACCAGACCCTACCGGAAAGCGCCGATGACCACCGCGCTACCCAGCTACACCACGTCCAGGGACGTCACCCGGTCGGGCCGGGTTTGTGTCGTCGGAATGCCCTGAAGCGTCTCCCGGCGTGATAGCGCCTGGCCTGGTCGCAGCCCACGGGTTGAACTCGCCTCGCAACGCTCTCTGTATCAGACCGAAGAGATAGCCTGCCGGCTTGCGAACGTCCGTGGTCGAGCAACGGGTGTCCCACTCGTCCAGGATCGACTGACGCAATCCGGGTTCGACTGCCTGCAAGGCGGCCAGCGCGCCGGATTGCTGCCCGGCCTTCAGCATCCCGAAACGATCCGGCAGGCGAAGCTCGCCTTGCGCGCGCGGTATCGTATGATCTTCTAGAGATTCAGTTTCAGTACGTACTGTACGCGCCGTCTTCGGATTCCGAAGTGAGCCGGAAACATCGGAATTCCAACTGTCTTCGGATTCCGAAGATAGGGTTTCACGGATCCGAAGACGGGCGTCCGCACCCTCTTCGGATTCGTGACGGTCCACAGCCTGTTGATAGGTCGGGGACCTTGCCCATCCCTGTCCCGCGAGACGTCGGCTGAGCACCTGGAATCTGGTCGGCAAGACCCGGTCGCTCAGCATCGGGTCTTCCATCATCTCTTCGAGCACACGCACGCCGATGCGCTGAACCGACCGGCTGGCATGGTCGAGCGCGCGGCTCACCAGAGACAGGTATTCGGGATCGAGCTGCATCGCCTCGAACGGGGTCAGCGGCTCGTCGTGCAGCACATAAAGGTTGCCGACGACGCGGCCGGTGGCTGGGTCGCGCTGGCGGCGCACCAGGCTGATCCAGCGCGTGAGCCGTAGCATGGTCAATGCGCGCGCGACGGTTTCGTGCGAAGCGCGCGAGGCGCACGGCATGGAAGCCAGATAGGGCGCGAGCTGATCGTATGTCGGGAAGGAGGTGATGCCGTCATCGTTGAGCAGGAGCCTGAAGACCTGCCAGGCGTTGCGTTCGAGCGGCGTCAGGCGGCGATCGAGCAGGAGTGCACGCGGCACGCTGTCATGGCGGTTGCCGCTGAATATGAACCCGTCCCCGCGAAGCTGCCTGGATCGCGAGGTCTGCTGCTCGTGCTCCTCCTGCATCACCTGCGCGGCGCGATCGAACAGGCCGTCCAGCGAGTGCGGGCCGCCCGTTCCGCCGGAAGCGGGCATGATCAAAACAGCCTTTCGGAGATCCACCCCTGTATGGCGCTCCAGATCACGGCGATCGGGATATCCGTGTCCTCGGCAAGGTCCGCCGCAAGAGCGAGCATTGCGGTGTCATCGTCGGCGGATATCTCCCGCTTCTTGATCTCGGCCGACCATGCTTCCCAAAGATCGGCATCCTGCTGCTCGGTCAGGACCGGATGTCGGCCCTTTCGCCCGGAAAGGCCGATGACAGCGCGGCGAAGACCGACTTCCTGATGGCTGAGCCCATAGAACCGGGTGATGAGCTCGGTGCTGGCGCCAAGGCGCAGGAGGCGGTCCACCTCCACGACTTCCTTCTCGACATCCTTTACCTGCCGGACAAGGTTGCGCAGGACATGACGGTTTACCGTCACCGAACACCAAGAGACGGCGGCGTTCGCCAGCACGCTCGCGGTGGCCGGGTGCTTCAGCGCATTGAGATCCTGATCGTCGAAACCCAGCGCCCGGGCTTTGCGCAACTGGCCATTGCGCAGGTCATATAGGACTTGCGCGATCACGGCCTGGTTGAGGGGATGTGGGCCCGACATGACATCCCCCTCACGATTCCGATAAGGCGCCGCCGCCGTCGGCTGCATGCGTTTCCAGCTCGAGCAGTCGCCGGGCGAGCCGGATCAGCCGGAACAGCTTCACGAGGCCGCCGTCGCTCAGACACCGGGCCGGCAACGCGATCGCGTCCTGCTGCGCCCATCCGAGGAGGAGGGGGCCAAGGTCCCTGACCAGGTGGATCGTCTCGACACGGGAAAATCTGTTGCCGGGATTGTAGGGTGCGCTCATGGCGTGAAGCAGGGCGATTGTTCCCCGTGACAACGGTGCCTGCGGCTCTGCGCCGGGCTCATGCTCGTTCGGGACACACGCGAAGCCGATGCCGTCTTCGCGTTCGTCGATCCAGTCCGCCAGTCCGGCCTCGTCCGCGATCTCGCGTGCGAACTGCGCGATATGGACACGAAGGCGTTCCGGAGTATCGAGGCCGGGATCGATGCGCCAGATGTCGGAGATGGGATAGAGGCCGCCGGCCTGGACAGGGATCGCCTTGAGGACGTTGCTTTCGAAGTCCTCGGGTTCCTCGCCGAGGTGATCTGCCACCAGCCGCTGGATGGCTTCCACCCGATCTGAGGATGATGCGGGCGTGACGGCATGGTTTCGAACTAACGTGGTCGTCGCGTCTTCCTCTTCCAATTCCTCTCCACTCGGCTCATCGTCATCCGCATTGAGATATCCGTCGGACTGATCGGGTTGCGGTGCGGCGTCGGCGTCACGATCAGACGGTGAACGCGAACGGGACGGCGTTGTCCCCTGGGCGTCGGAAGATGGCGGGACAGTCTCCGGAGCGACCGGCGGCAGGGCGCGCCTCTCCGGCACGGTGAACTCGAAGGCCAGCGTATCGTACTTCTCGCCCAGAAGGTCAGCCATCTGACCGACAAGCTCGTCCTGGACGTGCTCGAGGTCGAACTGGTCGGGGCTGAGATCGAATTCGGCGAGGACCTGCTGGAACAGGGTGTCGAAATCGACCTCCGCGTCATCCCCGGAAGAGCGCGTTTCCCAGCTTCTTGCTCCCGCCCTGCGCAGGCCGATCAGTTGCTCGACCTGGTGTCGGCCGAGACCGCCATAAAGAACGTTCGGGATCGCGGGAAGCAGATGCTGGATGGCCTCCTGCATGCGGCTGATATGAGGTTGCAGCACCGGATAGCCATCGGCTCTGAGACGCCGGGCAAGCTCCGACTGCGAGACGGGCTTGCCGTCCTCCTGCTCGTATAGCTCGCGCAGCTTCTCTACGCCAAGCGCGCGCTCGATGAAGCTTAGGCCGCCGTGCAGCTCGTTCTCGACAAGATGCCCGGTGAGGGCGACGATCTCGCCACGCTCAGGCCAGGGCCGAAACAGGCACGAGATGCGGAAGAACCGTTCGTCCCTGGTTTCCGACCAGAGCTCGCGCAGGACGGCGAGCCGGGTGTTGCCGCCATTGCGGATGACATAGTGGTCGGCGCCCGGTCGCCGCGTGATTGCCGGCGGCGCGTCGAGACCGCGCTCGCGGATCGATTCCTTGATCTCCTCGTAGAGCGGGTTGCGCGTCTTGCGTGGGTCGAGCTCATAGGGTCGCAGCTCATCGAGCGTCACCATCATTGGCGTGTCGCTGACAGGATCGGTCAGCGCCGCGACTGCAGGGCCGGCACGCTCGAATCCGCTGCCAGCGAGCTTGCTCGCCATATCGCTGGTTGTGAGCCTAGCCATCGCGCGCCCCTCGGCCGAGGTGATCGGCGACCGCATCGGCTTGGCGCTGCGGGAACCGCGTCCTGACGTCGTCATCGCGATTGCACGACAATCCGGTGAAGATTGGCGGCAGCCCGTCCTTTGAGAACACAACGCGCCCGCATTCCGTTCGCGAGACTTTCCAGCCTTCGCTCAACGCGAATGCGATAAGGGACGAAAGGCGTACCTGGCCGCTGGCAGCATCAAGAGCGTTCGGCATGAGAATGCCTCCCTCGTGTGCCGCCGGCCACCTGAGCGAACTGTTCGCGCCATTGTGGACACAGCTCTGTGGCAAGGTCACGCATGATCTCCAGCGCCGCCGGCGTTACCCTTCCCGAGGGACGCCGGGCCTCCACCCTGTGGGCCGGAAGGCCGTGCGACGCGGCGCGCTGATACGCATCGATCGCTGGAATCTCCGTCTGCAGGATCTCGACACCGGGTTCTTCGCAGAAGATCAGGCGTAGGGATTGCTGGATCAGCCGGGCATTCGCCGATACGGCGGGGACGCGGTTGAGCAGAAGCTTCAACGGTGGCGGCTGAATCCCTAGATGCCGGAAAGGAGCGACGTCTTCGATGAGCTGCACCGTGCCGCGGCGAAGTTCACGCGCTGAGAGGATCTCGGGCGTGACGGGCGACACGGCAACGTCCGAGGCGAGCACTGCCATCTCCAGCGTCACGCTGCGTGCGCCCTGCGTGTCGACCAGAATGAGATCGTAATGCGGCCGGAACGCCGGCAACAGGTGCCGCAGCCGCAGCCGGCCGTCGGGGGCGTTCAGAAGCAGGGTGTTGAGTTGCCGGTGCTGGTCGTTGGAGACGACGATGTCGAGGCCTTCGACCGCCGTCCGCGAGACAAGCCGTGATAGGTCCTGTTCGTTGAAGACGAGCAGCTCGTAGATGCCGGATTCGGCGCGGCTGACGATCTCGAAGTAGGACGACAGCGTCGGCTGCATGTCGAGATCGAGCAGCAGCACGCGCAGGCCCGCGTCTGCGATGAAGCCCCCAAGATTGGCGGTGACGGTTGTCTTACCGACGCCCCCCTTGGTCGAAATGACAGAGATCACGCGCATGGCCTGCACCCCTTTGATCGGATTTGAGGTGCATAGTCAGATGCGTTCCTGAAGACGGTCGCAGATCCACTGGTCGATTTCGGCGGAATCCCAACCGACGGCCCTGACGCCGAGCCGCATCGCCTTCGGGAACTTGCCGTCCTTCATGAGCGCATAGATGTGGGCTCGCTTGAAGCCGGTCTTCGCCTCGACCTCGGCGCGGCGAAGAATGCGGCGCTCCATCTGGGGTGTCGAGATCTGCTGGGTCATGTTGGTCACTCCTCGATGCTCGGCGGCACTTGCTGGCTGTGACCTGTGTATGAGAGCGCCACCGTCGGAACTCAGCAAACTTTGGGATTTTGCTGACAACCGCATTCGCGGGCTCCAGCCCTGTGTCGCGACAGAAGCTGGGGGCGAGAGAACCGGAGCCCTTGATGGAAGCTGGTCGTTAATCAGCGTCTGGAGATGATTGTTTCGGGATGGTGTCGTCCGTCTGGGCGAGCGCGTCGATCGATGCGCAGAGTTTCTCGATCTCGTGTTCCGTATGGCCAGCGGTCAGACAGATGCGCAGTCCGGCACGGCCTCTTGCAACCGTTGGAAAGAAGATCGACGAAACGTAGAAACCTTGCTCCATCAGCGTCATGCCGGCGCCGATCGCCGCAAACTCGTCGCCCAACACCACCGTGCGTATTGGCAGAAGAGACCCGCTCGCGGCCGTCGGCATCCGGCTGTCGAAGAGCTCGACCCTGTCGCGCAACCGTTGCTGCAACGTCGCAAGCTCCTCGGTGCGGTGAAGTTCCGCGGAGGCGATCGCCGCACCGATGGCCGCTGTGTTCGGCGATGCCGAGAACGCATGGGCGACAGCAAACCGCCGGAAGAGTTCCTCCTGTCTTGCTGTTCCCAGCATGATCAGGCCGCCGGACGCGCCGAATCCCTTGCCAAGCGAGGCGGCGATGACGGTCCTGTCGCCCAGGGCTCCAGCAATCTGCGACTTGGCGAAACCCTCGCCATGTTTGCCCGCAAGCGAGATGCCATGAGCGTCGTCGATGTAAAGAAACAGCCCGTAACGCTCTTGCAGGTCGAGCAGGTCGGCTATTCTGGCGCTCCCGCCCATGGAGTAGACCCCATCGCAAACGTAGGCGACCGTTGGATGTTTCTTGCAAAGATCTGCGAGAGCATCGATGTCGTTGTGCCCGATGGTCACCACTTCGGTTTCCGTCGCGATGGTGCCCTTGTGGAAGGCGAGCGTTACATGGGCATGGTGATCGAACACCATGAGCGGCCGGTTGCCTCCCGTCAGATGACCGCTGGCCAGGATCGGAAGGGCGCCCATGTTTGCGGCCAGCACGCTCGAGTAGACGATGACGCGAGCCCGGAACAGTTCCGAAAGGTCAGCCTCCAGATCCCCGACCATCGCAAAATTGAGCCGGGTGCGTGCACAGGACCAGTGCAGGGTTCCGTAGTCCTTCAGCGCATCGATCGAGCCGGCGACGATTTTGGGATGGTTGTCGAGCCCGAGATAGGAACAACGCACGAAATCCACCACCTCCCGGTGTTCACCGTGGACCAGTTCGACGTGACGCCCCGGTAAGGGGCGAGCGTAGACAGCCATAAGCCCATGGAAATGAGCCGCGTCGAAATGGTGCTGGGAATAGTCGATGACTGCTCTCGTGTTCCGATAGCTCGATGCCCCGGTATGGCTGGGTGGATTGGGTTCCATATTCTGATCTCCCGCAAGAATAAATGTTCCAACGAGAGTTATGTGAAGTTATTTTGAATAGAGCTTCAACAAAGCAGAGGAGAAATAAATCAGAAAAAATCCGTCACCGGTTTTATATATAAATACAATTATGGCGTTCTGTATTTTATATGATATCTGCGCAATTGAATCTGCGTTATTGCGAACGCATTGCAAAGGATTAACGCTTGGTAGCGGGGCACCGTTCAGAATTCCACGGCATAGCCGGCTGCACGAACGGTACGGATGAGGGCGCGGCCGGTAAGCTTCTGAAGCGAGCGGCGAAGCCGGCCCATATGGACGTCTACGGTCCTCGGCTGAACGATCAGGTTTGGCGGCCACGCCGCCTCGATGAGCTCCGTTCGGCTGAAGACCCGCCCCGGCGAGTCGAACAGATGGCGCAGCAACCTGAATTCGATAGGGCTAAGTTCGATGCGGCTGCCGTTATGTATGACGGTTCTCCGTTCGGCCAGCATCTCGAGGTCGCCGAAGGAAAGGCTCAGCGAGCCTCGATCCGCATGAGCCGATGATTGGTCAGCCGGCAGAATGGAGCGGAGATAGGCGATCAGATGGGCAGGCGAAACCGGTCGCACAAAGCTCTCGTCGATGCCGGCACGAAGCAATTCGATATAGTGCCGGTCTTCGCCCGACGACACCAGCGCAATGGTCGGAATGCGGGAGGTTGCCTCGTTCGACTTCAATGTCATGCACAATGCGGCCGCGTTCGCGGAATTCTTCCCGCCATCCAGAACGACGGCCCTTACGGGCCTTCCTGACGTTTGTGTAACGATATCCTCATCGGATGCTATTGCCGTTTCGAAGCCCTCGGTGAGGAGGATGTAGCTGAGCAGAAGATAGAAATCTGCGTCTTTCGACCAGATGAGGATCAACGGCTTCGTCATCGCCTTTCTCTCCGGTCCCGATGGTTGGCGGCTGGTTGCCTGCCGAAACCTGGAGTCGTCGTTTGTGACGACAAAATACCGGAATTTTTACGGAAGAGTCTATCTCGCCGGCAGCTATGCGCGCTTTTGACACACAATCTTTACGGAAATCGCTCTAAAGGGCATCGATAATGGTTAAATTTGTTGCATCAAAACAAGGCTTGTTGTCTATTGCTCGCTTGTGGATTCCATTTCTGGCATCCTCTATCAGAACGAGATGACCCACCGCGATGATTCAGTCGCCGCCATGAGGACCAGCGTTGATCACCTGCCGCTCGCGAAGCAGGAGGAACTCCGGCGCGTCGTCGAGGTCATCCACGAGGAGTTCGAGGACGCGCTGAAAGGGGCGACCTCAGAGTTCAAAAAGCGGGGACGTATCCTCAAGATCATCCTGTTCGGTTCCTATGCCCGCGGGAACTGGGTCGACGAGCCGCATACGAAGAAGGGTTACAGGTCGGATTTCGATCTGCTGATCATCGTCAACAACCGGAAACTGACCGATTTCTCCACCTACTGGTACAAGGCCCAGGATCGCCTTCTGCGGTTGCCGGAGGTGAAGACGCCGGTGAGTTTTATCGTCCAGTCCCGTCGCGAGGTGAACACCGCGCTGCATCAGGGGCAATACTTCTTCGTGGATATCCGTCGCGAGGGCATCGTGCTCTACGAGCTCGACGACGAGCCGTTGGCGATGCCGAAGCCGTTGAGTTCCGTCGACGCCTATGAGGTCGCGGTGCGTCACTTCGAAAAGAGATTCCCCGATGTCTTGCTGTTACGCGAGACATTGGGTTTCCAATCTCACCGATCAAAAGATAACTCGGAATGGCGGAAGCATGCTGCCTTCACGCTGCATCAGATTATTGAGCGCTCGTACTCAATAATACTGGTAGTTCTCACAAATTATTCCCCTCCCAGCCACAGCTTGAATTTCTTGCGGAGGCTGGCAGAAGCGCAGGATCAACGACTGGTCGATGTGTGGCCGCGCGACCGCCAGCGATACACCGCCTGGTTCAACCGCATCAACGAAGCCTACGTGAAGGCGCGATACTCCGAGCACTACGAGATCAGTGCGGAAGCATTGGTCTGGCTGAGCGAGCGGACCTCGGCACTCGTCAGCATGGTCGAGGCGATCAGCCAGGAGCATATCGAGAAACTGCGGCAGGCGGCGGCGAACTGACCTTTGCCGGTCGCGGACCTGTCTCCCTGCTCACGACACGTGCGTTCGGCTGAGGTCGGGCAGTGTCAGCTTCCTGCCTCGATCCCGGCAAGCATCCTCCCAATCGAACAACTCGCAGATAAAGCACGACTGCTGATGGTCGATTGCGCTAGCGCTCCTGTCGGCCTGCGGCGGTTTCCAGATTTGTACGTCGGGAAATTGTTACACGACGGCGCCTTTCCAGGTTATCGCCGAGATCACGACATCGCGGCGATTTTGCCGGGACGATCCGTTTCGCCCCTTAGTCATGAGGAACAGGCGGAGACTTGCGCCAGGTCAATTTGGGCGTGCGCGTTTACCTCTATCAAGAAATAAGAGGGAGTCTTCGTTTTCACGCATTCGTAGCGACTCCCGGACATCTCGAACGGAGGAGCTACGCTATGAGCGCCATTCCGGAAACTGCCGAGCAGAAGAGATTCCGCTTTCCCACCGCCTTCACCATATTGTTCGGGCTGATCATACTCGTGGCGGCACTGACCTGGATCGTCCCGGCGGGCCAGTACGAGCGCGTCCACAACCCCGCTCTCGACCGCGAGGTGCCCGTCGCCGGAACCTATGTCGAGACGCAAGCCGATCCGCAGGGTGTGTTCGACATCATCATGGCGCCCATCGCCGGGCTCTACGATCCCGCGACCAATGCGGCGAACGCCATCGACGTGGCGCTGTTCGTGCTTGTGATTGGCGGCTTCATCGGCGTCGTCACCTCCACGGGCGCGATCAACGCCGGCATCGGCAGCGCCATGGTTGCGCTCAAGGGGCGCGAGAAATGGCTGATCCCCGTGCTGATGGCGCTGTTCGCCTTCGGCGGCACCACCTACGGCATGGCCGAGGAGACGCTTGCTTTCTACATGCTGCTGATCCCGATCATGATCGCGGCGCGTTATGACGCGGTGACGGCCGTCGCCATCATCCTGCTCGGCGCGGGCGTCGGCGTGCTCGGCTCGACCGTCAACGCCTTCGCCACGGTGATCGCCTCGGACGCAGCCGGCGTGCCCTTCACGCAGGGCCTCGTGCTGCGTCTCGTCATTCTGGCGCTGTGCTGGCTCGCCTGCGTCGCCTACGTCATGCGCTATGCCGAGAAGGTGCGGCTCGATCCGTCGAAGTCGCTCGTCTACGACATGAAGGCCGATAACGAGGCCCATTTCCTCAGCGCCCACCAGGGTGAGAAGATCGAGTTTACGAACCTGCACAAGCTGGTGCTGGCGATCTTCGGGCTCACCTTCGTCGTCATGGTCTGGGGCGTGCTGCGGGGTGGCTGGTGGATGAGTGAGATGAGCGGCCTGTTCCTCGCCTCCGCCATCCTCGTCGGGCTCGTCACCCGTCCCGGCGAGAGCAACTTCGTCGACGCCTTCATCGCCGGCGCGCGCGACCTGCTGGGCGTGGCGCTCATCATCGGGCTGGCGCGCGGCATCGTCGTAGTCATGGACGCCGGCAAGATCACCGACACGATCCTGCACTGGGCCGAACTGTCGGTGGCAGGTCTTGGCGAGGTTGCGTTCATCAACGTGATGTACTGGCTTCAGGTCCTGATGTCCTTCTTCGTGCCGTCCTCGTCGGGGCTGGCCGTGCTGTCCATGCCTATCATGGCCCCGGTGGCCGACTTCGCCGGCGTCGGGCGCGAGCTGGTGGTGACCGCCTACCAGTCGGCCAACGGGCTGGTGAACCTCGTCAATCCGACCTTCGCCGTCGTGATGGGCGCGCTCGCCATCGGCCGTGTGCCCTATGAGCGCTGGCTGCGCTTCATGTGGCCGCTGCTTGTCGTTCTCACCGTCATCATCATGGCGAGTCTGAGCATCGCCACCCTGATCGCCTGAAGGAGAAGACAATGGCTATCACGTATGGCGTCCACTCGGAGGTGGGCAAGCTAAGGCGTGTCCTCGTGGACCGTCCGGGAGCAGCCCTTGCCCGCCTGACCCCGTCGAACTGCCATGAGCTGCTGTTCGACGACGTCATCTGGGTCAAGCAGGCCCGTGTCGAGCACATGACCTTCGTCGATGCGATCCGCTATCGCGGCGCGGAGGTCGTCTTCCTACGCGAGGCGCTGGCCGAGACCATGCAGGATCAGGAAGCGCGCCGCTGGCTGCTCGACCGTCGCATCAACGAGAACACCGTCGGCGTCGGGCTCGCCGACGACCTCAAGGCGATGCTGATGGAAGCCGACGCCGACGCGCTGTCGCTGGTGCTGATGGGCGGCATGAGCAGGGCCGAACTGACGATCGAGCCGAAGGGCGTGGTCGCGCCCGTGTTGCGGCCCGAGGACTTCATCCTGCCGCCGCTACCCAACCATCTTTTCACCCGCGACACCACCTGCTGGATCTATGGCGGCGTGACGCTCAATCCGATGCGCTGGAATGCCCGCAAGCTGGAGACGGTCAACATCGCCGCCGTCTACCGCTTCCATCCGGATTTCCGCGGCGCGGGCTTCCCGGTCTGGTGGGGCGATCCAGACAACGACTACGGGCTGGCGACGCTGGAGGGTGGCGACGTCATGCCGCTCGGCAACGGCGTCGTGCTGGTCGGCATGGGCGAGCGCACCACGCCGCATGCCGTCGGCCAGCTCGCCCGCGCGCTGTTTGCGCAGGGTGGCGCGGAGCGCGTCATAGCCTGCAAGCTGCCCGTCGAGCGCGCGTCGATGCATCTCGATACCGTCTTCACCTTCTGTGATCGCGATCTGGTGACGCTGTTCGCCGAGGTGGTGGACGGCATCGCCGCCTATTCGCTGCGGCCGGGCGAGAAGGACTGGCAGATCGACGTGCGGCAGGAGGAGGGGCATCTCACGGAGGTCGTCGCCGAAGCGCTTGGCCTGCCCAGGCTGCGCGTTGTGCAGACAGGTGGCGACGCCTACATCGCCGAGCGCGAGCAATGGGACGACGGCAACAATGTTGTTGCGCTCGAGCCGGGCGTGGTCGTCGGCTACGACCGCAACACCTACACCAACACCCAGCTCCGCAAGGCGGGCGTCGAGGTCATCACCGTGCCCGGTGCGGAGCTGGGACGAGGTCGTGGCGGCGGCCATTGCATGACCTGCCCGCTGATCCGCGATCCGGTCTGAGGAGGAAGAAATGCCCGTCAACCTGAAAGGCCGCAGCGTCCTCAAGCTGCTCGACTTCACGCCCGACGAGATTCGCTTCCTGCTCCGTCTTTCTGCCTCGCTCAAGCAGGCGAAGTACGGCGGCTACGAGAAGCCGCGATTGAAGGGAAAGAACATCGCGCTGATCTTCGAGAAGGATTCGACGCGGACCCGTACCGGCTTCGAGGTGGCGGCCTACGACCAGGGCGCGCACGTCACCTATCTGGGCCCGACCGGTACGCAGATCGGCAAGAAGGAATCGATGAAGGACACCGCCCGCGTGCTCGGCCGTCTCTACGACGGCGTCGAATATCGCGGTTTCGGGCAGGAACAGGCGGAGACGCTGGCGGCGTTTGCGGGCGTGCCGGTCTATAACGGGCTCACCGACGAATTCCACCCGACGCAGATCCTCGCCGATTTCCTGACGATGCGCGAATACACGCGCAAGCACCTGTCACAGGTCGCCTTCTCGTTCCTCGGCGACGCCGGCAACAACATGGGCAACTCGCTGCTGACGGGCGCGGCGCTGATCGGCATGGATGTGCGCCTCGGCGCGCCGAAGGCGTGCTGGCCGGAGGAGGCGCTGGTGGAGGAATGCCGCAGGATCGCTGAAAGGACCGGAGCGAAGATCACGCTTACCGAGGATCCGGTGGAGGCTGCGACGGGGTGCGACTTCGTCTATACCGATGTCTGGGTGTCGATGGGAGAGCCGGATTCAGTCTGGGAGGAGCGCATCGGTCTGCTCACGCCCTACCGCGTCACATCTGACATCATGCTTGCCACGGGCAATCCGCACGCCAAGTTCATGCACTGCCTGCCGGCGTTCCACAATCGCGAGACCGAGATCGGCGAGAAGATCTTCCAGCGATACGGCATCGACGGCATGGAGGTGACGGAGGAGGTGTTCGAGTCGGAAGCCTCCGTCGTCTTCGACCAGGCAGAAAACCGCATGCATACGATCAAGGCGGTGCTGGTCGCCACGCTGGGGGCGTGAGATGCGGATCGTCGTGGCGCTGGGGGGCAACGCGCTTCTGAAGCGCGGCGAGCCGATGACCGCCGAGGTCCAGCGCGCCAACGTGCGCAAGGCCGCGATCGCGCTCGCCGAGCTCGCGCGCGAGCACGACATCGTCGTCGCCCACGGCAACGGACCGCAGGTGGGCCTGCTGGCGCTTCAGGCGGCGGCCTACAAGGCGGTTGCTCCATATCCGCTCGATATACTTGGTGCGGAAAGCGTGGGCATGATCGGCTATCTGGTCGAGCAGGAACTCGCCAACGCGATGCCCGCGGACACGAAGCTCGCGACGCTTCTCACCCAGATAGAGGTCGAGCGCGGCGATCCGGCGTTTTCCAGGCCGGAAAAGCCGATTGGCCCGGTTTATGATGATACGGAAGCCGCAAAGGCGCGCGCCACTCACGGCTGGCCGATGGTGGAGGAAAGCGCTGGAAAATGGCGGCGCGTGGTGTCGTCGCCGCTACCGAGCCGCATCACCCAGATCGAGACGATCAGGCTGCTTGTCGATTTCGGCGTCGTTGTCATCTGCGCGGGCGGCGGCGGCATTCCCGTCATCCGCACCGACGGCGGCGACCTCGAGGGCGTCGAGGCCGTCATCGACAAGGACCGCGCCGCCGGGCTGCTGGCAAGGGAACTCGATGCCGACGTCTTCCTGATGCTCACGGACGTGGATGCCGTCTACGAGGGCTGGGGAACGCCACAGCAAAGGCCGATCCGCAAAGCCGATCCCGCGACGCTTTCCGCTATGTCGTTTGCCGCCGGTTCGATGGGGCCGAAGGTCGAGGCCGCCTGCGCCTTCGCATCGGTGGAAGGCCGCATTGCGGGCATCGGCCGGCTGGAGGACGCCCGCGCGATCATCGACGGCCGCGCGGGAACGCTCGTTGCCGCGGCGGAGGGTGGCGGCAAAGCCGATGGAGATCGGGAGAAGGAAAAGGGATGATTCCGAAGGACATGGTCGTCTTCCTCGACGACAAAAATCTGGACGGGCAGCGAAGGCGCATCGTTTGCGCCGCCGCTCTTGCCGAAAGGTTTCAGGCGCATCTCATCGCGGTCTTCGTCGCCGACCGGCTCGAGCTTCACCCTCATGCCGGATTCGCGCGCGGGGGCGGTGTCAGTTCCATGCTGCGCGAGCATGGGGCACGCGTGGAAGCTGCGAAACAGGCCGCCCGGCATGCCTTCGAGGAAGCCGGCCGCCCCCGTGGCCTGTCGCTGGAATGGCGCGTCTCGGACGGCGAGTTCGGGGAAGCGCTGATGCTGCATGCGCGGCATGCCGCCATGGCCGTTCTGGGGCCGCCCCGGCGACCTGACCGGCAACAGACGGTTCTTGGCCTGTCGGAAGATGTGATCTTCGCGTCGGGCCGCCCCTCCCTGCTGCTGCCGGTCGACTGGTCCGGGACTATCGGCAACAACATCGTCGTCGGCTGGAACGGCAGCCGCGAGGCCGCCCGCGCCATAACCGACGCCATGCCGTTTCTCGCCGCCGCGCGCGCCGTGCACGTCGTCGTGATTCCCGAACTGAAGGTCGCTCGCCTGCTGGGGGCTGATCCGGGCGTCGATATAACGAGGCATATCGTGCGGCACGGCGCGCCGGCAGTGCTGGAGCGGCTCGAGGGCCCGGACGCCGGCAAGCTCCTCCTCGATCGGGCCCGCGACCTGGATGCGGACATGATCGTCATGGGGGCCTACGGCCAGCCGAAGATCACCGAGTTCGTGTTCGGAAGCGCCACGCGCACGCTGCTGGAGGCGCCCGCGCTGCCGGTATTCCTGTCCCGTTGAGTGGCGGCCTTGGGGTAAGAGTCGAGCTCTCCGAGAAGGCCGGTCCGCCGTATCAGCGTCTTCCCGGTCTCGAGGATCAGCAACAGGGCAACTCCCATTAAGACTATGAGCAGCCCGTCGAGCAGCGGTATCGGCCATGAAGCGAACAGCGCGTGCATGAATAGCGCACAGGTGAGTGCAAGCTGCACCGCGCCAATCGCCGCGAGCACCGCCGGCGTGCCCAGCGCGCTACGCCAGCTTATCGAGCGCCAGTTCGCGTCTGACTGTCTACATCCGCATTGCATCTATGCAGCATTATGGGCTTCAAGTAGCTGATGTGCTTGACATTTTCGGGCATATTCGGCATGGTTTTAAGTAGACATGCTTCCCTTGAGAGCAGTTCTGCCAGGGACGACACGACTAGAGATCGCTTCGCTGATCTTCGTGGCTCGCTTCGTGTGAGATCCAACGTCCGGCAACTCTTCTCTATCCCTCGCCGGACATGGGAGTCTTTGCATGTCCGATCACGCATTCAGAGAGTTGCTTGGCGACCTGGCAAGCATCGAAGGAAGTGATTTCCACGGCTGTACCCAGAAGCGTGTTGCAGATTTGGCTATCTCGCTCTTCGGGGACGAGGGGCCGTTGGCAGTCGCTTTATGCGCGCTGGCCGCGAGAGTCGATGGGCGGAGCTGCGCATATCAATTCTGGTTCCAGGTCTTTCGAAGCATGGTGGGTGACGCTCCGGGTCCTGATGAAGCCTCGCGGGCAGCTACCAACACATCAGGGTTGTGACCGGCCATCATCGATCTCCAGAACATAACCTCCGGAGCGCACGGTGCGAATGACATCGATGCCGAAGCGCTTCAGCGATCGCCTGATATGCCCGATATGGATGTCGACCGTGCGAGGGTCGACCTCGGCATCAGCCGGCCATGCGGCAGCGATGAAGTCGGCGCGGCTCAGGATGATGCCGGGGTTCTCCATGAGATACTGGAGCATTCGGAAATGCAGCGCCGTCAGTTCAACAAGCTGACCGCCCCTCCACACTTTGCGGGAGGCAGGATTCATCTCGATATCGCTGAACCGCAGCGCATGCGAAGGTCGGTGCTCGGTAGATTGAGACACGGAACACGGCGCCAGCTCCCGCAGAAAGCTGAGGAGCTGGTCCGGATCGAAGGGGCGGGAGATTGTCAGATCTGCGTCCACGGGGTGGGCGTCTTCGGCCATCGCGTCCACTGATGACTCAAGCAGGACGCCGACGGGCGTGTCCCTGCACGTCGGGATCGATCTTATCTGCCTCAGGGCATGTATCCCTTCCTGCGGCTCGGCGCTGCTATCGACGAATATGAAGTCGAACCGCGCTGCGCTGGAGAGCCTGATGGTGTTGCCGGTGTTGGCCGACAATGTCGACAGGAATCCTTCTCTGCCGAATATGTACTTCAGGAGCAGGAAAAGCTGGACGTCCCCTGTCTGGATGAGGACTGTTCCGTTCATCAACATCCTTTCCTGTGAACGCTTCCCGCAGACGGCCTGGTCGTTCGAATATGCCTGAAAATCGATCCTTGTTCCAAAATGTTGCCTCGTCATGAAAAATCGGGGCGAGTCTCACGGTGGCGAGTACTCGCCACCGTTCACGTCGATGATCGCCCCGTTGACGAACCCCGCCGCGTCCGAAGCCAGGAACCTGATCACTTCCGCCACGTCCTGGGGCTGTCCCATACGACCGGCGGGAATGCGCGCGATTGCGGCGCGGTTGACCTCCGCCGGGGCTGTCGCTGACATCTCGGTGGCGATACGGCCGGGGGCAACGACGTTGATCGTGACGCCGGCGGGAGCGAAGGCGCCGATCAGGGAACGTGCCAGACCGGCGAGCGCGGCCTTGGATGCGACATAGGCATTGCCAGCGATCCTCGGGATGGCTCGGCCGGCCACGGACCCCACCAACACCACGCGGCCGAAACGCTGTTCGGCCATCGCTGGAAGCGCCGCCTGGCAGCATAGCATCGCTCCTGTCAGGTTTACGGCGAGAACTCTGTTCCACTCCTCGAGGCCGAGCTCGCCGAAAGGCGTAGGCCCGTTTTCGTTCCGGGGAGAGATCCCGGCATTGCAGACGAGGATCGCTGGAGGTCCCCAGGCGTTTCGCAGGCCACAAAAGAAGCTGGAGACTGCGGACGGTTCGGTGATGTCCACGGCTCGGGCAAAGAGTCTGTCCCCGCTGCTCCCGTCGGAAAGTTCGCGGCAAGCACTCGCGACATGCGCCTCGTGCTGGCCAAAGATAGCGACGCGATATCCGTCCGACAGGAGCGCCCGGGCGGTCGCGAGTCCTATTCCCGAGGAACCGCCCGTTACAACCGCAATCTTGGGTCCGGAGCCGTCGCTCATGCGGCGGCGTCCATCGCTGCAAAGAGCGACAGCGGAGGGTGCGCCTCTGCGTCCGTGACCACATCGATCAGGAGAGGCTTTCCATCAGAAATCCCCCTGCGCAGATGTTCGGCCAGCATAGCCGGGTCCGATATCCGCACCGCCGCGCAACCGCAGGCTTCGGCGATCCGGCAGTGATCGACGTCGCCCAGATGGCACGCGGACGTGTAGTTTCCGAATTTGACGGCTTCCGCATCGCGCTGATATCCGAGGATACCGTTGTTCAGCAGGACGATGGTGATCGGCAGGTTCATCCTGATCATCGTTTCGAGTTCGGCCCAGCTATGGGCAAACCCGCCATCGCCGACGACCGCTACGACAGGTCGTGTCGGATCGGCTATTTTGGCGCCAAGCGCGAGCGGCAGTCCCCAGCCGAGACCGGCCAGACCTCTCGGCGTGATAAAGCGGCTGCCACCTGCGACGGCCCGCAACTGGCCGAGAATCCACATCGACGAGTAGCTGGCGTCCGCCACAACCGTGACGTTGGGTGACAGGACGTTCTGCAGCTCAGCCATCACCCGTTCCGGCCGGATCGGGCTGTTGATGCTACTTGAGAACGGCAGGCGATCCGCCTCGAAGCGAGACCAGAATCCGCTGATCCGCGCCTCCAGTTCCGCCCGAGCCGCGTGGCGGACGGAAAGGTCGAGGGTCGACAGAGCGTTGCGCAAAGCCGCGATCGTCTCCCTTGCATCGCCCGCCAGACGGAGTGCCTCATAGTTGCGGCCGATTTCGCAGGGATCGACGTCGATATGAACGACCTTCGCCCCTGCCGGGATTTGGCGCCAACTGTCGGTTCCGTTCTGATTGGTCCTCGTGCCGATGAGGACCACGAGGTCTGCCTCGGAGATCAGCGCCTGAGAATACCGACCAAGCGAACGAGGCCCGGTGAGGGCACCGAGGACTCCAAGGGATAACGGATGGAATTCGTCAACGGCGCCCTTGCCCATATTCGTCGTATAGACCGGGAGGCTGGCTTCTTCCTGGAGGCGGCCGAGTTCCTCGGTTGCGCCCGCGCAATGCACGCCGCCGCCGGCGATGACCACAGGAGCGCGGGCCTGCGCAATAAGCTCGGCCGCTTTCCGTATGTCGGCATCGGACGGTCGGGTTCTGTCGAGAGGCCAATTCCCGAGCGAAAGCGTTCGTTGCAGGGCAGGGGGCTCGCAAGGAGCGCGCAGGAGATCGGCGGGCAGAAGCAGAGCGGCAGGCCCGGGACGACCTGAGGCGGCGGCCGTGAAGGCAGCATCCACATAGTCGTCGATGCGCTCCGGCACGGTCACTCGCCGCACCCATTTGGTACAGGATTCGAACAGTGCAATGTGATCGAGTTCCTGAAACGCATTCCTGTCGGTCTGATCGCGCTCCACGTCCTGCGCCAGTGCTACGATCGGGATGCTCGCCTTCAGCGCTTCTGCGAGCGGCGGCACCAGGAGCGTCGCCGCAGGTCCGTTCTGCGCGGCGACCACACCGACCTTTCCCGAACAGCGGGCATAACCGTCCGCTATCGCTCCACCCATGTTCTCCTGCCGGTACGCGATCTGTCGGATGCCGATCGCTTCGGCGGCAAGAATGACCGCCGAGGGCAGGCTTTGGGCGAAGATCATTTCCACGCCATGCCGGCGTAGTGCGAGTGCGATGCGCTCGGCGACGGTGGGCACATCATTGCGGTTCATTGCCCCAACTCCTTGTAAAGATGGTCGTTAGTCTTGACGAACTCGGCGAAGGCCGATGTGATCGGTTCGAGGTCGGACTCCGTCATTGGTGTCGACAGGCACGCCGCCGCGCCAAAAGGAAGGAGGACACCAGCATCGAGAAAGTGCCGACTGAGCGTCTTCATCACGGCCGCCTCGGCTTCGTTCAGATAGGCGTCACGGTATTCCCTTGGCTCGGAAGCCTTGGGGTGAATCCGGAAGAGCGAGGCCGCGCCGGTGACGCAGAATGGCGCACCATGGTGCTGGATGGTGGCGATCAACTCCCGCCTCACATGATCACCCATGCGCTCGAGGCGCTGGAACTCCTCCGGGGTCAGGGCCTCCATGGCGATCCTGCCGGACACCATCGAAACCGGATTGGCGCTGAACGTCCCGCCCTGCGGCAGCAGGGTCTTTCGGCCGGTCGAGCCGAACACCTGCATGACCTCTTCGCGTCCGCCTATCGCCCCGATGGGAAAGCCGCCGCCGATGATCTTGCCCATGGCGATGAGATCGGGATGAAGGCCGTATCGCGCGGATGCGCCGGTGTAGCCCTGGCGCAGATTGAGCACTTCGTCGGCAACGACAAGGATTCCACACCTTCGTGCCGTCTTCTCCACCGCCTCGATGAACTCGGGATCGGGGTGCAGTAGACCGGCCCTGCTGGGCATCGGATCGATCAGCACGCAGGCAAGGCGATCCGCTGCTTCAACGAGCTGCCGTTCGACGCCGTCGACGTCATTGAACCGGAACATCACGACATCCTCGGCCACGGTGCGGGGGGTGCCGCGATAGCTCGGACGTGCGATCGGGTGGTCCGGCCAGTTCTGCGCATCCGGGCTCGCGTTCTGTCCCGCTTCCGCCCAGTCGTAGGCGCCGTGATATGCGCCCTCGATGCGCGCCACGCCCGACTTTCCCGTGAACGCCCTAGCGGCCTTGATCGCGAACATGACGGCTTCTGTGCCGCTGTTGACGAAGCGAAGGCGCTCCACGCCCGGTATGCGCGCGGCGAGCAGTTCCGACAGCGCAATCTCGTGCTGCGTCGGGTTGGCGAAGCAGGTTCCGGTTTTCAGAAGCTCGACCACGCCTTCCGAAACCGGCGCGTAGCCGTGGCCATGGATGAGCGTGGTGAAGTTGTTGTTCAGGTCAAGGAGCCGCCGTCCGTCGACGTCGACGATATAGGCTCCTTCTCCCCGCTCGATGTAGAATGGGATCGGATCCCGTTCGATGGTCACCCGAGTGACACCGTCGGCCAGGACCGCGGTGGCGCGGTCATAGAGAGCTTTCGAACGTGGTAATGCGCGCCCGGAAAGGCGGCCTGTTCGTTCTTGATCGAGCATGAGCTTGCTTTCTGGCGAGTGGGTTTTGCCGATTTTGCCCGCAGGCTTTATATAGACGTCTTATTTTGTTGCAACAAAAAATCACGACGTCAAGTATGTGCGACAAAACCGACGACCTACTCGCCTCGGGCAAGCCGCGCCTTTCTCATGCTGCGAAACCCGTCCCTGATATCGGTTTCCATCGCCGCCCGCAGGTTTGGGGCGTCATGCTCTCCGAGCGCCTCCATGGCGACCTCGTGGTTTCTGACGCCGTTCCTGGTCTGGGCGAATTCGGGATAAAGATCGTGGAGCGACGGGCCGATCCGTAGCCAGAGGCTCTCAATGATGCTGACGAGCTGAGGCATGCCGGAGAGCTGGTAAATGAGGAAATGAAACTCCTTGTTGTGCCATAGGGCGTCCTGGAAACGCTCCTCGTCCAGAGCCCGATTTATCTGGACCTGCAGAGCGCGCAGCGTCTCCACATCTTCAGGTTTTCCGTGCCGTGCGGCCTGTTCCGCTGCCAGCCCTTCCAGCGCCAGCCGGGTTAGCGTCACCTCCTGCAGCGCCCGGAAATCAAGGATGGGAACGATGACCGTCTTCGGCCCGCTATAGACAAGGGCGCCTTCGGTCGTCAGCCGATTCAGCGCTTCGCGCGCCGGCGTCGAGCTCAGTCCCAGCTCCTGGGCGATGGCCCGGACGGTCATCTTATGGCCCGGGCGATAGGCGCCCCTCAACAGACGTTCCTTGATTTCGCGATAGGCGAATTCGCCGAGATTTCCGGCGCCGCGCTCGGCGGCAGGTGCTGGCGACCTTGGACTCTCCATATGCGACCTCTTGATCCAGTTGACAGGGTTCTTTTTTGATGCAACAAAAATGAAACGTGAAGTTTGTGTGAAGGCGATGTAACAACATCATCCTTCTACCATGTTTTGCGTTCGCGGTCGCGCTGCCGAGCACAAGGCATTGGCATGAAGCGTTTTCCGTGTGTGCAACCGATGCACGCAAGCGCGCCCGATCTTCATCCCCGCCCGGATGAGTCGTCTGCACATAGTCTGAGCCGTTGAGCCAAATGGTGCCGGGGTAGAGCACCCACAGTCTGGAGGAAGGTGAAAGTGATCGGAAACACGCTTTCCCTCGAAGGGATCGAGAAGCGCTACGGGGAAGTCTCCGCCGTGCGGGGTATCTCGTTCAATGTCGAGGCCGGGGAGTTCCTGTCCGTTCTCGGCCCGTCGGGATCCGGAAAGACCACGGTGCTGGCGATGATCGCCGGCTTCGAGCGGCCGACACTCGGCCGGATTGCCATCGCAGGGCACGACGTCACGTCGGTTGCGCCGAACCGCCGCAACATCGGCATGGTGTTTCAGAAATACGCGCTCTTCCCGCACCTGACCGTCGCCCAGAACATCGCGTTTCCCCTGAAGATGCGAACCAGGCTCTCCCGGGGCGAAATCGGCGACCGGGTGGCGAACATCCTCGATACGGTCCATCTCGCAGACTATGCGGGCCGGTATCCGCATGAACTCTCCGGGGGCCAGCAACAGCGGGTTGCTCTAGCACGCGCGCTGGTCTTCGAGCCGCCGGTCATCCTGATGGACGAGCCGCTCGGCGCCCTCGACAAGAAGCTGCGCGAGGCGATGCAGTTCGAGATCAAGCGCCTGCACGAACGGCTTGGGGCGACCGTTGTCTATGTGACGCACGATCAGGATGAAGCCCTGACGATGTCGGATCGCGTGGCGGTGATGTTCGACGGACGGATCGAGCAGGTCGGCACGCCTCTTGATCTCTATCGCAAGCCCATGTCCGAGCGCGTGGCGAATTTCATCGGGCGGATGAACTTCATCGACGGTCGATGGAGTTTCGACGACAAGGGACGACCTTCTGTCCGGATATCGGAAGATACTGCCTTGCTGGGCGTAACCGCCGCAGCGGATACGGACACACCAATTCTCAACGGCGCTCCGGTCCGGCTCGCCATTCGGCCGGAGCGGGTCAAGCTGGTCCGACGGGGGGAGGGCGGACGCCTCGCCCTTCCGGGCACCGTCGAGACCTCCGTCTTTGTCGGTTCAAGCCACATCTTTCTCGTCAGGCTTCCGGGACAAGGCGACAGGACAATTCAGGTGCAAACCACCGATACTGGGTCAGCCCCCTTTCGGCGGGACGAGAACGTTGACGTGCTCGTCGACGAAGGTGCCGTGCACGTCTTTCCGGTTGAGGGAAGGCAGGCCGCATGACCACCATTGCAGCATCCGGAACTCAGCGACACATCCTGCTAAGGGGCCTGCGGTGGTTCCAGCCGGAATCCGCCAGGTTCTACGCGCCGGCCACGTCCCTCCTTCTGGTGGTCCCGCTTCTGGCCGTGCTGGCAATCGGGTTCATCTACCCGATCGTACAGCTCGTGATCCTGAGCGCGCCCGGTGGATCGCTGGAGAACTATGCGCGCGCGGTCCAGACTCCGCTCTATCTCGACGTCCTCCTCAGCACGGTGCTCGTTGCCTTTGTGGTTGCGGTCGCCACCCTCGTGCTTGGCTATCCCGTCGCCTATGCCATGGCGCGCCTGAAGAGAGGCGCCGCGGTCATCGTCGCCGCATGCGTCCTGATCCCGTTGTGGACGTCCATACTGATCCGATCATATGCGTGGATTGTGCTGCTTCAGCGCAGGGGCATCGTGAACTCCCTGCTTATCGGCAGCGGCTTGACCGAACGGCCTCTGGAACTCCTGTACACGACCGGAGCAGTGACCCTGGCCATGACCCATGTGCTGATGCCGTTCACCATTCTCCCGATCTACGCGTCGCTGCGCAGCATCCCGCCGCATTATCTGCATGCGGCGCGCAACCTCGGCGCAGGCCCTGTCCGTGCGTTCCTGAACGTTACCTTGCCGTTGAGCCTCCCCGGGATCTCCGCCGGCTGCGTTCTGAGTTTCGTGCTGGCGCTCGGCTTCTACATCACCCCTGCGCTGGTCGGTGGTCCGCAATCGATGCTCATCGCCACGCTGATCGGCCAGCAGACCACGGTTCTGCTCGACTGGCCGTTCGCCGCTGCGCTGTCGACCATCCTGCTCGTGCTCACGCTCACCCTCGTCTTCCTGTTCCGCAAGACGCTTTCATTCAGCAGGGGATTGAACGGTGTCCATTGACCAGACTCTCCCGTGGCTTTCGCGGCGCAATCGTGGAGCGATCATGGCCGGACTGCTTGGGGGCACCTATGCGAGGACCGTCGGCATCGTGGTTGGCGGCCTCCTGATCGGATCGATCCTCTTCTTTCTGATCCTCCCCACCCTGCTCGTTGTCCCGATATCGCTCGGCGAGGCGAGCCATATCGAGTTCCCACCGCGTGGACTGACTCTCAAATGGTACCGGGCGTATTTCAGGGATCCTGACTGGATGGCGGCGACCTGGTTCAGCTTCCAGATCGCGGTCGGCACCACGGTGACCGCAACCGTGATCGGCACCATGGCCTCGCTGGCATTGACCAGAGGAAATCTTCCGTTCAAACTGGCCATTCAGGCATTGGGGCTCGGCCCGTTGATCGTGCCGCACATCGTGCTCGGAGTCGCCCTGTACCTGGTCTTCGCTCCTTTGCGCCTGACGGGAAACTTCTTCGGGTTCCTCATCGCACACACGGTGCTTGCGGTTCCCTATGTCATCATCACCGTGACGGCCGCCCTCCAGCGCCTCGATCCCAGCCTCGAGCTGGCGGCGCTGAACTGCGGGGCGAGCAGACTGCAGTCTATCGTCTATGTGGTTCTGCCCAATATCGCCCCCGGCGTCGCCGCGGGCGCTGTCTTCGCCTTCGTCGCGTCCTTCGATGAGGCGACGGTCGCGTTCTTCATTTCCGATGTCGGGGGCAAATCCATCGGGCGCAAGATGTTCGAGGACATCGACTTCAACGTCACGCCGGTCATTGCCGCTGCGTCCACCTTTATCGTCTCGATCTCGCTCCTTCTCATGGGAACGCTGCACATTCTGAGCGCCCGACGAGAAAAGCGCTGATCTCACGGACCATCAAACAAACAGGAGGAATACGCTCATGGCATCGAGTTTCAGCAGATTGCGTTCGATTGCAGGCTTGGCATGCGGTGTCTGGTTCGCACTGGCAGCTCCACAGGCCGCAAGCGCGGCAGAGAGGGTGATTATCGCGTCGACGGGTGGAGCCTTCGATCGGGCTTTGACCGAGGCGTGGTTCAAGCCATTCACGGCAGAGACAGGTATCGAAGTTGTCGTGGTTGTGGCGACCAACGCGGAAATGCGTGCGCGGGCAGCGGCGATGACACAGACGGGAAACGTCACGTGGGACCTCTATCTCGAGGGCGAGATTCAGGCAGGCTCGGCTGCACATCGCGCCGTGAGCGAGGACCTGACGGAATTCTGCCGTCAGTACGCTGATCGGGCGGACCTGCCGGGCAATGCATGTATGGCAGGCGGAGCCCTTCTGCAGTCGACGGCCACTTTGCTTGTCTACCGGACGGGCGAGGGTGACGGGTCCGAGCCGCGCACCTGGGCGGACATGTGGGATACAGAGAGGTTCCCTGGCGGTCGCTCCTTCCCTAACTTCGACGATCCTTGGCGCGCGATGGCCGCGGCGCTGCTGGCGGACGGCGTGTCCCGCGAAGAGTTGTTTCCGATCGACGTCGAGCGCGCGCTCACCAAGCTGGAGGAAGTCCGGCCGGCCATCACGCTCTGGTGGAGAACAGGCGATCAGAGCGTTCAGGGATTCCGGAGCGGGGACTATTCGCTCGGCCAGATCTGGCTGACGCGCGCAAAGGCCATGAGGGATGAAGGCCTGCCGATTGGATGGTCTTATCAGGGCGCATTCCTGGTGGGTGATCGGATATCGCTACTGCGCAGCGCGCCGAACAGGGAAAACGCCCTCAAACTCATCTCGTACTGGCTCGACTCTCCTCAGGCGCAGGCGGCGGCGTGCGAAGTCCTCTCCTGCACGCCGCCGAGCAGCGAAGCGATCGCCATGATGTCCGAGGAGGTCAGGAGCACGATGCCGACCGCCGAGGAGATCAATGAATCCATCATCGTTCCCGACGCCGAGTGGATTAATGAGAACGCCGCGATCTTGCTCCAGCGATGGAATGAGTGGATTCGATAGAGGCTCCAGCGAAGCCGTTGTGCTTTCGGTGCGGCTTTTCTTTTTCGAGAAGGCCGCGCTGGGTGGCTGGAACAGACACGATCGTGGCCGCCTCTCGGCGCCGCCGCATTGAGGTAACCAGTCGCTCGCGTACTTACCTCCAACAATGAGGCTGCAGGTGTACGATTTCGGTGGTCTCAGATGTAATTTGAGGGGACGCAAAGAACGTGCGGCCGGAAGACGGTAGAGGCTGGAATCGTTCGTGCCGGCGGCTGTGCTGCAGCACCGGGATTTTGTCGAGTGCATTTCATGTCCCTGAGCCCCGATAGGCCGCAGTCCGACTGGAACGCCCGATCCGAAGTCGTCCTCGACGATCAGATCGCGGCCTACGACGCCATGCGCCGCCGCTGCCCGGTTGCCTATAGCGACTATCTCGGCTGGTCGCTGTTCCGGCACGAGGACGTGGTGCGGGTGCTCGACGACCACGACACGTTCAGCAGCGTCGTCTCCAGCCATCTGTCGGTGCCGAGCGGCATGGACCCGCCGCGTCACACGGCATATCGCGCCCTGATCGAGCACCATTTCGCGCCGGAGCGCGTCGCCGCCTTCGAGCCGCTGTGCCGGTCGATCTCGGCCGGTCTCGTCGCGGGGCTGGAAAGGGGCGCCGGGATTGATCTGGCGGCGCAGCTCGCGCGGCCCTTCGCCGTCGAGATCCAGTGCGCCTATCTCGGCTGGCCGGCAGCGCTGCACGAGCCGCTGCTGCGATGGGTGCGCCGAAACCACGAGGCGACGCTGGCCCGGGACACGGAGGCGATGGCGGCCATCGCCCTCGAATTCGACGGCTATATCGCGGAGCTGCTGGACGTGCGCCGCGCCGCCGGCCCCGCCGCGCCCGACGACATCACCACCGACTTGTTGCGGCAGGAGATCGCCGGCCAGCCGCTCGGCCATGACGAGATCGTCAGCATCCTGCGCAACTGGACGGTGGGCGAGCTCGGCACCATCGCCGCCTGCGTCGGCGTCCTCGGCCATTATCTGGCGGCGAACCCGCGACTCCAGGACGAATTGCGCCGGGACATGCGGCTGCTGCCGGCGGCGATCGACGAGATTCTGCGCATGCAGGCGCCGCTCGTCTCCAACCGGCGTCTGACGACACGGCCGGTCGAGATCGGCGGGCGGCGGATCGCGGCCGGCGAGCGGATCACGCTGATCTGGGCCTCGGCCAACCGCGACGAGGCGGTGTTCGGCGATCCCGACGAGATTCGCCTCGACCGCGACCCGGCGGACAATCTCCTTTACGGGCGCGGCATCCATGTCTGCCCCGGCGCCGGGCTTTCCCGGCTGGAGCTGCGCGTCGTCATGGAGGAACTGCTGAAATCGACCCGGCGGATCGAGTCCGCACCCGGCCGGCAGCCGACGCTCGCCGTCTATCCGGCTGGCGGCTTTTCCGCCCTGCCGCTATTGCTGTCGTAGTGTTAAAGCGCACCCGGCGTATGCGACGACTTCGGCTCAGATCATCGAAAGTACCCAAGCTGTAAGTCACGATCCGATTCATCTCCCTGGCGAAGTGCTGGACGGCGGCGCTACTCGACGTTCTCCCACCAGTCAGTAGATGAATCAGAACGAGACATGCTCGCTTCTCCGACATTTGCCGGCTGACCTTAGCTGTCCTATCAGAACGGCGCATTTGCGCGGCTTCATCGAGTGCGGCGTCTTCGGGCCGGACCCTTGCCACAGACCTCCGGTCGGCTAATGAATCGGGATCCGTCGAGAGCTTCGCCATGATCGTCGCAATGACCATTTATTGAACCGTCGCGGAAGGCGAAAGATTGGCAATACTGGTGCGAGCGCTGGTGCAACGATTTACCACTGACTCTACCTCGGACTGAACCGAACCGGGGCCGTGATGGTTTGCTGACGCCGGGTGGCGGCGCGGGAACGGGCGAGGCGCGGCGGACCAGTGACAGAGCCTCGATCGGTGCGCTGGCCTCCGCGTCCTGCATCGCCTTGGAGATCTCGTTCTCCTCGATGTTGACCGCTTCCGGTTCGGGTGCAAGCTCGATCATAATGGCGGTAGGTGGTTGATCGTCGGCCGGTATGAGATCGGCTGCTCGCGCATCAGCCAGGCGGCAGCAACCAGATGCGCCGACAGCGCAAGCAACGCCGCGCCGGCCCATCCGCCCAGTTCTGCAAGCCTTGCGCCGCGCGACGATCCGCACCAGGCGCGGTGCGCTCATAGCCCGTTTCCGGCAGAATCCAGCGCTCCAGCGCCCGCCCACCCGGCTTTGCCTACGGGATTGCTTCGGTACTGTTCCCGCGCCGCTGCATTCCCCTTCATCGCGCTGCCGCGTAAACGTCCTTGACCAGTTCGTGGACGGACCTCAGCACCGGAGAGACAACGCGGTCTTCTTCTTCGTCTGACAGGGTCACGGCGTCGAGCGCCGCCGTAAACGTCCTCCAGTGAAGCCCTCGTCCTTCCGGCGCGCCGGCCAGGTGCCTCGCACCGAACTCTTCCGAAAGGCCGAGCTTCTCCCTCGCCCACTTGAGCAGGAAGGCCGCGCCCATGTTGGAACCTTCCGCCACATAAAGCCACCCGAGCGCGGTGGGCAGATCCACCGGAGCCGTAGCCGTGAAAGTGGGTGGCGCTTCGAAGGCCAGCGCCCCCACGCCGAGATCGGCCAAATCCTGCTCTATCAGGTGGAGGCGACGCCGGCCGTGCAAGTCCGGTAGGAGCTTGTCGAGCGCCGGATCATCGTAAAGCGCATCTATGTCGCGATGGAAGCCGGCCACGCGCCGATCCGCTGGAACTGGTGCGGATGGTCGCGACGGCTCGCCTCGTGATGCCCGGCTCGACCGTGCGGCTTTCGGCTGGGCGCTCCGCCCTCAACCGCGAGGCGCAAGTGCTCTGCCTCGTGGCCGGTGCCAATTCGGTGTTCTACGGCGACACACTGCTCACCACGCCAAATGCCGGGATCGGCGAGGATGCCGAGCTGTTCGCTGCGATCGGTGAACCGGAACGCGCATGCATGTCCGCGTCTGGCGCGTGAACGCTCTCGCCGCTCCAGCGCTACTGGTCTTCCTGTCATCCACCAGCTTCATCGCGGCGTGCGCCGTCGCCGCCGCACGCCGACCCGATCCGGGATGACGTGGTCCACCCCAGGTCGCGCCGGACAGCGCCTCTGGACACGTGCCTATTTCTGGACGCGACCTTCAAGAACGCGTTCATCTACGTCCGCCCACTGCCTAAAATTCCCCACGACCTCGAACAGTTGGTGTGGGCCCATGTCATCGGTGTCACCAAGCGTTCCGGCCTTGACGCGTGCGAGGGCTGCCTCGATGCCGTGAATCGCTCCCACCAGCGACACCCCTGGATAGATTACGATCTTGTAGCCCATCTCACCCAGCTGCTGCGGTGAGAGCAACGGTGTCTTGCCGCCCGGAACGAGGTTGCACAATAAAGGACCTCGAACGGAGTTTGCGATTATCACCAGTTGCTCCTCCGAGATTGGCGCCTCAACGAAGAGGACGTCCGCGCCCGCGCTTTTGTATGCCTGCGCGCGCTCGATAGCAGAGTCCAATCCTTCCACGCCGCATGCGTCGGTGCGCGCAACAACGACGAGATCCGGGTCCGTCTTAAAGGACACGGCCGCTCGAATCTTGTCGCAGAATTCTTGAAGCGGGACGAGTTGCTTACCTTCCAGATGGCCGCAACGCTTAGGCAGGATCTGATCCTCAAACTGGATAGCCGCGACGCCGGCATTCTCGAATTCTCGCAGAGTGCGAACCACATTGATGGCGGAGCCATAGCCCGTGTCGGCGTCCGCTATCACTGGTATTGACACTGACGATGCGACGATGCGGGCTGCCTCGGACATCTCGGCCATCGACAGCAGTCCGATATCAGGGAAACCTCTCGACAACGATGTGCCGCCGCCAGTCATGTAGGCGACGGAAAAGCCCGCACGCTCGACAAGCCGTGCCGTGATGGCGTCGTATACACCTGGAGCCACGATAACTCCCGGTCTATTGAGCATCTCCCGCAGAAGGGTCGATTTTCTTGGAAATGTTGGTAGCACAAGGACATCCTTTTCGCATCGGAGCGAGGAAGATTTAGTTTCATGCATATGAAAGTCAACGTATTTTCGGGATTTTGTGATCTTGCCAGCTGCGCTCGCCCTCTCACGGGTGATTTCACGCGCCCCATAATTTGGGCGGCCTGTTTTGGGTTTGCTGCATCTTCTGATTTGGCGATGCGGGGAGGGGAACACTGTGGACGGCGCTGGAGGGTTTACCGGATAGTCGAACCTTGTAGGGGCGGCGCTATTCGTTGGCGTCGATCATTGCGCTGTCGTTGGCGGTGATGCTGTCCGGGGCCAACGTCCTTAGTGCAATCTACCGCTGGCGCCGGTACCCGACGCACAACAGCCTCTCTATGCTCGGAATCTCTCGCATGGTCGGGCGCCCTGACGTGCCACCTATCATCATGTGTTCCGTTCGATTTCGGCCGGGGACCTGCAAAGCGCAACTAGAAGCCAAGACCAGCTCGCGAGGCATTTGCCGCCAATCCAAAGCCGCAATCTGAGCAGTCATCCGCACTTGAACTGAATTGCCCAGCTCGCCCACCTCCCTAGTTGCCCTTGACACCCATCATTCTTGTGAATACGAATAATTTTCGGATTATATGGTCTCTTGGAGCCTGTGCAGCCGGTCGCAAGTAGATCGATATGGGCGGTCAGCATATCGTTAACAACGGGTTTTTTTGGGAGGTTACTGGTTATGGTGCGAATACTCTTCGCCGCTTTGTTGGCGACATTCATGTCTTTCAGCGCTTCAGCGCGGGAGATCACGGTCACCTATTACGGTGCGTTGTTCTACGGGGCGCCTTACGCGATTGCCATGGAAAAGGGCTACTTCAGCGAGGCCGGTGTCGATATCACAGGCGTGCTTACATCCGCGGGCGGGGCAACGACCGTTCGGAACACGTTGGCCGGCTCGCTGCCGTTCGGCGAGGTCGCGCTGCCCGCTGCCTTGCAGGCGATCAAATCCGGGGAAGATCTGAAAATCATTGGTACTGGAGTTAATACGTCCGACGAGATCGTCTGGCTGACGAAGGCCGATGCCCCCTACAAGACTTGGCAGGACCTCAAGGGACTGCCCGTTGGTGTGACCAGTCTCAACGGCGTCGGCCACATGTTGACGCTAATGAGCTTGGAGCAGGCCGGGATGACCGTCGACGATATCAAACTCGTCGTTGGCGGCGGATCGGGCGCAACGCTCGCTGCCGTGAAGCAGGGCACCATAACAACGGCACCGCTATCACTGCAGGCTTGGCTCAAGGAGCAGCCGAAGGGCGATGTCAAGCCGCTCTTCTGGGTTCACGACCTGATGAATCCGGTCATGACACAGACGGTACTCGTCACTACCGACGAGTTCGCGAAGGCTGAGCCGGAAACGCTCAGGAGCATTCTTTCCGTGCGTCGCAAAGCCGTAGCCGAGATTTATGCCGATCCGGATGCCTCTGCGACCATTGTCGCGAAGGTGTACAATATGGATGTCGAGGAGGTGAAAGGTGTCTTCCGCGAACTCGTGAAGATCAAGGAGTGGTCCGACGGCGGCATCGACTATTACGGCATGAACCGGATGATCGAAGGCATGAAATTGGTGGGCACTCTCACCGAGCCAGTAGACTGGAGCAAGGTGGTAGATTCGACCTTCATCGACAGCCTGCCTGCCAACTGAAAAACACTGAAATCATGCCAGGCCGTGCTTGAGATGGCGCGGCTTGGCGACCTTCTGGACAATCGATGATACGCGCTTCTAGTTTGACACAGCCCCCGGTCCATAGCTCCGGAGGTATTGGTGATTATCTTCGCAATCGGCCGGGCTTGATCCGTATGCTCCTGCTCGTGCTGGCGTTGGTCCTGTGGGAGGTCGCGTATTGGCTTGCCTTACGGGGCAACCGGGCTGCTTTTCCGCCGTCAATGTTGCTAGTGACAATTGGTGAGCTTGTCAGCGACGGGCGGCTAATTCGCAGCAGCTTGTCGACATTGACCAATGTCGCCATCGCCTTCGCGATGGCGAGCATTGCGGGTTTCGCGCTAGGTAGCCTGCTTCAGCGTTCGCGCCAGGTGCGTGGCTTCGTCGATGCATTTCTAGCCTCGTATTATTCCATCCCGCTTTTAGTGTTCTACCCGCTTCTGGTCGGCGTCCTAGGCATCAACCGGTGGCCGCTGGTGGCGTTGGGTGTTGCATTCGCGACACCGGCTATGGTGATCAACACGCTCTACGCACTCGACCGCATCCCGACAGGCTTCTACAAGGTTGCGAGGACGTTGCGAATTGGCACGTTCTCCACGATCACCGAGGTGGTTCTGCCTGCCGCCCTTCCGACGTTGCTCGCGGGTCTGAGGCTGACTCTCGGCTATGCATTTGTCGCAGTGCTGGGCGGCGAATTTCTGCTTTCCGCCTCGGGCCTCGGTCATTCGATCGCGTTTGCCTACGAGAATTTTGACAACCGCGATATGTTCGCCTTGATTATCGTGGTTTTCGTGCTCGCCATCGCCCTAAATTCGCTCCTGCTGATGTTCGAGGGAAAGGGAACGTCCGCCTCCTCGAAGGTGGTGGCGCTAACCGAACATGGCAGCACGCTCTGGACTGCGATCTATTTCGTACTTTTCCTATCGCTTTGCGTGGCCGTGTGGCAGCTAATCTATGAAACGGTGGGAGATGTGGCACTCGCTTCGCCCGCCGCGACAATGGCCTTCTCGTTCGAACTTCTGACGCGCGCCTTCTTCTGGTCGAACGTCACCGCTACCATGTGGGCGTTTGGCGTCTCGCTTGTGATAACCATTAGCATAGGTATACTTGTCGGGCTAGCGCTCGGCGTTTCCCCACTCGCCGCCAAGGTCGTCGAGCCGATGGTCACGGCATTCTATTCGATGCCGAAGATCACTCTCTATCCGATCGTCCTGCTGCTGTTCGGGCTCGGCGTCGCCGCAAAGGTCGCGATGGGCGTCCTGCACGGTGTGCTGCCGGTTATCCTTTATACAGCGATGGCTGTGCGCACGGTCGCGCCTGCCCATCTTAAAGCAGCCCGCATGATGGGTTTAACGTCTCAGCAAACTGCAGTCACAGTAATTTTTCCGTCCTGTCTGCCGGAGGTGTTTGCCGGTGTACGCATCGGGTTTGCTCTGACCTTTCTCGGTGTTCTGATCGGCGAGATGTTCGCTTCCCAGCGTGGTCTGGGCTTTATGGTTATGAACGCCATCGAAATAAATGACACAGCCACTTTGACATCGGTCACAATGCTGGTGACCGTGTTTGCCATTGTTTCGAACGGCGTGCTTCTTTGGGTGCAACGCAGGATTCGTGGCTATTAGAGGCTACTTGGAGACGCCAGTGACAGCTATTGATCAAACCCTCCGCGCCGTCAACCTGACTCGCGTCTATCCGCCGAGCGCTGGCAATCCAGCCGTTCCCGCTCTTGGGCCGCTGGATATTGAGATTCGTGAAGGAGAGTTCTTCAGCATCGTCGGGCCGTCAGGATGCGGGAAGTCGACCTTCCTTGACCTGGTCGCGGGACTGTCGCGCGCGACTTCCGGGCAGATCTTCCTGGGTAATCGCAAGATAGACGGAACACCGCCAGCCGAGGTGGGCGTGGTCTTTCAGGAGGACACGTCCTTCCCCTGGCTGACGGTTCGGGACAACGTCGCCTTCGGCCTGCGGCGGCACGGGGTGGCAGCGGCAGAGGTCACCCGGCGTGTTGAAGATGCCTTGAACCTTGTCGGGCTCAGCAAGTTCCAGAACGCGTATCCGGCTCAGCTCTCCGGCGGTATGCGGCAACGCGTCTGCATAGCCCGCACCCTTGTACTCAATCCCAAGCTGATCTTGCTTGACGAGCCCTTTGGCGCGCTGGATCAGCAGACGCGCCTTCTGATGGGCGACGAGCTGCTGCGGATCTGGCGCGACACCAAAGCGACGATTCTGCTGATTACCCACGCCCTCGACGAGGCCGCTCTTCTCTCGGATCGTATCGGCGTGATGTCCGCACGGCCTGGCCGTTTTCTCGACATCGTCGAGACCAACTGGCCATGCGACCGTGACAGCCGGATTGTCGCGAGCGAGAGATTCGGGCAGATCACGTCGAAGCTATGGGCGCTCCTGCGAGACGAGTCGCTCAAGAGCAATCGTCACTAGTGAGCACTCTCGCACGTTAGCAGCGGGGTATGATGGCACAGCTTATGACGCTCTCCGAGAAGATCTGGGAGGACCACGTCATCATGACGCGTGGCGACGGCGCCTCACTTCTCTATGTGGACCAGCATCTGCTCCCGGACGGTCAAGCGAGCATGTTCCGCGAGATGGAGACGCGCGGCCTTTCGATTCGGCGGTCCGACCGCACGGTGGCGGTTGCCGATCACTACGCGCCGTCGCGGGGCCGTCGCGAGGCGGTAACCGACCCAACCCATAAACTGATGATTGATCAACTCGCGGCGGGAAGTCGCAAGGCTGGGATCATGCACCTCGGACTGGACGACCGGCGTCAAGGCATTGTCCATGTGATAGGTCCGGAACAAGGCTTGAGCCATCCGGGCATGCTGATCGTATGTGGGGATAGCCACACAGCCACCCATGGTGCACTAGGGGCATTTTCTTTCGGCATCGGCTCCTCAGAAGTGGCCCATGTGCTTGCAACACAGACGATCTGGCAGATGAAGCCGAAGACGATGCGAATATCGGTGGAAGGAAGACTGGCCCCGGGGGTTACGCCCAAGGACGTAATCTTGTCGATAATCCTCAAGATCGGCACAGCCGGTGCCACCGGCCATGCGATCGAATATGCCGGCTCGACCATCCGAGACATGAGCATGGAAGGGCGGCTGACTGTGTGCAACATGTCGATTGAAGCAGGTGCTCGGACCGGGATGGTTGCACCTGACGACAAGACGATTGCGTATCTCGAGGGTCGACCCTACGTTCCCAAGGGCGCGGAATGGGACAAGGCCGTGACGCGCTGGCGGTCGCTTTCTTCCGACACCGGCGTAGCGTTCGACCGCGAGGTCGAGGTCGATGCCGCGACGATTGCGCCCATGGTCACGTGGGGTACCTCGCCCGAGATGGCAATTTCGATCGATGGACGCGTTCCCGATCCAGCCAACGAGACCGATCTCGTGCGCCGGACGTCCATCGAGAGCGCTCTGGCTTACATGGGCCTGACCGCCGGTACCCCGATCTGCGACATCGCGGTCGACAGGGTTTTTATCGGATCCTGCACGAACTCGCGCATCGAGGACCTGCGCGCCGCCGCCATGGTCGTGGCGGGACGACGCGCGGTCGTACCGGCACTCGTTGTGCCTGGCTCTGGCCTTGTGAAGGCGCAGGCGGAAAAGGAGGGACTACACGCCATCTTCCAGGAGTCAGGTTTCGAATGGGGCGAGGCCGGTTGCTCCATGTGCGTCGGCATGAACGGCGACCTGCTGAAGGTGGGCGAACGTTGCGCGTCGACTTCGAACCGCAATTTCGTGGGGCGTCAGGGAAAGGGCGCGCGCACTCATCTCGTCAGTCCGCAGATGGCCGCCGCGGCCGCTCTCGAGGGTCGCTTTACTGACATACGTAATATGATGGGGCGTTGAGTTGGAACAAATTCACGAGTTGACCTCTATAGCGGTTCCCTTGGACGTCGCCAATGTGGACACCGACCAGATTGCACCGGCGCGCTTCCTGTGGAAACCAAGGGCAAGCGGCTATGCCGAAGTACTGTTTCATGATCTTCGGCACGAGGGCGAAGGCGTGGAGTCAGGCTTCGTCCTCAATCAGGACGCATATCGGCACGCAAAGATCATGGTCGCCGGACGCAATTTCGGCTGCGGTTCATCGCGTGAACATGCGGTCTGGGCGCTATACGATTCCGGATTCAGAGCCGTTATCGCGCCGAGCTTTGGCGACATTTTCTACACCAATTGTTCCAAGAACGGCCTGCTGGCCATCAAGCTTGTGGAGCAACGGGTGGCCGAACTGCTGGAACAACTGAAGGCGTCGCCGGCCTCTCTCCATATCGATGTCAGAGCGCAGACGGTTGCTGGGCCGGACGGCCGAGTCGACAGTTTCGACATCGACGCATTCAGCAAGGAATTGATAATGTTCGGTTTGGACGAGATCGCTTTCACGCTGGCGCGATTGAAACAGATCGAGGCGTTCGAGTTCGATACTGGCCGATAGCGTCTTGTGGGGCAAGGCGCGCGCCGTGTCGGTCACAGCGCCCTAGCATATATGCAGACAATCTTGCCCAAGAATATTCACATTCCAGTCGATTTTCCTTATCGTAAAGGCCTATAATAGCACCATCGCGAATATCATTCTGTGTTGCTTGGCCATGAATGCGAGAATGTAACCTTTCGGTGAAGTTTTCAATTACCCACATCGTCTGTTTGATCGACGGAGCTTCCAAAGGCGATGTCGTGTAGACGGATCATACCGCGCCAGACGATCATGTGGTGCGGCGGTGGATCATGTTGCGCGCGAGATAGCCGCCAAGCATGGCGATTTGCAGCAGATAGGTGGCGAGCGCGTGCCGCTGAAGGCTCGATCGGCCGCAGCCGCGATTCCTCGCGAGGACGCGTCTGGCCTAAAGCTGTGAGTAAGCCGGGATCGACTTGAGCTGGCGGCGAGGAATGTCGCCGCCGCGTGATGTGCAGATCGGCAAGCCGTAGACGATCAATCGTCATAAGGTGAGACGCGGCGGGTCTTCCCGCCCCGACGGCTGTGTCTCAATGCACCGCAGCATACATTATGCGCTTGTCGGTCGCCTCCGAAGGCGAGAATTCCTCGACGACGCGGCCGTTCTGCATCACCAGGATCCGGTCGGAAATATTGAGGATCTCGGGCAGGTAGGACGAGATAACAACGATGGCGTGGCCCTGGTCGGCGAGTTCGCCGATCAATTGATGGATGTCGGATATTGCGCCGACATCGACGCCGCGCGTCGGCTCGTCGAAGAAGATCAGCTTCGGTTCCTGGACCAGCGACTTGGCGATCACGACTTTCTGCTGATTGCCACCGGAAAGCTCAACAACATGCGCGTCGTTGTTTATCGCCTTGACGTTCAGTGCCTTTGCCCAATGGCCGGCCAGCCGCCGCATCTCCTCAAGCCTGAGCACGATGCCCCGAGCGCGCCCGGCGGCCAGATAGCCAGTATGGATGTTTTCGGAGATCGACATAGCGTCGAAGAAGCCTTCAATCTTGCGGTCCTCAGTCACGTAGACGATGCCGTCCCGCACGGCTTGGCGCGGCACCCGATAGCGGATGCGCCGCCCGTCCAGGAAGATCTCGCCGCCATGGAAGAAGCGGCGTTTGAGGACGCCGGAGACGATCTTGGCTGTCTCGGTGCGGCCGGAGCCGATCAGGCCGAAAATGCCGGTAATCTGCCCGGCATACACCGTGAACGAATTGTTGCGGACCAGGTTCCCCATCGACAGGTCCTGTATGCTCAGGACCTTGCGGCCCGGCTGGCGCGCGCCGCGGGTGGCCCGCGTCGAATAGATCTCGTCGGAGAGGCGGCGTCCCACCATCGCCTGGATGATCATCTCGCGGTCGAGATTCCTGGCGTCGTCGGTCAGCACGTGCTCGCCATCGCGCAGCACCGTGATCCGGTCCGCGATCTGGAGCGATTCCTCCAGCGCATGGCCGATGAAGATGATCGACACGCCGCGCTCCTTCAGCCGCCGCGTCAGCGCGAAGAAGTGCGCTGCTTCCTCGGGCGTGAGTGAGGCGGTCGGTTCGTCGAAGATGATGACCTTCGCGTTCTGCCGCACGGCCCGCGCTATTTCGACCATCTGCTTCTTCGCGGCGCCGAGCGTGGCGACCGCCGTGCCGGGGTCGACCAGGAAGTTGAGCGATCCGAGCAGTTGTTGCGCGGCGATGTACCGGCCACGCAGGCGGTTGAAGAAGGTCTCGTCGCCGAGGAAGATATTCTGCGCCACCGTCATCGAGGGGACGAGGCTGTTTTCCTGGAACACCATGGCGATGCCCGCCGCCAGTGCCTCCGACGGCGTCGCGAAATCGACCGACCGCCCCTCGAACAGCACGTCGCCACGCGTCCGGCGCGTTACGCCGGCAAGGATCTTTGTCAGCGTGGACTTTCCGGCGCCGTTCTCGCCGAGCAGCGCATGGATCTCGCCGCGTCGTAAAGTGAAATCGACGTTCCGGATCGCGGCGACGCCGCGATATTCTTTCGTCGCGCCCCGCATCTCGATGATGTTGTCCATTTCCCTTACTCTCCGGTATCGAGCGCCACGATGGCATCGCCGCCGGTGGCCGCGAGCAGCAGCCGGCCATCGGCGACGGCGCAGGTCGATATGCCGTGCCGGGTCCCGTCGGCGCGGCTGTGAAAGCTGGCGAGCGGGCTGAAGTCCGGCCCCAGCCGCACCACCAGGCCGTAGGAACGCGAGGGCGCCCAGGGTTTGAGCATGGCGAGCTTCTTCAGCGTGCCGCCCTGCAGGGGCTCGTAATAGCTTTCCATCGGGCGGAGGCTCGGCGAAATCCAGTATTCCGGCTCGACCTCGGCCATCATCCGCTCGCGGAAGGCGGATTCGCGCATCACCAGCTCGGTCAGGCGCCGGCGCGGCGCGAACAGGGCCAGCCAGTATCCGCCGCCGGGAGCAGCGACAATGCCGCCGGGATAGGCCGGCAGGTCGGCCAGCACCGGCTCGGGAGCCTTCCCCAGGCGGAGCAGCGAAAGCCGAGCTCGCCAGGCTTCCGAAACCAGCAGGCCGCCGCCCTCCACCGAGGCAATTCCGCGCGGCCAGGCAAGGCCGGTAGCGATCGTTTCCGCTTTGCCCGAGCGCAGATCGAGCTGCCATAAAGTGCCCGTCGCCGAACGCGTCAGCAGATCGCGGCGCCATTCCCCGGGGCCGTGCGCAGCCGAGCCATTGCCGATCAGCAGCGTGTCGGCGTCCCGGAACGTCAACGCCACCGGGCAGTTCAACGCCGCGCCGCCCGCGGCGGTGAACCGCTTGCCGTCATGCGGCTCGCCGAGGAGATGTACCGAGCCGCCGGCAAGCCCGACGGCCAACGTACCGCCATGATGGGCAAGGGCGCTGACCGGCGTCTCGTGGCTCGCCACCACCTCCGCCCCCTTCTTGCCCGGCGAGGCGCGCAGTAGATCGGGGCCTGAGGAGAACCAGAAGTCTTTCGCCGCCGCGACGATGTTGTCGGGAGCCGGCCAGGCCAGCACTTCCGGGGCCTCGTCGATGGCATGATTGGGGCGCAGCGCGCCGTCCATGGGCGGCAGAGTGATGGCATGGTCGCCGGCGCCGCGCAGGCGATCGTACCAGGATCGGAGCAGGTTCGTCATGGCCGGGCGCCCCAATAGGCCTTCGTGCCGGTCCATTGCGGGTCGGCGCCGGGAATCTTCCATTTGCCGATGCGGTTGTTGAGGGAGCCACCGAGAAAGAGATGGCCCTTGTGCTCGCGCATCGAGGTGATCATCGGATGGTTCGCTCCCTTCGCATCCCACAGGCACTCGAGTACGTTGCCGGCCTCGTCGAACTTGATGACGCAGCCCGCATTCATGTTCGGATAGAGCCATTCGTCATGCGGAATGCGCTCGACCATCTTCTTGCGGAAGGCGGGCATCCGCATCGCGAGATCGAAGGCGGGTGCGCGCATGCCGACGAAGGCGCACCAGTAATGGCCGTCCGAGGACCGGTTGATGTTGTCGGGGTAGCCGGGAAGGTCCGGCATCACCATGTCGATCTTGCCCTCGCGCGGGCCTTCCAGCCAGTAGCGCGAAATCCGGCAGGCCCAGGATTCGGCGAACAGGATCGACTTGCCGTCTTGGGCGACGCAGATCCCGTTCGGGAAGATCAGCTTCGAAATGATGGTGCTGGTGGTGGCGGTCTTCGGATCATAGCAGATGATGCGGCCGTTTCCGCGTGCCTCGAGCCCGTCGATCATCCATTCGCTGACGTCGAAGCGGATCGTCGCCTCGCTAAAATAGATTCGGCCATCGGGCGCGATGTCGAGATCGTCCGCGAGGCGCATGCGCGAATCGTCGATAACCGAGAACAGACTGCGATTGGTCTCGTCGGTCAGCTTGCGGATCTCGCGTTGCGGCGTGATCTGGTAGAGCCCCATGCCCGACACGCAGACATTCAGATTGCGGTCGCGGTCGAAGGCCAGGCCGAGCGGATGGCCGCCGATATGGGCGAACACCTCCCACTGCCGGTAATCGGGCGCGAGGAAGCGGATCACGTCGCCCTGGCGACTGCCGCAGTAGAGATGGTCGTCGTCGTCGAGGATCACATCCTCCGGCCCTTCGATCTCGCCGAGCCCGATCAGGCTCACGTCCCGCAGTCGGTCGTTGGTGGCATAGGGGGAGGCGGCGCCGATGCGCCCGATTTCCGGAAGGCCCAGATAGGCCGGCGACACGTAGACCCTGGCCAGAACCTTGAGCCGGTTCTTCAGCCATTTCACATCGATGGCCACCGCCAGCAGCAGCAGGATGCCGAGCACCAGCGTCTTGGCGCTCGATTGCAGGCCCATGCGGATCAGCGAACTCTGGATGACGATGACGATGAGGGTTCCGAGGAATGCCTTGGCGATCGAGCCGCGGCCGCCACCGAGGCTGATGCCGCCGAGCACCGCGGCCGTCAGCGCCGAGACTTCGAGGCCGAGCCCGGTATTGCTACCGGCCGCGCCGAGCCGCGAGGCATAGAGGATGCCGGCAGCGGCCGCGAGCGTGCCTGACATCACATAGGTGTAGAAGATCGTTCTGCGCACCGGGATGCCCGAATTGAACGCGGAGCGGCGCGATCCGCCGACCGCCTGGATCCGCCATCCGATGCCGATGCGCGTGAGCATGATGTGGGCGAGAAGGCCGACCACGGCTGCCACCGCAAAACTGAACGGGATGCCGAACAGATCGCCGTCGCCGATGAAATCCCACGCCTGCGAATAGCGTTGTGCCATCGAGACTTCGACCTGATAGTTCAGCACCAGCGTATCGAAGGTGGCGCGCACCAGTATCAGCGTGACCAGCGTCGTCAGGAATGCGCGCAGACGCAGAAAGCCGATCAGGAACCCGTTGACCGCACCGATTGCCGCGCCGAGGAGCAGCGTCGCGACGATGACGACGCTGAGCGGCAGCTCGAAATGGTTGAACATGCCGAGGGCGCAGAAGGTCGTCAGCGCGAAGATCGCTCCGACGCTCAGGTCGATGCCGCCGGCCATCATGACGATGGTCATGCCGATCACGACGAGCAGCAGTTCCCCGGCCTGACGGCCGTTGTCGACCAGACTGTAGGTGGCAAACAGATCGTTGACGACGATGCTGAAAAAGCCGACCGACAAAAGCAGGATCAGGAATGGAATCGCGTTATCGATCCAGTTCTTCGCCAGGATCTCTCCGACGATGTGATCGGGGATCAGGCGATAGCGCCAGCGCGCATAGACGTCTCGAGATTGCATCGGATGATTACCCTCACATCGGGTCGGCCGGGCGCGCCTCGGCGCGCCGGCGGCGGAGATGGGGCCGCGGCGGCGCGACCCCACCGGAACGGCGCGTCAGAACCCGTTCTTCTTCACGCTTTCCAGATCCCAGCAGACGCCGTCATCGATATTCTGCGGCGTGATGGCGAGGTTCGGCGTGTAGACGCCGAAGGGGGTCGCGCCCGGGGTTTCCGGCTTGTTCTGCAGCAGCATCGAGACGGTCGCCGCCAGCGCCTGGCCGATATCGGCCGCCTGATAGCTGATCACGGCGTTGAAATTGCCGTTACGGATATTGTCGCAGGACGACTTCTTCTCGCCGCCGCCGGCGGTGACGATGTGGACTTGGTCCTCGAGTCCGGCCTCCTTGACGGCCGCGGCCGTGCCCATGTCCATCACCTCCCACATGCCGATGAAGCCGCACAGATCAGGATGCTGCTTCAGCACTGTCGAGGCCACGGCCTTGGCCTTGGTGGAATCGTAGTCGGCCGGCTGATCGGCGACGACCTCGAGGCCGGGCCTTGTGGCGAGGAAATCATCCATGGACCGGCGCACGATATAGGAGGCAGGCGCGGTCAGCGTGCCCTGGATGATGGCGATCTTGCCGTTGCCGCCATTGTCGAGGGCGCAGAAGCGATGCATCTGGTCGACCATCAGTTCGGCCGATTCGTACCAGTTGGCGCCGACATAGGCATCGCCCGTGTTGGGAGACTTCATGTTGACCTGCACCACCGGGATGCCGGCGTCGTTCGCGCGGTTCACGAGCCTGGCCCATGCCTGGGTTTCGGCCGGATGCAGCACCAGTAGGTCGACCCCTTCGCCGATCAGCTGATTGATCGCCGCCGCGCCCGCCTCGACGCTCCAGCTCGATTCGCGCACCACGATCTCGTAGCCGAAGCGCTGGGCTTCGCGCTGCAGCGCCGCAAGCCAGACCTGGCCGAGATCGATGCCCATCGAAAGCGGAACGAAGCCGACGCGCTTGCCGGCGAGCGCCTCGCGCGTGGTCTTGATCTGGCCGTCGTCATACTCCTCGGCCGCGACGCCCGTGACGCCGAGACAAAGGGCCGCCATGGCCGCCATGGTGGCCTTCATGATATTCGCCATCCTATTTACTCCCCTGGTTGAAGCCGCCTGCCGCGCTAGATGTCGCCTTGTTGCGAGGTCTGTTCATCGCGCGGATTGAGATAGGAATCGGTGATGATCGCCATCAGCAGGATCAGGCCCTTGACGATGTTCTGCGCCGTATAGGGCATGTTCATCATCGTCATGCCGTTCAGCAGGATGCCGATCATCAGCGTGCCGACGAGAACGTTGCGGATGCCGCCGCGGCCGCCACTGAGCGAGATGCCGCCGATCACCGCGACGAGGATCACGTCGTAAACCAGCGTCGAGGTGACGATGCGGGTGTTCATGGATTCCACCGCCATGGCGGTGATCAGCCCGGCGATGAAGGCGACCGTGGCCGTCAGCACATATTGCGCCAGGATCATCGGTCGCACCGGGATGCCGGCCACGCGGGCGGCTTCCGGATTGTCGCCGATCGCGAAGAGGTAGCGGCCGAACACCGTGCGGCGCAACAGCCAGTAGAGCGCCGCCGAGACAACCACGAAGCTGATGACCGAATTGGGGATGCCGAAAGTGCGCCCCGAGCCGATGGCGAGCAGCCAGCCGATGCTGTCGGGTACATAGACGACCTCGACGTTGACGAGGAAGAACTGGCCGAAGCCGGCGATCGCGGTCGCCGTCGCCAGCGTCGCGAAAATGGCCGGGATCTCGATATAGGCGATGAGAAAGCCGTTGATCAGGCCGACCAGCACCGCGAAGCCGAGACCCAGCGCCAGCGCCGGAAGAAGGCCGGCATCGTGATTGAACAGGGACAGCGTCCAGGCCACGGAGAAGGCCATGATCGAGATCACCGACAGGTCGATGCCACGGCCGATGATCGCTATCGCCATGCCCGCGCCGAGAATGCCGAGGATCGAGACATTCTGCACGATGGACAGGATGTTGCCGGCGTGGAGGAAGCCGTCGATCGTAATGCCGAAGACCACGAACAGGGCGACGCCGATGATAAGAACGATCCGCTCCTGCGACAATCCGCGCAGTCCGGCCAGCAGCCTTCCCATGGACTCTCCTCCCGAGCCATTCGATTCCACCAGCATATCACGAGCGGATAAATTCCGAATTATTTTCATATTATGTCGTGTTCAATTGTCCGTCAAACCATGCTTTAGCTCTGTCGGGCGGGGAAGTTTGATAAAGTAGGATCGAATTATAATCGGGTATTTCCGTGACCTACGGCTTCCGGCCCTCCACGCCAGCCGCATCGAAGACGGAGAGAGACGACAGGCAAGATCACGGAACGCTGGAGGAGCGGACGGGAACGACCATGGAGAACGCAGCTTGGCCGATGCCAGCCTCCCGACGAAGAAGGCTCGACGCCCTGTCCGTCAGCGCGTGCAGTCAGGCCGTTTCTGCGTTTCCGTCAAGAGCCTGAAACGGCCTGGACCCCGGTCCGGATTATCGCTCCGGTCATGCCCTGCAACTCCTCGATGCTGAGGCCCGGCACCAGCTCGACCAGCTCGAACCCGTCAGGGGTGACGTCCAGCACGGCCAGATTGGTGTAGACGCGGCTGACGCAGGCAAGACCGGTCAACGGATAGGTGCAGCGCTCGACCAGCTTCGGTTCGCCCGACTTCGTCGTATGGTCCGTCATGATCCACAGGCGCCTGGTGCCGGCGCACAGGTCCATCGCGCCGCCGACGGCCGGCGGCATGGAATCGTCCAAGGTCGCCCAGTTGGCGAGATCGCCGTTCTGGGCGATCTGGAAAGCGCCGAGCACGCAAAGATCGATGTGCCCGCCGCGGATCATGCAGAAGCTGTCGGCGTGGTGCACGATCGCGCCGCCGGTGACCAGGGTCACATATTGCTTGCCCGCATTGACGAGCCACGGGTTGACCTCGTCCGCTGCAGGTTGCGGGCCCATGCCGACGATGCCGTTCTCCGAATGGATGATGACTTCCTTGCCCGCCGGAATGTGATCGGACACGAGGGTCGGCATGCCGATACCGAGATTGACATACCAGCCCTCGGCAATGTCTCTGGCCACGCGCGCGGCAATTTCGGCTCGGGACAGGGGTTTCCAGGTTTGACTCATCGCCGGATTCCTATTTCGGATCCCCGTAAGGAACGTGCACCACGCGATTGACGAAGATGCTCGGCGTGACGATCGCGTTCGGCTCGAGGCTGCCGAGCTCGGCCACATGCTGGACCTGCGCCACGGTCAGCCCGGCAGCCGTCGCCATCACCGGATTGAAATTGCGGCCAGCCTCCTTGTAGGTGAGGTTGCCCCATCGGTCGCCCTGCCAGGCCTCGACCAACGCGACATCGGCCTTCAGCGCGCGCTCGAAGACATAATGGCGCCCGTCGAACTCGCGCGTCTCCTTGTTCTCGGCAAGCTTCGTGCCGTAGGCCGTCGCGGTATAGAAACCAGGAATGCCCGCGCCGGCGGCGCGGATGCGCTCCGCGAGCGTACCTTGCGGGACTAGCTCGAGCTCAAGTTCGCCTTTCCGGTAAAGTTCGTCGAAGACGACGGGATCGGCCGTGCGCGGAAAGGAGCAGACGACCTTGCGCACGCGCCGCAGCTCGATAAGGCGGGCAAGCCCCGTCCGTCCGATACCGGCATTGTTGGCGACGATGGTGAGGTCCTTCGCGCCCTGCTCGATCAGTCCGTCAATGAGGTGGACAGGCTGTCCGATGCCGAAGCCGCCGATCATGACCGTGGAGCCGTCGCGCACGCCGGCGACCGCCTCGGCAACCGTGGAAACAAACTTGTCGATCATCGATCGTTCGATCCTCCCCAGGCAGCCTCTTAGTCGATCGCCAGCGCTTAGGCAATACAAACCCGAAAAAAATACGGGAAAATTCGGTATGGGGACGTGTGGATGGTTATCGCCCGCCGGCCACGGTCCGCGCTGCCGGAATATCCTATCCGTCGACGAATCGTGGCTTGCGATGCTCGAGAAAGGCGTGGACGCCTTCGCCACTGTCCTTGCCCGCGACCAGTTGCGCCGACAGAGCCTGCGCGTCGAGATAGGCCTCCATCCACGTCCGGCCTTCAAGCCCGACCGAGGCGATCTTGCGCGCCCGTATGGAGGGAAGGCTCTTCGAGGCGATCTGACGCGCCAGTTCGATCGCCTTGGGGAGCACCTCGTCGCGAGGCGTCACATAGTTGAAGAACCCGGTGGGTTCGAGTTCTCGCGCGGTGAACTTGCGGCCCGTGAAGAGGATCTCCCGGACCTTCGCTTCTGGCAGCTTCAGCCAGGAGAGCAGGCCCGCGCCACCCCCGACCAGGCCATAATCGATTTCGGGGCATGCGAAACAGGCATCCTCCGCCGCCACGCGCATGTCGCACAGGCCCGCCAAAATCATGCCGATGCCGATGGCCGCGCCGTTGATTGCGGCAATGACCGGCCGGTCGAGGCGGTAGAAGCCGGGCACCTGCTCGTTGATGAAGCGGTAGCGTTCCTCGCGCTTGGCCTTATCCATCCCGACGAAGTCCCTGAGGTCGGCGCCGCCGCACCACGCTTTCGCACCTTCGGGCGCGGTCAGCACCACGACGCGGATGCCGGTATCGGCTTCGATCGCTGCGACCAGCCTGCCGATGTCCTCATAGACGGAAAGCGAAACGGCATTGACGGGTGGTCGCGAGAAGGTGACCAGCGCCACGCCGTCGTCATCGACGTCAAGCTCGAACGAACCAATCGTCGTCGCCATCGCGTAACCTCATACGTTCGATCGAAACAGTTTCGGGGCTGTCGCGACGTGTTTCCACGGCCTTCCGGCCCTAGGCTCAGCCGGCGACTGCCTTGCGCCGGCGCGGAGCCGGTTTTCCGTTTGCGTCCGGCGCCGGGCCGAGCAACGCCGACATCGTCCGGTCGACGATCGAGACGATCGCCTTCATCAGGTCGCGCGGCTTGCGATAGAGCAGCCAGGTGATGATCACCTGGTTGACGCTGCCGTTGAGAATGGAAGCCGTCTCATAGGGATCGGGCCCCGACGGCCACTCGCCGCGCATCTCGCCCTGGCGGATCAGGTAGACGATGATGCGCACATAGTCGTTGATGGAATGGCGCACGGTGGTTTCGCTGACTAGAACGCTGGGCCATATTTCGAGATAAAGCGTGCGCGCCCATTCGGGGTTGCGTCGCGCGAAGTCGGCGGCGAGCCACAGATAAAGTCGCAAACGCTCGCGCGCGGTGTGCTTGCCGGCGACGGCCTCGGCGAATTCGCTGTAGAATCGCGCAAGATGGGCCGTGGGCACTGCGTAGGCGAGATCCTCCTTGCTGGGAAAATACTCGTAGATCGAGGACACCGGCATGCCGGCTTCCGAGGCGATGTCGCCGATGCGGGCCCGCGAGATGCCGTCACGGGCGAAGACCCGCAACGCGGCGCGCAGGATCTCCTGCTCCCGGCGTTTGCTTCGATCCTGCTTGCGTTCGCCGGTGTCGGCCGTCCACCGTTCGATCACGGCTGCGAGGAATTCGTCCCACCCGTCGTCAATCCCGGTCCCATTCTGTTCTTGCAAAGCTTTATCCAACATAATCGTCCTGCCGCCGCCATGCTCTAGGTTGCCTGGCAGCACTTGTGGTTTGATGAGAAGGCGGGCATCATCCATGCCGCCTTCCCTTAGGCGCAGTACTCCACCGCCGAAACGTGAGGCTCTCCCGCGATCATTCATAACGGAAAGCGGCTGGATCGCCAGCAGGTATTCGACAAGTTGGGGCCATGGCGGTAGCGATCGCGCGGCTGCGGCTATCGCGGTGGGCGCTGCGTCCCCAGTACACGACCACGATTTCCCAGTCTGCTTCCGCCATCTTGCGGCCCTCGCATTTGCCTCGCGGCAATCTGTTCCACATTCCCGATACCCCATCGCGCTTGTCTAGCATCACACGATCCCGGTGGGGTAAACCGAATGCATTTCGGGCACGTTAGCTTAGTCCCACCCTCGTCCTTCGGTCAATCCCGTCCGTCGCGATTTGTTCTCGGAGTCCCGTGCAGTTACGCTTCGGGTTGCGTAAATGGTCATCTTTTTCCTAAATTCGACCCGGTTCCACACGTTCGTTACGCCAGTCCGATCACGCGCACGCGTGTCGGCAGCGCCCCGGCGCGGCGCGGCCGGAACGCCGAGGTGGCCCGCGGGGTAAAACCGATGAAAAATCGACTTTTAACTTGACAGTGCATCCGGAGCGGTTCCATAGAAGATGAAGCTGCAGGGTCGGGCGATAAGAAATCCGCGACCTGCGACCGACATGAGCGGCCCGCCGAGTGGCTGGAAATGCGGGTATCGATGGAGGCAGAAAACATGGCACCAGGCCGCGTTGCGGTGATCTCATCCGCGCAAACCGAGCTCCGGCATTCCTGGAGCGGGGCGCAACATATCGACCTGATCTCGGCCGTCGTGACCGACGTGTTCAAGGGCACGGGGCTGACGCTCGACGATGTGGATTTCGTCTTCGATTCCGGCAGCGACGTGCTCGACGGGCGTTCAATCTCGAACTGCGGCTTTCTTGGCGCCATGGGCGCCCATCACAAGGAAGAGTCGCGTATTGAGGAGGACGGGCTTTGGGCGGCGCTCTACGGCGTCACCAAGATCGCTTCGGGTGCGGCGGATGTCGGCCTGCTCATCGCCTATTCCAAGCCTTCGGAATCCGATCACTGGGCGTTCTACTCGACGCAGGTCGAGCCCTTCTACCAGCGTCCGGTCGGATTCGAGCATCGCGCAGCGAGCGGCTTGCAGGCGCAGCGCTATGTTTCCGAGCACGGCGTCACCGGCCGCCAACTCGCCAGCCTCGTCGAGCGGCGCTGGGGTGATGCCGCCGCGGGCGGCCGTGTCGAGACCGGCGCGCTGCCCGACGAGGCAGCGATCCTCGGCTCCGGCAATGTGGCGCGGCCGCTGACGCAATTGATGATGTCGCGCCCGGTCGACGGCGCGGTGGCGGTGCTGATCGCTTCCGAAGACATCGCCCGCCGCGCCTCCAGGGCGCCTGTGTGGGTCACTGGAATGGGTGCTTCGGCCGACAGGCATGCCTTCGCGACCCGAAAGGCCGGCGCGATCGAGGCCTGCGGCGCGGCCGCGCAGTCCGCATACAAGCGAGCCGGTTGGACGAAGCCGGCCGCCGACGTTGCCGAGTACAGCGCCTCGAGCGCCGTGACGGAGCTCATGGTCGGTGAGGCGCTGGGTCTTGCCGAGCCGGGGCACGGCATCGGTCTTCTCGACGGCGGCGCGGTAGCGGTCAACCGCTCGGGCGGGTCGCTTCCGGCCGACCTGATCATGGCGACCGGTCTCGTCAGGCTGAGCGAGGCCGCGCGCCAGCTTTCCTATCCGTCGCTTTACGGGCTGAAGTCGCCCGCAACGGCAATCGCGCATGGCGCGGGCGGCGTCGGCATGCAGACGCACTGCGTATTCACACTGGAGGTTTGATCGCCATGGGCCGTCATGTCGGTATCGTTGGCGTCGGACAGACGCATCATTCCCGCCGCCGCACGGATGTCAGCCAGGCCGGCCTCGTCCGCGAAGCGGTCGACCGCGCGTTGGCGGATGCCAATCTCACCATCGAGGACATCGACTCGGTCGTCGTGGCGACGGGCCCGGTCCTCTTCGCTGCGGTGAACCAGCCGGAAAAGTGGGTCGCCGACGCCATCGGCGCGTCGCTGAAGCCGCTTGTGCGCATTACCTCAGGCGGGGGCACCGGTCTTGCCGGCGCGCTTGCGGGCTACTACCAGATTTCCGGGGGCTTCGCCGAGCGCGTGCTGGTCGTCGCCTATGACAAGCTTTCCGAAGGCGCGCTGCAATACTCGATCTCGACGCTCTACGACCCGTTCTGGGGTCGCGAGTTCGCGGTCGGCATCATGGGCTTCTCGGCCGCCTACTGGCGCGCCCGCATGGACGCGCTCGGACACACCGAGGAGGCTGCGGCGATGGTCGCGGTGAAGAACCGCAAGAATGCGCTGAACAACCCTCACGCGCATGTCAAGAAGCCGGTGACGGTCGACGAGGTGATGAACTCCAAGCCGCTCGCCTGGCCGATCAAGCTGCTCGACGTGCCGCCCATCTCCGACGGCGCCGCCGCGATCGTGCTTTCCTCGGAGAAGATGGCTGCGAAGTCGACCGACCGGCCGGCCTGGATCCGCGGCATCGGCTATTTTTGCGAGGCCGACAACGCGCCCGAACGCTCGCTCCTCGTCTCCGAGCCGCTGGCCATCGCCGCGCGGCGCATCTACCGGGCCGCGGGCATCACCAATCCGCGTCGCCAGTTCGATGTGGTCGAGGTTCAGGAACCCTATACCTGCTTCGAATTGAGCTACTATGAGAGTCTGGGGCTTTGCGCGCCGGGCGAGGCGGCTGAACTGATCGCATCGGGCGCGACGCAGGTCGACGGCGATATTCCCGTCAATCCGTCAGGCGGGTGCGCGGGCGCCAATCCGATCGGTGCCGCAGGGCTGATCCGCGTCATCGAAGCGGCCTCCCAGGTGATGGGCAAGGCCGGGGACATGCAGATACCGGGTGCCAAACTGGCTCTCGCCCAGTCGGGCGGCGGCTGGGCCAACCTGCGCGGCGTTGCCGTGCTCAGCGCGTAAGGGGAGGCAGGACCATGCTTTCGATACCGGACACCTTCCCGCACGACCTCGCTCCTTTCAAGAGCGACCTGTCGATGCCCTACACGCTGACGCCGGGCCGCGCCGCCAGCGCCTTCCTCGGCGAGCTAGCGAACAGGCGCCTCGTCGGCAGTCGCTTCAAGGATAGCGGCACGATAGTCGTTCCCGCGCAGGACTTCTGCCCGAAGAGCGGCGACAGTGAGTTCGACCTCGTCGAGACTCCCTCGACTGGCGTGCTCAACGGCTTCACCGAGACGGATGCGGGCATCATTGGCCTGATCCGCATCGACGGGACCGATTTCGACTTTCCGCACCTGGTCGTCGGCGCTGCATATGACGACCTCGAGATCGGCCAGCGCGTCGAGGCAGCCTGGGCTGCGGATGCGCCGGAAAACAGCATCCTGGCGATCGAGGGCTTCAGGCTCGCGCCCGATGCGCCGGTGGGCGAGGTGAAGCCGTTCGACGGTGCGCGGCAGCCGATCGATGCTATCCCCTACCAGCTCGACCTGCATTACGAGCACGCCTTCGGCCCGTATTACGGCCGCCTGTTCGACGAGATCAAGACAAGCCGCCGCATCATGGGCGTTCGGACTTCCAACGGCGAAGGCGCGCTCCTGCCGCCGCGTGAGCTGGACGACATCACGCACCGGAAGACGGGGACCTGGGTCGAGGTGAAGCAGACAGGCACGGTGCGCGCCATGTCGGTCATCCATCTACAGTTTCTCGGCCAGAAGCAGCCGCCGCCCTATATCTATGCCGAGATCATCCTCGACGGCGCGCTGACCCGCCTGATTCATAACGTCGCCGGTATCGACATGAACAGGGCCAAGGAGTTGGTGAAGCCTGGAACGCGCGTCCGCGCGGTCTGGCGCGATGGAGAGCCGACCGGTTCGCTCGGCGATATCTCGCACTTCGAGGTGATCGACGGCGAACGGGACGACCGCTAACTACCTACGGCGCGATGGTGGAGGAACCTCGAACGTGTTCGAAATCTATACGCTTCGCCTCGGCGAGCTGCTGATCCCGCACGGGGGCGGGTTGCTGCGCGACCCTATCCACGCGTGGTACGTCACTGACGGCAAAATCCGTATCCTCGTCGACAGCGGCATGCCGGGTGCGGCGGAAGTGAAGGCCAGGCTGAAGGTCGACGGTGCGGGCGGCGGGCACGAGTCGCTGCGCAGCGCGCTGGCGGCTGCCGGGACCACGCCGGACGCGATCGACTTCGTCGTGCCGACGCATCTGCATTTCGACCACGCATGGAACCTCGATCTGTTTCCGAACGCCTGCGTCGTGGTGCAGCGCGACGAGATCATGCATGCGATCGACCCTGTGGGAACGCAACGCATCTACTACTTCAAGGAAACGGTGATCGGCCTCCTGCAGCGCAAGCGGCCGGCGGAGTTTCGCATCGTCGATGGCGACGCCGACCTCGTGGAGGGAATTCGCCTCATGAAGGCTCCGGGCCATACGCCGGGAATGCAGGTCGTCGTCGTCACGACCGCAAAAGGACGGGCGGCGCTGGTTTCCGACCTGGGCGACCACTATCGCAACTGGCTGCCGGCCGACCCGCGCGCAACGCACACGCCGATGCGTTTTCTGGCGGGCGGCTACCTGCCGAGCTCTATCCGCAGCGAGAGCGAGCGTACCTTTATCGAAAGCATGGCTCGGGTCAAGGCCGCCTCCGACATCGTGGTGCCGGCGCACGACTTCCGCATCCCGCAGGTGATGCCGCGGGACTGGTTCGAGGGCCCGTCCTCGATCAAGGAAGATCTGACGCAGGTTTCACACAAGACGGCGGCGGAGTAGCCGCAATGGCCAATCTCGCCGACCATCTCTTCCGGCAGGCGCGCGACCGCGAAGATCACCGTGCGCTGATCTTCGAGGACCGGCACTACTCTTTCGGCGATATCGCCGAGCGGGTCCGGCGCATCGCAGGCGGCCTTTCCGCAGCGGGCGTCGGCGTCGGCACATGTGTCGGCCTCATGATGCACTCGCGCCCGGAGTTCATCTTCTTCCAGCAGGCGCTTTTCGCATTGGGCGCGATCGTCTCTCCGCTAAACATCTTCTATCGCACGAACGAGTTGGCCCATGCGATCGAGAACTGCGATCTCCAGTTCCTGATCATAGGCGACGAGTTCGTCGAGCGACTGCCCGAGGCAGGCGCCGCGGGCACGCAGTCGTTGAGCACGATCTTCATCCTAGGCTCGGGTAGCTACGCGGATGCGCGCCTTGCCTCGGCCGACGATCTCACCTCGAGCGGTCGAGCCATCGACGCGCCGGTGCAGATCCCCGACAGCTCGATCGGGATGATGCTCAACACCAGCGCCACGACCGGCAAGGCCAAGGGCGTCATGCTGACGCTGGCCAATATCGGCTTCAACTACGATTCGACGCCGCAATGGCTGGGGCTCGACGAGAACACCGTCACGCTTTGCGCCTTGCCGCTCTACAACACGTTCGGCCTCAACCAGTGCATCAATGCGCTGATGGTGACCGGCTGCACGATGGTGCTGATGCAACGTTTCGATCCCGAACAGTGCATTCGGCTGATCGAGAAATACCGCTGCACCTTCTTCCCCGGCGTGCCCACCATGCTCCAGAAGCTGTTCGACCACCCGGCCGCGCGCACCCACGACGTGAGCTCGATAACGCGCATCATGACCGGCGCCGCGCCGGTCCCGGCGGCCCTGCTCGAACGCATCTACGCGTTCATGGGCCGCGATACCGTGGTGATGACCGGCTACGGCCTGACCGAGGGCACGGCGCTCGCCACGCTTGAGCACATCGAGCTTGACGCGGCGGGCCGGGTGAAGCGCCCGAAGTCGATCGGCAGGATCCTGCCCGGCATAGAGCTGCGCATGGTCAGGGAGGACGGCGGCGATGCCGCGCCGGGCGAGGTGGGTGAGATCTGCATCCGCGGCCCGAACGTCATGCTGGGCTATTACAAGAAGCCCGACGATACGGCCGCCGCGCTGGCCGGCGGCTGGCTGCACACAGGCGATCTCGGCGTGTTCGACGAAGACGGCCACGGCTACATCGTCGACCGCAAGAAGGACGTCATCATCCGCGGCGGCCAGAACATCTATCCGGCCGACATCGAGGAGGTGCTCTACCAGGTTCCGGGCGTCAACGAGGCCGTCGTCATCGGCGCGCCCGATGAAGAACTGGGCGAGGTGCCGGTCGCCTATGTCGCGATCCAGCCCGGCGCCGAGGTCTCGGCCGCGTCGCTGATCGCCAGATGCAAGGAAGAACTGGCCTATTTCAAGGTTCCTGCGGCAGTGCATTTCCTCCCCGAACTGCCGAAGGGTCCCACCGGGAAGATACTCAGGCGCGGGCTGCGGTCGCCGTGATTGCCGATCCTCGCGCCATCTTTCCGGTTCCATTCGCTACGAAGGAGACGAGACGGTGACCTTTGAGACCATCCTGTACGATGTGACCGACGGGGTCGCGACCGTGACGTTCAACCGCCCCGAGGCGATGAACGCGACCAACGACCAGTTCTATCGGGAGATGCAGGGCCTGATCCGCGACATCGCGGCCGACGACGCGGTCGGGGCCGTCATCATCACGGGCGCCGGCCGCGGCTTCTGCGCTGGCGCGGACGTCAAGTCCATGAATCCGGACATGGCGCTGCTCGCCCGGCGCGCCCGGCATCGCTGGATACTGGCCGACATCCTGCGGCCGCTGGTCAACCTGGAAAAGCCGGTCGTCGCGGCGGTGAACGGCGCCGCCGTCGGCGCGGGGTTCAACATCGCGCTCGCGGCCGACATCATCATCGCCAGCGAGGCGGCGGTGTTCAGCCAGATCTTCACCCGTCTCGGCCTTGTCCCCGACCTCGGTGGGCTGCACCTGCTCACGCGGGTGGTCGGGCTCAACAAGGCGAAGGAACTGTGCTTTACGGCGAAGAAGATCGATGCTCGCGAGGCGCTGGCGCTCGGCATCGCCAACCACGTCGTGCCGGCCGACGAACTAATGGCCGAAGCGCGCAAGCTCGCGTCCGAGATCGCCGCCGGCCCGCCGACCGCGCTCGCCATGATCAAGACGCTGCTCAACAAGTCGTCGACGTCTACGCTGGAGCAGATGCTGGAATATGAAAGCTACGCCCAGACTCTCGCCTACACCACGCCCGAGCATAAGGAAGGCGTAGCTGCCTTCCGCGAAAAGCGTGTGCCGAACTTCAGGAAGGCCTGACCTATGGATTTCTCCTATGGCGCGGAAGATCTCGCCTTTCGCGACGAGTTGCGTGCCTGGCTGACAGCGAACCTGCCCGAGGGCTGGGGCGAGACCGTCTTCGAACCGGAGGACGAGGACGAGCATGCCTTGTTCCGCCTCGACTGGGAGCGCAAGCTCTACAAGGGAGGCTGGAACGGAATCGCCTGGCCGACGAAGTATGGAGGCCGTGGCGCAAGCCTTGTCGAACAGGCGATCTTCGCCGAGGAGATGGCGTGTGCCCGCGCGCCGGAGGGGCTGAACATCATTGGCCGCAACCTCGTAGCGACGACGCTCCTGCATCATGGCAGCGAGGAGCAGAGGCAGCGCTTCCTGCCGAAGATCATCTCCGGCGAGGAAGTCTGGTGCCAGGGTTTCTCGGAGCCGAACGCCGGTTCCGATCTCGCTTCCGTCCGCTGCCGCGCGGTACGCGAGGGCGATCATTTCGTCGTCAACGGCCAGAAGATCTGGACGAGCTTCGCCCAGTATGCGCAGTGGTGCATCCTGCTGGTGCGCACGGACACCAGCCTTCCCAAGCATCAGGGCATCTCGTTCCTCCTGGTCGATATGGCGACGCCTGGCATCTCGATAAGGCCGCTCAAGCAGATTTCGGGCGAGAACGAGTTCAACGAGACCTTCTTCGACGATGTGAGGGTGCCGGTCGAGAACCTCGTCGGCGAGCTGAACGGCGGCTGGAAGATCGCCATGACCACGCTTACCTATGAGCGTGGTCCGGAGGATGCGCTCGGGCGCCAGATTCGCTTCAAGCAGGAGTTGGACACGCTGATCGAGACGGCGGCTGCGACGCGGCGCGGAAAGGGCATGGCCATCGACGATCCGGTGCTGCGGCAGAAGCTCGGGCGTTCGCTGGTGGAGGTCGAGGTTATGCGCCTCAACTGCCTGCGCGCCTTCTCCAAGGCGCTGAAGGGCAAGCCACGCGGCCCCGAGGCGTCGATGAACAAGCTTTACTGGAGCCACGTCACGCAGAACATGTACGAGACCGCGCTCGAGGCGCTGGGTCCGCTGGCTCCGCTGAGCGGCGGCGATCCTCTCTCGCCGGCGTCGGGGCGTTTCCAGTTGAGCTTCCTGCGGTCGAAAGCCTTCACCATCTATTCGGGCTCCTCGGAGATTCAGCGCAACATCATAGCCGAGCGTGTGCTCGGCTTGCCGAAATAGGCCGGCCATGGATTTCGACTTCAGTGACGAGCAATACATGTTTCAGGAAACCACGCGCGGCTTCCTCGACGACAACTACGACCTGGACCGGCTTCGCGCGCTGTTGGAAGGCGACGGGCTGGACCGCGCGCTCTGGAAGGGGTTGGCCGAGAGCGGCGCTTTCTCCATGCTGGTTCCCGAGCAATATGGCGGCATGGGGCTGAGCTTCGTCGACCTGTCACTGGTGCTCGAAGAATACGGCCGGGCGCTGGTACCGGCTCCGGTGGCCGAGACGATGGTCGCCACCGACGTGATCGCGCGCTTCGGCAACGAGGAACAGAAACGGAAGCTCTTGCCCCTTCTGGCGGAGGGAAAGCTGAAGATCGTGCCCGCGATCACCGAGGTGGAGGCGGGCTTCGATCCCGATGATATTTCGGTCATCGCCCTCCCTGCCGGCAATGGCTGGCGCGTCAGCGGCCGTAAGGTGCTGGTGCCGCACGCGGCGACGGCCGACCTGATCCTCCTCACGGTCAGGTTCGGCGAGGGCGGCACGCTGGGCCTCGTGCTCGTCGAGGGCGACCGAGCCGGTATTTCACTGCACGAGCACACGACGCTTGACCCATCGGGCCGTTTCCACGCGCTCGACCTGAACGATGTCGCCATCGTGCGCGACGACATCGTCGGCCAAGAGCCGTGCGAGGCCTCGGTAACGCGCCTGCTTGATGCTGGCAGCGTGGCGGCTGCGACGATGATGACGGGCATTTGCGGCAAGGTGCTGGACAATGCCGTCGAGTACGCCAGGCAGCGCACGCAGTTCGGCAAGCCGATCGGTTCGTTCCAGGCGATCAAGCATCGCTGCGCCGACATGGCGGTTGCGATCGAGGCCAGCCGCTCGGCCGTATACTATGCCGCGTGGGCGCTGGCCGAAGATGCGCCCGACCGCACGCGCGCGGTTTCGATGGCCAAGTCCTTCAGCGGCGATACGTCCCGCTTCGTCTGCAACGAAGGCATCCAGCTCCACGGCGGCATCGGCTTCACCTGGGAGCTCGGCCTGCATTTCTATCTTCGCCGGGCGAAGGTGCTGGAATATTCCTATGGTGATGCCGCCTATCATCGCGAGCGCCTGCTTGCCGATGTGACCGAAAACGTACGGCCGGAGCAAGGCTGATGCGCGCGGTGATGCTCAGGGAGTTCGGCGGTCCCGGAGTGTTCACCTGCGAGGAGGTCGAACGGCCGATGCAGGCCACCGACCAGATGCTGGTCAAGGTCGCCGCCTGCGGCGTCTGCGGCCACGACCTGCTCAACCGCGGCGGGCACTTCCCGCACACGAAGCTGCCGGCCGTCATGGGCCACGAAATCGCCGGAACGGTGGTCGAGACCGGCGCGCTTGTGACGCGTTTCAGGCCGGGAGACCGCATCGCGGTCATTCAGCGCCTGCCGTGCGGCCTGTGCCCACTGTGCCGGTCCGGGCGCGAGAATTTGTGCGTCTCGGGTCCGGGCTTCTACGGCGAGCAGATGTCGGGCGGATATGGCGAGTATGTCATCGCCTCCGAGCGCAACGCCGCCCTGGTCCCTGACACAATCCCCCTCAAGGTCGCCGCAGTGCTGAGCTGCGCCATCGGCACCGGCTTCCACGCGCTACGGCGGGCTGCGCTCCAGCTCAACGACACGGTTGTCATCACGGCGGCCAGCGGTGGCGTCGGCATCCATACGGTCAAGCTGGCGCGGCTTCTGGGCTTGCGCGCGATCGCCGTATCGTCCTCGCAGTCCAAGGTGGAGCGACTGCGCGCGGCGGGCGCGGCGGACGTGATCGTGTCGCCCGACATGGATTTCCACCGGCAGGTCCGCGACATCACCGCCGGCGAGGGCGCCGACGCGGTGATCGAGATCGCCGGGAGGCCGAGCTTCAATTCCTCGGTCAGGTCGCTGAAGGCGGGCGGGCGCATGGTGGTCGTCGGCAATGTCGATCCGGGCCCGGTGCCGTTCAATCCGGCGATGTCGATCCTGAAAGAGCTCGATTTCATCGGCAGCGCCCACGCAACCCTCTCAGACCTGAGAAAGGTCATCGACCTCGTGGCGCGCGGCGAGATCGAACCCGAGATCGCCGCCTTCGTCCCGGTGGAGGAGGCCGCGCGCGCCCACGCGATGATGGAGGAACGCTCAACATCCGGTCGCGTCGTCCTGACCCATGAAGGCAGCGACGAGCGATGACGGAACGCGCCCCGTCCTCTACCCAGGAGATCGTCATTCGCGGCATCCGCTATGCGGTGAGACGGTGGGGCCGGAAGGACGCGCGGCCGATCGTCTTCCTGCACGGCACACAGGACAGCTCCGTGACCTTCCAGTTCATGGTCGAGCACCTGCAAGGCGACTGGTGCGTCATCGCGCCGGACTGGCGCGGTCACGGCAACTCGCAGTGGGTGAGCCAGGGCTACTGGTTCCACGAATTCGTCGCCGACCTTGATGCGCTTCTCGATGCGCTGTCGCCCGGCGCGGCACTTCCCCTCGTCGGCCACAGCCTCGGCGGCAACATTGCGGGTGTCTATGCGGGCCTCGCGCCGCACAGGGTCACGCATCTGGTGTCGCTCGACGGGTTCGGGCCGCTGACGAACAGGGACCCAGTCGACGTGCAGATGATCCTCGCGCGCCTTCTTTCCATTCCGAAGTCCGTGCGCGGCCACCGGAGCTACCCGGGCGTGGAGGCCGTGGCCGACCGGTTGATGAAGGGCAATGCGCGGCTGTCGCGCGAACAGGCCCTCTTCCTCGCCGACCATGCGACGGCGGACGACGGAGAAGGCGGCCGGACATGGCTGTTCGACCCGACGCACCAGATGGCCTTGCCGAGCCTGCATTCGATGCAGGAGTGGGGTACAGTATGGGCGGGCATCGACGCACCGGCGCTCTGGATCGCTTCCGAGGACGAGCGCCCCTTCGCTGCGACCGCGGTGCCCGGCGAGATGGAGCGGCGCGCCGCGTTCGTGCCGGGGCTGAAGCGCCTGAGGGCGAGCGATACCGGGCACAACCTTCATCACGATGCGCCCGCGCTGATGGCCCATCTCGTGGAACGGTTCATCGCCGATCCGGCCGCATCCCTTTTCGATCGCGGGGTCGTCGGCCGCGACGATGTGCCCGACGACTGAGCCGATGTCGCCTCTGCGAGGCAGTTGACATCGCCGTTGGAATTTCTAAATTACGAATAATTTTCGGGTTAGGAACCCGAACCCCGACGCTGGGAGGACGCCGGAACCATGATAGCTTACGCAATCTGCGCGGTGGCAGACTGATGCTCGCACAGCAGCTGGCCAACGGATTGGTGCTCGGCAGCATTTATGCGCTGTCGGCGCTGGGCTTCACGCTGATCTTCGGCGCGGCGAGGGTGGTGAACTTCGCCTATGGCGAACTCCTGATGCTCGGCGCGTTCTTCAGCCTGACCGTCATGACGTGGTCGGGCGCGCCGTTCTTCGTCGCGCTGCCGGTCGCCATGGTCGGTGTCGCGCTGTTCAGCGTCCTGATGTTCGTGCTGACGCTGCGGCCTTTGCTGCGCGGTGCCTATACCTCGCTCCAGGGCGAGCTCAAGGTCATCCTCGTCACGCTCGGGCTGCTCTACATCCTGCGCGAGGCGGCGATCATCATCTGGGGAACTGCTCCGCGGCAGATGGATATGGGAATCAGCGGCATCCAGATGATCGGCGACGTGGTGGTCACGAACCAGCGGCTGGTCGTCATAGCCGTCATGGTCGCCCTGGTCCTGGCGCTCTACTGGCTGCTCTACAGGACGAAGATAGGTAAGGCGCTGCGGGCGATCGCCCAGAACCGCGAGGGGGCGCTGGCGATCGGCCTCGACACCGACCGCATCATCGCCTTCGTGTTCGCCGTTTCGGGGGCGATGGCCTGCGCGGCGGGCAGCCTGCTCGGCACGCTCTACGCCGTCGAGCCGGGCATGGGCGGCGCGGCGCTCCTGAAATCGTTCGTGATCGTCATCTTCGGCGGCCTCGGCAGCGTGCCCGGCGCAATCTTCGGCGGCCTCGCCATCGGCCTGGTCGAAAACCTCGCCGGCGCCTACATCTCGTTCGCCTTCAAGGATGTGTTTACGTTCATCCTCCTGATCATCGTGCTCCTGCTGCGGCCGTCGGGGCTGTTCGGGCGGGCGCGATGAACAAGCTCGCCGTCGCCATCCTCGCCGCCGCCATGGTCGCCGCGCCCTTCGTGCTGCGCGACTACCAGACCTACCTGCTCACCTTGACGGTGATCTGGGCGATCCTCGCGCTCAGCATGGGCCTCGTGCTCGGCTTCGTGGGGCAGATCAATCTCGGCCAGGCCGCCTTCGTCGCCATCAGCGCCTATGTCTGCTCGATCCTCAGGCTGCGCTACGGGCTCGATTTCTGGGTCGCGGCGCCAATCGCGCTTGCGGCGGTCGTCGCCGTCGCGGCGCTGGTCGGCCTGCTGACGCTCAGGCTTAAGGGCCCGTTCTTCATCCTGGTCATGCTCTCCTTCGCCGAGATCACGCGGCTCGTCATCGTCAACTGGCAGGACGTCACCAACGGCCCGCTCGGCTTGAGGGGCATCATGCCGCCGGAGCCGATCCTGGGCCTTTCCTTCGACACCAAGCGCTCCTTCTACTTCCTGTCGCTGTTCGTGCTCGTCGTCTGTCTGGTGGCGCTGTGGCGGCTCGTGCGCAGCCGCACCGGCCGCATGCTCGTGGCCGTGCGCGAGGACGAGCTCCTCTCCGAATTCATCGGCATCCCGGTGATGCGCAGCAAGGTGATCGGGCTGTGTATCGGCGCCTTCGTCGCCGGCCTCGGGGGGCTGTTGCTCGGGCCGTTCCTCACCATCCTCGCGCCGAGCCAGTTCACGCTGTTCGCCTCGGTCGACATGATTGTCATGGTGGTGATCGGCGGCATCGGCACGCTGGCGGGCCCGATCATCGGCGCGGTCTTCCTGGTCTACGTGCCGGAATTTCTGAGCTTTACCAGCCACTACCGCCCGGCGATGATGGGGCTCCTGCTCATCCTCGTCACCCTGTTCGCGCCGCGGGGTCTGCTGGGGCTGGCGCGCGACGCGCGCGCCTGGCTCGCGGCGTCGCGGCGCGGCGGGGCGGCCGGAAAGGGGGAGGACGGCCATGCCGGCTGACGTCCCGATCCTCGCCGTCGAGCGCATCTCCAAGCAGTTTGGGGGACTGCGCGCCGTCAACGAGGTGTCGTTCGAGGTGCGGCAGGGCGAAATCCTCGGCCTGATCGGACCGAACGGCGCAGGCAAGACCACCACCTTCAACCTGATCTCCAGCCGCTATCCGCTGACCGCCGGAGAGGTGCGGCTTTCGGGCCGGCGCATCACCGGCATGCGGCCGGACCGGGTCGCGGCGCTGGGGATCGCCCGCACCTTCCAGGGCACGCGCATCTTCTCGTCGCTGACGGTGGCGGGAAACATCGAGACCGCGCTTCTGGCCGGCACCCGCCTCGGCTTATGGGAGGATTGGCTGAACCTCGCCCGCGCGCGTGCCGTGCAGGGGTCGATCGACGCCGACGTCGCCCGTATCCTCGACTTCATCGGCCTCGCACCGCTGGCGCAGGTGGAGGCCAATTCGCTCGCCTATGCCCACCAGAGCCTGTTGGGCATCGGGCTGGCGCTCGCGCTGAAGCCGACGCTGCTGCTGCTCGACGAGCCCTTCGCGGGCATGAACCCGCGCGAGACGGCGGACGCGGCCGAGATGGTACGACGCATCCGCGACACCGGGATAACCGTTCTTCTCGTCGAGCACGACATGGCGGCCGTCATGGGTGTGTGCGACCGCATCGTGGCGCTCGACCAGGGCTCCAAGATCGCCGAGGGCTCGCCGGCCGAGATTCGTGCCCATCCGCGCGTCATCGAGGCCTATCTGGGGACGGACGAGGATGCTTGAGGTCTCTGATCTGCGGGTGGCATACGGCGCGATCGAGGCGCTGCACGGCGTCTCGATACGCATCGCCGAGGGCGAGATCGTCACCGTCATCGGCGCCAACGGCGCCGGCAAGTCCACCTTGCTGAAGACCATCTGCGGCATGCTCAAGCCGCGCTCCGGAACCGTGCGCTATGACGGGGCGGTCACGTCGGGCATGTCGTCATCGGAGATGGTGAAGCGCGGCGTCGCCCTCGTCCCGGAGGGTCGTCACGTGTTCCCTGAGATGAGTGTGCAGGAGAACCTCGATCTCGGCGCCTACTATCGCAGTGGCCGCGCCGCCGTCGCCGCGGACCTCGAGCAGGTGCTCGTCACCTTCCCGATCCTGCGCGAGCGGCTCAGGCAGCCCGGCGGCTCGCTCAGCGGCGGCCAGCAGCAGATGCTCGCCATCGGCCGCGCCATCATGGGCCGGCCGAAGCTGCTGATGCTGGACGAGCCGTCGCTGGGGCTGGCACCTGCGATCGTGCAGCAGCTCGGCCGCATCATCGCCGACCTGAACAAGGCCGGCACCACGATCCTCCTGGTGGAGCAGAACGCGCGCATGGCGCTCAGGCTCGCGCACCACGCCTATGTGCTGGCGACGGGCCGCGTCACGCAGGCGGGAACCGGCAGGGAGCTGCTGGACGATCCGGCGGTGAAGGAAAGCTATCTCGGCGGGCACGTGCGCTAGGCGCGGCCCGTCGTGAAGTGCATATGACGCGGGCGGCGAGGCCGTCGGCAACGAGGCGAGTGGTCCATTGGAGGAAGTGAAATGACCATGATCAGACTGACACGACGTGCAGCGATTGCCCTTCTGGCGGCGACGGCGATGGTTCCGGCCGCATCCGCGCAGGAGAAGGTCCTGACGCTCGGCTCCATCCTGGCCCTTTCGGGGCCGAACGCCTCGATCGGCAAGGAGTCGCATGACGGCGCGCAGTATGCCGCGCGCAAGCTCAACGAGGCCGGCGGCATCGAGATCGCCGGCGAGAAATACAAGCTCGAGATCATCAATGTCGACGACGAATCGAAAGCCGAGCGCTCGGTCGCCGGCGCCGAGAAGCTGATCGGCGAGAACGACGTGCCGGTGGTGCTGATGCCCGCGTCGAGCACCAGCACGCTGGCGGTCATACCGGTCACTGAGAAGAACAAGCGCGTCGGCCTGTCGTTCGTGGCGGCCGCGCCGTCCGTGACCGACCCTGCGAACGCCTTCTCGTTCCGCACCACGCTGACCGCGATCATGAACGTCGCGCCCTCGATCGAGTATCTCGTCAAGGAGCGCGGCGCCAAGACGATCGCCTATGTCGGCCGCAACGACGACTGGGGCCGCGCCGCCGGCCAGGTGATCGGCGAGACCGCCAGGAGCCTGGGCTCCGAGATCGTCGTCGAGGAGTATTTCGATACCGGCTCGACCGATTTCTACGGCCTTCTAACTAAGGTCCGGGCCGCGCAGCCCGACGCGGTGGTCGGCGCGGCGTTCGTTGAGGACGGTGTGTCGATGATCAAGCAGTATCGCGAGCTGCAGATGACGCCGGATTTCCTGTCGGTCGCCGTCATCTGGGGATCGCCGACCTTCATCAACGCTGCCGGCGCGGCGATGGAGGGCATCTACATCTCAACCGGTCCGACGACCTCGACCTCGCCCGAGCTCGAGGCGTTCAAGAGCCAGTACAAGGCCGATACAGGCACCGAGGCGCTGCCCTACAACGTCACCGCTTGGGATAACGTCATGCTGATTGTCGAGGCGATGAAGGCGGCAGGGACCACGGATCCCGAGAAGCTCGCCGCCACCTTGCGCGACTTCGAGTATGAGGGCCTGCTCCAGACCTACAAATTCGAGAATTCGGGGCAGTCGCAGGTCGTCATCAACGTGAACGAGTTCAAGGACGGCAAGGTCTCCGTCATCTCCTCGCTCACCACGCGATAACCCTTTCGGGCTCGGCGGGAGACCGGCCGGGCCCGGGCTTCGTTCATGAACCAGGTCCCGTCCTGTTCGAGGTGCGCGGTGAGATCGCCGCGATCACGCTCAATCGCCCCGCCGTCCTCAACGGTATCGACGTCGAGTTCGCGGCCGCGTTTGGCGCGGCACTCGATCGCATGGATGCGCACGGCTCGATGGCGCATTTCCACCCGGTCGCGCGGCGGATTACCGAACTTGGCCTGCCCACGGTCGCGGCCGACGCGCTGGTGGCGGGGCTGACCCTTGCCTATGCCACGATCAAGCGCCTGGTCGCGAGCGCGCGCAACAACGAACTGGCGGCCCAGTTCGACGCAGAACGGTTCGGCTGCACGCAGATCGCCTCGACGACGGATTTCGCCGAGGGACTTGCGGCTTTCAAGGCTAGGCGTCCGCCGGGGTTCACCGGCAGGTGAGGCGGCAATGAAGCTGAAGAAGATAGCCTTCCTGGTTGCGAAGGCGGGGATGAGCGTTGCGGAATTCCGGTCCTACTGGCGCGGCACCCACGGCCCGGTGGTCGCCAGCTCGCCCGGCTACGGAGCATGGCGTCTGCGCTATGCGCAGAACCATGTCCTCGGACGAGGTCCGGTCGGGGAACCGTTCGGCTTCGCCGGCATGGCTGAATTCTGGCTTCCGGGCAATTCGCCCAACGAGGATGCCTACGCGCAAACGTCGATCTACCAGGATCGCGTGAGGGTGGACGAGTTGAACTTCATCGACATGGACCGCACCGTGTCGATGTCGGCGCATGAACGCATCATCAAGCTGGGCAGGGGCCCAGTGAAGGTGGTGGTGCTGTCAGCCCGCGTGCCGGGCCTGTCCTGCGAGGCGTTCGCCGACGGCTACGGAATGGCCTACGCCGATCCCGCGCTTTTCCGGCGCATAGCCGGCTGGGAAGCGGGTCTTGTGATTCCGGGCAGCTACCGCCTCCCGGGCGCAAGACCCGTCGACGGCCCTGCCGTCGATTGCGTGGAGGAATTCTGGTTTGCTTCGCGCGAGGATGCCGGCGCCGTTCTTGGCCGGATGACGCGGCATCTGCTCTTCGGCGCCCGGCAATCCTTCTTCGCCGAGGAGATCATCTTCTTCGACGTGGCGCTCGGCGGGCCGCTCAGATGACGATCGGATATTCGCGCGCGATGAAGGACTGGGAACAGCCGACCTTCACGCATGTATTCGGCACGGTTCTGATCTCGGGCGGTACGCGCGCCATCCGAGAGAAGTTCTCCACCTCGCAGTTCTGGGAGGATGTGGCCTATTTCGGCGCCACCGCGACCCGGCTGATCTCGACCATGCCGGCCTTTCTGATGTCGGCGCCCGCCGATGCGCGTAATCGCGACAACACGCTGCGCACGATCTTCATGACGCCGCTGGTCAAGGACATCGACGCCTTCAAGGAGCGCTTCGGCTGCCGGCGGATCATCACGCTGTTCAACATGACGGAGGCGTCGACGCCACTGATAACCGGTGCCGATCTCGTCGACGCGCAATCCTGCGGGCGGCCCCGGCCGGGTATCTCTGCGCGCATCTTCGACGATAACGACGAGCCGGTGGCGTCGGGCATCGTCGGCGAGCTGGTGCTGCGTGCGGACGATCCGTGGGAGTTCGACCTCGGCTACTGGCGCAATCAATGGCTCCATACCGGTGATCTGTTGATGATGGACGAGGCCGGAAACTACTATTTCAAGGACCGCCTGAAGGACGCGATCCGCCGGCGCGGCGAGAACATCTCGTCCTTCGAGCTCGAGAGCGAGATCAAGGCGCATCCCGCGATCGCCGAGTGCGCAGCCGTGGCCTCGTCCTCGCCGATGGGCGAGGACGAGGTGAAAGTCGTCGTCTCCCTGTTCCCGGGCGAAGCTCTGGACGCGTAGGCCTTGATCGACTTCCTGGTCCCGCGGCTGTCCGCCTACATGGTTCCCCGCTACGTCGAATTCCGGGACGAATTGCCGAAGACGCCGACTGGCAAGATTCGGAAGATGGCGTTGCGCGGGGAAGGAACCGGAAATTGCTGGGATCGCGAGGCCGCGGGTTCGTCCTGTGCTGTGCCGAAGCCGGCAAGTTGAACGCAAAGACGAAAACGGAGAAGAACGGTGCCGACCCCAACGAAGAACCCTTACGCTCTCAAGGAAATATTTCTGGCCGACGGCCTCCCGCAGGACGAGCGGCTGTGGGTCGGCTCGGCCGACGACATTGCCTTCCGCCCGCTGTTCATGTCGGTGTCGCAGGGTTACTGGATGACGATCGCGCGCATCCGGCGCTCCGGCGTCGTTTCGCGCCACAGCCATCCGCAGCCGGTGCACGGCTACACGATCAAGGGACGCTGGCGCTATCTGGAGCACGACTGGGTGGCCGAGGCGGGCAGCTATATCTTCGAGCCCCCGGGCGATACCCACACGCTGGTCGTCGATGGCGAGGGCGGAGAGATGATGACCATGTTCCAGGTGCACGGCTCGATGATCTATCTCGACGAGGCCGGCAACGTGACCGGCTATGACGACGTCTTCACGCGTATCGAGCAGTGCCGGCGCCATTTCGAGGCCGTCGGGCTCGGCGCCGCCTATGTCGAGCGCTTCATCCGCTGAACCGCCTCGGCTCGCCACCGGCTTCTCGGCCGCCATCTTGAAGCCGGTTCGACACGCAAGGGTTGCTATCGTTCGGCAGAGCCGTTTTCCGCGTGGCACGAAGTGTACTTGCTCGGAGTGGCCATCGACGACTCGTCAACGAGGCCGGGTCGCGCGGTCGAGATGGCTCCTGCGGCAGCGAGCGCGATCGGGAAGCAGTCGGGGAGGCAACCGGCCATGACCGCGGTGTTTACCACCGCCGGTCCGGTCGTCACGGTCCGGACACCTCTTGCGCCCCGTCGCCGCCTAGGCAGAGCATGGCCTCTGCCTGCGCGTATCTCAGAGCCGAAGCCTGTTACCCGAAATTGTTTTGAGAATCAGTTGTTAAATGCAGGTGCCGAGCGATCTGCAGGGAAATATCACACAGCCTTTTTCAAAGGCAATTGACAGGTGTTGAGCTTCGCTATAAATACGAAATTTATTCGGCTATTGCTGCGGCAGAAGCCTGGATCGTTCCAGCGGGAGGATGTGGAACAGTGTCGAGAAACTTCGCTCAAAAGCTTGCCTATGCGAGCGTGCTTGCGATCAGTGTCGGGTTCGCGTCGTTCGCCTCGGCGCAGGACGCGCCCGGTGTTACCAAGGATGAGATCAAGCTCGGCGCCTGGTCGGCCCTGACCGGTCCGTTTGCGGTCTATGGCGTGCCCGGTGTTGCCGGGCAGACTGCCTATTACGGCCTGTTGAACGAGCAGGGCGGCGTCAACGGCCGCGAGATCACGGTCATCACCGAGGACCATGCCTACAATCCGCAGCAGGCGGTGGCCGCCGCGCGCAAGCTCGTGGACAGCGACCAGGTGCTCGCGATCCAAGGTTCCTATGCCACGGGCCCGAGCGCGGCGACCTTCCCCTACCTCGAGCAGCAGGGCGTACCTTACATCATGCCGTATGGCGGCGCGCTCGACTGGTACGAACCGACCCGCCCGCTGATCGTCGGCGCGCAGACGCTGCTCGACCACCAGACCCGTGCGCTCGGCCGCTGGGCCGCGAAGGACGGCTTCAAGAACGTGCTCGTCATCCACGCGGCGGTCGCGGCTTTCGAGAAGGTGGCGAGCAATGTCGAGCCGGGCGTACGCTCATTCTCGCAGGATGCCAAGGTCGAGATGATGCCGGTCAAGCTGGGCACCACCGACTATTCGCCGATCGCGCTGGAGGTTGCCGGCAAGAAGCCCGACGCGATCGTCTTCATCGGCACCATCATCGAGCTCGCGGCACTCGCCAAGGAGCTGAAGCAGCAGAACGCCGAGACGCAGCTCTTCACCTATGGCGGCAACGTCACCAACGACTTGATCAATCTGGGCGGCGATGCGGTCGAGGGTTTGCGCAGCGTGTCGCTCTCTTATACGATTGATTCCGACCAGCCCGCAGTGCAGGAATATCGTGAGGCGCTCTCGAAGTTCGCGCCGAACGAGCTGCCCGATTACGGCTCCCTGCTGACCTACGGTCTCGCCAAGATCGCCGCCGAGGGCATCCGTCTCGCCGACGAACCGCTGACCCGTGAGAGCCTGATAAAGGGTTTCGAGAAGCTCAAGGACTACGACAGCGGTATCCTGGGCAAGGTGACGATCACCCCGGAGAAGCATCTGGGAACCACCGAGGTGCTGCGCGTCGAGATCAAGGATGGCAAATGGTCCGAGATCGGCGAGTTCATCGATTCTCTCGGCGAATGGTAATCCTCCCAAGGCTTTGACCATTCAAGGCGTACGGCCCCGACTAAGGGGCCGTACGCTTCTTAACCGGAGCCAGCCCGATGCAGGATCTATTGCCAGTCATTGCCGCCGGCATCGTGAGCGGCTCGGCCTATGCGCTTCTCGCGCTGGGAATAGTGATCATCTTCCGGTCCACGGACACCGTCAACTTCGCTATCGGCGATACGGCGACGCTGGGCGTATTCGTATCGATCACCGCCATGCAGGCGGGCGCGCCGGTCGCCGTGGCACTGCTCATCGCCATCGCCTTTTCGGCGATGTTCGGCGTCGTGACGGAGCGGTTTCTCGTGCGGCCGCTCGGGGCCGGGCACAAGAGCCTCTTCATCGCCCTCGTCGTGACGATCGGGCTCGGCCTGCTCATCCATGCCGCCATCGGCGCGATCTGGGGGCATCGGCCGATCACCTTTCCCTCCATCATCCCCGGCACGGTGAACATTCTCGGGGTGGCGCTCACCTGGAACAAGGTCATGGCCACCGTCATCGCGATCGTCGCCATGGCGGGCGTGGCATGGTTCTTCCGCTTCACTACCGTAGGCGTCGCGATGCGCGCCTCCGCCGAAGACCATTTCGCCGCGCGGGTCGTCGGCATCAATCCCGGCCGCATCGCCGCCCTGGCGTGGTCGCTGGGTTGCGGCCTCGCCGCGATCGCCGCGTTCTTCCTCGCCATGGATACCTCGGCAAACGCGAACCTGACGATCTCCGCTCTGTTCCGCGCCTTTGCAGGCGTCTTCCTCGGCGGCTTGACCAGCATGCCCGGCGCGGCGGTGGGTGGCTTCGCCATCGGCATCCTCGACAACATTGCGGGCCGCTACCTGTCGGCCAACTATCGTGACACCATCGTCTTTGCGGTGATCGTGGCGGTCCTGTTCATCAAGCCGTCGGGCTTCCTCGGCGCCGGCAGGAAGGAAAGGGTATGAACCCGACCGTCCGTCGTTTCTTCATCCTTGCCGTCGGCGTCGCGGCCGGCTTCGTTGCGGGCGTGCCGGGTCTCATCGGCGGCTACCCGCAGTTCGTCCTGGCCTCGATCGCCTTCTTCTCGATCGTCGTGCTCGCGGTCTCGCTTGTAGCGGGTCTCACCGGCATCTGGTCGCTCGGCCATATGGCCTTCGTGGCTATCGGCGCCTACCTGTCGGCGAATCTGTCGGCCGTGGGCGTCCCCCTCGAAGTCTCGACCCTGCTGGCTTTCGTCATCGCGGGTGCCATCGGTTTCGTGCTGGGGCTGAGTGCCGGCCGGTTTTCCGTGCTCTATTTCGGCTTGCTCACCATGGCGCTGTCGCTCGCCGCGAGCGAGGTGATCGGCCACTGGTCGGAGTACACCGGCGGCGACGAGGGCATGCCCGTCATGCCCGCGCGCATCGTCCTGCTCGGCATTCAGTCGCTCAGCCTGCAGGGCGCGGTGGTTCTCAGCATCGGGCTTGCGACCTTCGCTTTCCTGCTGGCCGACTACGTCGCCCACGGTTCCATCGGTCGCCGCTGGCTCGCGGTGAAGAGCCAGCGGGTGGCGTCGACCGCGATCGGCCTCAAGCCGCAGCTCGAAAATGCCAAGGCCTTCGCGCTGTCGGCCGCCATCGCCTCGCTTGCGGGGATCGGCATCGCCTATTCCATCTCCTATCTCGATCCGGTCGGCTTCGACCTCAATGTGGGCGTGCAGCTTCTGGTCGCGACTGTCGTCGGCGGCGCCGGAAACCTGCTCGGCGCGCTGCTGGGCGCCGCGTTCATCGTCGTCGTGCCGGAAATGGCCCGCTCGGTCCCTACGGTGTCGATGTTCGTTTTCGGTCTCTCCACGATCCTCGTGCTGCTTTTCCTGCGCAAGGGCATCGTGCCGACGCTCTCAGCGTGGCTGATGCGTCTTCTCGGCCGCGACAGGCGCAAGACTGCGTCCGCAGAGCATGCCTTCCGGGCGGACGCGGTCGCGGAGCTCGTCCGCCAGCTGCTGCCGCCGGCCAGGGACGATCTGGAGGTCCGGGACCTGTCCGTCCGTTTCGGAGGCGTGCGGGCGCTCGACGGGGTGAGCCTGACCGTGCCTGCCGGCAGGTCGGTCGGGCTGATCGGCCCGAACGGCGCCGGCAAGACGACGCTGCTTAACGTGCTCTCCGGCTTCTATCAGGCGACAAGCGCCGGTTCGGTCAGGTTGGGTGCCGCCGACCTGACGAGGCTGCCGACATACGGCCGCACGGCCGCGGGCTTCGGGCGCACGTTCCAGCATGCCGAGCTGTTCGGCGAACTCACATTGCGCGAGATGTTCGAGACGACCGCCGATCTCGGTTCGGCGCGCCGAAAGGGAGCGGGACTGCCCGTGATGTCCTCGTTCGAGGTGGCGCAGCGCATCATCGACGGGCTCGGCCTGTCGGCCTATGCCGACCTCCTGCCGGGCGAGTTGCCCTTCGGCATCCAGAAGGTTGCAGATGTCGGCCGGGTTCTGGCCACCGGCGCCTCGGTGATCGCGCTCGACGAACCGTTCGCCGGCCTCGACGCCAACGAGCGGACGGCGCTCCGCACCATCCTTCAGGGCATGCGGCAGACCGGCGTGTCGATCCTCATCATCGATCACGCGGTTCAGGAGGTGATGGACATCTCCGACAGGGTCGTCGCGTTCGAGTTCGGCCGCCTGCTCGTGGAGGGCCTGCCGGAAGATGTCCGCCAGCATCCCGAGGTCCTGCGCGCCTATTTCGGCACGTCGGAGATGACGGCGGTGAAAAAAATGGTGACCGCATGAGCACAGCGCCCCCGATCTCGGTGCGGGGCATCGGCCACCGCTATGACGGCGTCCTGGCGCTCGACGGCATCGATCTCGACATTCCGGCCGGCGGTTTCGTCGCAGTCCTCGGCCCGAACGGCGCCGGCAAGTCGACGCTGGCGCAGATCATCGCCGGAGCCCTGCGCCCGCTGAAGGGCAGGATCGAGCTCGACGGCGTCGACGTGACGTCCAGGGCCGGAAAGCAGGGCTTCGTGGAGTCCGGCGTCGCCCTCATCCCCGAGGGACGACGTCTGTTCGGCCAGCTGACGGTCGACGAGAACCTGAAGCTGGGCGCCTACGGCAAGCCGCGCGCCGAGCGCGAAGCCCGCCTGGCGTCGGTCTACCAGCTCATGCCCGAAGCGGTCCGCAACGGCAAGGACCGGGCTGCCGCGACCCTTTCGGGCGGAGAGCAGCAGATGCTGGCGGTGGGGCGCGCGCTGATGGCGAAGCCGCGCGTCGTCGTCATCGACGAGCCGTCGCTGGGACTGGCGCCGATCCTGACCGACCGCGTGTACGACGTCCTGGCCGGGTTGCGGAGCGACGGGGTCGCGGTCGTCGTGTTCGAGCAGCTCGCGACGCACGCCATGAAACATGCCGACCAGATCGTGGTGATCGATCACGGCCGCATTTCGCATCGCGGCACCGTCGACGACGAGGCGACGGTCGAGGCCCTGCGCATGGGCTATCTCGGCCACGGCTGATCCTCCCCAGCGAACGACCAAGACGCGCATCGGACTGCGCGACAGCGAAACGGAGACGAGATGACGATCAAGGCACAGGACATCGCGACGCTGGTCGAGTTGTTCGAGGCGTCCAATTGGGACGAGCTCCACGTCGAGGTCGACGGACTACACCTGTTCCTGTCGACCGATCCGAATGCGAGGCTTGCGGGAAGCTTCGCGCCGCCCGCGCAGGCCGCTGCCCTCGCGCCAACTCCGGCGCCGGCTGCGCCCACCCCCGTGGCGGCGGCAGGCGTAGCCGAAGGGTCCGCTCAGCCACAGGTTCCCTCGCATTGGGTTGCGGTGACAGCGCCGAATCTGGGCACGTTCTATCGCGCTCCGAAGCCGGGCGCGGAGCCGTTCGTCGAGATCGGCCAGAGTGTGTCGCCGGGTACCGAGATCTGCCTGCTCGAGGTCATGAAGCTGTTCACGGCGGTCCGTGCCGGCGTGGCGGGGACGATCCGTCGCATCTGCGTCGCCGATGCCGAGATGGTCGAGTTCGGCCAGCCGCTGTTCTACATCGAGCCGGCCTGAGGCCATGCCGATCCGCCGCCTGTTCATCGCCAATCGAGGCGAGATCGCGGTCCGCATCCTGCGGACAGCCAAAAAGCTTGGCATCGAGACTGTGTTGGGCGTTTCGGCCGCCGACCGGGAGTCCATGGGCGCCGAGATGGCGGACCGCACGGTGGTCCTTGGTCCGGCGCAGTCCTCGAAGAGCTATCTCGACGTGAACCTCGTCGTCCACGCCGCGTTGGCGACGGGATGCGACGCGCTTCATCCCGGCTACGGCTTCCTGTCAGAGAAGGCCGTGCTGTCGCGGACCTGCGAGGAGAGCGGCATCGTCTTCGTCGGGCCGAGGGCGGACACCATAGAGGCGATGGGCGACAAGCTGGCCGCCCGCGCCCTCGCCCGCGAGGCAGGCGTGCAAACCGTGCCCGGCACCGATCACATTGCCACGATCGAGGAGGCCAAGGCGGCCGCGGCGACGCTCGGCTATCCCGTGGTGATGAAGGCCTCGGCGGGCGGCGGCGGCCGCGGCATGTTCAAGGCCGGCAGCGCCGGCGAACTCGAAGCCTCCTTCGAGAGGGCGTCGCGCGAGGCGGAAGCCGCGTTTGGCGACGGCAGGCTCTACATGGAGCGTTTCGTCGAGCGCGCGCGCCATGTCGAGGTGCAGATCGTCGGCGACGGCGAGGGCGGCGTCGTCCATTTCGGTGAGCGCGACTGTACGGTCCAGCGCCGCTACCAGAAGCTCATCGAGGAGGCGCCGGCATCGGCGGTGCCCGATGCGGTGCGCGCGCGGCTGCATGATGCCGCGGTGAAGCTGACCGCGTACGCCCGCTATCGCAATGCCGGGACGGTCGAGTTCCTGTACGACGTCGACCGGGAGGACTTCTATTTCATCGAGGTCAATTCGCGTATCCAGGTGGAGCATCCGGTTTCGGAAGAGATCACCGGGCAGGACCTGATCGCGCTGCAGTTGCGCGTCGCCGCGGGCGAGGGCATCGGCCTGACGCAGGATCGCGTGCGCATCGACGGGCACGCCATCGAGGTTCGCATCAACGCCGAGGATCCGTTCAACGAGTTCATGCCGGCGCCCGGCCGCATCACCGCGTGGAACGCGCCGACCGGCGCCGGCGTCCGCCTGGATACTCATGCCCGGCTCGGCTATCTGGTTCCGCCCTTCTACGATTCCATGATCGGCAAGCTGATCGTGAAGGGGGCCGACCGGGCGGAGGCGGTCGAACGGCTGCTGACGGCGCTGTCCGGTTTTACCCTCGAAGGACCCAGGACGACGTTGCCGCTGGCCGCCCATATCGTCGCCCATCCCGATTTCAAGCAGAACCGCATCACCACCCGCTGGCTGGAGGACAAGGGTCTTTCCGGCTTCGGGGCCGCGTAGGAGCATTCGCAATGGCGCATATCGACTTTCTCGACGAAACCATGCGAGACGGCCAGCAGAGCCTGTGGGGCCTGCGCATGCAGGCCGGCATGGCCTTGCCGGTTTCCCCTCTCATCGACCGGACGGGCTTCACTACCATCGACCTGACCGGCGGCGGCATGCTCGACGTGCTGACGCGCTACTGCCATGAGAATTACTGGGAAGGTCTCGACCTCCTGGTGGCCTCGATGCCGAACACGCCGGTGCGCGCGGGCCTGCGCGCGAACGCGAACGTGACCTTCGGCGTCAGCCCGGACGCGCTGATGGATCTGTGGGTCCGTCGCCTCTGCGCGCACGGCGTCCGCTCGTTCTGGATCTACGACGTCCTTTTCAATATCGACAAGATGCATCGCCTCGCAAAGGTGGCGAAAGAGGCGAATGCGCAGGTGGCCGGTGCCATCATGTATGCGCTGTCGCCGGTCCATACCGAGGAATTCTTCGCCGACAAGGCCGACAAGCTGTCGGCCTCGCCGGACATCGACACCATCCTGCTCTACGATACGGCCGGCGTTCTGGAGCGCGATCGCCTGAAGACGCTGGTTCCCGCGATCGCCAGCAAGGCGCGCGGCAAGAAGATCGAGTTCCATTCCAACAACCTGCTCGGCATGTCGGCCAAGGCCTATCTCGATTCGATCGAGTTCGGCGTCAGCGTCCTGCACACGGCCAGCCGGCCCATGGCCAACGGCCCGTCCGTGCCGTCGACGGAGATCATGGTCAGGAACATCGAGCTCCTGGGCCACACCCACTCGCTCGACACGTCGCTGTTCAAGCCGGTTGCGGATCATTTCGAGGCGGTCGGCAAGGCGGCAGGCTTCCTCGTCAACCAGTATGCCGAATACGACGTCTTCTCCATCGAGCACCAGATCCCCGGCGGCATGATGGGCACGTTCAAGGCCCAGCTCGCCCAGCACAACATGATGGACAAGCTGCCGGAGGTGCTGGCGGAGACGGCGGCCGTGCGTAGGGACCTCGGCTATCCGGGAATGGCGACGCCGTTCTCGCAGCTGGTCGGAATCCAGGCCGTGCTCAACATCGTGACGGGAAAGCGCTACGGCACCGTGCCCGACGAGGTGGTGCAGTACGCGGCCGGCTTCTACGGCCAGACCGTCGCACCGATCGACCCGGACGTGCTCGACAGGATCATGTCGTCACCGCGCGCCAGGGAGGTGCTCGCCAATCCGCCGCAGCAGCCGACGCTGGACGATCTGAAGAGGCAGTACGGCACCGACGACGAGGACGAGCTGATCCTGCGCGCGACCGTGCCCGAGGCGGATATCGCCAAGATGCGTGCCGCCGGACCCGTCAGGACGACCTATCCGCTGCTGTCGTCTCCGGAGCTGGACCGTGTGCGCAAGCTTCTGAAGCTGACGCGCACGCCGGTTGTCGAGGTGAAGTCGGCGGCCATGACCGTATCGCTGAGAAGGAACGGCCGATGAGCAGGCAGGCTGTCATCGTCTCGACGGCGCGAACGCCCATCGGCAAGGCGTTTCGGGGCGTGTTCAACGACACGCCGGCGCAGGCCCTGGGCGGCCATGTGATCGCCGCCGCGGTGGCGCGCGCGGGCATCGAGCCCGGCGAAGTCGACGATGTGGTGATGGGCGCGGCGATGCAGGTGGGGTCGACCGGCGGCAACATCGCGCGTCAGTCGGCCCTGCGCGCGGGGCTGCCGGTCACGGTGCCGGGCATGAGCATCGACCGGGCGTGCTCGTCCGGCCTGATGGCTATCGCCACCGCCGCCAAGCAGATCGTGGATGACGGCATGGCGATCGCCATTGGCGGCGGCGTCGAATCCGTGTCGCTCGTGCGCCAGCCCTATATGGACGCGCCGCGCAAGCAGGATCCCGATCTGGCTGGGCGCATGCCCGAGCTCTACATGGCGATGATCGAGACCGCCGAGATCGTCGCGGACCGCTACGGCGTGTCGCGCGAAGCGCAGGACGAGTTCGCGCTGACCTCCCAGATGCGCACGGCCGAGGCGCAGGCCGCGGGAAGGCTGTCGCGGGAGATCGTGCCGCTCGATGCGGTAATGGCGATCACCGACAAGCAGACCCGGGAGGTGTCGCGGCGTTCCGTGCGTGCGGATCGCGACGAGGGAAACCGTCCGCAAACGACGCTCGCCGACCTGGCTGCGCTGAAGCCGGTGTTCGAGAACGGCCAGCGGGTGGCCAGGGGGCGGCATGTGACCGCCGGCAACGCCTCGCAGCTCTCGGACGGGGCCTCGGCGATGGTTCTGATGGAGGCGCGGGAGGCGGAGCGCCGGGGCCTCGATCCGCTCGGCGCGTGGCGCGGCATGGCCGTCGCGGGCTGCGACCCCGCGGAAATGGGCATTGGACCGGTCTTCGCCGTGCCGAAGCTGCTCGAGCGCCACGGCCTGGAGATCGACGATGTCGACCTGTGGGAACTCAACGAGGCGTTCGCCAGCCAGGCGCTCTACTGCCGTGACCGGCTCGGCATCGCCCCGGAGCGCATGAATGTGAACGGCGGCGCGATCGCGATCGGCCATCCCTACGGCATGTCGGGCGCGCGCATGTCGGGCCACATCCTGATCGAGGGCAGGCGGCGCGGGGCGAAATGGGGCGTCGTGACCATGTGCATCGCGGCCGGCATGGGCGCCGCCGGCCTTTTCGAGATTTTCTGACCGGTCTTCGGACTGGCAAGCATGGAGCTTTCAATGACCACCACCTAGTATCCGGCCATCTTGGGGAAAGACGCGGCGCGGATCGGCCGGCAGGCCGGCCTCGTCGTCGCGGGCAGTGCGCTGCTGACACTGTCTGCCAAGGTCGCGGTTCCGTTCTTCCCGGTCCCGATGACCTTCCAGTCGCTCGTTGTCCTGCTCATCGGCGCGGCCCTCGGTCCCCGCCTCGCGGCTGCCGCCGTGCTTGGCTATCTGGCGCAGGGCGCGGCCGGCTTCCCGGTTTTCGCCGGGACGCCGGAAAAAGGCATCGGCCTCGCCTACATGGCCGGCCCTACGGGCGGGTTCCTCGTCGGCTTCCTCGTGTCGGCGGTGCTGGTGGGCTGGCTCGCCGCCCGGGGCTTCGGCCGCACGATCGCGTCGGCGAGCCTGGTGATGCTCGCAGGGACCGTCGCGATCTACGTTCCCGGGCTGGCCTGGCTGGGCGCGGTGGTGGGCTGGGACAAGCCGGTTCTCGAATGGGGACCGTGGCCCTTCGTCTATGGCGATATGCTCAAGCTGGCGATCGCGTCTGTGGCTATGGCGCTTGTGGCGGGCAGGTTACGTCGAGCCTGAGCCGCCCGCTTCGGGGACGGTTGCATGTATGGCGAGACGGACGAAGCGCTGGCGGCCATGCCGCTGTCCTTCCGGGACGGCTACTTCGCCGGCCAGACGGCGATCATCACCGGCGGCGGCCACGGCATCGGTCGCGCGCTTGCTTTCCAGTTCGTCAGGCTCGGGGCTCGTGTCGCCATCAACGGCCGCGACGAGGCCAGACTGGAGGCGACGGGCGCAGCGCTGAGACGGATCGGCGGCGAGGTTTTCACCCGCGTGGCCTCGATCCGTGAACCCGCAGAGATGCAGGATTTCGTCGCGGCGGCCGCGGACCGGTTCGGCGGCATCGACATGCTGGTCAACAATGCGGGAGGACAATATGCCCAGGCTGCCTTCGACCTTTCGGCGAGGGGCTGGAAGACGGTCGTCGACACCAACCTGAACGGAACATGGTTTGTCACGCAAGCCGTCGGCCGTCATTTCCGCGATGCGGGCCGTCCGGGTTCGATCGTCAGCATCGTCGCCCAGACGGGCCGCGGCATGCCCGGCGTGGCGCATTCGTCGGCCGCGCGCGCCGCGGTGGTGAACCTCACCCGCACCCTGGCGATCGAATGGGCGCCGCATCGCATCCGGGTCTACTGCGTCACGCCGGGCGTTACCGCCACGAAAGGGATGGAAGTCTATTCGCCGGAGGCGCGCGCCGAGATGCCCCGGTCCAACCTGATGAAGCGCTTCGGCACGGTTCGCGAGGTTGCGGACGCGGTCTGCTTTCTCGCCGGTTCGGCAGGCTCGTTCACTACCGGCGAGGTCATCGCGGTCGATGGTGGGAACCATATCTGGGGCGATCAGTGGACGATCCCGCGGCCGGATTATTTTTCCGCATGACGCATATGGGCTTGCCGTCGGATCACGGAAAAACCTGAGCAAAAATATGAAAAAACATCTGGAAACTTCCTGATCTTCGTCGGGAAGGTTGCTTTATCTATGTTTATAATAGAAAATACATATAAGAATCAATACGATAATAATTTGATACGACGATTGACAAGAGGCTGCCAATTGATAACCTGAATTTATATCGGTTTTAGGTTTCTCGCATTGACGAAAATGGAGGAATAGACCATGCGCCCGTTCAACCGCATTCAAACCCGCATCGCAGCTGCCGCGGCCATCGCGGCCGTGCCGTTCGCCGCGATGGCGCAGGATTATCCCAGCCGCCCCGTGACCATGTCCATCGGCTATGCTGCCGGAGGATCCGTCGATATCGTTGCGCGCATCGTGGCGGAGGCGCTGAGCGAAGAACTCGGCCAGCGCGTCGTCGTCGACAACCGTCCGGGGGCGAGCGGAATGATCTCCGCCGATCACGTGGCCCGGTCTCCGGCGGACGGATACACGATCGGCATGGTGACGACGACCCAGTTCGCCACCAATCCCCATCTCTACAGCAGCATTCCCTACAAGATTTCCGACTTCGAGACGGTCGGGATGGTGGTGAAGGCGCCGATCGGCCTGGGTATCGCTACGACGGTTCCTGTCGGGACAGTGGCCGAGTTCCAGGGATATGCGCGCGTCAATGCCGATGACATGAGCTACGGCTCCTTTGGCCTCGGGACCAATTCGCAGCTCGTCAACGAACTCATGAACGAGACGCTCGGCTTCAAGATGGAGCACGTGCCCTACGCCAATGGCGGGCTGGCGCGTGCAGATCTGGTCGCCGGCAACATTCACGCTCTCGTCGATGCGATCGCGACGTTGGCTCCGCTGCACAAGGAGGGCCAGATAAAGCTGCTCGCCAATTTCAACGATGTCCGCTCCGAACGCGTCGCCGACGTGCCGACCTTCGTCGAGGCGGGCTTCCCCGATCTGGTCGCCTACACCTGGTTCGGGATCGTCGTGCCGGCGGGCACGCCTGAGCATGTCATCGACCATCTCAGTGCCGGGCTCAAGAGCGTCATTGACAATCCCGCGGCGCGCGCAAAGCTCGAGGATGCCGCCTTCATCCCGGCCTATTCCACCGCTGCCGAACTCGATGCCCAGATCGCCGCGGACTACGACCGTTGGGGGCCCATCATCCGACGCCTCGAAATCAAGCTGGACTGATGCCGTTGCCGTGCCCAAAGGACCGGCCCGGCATGCTGCGCCGGCCGGTCGGCATCAGGAGGAAGGGATGAAGCTCTGCGATGCTCTCGCCCAGGCGCTGTTGGCGGAGGGAGTAGACACGATCTTCGGCCTGATGGGCGACGGGAATATGGCGTTGTGGGCCACTCTGGCCGGTACGGGGAGAGTCAGGCTTTATTCCTCCCGGCACGAGGCCGCGGCCATCTCCATGGCTGAAGGCCATGCCCGCATGACGGACGGCGTGGGCGTGGCGACAGTCACCAACGGTCCCGGCCTGACCCACGCCGCGACGCCGATAATTTCCGCAGCGCGCTACAAGGTGCCGCTGGTGGTGCTGGCCGGCGACAGCCCGCCCGACGATCCGCTCCATGTCCAGCGTCTCGACCAGCGGCGCTTCGCGGAGGCATGCGAGGCGAAGTTCATTTCGATCTCAAGTCCCGATCGCGCCTTGCTCGATCTGCGCGAGGCGTTCCTTTGGGCGAGGGTCAATCGCGGGCCGGTCGTCTTCAATATGCCGATCCCCCTCCTGGAACGAACTTTCGTCAGCGGGGATCCGTACCGGCCGTCCGTCGATTTCCTGCCGTCGCGTCCAATCTCACCCGATCCCGCCGCGCTGGAGCCGATCGTCGAGGCTCTGGCAAAGGCGCAGCGTCCCATCATCATAGCCGGCCGAGGGGCGGTTGCGGCGGACGCCAAGGTACAGATCGAGCGGCTCGCAGATCGATGCGGCGCGTTGCTTGCCACCTCATTGCCGGCAAAGGGCTATTTCGAAGGCCATCCCTTCGATGTCGGAATCTGCGGCGGCTTCTCGAGTGCGCCTGCCGCCCGGTTGCTGCGCCAGGCCGATTTTGTGCTGGCTATGGGGGCGGGGCTGAATCATCTCACGTCCGGAGGGCATGACCAATTCTTCGATGGGGCGACGATCGCGCGCGTCGACGTGGTCGACCCCGCGCGCATCGGAACCCTGCGCGGTCTCCACCTGCGGGCCGATGCACGACTGGCGGCTGTCGCGCTGCATGACGAGCTGGAGAGGCGGCAGATCAGGAAAACGGGCTATCACACCGCAGACACCGTGGCGGTGATCGATCAGACCATAGCGTCGCCGTCGCCGGCTGCCGACGGGCTCGATCCGCGACGGCTGATGCACGAACTGTCGGCGGTGCTTCCCGCGCGCACGCTCGTGAATTGCGGGGCCGGGCATTTCTGGACCTTCCCGATCCAGCGGCTGAGCCTCCCCGAGGGCGGCATGGCGGAATTCGCGTACGGGTTCGGTGAGATCGGATCCGGGCTGCCCCTTGCGATCGGTGCGGCAGTCGGTGCACCGGATCGGCCGCATGTGCTGATCGACGGTGACGGCAGCATTCTGCAGCACCTCCAGGAACTGGACACGATCGTCCGGTACGGCCTCCAGATGGTGATCGTCATCATGAATGACAGTGGCTTCGGGGCCGAATTCCACAAGCTCAAGCTCAAGGGGTTCGACGGCGCGCTGGCGACATGGACGTCGCCGGATTTCGTGGCAATCGCCAAAGCGCATGGCGGCTCCGGCATGAGGCTTGCCCGCGAAGCCGATATCGGTGACGCCGTTCGGCAAGGGCTCGAGCGAGGTGGGCTCTTCGTCATAGACGCATGCATCTCGCCGACGACGGCCAGCGACTACTACCGGCAAGTTCATTTCGGCGAACCGAACCAGGCGCCGCTGGTGCGTCGAGTTGCGCGTGCCGGTCGGGTAGCCACTGAAGAAATCAAAATTAAATCGGGTATCTCGGACATCCACACAATGCGGACACCCGGACGCAATTGGCCTGCCTGAAATGATCATTTTCAAAGTGCCGCGTAGCACGATCGGAGCAATGACACTTTCGATTATACAATCTGAAAGCCGAATAATTATCGAAAAAATTGACTTGCCTGCACTGATACCATAGCGTCTGTCGCTGGGTAATCGGCCCCGATCCAAGGGAGGAGAGAATGTTATTGGTCCGTTCTGTTCTGGCGCTTTTATTTGCGGCCGGAATTCTGGCATTCAGCACTGCGGTTCGCGCACAAACCTATCCGGAGCGGCCGGTGACGGTGGTGGTTCCCTATTCGGCCGGGGGGCCGACCGATGTGTATGGCCGTCTGCTGGCGAGCGCGCTGTCGGACGTGCTTGGACAGAACTTCATTGTCGAGAATCGCCCGGGCGCCGCGACGCAGGTGGGCGCAACCCATGCGGCAGCGGCCGCGAATGATGGCTATACCCTGCTCATCGCCAATACGACCACGTTGAGCCTCAACCCCAGCCTTTACGATGACCTGACCTACCAGATATCCGACTTTGCGCCCATTGCGCTCGTCAGCAAGATCCCGATCGGCTTCGCCGTCCGCGCCGACCTGCCCGCCAGCGACATCGGAGAATTCCGTGCCTATGCGATGGAGCGTCCCGATGAGCTGACATATGGCTCGGCAGGAACGGGCTCCAATTCACAGATGGTGAACCTGCTGATGAACCGGACCCTCGGGATAAGCCTGCTCGAGATCCCCTATCAGGGCACGGCTCCGGCGCTGATCGACCTGGCGGCGGGGCATGTCGACGGGCTGGTGGACGCCATGGCGACGCTGGCGCCGATGCACCGGGCCGGCCGCGTCAGGATTCTCGGCAACTTCGATACGGAGCGCAGCAGCGCCGTCCCCGATGTCGCGACCTTTGTCGAGCAGAATGTCGACATCACCGCGTTTACTTGGAACGCGCTGGTTGCGCCCGCCGGCGTACCGGACAGCGTCGTCGAGACGCTGAGCGCCGCGCTCGGGCAGATATCGCAGGATCCGCAGTTCCGTGCCCGCTTGGTCGAAGTCGGGTTCTCCGCGATGTTTTCCACCCCGGCCGAGCTTGTCGACTACATCGGGGAAGAGACGACGCGGTGGAAAGCGCTCATCGAGCAGATGGACCTCGCCGAGGAATGAGGTCGCCGGTCGCGCCGCCAGCGACGTGATTGGGATTAGAACGGATGTCACGCGACTACAGGGATATTGTAGGCGGATTGCTGCTGGTCATCGGCGGCGCCGTGTTCTCATGGTACGCAGCGGAATACTATAGCCTGGGAACGCTGCGTCGCATGGGACCGGGTATGTTCCCCATGGCGTTGGGCGCGGTGCTTGCCCTGTTCGGCCTCGCGATCGCGGTTCCGGCTCTGTTCCGGCAGGGAACGGTGCCCGAGATTCGGATATGGACGCCGCTGTTCGTGCTTTCGGGCGTTGCGGCCTTCGCCATGACCATCCGTCCGTTCGGCCTGTTTCCCGCGATCGTGGCGGTGATCGTCATCTCCTCCTTCGCCGAATTGAAGGTGCGCCCGCTCAGTCTCGCGATTCTCTGCATCTGCCTGTGCCTCGTGACGTGGCTGACATTCCGCGTTGGGCTCGGGCTTCCCATTGCCGTCGCCCGTTGGCCGTTCTAGGCCGCGGCATTTTCAGGATCGATGCAGGATGGACCTTTTTTCGAACATTGCGCTCGGGCTCGACACCGCCCTTTCGTTCACCAACCTGTTCTATTGCTTCCTCGGCGTGTTCCTGGGAACGCTGATCGGCGTCATTCCCGGCATCGGCGTGCTCTCCGCCATCTCGATGCTGTTTCCGATCACCTTCTATCTCGAGCCCACCACCGCCCTCATCATGCTCGCCGGCATCTGGTACGGCACCGGATATGGCGGGCGCACCGCCTCGATCCTGCTCAACATCCCCGGCACGCCGGCCAATGCGGTGACGTGCCTTGACGGCTACCCCATGGCGCGGCAGGGGCGCGGCGGCGTGGCGCTTCTCATGACCACCGTCGCCTCCTTCGTCGGCGGCTCGGTCGGCATCGTGCTCCTGATGCTGTTCGCGCCGGTGATCGCGCAATACGCGCTTCTGCTGGGGTCGGCCGACTATTTCGCGCTCATGCTGCTGGGCCTCGTCGCCGCCTCGACGATCTCCGACGGCTCGGCGCTCAAGGGCTTGGCCATGGTGGTGGTCGGCATCATGCTGGGCACGGTCGGGATGGATATCTATTCGGGAACGCCGCGCTTCACCTTCGGCTTTCTGGAGCTCACTGACGGAATGAGCCTGATCGCGCTCGCCATGGGCATCTTCGGCGTCGCGGAGGTGATCGTCTCGGTGCGCAAGGTCAATGTCGGCGACATCGATTCCGGCAGCGTCAAGCTCAAGGCGATGAAGCCCACGCGTGACGACGTGCGCCGTTCGTGGTTTCCGATGCTGCGGGGCTCGTCGATCGGGGCTTTTTTCGGGACACTGCCGGGAACCGGCCCGGCTGTCGCGTCCTTCCTGTCCTATGCGGTCGAAAAACGCGTATCCTCGCAGCCGCAGCGGTTCGGCAAGGGCGCGATCGAGGGCGTCATGGCGCCCGAATCGGCCGACAATTCGGCCGAGATGACCTCCTTCATCCCTACATTGTCGCTCGGAATCCCCGGCAGCGCGACGATGGCGCTGATGCTGGGGGTGCTGATGGTCCACGGCATCGCGCCGGGCCCCAGCCTCATGGCCGACCAGCCCAGCCTGTTCTGGGGTCTGGTCATGAGCTTCTGGATAGGCAACGTGCTGCTCGTCATCCTCAACGTGCCGCTGATCGGGATATGGGTGCGGATGCTGATGATCCCCTATCATCTGCTGTACCCCGCCGTCCTGACCTTCATCTGTATCGGCATCTATTCGGTCGGCAACAGCTCGTTCGAGGTGTGGCTCGTCGTGCTCTTCGGCTTCTTCGGCTACATGATGCGCATCTTCGACTGGCCCGCCGCGCCGGTGCTGCTCGGCTTCGTGCTCGGACCGCTGATGGAGGAGCATTTCCGGCGCGCGATGCTGCTGTCGCGCGGCGACTTCACGACCTTTTTCAACCGCCCGATCAGCGCCACCATCATCGCGATCACCGCGGTGCTCTTGGCTTGGGCGATCTGGTCGGCGCTCGGAGAGCGCCGGCGCGTGTTGCGCGACGAGGCCGGTTCCGCATAGGTCGGGCACTACCTGATCCTGGCGGAGCCGGCGATTCATATGCGAGGGGATGATCCATGGGCCTGGACGTTGTGGGACGCTATCGGTATCCGCTTCCGGATCTGAAGTGGCTCGGCGGTTATAGCGAAGAGATCATCGAGCCGGAGCGCGCCATTGTCGATGCCCACCACCATCTATGGAAGGAGCCGGGCAACATATATCTGCTCGACGCGTTCGCCGCCGATCTGGCAGCGGGCCACAGGATCGAGGCTACCGTTTTCGTGCAGGCCCATTTCGGCTATCGCGGCGCGGGCGCCGAGGAACTGAAGCCGGTTGGCGAGACGGAAAAGGTCGTCGCCATCGCGCAGGCGGCGCGATCCGCGAACCATCCGACCGCGATCGCGGCCGGGATCGTCAGCTTTGCGGACCTGACTCTCGGTGACCGCGTCAAAATGGTCCTCGATGCGCACGAGGCCGTAGCTGGCGACCGCTTCAAAGGGGTGCGCCAGAGCGTGGCCAACGACAGCAACTTCCCCGATGGCATCGTGCTGCGCCCCGCTCCCGCGGGGATGCTTGCCGATACCCGCTACCGGGCGGGCTTGGCGGCTCTCGCTGGGAGTGACCTGTCCTATGACGCGATGCTCTACCATCAACAGATCCCGGAACTGGCCGCCGCGGCGAGGTCCCTGCCTGAACTCCGGATCGTGCTGGATCATCTCGGTTGCATGATCGGGGTCGGGCCCTACAGGGGCCGGGAGAGCGAGACTTTCGCGAAATGGCGCAACGATATGGCCGAACTGGCCACCCGCCCCAACGTGTCGGTCAAGCTTGGCGGGCTCGGGATGGTGATATGCGGCCCGACCTGGCACGAAAACGACAGGCCGCCGACATCCGCCGAGCTGGCGCAGGCGTGGCGGCCGCAGATAGAGACCTGCATCGAGCTGTTCGGGCCCGAACGCTGCATGTTCGAGAGCAATTTCCCCGTCGACAAGGGGATGTTTTCGTATGCTGTGATGTGGAACGCTTTCAAGCGCCTGACGGCCGGCGCCTCGGAGGATGAGAAAGACGCACTTTTCCAAGGAACTGCAAGCCGCTTCTATCGCCTTGGGATATGATCGGGATCCTCGCCTAAAACAAGTCTTCCGAAAGTGGACATCGGTCCTCTCATTGCGACGGAGCGGACCTGGGAACGACGCCGAGCATGACGTAATCCAGAACTTCCTCCACTGTCTTGCGCGTGGCTGCCCGGTTCATGCGCTGTCGCGGATTGTACCAGAGTACGGTCCAGTTCAATGAGCCGAGCAACGCCTTGGCGACGATCTTCGGGTTACACGGTCGGAATTCGCCCGTCTCGACGCCACTGGTGATGACCTCGCAGAACATCTCCTCGTACCGTTCGCGTAGCAGAGTGATTCCACGCAACTCGGCGCGCTCCTTGGGCAAGGCCGCCTCGATGATATGCATCTCCAGACCGAGGATCGAAACGCGTGAGAAATGTGTCTCCTCGACAATAAGCATAATATGAGCATGGCTCATGCTCAAAAGCTTTTCACTAAATGAGACTTCCGATAAAAATATCGGCGAAATCGCGCGAGTCGCATTCTCCATCGCGAGGCGATGTATCGAGAAGTATATTTCAATTTTACTTTTAAAGTAGTTGTAAATATACCCCTTTGTGCACCCCATACTTTGGGCTATCATGTCTACGGACGTGGCCGCATAGCCGTGTTCCATGAACATACGGGCAGCGGAGTCGATGATCTGCGCTCTGTTAATAAGCTTTTTTCTCGGTTTCGATGCAATGATGCGATCCATGATGCGATGACGATTCAAAGTCCCAGATAAGATTTGAAGATGTCGTCCCGTCGTTCCGCAATCAAGGCAGTGTCGGATTCCAGCACGATTCTCCCCCCTTGGATGATGTAGACACGATCGGCGATGCTCAACGCCATGTCGACATTCTGCTCGACCAAAACCATGGTCAGGCCGGACTCTTTCAGCTGCTGGCATATTCGCGCCAGTTCGGACACGACTAATGGCGCGAGCCCGGCGGTCGGCTCGTCTAGCAGAAGAAGAGCCGGCCGTGCGATCAGGGCGCGTCCCGTTGCCAGCATCTGCTGTTCACCGCCAGACAGGCTGCCGGCCCGTTGAGTTCGCCGTTCCCTGAGTCGGGGAAACCACTCGAATATCTGCTCCGTCCGGACGATCAGTTCCGAGGGCGGAATCGGCAGCGAAACGGCACCGAGCTCGAGATTCTCGATAACGGTCATCTCGGGGAAAAGATGACGACCCTGTGGAACAAGTGAGATGCCCCGGCCGAAGATCGTGTGGGCCGACTGGCCTCTGATCTCGTCGCCCCGCAGGCGTACGCTGCCGGAGGCGGACGGGATGATGCCTGCGAGGGCGTTCATCGTGGTCGTTTTCCCTGCGCCGTTGCCGCCAAGCAAAGCGATCAGCTCTCCGGATCGCGCCTCGAAGGAGACGTCGTGCAGGACATCCAGCGCCCCGTACCCGGCTGTGAGATTCCGCACCTCAAGCATGCTCACCTCCCAGATAGGCCGATTTGACCGCGGGGTCTTCACGAATAGCGGCTGGCGTACCGGAGGCAATAATTCGGCCACGATCGAACACGGTAACGCGGTCTGAAATTTCGAGAACGAGCGACAAAACATGTTCGATCAGCACGATGGCCACGGAGTGCTCGGACTTGATACGCCGTATCAGCGCATCCAGTTCGCCGATCTCGGTCGGGCTGAGGCCCGCTGCCGGCTCATCAAAGAGGATCACTTTCGGCTTCGCCACGATCGCACGAGCGATCTCGACGAATCGCTGCTGGGCGAAGGTCAGAGCTTCGGGACGCTCCAGGGCGAGATGCCCTATGCCCATGAATTCGAGCGCATCGCGGACACGATCTTGGCGCCAGCGCTCGCTTCTGCCGGACATCCAGGAGGAGCCGTCCGGTCCCTGGAGGTGCAGGCCCGCAAGGACGTTCTCGAGAACGGTAAAGCTGGCGATGAGCTGTACCGATTGGAATGTGCGCCGAATGCCGATCAGAGCGCGCTGATACGCGGCGATATCCGTTATATCCTGCCCGTCAAATAGGACGGAGCCGGCGCCGGCTTTCACCAGTCCGGATATCGCATTGAAGAACGTGGTCTTGCCGGCTCCGTTGGGACCGATGACGCCATGGATCTGACCTCGATCCACGGCGAAATCCGCATCGACGACGGCCACCAGTCCCCCATAGGCAACACGCAGGCCGCGCGTGGCGAGCATCGGGGTCATGGGCGCTTCTCCCGCGTCATCCGCAGCGTATATCTCCAGTCGCGCACGAGAATCTCGCGTGGCAGCAGGCGTCGGTTCGCCAGGAAGCCAGCCACGCCCGTCGGCATGTAGATGACGCACAAGACGAGCAGCATCCCGTAGATGAGTTCCTGCAGGCCGCTGAAATCACGCAGCACTTCAGGCAAGGTCGTAAGCAGCAAAGCGCCCAGAACCGGTCCCAGCAGGTGCCCCATTCCGCCGATCACCACCAGCGAGAAATGCAGCACCATCTGCGCGACGTTGAAGGTCTCTGGCTGGACGAAGCCGACGGTTATCGCGTAGAGCCCGCCACCGATACCGGCGAAGAAGGCACTGGTCGCGAAGACGAGGACCTTCGTCATGGCGATGTTGATGCCGTTGCACCGTGCGACGATCTCGTTCTCGCGGATGGCCACGAAGGACCGTCCGATCGGGGAAGCCAGGATGAACCTGGCCAGAAACAGCATCGCGACCGTTACACAGAGATTGACGTAGAAAATCTGATGGTCTCCGGCGATGCGCATGCCGAGGATGGTGAGCGGGGGAACGCTCATCCCGTCAGTGCCGCCCGTCACCGAGGACCAGTGGATCATCACCCAGTTGGCGACTTCGGCGAAGGCCAGCGTCACCAGACCGAGATAGACGCTCTTCATGCGCATTGCTGGGATTGCCGCGAGCGAGCCGATTATCGCAGCGGCAAGGCCGCCAAGCGGCAAGGCCAGCCAGATCTCGAGCCCGAGCCCGAACATTACCAGGCTGGTGATGTAGGCCCCGACGCCCATCAACGCCGCGTTGGCGAAAGCAAACTGTCCGCCATAGCCCAGCAGCAGGTTCAGCCCACTGGACACGACGACATAGACCAGCACGAGGTTGAGCACGTATTGCAGATATTGATTGGTCGCCAGGGGAACGAACAGCAGCGCCGCCAGGATCGCGAGAACGAAGAGGTTTCTCATGATTACCTTTCCTCGAACAGGGCGCCGATCGCGGCCCTGTCGATCTTGTCGGAATTGGCGGAACTCTTGACGGGAAAACCGTCGAGGAAGATCACGCGCGAGGGGATCTTGAAGCTTGCGATTCTGCCCTTGCAGAACGCGATGACGTCGCCTTCTGCAAGAAGGGAGCCGGCCCGCTTCACGATCGCGACGCCGAGTGCCTCGTTGCCCCCGTCATTGAAACCGAGCACCTGTGCGGCAGAAATGTCCGGGTGCTGAAGGAGATACGCCTCGATCTCGGCGGGCGAGACCGTGAAGCCTGAGACTTTGATGATATCCTTCAGGCGACCGGCGTACGAGATGTAATCTTCTCCATCCGCAATGCCGAGGTCTCCCGTCCGGAACCATCCTTCGGCGTCGAACGAGGCGTGTGTGGCGTCGTGGTTCTTCAGGTAGCCGGAGAACAGGATTGGCCCCCTCAGCCGGATTTCGCCCGCTTGGCCATGCAGCATGTTGGCACCGCTGACCGGGTCGGCGATCCGCGCTTCGATGCCAGGCCAGATCTTCCTGCCGGCTACGGGATGCCGACGCGCGTGATCATCCGAGGGCACGCCGACGATCACCATGCTGTTGGTCTCGCTCAGCCCGTAGACATGCACCAGCCCGACGCCGAGGGTTTCCTCGAAGCCCGGCATTTCGGCCTCCGGCTTGCCTTGCATCCAACCCACGGGGATCGTGCTGCCGCGGATGGATCCGATGTCGCGCGGCTTTGCGGCCAGTGCCTCCGCCCAGCGGCGGACGACCGAATCCACTGTGCCACCGATGAAGGTGACCTTATGCTTCTCTATGAGGTCGAGAGTGATATCCGGATCGAAGTCCGGGACGACGATGCCGGTCGCGCCCACGGCAAGCGTCATCAGCAGCGCGTTGAGGCCATAAATGCCGCAGAAGGGCGTCAGAAGAAGAACGACATCGTCGCCGCCGACGCCGAACCAGTTCGCGACGGCACGAGAATGGGGGACAAGCGCCCGTTCGCTCAGCAACACCCCCTTAGGCCGCGATGTGGTGCCTGAAGTGTAGATGATGTTGAGGATGGATTCGCTGTCGTCTTCGGAGTGGAACCATGCGACAGGCTCGTCCAGACATCGGCGGTAGGGGGTGTAGGGATCCGGAAGGGCTGTCGCGTCCCGGTCACACAGGATGACCTGCCGGAGCGCGGGCAGTCGTGGCGCCGCGATGCCATTTCCTCCATCTTGAATGGGACCGGCGATGCCGTCGAGCATCACGAGGAAGTCGGTGTCGCGATGGCGCGACACCATGAAGAGCAGCTTTGCCTCGGAATGACCGAGAATGTAGCCGACTTCGTCCGATTTGTAGCGGCTGTTGATTGCAACGACGCCGACACCGGCTAGCGATGCCGCGAGCTCGATCGTCACCCAATCGACCGAGTTCGGCATCCACACCGCAATCCGGTCGCCGCGGACGACGCCGTTGCGCTCGAGATAGGCGGCGAGCCGGAGCGCGTCCTCGTGCAGGCGCGCAAAGGTGATCGTACGATCCCCCTCGCAGAGCGCCACCTTGTCGCCCCTCGATGTGCCATGCCCGGCGACGATCCGGCCGATGGTAAGATGAAGCCGCGCAAACCCATTGTGGTTAGACACGCGTGGTCTCCTTGCGGCCGAAGAGGCCCTGCGGGCGCAGGAGCAGGACCAGGATGATGACGAAGAAGGCTGAGACTTCCTGGAACGACGAAGAGACGTAGGCGCCAAACAGGATCTCGATCACGCCGATCAGGAAGCCTCCGACGACTGCACCTCCGACGCTGTTGAACCCTCCCAGAACAGCGGCCGCGAAGCCCTTGAGAAGGAACTTGGCGCCCATGTCGGGATAAAGCAGGGACATCGGGCCGGCCAGTATGCCCGCCGCGGCCCCGATGCCTGCCGCCAGCGCCCAGGTCAGCATGAACATGAAGCCGACATTGATGCCGACGATGCGGGCTCCGATAGCGGATTGCTGCGTCGCACGCATTCGCTTGCCGGTCTTGGTGAAGTGGAAGAGCAGGGCCACCGCTGCGCCTATGCCAAGGGAGATCAGGATCGTCACCACCGACTGCACGGCGATGATGACAGGGCCGATAACCAAAGCTCCCTGGCCGAGTGCGGCATGCGGGAAGCTGTAGATGTCCGATCCAAAAGGAACCCGGGCGAGGCCCTGCAGCGCAAACGATACGCCCACGGTCACCATCGCCAGCGTCACATGGGGGCGGTCGGCGATGCGCCGGATGAGAATGCGCTCGATCACCCCTCCGAACAGGGCCACGATCGGAACGACGATCAGGAATGTGAAGACATATCCGACGCCGAAGTACGTCACCAGTATGTAGGAGCCGAACGCGCCGAGCATGAAGATTTCGCCATGGGCGAAGTTCACCAGATCCTGCGTCTTATAGATAAGTACGAGGCCGAGCGCGATAAGCGCGTACATCGCCCCCTGAGCGAGCCCGGCCGCCAGCAGTGTGCCAATTATCACGCTGCACCTCCTCCCATTTCGATACCAAATAGTATGAAAATTCAGGGAGGTCAAGCGTAGCAATCTCGCGTTTGCAGCACAACAGCTTTTGATTTCATAGGAAATTTTCGCAATTCTGTGTTTCAGGATCGCCTTGCAAATTTGATACCGATCGGTATGGTTATCCATCCGTTCGGGTATGCCGATTGGAAGATTGAGACAAGGGAGGTACTTGTATGAAAAGGTTGTTTGGAGCAATCGCGGGCGGCGTCCTGCTGGCGCTTGGCGCAAGCGTCTGCCAGGCGGAGGAAGTCGGGATCACCGATGACACGATCAAGATCGGAATGTTCGGACCGCTGACCGGCACGACGAGCATCTACGGCTATCCGATCAACAACGGTGCTATTGCGGTTTACAATCAAGCGAATGACGATGGCGGCATCCACGGTCGCAAGATTCAGGTCATTCATGAGGACGACGGCTGTGATCCGGCCAAGGCGCGTGCGGCGGTCAAGAAACTTATCTACAGCGACAAGGTCTTCATGATCCATGGCGGCAATTGTAGCGCCGCCGTCTTTGCCGCGCGTGACGAGTTCATCAATGCCGAGGTGCCGTTCATGGTGATGGCGGCCGCCGGAGCGCAGATTTCCGCTCCGGTTTCCCGATACATCTTTACCACGACGACGACCGCGCAGGTGAACGGCACCGTGATGCTCAACTTCGCCAAGAGTATACCTGGCGTGAAGACCATCGCGATCGTCAAGCACGCCAACGAATGGGCCGACACCAGCGCTGCCCCGGTGATGGAGGGCTATGAGGAAGCCGGGCTCGAGCTGGTTGCCCAGGCACAGCTCGACTCGCGGGCGACCGACGCTACGACCCAGGTTCTCAGCATCAAGGCGGCGAACCCCGACCTGACGCTCCTAGTTCTGTATCCGGGCGAGGCGGCGGTTTTCCTGCGCGACGCCAAGAAATACGGTCTGTCCAGCAAGTTCCTGGCATCGGCCGCCACGCTCGACATGATCGATCTTTCCAACCGTGCCGGCGGGCTCGACGGCATGGAGGTATATACGGTCTCCTATCTGTCGGACTCCGATTCCAGCGATGCGATGACGCCTTATTCCGAACTGTTCACGAAGTATTTCCCGACCGACAAGGTCGTCTCCCTAAATTATTCAGGGATGTCCGGGGCGATCACCGTGGTCGACGCGCTGAAGCGGGCCGGTCCGGATCTGACGCGCGATGCCTTCATCGCAGCGCTCGAGGCGACGAGGGACGGGGATGCCGGGCCAGCCGCGTGCCGGGTGACCTTCACGCCGGACGATCACCAGGGCTGCAAGACCGGCACGGTCTGGACGCTCTTGAACGGCGAGGTCAGGAACGTTGGCCCGGTCTGGGCGCCGATCGACCGATAGCCCGACTGCAATGCCGCTTTACTGCCACGCAAATTCTCTGCGTGGCAGTTCAATTAAAAGAGGATATCCGCTTGCCAAGCTTCGTGGTGTCACGTGACGGAAATATCGCTTCGGTCGTGCTGAACCGGCCCCCGGTGAATGCGTTGACCAGGGACTGCTATCTCGAGCTCGAGCAGATATTCAGGAGCTTCGAAGTCGACGAGCTGCTTGGATGCGTCGTGCTTTCGGCGAGTGGATCAAGCGCGTTTTGCGCCGGACTGGATCTGAAGGAATTCACCGCGACGGCGACGGTTGAGGCCGACCGCGCGTGCACGCAAGCCGCCCATGCTAGCTTCCTCGCGATCATGGAATGTCCGGTTCCCGTAATCGCTGCGGTGCAGGCACCGGCCGTGGGCGCGGGATGTGTGATTGCCGCGATGTGCGATATCCGGCTCGCAAGCCCGCGCGCCACCTTCGGTCTGCCTGAGGTGATGGTCGACCGCGTCGGCGGCGGCACGGCACTGGGCCGCATCATTCCCGGCGGGCTGATGCGGCAGATGGTTTTCACCGGCGAACCAATCGGTGCGGATGACGCACTGGCGCACGGGCTTGTGCAGGCAATCTTTCCGGAAGAGGAACTGCGCGCTCGCGCGCTCGCGATGGCGCACAAGATCGGACAGAACGGAGGAAACGCCCTGCGGCTGAGCAAAAAATGCATCTCCAACGCCCACGGGCAATCCGTTGCGAAAGCCTTCATTCTGGAGGCAGAGTACAACACGATCTTGTTCCAGCGTGGAAGGCTCGAAAGGTAGCCTCCGTCAACGTTCTCTATTCGCACTTGTCAAGCAGGAGAGGTACCGCGCAACTTCCAATGTCGACCTATTCCGGGACTGATCGACCCATGGACGGGTCCGGTTGTAATGTTAGTGCAACGACGGCTTGGACTTGCCCCCGACGCTGGACTGGCTTGGCGGGCCTTCTCGGCTCTTTAGGCCACCGAGCGGCAGGTTGCCCCGATGGATTTCATGAACTCGACCGGGGACTTGTTGTCGATCGGCTATGCGGTCGCTCGTTGTTCTAGTAGCGCCGCCATGCCTCACATTTACCCGGGCATCGGCCAGTGACAAGAACCAGTACTGGTCGACGCATTCGGTCTTAGGTAGCAAACGCACCAAGGCTTGCATTTCAGGCCGGATTGGAACATAAAGGGAACATAAGTGGATCGAGAGGCGATGGTGGCGCAGCACTTTCTTCTGTCGGCAACAGCGAGGACCCTTTCGCTGAAGGTGATCTTCTCCGAGGGGGAGGACGCGGTCTATCAGCGTTTCTGCCGCCTGCGCTGGCCGGAGACGGACGGCGCCCCGGTCTGCCCACTGTGTGGTTGTATCGATATCTATCACCTGGCAACCCGCCGCCGATTCAATTGCGCAGCCTGCCATCGTCAGTTCAGCGTGACGTCCGGCACGATCTTCGCGTCCCGGAAGCTGTCCTTCGTGGATTTGCTCGGGGCGATCTGCCTGTTGGTGAACGCCTCCAAAGGTCTGTCAGCTGTCCAGCTCTCGCGCGACCTCGACGTCCAGCACAAGACGGCGTTCGTGCTGATGCACATACTGCGCGAGGCGATGGCGGGAGAGACCCGGGAGGCTCGCCTGTCCGGAACGGTCGAGGTCGACGGGGCGGCCTTCGGGGGGGTATGTCCGCCCAGCCAACCTGCGCTAGGATCGCATTGATCGCCGACGTCTCGACAATCGTAGCGGCAAGCGCCGCGTGGTCGTCGTTCTACGCCAGCGACAAGGCCGAACGATCACACGGACCTTCTTGCGGGAAGCCCTGGGCGCCGGGTTCGCTCGGGAGCGGATCGTCCTCGGCTCCACGGTCGCGACCGACGAGGTTGTGCACTGGGACCTGCTCCAGCTGAACTTCAACATGCAGCGGATCAACCGCTCAGAGGCCTATAGCCGGGATGGGGCGCACACCAACCTCGCAGAAAGCTTCTTCTCTCGTCTGCGGTGCATGATCGGCGGCCAGCACCTGAGAGTCGAAGGACGTCATCTCGATGCCTACGCAACCCATGCGGCTTGGCTCGAGGACCACGCGACGAGAGCAACAGTCACCTGGCCGATCGATTGATCGGCGCAGCGTTTGCCGTGCCCGTCAGCCGGACGTGGAAGGGCTATTGGCAACGACGCGCGGCGTGACTGCTTCCCCCGGCGCCCAGACGCACGTGCCTTTGTGCTCCTCGACCATGCGGGCGAGCTTGTGGCGTTTGGCGTGGCGGAGCGCCTGGACGACCTTGAACACCACCGAATTGCGCAGCTGCGCGATCTGAGCCTCATAGGCCATGATCCGCCCGAGGATCTCGGCACGCTTCTTAGTCAGGGTCTGGACAACTAGCAGCTCGGCCATGCCGACTGGGCCCGATCTGCTCTTCTCTGTCCAGCAGGCAATTTGGGGCGTTTGCTACCTAAGACCGGACGCACTCGACTCGGACCTTGCCGTTGAACGACTCGATGAAGCCATTGTCCGTCGGCTTGCCGGGTCGGGAGAAGTCGAGCACAACGCCGTTCATACATGCCCGCAGGTCCATCTCCTTGGAGATGAACTCCGGTCCGTGATCGACGCGGATCGACCTGGGCAGCCCATACTCGGCCGTGACCTGCTCCAGCGTGCGAACCACCTCGCCGCCGGTGTAGCGATGATGCACGTCGATGGCAGGCGACAGCCTGGAGAATGCGTCGACGATCGTTAGGATGCGGATCTTCGGGCCGTCGAAGAGCTGGTCCGACAGGAAGCCCATCGCCCACACATCGTTCGGCGCCCGGCGCCGCCTGCGATCCTCACGCAGCTTCGCCGACACCTTGCGCTTCGGCCGTTTGTTCCTGATCTGCAAGCCTTCTTCGACATAGAGCCGGTAAACCCGTTTGGCGTTCACCTGCTAGCCCTTCCTCCTGAGCAGAACATGGATACGGCGATAGCCGTAACGCGCACGCGCGTCTCGGCGATCTCGCGGATCCGCCTCTTCAGGGCCGCCTGCGAAGGTCTGCGTGCGTTGTAGAAATAGCTCGACTTATGGAACCCGATCGTCGCGCCGCCGCGGCGGATCGATACCTAGAACACACCCTGCAGTTAGTCGACCAAGGCACGCGCCTTCGTAGGCGCTACAGCTTTTTTTTGACAGCACGTCCTGCAGCATCGCCTTGTCCAGCGAAAGGTCCGCCACCATCCGTATCAGACGGCCGTTCTCCTCCTCGAGCTGCTTCAGGCGACGAACCTCCGACGGCATCAGGCCACCGTACTTCTTGCGCCACCTAATGGGATGGACGGCTCTCCCTCCCGCCCTGCAGGCTGAGGGCCTGTCAACCGACAGGAGAGCAACAAGACCATCGACATCCTCGGCATCGACATTGCCAAGAACGTGTTCCAGCTGCACGGTGTGAATCGCAACGGTCGCGCCATCCTGAAGTGGCGCTTAATGCGCGATCAACTACTCGACGTAGTCGGGCAGATCGAACCTTGCAACATAGTCGTGGAAGCCTGCACCGGTGCCTTCACCTGGGCGCGCAAGTTCGAGGCGCTCGGCCATCGAGTGCGGATCATCAACCCGCAATATGTGAAACCGTTCATGCGCTGACAGAAGAATGATGGCAACGACGCCGAGGCTATCTGCACCGCGGCACGCCAGCCTCATATCCCCTCTGTCCCGAAACGGACGGTTGAGCAAAAGGATATACAGGCCCTGCACCGTGCCCGCCAGCGAATGGTCAATCATCGCACGGCAGTGGTGAGCCAGATCAGAGGCCTTCTGCTCGACCGGGGCTTCGCGATGGCAAAGAGAATCACCTGTGCCCGACGCCTGATCCCGCAGATCCTGTCTGACCATGACAATGAACTCACGCCGCTGGCGCGTGAGGCGATCGCGGAACTCCATGATCTCTTCCTCGATCGCCGCATCGCTTCCTTCGACAAGAAGATCGACCGTGTCTTTCGCGAGAGCGAACCGTGACAGCGGATCGCCAGGATCAAGGGCGTCGGGCCGAAGACGGCCACCGCGATCATAGCAGCGGTTGGCGATGGCGCCAAGTTCAGAAACGGTCGTCACCTTGCCGCCTGGCTAGTGCTGGTACCTCAGCAGTTCTCGAGCGGAGACAGGATGACGTTGATGGGCATAGCCCTTGCCCGCACAGGGCCAGCGACTACGCGCGAAGACGCCGTTCGGCGACTGGGAAACCCAGACTTTCATCGCTGGCCTCAGATGCTTTGGTGTCACCGCACCTTTCGTGGTCGACCGGCCGATGAACCGGCGAATCTTCGAGACCTATGTCGAGCCCAACTCACGCCAACGCTGTCGAAGGCAATGTCGTCATCCTCAACAACCTCGCCGCCCATAGGGGCCAAATGGTCGAGGCCTCCGGTCGTTCCGCCATGCCGCGGAACACAGGAACGACCTCGTCCAGATGGGTGCTGGTCACGCAGCCGGCCGCCTTTGAAGACAGGACGAGTCAGCGCAGACTGGAACCGGAGAGCCAGTCTGTCATCCGCTCCAACTCAACGAGCGCTCGCGTGGACACGACGTTGACGCTTCGTCCCAGCGTGTCGAAGATCAGGTGGCCGAAACCCTTAGCCGGATGTGCCAGCCGTAACTATGACAGGCACGGTCTGACGGACATCAGAACGAGACCGCGTCGCCGCCTTTCGTGGCGAGCAGCGTCCGTGCCTCGTCGGGCGTGGCCGGCGTCAAGCCGAGCTCGGTCAGGATCCGGCGGCTCTTGGCCACCAGCGCCGCGTTCGATTCGGCTAGTTCCCCGCGCGAGATGAACAGGTTGTCCTCAAGCCCGACGCGGACATGGCCGCCGAGGATCGCGCCCATGGTAGTGAACGGTATCTGGAACCTGCCGGCCGCCAGGATCGACAGGACATACTCGTCGCCGAAAAGTCGATCGGCCGTGGCCTTCATGACCATCAGGTTCTCGGGCTCTGGGCCGATGCCGCCCAGCACCCCGAAGATCGCCTGGACGAAGAAAGGCGGCTTGACGATGCCGCGCTCGGCAAAATGGGCAAGATTGTAGAGATGGCTGACGTCGTAGCATTCGAACTCGAAGCGGGTGCCGAGAGCGCCCAGCTCGGTCATGGCGCGTTTGATCTGGGCGAAGGTGTTGGACATAATATAGTGTTCGGTGTTCTCCAGATAGGGCCTTTCCCAGTCGTACTTGAAGTCCTTCAGCCGCGCTGTCGCGCCCGAAAGGTTGAAGTTCATTGAGCCCATGTTCATCGAAGCCAGTTCGGGCTGTGCCCATTTCGCCGCTGCGAGTCGCTCTTCTAGCGACATGCCGAGGCCGCCGCCGGTGGTTATGTTGACTATTGCGGTGCAGCCCTGCTTGATCTGCGGCAGGAATTGCCGGAAAACTTCCGGTGACTGGGTCGGCTTCCCGGTTTCCGGATCGCGGGCATGCAGGTGCAGGATCGCAGCACCCGCCTCGGCGGCGTCGATGGCCTGGGATGCGATTTCCGTCGGTGTGACCGGCAGATGCGGGGACATCGACGGCGTGTGGATCGATCCGGTGACCGCACAGCTGATGATGACCTTGTCACTGCGTTTCATGGGGCTCACTCCTCTTCGAATTTTATTCGGGATATTGAACTGTTTTAGCTTGCTTGGCGAGAGGGAAGTTGACGGTCGAGCGTCGACAGGCAGAGGAAAACTATCGGAATTCTCTCTATAACCGGCCGTAAAAGCGGGAAGCATGCGCTGACCTTCCTGTGGCATGCTTTTACGATGGAATGGTCGTGCAGGCGAGATGACTCCAATAAGCCGAATAAAAATCGTATATGGCTTGCGCTGGCGCGGGCAACTGGTAATATCGACCCCGCGTCCGGAGGAGGGCGGAAATCGCCTGGACCGCGATCAGGCCTCCAGGCTCGTTGAGGCGGTCGTCGATCGCAAGGGAGGATTTATGAACAGGGATATCAAGCGGTCGCTGGCCGCCGCGCTCGTCGCGTTTTCGATCGCCGCCCCCGCAATGGCCCAGGACGGCGAGATCGTCATCGGCAACACGATGCCCTACAGCGGCCCGCTTTCGGCCTTCGGCGTGGTCGGGCGAAGCGTCACCGCCTATTTCGACCGGGTCAACGACGAAGGTGGCGTGAGCGGCCGCAAGGTCCGGGTCATCTCGGGCGACGACAGCGCCAACCCGGCCAAGACGCTGGAGCTGACCCGAGGCCTAGTCGAGCGCGACCGGGTGCTGGCGATGTTCTCGATCATCGGCGCGGCGCCGAACCTCGCCATTCGCGAATACATGAACGCCCGCAAGGTCCCGCAACTGATCGTTTCGTCGGGCGCGACCGTTTTCTCGGCGACGCCCGAGAATTATCCATGGACCATGGGCTGGACGCCGAGCGCGGAAACCGAAGGCGTGATCGTCGGGCGCGACATCCTGGTCAACCATGCAGGCGCCAGGGTCGCCGTGCTCTATCAGAACGACGATTTCGGTAAGGACTACCTGGCGGGGCTTCGCCGTGCGCTGGGCGACAAGGCCGATGAGGTGATCGTGTCGGTGCAGTCCTACGAGACCGCCGATCCGACCGTGGACTCGCAGATCATCACCCTCGCCAACAGCGGCGCCACCGTCTTCGTCAACATCTCGACGCCGAAATTCGGGGCGCAGGCGATCCGCAAGGTGGCGGAACTCCGCTGGCAGCCTGCGCACTACATCGCCTTCGCCGCGTCGTCGATCGGCACCGTGCTGGAGCCGGCGGGGATCCAGAACTCCGAAGGCATCGTCACCGTCAAGTTCATCAAGGATCCGACCGACCCGAAATGGGCCGACGATGAGGGCTTCAAGTCCTGGAAAAACTTCATGACCAGGTACCTGCCGAACGAATCGCAGGCAGACAGCAACGCGGTCATCGGCTATTCGCAGGCGGAGACGATGCACCACATCCTGACGCTCGCCGGCGAGAACCCGACCCGGCAATCGGTGATGGACGCGGCCCGCAGCATAGACGGCCTGCAACTGTCCATGCTGCTGCCCGGCATCACGCTCAGCACCTCAGCCACCAACTACGCTCCGATCCGCTGCCTGAAGCTCGCCCGCTTCAGCCAGGGTGCGTGGGAGGTGCGCGACGACCTGATCTGCGCCGACGAATGATCGCGCCGGCGGACGACACGAGGCGGGGCGGCGACGGCCGCCCGCTTCTGCAGGTGCAAGGCATCTCGGTACGGTTCGGCGGCGTGCACGCGCTCGACCGTATCGTCTTCGACGTCCCTGCCGGCATCATCCTCGGCATGATCGGCCCGAACGGCGCCGGCAAAACGACGCTGTTCAACTGCCTGAACCGCCTCTATCTGCCGGATGAAGGCGAGATCGTCTTCGACGGCACGCCCCTGTCCATGGTTCCGCGCCACGCCGTGGCCGGGCTCGGTATCGCGCGCACGTTCCAGAACGTGGCGCTGTTCAACGCCATGACGGTCCACGAGAACGTCCTTGTCGGCGGCCATGTGCTTGGCGGGCGCGGCTTCGCTGCGGCGGCTTTCAGGCTGCCTGCCGAGCGCGCCGAGGAGCGGCGGCTGCAGGAACGCGCCCGGTGGCTGATCTCCTTCATGAACCTGGAGGCGGTCGCAGACCGCAAGGCGGCCGATCTGCCGTTCCCAGTGCGCAAGCGCGTCGAGCTCGCGCGGGCGCTGATGTCCCGTCCGAAGCTCCTGCTGCTGGACGAACCTGCCGCCGGACTCAACCATGAAGAGGTCGAGGTGCTGAAGGGCCAGTTCCGCCGCATCAGGGACGAGTTCGACGTCACCATCCTCCTGGTCGAGCATCATATGAATCTCGTCATGTCGGTGTCCGACCGGGTCGTCGCCATCGACTTCGGGCGAAAGATCGCCGAGGGCCTGCCCGCCGACGTTCAGGCCCACCCGGAGGTTATCAGGGCCTATCTGGGGGAGCCGGCATGAGCGATCTTCTGCGACTCGACGCGGTGGAAGCCTTCTACGGGCGCACGCAGGCGCTGTTCGGCATCGGCCTGAGCGTACGGGAAGGCGGCATCTCGACCATCCTTGGCGCCAATGGCGCCGGCAAGACCAGCACCCTGCGAGCGATCTGCGGCATGTTGAAGGTCAGAGGCGACATCCGGCTGGACGGCCAGCCCGTCGCCGGCCTGCCGCCGGAGGAAATCGCCCGCCGCGGCGTCGGCCATGTGCCGGACGGGCGCGGCACCTTTCTCGAACTGACGGTCGAGGAGAACCTGCGTCTCGGCGGCTACCTGTTGCCGGGCAGGCAGGCTGTCGAGACCGCCATGGAGCGCGCCTTCCATTATTTCCCGCGCCTCAAGGAGCGCATGACCCAGCAAGCGGGCACCCTTTCGGGGGGAGAGCAGCAGATGCTAGCCATCGCCCGGGCGCTGATGATGAACCCCCGCCTGATGCTGCTCGACGAGCCGTCCTTTGGGCTGGCGCCGCTGATCGTGCAGGACATCTTCGCGATCATGCGCCGCATCAATACCGAGGAACGGGTGTCGATCCTGCTGGTGGAGCAGAATGCCGGTCTGGCGCTGCAGCTGGCGCAGGAGGCATTCCTGCTGGAAAGCGGCAAGGTCGTGGCGTCCGGCGCTGCGGCCGACCTCGCGCGCGATGAAAGCATCCGCCGCGCCTATCTGGGCCATTGAGGGAGACGGGATGGACTTCTTTCTTCAACAGGTCTTCGCGGGCGTCGCCTCGGGCGCGATCTATGCCTGCCTCGCGCTGGCGCTGGTGATGATCTACAATACCACCGGCCATATCAATCTCGCGCAAGGCGAGATGGCGCTGATCTCGACCTGCGCGGCATGGAGCCTGATGCAGGCGGGCGTGCCCTATCCGCTGGCGTTCGCGCTGACCGTGGCCGGATCCTTCCTGTTCGGCGCCGCAATCGAGATCGTGCTGATCCGCCGCTTCGCCGATGCTTCGGCCTTGTCGCTGGTCGTGGTTTTCGTCGGCCTTCTCCTGGCCCTGAACGCCATCGCTGGCTGGGTCTGGGGCTATACGATCAAAACCTTCCCCAGCCCGGTGGAGGGCTTGAGCACCGGCACCGCGCTGATCGGGGCGCACAGCCTCTACATCGTCGTCGTCGCAACCGCGATGCTTGGCCTCCTGTTCGCGTTCTTCAGGCTGACCCGGACGGGGCTGGCCTTGCGGGCCGCCGCGATGAACCCGGTCTCGGCCAAGCTCAGCGGCGTGCGCGTCAACCGCATGCTGGCGCTGGGCTGGGGCCTTGCCGCATCCATCGGCGCCGTAGCCGGAATGCTGATAGCGCCGGTGGTGTTCCTCGACCCCTCGATGATGCTGAGCGTGCTCCTCTACGGTTTCGCAGCGGCGCTAATCGGAGGGCTCGACAATCCGGGCGGCGCGGTCGTCGGCGGCGTCCTCTTCGGCGTGGTCGAGAATCTCGTCGGAGCCTATGTCATCGGCAACGACCTCAAACTGGTCTTCGCCCTCGCCACCGTGGTCATCGTCCTGCTGGTGCGTCCGCAGGGGCTGTTCGGCCGCACGGTCGTGAAACGCTTCTGAGGTCCGCCATGCGCCATCTTCCGCTTCTGATCGTCATCGTGCTCATCGCCGTTGGCCTGGTCATGCCGCTGGCGCTGGAGGGCTACAGGCTGTTCCAGCTGTCGCAAATCCTCATTTACGCCGTCGCAATCCTGGGCTTGAATATCCTGACCGGCTTCAACGGTCAGCTCTCGCTGGGACACGGCGCCTTCTACGCGCTCGGCGCCTATGCGGTGGCGATCCTGATGGTGCATGGCGGGCTGGAATGGTGGCTGGCGCTGCCGCTCGCCGGGGCGATCGGCTTCGCCACCGGCTTCCTGTTCGGCTTTCCCGCCCTGCGGCTCGAGGGGCACTATCTGGCCCTGGCAACATTCGGCCTGGCGCTCGCCGTGCCGCCGCTGCTGAAGAACGATGCCGTCGCTCCCTGGACCGGAGGGGTCCAGGGCCTGTTCGTCCCGCGTCCCGATCCGCCGGCTGCGCTGGCCGAAAATGCGGACGCATGGTGGTATCTGATCGTCCTCGCGGTTACGGCGGTGATGTTCCTGCTCGCGCGCAACATGCTCGACAGCCGGGCAGGCCGGGCGCTCACAGCCCTGCGCGACAACCGCGCGGCGGCGGAGGCGATGGGCGTTCGCGCGGCCTTTTACTGCTCGATCGCCTTCGGCATCAGCGCGCTCTACACCGCGATCGCCGGCGGCATGGCGGCGCTGGTCGTGCAGTTCGTATCGCCCGACAGCTTCCCCCTGTTCCTGTCGATAAACCTGCTTGTGGGCGCCGTCGTGGGGGGAGTCGCCTCAATCGGCGGAGCGCTGGTCGGCGCAGCCTTCATCGTCGCGGTGCCGAACCTCGCCTCGGATATCTCGCAATCGGCGACCGGAGCGATCTTCGGGATCCTGCTGATCCTGTTCGTCTATCTCCTTCCGGGCGGCGCAACCGGACTGCTCGGCAAGATAAAGAGCCGATAGCCGCCATCACGCCCGGGTTCGGGGCCTGTCGGTCCGGATTGAGATGCAGTCAGAGCATGTCCGAGTTTTTACCGAGACTGACAAACGGGTTGAACCCGCGTCGGGATTAGGTCTGTAGCCGGGTTTTACGGTGCGTTGGATCCAGTCGAGGATTGTGCCAACCTCGCCTTGCAGGGTGACGGTGGAGTCGCGGCGCGTCGGGCCAGGAGCGATGACAATGCGGTCGATGATTTCGCGGATGATCGGCCTTCTGATACGTCGATGCCGATGCGGGGATATTGTTCATGATGGCTGGCAAGCAGATTAGCGAGGAATCCAGCCAAGGGCGGCACAGGCAGCCCGATCCGCAACATCCTTCCTCGCTGCGCCAGTGGGCCGGCCGTCTTCACGGCGTGGCCAAGCTGGTCGATCGGCGGATATCGGGAGCCGGGCCGCCGGCAGCGCAAGGGCTATGTGCTGACAAGGGAAGGGCCGTGCGCTCACGCCGGAACTGGTCGCTCTGCGCGATTGGTCGGAAGCCCATCTGCCCGGCGGCCCCTCGCGATTGCGCTTGCAAACTGCGGACGGCCAAGAAGTCGTCAACCTTCGGTATCTACAGGCTGTGACGGCGATCCGTTCCCCCTCGTGATCAAGTGCAAGAGGCAGGAGGCGGTCTCGCAATACGAAGCTTTGGAAGGGGCGCGCATGCGGGCATTGTTTGCGGTGCTGCGTACCGAGACCAGCAAGCGAGGTTTTTGCGGGGGCGTTCAGTCTGACACTTTCGGTCGAAGCATCGTGGATCGACATCGGCGACGTTGCCGCCAAGCTCGTCGGCCAGCGCCTCGCACCACACCCCGAACGACCCTTGCGCTACGATTAGGGCACGACTGCGCTTGTGCCCATGCCCATGCCCATGCCCATGCCCCTGTCGGTGGACCTTCCGTCCAATACGCGGCTCTACAGCCCGAACATGCTCCAATATCTGTTTGACTGGTCAACGGACCTGCCGGATTAGGACGGCATCTGCTGCTCGGTCGAATTGGGTGGTGAACCGATCACCGACCGGGTGCGCTCGCCGATCGCCATGATGTGGCGCAACGACTCGCCCGAGGCCCTGAAGAAGCGAACCTGGGTGCCGTCCAATCTGTTCGGCGCGGCGAGGTTCCAGGTGCCGGCTGGAGAGTTCGGGATCATCTATGTGAACTATGTCGAAGGCGCCCGAGCCGAAATTGCCGACACGCGCGTGAAGGCATTCAGCCGATCGCCTGCACGAATTCGAGAATTAGGCTAATGTGCGAGTTTCGATTGCGGTTCTCAGCCGCCTCTATCCAAGGCCGCTCCACGAGGGGCAGCCTAGCCTTATTGAGAGCAGTGTTCGATATGTTAGCGGTATCTACGGAGAACCGGCCATATTCAAGTCCTTTCCAACGACCCTGTTCACTCTCGCGGGCGATTAGATCACGAGGAGCCCTGTGTCCGGGCCTAGCTGCACCCGTGAAACCAATTCCGACAAGGAGCGTAGCAACAGCTTCGTGAAATCGAAGCTGCGATCAGCACAGGTAAATCCAGCAAGGAGGTTGTGGCGCAAGCGGGGATTCGGAGCAGACATATTATCTCTGGAAGAAATCCACAGCGCCCGTCCCCAAAGGCGGTGACTTGAGAGATCTCGTCGCGCTGGAGGAAGAGAACGAGCGGCTGAAAAAGTTGCTGGTTGAGCGGCTGCGCAAGGAAAACGCCAAACTCAAAAGGAAACTCGGCCTCACGTGATTTGATGGTTTCGCTGTGGAGCGCAGCACCGGTCAGATCTCCCGCCTGCTGTCGGTTTTCGGTCATCGAGATAGGGTAGTTCAGCCGTAGAAAACTGTCCCGCTTTGCCTGGCTAATCTGTGGTGTTGCGCTCACCCACCACGGCATCGAGCCTGCCGGCGAGATATTCGAGCAGGACGACCGCTCCGAGCACTTCTTGCGATGAGATGTCACTGTCGGCTAGGGCTTCGACGATGATGTCTCGTTGCGCCGCGCAGACACTGGCCAGCGCAAGACGCCCATTGTCGCTGATCTCGATAATCGACACGCGTCCATCTCCGGGCGCTCGCTTGCGCGCCACCATGCCGATCTCTTCCAGCGCCTTGAGGCGAGGGGTGACAGACGAGACATCAACGCCGTAGCAGGCGGCGATGTCCGATACCCGCATCGCTCCGCGTGCGTTCAGATATTCCAGCAGCGCCCACGACGCCTGCGGCAAGTTGATGCCGCATCGGGTCGCTATGGTGCCTAGCGTCGCCCGCTGGCCGAGCAGCCGCGTGACCGCTGCAAGCGCCCGCTGCAGCCGTCCGACATTCTCATCGGCCGATGCATCGGTCTGTTGCCGGGTCGCGGTCTCAGCACTCATTTTCAAATCCCTGCCGCGTTGGTTGGGTTGTCCAAACCAAATTGCTTGACCTGCACCCGCTATGGACAGCATAGTGAATTAGTTTGAATGAGCCAACTATTATGCGGAAGGTTCCGGTCGTGAGCAAATCCATCAGGATCGACATCTGGTCCGACATTGCCTGCCCATGGTGCTACATCGGCAAACGGCGGCTGGAATCCGCGCTGGCCACGCTCGGGCAGGGCGATGACGCGCCTGACGTCTCTATCGAATACCATAGCTTCGAACTCATGCCGGACATGCCGAGGGATTATGCCGGAACTCATGATGCGTTCCTGTCCGCCCGCATGGGCTGGCCCCCCGAGAAGGTGAAGGCCTCTAACCAGCACTTGGCCCAGCTTGGCGCGCCGCTCGGTCTCGACTACCGAACGGACCTAATCCGGATGACCAACACCGTCAAGGCCCACCAGTTGCTGCACTACGCCAAGGCGCACGGCAAGCAGGTGGAGATGAAGGAACGCCTGCTCCGGGCCTATTTCACCGATGGCCGCCATGTCGGCGAGATTTCCGAACTGGCGGATCTGGCCGCCGAGATCGGGCTCGACCGCACCGATGTTAAACGCTCCCTCGACGCCGACGAATATCGCGACGCGGTGGAAGCCGACAAGGACCTGGCCGTCCGCCACGGCATTCGCGGCGTGCCGTTCTTTGTCGTCGACGGCAAATATGGACTTTCCGGCGCCCAGGAGCCCACGACGTTTCTGCAGGCGCTGACAAAGGCCGTCTCCGACAGGAGAAACGCGGCATGACCGGGCCTGCTGTTTCCGGCCTTTTCCGCCCGCTGCCGCTGCCGCTGATCGTCATCGAAGGAACGAGTGCGAGCGACGCGGGCATTTGCGTCGATGGGGTTTGCGCCGTTCCCGTTCCGCAGCCAGCACAGGCGCAGCATCAGCCGGCCGCAGAGCGGGCTTCCGTCGCCAACCCGACATCGGAAGGACCCGACAAATGACAACAATCGGATTGATCGGCAGCGGGCATATAGGCGGCACGCTGGCGCGGCTGGCCATGACGGCGGGCTATGATGTCGTCGTCTCCAATTCGCGCGGGCCGGAGACGCTGGCCGACCTCGTTGCCGAGCTTGGCCCAAATGCGCGGGCCGCAACACCGGCGGAGGCCGCCTCCGTCGCCGACATCGCCGTGGTGACGATCCCGCTGAAGAACTACCGGCAGGTGCCGGTCGAGGAGCTTGCCGGCAAGGTCATCATCGACACCAACAACTACTATCCGCAGCGGGACGGAACGATCGATCGCCTCGAAGACGAAAGCACGACGACCAGCGAGCTGTTGCAGGAGCATCTGCCGATGTCCAAAGTGGTCAAGGCCTTCAACAACATCTACTACGTCCATCTGCTTGAGCAGGGACGCCTGGCCGACGCGTCCGCCCTGCAGTTCCTGCCTATCGCGGGCAACGACGAGGTGGCCAAAGGGAAGGTTAAGGCGTTCATCGAAGCGCTTGGCTACGGTGTGGTCGATGCCGGTCCGTTGACCGAAGGCTGGCGCTTCCAACGCGATACGGCAGCTTATGTCCCATATGCCGACCCCGTGGACGCGGATGTGCTGAAGCGCAAGCTCACCGAAGCCAGACGCTATCGTGATCTCTGACGGGCGGAACACCGCAAGAAATCTGGCAAAAGGCCCCAATGTGGGCACGCATTTACTCTGCTTTTTAATCAGGCGCTTTCAATGACGACACTCTCTGTTCTTGAACTCGGCCGTGTCCGGAAAGGCTCAGACAGGCGCACCGCGCTCGACGAGGCAAGGGTGCTGGCGCAGAAAGCCGAAGCCTGGGGCTATCGCCGTATCTGGGTGGCCGAACACCACAACATGCCCGGCGTCACCACGGCGGCGACGGCGTTGGTGATATCCCATATCGCGGCCGGCACCAGCACCATCAGGGTGGGAGCCGGCGGCATTATGCTGCCGAACCACGCGCCCTACGTGATCGCCGAGCAGTTTGGCACTCTCGAAACCCTGTTTCCCGGCCGCATCGATCTCGGGCTCGGCCGCGCTCCGGGCACCGACCAGATCACGCTGCGCGCGCTGCGCCGCGATCCGGCCAATGCCGAGCATTTCCCGCAGGATGTGCTTGAACTGCAGGCCTTCCTCGCGCCGGCCGACCCTGACCGGCGCATTGAGGCGGTGCCAGGCTCCGGCACGGAGGTGCCGTTGTGGATCCTCGGTTCCAGCCTCTTCGGCGCTCATCTCGCGGCCGAGCTTGGCCTGCCTTACGGCTTTGCGTCACACTTCGCGCCGCAGGCCCTGCATCAGGCGCTTGCCGTCTACCGTGCACGCTTCAAACCCTCGGAGCAACTCGACCGGCCCTATGCGCTGATCGGGGTCAACGTCATCGCCGCCGAGAGCGACGAGGAGGCCCGGTTCCTGGCCACCTCGCAGCAGATGTCGTTCGCCGACATCTTTCGCGGGACCCGCCGGCTCATGCAGCCGCCAATCGCCGATATCGAAACCTACTGGACACCGCAGGAAAAGGCGCAGGCCGGTCAGATGCTGGGCTGCAGCGTCATCGGCAGTCCGCAAACCGTGCGTCGTGGAATGGAGGAACTGGTGGCGCGCACAGAGGCAAACGAGTTGATGATCGTCTCGGACCTGTTCGATCCGCAAAAGCGTCTCCGATCGTTCGAGCTGATTGCGCAGGCCATGGCGGAAACGGAGGCGGTAGCCTGAAGAGGTGAACGGACCAAGGCAATCCCGGTGGCGCGGAGGGGAAGCATGATTGAACTTTCCGACTGTCCGACGCCAAGGCGGCCACCCTGATCCAGGAGCTCGAGCTTTCCTACACGATCGTGCTGGTCACTCGGCCAGGACAAGCAGCATGACTTGCGGGTCTCTGCAGAACGGAGAAGCTGATGTCGATTGATAAGGATAATAGCCTTGCCGAAGCTGTCGCGGCCGGAACGAATGTCGTGCGGGCTTTACGCGATTGGGCGCGCTACAGCGTTGAAGAACTTGCGCTGACCTGCGGGTTGGCCGTTGACGAGATTGTCGCTCTCGAAGCCGGCGACGATGACGATGGCAGGAAGCTGTCCCGCATCGCCGCCGCGCTCGGCGTTTCCTGGCTGATGCCCCTTCCTTACCCACATTCAACCATGAGCCCTGGCCGCAAATGATCTCGAAAACGATAAGTTATGAAGCCGATGGCCTGTCCATGACCGGCAGGTTCTTCGTGGCGGAGAACAATGCCGGTACTGTGCCCGGAATTCTCGTCTTCCCTGAAGCGTTCGGGCTTGGCGATCATGCCATCGGTCGTGCAAGGCGACTGGCGGAGATGGGCTATGCGGCACTCGCCTGCGATCTGCACGGGAACGGCGAACGATACTCCGACATCGGTCAGGTCATGAAACTTCTGGAGCCTGTCAGAAACAATCCGGCGCACGTCCGCGCGCGAGCCGGTGTGGCGCTTGCCACCCTGAAAGCACAAGACATCGTCGACATCACCAGGACGGCCGCCATCGGCTTCTGTTTCGGCGGAACGATGGCGCTGGAGCTGGCGCGCGCTGGCGCAGATATTCGCGCAGCAGTCGGATTCCACAGCGGTCTTGCGACCGCATCGCGTCAGGACACGACGAACATCCGGACCAAAATTCTCGTCTGCATAGGCGCAGACGATCCGGCTATTCCCGCTGACCAACGCGCTGCCTTCGTGGCAGAGATGCGGCGCACCAATGCGGACTGGCAGATGCATCTCTATGGCGGTGTCGTGCACAGTTTCACCGATCCGGAGGCCGATGCGCGCGGAAACCTGGCGTCCTTTCGCTATGACGCGCATGCAGATGCGCGGTCCTGGGGAGCCATGACCGCGCTGTTCAGCGAGGCCTTCGCGTGATCACCAGACCCGCTCGAAGTCACCCCTTGCACCGCTGACCGCGGAGAAGGTCACGCAATTCAGAGAGGATGAGCCATTGTTATCGACATGGAGGGACATCGCGGTTTTCCTCGACGCTTCGCCTTCGGGTGAGAAGATCGGCAGGCATGCCGCAGCGCTTGCAAAGCAGCACAAGGCCCATCTGGTTGGCATCTATGGCGTCTCGCGTCAAAGTCCTCAAAATCATTCCGAGGGCTTTGCTCGCGGCGAAGCCGCAATCAGGCAGGTGCTGCAGCGGCGTCGTGAGGACGAAGAACGCAAGGTGCTCGCAGCCGGTCATCGTTTTGCGGAACTGACAAGCGATTATGACATCAGTTCCGAGTTCCGCATCGTGTGGCGTGACCGAACGGACGACGATTCCGTGTTGAGGGCGCTCCACTGTGATCTGATCGTGGCTGCTCACCCTAGGCCCCACGATCTGCCGGCGAACTGGTCCGCCGAACGTCTTCTTCTGACCACGGGAACGCCTGTGCTGCTGATACCAGAAGGGTGGACAGGTGAGAGCCTTGGGAACCACCTCCTGATTGCCTGGAACCGCAGCCGGGAGGCAAGGCGGGCGGTCAATGACGCAATGCCCTTCATTCTGGAGGCTGCTCGGACCACGATCCTGATCATCGACAGCGACCACGAGCATTTCGGTGACAATCCCGGCAGCAATCTGCTCGAGCACCTGAAAAGGCACGATGCCAACGCCGAGGTCGCGAACATTGCCTCCGATGGCACTCCAGTCGCGGAAATCATTGCCCGCGAGGCTGCCCGGCGCGGCGCGGACCTTCTGGTCTTCGGTGCCTATAGCCGTCCGCGAACGACGGAATTGCTGTTTGGCGGCACCACCCGCTCGCTGTTGGCGGCGGCATCGCTTCCTATGTTCATCTCTCGCTGAGTGGTCTGCCCGACCAGCCGGATCCACGGATAAGCGAGAGATCCGGGGTTGGTGGTAACAGAGATTGGCTAACCTGATGGAGGGTGGCGTAAGCCGCCGATCCTGTAGCATCAGGTTTCTATCCGGCATCAGGATCGCCTGTGAGCAGGCTTCTAGACTTCCTCGCTTCCGAGCTCACGACGACCAGTCTCTTTGCTGCCGTGGCTTGCTCTCTGGCATCGATCACGAGTTTCCTCTCAATCAGATGAACCTGGTGTCGATCTGACCGGAAGGGACTTCATCGCCAGATAGCTGAACACCATGGCTGGACCAATCGTGGCGCCGGCGCCGCCATAGCTTTCCCCCATCATCGAGGCCGTTGCGTTGCCCGATGCGAACAAGCCGGGAATAGGAGCGCCATTGCGCAGAACGCGGCCGATCTCGTCGGTCACGAACCCACCCTTGGTCCCGATATCGCCCGGATAGACGCGTACCGCCCAGAATGGAGCCTTTTCGATCTTTCCGAGGTTGGGATTTGTCATGCCCGGATCGCCATAGTAGCGGTCGAAAGCCGACGCTCCGCGATGAAAGTCCCTGTCGTCGTTCGCATCAACGTTACGGTTAAATCTGTCGATTTCCTGTTTGAGCACGTCAGCGTTCAGGTCGCACTTGCGCGCCAGTTCCTCGATCGTATCGGCCTTGATGAAGTAGCCGCTGTCGATCAACCGTTGAGGCGTGACGCCACCGGGGAAATTGGCGAAAAGATATTTCTTCCTGAACCTGGCATCGGCAAGCAGCCAGACCGGCACCTCCCGCTCCCTGTTCATCTCGGCCAGCACGCCGCCGACAGTCATGTAGTCGGCGGCTTCGTTGATGAACCGGCGGCCTTCCTCGTTCACCATGATCGAATGGGGCATGCCGCGCTCGATTGCGAGCATGTCGCGTCCGTCGTTCTCGTCGAGAACTGTCGGCATCCACCAGGCGATATCCAGCATCGCCATGTCGGCGCCGATCCTGAAGCCATCCTCAATGGCTTTGCCATCGATGCCCTTGGGGGCCATCGAGTAACGTTCACCGATATTATGGTACTTTCTGCGCAAAGGCTCGTTTCTGGAGAAGCCGCCGGTGGCAAGGACCACAGCCTCGCGGGCCTTCACCACAACCTTCTTGCCGTCGCGGAGCACAACGACACCGGAAGCACGGTCCCCGTCGAAAACGATCTCGTCGTACGGTGCGTTAAGCCACATTTCCACACCGCGTTTCGCGGCGATCTGCCAGAGGCCGGCGACAAGGCTCTTGCCGCGCGACAGCGGCACTCTGCCTGTCAGCCGCCAGAAGGTGTTGAACATCATGACGTAAGCCCCTGTCAGCAACCCCTTGAGAGAGGAGGTCGCCATCAGCATCGCCGGCGCCAATGTCGTGGCGAATTCAATCGGCGGGGCCCGGTCGGGCTGGCGCATGGACTTGAACCAGGGCCCCAACTCCTTGCCATTGGCGATGGTCGTTTCGAGGGTTCGGCCGATCTTTCCGCCAGGCTGTTCCGGGTGATAGTCAGGATAGGGGGCAATGGCGACCCATTTGAGCCCGAGGCGCGCCAGATAGTCGACCATCTCGGGGCCGTGATCGACATAGGCTTCCAATCGCGCTGGCGACGTCGCCGCGCCATGATCGCCGACGATGGCCTTCAGATAGGTGAGAGCCTCTTCGCGGCTGTCCTTCAGGCCTTTCGCTTTTCCGAAGCTGTTGTTCGGTATCCACACGCCGCCACCCGAGATCGCAGACGTTCCACCCCAGCGATCGGTGCTTTCCACGACGAGGACCGAATAGCCGCGTTCCGCCGCCGTGATCGCGGCGGTCAGTCCTGCGGCCCCACTGCCCGCGACCACAACATCATAGGTGTACTCATCGCCTGCGATCATGTTTCACACTCTCTCTCGTGACGGGTTGGATCTGCACTGCGACAAGATCGGGTAAGGGCGCTTTTCCCGCTCGGGGCTACGCAACCGTCGCCCCGCCATCGACGACCAATTCGGCGCCGGTGACAAAGCTTGCTTCATCCGATGCGAGGAACAGCGCCATATTGGCGATGTCCTCTGGCAACCCAAGGCGGCCGAGCGGTATGGCCGCTGCCGTCGCGCTCCTGGAGGCATCGTCCGGGATCACCGCCTGCACCATTCCCGTGTCGATGGTTCCAGGGTGAATGGAATTGCAGCGGATGTCATGGCGTGCCTCATCGACGGCCATGGCCCTGGTGAACGCGCGCACCCCGCCCTTCGTTGCCGCATAGGCCGCTGTGCCGGGAACACCGATCAGGGCCGAGACCGAAGAGATATTGACGATTGAGCCGCCCTTGGCCCGCATGTGCGGGACCACCGCACGGCATCCAAGGAAAGCGCCGCGAAGATTGACTGCCACGAGCCTGTCGAATGAGTCGATCGATGTGTCGGAGATGGTATCTCCACGGAACATGCCGGCATTGTTGACGAGAATGTCGATGGAATCCCAGCGGCTGAGCGCCAGTTCAACTGCTGCGCTCCAGGCGGACGGATCGCTGACATCCATGGCGTGGACCAGGGCCTTGTCGGTCAAGCCCGCCAGGGCTGCGGCGGCTTCATCGAGACCCTCCTGACTGATGTCTGTGAGCAAGACGGCCGCCCCTTCTTCAGCGAACCGGCGTGCAGTCGCAAATCCCATTCCCTTCAGAGACGCGGCGCCCGTGATGATCGCCGTCTTGCCTTCCAACCTGCCACTCATGGTTTTCTCCTCCTGCATGCCGCCATCCCAGGCCGCTAGTGCTGTGCTCAGATAATAAACGTTACATAGTGTAACACTTGCTGCTAACAAGGGCTATATCAGCGGGAACGTCAAGGATTTTCGGATATGACGACGCAGATCGAGGAGACAGTTGAATGAGCCAGCGTGCGGATGGTCGGGAAAACCGGCTACGCCTGATCGAGGCTGCCGAAGCCATTTTTGCGGATGAGGGTTTCGACGTGCCGCTCGAGGCCATAGCGCGATCGGCCGGCGTCAGCCGCATGACGTTCTACCGCCATTTCGAAGATCGCGCGGCCCTCTGTTTCGCCATTTTTGAGCGAAACGTTCTGAAATTGGAGAGCATAGCCAACACCGTGCAAGGCGATCCGCACGGATTTGCCGCACTCTTGCAAGAATTGCTGGTGATGTTTGCGATCGACTATGGCTTGGTTGAGGGACTGACGAGGCAACAATTGCACCGCGAGCAACTCAACAGTCTGAGAAAGCGTGTCGTCGACGTTCTCACAGCGCCACTCGTGCTGGCCCGGGCCTCAGCATTAATCAAGGAAGATTTTGAACCGAAAGACCTGTTTATCCTGATTGACATGCTCGGTGCAGCGGCAGGCGAAGGCTCGATAGAATCGAGGCGCGCTCGCATTGGTCGCGCAATGAGAATTCTGGGGTCAGGATTCATGGCGGTTCCCGGGAACGGTCCGGCAACGCCGTTCGAGATGTCAGCGGGACAGCCGTCGTGATCAGGAGCGCCTTCCAGGCAGGGCTGATATGAAACGCTGTCGTGATCTCCGACGGCAGCAGCGCGCGGAACAGGCCCCGCACTTTGCATGAGGTACCACTACAGTGACAGTTTATTGGCGAGGCTTCCGGCCAGCCTGCGTTTCAGTTGAATGTCGCTCGCCGTCACGTGGACACAGAGCTGCGGCGCGAGCGCTTTGAGCAGAGAAGGATCCTCAGCAGCAGCGATCAGGGCCGCGATCGCCAATGGATCGAACGAACAGTTCTGTTCTCCAGCACCGTCACAAAACTTGCCCGGCCGGGCATATCTCGCCAGCAAGGCCTGGATCAGTTGGGTCTTGCTGGCAAAATGATAGAGAAGCCCGCCTTTACTGACGCCTGCCCGCCGGGCGACCGCGTCGAGGGTCACGTGGCCGAAGCCATGATCCAGTGCAACCGACAAGGCAGCCCGGAACAAGCGTTCCCGTTGCAGGGAGCCAGCAGTCTCGGGCTCGCTTCCAGCTGCGCGTTTCCCTTCTTCGGCAAGCATACCTCCTCCTTATTCCGCGGGTGTCATCGCCGAAGCACCACCGCTTGCTTTCTCACGATGTGGAGCCTCCTTCTTCCCCGCCAGTTTCATAACGAACACGAAGAAGACAGGAACGAAGAAAATCGCCAGCACGGTCGCCGAGATCATTCCGCCGACCACGCCGGTTCCGATCGCATTCTGGCTCGCCGCGCTTGCGCCGGTGGCAATGGCGAGAGGAACAACACCCAGGGTGAAGGCCAGTGATGTCATCAGGATCGGGCGGAAGCGCAGCCGGGAGGCCTCCACCGTCGCCTCCAGCAACGGTTTTCCCTCAGCCCTCAAATCCTTTGCGAACTCGACGATCAGGATGGCGTTCTTTGCCGACAGTCCGATGATCGTGATCAGCCCGACCTTGAAATAGACATCGTTCGGCATGCCCGCCCACATGACAGCCAGAACCGAACCGATGACGCCGAGCGGGACGACAAGTATCACCGAGAGCGGGATCGACCAGCTTTCGTAGAGCGCTGCCAGGAGAAGAAACACGAACAGGATCGTCAGGCCGACAAGAAAGGGGGCCTGAGACCCGGACTGGATTTCTTGAAGTGACTGGCCCGTCCACTCAAACCCGAAACCGTTAGGCATCGCCTCCGCCAGACGCTCCATCTCGGCGATGGCCGCGCCGGATGAATGGCCGGGCGCCGCCGCACCGCTGATGCGAATTGACGGGTAGCCGTTATAGCCGACGACCTGCGCCGGTCCCTTGCGCCAATCGACCACTGCAAAGGCCGAAAGCGGAACCATGCCGCCATGGGCGTTGCGGACGTTGAGATTGAGCAAATCCTCGGTTTTCATCCTTTTGTTCTGGTCGGCCTGAACTGTGACCCGCTGCATTCGACCAGCATTCGGGAAATCGTTCATGTAGCTCGATCCCAGATTGGCCGAGATGGTGGAGTTGATCGATGCGAATGAAACACCGAATGTGTTAGCCTTTTCCCTGTCGATAACCAGGTTGATCTGCGCCGTATCCGGCATGCCTTCCACACGCAAACCAGCAAGAACGGGACTTTTAGATGCTGCATCCATCAACTGCGCTCCGGCTGCCGAAAGCGCCTCCTGGCCCAACCCGCCACGATCCTGCAGACGAAAGGCAAAACCATCCGACGTGCCTAGGCCTTGTATGGGTGGCGGCGAGAGCGCAAAGGCCATTGCGTCCGTCAGCTGGAACAGGGCCGCGTTCGCACGGTTGGCGATTGCGGTCGCGGAATCTTCGTCGTCGCGTTCGCTCCAGTCCTTGAAGGTGATGAAGGCCAGGCCGGCATTCTCGCCGGCGCCCGCAAAGCTGAACCCATTCACGAAGGCAGTCTGATCGACGGCACCTTCCTTGGCGAAGATCGCTTCGACCTGGTCGATTACATCAATCGTACGGTTGCTGCTCGCCTCGGGCGGCGCCTGCATGTCGACGATAATGAAGCCCTGATCCTCATTGGGCAGAAATGACGAGGGCAGTTGCATGAAGGCCCAGCCAAGCCCGGCAAGCAAGGCGACATAAACCACCATGAACCGGCCGGAGCGCCGGACGATCCAGTCGACGGAGCCACCGTACTTTTGGGTCGTTCTGTCGAAGCCGCGATTGAACCAGCCGAAGAAGCCACGCTTTTCATGGTGACCTCCCTTGATGGGCTTGAGGAAGGTCGCGCACAGGGCAGGCGTCAGCGACAGAGCCAGGAAGCCTGAGAACAGGATGGAAACCACCATTGTCAGGCTGAACTGTTGATAGATGACGCCCACGGCGCCGGGGAAAAACGCCATCGGCACAAAGACGGCCGTCAGCACGAGCGTGATGCCGATGATAGCGCCGGAAATCTGCGTCATGGCCTTTCGCGTCGCCTCGAGCGGTGGGAGCCCTTCCTCCGACATGATCCGTTCGACATTCTCAATAACGACAATGGCATCGTCGACGAGAATGCCGATGGCGAGGACCATGGCGAACATGGTCAGCACGTTGATGGAAAAGCCTGTCGCCAGCATGACAGCACAGGTTCCAAGCAAAGCCACCGGCACTACCAGCGTCGGTATGACCGTGTAGCGGAAGTTTTGAAGGAAAAGGAACATCACCGCGAAAACCAGCGCCATCGCCTCGACCAGCGTGTAGATAACCTTCTCGATCGAGACCGCGACGAAGGGTGACGTGTCATAGGGAATGACGTAGTCGATGCCGGCCGGGAAAAAGCCGCTCAACTCCTTCAATTTCTCGCGCACCCCCGCCGATGTTTCCATCGCGTTGGCGGTTGGCGCAAGCTGGATCGCAACGGCTGCGGCAGGCTTGCCGTTGATACGCGTTCCGAACGTGTAGGTTTCGGCGCCAATCTCGATGCGGGCAACGTCCGACAGCCTCACGGAAGATCCGTCTGGATTGGCGCGCAGGATGATGCGCCCGAACTCCTCCGGTGAGGTCAGCTGCCCGGTGACCAGCACGGTCGCGGCAATCTGCTGGCTGACAGGATTGGGCTGCGCGCCGATGCGTCCGGCAGCGACCTGCGCGTTTTGCGAACGGATCGCACTGGCCAGGTCATCCGTGGTGAGATTGAGCCCCACCATTTTGTCCGGATCGATCCAGATCCGCATGGCGCGCGGCGCGGCGAATACCTGCGCGCGCCCGACGCCGTCTATGCGGCGCAACTCGCCAACGACGTTCCGGTTGAGATAGTCTCCCAAGCCGACGGCGTCGACTGTGCCGTCGGTGGACACAAGACCGACCATCATCAGGAAGCCGCTGCCGGCCTCCTGAATGTAAACGCCCTGATTCATGACCGCTTCCGGCAATCGTGGCTCGACCCGCTTGAGGGCGTTCTGCACATCGACGGAGGCCTGGCTGGGGTCTGTCCCCGGCTCGAAGGTCGAGTTGATTGCCACGAGGCCGGAAGAATCCGACGTAGACTCAAAGTATATCAGGCCCTTGACGCTGTTCAGCTCGTCCTCGATCAGCCTTGTCACACTCTGATAGATTTCTTCCGGTGATGCGCCCGGGTAGGTTGTGTAGACACCGATTTGCGGCGGCGCCACGTTCGGATACTGAGCAATGGGGAGGGCCGGAATTGCAAGGATGCCGCCTAGCATCATGAAAATGGCGACCACCCAGGCGAAGATCGGCCGGCTGATGAAGAACTGTGCCATCATCCGACCTCAGCCCTGCTTCCCGCTCGCCGGCGTTACCGACGTCGTGTCGCTTCCGGTCTTCCATTCCTGAATCTCAACGGGAGTGCCTGGCCGCAGTTTCTGGAAACCCTCGACGATCACCCGCTCGCCGCCAGACAACCCGCTCTCGATGACGACCCGATCCGACAGCGTGCGACCGACCTTGACGGTGCGAAGTTCGGCGCTGTTTTCAGCATTGACCACATAGACCTGCGAGCTTCCGCCTGCATCACGCTGGATCGCCTGCTGGGGAATGGCGACCGCTGCACGTTCGATCGCCTGCTCGATAACGACGCGAACATACATGCCGGGCAACAGCTCGTTCTTCGGGTTGGAAACCTCGGCACGCATAGTCACCTGTCCGGTGGTGGGATCCACCGTCGATTCCGAAAAGAGCAGATTTCCCCGCTGGTCATACTCGCTGCCGTCGTCCATGTGGACGACTACGCTGGCCTGATCGGGGGCAGGGCTATCGAGAACGCCGGCTTCAAGCGCCTGGCGCAGGCGAAGCAGGTCCATCGATGACTGCGTGAAGTCGATATAGACAGGCTCGAGCTGTTGAATGGTGGCGAGGCTTTCGGCACTGCTGACCAGCGCACCTTCTGTCACCTGCGCGCGGCCGATCCGTCCCGATATCGGAGCCTTGACGTCCGTATGGGCCAGATTGAGTTTCGCCGTCGCCAACCCTGCCTGCGCGGCCATCACATCGGCATCAGCCTGTGCGAGGACCGCCACGGCACTGTCCTGCTGTTGAGCGCTGGCGATGTTGCGCTGCCGCAGTTCATTTTGTCGATCGGCTTGCTGGCGCGCAAGAAGCTGCGCTGCCTGTGCACGTTTCAAGGTAGCCTCCGCGCTCTCGACCTGAACCCGAAATGCTTCGGCATCGATCCGATAGAGAACGTCCCCCTGCTCGACGAAACTGCCTTGTTCGAATACGCGCTCCACGACAATCCCCGAAATGCGTGGCCTCACCTCGGCGATCCTTGTCGGCGCGACACGACCCGGAAGCTCGCTGGCGATCGGCAATGGTTCGGCCTTCGCCTCGATGATACTGACCAGAAGGGGAGGCATGGCGGGTGCTGCCGGAGCATCACCCGTGGAATCGCTGCAGCCTGCAAGGAGGAGCAGCAGAAGCATTGGGCTGACGCGTTTGTTCAAGGCATTCATCATTATTTACCGCGGCTAAAACGTCTTGGGAGGACGCAATTGAAGTTCTTGACGGACGTTGGCGTCCGCACTCGACAGAGGCTATGATCAGGGAACCGGTGGTGGATTTTTCAGGGCAGGATCCATCGGCCAGGCAACCAGATCCGCGATGTCGCTCAAAATTCGCGCACGTTCTTTTTCTGGCCAGGTCAGCAGCCCGAGAAATTCGAGCGTCTTGAGGCCTTCGACCGCCAGAAATGCAAGCAGGGCCGCGCGAGGATTGGTCGACTGCTCCAGGATGGTGCTTGTCTCGCGACGGTAAGCCTGCTCCATCCGATTCCGCAATTCAGCGTCCTGCGCCAAGGCTGAGCAGAGATTGAAGGCAACCGCCTGCGTGTCGTCAGGTATGGTTTCGGCTGCGACCGTGATCCGCGCCTTGATGGCAGCGTTTGTAGTCGTACCGAGAGCGTCTCGAGCAAGACGCAGCTTGTCCTCATCATCGGCGACCCGGCGTTCGACAACCGCTTTGATCAGAGCCTGTTTCGATTTGTAATCGTAGATTACGCTCGCCTTGCTGATCCCCGCTTCAATGGCAACAGCGTCAAGCGTCAGTCGCGCGGCGCCATTGCGCGCCACGACCGTTTCGGCCGCGTCCAAAATCTCACTCTGCTCGATGACCCGGGGGCGAGACATGCTGCCATCTCCATAATAACCGACCGGATGGTTATAAACCCTAGCTCTCGCGATATCAACCCGTCATTATGTGAGGGTTCAAGACATAGTCGAACGTCTCCAGTGCCCGCGGCATCTTCAGGCAGACGAGGTCGTGGCGAGCGAGCTGGCCCTTCGTTTTGGCGCGGTAAGGCCGGCAAGCCTTTGGATCGAAACCAAAATGGCCGCTCCGGAGTGACGATTGTGCATCCCCGCTCCCGCGTCAGCCTCTATATGCCTGTTCGTCGTTCAATACGCGCTGGCGCGATCCAGATCGTCGATCTGTTCTTGCGAGAGCGTCAAATGCGTTGAGCGGATGAGGCTTTCCAACTGCGCGAGGGTGGTCGCGCTGGCGATGGGTGCCGTGACGCCTTCACGCGCGATCAGCCATGCCAGCGCTACTTCGGCCGGCTGGGCCGATTCGGCGCCGGCGACCCGATCCAGTGCACCCAGAACGCGATGTCCGCGTGCATCGAGGTAGTGCCCTATGCCGTGGCCACGCGGGCTTTTGCCCAGATCATCCTCGTCACGATATTTCCCCGTCAGAAAACCGCTGGCCAGACTGAAGTAGGTGATGACCCCAAGACCTTCGGTTATGGCGAGGTCGCGCAGCGAGCCATCATAGCCTTGGCGGTCGTAGAGATTGTATTGCGGCTGTAACACGTCGTAACGAGGTAGACTGGCCTTACGCGACACTTCAAGCGCCGTCTGCAATTGCCTGGCATCGTGATTGGAAGCGCCGATATGGCGCACCTTGCCAGCACGGATCAGGCGGTCGTAGGCGTCAAGCGTCTCCTCCACCGGAACCTCTTCATCGAACACATGCGAGAAGTAGAGATCGATGTAATCTGTCTTCAGGCGTCGCAGGGATTCCTCGACGCCTTGCTCGATCCAGGCGGCGGAAAGACCTTTTCGGCCGGGAATCCCGCCCATCCCGATCTTGGTGATGATCACGACACGATCGCGATTGCCTCGTGCGGCGAGCCACTCGCCGATGATGGTCTCCGATTCCCCGCCCTTGTTTCCCGGGATCCAGGCCGAATAGACGTCTGCGCTGTCGATCGTCTCGAAGCCCGCTTCCACGAAGCGGTCAAGCAGTTCGAACGACCGATCGCGGTCCGCAGTCCATCCGAACACGTTGCCGCCGAACACCAGCGGCGAGACCGCCAGATCCGTCCGACCGAGTTTTTTCTTCGTCATCTCATGTCTCCTGTGGTTTGCATGACCCTATGATTGAGCTTGCGTTTCGGATCACGCGCTCGTGTGACGGAACTGGTCTGCCGATGTATCCGACGAGCGGTTGTCCAACGCGAGAGCGCCTGGACCGGCGAAGGCGAGGTAGAAAAACACGAAGCAGAACAGGATGGCCGCTTCCCCCATGTTGAGCACTGGCCAGAAGCTCATTGGCGCATGCGCCATGAAATACGCCGCCGCCATCAGGCCGGCCGCCAGAAACGCCGCGCTGCGCGTCCAGTAACCCACAACGATCAGCACCCCGGTCACGAGTTCGATCACGCCGGCAACCACCAGGATGGCAGGCAGCGGATCGGGCGCTCCCTGGATCGGAGCGGGAAAGTCGAAGAACTTCTGCAACGCATGCTGGAGAAACAGCAGGGCTGCCATGATCCGCAGCGCGGCAAGTGCGTGAGGCGCCCAACGGGAGGTGTTCAGTCTTGAATTGACAGTCATGTCGTTGCTCCTTGATAGTTTGAAAGGTGGAGTTTCGTGGCGCGCGCTGACTTCGAATGGTCTACGCAACTCATAGGCAAGCGTATCGGCTATGCCGATGCGCGACACTTCCACGTTGATGTCGCTGCGATGCCGGGGATTGACACCTTAAAGCCCCAATCCTCGCCGCCGTCCGAACCGACACGACCGATCCACCCTGCAGACGACTGCGACATGGTGGCCATGGGTCTCTCGATCAATGGGATAAGCGAGCGGTGGCATGCCATCGGAGAGATCAGGACGGCAACCGGCGATTCAGACGAATGCCGGTCACCTTGATGGCTTTGCGAGATGCACGATGCCAATGAAGCTGTTGTGCTCGACTGCGCGGTCGATTCAGGCCAGTCCCCTGAGGGCTTCGGCCACAGTGTCGGAAAGCGGCACGGTCGGGCGTCCGATCAATTTTGATAGCTGTTTGCTATCGTCGAAGAGCGCGCCCGCGGATGTGTCGATATCCCAACCGGCTATAGCTGCGGCGAGGGCTTCCGGCAGACCAAAGTTGGCCAGTGCGGCGGCGTAGTCCTTTTCAGGGAGGTTCCTGTAGGGGATTTCCTTACCGGTCTGCCTGGAGATTTCAGCAGCGAAGTCGGCCAGCGTCCAGGCCTCGTCGCCGGCGAGCTCGTATATCTTGCCTTCATACCCCTTTCCAGTCAGCACGACTGCGGCTGCCTCCGCGTAATCGCTGCGGGGAGCCGACGCGATCTTGCCATCCCCCGCAGCGCCAATGAGCACCCCGTTTGCAAGCGCGCCAGCGATCGAGCCGGTGTTGTTTTCCGTGTACCATCCATTGCGCAGCACCGTGAAAGGCACGCCGGACGCCTTGAGGGCCGCTTCTGTCTGACGATGCTCCACGGCAAGGCTGAGGGGAGAGATGTCGGCATGGAGCACGCTTGTGTAGACGATCCACTTGACGCCGGCATCCTTCGCCGCCTCGATGAGATTGTTGTGCTGAGCGACACGCTTGCCGATCTCGCTCGAGGAGATCAGCAACACGGTATCGATACCCGCCAGCGCCTTCACCAATGTATCCGGTCGCTCATAATCCGCTTCGCGAATCTCCACGCCGAGATCAGCAGCCTTTTCAGGGCTGCGGGCCAGAGCAACTGTTTCAGAATGGGCGAGCCTCGCCTTGAGTTTGTCGACAACGATACGGCCGAGTTGGCCAGTGGCTCCTGTAACAGCGATGGTCATGGCAAAAACTCCTGTTGTTATGTGGTGACGATATGCCGGCATCCAGTCGCCAACCGTTGACGGCGCGGCTCAATGCGGAAATTTGTGGGTTTGCACTCGCAATTGTCGGACGCTTTGGTCTGGAACAATGCGATTTGCGATAGGTCACAGCTGACGACGATCAGCCAATCTGCTTCTGGCGCGCCGATCGGGTGGCATCAGCCCACCACGCTAGCTCCTCGAGCATCGCGTCTGCGGAGGGCCGTATGGCGGTCTCGATCGTACTGATAGGTTCGTTGCCCATTCCCGGATGGACCTTGGCGAACTCCGAGCCGCCAATATGGACCGCGGAACGCACCGGAACCATCTGCAATTCGACGTTGATCAGCCGCAGATGTTCGACAGCACGCGCCCCGCCCACCGAACCATAGCCGATATAGGCGGCGGGCTTGCGGTTCCATTCCTTGTAGGCCTGGTCGAGTGCGTTCTTCAGTGCGCCGGTGATTGACCGGTTGTACTCGGCGACGACGAAGATGTAGCCGTCGAAGGCGCCTATCTTCTTCTGCCAGGCAACCGCGTGCTCGTCCTGGCTTGGCATCCACAGGTTCGACGCAGGCTCGTTGAAGAACGGCAGGGCGAAGTCCTTGAGGTCGACCAGTTCGACCTCAAAGTCCTCCCGCTGCACAGCAAGATCCAGGATCCATTGCGCGGGTTTGGTGCCGAAGCGGGTGTCGCGTGTGGAGCCAAGAACAATGGCAATCTTGAGCTTGTCGGACATGGCTAACCTCTGAAATTGAAAGTTGGAATGAATGACGAGATTTTGATCCCTTCCCGACGAATGTGAGATGGTACCGTTTGGGTCTGTTCAGGTCGGATCGTCGCCGCTTGCCGCACCAAAGCGGAAGCCCGAAACCGACAGGCCTCCCATGAGGTCATCCTGATGATAGACGCGAACGCCCGCGTCATCGCCGGCCGCCCCCACGGCTACCATTAACGGGATCAGGTGATCCTCCGTCGGATGGGCAATCCGCGCCGCCGGCGCTGCCGACCAGTTGATGAGACCTTCCTTGCGCTCGCGCGGCGTGGCATCGATGACTGTCTGATTGAGCCAGGTGTCGAATGTTCTGGAGGGCTCGGCGGCTTTTGCATTGAAGGCGCGGAGATTGTGATAGCTAAGCCCGCTTCCGACGATCAGCACGTCCTCGTCACGCAACGGAGCCAGGGCCTTGCCGAGCGCGATATGTGTCGCCGCATCGTAGCCACGCTGCAGTGACACCTGAACGACCGGCACATCCGCCTTGGGATAGATGACGCTCATCGGCACGAACATGCCGTGGTCGAAGCCTCGCCTGGCGTCCAAAGCGCCCGGCAATCCTGCCGCCTCGATTAGCTCCATTACATGCTGCGCAAGTTCAGGAGCGCCCGGTGCGTCGTAACGGATCTTATAGGTGAAGTCCGGGAAGCCGCCATAGTCGTAAACCATCGGCGGTTGCGGGCTGGACTGGACTGTGAACGCATTCTCCTCCCAGTGCCCCGACACCATCAGGACTGCCGCCGGTGTGCGGCCGATTTGGCGCGGCATGTCGGCCAGTGCTGCTTCCAGCTTGTCGAAGAACGGCATCTCCTGTTTGAGCCAGGGCCATGGCCCTCCGCCATGGCAGATGAAATAGGTCGGCAAACGGGACATGTTTTTTGACATTGTACTAGTCCTGCGAAGTATCCGCGGGAGATCGATCTTGATCTTGGCATTTGGAGAGGACGCCGGCATGCGCAGTACACCAAGCAGGTGTGACGTCCGGAACCAGGGATGCGGCTTCGATAAGATCCCGAAGGGGCATGCTGCTAGCTTTCTGGGTAGAAACATTTTGTGCGTAACGCTAGAATGCAGCCTTTGAAAATGACCGCAAGGAGGCACTTTCGTGGACGCTGCGAACAATGTTGTTCGTATTGATGTGACGGAGCGTCGCCCGTGTCAGTTGCTGGCCGACACACTGGCGCGGATCGGCGACAAATGGACAGTGCTGGTTGTCGGTGCTCTGGCATGCGGCCCACTGCGTTACAACCAGATCCGGCGATCGGTCGACGGGATATCGCAGCGCATGCTGACCTTGACCCTCAAGGGACTTGAGCAGGATGGGCTGGTTACCCGCACTGTGTTTCCTACAGTGCCCCCACGTGTCGACTACGAGCTTACCGATCTCGGTCGTACCCTGATCGAGCCGCTTAAGGCTATATATGGCTGGGCAGAACAACATCGTCCGGAAATGGATGCGGCACGGCAGCGCTTTGCCGAACGCGATACTGCGAAGTAAAGGTCTCGTCTTTGCCGGCCTTCTGACCTTCGGCAACGCCGCCCATTTCGAGGCAGCAAGCTATGCCTCTGCCCATGCCGAAGGTCTGCGGCTGGTGGCCCCAGCTCGCCATCCTTGCCGGGGTCGCCGCCATAATCGTCCTCGGCGTCGCCCTGGTCACACTCGCCTTCGCTCAGACGGAGCTCTTCTTCTCGCTGCAGGCCCGCCTCTTCGGTGGTGAGGACGGCATCCAGGCAGCGCCACGCTCTTCATCGTCGCTATGCCTCGGTGAGCGTTCCGTCGACCGAGAAATGATCGCTCGACCCAACCTGCTTCACCGGGCCTAGCCCCATCAAGGGCGTAAAGGAACTGATGTGCGACATCGGCCGCGACCAGTTGGTCGTGATTGTCGGTGAACACCGTCGGTTGCCAGACGGCAGTGCCCATCGGCAGCCGCCGAACCAGCAGAGCAAAAGTTTGCTCCATCGGTTGCCGTACCGAGATGAATGCCTGCAATAGCACCTCAGGTGGAATAGACCGTCGTCCAAAAAATCTCGGACTAAAGCGTCCTCGAACCGACCGTTCAGCCCCGCAAGCGCCTCGTCCGAAAGTTTGCGGATCGTCCGCAGCGGATGATCCACCGGAACCCGCTCATCGAGCCGCAAGTAGGTGAACAAACCTTCGTCCAGATCATCCGTCCGCGCATCGCGAGTCACTCCGCCCCCATCGCAACCGAAGTGAACCATGAAACCGTAACGCCGTACCGCTTTTTCAGAACCAGTTAGACACAAAGAATTTGAGGGATCAGCTACGACTGAAGTGCCGATAGATTGCGGAACAGGTCGAGCGCGTCGGGGTTGGCGAGCGCCTCTTTGTTTTTGACCGTGCGGCCATGGACAACGTCGCGCACCGCCAGTTCGGTGATCTTGCCGGACTTGGTGCGGGGGATGTCGGCGACCGCGACAATGCGGGCCGGAACGTGGCGCGGCGTGGCGCTGGCGCGAATCCCGGTCTTGATGTCTCGCTCCAGCTTTTCGTCCAGCGTGACGCCCGGCGCCAGGCGGACAAAGAGGACGACGCGCACATCGCTTTCCCAGTCCTGCCCGATGCACAGCGCCTCCAGCACTTCGGGCATCTGCTCGACCTGGTTGTATATCTCGGCGGTACCGATGCGGACGCCGCCCGGGTTGAGCGTCGCGTCGGAACGGCCATGAATGATCATGCCGCCATGTGTCGTCCACTCGGCGAAATCGCCGTGGCACCAGATATTGTCAAAGCGGTCGAAATAGGCGGCGTGATATTTCGCTCCCTCGGGATCGTTCCAGAACATCACCGGCATCGACGGGAACGGTCTGGTGCAGACCAGCTCGCCCTTTTCGCCGACGACATGCTTGCCGTCATCGTCCCAGACATCGACCGCCATGCCGAGGCCCGGACCCTGGATCTCGCCGATCCAGACCGGCTTGGTCGGAACGCCAAGCACAAAGCAGGAGACGATGTCGGTGCCGCCGGAGATCGACGCCAAGTGCACGTCCGGCTTGATGGATTCGTAGACGAAGGCAAAACCCTCCGGCGACAGCGGCGAGCCGGTGGACGAGATGACGCGCACTGTCGACAGGTCATGCGTGTCCTTCGGCGTCAGACCCGACTTGCGCAGCGCGTCGATGAATTTCGCCGAGGTGCCGAAATAGGTCATTTTCTCCGACTGCGCGAAGTCGAACAGGACATTGCCGTCGGGATGGAACGGCGAGCCGTCGTAGAGCAGCAGGGTCGCGCCCGATGCGAGGCCCGAGACCAGCCAGTTCCACATCATCCAGCCGCAGGTGGTGAAGTAGAACAGCCTGTCGCCGTCCTCCAGGCCGGCGTGAAGCCGCTGTTCCTTGACGTGCTGGATCAGCGTGCCGCCGGCCGAATGGACGATGCATTTCGGAATGCCGGTCGTTCCCGACGAGAACAGTATGTAGAGCGGGTGCGAAAACGGAAGCTGCTCGAAGGCGATGTCGCCGGCGGCGTAGCCACCGACCGCCTGATCGATGGTCACGGCTTTCGGCAGGTCAGTGACGCCTTGAGCCGCGGTGCCGAGATAGTCGACGATAATCGCCTGGCGCACCGTTGGCAGCTTTTCCAGCACCGCCTTGACCTTGCCGGTGACGTTGTTCTGTTTGCCATTGTACCAGTAGCCGTCGGGGGCGATGAAGATCACCGGCTCGATCTGGCCGAAACGGTCGAGCACGCCCTGGTCGCCGAAATCGGGCGAGCAGGACGACCAGATGGCGCCGAGCGAGGCGGCGGCCAACATGCAGGCAACGGTTTCGGGCATGTTGGGCATCATCGCGGCGATCCGGTCGCCCGACTTGACGCCGGCGGCGCGGAACGCCTGCTGCAGGCGCGAGACCAGCGCGTGGAGTTCGTCCCACGACATCCGCCGCAGCACCTTGTCCTCGCCCTTGAACACCATCGCATCGCTGCCGCCGCGCTTCTTCAACAGGTTCTCGGCGAAGTTCAGCTTGGCGTCCGGAAAGAACTGCGCGCCGGGCATCCGGTCGCCGTCGATTAGGATACGCTCGCCCTTCTCGCCCGTGATGCCGCAGAAATCCCAGACCAGGTTCCAGAAGTCCTCGCGGTGGTCAACCGACCACCGATGAAGATCGTCAAAGCCCGAAAGCGCACCCGCGCCGCGCGTTTCGGCGGATTTCATGAACTGCGCTATCGGCGTGGCGGAAACATAGGCCGGGGACGGGGTCCAGAGCGGTGCGAAATCTGTCATACTGATCTCACAGTCTGTGAATCTATGGCAACTAAGAGGCTGTCGTAACACGCATCAAGGTGCCAGACGGTCGGGTGACGCGTGACTGGCCTGCCCCCATGTGGTGGTCCGGGTTTAGTCTTAATGCATGACCGGTTTTTCGGCCATTGCCTGGGCAGATGACGGTGTCGATCCGCGCGGAGGCGCAGGCCAGATGATGGCCTCCGGCGCCGGCGGCTTATATCCGAGCGATGAGTGTGGCCGCTTGGTGTTGTAGTATCGCCGCCAAGCCTCGATGATGACCTTGGCCTCGGCGAGGCTGTAGAAGATCTCACCGTTGAGCAGTTCGTCGCGCAGCTTCGAGTTGAAGCTCTCGCAATAGCCGTTCTCCCATGGGCTGCCCGGCTCGATGAAAGCGGTCTTTGCCCCTACCGCGGCGATCCACTCCCGCACGGCCCTGGCGATGAACTCCGGGCCGTTGTCGGAACGAACATGGCCCGGCACGCCGCGCAAGATGAACAGATCGGATAGAGCGTCGATGACATCGGTCGAGTTGAGCTTGCGCTCGATGCGGATCGCCAGGCACTCCCGGGTGAACTCGTCGATGATGTTGAGCATGCGGAACTTGCCTCCATTGTGGGTCCGGCCCTCGACGAAGTCATAGGACCAAACATGATTTGGATGCTCTGGCCGAAGCCGGATGCATGATCCGTCATTCAGCCAGAGCCGTCCTCTCTTCGATTGTTTCTGGGGAACCTTCAGCCCCTCCCGCCGCCAGATGCGTTCGACGCGCTTGGCATTCACCGTCCAGCCCTCGGACCGCAGCATCGCCGTGATCCGGCGATAACCATAGCGGCCGTAGCGCGAGGCCAGTCGGATGATGTCAGACGTCAACGCCTCTTCATCCGGACGGCCTTCCGGCGTCTTGCGCTGGGTCGATCGGTGCTGGCCTAAAACCTTGCAGGCAAAGCGCTCCGAGACGGAGAACTTCGCTATGGCATGATCGACGCAACGACGACGGCGGGAAGGGCTCAGAAGTTTCCCGAGGCAGCCTCCTTCAGGATCAGCTTGTCCAGCGTCAGATCCGACACAGCCTTGCGCAGCCGGTCATTCTCTTTCTCGAGTTCCTTCAGCCGCTTCACCTGATCGCCTTTCAGGCCACCAAACTCCTTGCGCCAGCGGTAATAGGTGAACTGTGTCACGCTGATCGATCGGACCGCTTCGCCAACCGATTTCCCTTGCGACAACAGAACATCGACCTGGCGCAGCTTTGCGACGATCTCTTCAGGCTTGTGCTTCTTCTGGGGCATTCCAAAGTCCTCTCCAACGGCTCAATAGCCTACTTCGCGGAGGACCACTTTCCAGGGGGCAGACCACGTCGAGGCGCTCCCGCCATGCTGCATTTCCAGGTTGCGCAGTACTTCCGCAAGACCGAGCGGCAGATAGCCGAAGGTGAAACGCGCCGCATCCGTGTAGATGTCCGTGCCGATGAGGCTCAGCAGAATTCCGAGCACGATCATAGCCACCGCGTTGAGCACCGAGCCGTGCGCGAGCGTGACGTAGCAGATCAGCCCGAACACGATGAGGGAGAAGTAGTCCGCCGGGCCGAACTTGAGCGCGAAAGCCGACAAAAGCGGTGCAGCGACGGCGATGACGAGGGTGGAGATCGCCAGCGCAGGGCCGGCGCGCCCCTTGCGGGCTATCTTGTAGCCGTCGATCGCCGTCACTGCCGCCGAGGCCTCACCTGGAAAGTTGACGAGGATGGCCGTGGTCGAGCCGCCTTACTGGGCACCGTAGTAAATGCCAGCCAGAATGATGAGCGCCGGTGTACGGTCGAGCGTGAACATGTGGGTCATGTATCGCGCGGTCGGCCCGTTTGCGTAGCGCGGCGGGCGGAACTGGATGCCGTTGTCGGTGAGCACGGTGTGGATCTTGTAAGGCACGGTCCCGATCATGGCGACGAGGAAGGCGGATGCGGTCACGCGGGTTGCCTTCTCGACAAGTGGGCGAAGGCGAACTTCGACGTGCGATCGTTGGCGACGAACATGTACGGCTTGCCTTCGGCCGTCTGCACCTTGGCGATGTCGACGTGGAACTAGCCGATCGGGTAGCCCTTGAACTTCTTCTTGGCGGACTTATCGCCCTCGACATCGGGCAGCCGGGAGATGCCGTGGCGTTGAAGGCAGCGGTGCAGCGATGAACGGGTCAGGTGCAGAAGGGTCGGCTGCAGCGCATACAGGCAGTCATCGAGTGGCAGCAGCGTATGCCTGCGAAAGGCAACGATGACCGCCTCGTCTTCCAGCGACAGAACTGTGGAATGGACCTCCTTCGGACCGGTCGGCAGATCGGCCACCGAAGTCCGCTTCTTCCACTTCGCCACCGTCTTCTGGTTGATCCCGTAGCGCTTGGCCAGCCCTCTCAGGCTCTCTTGACTATGTTGTATCGCTCGACGGACCGCCGCTGTCGTCGTGGCGCTCCCGTGGTGAACCTGGCCCATCGCGCATCCTTCCATTGCTGGGAAAAGATTGCACCATCAAAGCACGGGATCAAACACCTAGACCATTTCAGGATCGGCCTGAAAACAAATTGCCGGGGGCGTGAACACGCCTGCGGCATGACCTTCATGCATGTCAACTTAGGCTCGCCTAAATGTTCGATTTTATGACGGCATGGCGGAGAATTCTGTTGTGAGAACAAACCGACGTCATTATAAGTTCGAATGAAATATACCATGATCATCATCAGGGAGGATATCGTGATGAGTGTCAGGTTCAGAGGAATTGCGGTGGCGCTTGTCGCCGCGCTGGCGGCCAATGTCGTGCTTGCCCAGGATTATCCATCGAAACCGGTGACGATAATCGTGCCGTTCACGGCGGGTGGGCCGACCGATGTCGTGGCGCGCGTCGTGGCCGCTGCCGCCGAAAGCCGGCTGAAGCAGTCCGTGCTGATCGACAACAAACCCGGCGCCGGCAGCATGATCGGCGCCACCGCGATGGCCAATGCCAAGCCCGACGGCTACACCCTGCTGCTGAGCACGACAACGACCTACGCCACCAATCCGCACGTCTACAAGAAAGTCACATATGATCCGACAAAATTTGAGCCGATCGCCATGGTGGCCAAGGTGCCGCTTGGCCTGGCCGTGCGGCCGGACATGCCGGTCAACTCGATCAAGGAGCTTGAGGAGTTCGCGGCCAATCAGCCACGCGCCCTGCATCAGGGCTCGGCCGGATTGGGAGCGCACGGCTCCATGGCCTGCTTCCGCGCCGCCAACGCGGCCGGGATAAAATTCGAGGAAATACCCTATCCCGGCCTCGGCCCGGCCCTGACCGACGTCATGGGAAGCAAGATCGACGCCTTGTGCGATGCGGTCGGCACGCTCTATCCGCATTATACCTCCGGCAACGTTAAAGTACTGGCAATCCTGGATTCGGAGCGTTCGCCTTCGATGAAGGATGTGCCGACTTTTGCGGAGCTGGGCTACAAGGATGCAGTCATCAACAGCTGGATGGCATTGGCCGGCCCCGAAGGGACGCCCGCGGAAATCGTGGAGAAGGTCTCGAAGGCGATCGAGGAATCGCTACGCGACGAGGCCGTCACGGAGAAGCTCTCCGGCATCGGCTTCGTGCCCAACTACATGGCTCCCAAGGACGCTGCCGCCTTCATGAATGAAGAGTACAATATCTGGCAGGGCGTGGTGAAGGAACTCGGCATCAGCATCGAATAAATCCACCATCCGGCCCTCCCGCAGGAAGCGCGAGGGCCGGATGGTGTTCATTCGAATATGTGGCTTTCTGCTGCAATCCGAAGGTCCGCCTGATATCGTGCACGGGCTTGCGGCCAACATCGCAGACCATGGGAACAAGCCATGACCACACCGACAGACAATGCCGGACCTCTCCAGGGCATCAGGGTCATCGACGCCTCGCGCGTCCTGGCCGCGCCTTTCGCGGCATCGATGCTTGCCGATCTGGGGGCGGAGGTCATCCATCTGGAGCATCCGAGCCAGATCGAGGAACTGCGAACCTGGCAGCCGGTGGTCAACGGCGTGTCCGCCAGTCATTTCGCCCTCAATCACAGCAAGCTCGGCGTCGCGGTCGACATCGCCCATCTTGAAGGGCAGGCGATCTTGCGCAAGCTTCTTGAAACCAGCGATGTGTTCATCGAGAATTTCCGGCCGGGCATGCTTGAGCGGCAGGGCTTCGGCTGGGATCGGCTTCAGGAGATAAATCCCAGGCTGATCTACTGTTCCGTGCGGGCCTTCGCCAGGGGCTGTGCGGCTGAGAGTCTGCCGGGTTATGAGGCGTCGCTCCAAGCCTATACCGGCGTGATGGACATGACCGGAGAGGCTGACGGCGATCCCGCTCGTTGCGGCCCGAGCGCCATCGACTTCGGCACCGGGCTGTCGGCGGTCGTGGCGATCACATCGGCGCTCCTTCAGCGGGAACGCACCGGACGCGGCTCGCATGTGGAACCGGCGCTGGTCCGGACGGCCGCGCATTTCATGTCGTACCAGATATCCTCCTATTTCATGGGAGGCGTGAAGCCGCAGCGACGCGGTAGTTCCCATGCCGCGCTGGTGCCCTACCGGGTCTTCAACAGTTGCGACGGGCCGCTGTTCATCGCGGCCGGCAATGACAAGCTCTGGCCGATGCTGGTGCAGACACTGGGTCTTCTGGACGAGGCCGGCAATGTGCCGTTCCCGCTGCTGGCCGAGCGGCTTTCCCATCGCGCCGAGGTCGATCGGATGGTGGCGGCCGCGGTGGGCAGGATGCCGCGGGAAGAGCTTCTGGCGACCTTTCGCGCAAGGGGAATTCCGGCCGCGCCGGTCAACACGCTGGCCGAATTCGTCGATGACGAAACGCTCTACAGCGCCAGGGTGCTGGAGGCGATGGATGTTCCCGAGGGCGGCAGCACGACCATACCCGGTCCGCTGTTCGGCGCCGGCTTCCTTCAGCCGACACGGTGCCCCGCCCCGCATGTCGGACAGCACACATCGGATGTGCTCGCTGGCATCGGCCTGGACGAGGAGGCTCAGGCGCGCCTGCGCTCAGACGGCGTCATCCGCTGATCCGCGAAATCTTCGGGCTTGAAAAATCGACGGCGTCTACGCGGGCTGGAATGTCTTCGGCAGGCCGGCGCGGGAAATGCTGCCGGTGAACTGCTCCTGCGGCAGCCAGAGTTCCAGTTGCTTCCGCACCTCCGCCAGCTTCTCCAGATCGATGCCGGTCGGATGGCCCATGCTTTCCAGCATGAAGATGCAGTCTTCGGCATTGACGTTGCCGGAGGCGCTCGGTGCGAACGGGCATCCGCCCAATCCGCCCAGTGCGACATCGAATTTCCCGATCCCGGCGTCGAGGGCGGCGACGATGTTGGCGAGGCCGAGCCCCCGCGTGTCATGGAAATGCCCGACCAGCGGCACGTTACCGACGACATCGGCGACACGGCCTGCGAGTCGATTGACCTCAACCGGATTTCCATAGCCGACCGTATCGGCAATCAGGATTTCCTGCGCGCCCGCCTCAACCAGCCGCGCCGCTATCTCGACCACCCGCTCTTCCGCGACTGGCCCCTGAATAGTACAGCCGAAAGAGGTCGCGATGCCGGCGGAAAGGCGGATGTCGCTGCCATCTTCGCGCGCCCGCACTTCGGTCGCGATCATCTGGAAGTCCGCAAGCGATTGATCCGTGGTCTTCTGGACGTTGGCCAGATTGTGCGCTTCGCTGGCAGAGAGCACGAAATTGATTTTCCCCACGCCTGCCTCCAGGGCAAGCTTCGCGCCTTTCAGGTTAGGCACAAGCACGGACAGGCAGACCGATGGCGGAACGTCCGCCGCATGAACGACATCGGCCGCGTCGGCGAATTGCGGGATGACCTTCGGGGGCACGAAGGAGGTAAGCTCTATCTCGGTGAAGTTGCAGGCCACAAGGCCACGAAGAACGGCCAGCTTCCGCTCGGTCGGCAGGAACTCCCTGACGAGTTGGAGCCCGTCCCGCAGGGTAACGTCCCGAAGCTCGACGCGCTGCCTGACTGCTGGGGATTCGTTTTTGCCGGGTGACGACATATCAACTCCGATTCTGGACTAGCGACCCTGAAAGTTAGGGCGACGCTTTTCGCGAAACGCCAGGGTGCCCTCGTGGCGGTCCTCGGTTGGCACCATGCGGTTATAGCATTCTATCTCGAAGGCCAGACCGTCGCGCAGCGACATCTGCAGGCCCCGATGGACGGACTGCTTGGCCTGCCGGACGGAGATCGGTCCGTTTCCGGCAATGATCCCGGCGGTTTCGAGGGCAGCCTCCATCAGTTCGCCCGGCTGATAGACTTCATTGACCAGCCCCCATTCCATCGCCTGTGCAGCGTCGAAGGGACGTCCGGTGAGAATGAGTTCCTTGGCGCGACGCTCCCCCAAGGCGCGGGGCAGGTTCTGCGTTCCGCCTCCACCCGGCATGATGCCCAGCCGGACTTCGGGCAGCGCGAAGCGGGCATTGTCCGCCGCATAGAGGAAATCGCAGCAGGCGGCGATCTCGCAGCCGCCTCCGAAAGCCGCGCCGTTGACTGCGCCGACCGCGGGCACCGGGCAATCCAGTATGGCGCGCACCATGCGCTCGAAAACGGCATGCTGCCTCTGCCAGGCATCATCGCTCATCCCCGTTCGTTCCACCAGGTCGCCGCCGGCGCAGAAATGCCTTTCGCCCGCGCCTGTCAGCACGACGCAGCGCGCCTTGCCGGGATCGGCCGCAAGAACCTCGAAGAAGAGATGGAGATCGCGGCCCATCTGGGTGTTGAGGGCATTGGCTGCTTCAGGACGGTTCATCGTCACGACGACGACGTGATCCGCCGCCCATTCGATCTTCAGTGTCTGGAACGACTGTTCAACGGTCATTGCGCGCTCCCCAGAATGCCGGCACGCAACCGGTCGAGCCAGTCGGAAACATCGGTCATTTCCGTCATCCGGTCTATGGCCTCATCGAACAAATTCTCAGCCTCCGTACCCGCCGCCTTGGCGCGCGCATGCACGAAACAGCCGCACCATTTGTCGCGCAATCTGCTTCGGCTGAGCGGCGCGGCGGGAGAGCCGGGATTGGCGACGACTTCATATGCGATGCGCTCACCGGATTTGAGCGCGAATGTCAACGTCACCGGCGCGTCGCCCAGATCGCTCCCCGTCAACGTCGCGCCCTCCCGCTCGACGACTTCGATGTCGGCCAGACGCCACTGGATCTGCGGGCGCAGCACCTGCTCGTCGGAGAAGCTCGCAAGGTCGATCCGGCCGTCCGCCAATGCTGCGACGACGGCGTAAGGCGCGCTGAAAAGAGCGTTGAGGCCGCTTCGCGGGTATGGATGGATCAAGGGCCGCGTTCCTCCCGCAGGCATGTCGATATGTACGGACTGGACGGCATCAAGCGTGAGCCCATGCCGCTCGCGAACGGTGAGCGCGCCGTCGACGATCCTGTGAAGCATGTAGCAGCAGGGATAGCCTTTCTGCTCGAACCCCGGCTCCTCCACCACGAAGGGCTCGCCCAGCCTGACATTCGAAGGCCATTCATCGGTCTCCGCGCCGGTGAAGGCGTTTATGAAGCCATGGCCGCCCAGAGGCTCCTCCGCGCCGGACAGCCCGGCTTTCGCGAGTTCGGCGGCGCGCAGGCCGTCGAGCGCCGCCAACCCCACATGCAGGGACTTCACGTCGGAGCCGAAATTCTTGCGGATGCCGCCTGCCGAACTTGCCGCGATGGCAATGGCGTTTGCCGTCTTTTTCTCGTCCAGAGATAGAAAGCGCGCGCAGGCGGCGGCGGCCCCGATGGTGCCGAGCGTGGCCGTCGCATGGAAGCCGAGCGCATAGTGTCGGAACCTCATTGCCATGCCGAGCCGGATCATTACCTCCGTGCCGATGACGAAGGCTTCGCAAAGGTCGCGTCCGCTGCGTCCGCTCATGCCGGCGGCCAGCAGGGACGAAAGGACGGGCGCGCTCGGATGGCAGACCGCGAGCATGGAGACGTCGTCGAAATCGAGGATATGGCTGGCCATGCCGTTAAGCAACGCAATGTCGGATCTGCGAAGCTTGCGCCCCTCCCACAGGACCGGAAGCTCGCTCCCGCTGATTTCGCTCTCCAGCGAAGCAGACAGGGTTCTGACGGCCGGCTCGACGCTTCCGGCGACCATGACGCCCATCGTGTCGACGATGCAGGAGACGCTCTTGCCGACGGCTGAAAACGGCGGCTTCGCGTTGACGATGAAAGACGCGACCTCCGCCGTGGACAATCCGCCAGCTTTGGCTGTGCCATGCATGACTGAACTACCTTCTCAATAGGATCGCGGCATGCCGAGGGCGTGCTGCGCCACTTGCGCGAGGATGAGATTGTTGGATAGCGGCGCGATCCTGAAAAGGCGCGCTTCCTTCCACTTCCGCTCAACATTGTATTCGGATGCGACGCCATAGCCGCCGAACGTGGTCATGCATGCCTCCGCCGCTTCCCATGAAGCCTCCGTGGCGAGGTATTTCGCGATGCTGGTCTCATTGGCGCTCGGCACGCCGGCATCGTAAAGCGTCGCCGCCTTGTTGCGCATCAGTTCGGCGGCGGTGAGGTTCATATGGGCCTTGGCTATGGGGAACTGGATCCCCTGGTTCTGGCCGATCGGCCTGTCGAACACCACGCGCTCCGACGCGTAGCGGGACGCCTGGTCGATGAACCACTTGCCGTCGCCGAGGGATTCGCTGGCGACGAGCAGCCGTTCCGAATTCAGCGTATCGACGAGATAGCGGAAACCCTGTCCCTCCTCGCCGATACGGTCTTCGTCGGAGACCTCGAGATTTTCGATGAACACTTCATTGGTATGATGGTTGAGCATCGTATGGATGGGGCGCGCCTGCAGCGACTTGCCGGCCTTCGCGATGTCGACGACGAACAATGTCAGGCCGTCGGTCTTCTTCTTCACGTCCTGGATGGGCGTCGTTCGGATGATCAGCACATACATATGCGACTGCATGTAGCGTGACGTCCAGATCTTCTGGCCGTTGATGACGTAACCGCCGTCGACCTTGCGCGCAAAGGTCTTGATCCGCAACGTGTTGGAGCCTGCATCGGGTTCGGTGACCCCGAAGGCCTGAAGGCGCAGGCTGCCATCGGCGACACGCGGCAAAATCCGTTGCTTCTGCTCCTCGCTGCCATGGTTGAGGATGGAAGCCATGGTGTACATTTGCGCGTGGCAGGCCGCGCCATTGCCGCCGGAACGGTTCACCTCCTCCAGGATGACGCAACCTTCCATGACGCCAAGCCCCGAGCCGCCATATTGCTGGGGGATCAGCGCGGCCAGCCATCCGGCATCTGTCATCGCCTGGACGAATTTTTCGGGATAGGAACCTTCGATCTCGCAATTGCGCCAATAGTCGTTCCCGAACTCGGCACACAGCCTGCGAACGGCCTCGCGGATCTCTTCCTGCGTATCGGTGTAGTTGAAGTCCATTCCAGTTCTCCGCATTGGCTGCGCATCGGTTCAGGCGACGACGCGGCTTTCCTTCAGCTGCTCAATCTCTTCGTCGCCGAAGCCGAGCCCGGCAAGAATTGCCGACGTGTCCGCCCCCAGTGCCGGCGGCGCCTTGAACATGCCGGAGCCTTGCCCGGAAAGCTTCAGCGGAAGACCGACCACCTTGTGATCGGGAGCGCCCTCGATGGGCAGGTCGCGGACGATGCCGGAAGCCGACACCTGCTCGTGGGAGAGCACCTGGCCGACATTGTTGAGTTCGCTGCAGGGCGCGCCCGCCTGACGAAGCCGGCTGACGATATCGTCGGTCCGGCGTGTCCTCGTCACCGCCTCGATCTCCTCATGGAGGACATCCCGCGCCTTCACCCGGTCGGCATTTGTCGCGAACCGGGGGTCGTCGGCCAGCTGCGGAACGTCGAGCCCGCTGCACACCTGACGGAACAGCCGGTCATTGCCGGCGGCGATGAAGACATGGCCGTCGGCGCTCCTGAACAGTTCATAGGGCGCGGTCATGGCCATGGCGGAGCCGAGCTTTCGCGGGAGCGAACCGGTAGCGCCGAAATTCGCGATAAAGACGGTCATCCAGCTGATTCCCGTCTCCATCAGGCTGGTTTCCACCAGTGCGCCGCGTGCGCTGTTCTGGCGGGCGAGCAGGGCCGCGAGAATTCCTTGCGATGCCCACATACCGGTTCCCATGTCTATCAACGAGACGCTGACCCTGACGGGATCGTCGCCCTCATTCCCCGTCGTGCTCATGATGCCCGTGAAAGCTTGCATCAGCGGATCGTAGCCCGGAAGGCTGCTGAGCGGACCTTCGCTGCCGAAGGCGCTAATGGCGCCATATACGAGGCGGGGATTGATGGCGCTTAGTGCCTCATAGCCCAGTCCCCGCGCGTCTGCGCTGCGCGGCTTCATCGAGTGGATGAAGACATCCGCCGAGGCTGCGAGCCTGTGGAGTATGGCGACGCCGTCGGCGTCGTTGATGTCGATGCAGATGCTGCGCTTGTTCCGGTTGAGCGCCAGGAAGGTGGGAGAGGTTCCGCCAAGGACCGGCGGCCGCCAGTCGCGCGTGTCGTCCCCCCGGCCGGGGCGTTCGACCTTGATGATGTCGGCGCCCATGTCGCCGAGGATCTGCGTGCAGTAAGGTCCCGCCACGTTTTGTGTCAGGTCGACAACGCGAATGTTGGAAAGCACAGTATCGAGCATCTTGTCCTGTCATCTGTCGGTAGGCGCATTCCGGCAAAGCCGCGCCAGCATGGAAGCTGTTTGATACGAACAAATGAAGGCAAGATCAATCAGGCTCGTATCGCTTGTTTCCGGAAAGTACGAACATTATGGGGATTCAGGCCACTCGCCGGAAGCCGCAGCGGCTTTCATTCGGTGGCCGCATGGACTACTGTATGCGCGTCCAGACGAATATTCGACCGAATGAGCGACGCGATCAATACCCCCTTCAGGCATGCCGATCTCGCAGCAGAATTGACTGCGGAAATAACCTCCGGGCGCTATGCTGTCGGCGAACGGTTCCCCACCGAACAGGAATTGCAGGCGCGATTCGGCATAGGCCGCCACACGGTCCGCGAGGCGTTGAAGATGATGACCGAGCAGGGATTGCTCGGCCGCCGCCGCAAGACGGGCACCACCGTCCTGTCCAACAGGCCGATTTCCCAGTTCGTGCATAGCCTGCGCGACATCCACAGCCTGCTGGACTTCGCCCACAGCACCAGCCTTGCGATCGACCATGTCGGCTTCGTCGGAATTCTCAATTCCGCGTCGCCGGAGCATGCGGGCTTGACGGATGGGCGGTATCTGAGGGTCGCCGGAATCCGCTTCAAAGTGTCCGATGGAAAGCCGCTTTGCTGGGCCGAGATCATGATTCCCGAGCGCTATTCGCTGGAACGCAGCGAGATTCAGGGAGGCAATAGCCCCCTTTATGAACTCGTGGCGAAACATCATGGCCTCAAGCTGGAAGTGGTCGAGCAGGAAGTGAGCGCGATGGAGCTTCCGCGGCAGCTGGCCGTGAAGCTTGGTGCTCCCGATGAAGTCGCCGCCCTGCTCGTCAAGCGGCGCTATTACACCCCCATGGGCGAGTTATTCGAGATAACGAACAATCTCTACCCGGCGAGCCGCTTCACCGTCCATATGACCGTGCGCCAGCGGGCCTGAAAGATAGGCCTGCGTTCGGGCTCGTTCCTACTTTTCACGAAATTCAGGCTGCTGTGCCATCGCGCTTGGGCAGATACCCTTGCCCTGACGGCCTGCGCGCGGCAGGCGGCTTGCGCACATGCGTTGCATTTTGTTCGAATATCGCGTGAAGCCGCATCATCTCGCTTGACCTCAATTCACCCTTATGCTTTTGTTCGAAAGAAATAAGATCAGAATTGAGCGACATGCTCGCAGGGAGGAAGAGATGAGCTGGATGAAGTTCGCGGCCGGTGTCGCGCTTTCGGCTTCGCTTGGCGGAGCGTTCGCGGTTCAGGCTTCAGCACAGGAATACCCCACCAAGCCTATCACTCTGGTCGTACCCTTTGCGCCGGGCGGCCCGACCGATCTCGCCGGCCGCGTGGTCGCGGAGGCCATCGGCAAGCAGCTAGGCCAGTCGGTGCTTGTGGAAAACCGCGCCGGCGCCAGCAGCATGATCGGGGCGACGTATGTCTTCAATGCCTCGAATGACGGCTACACGCTGCTGTTCGGCACGACGACCACCTACGCGACCAATCCGCATATCTTCAAGAACATCACCTACGACCCGACCAAGCTCAGCCCGATCGCCATGGTGGTCAAGGTTCCGCTGGCATTTGCGGTCCGCAAGAATCTGGGTGTCGACTCCATCGCGGAATTCGTGGAATACACTAAGAAGAGTGGCGGCGGGCCGGTCAAGTACGGCTCCGCGGGCGCTGGCTCCCATTCGGGCATCGCCTGCTTCCTGGCGGGACGTGAGATCGGCATCGAGATGCGCGAGATACCCTACAAGGGAACGGCTCCTGCGCTTACCGACCTGATCGCCGGCAATGTCGATGCGTTGTGCGATGCTGTCGGCACGCTGTCGGAACCTTACCGCGCGGAGAGCGTGAAGGTCATCGGCGGACTGGACGCGGAGCGTTCTCCCGCGATGCTCGATGTCTCGACCTTCGTGGAAGCCGGTTATCCGGATCTCGTGATCAACAACTGGTTCGCCCTCACCGGGCCTGAGGGTATGGATGACGAGATCGTCCAGAAACTATCGAAGGCGGTGGAAGTGGCCGTATCTTCCAAGGAAGTTGCCGATCGCATGAACGCGATCGGGTTCGTGCCCCAATATATGGCTCCCAAGGAACTGACCGAGTTCATGGCGGCCGAATACAAGCGCTTCGATGAAGTGGTGGAAACGCTCGGCATCAGCCTAGAATAGGGCGCGTCATACCTGGAACACGATACCTGGAATACAGCGCTCGGCCAGATGTGCCGGGACCGGAAACATGCCTGAGGCTTCTCGGGCGCTCGCATGCAGGGAGTTTGTCGTTGAGCGGAATGCTGGAAGGAAAGGTCGTCCTCGTGACCGGTGCCGGGCGAGGGGTGGGGCGCGAGATCGCCATCATGTCGGCCGCACATGGCGCCAAGGTTGTCGTTAATGATCTGGGCGTGTCCGTCTCGGGGGCGGATGCCAGCGATGCGCCTGCCTCGGAAGTCGTGGACACCATCCGCAAGGCCGGCGGCGAAGCTGTCGCGAATTTCGACAGCGTCTCCGAAAAGGCCGGCGCATTGTCGATGGTGGCTACGGCCGTCGATATGTTCGGCCACATCGACGTCGTCGTCAACAATGCGGGCATCCTGCGTGACGTCATCTTTCACAAGATGACCGATGACGATTGGGATTCGGTGATCAAGACCCATCTCTATGGCGCTTTCAACGTCAGCAGCGCCGCGGCGACCCATTTCCGTGAACAGAAGGGCGGCGTCTTCGTGCATATGACGTCGACCTCGGGCCTGATCGGCAATACGGGTCAGGCCAACTACATGGCCGCGAAGCTGGGCATCGTGGGGCTTTCCAAATCGCTCGCCCTCGACATGTGCCGCTTCGGCGTGCGCTCCAACTGCATCTCGCCCTTTGCCTGGAGCCGCATGGTCGGGTCGATCCCGAACACGCCCGACCAGCAGGAGCGGCTCGAAAGCCTGCGCTCGCTGACGCCCGACAAGATCGCATCGGTCGCCGTGTTCCTGGCCAGCGATGCCGCCGCCGAGGTCACGGGGCAGATTTTCGGCGTGCGCAAGAACGAGGTCTTCCTGTTCAGCCAGCCGCGTCCGATCCGGACGATGCACCGGGCCGAGGGCTGGACGCCCGAGACACTGGCCGAGCAACTCCTGCCGGGCTTCAAGCCGTCCTTTGTGCCGCTGGATGTGACGCAGGACGTGTTCGGGTGGCAGCCCATCTAGGTCGATAATTTCCGGAGCCTGGCGCGGCTTCCCGTCTTTGATTGCCGCAAGCGCGGCAACTGGTAAAAATCAGAAGGTTCATGGAACTGAATCACTCCATCCAGGCGACCGCTGCCTCGCTTAGCCCGTTCTTCCACCCGCGCTCGATTGCGGTGCTGGGCGCGTCGGCTGCTGCGACCAAGATAGGCGGCCGTCCGATCCGCTATCTGCAGATGGCGCGATATGAAGGGCGGATTCTGCCCATCAATCCGGAACGCCCGACCGTGCAGGGGCTGCAGGCTTATCCGGATATCCGCAATGTCGAGGGAGAAGTCGACCTTGCCGTCGTCGCCGTCCCGGCCAAAGCAGTGCCCGATGCGGTTCGCGCATGCGTGGAAAAAGGCGTCAAGGCGGCCGTTATATTCTCGGCGGGGTTCGCCGAGGCTGGTGCCGAAGGCGAGCGGCTTCAGGCCGAATTGATGAACGCAGCCGCAGGCAGGATCAGGCTTCTGGGCCCCAACTGCCTCGGAACGATCAGCACCGGCAACGGCGTCTACGCCACATTCGCCAGCTCGATCTTGGACGAGCTGCCGGCAAAGGGACGGTTCAGCCTGGCGAGCCAGTCCGGCGCGCTCGGCGCGCATTGCATGGTGCTGGCGCTGGACCGAGGTCTGGGCATCAATCTGTGGGGGACCACTGGCAATCAGGTGGACGTCGATATTTCAGATTTCCTTGAATACATGGTCGACGATGCCGATACCGATGTCGTGCTGGCATGTCTGGAGGGCGTGCGCAATCCGCAGCGCATGATCGGCGCTTTCGAGAAGGCAAGGCGCAACCGCAAGCCGGTCGTCCTGCTCAAGGTCGGCCGGTCGGAGGTCGGCGCGGCGGCCGTAGCCTCGCACACCGCCTCGCTGGCCGGATCGGACGCCGTCTTCGATGCCGTATTGCGCGAGCATCATGTCCACCGCGCAAGGTCGCTCGACGAACTTTTTGACGTCGCCTATGCCTGTTCGTTCGGACGCTATCCGAAAAGTCGGCGCACCGGCCTTCTCACCGTCTCGGGCGGCGGCGGCATCCTCATGGCGGATGTGGCGGAGGAGGCGGGGCTCGACGTGGCGCCGATGCCGGAAGCGACGCAGGCCGAAATGAAGGCGTTGCTGCCCTTTGCCGGCACGCGCAACCCGGTCGACGTGACGGCGCAGGTCATCAACCAGCCCGATATCGTGGAGCCCATGTTCAACAGCCTTCTGCGCGACGGAGGATATGATTCCGGCCTCGCTTTCTTCGCTTATGTAGGGCGTGCGGAAGCGATGATGAACACGATGACCACCGGGCTGGAGAATGTCGGCCGCGCCAATCCAGAAAAGTTCTTGGCCATATCGGCGCTGACGACCCCTGCCATCAGGGAGAAATTCGAGAATGCCGGTTTCGCTGTCTTCGAGGACCCGTCACGCGCCGTCTTCGCGACGGCAGCGCTTGCCCGGTTCCACGAATCCTTCGAATCCGTCGATAACTCGTTCGCCAGCCCCCGGCCTTCCGGACGTTCCGAAATCGATCTGGCGCGGGGGCGAACCTTTTCAGAGCACGAAAGCAGGATCGCCATGCGCGCGGCAGGCGTGCCGGTCGTGCCGGAACACCTCGTCGGATCCGCCGGCGAGGCGGCCGGCGCTGCGCGGCAGGTCGGCTTTCCCGTCGTCATGAAGATCGTGTCGAGGGACATCCTGCACAAATCCGAGATCGGCGGCGTGATCCTCGACGTGGCAGACGAGAATGCCGCCGCCGCCGCCTTCGACACGCTCATGGAGCGCGCTGCGGCCGGCGTCCCGGCGGCCCATATAGACGGGGTACTCGTGAGCCCTATGATCAAGGGCGGCGTCGAGATGATCCTGGGCGTCAGCCGCGATCCCGTCTTCGGGCCGATCGTGATGGTCGGTCTCGGCGGCATATTCGTTGAGGTCTTCAGGGATGTCGCTTTCGGGAAGGCCCCGCTGGACATCCGTCAGGCGCGCGCAATGCTTCGCGGCCTCAAGGGCCATGCGCTTCTAGAGGGCGCGCGCGGCCAGCCGCAGGTCGATGAGGAGGCGCTGCTGCAGGCGATGGTGGCGCTGTCGGACTTCGCCGCGACGCATGCGGACATCGTCGATTCCATCGACATCAATCCCCTGCTCGTGCTGCCGCAGGGCAGCGGCGTGGTGGCGCTGGACGCCCTGGTGACGACATTGCCGCATGGCCAGGAGCAGTAGAATCAGGATGGCGCCATGACCTATCGCAAATATGACGATCTCCGGATCGGGCAGACTTTTCCCGACCAGCCGGCCGTGTTTCACGTCGATGAAGCCTGCATCCAGGGTTTCCACGACGTCTTGCGCAGCGCAGCAAGGGCCGAGGTCGCATCTCAAGGTGACGTCGCGCCGCCCATGCTGGCCGCGGTCTACATCCGTCCGGCCCAGAATGCGCTCAAAGGGCCGCCGGGAGGCGTTCATGCCAAGCAAGTCTTTCAGTTCCACTATCCTGTCAAGGCTAGCGACGTGCTGTCGACAACCCTCGAAGTGCTCGAGAAGTACGACCGCAAGGGCCGGCGCTACCTCGTGTCGGGCACCCGGACGACAAATCAGCAAGGTACGGTGGTGACCACGGGTCGCGTCGTTTCGATCTGGGGGAAGGAAGATGCCTGAGCTTTTCAATCTCGCGGTCGGCGAGCGTGCTCCATCCCGCACATACCGGGTCGAGCAGGACATAATCGATCGATACGCGGTGGTCTCGGGCGACCACAATCCGCTCCATATCGATCCCGCTTTCGCGGCGACAACGCCTTACGGCCGCACTATCGCCCATGGCATGATGACGCTCTGTTTCCTTTCGGATTCGATGGAGGAATGGGCCGGGCCGGCATGGGCTGAGACAGGTGCGCTGGAAGTGGCTTTCCTTGCCCCGGTCCATGCGGATGAAACCGTCTCGGTGAGCTTGGAAATCGTTGGCAAGGACTATGCCCGCATTTCATGCAAGGCCACCTGCACGGTGGACGAGCGAACCGTGATGGCAGGTGATTTGAGCGTAGCGCTCACCCCAAATACAGGAGCCGCCAGTGGGAATGCATGAGCCGGTTATCGTCGGCGTCGCCGACGAGCCTCTTGTTAACGGCAAGGTTGCGCGGGCGGGTTCGCCATTGCAGATCCAGGCCCGCTGCGCCAAGAGGGCCCTCAAGGAAGCCGGCCTCGACCTCGGCGATGTCGACGGTCTCTTCACTGCCGGCATGTGGGGGGTTCCCGGCGTCGGCCAGTTGCCGACGGTGACCTTGGCGGAATATCTGGGCATCCGGCCGACATTGCATGACGGGACCAATATCGGCGGGTCGGCCTTCGAGGCCCATGTGGCGCATGCGGCGCTGGCGATCGAGACGGGCAAATGCAACGTCGCCCTGATCGTCTATGGCAGCGCGCAGCGCTCCGAGATGAGCCGCAACCTTGCGGGACGTCCGGCCACCCTGACGATGCAGTTCGAGACGCCGTGGGGATTGCCGACACCGGTCGGCGGCTACGCGCTCGCCGCGATGCGCCATATGCACGACTACGGCACGCGGCCGGAAGACTTGGCAGAGATCGCGGTCGCGGCGCGCAAATGGGCGTCGCTCAACCCCGCCGCGACGCGCCGGGAACCGATGACCGTCGACGATGTGCTTGCGGCGCCGAGGATCAGCACGCCGCTCGGCCTGCTCGATTGCTGTCTGGTGACCGATGGTGGCGGCGCCATCGTGATGACCCGCGCCTCGAATGCTCGCGGCGCGAAACTGAAGCCGATCCACATCCGGGGATATGGACAGGCCGCGACCCATTGGACGATCGCGGCGATGCCAGACCTGTCTTCCCTGACGGCGGCCGAGATGGCTGGCCGACGCGCCTTCGAGATGGCTGGCATCTCCCATGACGACATCGATCTGGTCGAGGTCTACGATTCCTTCACGATCACCACGCTGATGACGCTGGAGACGCTGGGCTTCTGCAAGCGCGGGGAGGGCGGTGATTTCGTCGGAAAGGGTCGCATCGCACCGGGCGGCACCTTTCCGCTCAACACCAATGGAGGCGGTCTGTCATACGCCCATCCGGGCATGTACGGCATCTTCCTGCTGATCGAGGCGGTGCGCCAGATGCGCGGCGAGGTCGAAGCGGAGCGGCAGGTCCACAATGTCCGGACCGCGCTCGTTCACGGCACGGGGGGCACGCTTTCGAGCGGCGCCACCTGCATTCTTTCGGTCGATTGAGGAGGCACGCAATGAAACCAGCTCCGATCGTCGATCCCGGCACCGAGCCCTACTGGGAGGCGCTGAAGCAGCGGCGCATCCTGCTGAAACGCTGCCAGAGCTGCGGCAAGACCCACTTCTATCCGCGCGAGCTTTGTCCGCATTGCTATTCGGACGATCTCGACTGGGTCGAGGCATCCGGCAAGGGCACGGTCTACAGCTATACCGTCGTGCATCGGTCCGCGGGGCCGGCTTATGCCGATGACGTGCCTTACACAGTCGCGGTTGTGGAGCTGGCCGAAGGCCCCCGCATGATGAGCTGGATCACCGGCGATGACGAGGTGCAGATCGGAGCGCATGTGAAGGTGACCTTCGTGACCGTGGACGACATCGTCCTACCCATGTTCGAACCCGTTTCGGATTGACGCCATGACGGCTCCCACGCCAAAGGCCGGTCCGCTCCTGCAGGTCTCGCGCGCGGGCGCCATTGCGGTGGTGACGCTTGACGAGCCCGGGCGGTTGAACTGCCTTTCGCTGCCCTTGCGGGCCCAGCTCGCCGAGACTCTGACAGCGATCGACCGCGACCCGGAGGTGCGGGTGACGGTGCTGACCGGTGCCGGCGGCAATTTCTGCGCCGGCGGCGATATCGCCTCGATGTCGGAGCCGATCGGCATCGCCGCAGGCAGACGAAGGATCGAGGACGCCGCCGCCATCGTTCGGCTGATGGCGCTCGGGAGCAAACCGCTGGTTGCAGCCGTCGAGGGCTGGGCGGCAGGTGCGGGCCTTTCGCTCTGCATGTTGTGCGACACGGTGGTGGCCAGCAGCGCGGCGCGATTCAAGGCCGGCTTCGGCGGGGTGGGCTTGATGGGTGACATGGGCCTGCTGCATACCCTGCCGCGCCGGATTGGCAACGGGCATGCGCGCACCATGCTGCTGTACGGAGAGCAGGTGGATGCCGCCACCGGCCTCTCCTGGGGCCTGGTCGACATTCTTGCCGAACCGGGCACGGCGCTGGAAAAAGCCATGGACCGCGCCAGATTGCTTGAGAAGCAGGCGCCGCTGGTGCTGGCTGTTACCCGCGCGCAACTTGCGCGCGGCATCGAGGATGTAATGGCGGCCGAACGCGAGTTGCAGCCGCTTCTCTTCCAGTCGCAGGACCACGCTGAGGGCCGAACGGCCTTCTTCGAGCGGCGGCCTGCCCGGTTTCGCGGACAATGACGGAGGCCCGTGCGAGATGCTTTCCCCTACGACACCGCGCCTGACCACACGTTTCACCGAGACATTCGGGATAGAGCATCCCGTCATGCAGGGCGGTATGCAATGGGTCGGCCGTGCCGAGATGGTCTCGGCCGTCGCCAACGCCGGTGCATTGGGCACGTTGACCGCGCTCACCCAGCCGACGCCGGAGCATTTGTCGCGCGAGATCGCGCGCTGTCGCGAGATGACGGACAAGCCCTTCGCGGTGAACCTGACGATCCTGCCGTCGCTCAAGCCGCCGCCCTTCGCCGAATATCGGCGCGCGATCATCGAGTCCGGGGTCAAGATCGTCGAGACCGCCGGCTATAATCCCGAGAAGCATATCGAGGATTTCCGCAGATACGGGATCAAGGTGATCCACAAATGCACCTCCGTGCGGCACGCCGTCGCCGCCCAGAGGGTGGGTGTCGATGCGGTTTCTATCGATGGTTTCGAATGTGCGGGCCATCCCGGCGAGAACGACACGCCCGGTCTGGTGCTGCTTCCCGCCGCGGCGGACAAGATCACCATTCCCATGCTTGCCTCGGGCGGCTTCGCCGATGCGCGCGGACTGGTCGCAGCCCTCGCCCTGGGTGCGGACGCCATCAATATGGGAACACGCTTCCTGTGCACGGTGGAAAGCCCCGTGCATCAGAATGTGAAGCGGCACATCGTCGAAAGCACCGAGACAGAGACGCAGCTTATTCTTCGCACGCTGAACAATACGTCGCGCGTTCATCGCAATTCCATCAGCGAGGAAGTGGTCGCGATCGAACAGTCCGGAAATGCCAGGATCGAAGACGTCGCACATCTGGTGTCGGGCGGTCGCGGCCGGATCGTTTACGAAACCGGCGATCTGGAACACGGCGTTTGGTCGGCTGGTCAGGTCCAGGGCATCATCAGGGATATTCCCACCTGCCACGACCTCGTGGCCCGCATCGTCGGCGAGGCGATCGAGCTGATCAATGGCAGATTGTCCGGAGCATTGGTGAGTCCCGGCGCAGGCTGAATGCGAGCGCGGGTGAGGAACAGGCAAGTCGAGAGCATGAAGAAATATCTTACCGAAGTCCGCCGCAGCAGTATCGAGCTTGTAAGGCAGAACGCCAGGGCCATCACTGGCCCCGCCGAAGATCTTCAGCGGGTGCGTGATTGTCGCTTCAAGTCGCCCGGCTATGACAGCAAGATCTGGGCCGAGATCGGCGCGCTCGGCTGGCCCGGACTGCTCGTCGCGGAGGAGAGTGGCGGCAGCGGCCTCGGCATGGCCGAACTTTGCGCACTGGTGGAGGAACTGGGGCGCGGTCTCGTTCCCGAACCGGTGGCTGCCGTGGCGATCGCCGCTCCTTATCTGCCATCCGGGGAACTGGAAACCGTTCTGGCGGGGCAGGGCATCGTGTTGCCGGCTCTAATCGGCGACAGCGTGCCCGCCACCGGATTCGCCGATGGAAAGCTCAGCGGAACGAAACGCTTCGTGATCGGAGCGGCGGGCGCGGACGGCTTCCTCGTCGATACCGCATCTGGCCTTGCCTTCGTCAAGGCAAATGGCTCGGGCGTTTCCATTCGGACCGTTCCCACCAGGGATGGCGGGGAGGCTGGCACCGTTACATTCGACGACGCGGCTGCCGCGCTGGTGAAGGGTGAAGCACACACATTGCGCGAGGGCCTCTCCCTGACGCAATCGGCATATCTTTTCGGCGCGATGTCACGACTCTTTGAGATCACGCTGGACTATCTGTCGACCCGGAAGCAATTCGGAGCTTATATAGGATCGTTCCAGGCGCTGCAGCACCGGGCGGTGGACCTGAAGATCCAGATAAGCGTGTCGCGTGCGGTTCTGGACGATGCGATCGCCGCTGTCGAGGATGGCGGGAACGATGCGTTTCGCAGCGCCACGATTGCGCGCGCAACCGCACGCGTGGCCCGCGCCGCCATGAAGATCGTGCAGGAATGCGTGCAGATGCACGGCGCCATCGGCGTCACCGATGAATATGATGCCGGCCTTTTCGCCAGAAAGATTTTGACCCTCTTCAATCATGGCGGCAGGCCCGAGGACCATCTGAAACGATATTTCGACCTGGCTCTTCGCGACGGTTCCGACGATGCCGACAAGGCTCCCGCCGCCGGGCCGGCGTCCACCGAAAATCTGCCGGACGACTACAATCAATGGGACGACGAGATATTCCGGCTGCATATCAGGCAGTGGGTGGAGGCCAACTATCCAGCCGAGCTACGCTACCCGACGCACCGGCTGCACCGTGCGCAGACCAAGGTCTGGTACGACCTGCTGTCGCGCAAGGGCTGGCTGGCGCCGGCCTGGCCGCGCGAATATGGCGGCATGGGCCTGGGCGCCGCCAAGCGACTGATCATGATCGAGGAGTTCGAGCGGCATGGATGCTCTCGATATTCCGATCAGGGCGTGCTGATGATCGGACCGCTGCTGATGCAGTTCGGCACCGAAGAGCAGCGCCGGTTCTTCCTGCCGAAGATCATCACCGGCGAGCACATCTGGGCGCAGGGATATAGCGAGCCCGGTTCGGGCTCCGATCTTGCGAGCCTGCGCACCAGTGCCAAGCTGGAAGGCGACAGCTGGATCGTCAACGGCCAGAAAATCTGGACCACGCTCGCGCAGGACTGCAACTGGATCTACGTTCTGGTCCGCACCGACCCCGACGCAAAGAAGCAGCAGGGCATCAGCTTCCTCATCATGCCGCTCGACACGCCGGGCATCACCGTGCGGCCGATCCGGACCCTCGGCATGACCGACGAATTCTGCGAGGTTTTCTTCGATAATGTACGCGTGCCGAAGGACGCCATGGTCGGCGAACTCAACAAGGGTTGGCAGATGGCAAAGGCCCTGCTCGGTTTCGAGCGCATTTTCGTTGGCGCTCCCGCCCAGTCGAGGAACGCTTTCAATCGCCTTGAATCGCTGGTAAGCAAGCTTGGCATTTCCGATCGTGAGGATGTGCGGGCGCGCCGAGCAGAGCTGGCCGCCGACCTAGCCGACCATGCCGCACTTTACGAATCCTTTGCCGACAAGCTGCGCAAGGGAGAGGTTATCGGTCCGGAAGTGTCGATGCTGAAGATCAACCAGACGGAATTATTCAAGTCTATCTGCACATCCGCCATTTCGCTGGCGGGAGAATATGCAGGGGTTGCTGAGCCCATCGAGCAACTCGACGGCCTCGACCCCTCCGGCCTGTGGATTCAGTCGCTCCAGGCGACAATTTATGGCGGAACCTCTGAAATCCAGCGCAATATATTGGCAAATAATGTGCTTGGAATGCCGAATTGATTTCGTCATTCAAGTTTGTCGATGGAACTACTGAAAATATAAACAACCGTATTACCTGTGCATAAGTTAAGATGTTTTGATTATGGGATAGTAACTGAGGAATTATAACAAAGAATGGCTGAAAAATTCAGTCAGACAAAGAACGGTCCATGGGAGGTTTTATGCGAGCGAACGGAAAGGATCTCGGTGCAGGGGCATTCTTTGTCTTTATAGGGGTTGTCTACGGTTCGATCGCATGGTTCGGGCTGAGGGTCGGTTCGGCGCTGAATATGGGGCCGGGTTATTTCCCTATCGCACTTTCAGGAATGCTGATTGTGCTCGGGCTGTGGATCGCCGGTCGCGGCTTCATCGATACCGAGGGCCAGGTGAGTTTCGGCGTGGTGCCGTGGCGCGGCGTGATCATGCTGTCGCTGGCGACCATCATCTTCGCCGCCTTCGTTGAGGGGCTCGGGCTTCTGCCGGGCGTGTTCGTCACCACCTTCGTGGCGACGCTGGCCAATCCCAAGGCCAAACCGTTGCAGGCTGCCGTGACCAGCCTATGCATCGCATTGTTCTGCACCGCCGTGTTCGGCTACGGCATTCGCCTTCCGATCCCTGTGATCGGCGAATGGCTGCGCTGGTAGGGGAGGGGCAACATGGACCTCATTACCAATCTGGGCCTCGGGTTTTCGGTCGCACTGCACCCCTTGAATCTGGTGTATTGCTTCGCGGGCGTGCTCCTTGGCACGGTCGTGGGTGTGTTGCCGGGGCTGGGGCCGTTGGCCACGGTGGCGATGCTGCTGCCGCTGACCTTCGGGCTCGACCCGGTCGCCTCGCTGATCATGCTGGCGGGCATCTATTACGGCTCGCAATATGGCGGGTCGACAACCGCCATCCTCGTCAATCTGCCCGGTGAATCGGCATCGGCCGTGACCACAATCGACGGTTACCAGATGGCCCTGAAGGGTCGGGCAGGCCCGGCGCTTGCGGCCGCGGCGATCGGCTCCTTCGTTGCCGGCACGGTGGCGACGGTCCTGATCGCGGTGGTGGCGGGACCACTCACGGCGCTGGCGCTTTCCTTCGGGCCGGCGGAGTATTTTTCCCTGATGGTGGTGGGGCTGATCTCATCCATCGCGCTGGCTTCCGGGTCCATCATCAAGGCGGTGGCGATGATCTGTCTCGGCCTGCTTCTGGGATTGACCGGCACCGACATCTATACCGGGGCGGCCCGCTTCACCTTCGGCTCAATCGAACTGCTCGACGGTCTGGATTTCGTGGCTGTGGCGGTCGGCATCTACGGTATCGGCGAAATACTGCGCAATCTGGAAGGCAGCGACGGCGCGCCCAAAACCATCGCCAAGGTCACCAACCTGTTTCCGACCCGGGCCGACCTGAAGCGGATTGTTGCGCCGATCTTACGCGGCACGGCGATCGGGTCCATTCTGGGAGTGCTGCCCGGCGGCGGTGCGCTATTGTCGTCCTTCGTAGCCTATAATGTGGAGAAGAAGACGTCGCGCAATTCGGCCGAATTCGGCAAGGGGGCGATCGAGGGTGTGGCTGCGCCTGAATCCGCCAACAATGCCGGGGCCCAGACGTCCTTCATTCCGATGCTGGCTCTCGGAATTCCTTCCAATGTTCTGATGGCGCTGATGATCGGAGCCATGATCATGCAGGGCATCGTGCCCGGCCCGAACGTGGTGACGTCCAATCCGGACCTGTTCTGGGGCCTGATCGCTTCGATGTGGATCGGCAACGCAATGCTTGTGATCCTCAACCTGCCGCTGATCGGTCTTTGGGTGTCGCTGTTGCGCATCCCCTACAACATCCTGTTCCCGGCCATTATCGCCTTCTGCTGCATCGGTGTGTATTCGATCAACAACAGCGCCTTCGCGGTCTATCTGGTGACGATCGCCGGACTGGTTGGCTATCTGCTGATCAAGCTGGAATGCGAGCCAGCGCCCTTCATCCTGGGCTTCATTCTGGGCCCGATGCTGGAAGAGCATTTGCGGCGAGCAATGCTGATCTCGGGTGGTGATCCAACAATCTTCGTCACGCGACCCATCTCTGCTGGCCTTCTCGCTGTCGCCGCAATCGCGCTCTTCATCGTCTCAAGACCGTCCGTCCAGAAGCAAAGGGGAGAGGTCTTCGTTGAGGATGAAGGCTAGCTGTTTGATCCCGGGCTTTGATGGTGCATTATTTTTCTCGTGAATGGAGGGATGCTGTGGGCCAGGTTAACCACAGGAGCGCCACGACGACAGCGGCGATCCGTCGAGCAATACAAGATAGTAAAGAGAGCCTGAGCTTGGCCGTATGGACGAGAAGGCGGCCGCCGCAGCGTTGGATCGTCTCGTAGCTGTGTCAGTGATTGATGGGCTTGCGGAAGCCGATCTCGTAGTCGAAGCGGTTCTCGAGGACTATCGGATCAGGTCCGAACTCATATCGAAGCTGGACGAGATTTGCGAGGAGCGCGCCATTCTGGCGACCAACACCTCGACACCTCCCGTCACCCAACTGGACGGATTTAAAAACCTCTGGCTTTGAAGGGGTGTCCGTGATTCCGTCCTTTTGGCGTTTTCGGGTGTTGGACATGGATCAGCGGGGTTTCTTCGACGTTGATGAGCGGATGGCTCGCCTGAGTTGTCTCGGTGATCACCTGGAAGCGTTTTCGCGGGCCGTTGATTTTGAGCTGTTCCGTGCTGAATTGGAGACCGCGCTTTCCTATAGCGATGGCTGCCGTGGCAGACGTCCGCCATTCTACCCGGTGATGATGTTCAAGATCTTGGTGATCCAGACGATCAACACGCTGTCGGACGAGCGCACCGAGTATCTGATCAATGATCGTCTTTCCTTCATGCGTTTCCTTGGCTTGAGCCTTTCCGATCGGGTGCTGGACGCGAAGACGATCTGGCTCTTCTGGGAGCAACTGACGAAGGCCGGGGCGATCAAGCCTCTGTTCGAGCGCTCCGATCGGATGCTGCGTGATGACGGCTATATCCCGAGATGCTGGAGTCTCCCAAGGGCGGCAGCATGGAATTTGATGTCATGATTGTCGGCCGCCGGTCCCACCGGCCTTGCTGATGCCATGAGGTCAAGCAATTCGATCCTGACCTCCCGACCCGTCAGTCGTCGTTCAGAAGAAGGGCGGCGAGACCGGTCGCATGTATTGGCTGGTGCGGTGATCGAGATTGATGTCGGTGCGCTACTACTGCTGTCTGATTGACGTGGGGAGGGCGATTACCCTGTCGTGTGCGACTTCATGTCGGTGCGTTTTCCATTGAGCACACCTTGTTGCCGAGCGTGCACGCCAGCTCGAAGGCGAAGCCGGCGATACGCTCGATCTCGTAGGCGTCGTAGACTTGGGTGTCGATGCCGCGCTTCTGGCCGTTACCGAGGTCGATGATCTCCTTCGGGTTGCCGCCGCAGGGCCCCACCATCCGGCAACGGACCCGCGCGCGCCGATCGTGACTGTCGCCGCCGACAGGGTCATGACGAGCAACCTGCGGGGCCGGCTGAACCGCGCCGAGGCGTAACGAAGCGGCCTGTCCGCATCCACCATCGCGGTTGTCACCGTTGGTCACGCCAACGCCGACATCGACCGCAGATCGAAATCCCCATAGCCATTGACTGTGGCCCGCGGATTCCTGCATGAGAGGCTTTCGTACGCCTGACGGCATCCGAAACCCTTCACCATGTCGGCCATTTGCGCCCGAAGTCCGGCCTCCTGAAAGCTGCCACGCGACCGATGGAGGGCACGTTGGAAAAATCAGGTGCCTGCAGAATTGCCGTCAGCTTTCGCCAACTCTTTCGCGTCTCAGGAATGCCCAATCAATCAGCGCTTCCATCGCCGGCCCCAGAGCGACGCCCAATTCGCTTAAGCTGTATTCGACCTTGGGGGGCACTTCGGGATATGCTGTTCTAGTCACAATACCATCATTCTGTAGCTCCTTGAGTTGCTGGATAAGCATCTTCTGGTTCACGCCTTCGACACGCCTTTCGAGTTCAGCGAACCGGATCGGGCCGTGGGCCGCAAAGAGCTGGCAGATGATGATGATCTTCCACTTACCTTCGATTGCGCTGAGCGCCTCCCGGGTAGCGGCTGCCCAAATCTTGCGCTGCTCGGGACTTTGGCAGTTCCAGTCATGTTCAGTCCGCACGTTTTCACTCCGAATGGATACCCACAAAAAGGTAAGTACTTGTGAAAAATGGCACCTAGACTTAAGTCCAGTTCAATGCAACACTAAAAGGTAACGGACATGAAAATCGGCATTATCGGCATTGGAAACATCGGAAGCATACTCGCCCGCAAGCTCTCCGCGAACGGGCATGAGGTTCGCGTGGCGAATTCCAGGGGGGCCGATGCAGTGAAGCCTTTCGCCGATGAGATCGGGGCACTCGCAGCGGACGCACAAGGAGCTGCTGCTGGTGCGGACGTCGTCATCCTGTCCGTCCCGTTTCCTGAGATCCGCAAGCTTGCGGGCGCTCTCAGCGACGTGCCGGCATCAGTGCCCGTCATCGACACCGGCAACTACTACCCTGACATGCGTGACCCCCGTATCTCCGAGATCGACATCGGCATGACAGAGAGCATTTGGGTCTCGAAGCAGCTCGGGCGTCCGGTGATCAAGGCTTTCAACAACATCATGGCGGCTTCGCTCGCGGATCTCGGTCGTGTGGCCGGATCACCGGATCGGTTGGCCGTAGCCGTAGCGGGTGACGACGAAGCGCAGAAGCAGATCGCAATGGGCATTGTCGATGAAGTCGGCTTCGACGCGGTCGATGCCGGTTCGCTTGAAGATAGCTGGCGTCAGCAGCCGTCGACACCCGTCTACTGCTGTGATTGGAATGCTGAAGAGACACGCAAAGCTTTAGCTGCCGCCGTGAGAGGAGCGGCTATCGCCAAGCGTGACCGCCTACCGGAAATGCTTGCCAAGTTGGGCGCAAACCCAAGTCATGAAGACGTCGTTGCAGCTAACCGGGAGGCCAACGCGGCCTGATAACGCCAAAGGCTGAAGGGCACCATACGTCGTTGCGGCGTGCCCTTTAGCCGGCCAACCACGATCTGCTTTACATTTAGTCGATAGAAGCAGACTGATCGCTGTTCACCTCGGTCGAGCGGTTGATTTGTAGCGAAACTGAACAACTCCGCGACAAAGCCGAAGCCCGTCAACCTAAGTTGGGCGAGAGCGCCGGTGCAAGAACAGAGCCCGCCAGGCCCGCGGTTGCGAGGAGTTGCTCCAGGTCGTGGCCGAGGCGAGCCTTGGTTGAAAGCCCAGCCATTATCGTGCTCACGAAGTCGGTGACCTTCCCCGCATGATCCGGATGTCTTGCAGCGATATAATCGCGAATCGTTTCCTCAGCAGCGCGATTTAATACGCACGCAGCTTCACGCGCCTCTGCGTCGTTGGAGCGCGTGCCCTCAATTGCAAGGCATCCGGTCGCGCCCGACGTGCCTGAATACCGCCGGGCCGCTTCTTCGAGCAGATGGGTGAGCGCTTCATCAACAGGGCGATCGTCACGCAAGATTTCGGAGAACGGAATGGCGCCGGTCTCGGACCAGCGATCCAGAACACGGGCAAACAGCCCGGCCTTGCTGTCGAAGGCGGCATAGAAGCTGGGCGGGTTGATGCCGAGCGCCTTGGTGACATCGGCCACACTGACCGCGTCATAGCCATGCTCATGGAAAAGCGCCTGCGCGGTTGCAACCGCCTCTTGAGTATCGAAACGCCGGGGTCGTCCACGCGGTTTTGATTTATTTGTACTAATCACTACAAAAATCCTTGACCTTGCCTTGCTTGCAATTATGTAATTCACATTACATTAATATTCAAGGAGGCCGTATGTCGGCGTTTCAGGGGAAATCGGTTCTGGTTCTTGGCGGAAGCCGCGCCATCGGAGCAGCAACCGTCAACCGTTTCGCACGGGATGGCGCAAAGGTGACCTTCACTTGTTCGGGTTCGGAAGTAGCCGCGAAGCAACTGGCAGCGAAGACAGGCGCTCAGGCAGTCCAGACTGACAGTGCGGACCTGGATGCCGTCATTGCGCGTGTGAAAGATAGCGGTCCGCTGGACATTCTGGGGGTCAATGCCGGCATTGGAATCTTCGGAGATGCGCTAGAACAGGACCCCGATGCGATCGACCGGCTGTTCAAAATCAACATCCATGCGCCTTACCATGTCTCTGTCGAGGCAGCGGAATATGGCCGACCTGTCGCGGTCGCAGCGACCGATCGACTCATTCGCGAGCGAGCCGCTGGCCTTGAGCGAAGCGACGCCGTCGAACTGTCGCGACTCTGTGCTGCCCGTCCCGATATCAACCGGGCGATGCTCCGCCTGTGGCGCGCTTTCATATTCCCGGAACTCACCGCCGCGCATGGCTTCCGCTGGGCGATCTCCTCTCAGGACAAGGCGCTCCACCGCGGCAATCTTTACCGGTTCGATGGCTGGGTCGCGCTGGCACACTCTGCAAGCGGCACCGACAGCCGTTCCGGCCGACGAGGTCGGCGAAAAATCGTCTGGGGCTGGTGCGACGATGAAGATGAGCGCCCCGCGCGCACGCGCCTTGCTGACACCTGACCAATTCTCTGCGCCGCCGCCCTGAACACGGGGGGGCGGCTTTCCCCCTGACGGCTATGAGCTGGAAATCCCTTCCGGCGGCCGCCGTGGAGAACAGACATGAACTGCGCTTCCAGCACAACATCGCACTACCAGCCCTATATCGAGCAGGCGCTGGCCACACCGGGTGGACATCTTTCTATCGGCCGTGGCGGCTTCGGCCTGCACTTCGGCCAGGGCGCACGGCTGAGCGGATACGATATCGAGACGATCAAGGCCGAGTGCATAGCCGCTGGCCTTCCCGTCATCGACAGTCTCTGCGTTGGATTCGAGCACGTTGCCGATATCGCTATCCGCGGTCCGATGGTTGCCGTCGGCCGCGATCCTGATCCTCAATCTTGGGGAGCACTATCCTTCGCCCCGCTCCAATATGTCGCTACGGCCTATGCCGCCGCAGGTGCAACAATCTGGAACATGCCCGAGATCGAACCCGGCGATCGCGCAACGGTCGGTGCGACCCAATGAGCTCGCGCCCGTTGTTGCATCTGTACACGACAGTCCGACAGTTCGAGGAGTTGCACCTGCGCCACGACCGGACGCGCAGCACCAGCAAGACCGTCACCGTCGACCGACAGGGCTTGATCAATCTGCTGATGGACCATTCGCGGCTGGTCGACGCGCTGCGCAGGACCGGCCGCGTCGAAATCGACGATGGGGATTGATATCCATGCCTCGATCGCGCTGGCACGTGATGGCGCGTGCCTCGTGGCGGCAGCGCTCAGAGGGGTAGGGGGGAGGGGAGGTTCGTGGCGGACTGTGGTGGTCGGAGAGTGGCTCCGGCCGGCCCGCCGCGGAGAAACGACATGGCAAAGGCCATCGAGAAGATCAAACTCGATCCATCCGAAGGCATCCCCTTCAACCTGCTCGATCTCGCGCAGGAGAACGTGCGCAACATCAAGCTCGGCGTTTCCCTCGCGGATCTCGCCGACGACATTGCGCTCCGCGGATTGCTCATGAGCCTGAGCGCTCGCCCGAAGCTCGATGCCAATGGCGAAGAGACCGGCCGCTACGAGATTCACGCCGGCGGGAGGCGCTACCGTGCGCTCGAGCTGCTCGTGAAGCAGAAGCGAATGGCGAAGACCGAGCCGGTACCCTGTATCGTCAAGCGGCGTGACGTCACGTCGGTTGTGGACGACTCCCTTGCCGAGAACGTCCATCGGCTGCACCTCCACCCGCTGGATCAGTATCGTGCATTCCAGAGGCTCATCGAGCAGGGCCTCAGCGAGGAGGAAATCGCGGCTCGCTACTTCGTCTCGGTCACGACCGTGAAGCAGCGGCTCCAGCTTGCGTCGGTCTCGCCACGGCTGCTTGAACTCTATGCCAACGACGAGATAAAGATCGAACAGGTGAAGGCATTCTCGATCACCAACGACCACGCCCGCCAGGAGCACGTGTGGGATACCGTGTCGAGATCCCACAACCAGGAGCCCTACTACATCCGTCGCCTGCTCACCGAGACTGCCGTGCGCGCCACCGACCGCCGTGCGGTCTATGTGGGTGTCGATGCCTATGAAGCCGCTGGTGGTATCGTCCTGCGGGATCTGTTCGAGGAGGATTACTGGCTTCAGGATCCTGCGCTCCTGGAGCAGCTCGTGTTCGAGAAGTTGAAAGGCGATGCCGAAATCATCAGGAATGAGGAAGGCTGGAAGTGGGTCGATGCGGGGATCGACTTCCCCTATGGTCACACGTCCGGGCTGCGCCGGTTCTATGGCCAGCAGGCGGAATTCACCGCCGACGAGCTTGCCCGATACCACGCGTTGAAAGCGGAGTACGACAAGCTCGACGCCGAGTATGCCGAGGCGGAGGACTATTCCGCCGAAACGGAAGCCCGGCTGGAAGAACTCGGCAGTGAGCTCGATCAGCTCAACGATCGACCCTACGTCCTCGATCCCGACGAAGTTGCTCGCGGCGGGGCCTTTATCTCGCTCGGCGCCGGCGGCGAACTGAAGATCGAGCGCGGTTTTGTGCGCCCCGAGGACGAACCCGTCGTCGAGGGGGATGAGGGTGACGCCGGCGACCACGATGACGACGAGTCGGACTCGACGTCGGGCGGCATCTCGATCAACGGCAAGCCCGTGGCTACCGAGCAGATCGAAGAGGAGGACGACAAGCTTCGCCCGCTTTCCGACCGGATCATCGAGGACCTGACGGCCACCCGAACGGTAGCTCTGAGGAACGCACTCGCGAACGATCCTGTCATCGCCTTCGTCGCGGCGTTGCACGTGTTCGTCCTGAAGGCATTCTATGGCTACACCTCGGATTCCTGCCTGGAAGTCACCGTGCAGAGCACGTCGTTCGGCCAGACGCATGGACTCGGCGATACTCCCTGGGCGAAAGAGATCGGCCAGCGACATAAGGCCTGGGGCGGAGATCTTCCGAAGAAGTCGGACGATCTCTGGGACTTCCTCGTCGCTCTCGACGATGCCAGCCGTCAGGCGCTGTTCGCACATTGCGTCTCGCGCTCCCTCAACGCCGTCGTCCAGCAGTGGAATCGCCGATCCGATGCGGTCGCCCATTCCGGGCAACTCGCCCGCGCGATCGGGTTCGACATGGTCGAGGCAGGTTGGACGCCGACAGTCGAGAATTATTTCGGCCGGGTGACCAAGTCGCATATCCTTCAGGCGGTTCGGGAGGCGAAGGGCGAACAATCCGCTCAGCTTATCGATCACCTGAAGAAGCACGATATGGCGCACGAGGCAGCCCGCCTGATGGAAGGCACCGGCTGGCTTCCCGAACCTCTGCGCTCATCCTCGGATGAAGCGCCGGCTGACAGCATCGAGCCTGATGGAGTCGATGCTGGTGACCCGATCGAAGATGCGGCGGTCGACCTCCCGGCGTACCTGGTTGAGGATGCCGAGGGCGAGGCCACCGCGCACCCGGACGACGATAGCGACGAGCAGCCTCATCTCGACGCGGCGGAATAGTCGACCCGCACCACGCAAACCAAGGCCCGGCCCAGTGCCGGGCCTTTCTGCATTCTGGACACGGAGAACGCGTATGTCCGCATCACTCATATTCGATATCGCGCCCCTCGGTTCGCTCGTCGCCTATTCAGATGGCGCGCCGCGCCTGCCGGCCCGATTCTGCAAGAAGCTCGCGGCCTGGCAACGGCGAAACGGCGTCGGCCGGCTCGTCCGTAAGCAACCGGCTCGGGAACGCCCGACCTACACCAGCCTGCCATGCATCACCCTGCATGAGGGGCACTTCGCAGAAGGCTCGGTCATCCTGGCGACCGTCATGCGCGAGTATCAGATCGACAGCGACCTCACTTTCCGGGTGCTGGAACGCCCGAAGGTCGGCCAGGTCCGTGTCGTTCATGAAGTGGGCGACGGCCTCGAGCTGCTGCATCTCGCCGACAATCACGAAGCGGCCGAACTCTGGCTTGCACGAGACCGGCACAGCAGGGCGCGATTGGAAGAGGTGACGGCCGATGAGGTCAGCGCTGATGCCGTCGAGGGAAGGGCTGCCTGATGCTCAACCCCACCCGATCCGAGATCGAAATGATCGCGTCAGAAGCCGGCTGGGATAGCTTCACCCTGCTGCTGCCGATCAGTCGTTGGCTTGAGGAGAATGATCTCGCCAACGGCTTGATTGACCATCTCTCCAGCCTCGCCGCGGCAGAGGAGTGAACACTTTCCGCGCCTCTTCAGCAAATCGCCGGACCCGACAGGGACGGCATTGCCGATCCAAGGAATACTCAGATGACGCAATCGACGAAACACCGACGTCGGACCTGGCTCACAATGGCCGAGCGGAAATACATCATTATCTCCAAAGACGATCCCGAACTCACATGGAGTAATTCCGAAGGATTCACTCTCGGTGATGATTTCGAGGTCTTCACGGAGGACGAGCGGAAACGCGAAAATCTGCCGATCGACGGCGAATGGGCAGAACTGGTGGTCGCCATCTGACAAACCAGGTCGGTTGCTTCTTGCAGCAACTGATACGGCCAACGACCAAATCGTCCGTCCAGCCGACCACGTCTCGGCTGACGAATAACCACCTTCCATCATCCCATCAACAAACACGACCCGCTCCCTCCAGACGCGGGCCGTGGCTATTTTCAAGGAATGTTCAAATGTTCCAGTGGGCAAAATCCTGCTCCTATGACGACGAGCAAAAACGACGCTTTCATTCCACCGCGCGGTCACGGCTGAGGAAGCTGGCTGCCGAGCTTCAGCTTGCTGCGGGATCGTACGATGTCCGTTCCAACAAGGCTGGAGTTGCGGTCAGCGGCGAGATCACGCTCCACTACGACCGCGCCTACATCCAGGTCGGCAAGTTTGGCTTGTCGTCGGGCCACGGTATTCTGATCCGGACCTGCAAGGATCGCAGGGATTTCACGGGTGGGCCGAACCACTTCGTTGGGCTCGATCTGCTGGACGACATCCCGTCGCTGGCGGCCGCTGTGCGGGCAATCACCGGAGTCGGCAACGACGCTACCGCATCGAGCCGCTTCTTTCCCGAACATCGGCGAGCTGGAACCCCGTCGATCTCCCATTCGGGTTCGACGCGAACCGCCATCACCAGCCCGGAGGGGCGGCCATGACCTTCGGCACCACCTATACCGACCAGGAACTGACCCGCCTCGCGCCGACCGAGCAAAAGCTGGCGAAGGCCTTCGCTGCGGAACTCGGTCACGGCACCCCGGCCACAAAACCCGTCGCACTCGAGCGAGCCAGCATCGGCGTCGATCTGGGATTGTCGGACCTCGGGGGGATGATCCAGCTCGACCTCGAGCAGCTTCTCGACGGCCGGCTTCTCGTCCAGGGCACGTCCGGCGCGGGCAAGAGCTGGACCCTGCGCAGGATACTCGAGCAAACGCACGGTCTCGTGCAGCAAATTATCGTCGATCCCGAGGGCGAGTTCGTCTCGCTCGCCGAGCATTTCGACTTTCCGATCCTGGATGGCGATCGGCTCGACCCTGCCGCGCTCGCTCTGGCGGCCGCGCGGGCCAGGGAACATCGGCTGTCGGTGCTGCTCGATCTGTCCCATCTCGACCGGGAGTCACAGATGCAGAGCGTGACCGCATTCATCGGTGCGCTCATCGCGGCGCCCCGCGAGCATTGGCATCCCGTGCTCGTCGCCATCGATGAAGCGCACATCTTCGCTCCGTTCGGCGGTGCCGGGCTCGCCGCCACCTCTGTCCGGCAGGCGGCGACGCAGACGATCACCGATCTTATGAGCCGAGGCCGCAAGCGCGGCCTTGCCGGCATACTCGCGACCCAGCGTATCGCGCTGTTGGCAAAGTCGGTGTCCTCCGAGGTGCTGAACTTCCTGATCGGTCTCAATACGCTCGACATCGATATCCGTCGCGCGGCCGAGACAATCGGCTGGGATGCCAGCAAGGCTTTCGATCGCCTGCCGATCCTCCAGCCCGGCGACTTCGTTGCGTCCGGCCCGGCATTCTCGCGCGCGCCGTCTACCCTTCGTGTCGGCGCGGTTGCAACGCGCCACATCGGCGCGCGACCCGAGATCGTCGCGCCGGTAACGATCTCCGCCGATGAAGCTGCAAACCTGCTCGCCCTCGACGAGCTGCACGCGGCGTCGGCCGCGGACGAGAAAACCAGATCCGAGATCAGCCTTCCGCCCGGGATCAGGTCGGTTCGAGCCTTCATCCGCGACCCTGCCTTCATCGACGCCGGCAAGATCTGGGATGCGCTTTCGCCGCTCGCGCCGCATGGAGCGACAGTGAGCGACCTTGCCGACCATCTCACGATGGAACCAGCCCGTGTGGCAGCCGCCCTTGCCCTGTTCGACACCTATGGGGCGGTCGACATCGAGGATGTAGGCGAGGGACGCGCGGTTCGCCTGGCGAAGGGGATGACATCATGAATCTCAATCCCGTCTCGTTCGCTCGGCCACGCCGATATCAACCGCGCCTTTCCGCCCCTTACGTTCCCGGCAAGCGCGACAAGCGCTTCTGGACCGACAAGGAAATAGAGATCGTCCGCCGGTACTTCTCCGAGGGCGGGGCTGCGGCCTGCCTTGCGCGCCTTCCAGCACACCGCACCTCTTCCGGTGTCTACGGTCAGGCAAAGAAGCTTGGCGTGAAAGCGAAAGGCGCGCCGACTGGTCGTCGGCGCTACGAGGTGTCGCCCGAGCTCGACGACAGGATCCGAGAGGGATGGCGGGCGATGGAGGCCGGTCGCAAGGGCGCAGTCGTCGAGCTGGCGAAGCAGCTTCAGGTTCGGCGTTGGTGGTTGACCAAGCGGATGACCTTCCTCGGCCTGACCATCCGCCACAAGAAGGAACCACGTTGGACCGCGGCCGAAGATGCCCTGATGCACAAGGTCCCGCTCCACCTGCCTGACAAGGCAGCGGCGATCTTCCGCGAACACGGTTTCCGACGCTCGCCGACCGCCATCGTGGTTCGGGCAAAAAGGCTCGCCCTCTCGCGACGGGCATCCCGACCCGAGCTCTCAGCTACGAAGGCGGCGCAATCCTCGGCGTCGACGCGAAATTCGTCACCGCCCGCATCCTCGCAGGTGAGCTGCGGGCGACAAAACGGGACGACAAACGCCTCGTCCAGCAGGGCGGCAGTTCGTGGGACATCCAGCCGACCGACCTGCGCCGGTGGATTATCGACAACATCGACGTCGTGGATCTCCGCAAGGTTGACAAGATCCCGTTCGTCGACCTGATTGCAGGAGAATGCCCATGAGATACGCGATCAAGGTCCGGGAAACCGGCAGGAAGAAGTGGCGGTTCCTGACCCCGAAAGGCGGCGTCACTAACCTTCGCGTTCATGCAAGTCGATGGCCGGCGAGGGAGCCGTGCGAGCGCCTCATCGCCGAGATCGCGCCAGACAATCCCGATTGGGAGTTCAAGATCGTCGACATGGAGAAGGATCGACTGTCGTCGAAACCATAGCGCTCCTGCCTTGATTTCCACGCCCTGTGTGCCGATCGCTGCCTGCATTGCCATCGGTGGTGCTGGGTCTCTGAGTCGCGGCGACCGGCGGATCATCTTCATTCTCATCACTTGCGGGACCCGGTGATAGCGTGGGGTTCTCGCTTTCTCCACACCCACAAAGAGGATCATCATGCCTGTCTATAGGCTGGGCTCGAACGGGCTCGTTCACGCCCCCGGCCTCATCGCCTGTGCCATCAACGGATATGCTTTCCAGAGGGATCGCGCCGTTCTGCGACACGTAGTCGTCGCCGGTTGGCCGGGCGTTCCCGAAGATGCCGTCCACCAGCTCCTTTCGGGTTCAGTTCCCCATGCCATCGAGGGCGACACCGTCGTGTTCGCAGCAGATAGCGAACCGATCGACGCTCTATCAAGAAGGATAAGCACATGACCAACGACAAGCGCCTCACGATCGCGCCCGGCGAGCGCGACATCATCCTTGCCGCTCTGCGCCTGTATCAGCACGTCCACGATCAAACCGGAGGCGGAGTTCCCGATGCCATCCTCGACATCGCCACGAACGGCGGTACCCACGAGGAACTCGATTTCGTGGCTATCGACGATCTCTGCGAGAGGATCAACGCATGACGACCGAGATAATCATCTTCCCCATGAAGAACTTGCCCGACGGCAGTGCTGCGCTCTGCGAGCCCCCGGACGATCCGGATTCCTATGATGTGCTGGTCCAGGATGAGGATGGCGACGTCATCGTTGAAACGGACGATCTCGCAACCTTCGACGAGGCGGCCGCGGCGGCCGAGAAGTACCTGCTCGAATTCCCCGACGCCGACATCAATTTTGGCGAGTTTTGATGCGGTCACTCAGAACATCGCTCAACATCCCGGCAGACATTGCCGAGAAATCCCGGCGAGTCGCGACATCATTCAAGACGGAGATCTACAATGCCTCAATACACGATCGAGGCCACCTATCGGCTGCCGATCCACCGGTGCCGTACATATCGTGCAGCTACGGTTGCCGAAGCCTGCCGCAAGGCGGTCGACGACGACGGATGGGAAGACGCCGGGGAGGACGTCGAGACCTCTGGCGAAACCTATGTCTCCTCCATCTGGGAAGGCGCGAACGCTGCCGATACCGGTGAGGAAGTCCCGGTTCCCTCGCATTTTGGCGAGACGATCCAGCGCCAGGCGGACCACTTCAGCGAGCTCGTTGCGCTTCTCGAGGAAATCGCGCCCGCGCCACCGATGACACTGTCGCGACACGACTTTGAAAACTGGTTGCCCAGGGCGCGGGCTGCGATCGCGAAGGCGCGGGCCATCCTTGAGGGTCGCCGCGACCCGGATGATCCCGTCCGCTGAACAGACGCCCAATATCCCCTGACCAGCCCGGCCTCGAGCCGGGCTTCGCTATTTCTGACCTGGAGAGATCCCATGGCCGATTACCGTTCGCCCACCGTCGTCAATCCCGTCATCCCGGTTGAGAACATGACCAGTCTCGAACGGCTTCTTCTCGAGGCCGTATTCGATGTCGAGTTCGATGAGGATGAGACCGCGATGTATTTCTACAGCGAACTCGGCCCGAACGCGCAGATCACTGTCGACCGCGACCAGTTGCAGACCGCATTCAGGGAGTCGGCGGTAACACCGAAAGGCACTGCGGCCGAGCATGTTGCGGACCTCTGTCGCAGTTCTGCGGGAAGCGATGAGCGCAAGTGCCAGTATCTAGATATCGACATGTCCGAACCGGTCTGGCCGTCCATCTTGCAGGACATCGTACGCCGTGCGCAGACGATCAATGAAATCGTCGTCACCACGTCCTACACCTGCAGCAGGATGCGTCCGGACGGATTTGGCGGTGCGGTGATGCTGATCACGGCCGACACGATAGCGAGAAACTCCACCTCCCGGATGATCGAGGGCCTTCGCGCGGAGGCTGCGCGCATTTCCGTCGTGACTGATCTCTCTACCGCAGGCGACGCCATCACAGGACCGGAGACCCGGACGCTTGTCGTAATCTCGACGGGCCACATTTGCCCCGACACGAGAACGATGCTCGAGCATCTGCCATGCGGAAAGTGGCCATGCGTCGGAGGCGGCTATGCAGACTATGGCTGGTTCTTTTACGCGCACGAGGATAATTGCGGTGTCGCGGATCAGCGCATTCCCGAGGACCTCTATGCGATCATGACGTGGGCTCGAAAGCGCGGCGCCAGCCATGTCCTGCTCGATCGTGACGGCGACCAGGTCGACGATCTCGAATGGTTCGACTGGTAGGGCAGGGCCATGAGCTGGACAGAGATCAGGGCCAACGGCTGCAAGTTGCTCGGCGAACGGCCGGACGATATCGACACACTATTGCGTATCCTCGCGCGGCACCCTCTCCACCGGACGTTCGAGCGGACCTTCATCCAGACGCTCACGGGTGGCGCCACGCGCTTCCAGGGCAATTTCCTCACCATCTCGCATGTCTTCGATATCCGGTCGAACGACCCCGAGGTTGTGAAACGTCTCACCGATGCGATCCTTGCGAACCGCAGGACACGCGGCTTTCGCTCTCAACCGAGCGCGTCGCGACAGATGCGCGCTATCCGGCAATGGCATGCGCGCAAGCCCAAGCAGGTCAACGAGGATGACGAGCCCGACCCGTGACCCGCCGTTCCGATAGGCCCTCGGTTCGAGCGTCGTCACCTGGTATCGGCTGCCTTGTACACTTCCGACCGTTCGCGCTTGCCGACCGCGATCACGAGCACCACGACCTCGGTGTCGCGCACTTCATAGACGAGGCGATAGCCGCTGCTGCGCAGCTTGATCTTGTAGCGATCCGTGCTGCCATGCAGCTTCGCCGACGGGATGCGCGGCGTGTCCAGCCGCTCGATGAGTTTCTTCTTGAACTGTGAGCGGGTGTTGGCGTCGAGCTTTCGCCATTCCTTTTCGGCGGGGACGAGGAACTTAAGCCTATAGCTCATCGATGCTGACCTCGATCTCCTTCTGACCCTTGCGGGCATCGGCGATCGCGTTCAGCTCGATGTCTTCCAGACGATCCATCAGCACTTCGAAAGCGCGAGCGGGCACACAATAAAAGGCCGGCTCGTTGCGATTGAGGATCGCGACCGGGAAGCCTTCGCCAGCCGCGACTGTTCCCATCGGATTGCGCTTCAGTTCCGAAACACTGGCCGTGACCTCTGCGAGGATTGTGTGCGGCATCATGCATTCTCCTATTCGAGCACTGTAAATAGCACTCGGAACAGGTCGTTTCAAGGCGCTCTATCGAATGTCGGGTTCTTCGCCGGGCTCGTGCGGCGGGGCTGCCGCAGTGTCCGGCCGAGGAGGAGGGGGGGCCGGGGAGGGGGGAGCCTTGGACGGTCGAGAGAGCGCCGTCCGGCTTTGGCGTCTTCCGCTCTCTGGAGAACCGATCAATGTCGACATCCTCTACCGCAATCCCCACCGCCACCATCGTTCCCGAGCATCGCCGTCCGGAATTCCTGCCAGCCATGTTCGGCCGCTCGCCGATGATCATCGGCGAGTTCGCAGTCTACAGCTTCATGGAACGGCTCAGCCCGCTCGATTATCGAGGAGGCCATTGGGAATTTTACGAGCAGGACGGCAAACCGCTGTTCCTTGCCCCACAATCCCGACGGCGCTTCCGCATCACCGGCGGGATCACGACGTTTCAGGGGGAAGTCTCGGCGGAAGCTGCCGGAATCATCGCCACGCTGTTTGCCTTCTCCCACCTCTCGTTCCAGCATCGATCCCAGCTGCTGCCGGAAGGTTATGCTCGCCTCCACACTTATCTGGCAGGGCATCCGGAAGCCTCGGAGATTCTTCAGGCGATCAATTGACACCTATCCCGGGTGGCCGCCGCCTTCGGTGACCGCCGGGGATCTCCGTCGCCGGTACGAACACTCGCACCCGCCTTTCCTCAGAGCCCGGCCTCAGCGCCGGGCATTTTCGTTTCAGGAGCTTTCAAGATGAACACAATGATCTCCACTCCCCGCCCGACATCCAACGGCTTCAAGGTCGACATCTCACGCGGCCAGCGCATCGGTCGTGTATCGTCCGAGTGGTTCTCCCGACCCGACGACGAGCGGTATCTGTCATTGTCCGAACTCTACGGTGCGGTCAAATCGAGGGCTGAACGTGCTCGAACGAGGACCGTCGAAACCGCAGCCATCCGTGTCGAGGCAACCCGCGACAATTCCGAGCGCCTCGCCCTAATCGTGCCGGGTGAGCGCCAGGCACTCGCGCCGACGCACTGGAGCTATGGACAGCTTTGCAGCCTTGTCGGCGCGCCGTCTTCCTACATGCGCCAGCTGCCTGCGCCGCTTGCAGCAATCAACCTTCAGCATGGTCTTCTCAACCATCGCGCCGAGCAGGTGAAGACGCTTGCAACGGATGATGGCCGCGTCGAGCTGCGCGCCGTCACGGGGCCGGAATACGGAAGGATCTGGGACCATGAACTGGTCTCGGCAGTGATGATCATTGCCGGTAACGGCACGGGTGACACGATGTGGAAGGTGCCCGGCGTCCTCGACTGGTCGACGATGACCCACAATCCCTTCGTCGACATCACGAAAGATACGACCACGCTCTATGCATCGGACAGGGACGTTTTCCTCTTCCTTGTGGACGACACACACCCGATCGAGGCGGGCCGGCTGCCGAATGGTGAGCCCGACCTCTACTTCCGCGGCTTCTATGCCTGGAACTCCGAGGTCGGGTCGAAGACGCTGGGGATCGCGAGCTTCTACCTGCGCGCCGTGTGCATGAACAGGAACCTGTGGGGCGTCGAGAACTTCGAGGAAATCAGCATCCGGCATTCGAAGTTCGCGGCCGCTCGCTTTGCGCACGAGGCCGAACCCGCCCTGACCAGCTTCGCCAATTCATCGCCGGCACCGTTCATCGCCGGCATCCGGGCCGCGCGCGAGCGTATCGTCGCGCGCAACGACGAGGACCGTCAGAGCTTCCTGCGCAAGCGCGGTTTCTCGAAGGGCGAGACGGGCAAGATCATCGACACGGTTCTTCAGGAAGAAGGCCGCCCGCCGGAATCGATCTTCGACTTCGTCGCCGGCATCACGGCGCATGCCCGCGACAAGGCGCATCAGGACACGCGGCTCGAGCTCGAGGGCAAGGCCCGGAAGCTGCTCGAAAGCGCGGCCTGACCCCTCATCCCAACAACGTCTCGATCAATCCGATGCCGTCGTGAGGTCAATCCCTCCGGCGGCATTGTCGTGTTCACAAAGGCAATGTCATGTTCACCCATCCACCTTACCGAAAGATCTACCCGACCGTCGCCTCGTGGGCGGACATGTATGCGCTTGCAAACCGCCGGAGCCCGATACTGACCACGACCGCTGACTGAAGGAGAAGACCATGGCCAGCTTCAAAGCCACGATCGAGGTTTTCCTCGATGGCGATTGCGAAAACGAGGCTCGCGAATTCGTCGCGGAGACCATGCGCGACGTGTTTCGCCAGATTTGTCCCTTCACCTCGCCGATGATCGGCTGGCGCTTTTGCGATCAGGAAGAAGGATCGCAGCCAAAGACGATGCCGGCGACCGAACACGACAACCCGAGGTCACCTTGGGTGGCTATCGGCGGATCGGTGTCGAGAAAGGGGAGCATGAATGATTACCGGCGCGGGTGGCCGTCGCGGGTTCGGAAGGAAGGGCAACTTGACGGGAGCTCCCGCGCGATCTTCGGGCGATTCGCTCTGGCTGGCAGCAGCCGAACATCTGAGCTTTCGCTGCGCCCCCGAAGCGTCGATGCGCAGCCGACGAGCGAAAGCCGCACGATGTGCGACCATGCGGGCGAGATCGAGGTTACGAGAGTATCTCGAAGCATGGAATGACTTTCCACTTCAGCGCAGCACATCCCCGTTTCCGCCACGAAGGCCTGGTCCATCCATATCGATTGCAGAATCTAGCAACGCAATCGCCCGTTCATCCGCTCTCGACGTCTCACCTGTGGCGCGGCCGGTCATTCGGCTCGGTCGATCGCCTCGGCAAGCTGGCCGACGAGATCGTCGATCTGCTGCTGCTCGACGATGAGCGGCGGCGACAGAGCGATGATATCTCCGGTCACGCGGATAAGCAGTCCACGCTTGAAACAGTCGACGAAGACGTCATAGGCCCGTGCGCCGACCGCGCTTCCGCGCGGCGCGAGCTCGATGCCGGCGACAAGGCCGATCGTGCGGATATCGATGACGTTCTTTCGGTCCTTCAGCGCATGCATGGCGTCCGCCCAGGAGGCGGCAAGCTCGGATGCGCGCGTGAGAAGTCCCTCCTTCTCGTAGATGTCCAGCGTCGCCAGCCCGGCAGCGCAGGCCACGGGATGGCCCGAATAGGTGTAGCCGTGGAACAGCTCGATCGCCGCCTCAGGTCCCTGCATCAGAGCGTCATGCACCATAGTGCTTGTCAGCACCGCGCCCATGGGAACGACGCCGTTGGTCAGGCCCTTGGCGGTGGTGACGATGTCGGGCGTGACGCCGAAATAATCCGCCGCGAACGGCGCGCCCAGACGCCCGAAACCGCTGATGACCTCGTCGAAGATGAGCAGGATGCCGTGCTTCTGCGCGATGGCTTTCAGCCTTTCCAGATAGCCTTTGGGCGGCAGCAGCACGCCCGTCGATCCCGCCACCGGCTCGACGATCACCGCCGCGATCGTTTCTGCCCCGTGCAACGCGACCAGCCTTTCCAGATCATCCGCCAGCTCGGCCCCGTGTTCGGGCAAACCACCTTTGGTGAAGGCGTTCTTGTCCAGATCGTGCGTATGACGAAGGTGGTCGGTGCCGGGGAGTTGCGGAAAGACGCGCCTGTTGTTGACGAGGCCGCCGACGGAGATGCCCCCGAAGCCGACTCCGTGATAGCCGCGCTCGCGTCCGATGACGCGCGTCCGGGTGCCCTGGCCGATCGCCCGCTGGTAGGCGATCGCGATCTTGAGCGCGGTGTCGACGGATTCCGACCCCGACCCGGTGTAGAATATCTGGTCGAGCTTCTTGCCGGCTTCGCCGGGCGCGATCGCGGCGAGGCGTTCCGCGAACTCGAACGCAACGGGATGACCCACCTGGAACGACGGCGCGTAGTCCAGCGTCGAGAGCTGGCGCTCGACGGCCTGGGCAATGGACTTGCGTCCATGCCCGGCGTTCACGCACCACAGGCCCGCGGTTCCGTCGAGCACCTGATTGCCGTCGACGTCGCGATAATACATCCCTTCGGCGGATGCCAGCAGCCGGGGGGCCTTCTTGAACTGCCGGTTGGCCGTGAACGGCATCCAGTAGTTCTCGAGATTGGGGGTATTGGAGATGCTCATTTCTTCACTCCCTGAATCAGCGTGCTAGAGCTTTGTGCGTTCGGATTTCGGATCGTACAGGGGCTTCAGCGATGCCTCCGCGGGGAAGCGCTCTCCGGCGATCTCGATCTCGTAGCTCGAAGCCAGGACGTCGGCCTCGCTTTCGCCGGCGCAGGGCACATAACCCAGGCCGACCGCTCCGCCGAGGTGATGCCCATAGTTGCCGGAGGTGACGTAGGACACGATCTTGCCGTCGCGCACGATCGCCTCGTTGTGGAACAGCAGCGGTTCGGGGTCGCGCAGCCGGAACTGCACGAGCCGGCGCTTCAGGCCGTCCTCGCGTTTCCGAAGCACGGCGTCGCGGCCGATGAAGTCGCCCTTGGCGGTCTTGACCGCGAAGCCGAGGCCGGCTTCGAGAACGTGGTCCTCGTCGGTGATGTCGTGGCCGAAATGCCGGAACGCCTTTTCGATGCGGCAGGAATCGAGCGCATGCAGCCCGAAGAGCTTGAGGCCGGAACCGGCTCCTGCTTCCTCGATCGCCTCAAAGACGTGCGCCGTCTGGTCGGACGGGACATAGAGTTCCCAGCCGAGCTCGCCGACATAGGTGACGCGGTGGGCGCGGGCCAGACCCATGCCGATCTCGATCTCCTGCGCCGTGCCGAACGGGAAGGCTTCGTTGGAGAAGTCGCCCGGGCTGATGCGCGTGATCACCTCGCGCGCCTTTGGCCCCATGAGCACGAGCACGGATTCCGACGCGGTGACGTCCGTGATGACGACGAACTCGTCCGGCAGCAGGTTCTTGCGCAGCCAGGCAAGGTCGCGTTGCAGGGTCGCACCGGGCACAACGGCGAAGAACGCCGTCTCCGACAGGCGCGTGACGGTCAGGTCGCTCTCGATGCCGCCGCGCCGGTTGAGCATCTGCGTGTAGACGATGCGGCCCGGCGCGACGTCCATCTGGTTGGCGCAGACCCTTTGCAGGAAGGCGAGCGCGTCGCGGCCCTCGATGCGGACCTTGCCGAAGGAGGTCATGTCGAACAGGCCGACGCCCTCGCGCACGGCCAGATGCTCGGCCCGCTGGTTCTCGAACCAGTTCTGCCGCTTCCAGCTGTAGCGATATTCGCGCTCCTGGCCCACCGTCGCGAACCAGTTCGCCCGCTCCCAGCCGGCGACCTCGCCGAACACCGCGCCGCGCGCCTTCAGATGCTCGTGGATCGGCGAGCGGCGCACGCCGCGCGCCGTCGCCGGCTGGCGGTAGGGGAAATGGTCGGCATAGAGCAGGCCGAGCGTTTCCGTCACCCGTTCCTTCAGATAAAGGCGGTTCTTCTGGAAGGACTGGGCGCGGCGGATGTCGACCTCCCACAGGTCGAAGGGCGGTTCGCCGTCGTTCATCCATTGGGCGAGCGCGAAGCCCGCGCCGCCGGACGAGACGATGCCGATCGAATTGTAGCCGGCCGCCACCCAGTAGCCCTTCAGTTCCGGCGCCTCGCCGAGATAGTAGCGGTCGTCAGGGGTGAAGCTCTCGGGTCCGTTGAAGAAGGTGTGGATGCCTGCCGTCTCCAGCATCGGCATCCGATTGATCGCCTGCGCCAGGATCGGCTCGAAATGGTCGAAGTCCTCCGGAAGCTGGTCGAAACAGAAATCTTCCGGGATGCCGCCCATGCCCCAGGGCTTGGCCTTCGGCTCGAAGGCCCCCAGCAGCATCTTGCCGGCATCCTCCTTGTAGTAGGCGCATTCGTCGGGCACGCGCAGCACCGGAAGCCGCGTCAGGTTCTCGATCGCCTCGGTGACGATGTAGAAGTGCTCGCAGGCGTGCAGCGGCAGCGTCACGCCGGAGCGGGCCGCCAGGTCGCGGCCCCACATGCCGCCGCAATTGACGACGAGATCGGTCTCAATCGTGCCCTGTTCCTCGCCCTGCGCCCAGGAGACGCCCGTCACGCGCCCGTCCCGCTGATGCACATCGGTCACCTTGACGTTCTCGATCACCCTTGCGCCGAGCTGGCGCGCGCCCTTGGCAAGCGCCATCGCGATGTTGGCCGGATCGCACTGGCCGTCGGCAGGCAGGTGCACGGCGCCGACGACATCGTCGATGTTCAGATGCGGATAGAGCTGCTTGACCTCGGTCGGCGAGATCTCGTGGACCTCGATGTCGAAGATGCGCGCAAGCGTCGCCTGTCGATAGATCTCTTCCTTGCGCTCCCCGGTCAGGGCCACCGTGATCGAACCGTTCTGCCGCATTCCCGTGGCGATCCCGGTCTCTTCCTCGAGCTTGACGTAGAGGTCGGCGGAGTACTTCGCGAGCCGCGTCATGTTCTGCGAGGCGCGCAGCTGCCCGACCAGCCCGGCAGCGTGCCAGGTCGTGCCGGAGGTCAGTTGCTTGCGCTCCAGTAGAACGATGTCCTTCCACCCGAGCTTCGCCAGATGATAGGAGACCGAACAGCCTGAAATGCCGCCGCCGATGATGACGACACGCGCCTTGTCGGGAATCTTGCTCATGCTCGTATTCTTTCGTTGTTCGGATCCCACAGGGGCTGATCGGGCTGGACCGTCGCCTTGTGGCGTCGGCCAAAAATCTCGATCTCAAGAACTGTACCCCGCTCGACAAGGTCGGCACGCACGACGCCGAGGGCGATCGATTTATCGACGCGGTGCCCATACCCGCTCGACGTCGTTTCTCCGACGATCTCGGCGCCATGCCAGACCGTCGACATAAAGGGTGCGTCGTAGTCGCCCGCGTCGTCGAGGGTCAGCGTGACGAAGCGCTTCGAAACGCCCTGCTGCTTCTCGCGAGCGAGCGCGGCCTTTCCGATGAAGTCCGGCTTATCCCATTTCACGAAGCGCTCGAGTCCGCCCTGAAGGACCGTGTAATCGGTCGAAAGGTCACCCTTCCAGGTCCGGTAGCCCTTCTCCAGACGCAGAGAATCCAGCGCGAACATGCCGAACGGCTTGAGCCCATGCCCTTGCCCGGCTTCCCAGACTGCGTCGAAGATCGCACCGGTGTCCTCGATCCGGCTGTGGATCTCCCATCCGAGTTCGCCTGCGAAGGAAACCCGTACCAGCCTGCATTCCCGGCCGGCGATCCGGACGGCCTGATGCGTCAGCCATCCTTTAGCAAGATCGGCATCGCTAACCGCGCCCAGTATCGCGCGCGATGCCGGCCCGGTCAGGATCTGGCACGAAAAGCGGTCCGTCACGTCTGTGATCGTGATGCCACCGCCATCCGGCAGCTGCTTCACCAGCCAGTCCCAGTCGTGCCATTGCGCGGTCGCCGCCGTGATGAGGAGGAACGAGTCCTCGTCGAGCGCCATGATCGACATCTCGGTGACGATGCGCCCATCCGCGTCCGCGAAGTAGCCGAGGCCGATGCGGCCCGGCTTCGGCACCATTCCGGTTACGAGGCCCGCCAGCCACGCACGCGCGCCGGTTCCCTCCAGCTCGTATCGGGAGAAGCCCGGAAGATCAAGGATGCCGGCCTTGCTGCGAACGGCCAGGCACTCCTCGCGCACTCTCTTCTGCCAGGGGCCGTCCCTGCGGAACGTCCTGGTCGATTCCTCGGAGGTGTCGTCGCCGGGCTGCGCGAACCAGTTTGCCCGCTCCCAGCCATTATAGGGGCCAAACTGCCCGCCGAGCGCCTTGATCCGCTCATGCAGCGGCGACAGCTTGCGATCGCGTCCCGCCGGCCACGCATGACGCGGAAAATGGATGGCATACTCGTTGCCGTAGACCTCCATGCCCTTGGCGACAGCATAGTCGGAGGCGGCGGCGAAGTCGGTGAAGCGGCGCGGATCGCACGACCACATATCCCATTCTGTCCGCCCTTCGGTTACCCATTCGGCGAGGACCTTGCCTGCGCCGCCCGCCTGGGCGATGCCGAAGGTGAACACGCACGCCTCGAACGCGTTCGGCACGCCGGGCATCGGGCCGATCAGCGGGTTGCCGTCCGGCGCATAGGGAATGGGGCCGTTAATCACGCGCGACAAGCCGGCGGTCCCCAGGATCGGCACGCGGGCCACGGCGTCGTTCAGGTGCCATTCGAGCCGGTCGAGATCGTCGGGATAGAGCTGGAAGGAGAAGTCGTCCGGCATCGGGTCGTCGGGTGTGGCCCAATGCGAGCGGCAATTGCGCTCATAGGGGCCAAGGTTCATGCCGGCCTTCTCTTGGCGAAGATAGTAGGAGCTGTCGACGTCGCGCAGCAGCGGCAGCTTGCGGCCGTGCTCCTTCGACCATGCGGCGAGCTCGGGGATCTCCTCGAACAGGATGTATTGATGGCTCATCACCATCATCGGGACGTCGCGTCCGAAGAGCCGACCTACCTCCTGAGCCCGGTAGCCGGCGGCGTTCACCACGTATTCGCAGCGTATCTCGCCCTTTTCGGTCTCGATCACCCATTCGCCGCCGTCCCTGTGCGCGCCGGTGACTGCACAGAAGCGGACGATCTTCGCGCCGAGATCCCTCGCGCCTTTCGCCAGCGCCTGGGTGAGCTGCGCGGGATCGATGTCGCCGTCGTTCGGATCGTAGAGCGCGCCCTTCAGGTCATGGGTTTCGAGGAAGGGATACCAGTCCTTGATCTCGGTCAGTCCGACTAGATCGATGTCCATGCCCTGATAGCGACCCATGCCCTTCACGCGCTCGAATTCGAGCATCCGCTCGTCGGTGTGCGCGAGACGAAGGGAACCGGTGACATGGTAGTTCATCGGATAGTCGACGGCCTTCGCAAGCCCGCGATAGAGCTCCGCCGAATAGCGCTGCATGTGCATGATCGACCAGGAGGCCGAGAAGGTCGGGACGTTGCCCGCCGCATGCCAGGTCGAGCCGGAGGTCAGCTCGTTCTTTTCCAACAGCACGCAATCGGTCCAGCCGGCCTTCGCCAGATGGTAGAGGCAGGATACGCCGACCGCGCCACCGCCGATGATGACGACCCGGGAGCTCGATGGAATTTTAGACATGGCTGGCCTCGCAGGTGAGACATAGTTGTGGAGCTCGCGCGATCGTCGAGGGGATCATGTCATCCTCCTCAAAGCGCCTTATCGAGCTCCGGCAGGGTGGTGAAGAGGTCACCGACGAGGCCGAAGTCTGCGACCTGGAAGATCGGGGCCTCCTCGTCCTTGTTAATGGCGACGATGACCTTCGAGTCCTTCATGCCGGCCAGGTGCTGGATCGCGCCCGAGATGCCGACCGCGATGTAGAGCTCCGGCGCGACCACCTTGCCGGTCTGGCCGACCTGCCAGTCGTTCGGCGCGTAGCCCGCATCG
>JBBCKE010000003.1:0-23468 GCA_037190985.1 Alphaproteobacteria bacterium
GCTGGATCAGGCTTTCGCCCATTGTCCAATATTCCCCACTGCTGCCTCCCGTAGGAGTCTGGGCCGTGTCTCAGTCCCAGTGTGGCTGATCATCCTCTCAGACCAGCTACGGATCGTCGCCTTGGTGAGCCATTACCTCACCAACTAGCTAATCCGACGCGGGCTCATCCAACTCCGATAAATCTTTCTCCCGAAGGACGTATACGGTATTAGTCCAAGTTTCCCTGGGTTATTCCGTAGAGCTGGGTAGATTCCCACGTGTTACTCACCCGTCTGCCGCTCCCCTTGCGGGGCGCTCGACTTGCATGTGTTAAGCCTGCCGCCAGCGTTCGTTCTGAGCCAGGATCAAACTCTCAAGTTTAGAGATTGATTTTTGGCTATTTGGTCACGCATGAATCGACGAGAACATTCACACCTACGCATCCGGCACCGAAGCGCCGAAGCGAAATGTAACATCTCTATCGAAACGTGAACCGCCAAAGTCTCTATGTGGAACCATCAGCCCGAAGGCTTCAGAGTTCCGCGAGCCTCTGCCGCCCACGTTTCTCTTTCTTCAATATTCAGTTGTCAAAGAACGGACACCGCATACGCTGTGTCTTGGGCTTTCTCGCTTTTGGCTTCAGCCCTGTCGAGTGTCGCTCACGCGGCTCTCTTGAATTTGGACCAACTTTCACGAAACTTGGAGACGAAGCTCTCTGTCGTCAGCAGCGTGTGCCGCCGTCGTTGGTGAGGCGTATATAGGCGGCGACCCCCGGATGAGTCAACAACGATTTTGAACTTTTCTGATTTTTTTTCCGAAGCCGGCTGTTCCCCGTTCGGCAGGCCGGGAAAGGGCCGCGGACGGGCTTCCCGGACGCGCCTTCACCCATGACGGAGCCGGCGCAGACACAAAGCGGCCCAATTCCGTCCATAGGCCGCTGTCATGTTGCGATGGAGCGCAAGCACCTGCATGTCGCCGGTATATAAAGAGCGGGCGACGCCGCGCCGTATCGGGCGCGCCCGGCCCCGGCCGGCGGTCCGCTTCGTTGACTTCACGGCCGCGGAAGGGCAATTGTCGACGCGCGGAACTTTTCACCGGCCGTCCGGCCAAGGGGGAACACGGCGCCCGCATGCAGCCGATCGATGAAACCATAGCCGCGCTCGGCAACGAACCGCCGATGGTGACGGGCGGGCGCTCCGGCCCGCCGGACCGGCGCGAGGTCTCCGCCCGCTGGCTGTCCGGCACGTTCCTGACCGGCATCACCTCGAGCGTGCTGATGGGCGTGGCGCTGTTCGCGGCGCTCGACGGGCGCGAGCAGCTGGCGACGCCGCCGGAGATCCTCAACCTCGCGGCGCTCGACGGCGGCGCGGCAGGCGAAGGCAGCGCCAAGACCAACCGGGTCATCGCGCCGCGCGCCGTCGCCCGCGCCACCGACCGTCGGCGCATGGAGGTCTCGACCATGCTCAAGGCGGGCGACCGCGACGTCGTGCGCACGCTTCCCTTCGTCCAGGTCAGCATGGCGCTGGCCGCCGGCCACGCCACCACCCGCTCCTACCCGGCCTTCGACCCGCTCGACGTCTTCGCCGAGGACGGCGCGTCGACGCCCCAGAACCCGCTCGACACCGGCTTCATCTATGGCGCCAAGGTGGAGAGCGAGGTCAGCCTCCACACGATCGATTTCCCGATCGAGACCGCCAATTTCGACGGCCGCGTGACGCTGACCGCCGACGAGGTCGAGACCGTGGTGCGCAACACCGCCGCCATCCTCACCGACGGCGCGGTGCAGGTCGCGGCGCTGCACTATGTCGACCCGCAGCGATTCGGCGAAACCCTCGCCACCCAGACCCTCGGCGTGTCCTACGGCATCCGCATCGTGCCGGAGAACGTCTCGGTCTCGCCGCGCGAGGCCGAGGCGGCCGCCGCCGCCGAGTATGCCGAGGACATCCTTCCCTTCCATGCCGACCGCGACATCGGCGAGACGCTCTCCGAATCGGGCTATTCGCCGGACGATTCGGCGACCATGGCCCACTCCTTCTCCGTGCTTCTCGGCTCGTCGGTGCTGAAGGCGGGCTCGGTGATGCGCCTCGGCATCGAGACGCGCGGCGAGACGAGCCGGATCGTGCGCGCCAGCCTCTATGAGGGCCGCCGCCATCACCTGACCATCGCGCTCGACGACCACGACCAGTTCGTCAAGGGCAGCGAGCCGGAGCCGAACCCGGCGGTCCTCACCGCCTTCGACGCCAGCCAGCCGGTGGCGCGGCCGCGCGGCGACCTGCCGACCGTCTATGACGGCATCTGGCGCGCCGCCTATTCCTACGGCATGAACCGGACGATGACGCGCCAGCTCGTGCGCCTTCTCGCCTCCGACGTCGATTTCCAGTCGCGCCTCAACCCGGGCGACCGCGTCGACGCGTTCTTCTCGCAGCCCGACGACGACGACAACGCGACCGACGAATCAGAGCTGCTCTACGTCCAGGCGACGTTCGGCGGCAACACGCGCACCTTCTACCGCTTCCGCATGGACGACGGCACGATCGACTATTTCGACCAGGAAGGCCGCAGCGCCCGCCAGTTCCTGCTGCGCAACCCGGTGCCGAACGGCAAGTTCCGCTCCGGCTTCGGCGGCCGCCGCCACCCCATCCTCGGCTACAGCCGCATGCATACCGGCGTCGACTGGTCGGCGCCGCGCGGCACGCCGATCATCGCCGCCGGCAACGGCGTGGTCGAGAAGGCCGGCTGGGCCGGCGGCTACGGCCGGCAGACCATCATCCGCCATGCCAACGGCTACAAGTCGTCCTACAGCCATCAGAGCGCCATCGCCAAAGGCGTCACCGAGGGCGCGCGCGTGCGCCAGGGACAGGTCATCGGCTATGTCGGCTCGACCGGCCTGTCCACCGGACCGCACCTGCACTACGAATTGATCGTCAACGGCCGCAAGGTCGACCCCATGCGCGTGCGCCTGCCCACCGGCAAGACGCTGTCCGGCGAGGAGATGGAAGTCTTCCTGCGCGAGCGCGAGCGGATCGACGAGCTGCTCCGGCAAGACGACGCGCCGTCGTTCAAGCTGGCCAGTGCGAAAGTAGGAGGATAGGGGGAATTAGCGAATAGGGATATTCCGCGCCGTACGCGCCGGCCCTTTTCCCCTATTCGCTACTCCCTATTCGCTCTTTCCCTCACTCAATGAATTCCACCGTCGCCCCCGGCTTCACCATCTTCGCCAGCTCCTGGGCGTCCCAGTTGGTCAGGCGGATGCAGCCGTTCGATTCGGTCTTGCCGATCTTGGACGGCTCCGGCGTGCCGTGGATGCCGTAGGTCGGCTTGGACAGCGCGATCCAGACGGTGCCGACCGGGCCGTTCGGCCCCGGCGGAATCCGCAGCACCTTCGTGTTGTCGCCCTGCTGGAAGTTGATCTTCGGATTGTAGGTGTATTCGGGATCGAGGGCGACCCGCTCGACGGTGTGGGTGCCCGTGGGCGACGGCGTCGCGGCAGAGCCGATGGTGGCGGGATAGGCGACGACGAGCTTGCCGCGCGCATCGTAGGCGCGCACCTGCTTGCGCCCCTTGTCGGCGACGATCCGGGCGACCTCGCCCTTCTTCGCCGCGCCCGGATTGACGACCCTGATCCGGGTTCCCGGCCGGTCGAACGCCGCGCCGGGGTTGAGCGCCCTCAGATATTTCTCGTCCATGTGGAAGCGCTCGGCCAGCATCTCCGGCACCGAAGTGAAGCTCAGCCGCTCCATCTGCGCCTTCTTCGAATAGTCCTCCGGCACCGAGGCGACATAGGGGCCGGCGACGTCGGTCGGCGTGATCTCGTAGGTGGTGAACGGGTCGCCACCGGTCTCGGCGAGCCGGGCGTCGATGAATTCCTTGTCGTAGGTGCGCAGCGCCTCGCCGGTCATCTCGCGCCAGGCCGAGATCGCCTTGTTGACGTTGTCGCCCATGCGCCCGTCGATGACGCCGGGCGAAACGCCGAGGCGGTCGAGCAGGATCTGGATCTTCGCCACGTCCTCGGACGCGCCGGAAACCGCGACCTCCGGCGGATTGGCCGGATCGGGCAGGCCAAGCGTCGGCGGCGCCTGTTCGATGATGGTCTCCGGCGTATTGCCAATGGGTGGGGTGGCCGGCGGCGGGGCGGCGGCGATGTCGGGCTCGCCCGGCGGGGTCGCCGATGGGCCGGCGGGCGGCGTGACCAGCGGCGCGCGGTCGACACGCGGCACCGCCTCGTAGCGCGGCCGCTCCTCGAAGGTCGCGGGCGGTTGCGGCCACTCCTCGCGCCGGGCGTAGCCCTCGTCCTCGTAGGGCGGATATTCCTCGTATCCGTAGTCGTCAGAATAGTCGGGGTCCGGCTGCGCGCGATAGTCGCGATATTGCGGCAGGCCGCCGCCATAGGGGTCGCGTCCCAGCTCCTCGATCCGCTTTTCGCGGCGCAGCCGCGCCACGTCGTCGGGATCGTCGAGATAGTAGCGGTCCTGACGCCGTTCGGAACGGCGCTCCTCGCGCGGGAACAGATATTCGCGGTTGCGCCTTTCGCGGCGCGGCTCGCGCACGTCGAGGATCTCGCCCGTATAGACGTCGACCACCACCTCGCGGCCATAACGGTCCTGATAGACCTCGACCTCGCGCGGCTGCGCGGTCGCGCCCGAAATCAGCGCGCCGAGCGCCAGAACCGCCAAAGAAACCGTCCTGCCGTTCATTCCTGCCCTTCCGAATCTCAACCGGGCTCTCCGCCCCAGGATGCACCATCGACGATGCGACATGAACGGGACATGAAAATGGCGAGCTTGCGGCAAGGAGCGGAAGGCGGCCCCACCTGGCCCCTGGCCTAGCCCTTGCGGGCCGCGATCAGCACCATCATCGGCCGTTCCAGCTCCTCGGCCAGCTCGGGCATCTCGGCGATCTGCGCCGGCGTCGGCGCGAACTCCTCCACCCGTCGCAGCGCGAACCCCGCGCCGATCAGCGCGTTCAGCGTCGTCCCGAACGTGCGGTGATATTTGAGGACGCCGTCCGCGAACCAGTCGGTGCGCCGCTCGCCCTCGCTGAAATAGCCGTTGACCGGCCAGGTCCTGCGCCCGTCCTCGTCGCGGGTCCAGCGCGGATGCGCCGCCGCCATGAAGATCGGGTGCTCGACGGTGAAGACGAGGTCGCCGCCGGGAACGAGCGCGGCATGGATCATGCGCGCGAGCCGGTCGAAATCACGCACGTAATGAAAGGCCAGCATGCTGAAGACGAGGTCGAACGCTGCCGCGGGCAGTCCAGCCGTGTCGAGATCGGCGATGCGGTACTCGATCGCCGGGTCGTTCGTGTCGGCGCGGGCGCGGGCGATCATGTTTTGCGACAGGTCGAGGCCGAGGACCGAGGCCGCGCCCTCCCCGCGCATCCAGCGCGCGGACCAGCCGAAGCCGCAGCCCAGATCGGCGACGCGCTTGCCCGCGAGCGGCGGCAGCATCGCACGGATCGCCGGCCATTCCGGCGCGCCGTCCAGCCCGCGCACCTGCCGCGGCAGCCGGCTGTAGCCGGCAAAGAAACCGGGATCGTCATAAATGTTCTGCGCCATGTCCGATGTCTCCCGCCGCCCGATTCACGGCACCTTTCCGACGAAAAACGCCCCGCCTTTCCGGCGGGGCGTCCTTTCTTTCATGTGAGCAACCCGTTCAGGCCGCTTCTTCCGTCTCGGCCACGCCGCCCCGGGCGCGGAAGTTGAGACGGTCGGAGCCGGCGGTGATCTTCACCACCGATCCGTCGCGGATGTCGCCGAGCAGGATGCGCTCGGCCAGCGGGTCCTGAAGCTCCTTCTGGATGACGCGCTTCAGCGGGCGCGCGCCATAGGCCGGATCGTAACCCTTCTCGGCCAGCCATTCGACCGCCTCGTCGTCGAGGTCGAGCACGATCTTGCGATCCTCGAGCAGGGCCTCCAGCCGCTTCAACTGGATCGTCACGATCCGCCCCATGTCCTCCCGGCGCAGCCGGTGGAACAGGACGATCTCGTCGATCCGGTTGTAGAACTCCGGCTTGACGCTGCCCTTGACGATGGCGAGCACCTCGTCGCGCACGTCCGAGACATCCTGATCGTCGCGCAGCGACACGAGAAGCTCCGCGCCGAGGTTGGACGTCATGATGATCAGCGTGTTGCGGAAGTCGACCGTGCGGCCCTGCCCGTCGGTCAGCCGGCCGTCGTCCAGCACCTGGAGCAGCACGTTGAACACGTCCGGATGCGCCTTCTCGATCTCGTCGAACAGCACGACCTGATAGGGACGACGTCGGACCGCCTCGGTCAGCGCGCCGCCTTCCTCGTAGCCGACATAGCCGGGAGGCGCGCCGATCAGCCGCGCGACCGAGTGCTTCTCCATGAACTCCGACATGTCGATGCGCACCATCGCCGTCTCGTCGTCGAACAGGAAGTTCGCCAGCGCCTTGGTCAGCTCGGTCTTGCCGACGCCGGTGGGGCCGAGGAACATGAACGAGCCGATCGGCCGGTTCGGATCCTGCAGGCCGGCGCGGGCGCGCCGCACCGCCTTGGACACCGCCTGCACCGCCTCGCCCTGGCCGACGACGCGCTTGGCCAGCTCGTCCTCCATGCGCAGCAGCTTCTCGCGCTCGCCTTCCAGCATCTTGTCGACCGGGATGCCGGTCCAGCGCGAGACGATATGGGCGATGTGCGGCGGCGCGACGGTCTCCTCGACCATCGAGCCTTTACCGTCCGCCGCCTCGGCTTCCGTCAGCCTCTTTTCAAGCTCGGGGATGCGGCCGTAGGCCAGCTCGCCGGCCTTCTGGAACTCGCCCTTGCGCTGGGCGATGGCCAGCTCGTTGCGCACCTCGTCGAGCTGTTTCTTGAGGTCGGCGGCCAGCCCGAGCTTCTGCTTCTCGGCCTGCCACTTCGCGGTCAGCCCGGCCGACTCCTCCTCGAGGTCGGTCAGCTCCTTCTCGAGCCGCACCAGCCGGTCCCTCGACGCGTCGTCCTTTTCGAGCTTCAGCGCCTCGCGCTCGATCTTGAGCTGCATGATGCGGCGGTCGATCTCGTCCAGCTCCTCGGGCTTGGAATCGACCTGCATGCGGAGCCGCGACGCGGCCTCGTCGACGAGGTCGATCGCCTTGTCGGGCAGGAAGCGGTCGGTGATGTAGCGGTTCGACAGCGTCGCGGCCGAGACCAGCGCCGAGTCGGAGATGCGCACCTTGTGGTGCTGCTCGTACTTCTCCTTCAGCCCGCGCAGGATCGAGATCGTGTCCTCGACCGTCGGCTCGTCGACGAAGACCGGCTGGAAGCGCCGCGCCAGCGCCGCGTCCTTCTCGACATGCTTGCGGTACTCGTCGAGCGTGGTCGCGCCGACGCAGTGCAGCTCGCCGCGGGCGAGCGCGGGCTTCAGGAGGTTCGAGGCGTCCATCGCCCCGTCCGCCTTGCCGGCCCCGACCAGCGTGTGCATCTCGTCGATGAACAGGATGATGTTGCCGTCGGCCGCCGTGACTTCCGACAGCACGGCCTTCAGCCGCTCCTCGAACTCGCCGCGATATTTCGCGCCGGCGATCAGCGCGCCCATGTCGAGCGCCATCAACTGCTTGTCCTTGAGCGATTCGGGCACGTCGCCATTGACGATCCTGAGCGCCAGCCCCTCGGCGATGGCCGTCTTGCCGACGCCCGGCTCGCCGATCAGCACCGGGTTGTTCTTGGTGCGGCGCGACAGCACCTGGATGGTGCGCCTGATCTCGTCGTCGCGGCCGATCACCGGGTCGAGCCGGCCGGCGCGCGCGTCCGCCGTCAGGTCGCGCGCGTACTTCTTCAGCGCGTCGTAGCCCTGCTCGGCCGAGGCCGAATCGGCGGTGCGGCCCTTGCGCACCTCCTCGATGACGCGGTTCAGCGCCGTCGGCGTCACGCCGGCATTGGCGAGGATGTCGGCGGTCTTGGCCGACTTCTCCATGGCAAGGGCGGTCAAGAGCCGCTCGACCGTGACGAAGGAATCGCCCGCCTTCTTCGCCAGCTCCTCGGCGGTGGAGAAAACCTTGGCCAGCGGCTGGGCGAGATAGAGCTGGCCGTTGCCGCCCTCGACCTTGGGCAGCGCCTTCAGCGCCGCCTCGACGCCGAGGCGCGCGTCACGCGGGCGCCCGCCCGCGCGCTCGATCAGCGAGGAGGCGAAGCCCTCATCGTCGTCGAGCAGCACCTTCAGGAGATGCTCGGGCGTGAACTGCTGGTGATTGGCGGAAAGCGCCGCGGTCTGGGCTGACTGGATGAAGCCCCTGACGCGCTCGGAATATTTCTCGATGTTCATAAATCGTCTCCGTTCCCGACCGGCCCGCTCGCGGCGCCGGATCGATTTTCAGGTGACGGACCCCCTCGGACAATGACGCGGATCAAACATCCCCGCGGCGCGACCGCTTGCGGCAGGCCCACTCGAAGGGGATATGGGTATCTTTTCCCACGGCTCAAGGCCGCGACGGGCAGGCGGAAACAAAAAACGGCGGGCCGAAGCCCGCCGCCATTTTCCGAACCGTGGTCGGGCCGCCTACTGCGCGGCCTCGGTGACGATTTCCTCGCCCGCGGCAGCCGGCGCATCCTCGCCGCCGGCGGCGTCTTCCGCCTTGACGCGGGGACGGCGCGGCCGGCGCGCGCGGCGCGGCGCTTCGTCCTGCTCCGCTGCCTCGCCCGCAGGCGCCGCTTCCGCGGTTTCGACCGCGGCGGCCTCGACGACGGCGCGCGGCTCCTGCCGCCTCGCCGCCCTCGGCTTCGCCGGGGCTTCTTCTTCCTGCGCCAGCACGACCTCGGCCGGGACGCCCTCGATCACCGGCTGCGGGCCGGTGCCGTCATTATGCGTCTCGTTGCGCCGTTCGCCGCGTGCTTCATGGCGGCCATCGCCGCGCGCCTCGCCCCGGCCTTCATGGCGCGGCTGCTGGCGGGAAGGCTGCGGCTCGGCGACCTGCTGCACCGGCGAGAAACCCTCGTCGCCATCGCCGTCGTCGTCGCCGTCATCCTCGTCGCGGTTGTCGCGCATCTGCTGCTGCTGCGGCATCTGGGCCAGCGCGGTCATGATGATGCGGTTGTAGTGCTCCGCATGCTGGAGATAGTTCTCCGCCATCACCCGGTCGCCGGCGCTCTGCGCGTCGCGCGCCAGCGTTGCGTATTTCTCGGCGATCTGCTGCGCGGAGCCGCGGATCTTCACGTCCGGGCCATTGCTCTCATAGTTGCGGGTGAGCGGATTCGGGCCCTTGCGGTTCTGGTTCTGATTGTTATTGCCGCCGCCGCGTCCGCGCATGCGCCTGTTCTGCTGTGGCCTCATTCGTCGCTTCTCATGTTGGAAATGCACTCCGTCGCAGAGGCGGCCGGGGACCGCGCGCTTTGCGTTCTTCGGTTGGCGAGCGGCTGCAAACAATGCGCCCTGGCCACGTCAAATCCTGTCCCGGTTCATGTCGTATCCGGATGGTCCCCGCACGAAGCACAGGCGCTTTTCACGCTAGGAGGCAGCCATTCCCTTAAGGAACCGAATCGACAACACTGCCTGCTTCGTTTCATCCGGTGGCCGGAAACTATCCGCAATAGTCTTGCTTGCCAAGCGATTTTTTGCGCTGCGCCATGGCGCTCGAATCCCGTCCTCAGTGGGCGAAAACCAGCGCCCGCAACACGTCGCCGAGATCGCGCGCCGTGCTTGCGAGGCTGAACCCCTGCGCGGCGAAAAGCGCCTCCACATCCGTTTCCTGGCCGATGCCGATCTCGACGGCGACGACGCCGTCCGTCTCGAGATGCGCCGGCGCGCCGGCGGCGATCGCGCGGTAGGCGTCAAGGCCGTCCGTGCCGCCGTCCAGCGCCGCTCGCGGGTCGTGCTCACGCACCTCTTTTGCCAGCATCGCTATTTCACTGCTCGCAATATAGGGCGGATTTGAGACAATAAGGTGGAACCGACCCTCGATTGTCCCGAACCAGTCCGAGCGCACGGCCGTGAAACGCGGCGCGACGCCCATCATATCGGCATTCGCCGCCGCCGTCGCAAGGGCGTCGGGGGAAATGTCGCTCACTACCGCCTGCGCGCGCGGCTCATTTGCCAGCAGCGCCAGCGCCACCGCGCCCGTGCCGGTGCCGAGATCGAGGATGCGGCATGCGCCGTGCCTGTCGGCCGCCCGCCGCGCGAAGGGCAGCGCCGCCTCGACCAGCGCCTCGGTGTCCGGCCGCGGCTCCAGCGTGCCGGGAGAAAGCGCGAGCCGCAATCCGTAGAACTCACGGCTGCCGAGGATGCGGTGGACCGGCTCGCCGGCAAGCCGCCGCGCCAGCATCGCGTTCGCCGCCTCGACCTGCGCATGGCTGAGCGGCCGGCCGGGATCGGTGACGAGATCGGTGCGCGAGGCGTCCACCGCATGCTCGACGATCAGCCGCGCATCGAGCCCCGCGTCCGCGACACCCGCCGCTTCCAGTGCCCGGCGGACATGCCGGAGGAGCGCCCCGAGCGTCGCCGGCAGCGCGCCCTCAGCCATCCTGCCCGGCTTCGGCCAGCAGCTTCGACTGGTGGTCGGAGATCAGCGCGTCGACGATGTCGCCGAGATCGCCTTCCATCACCTGGTCGAGCTTGTAGAGGGTCAGGTTGATGCGGTGGTCCGTCACCCGCCCCTGCGGGAAATTGTAGGTGCGGATGCGCTCCGAGCGGTCGCCCGAGCCGACCTGGAGCCGGCGCGATTCGGCGCGGTCGCCCGCCGCCCTGTCGCGCTCCATGTCGTAGAGCCGCGCCCGCAGGATCTGCATGGCGCGCGCCCGGTTCTGGTGCTGCGACTTCTCCGCCGAGACGACCATGATGCCGGTCGGCAGATGCGTGATGCGCACCGCCGAATCGGTGGTGTTGACGTGCTGGCCGCCGGCTCCGGAAGCGCGCATCGTGTCGATGCGGATGTCCTCGTTGCGGATCTCGACGTCGACCTCCTCGGCCTCCGGCAGCACCGCGACGGTGGCGGCGGAGGTGTGGATGCGCCCGCTGCCCTCGGTTTCCGGCACGCGCTGGACGCGGTGGACGCCGGATTCGAACTTCAGATGCGCGAACACGCCCTTGCCCGAGACCGAGGCGATCGCCTCCTTGAAGCCGCCGACTTCGCCCTCGCTGGCCGAGATCAGCTCGAAGCGCCAGCCCATGCGCGCCGCATAGCGCTCGTACATGCGGTAGAGATCGCCGGCGAATAGCGCCGCCTCGTCGCCGCCGGTGCCGGCGCGGATTTCGAGGATCGCGTTCTTCTCGTCGGCCGCGTCCCTGGGCAGGAGCAGGATCTGGATGTCCTTCTGTAGCTCCTCGATCCGGTCCTCGACGCCCGGAAGCTCGCCCTCGGCCAGCTCGCGCATCTCGGCGTCGGTCGCCTTGTCGGCGAGCATGGTTTCGAGATCGGCAAGCTCGCCCTCGGCGGCGCGCAGCTCGCGGATTTTCGTCGCCATCTCCTGCAGCTCGGAATATTCCGAGGCGAGCTTGACGTAGGCATCCGGCGACGGGCCGGCGGCCATCTGCGCCTCGACGAGTTCGAAGCGTTTCAGGACCTGGTCCATCCGGTCGCGCGGCAGTTGGATCATGCTGGGACTATAAGCCTGTCAAAGAGGAATGTCGTTCTCGGCGGCGAAGGCGGCGAGCATGCCGCGCACGTCCTTCTCGCAGGTCTGCGCGTTGAGCGTGTCGTCCATCAGCTCGGTCAGCTTGTCGAGCGGCAGCTCGGTCAGCATCGCCTTGACCGGGCCGATTGCCGCCGGCGACATCGAGATCGAGCGGTAGCCGACGCCGAGCAGCGCCATGGCCGAGATCGGCCGCCCGGCGAGCTCGCCGCACAGCGTCACCGGGGTTCCGGCCTCGCGGCCGGCTTCGGTGATCTGGCGCAGGAGCCTGAGGAACGGCACCGAGATCGGGTCGAAGCGGTCGCCGACACGGCTGTTGCCGCGGTCGGTGGCGGTGACGAACTGGAACAGGTCGTTCGAGCCGACCGAGACGAAGTCGACCGTGTTCATCAGCTCCTCGAGCTGCCACATCAGCGACGGCACCTCGATCATCGCGCCGAGCTTCAAGGTGTTCGGCAGATGGTGGGCGAAGCGCGACAGGTGCCGCACCTCGCGGTCGATGATCTCGCGCGCCTGCCTGATCTCGGCGATCTCCGTCACCATCGGCAGCATGACGCGCAGCTCGCGCCCGCCGGCCGCCTTGAGCAGCGCCCGCATCTGGGTGCGCAGGAGGCCCGGCCGGTCGAGGGTGAGCCTGACCGCGCGCCAGCCCAGCGCCGGGTTCTCCTCGTTCTCCATCGCCTTGAAGTAGGGCAGCACCTTGTCGCCGCCGATGTCGATGGTGCGGAAGGTGACGGGCTTGCCGCGCGCCGCATCGAGCACGTCGCGATAGAGCCGCTCCTGCGCCTCGGCGCGCGGGAAGGTCGAGGCGACCATGAATTGGAGCTCGCTGCGGAACAGGCCGATGCCCGCCGCGCCCGATTCGGCGAGCTGCGGCAGGTCGACCGCGAGCCCGGCATTCATCATCAGCTCGACCTGAACGCCATCCTTCGTGATCGACGGCTTCTTGCGCAGCTCGCGATAGAGCTCCTGCCGGCGGGCGCGGAACCGCACCTTCTCGGCATAGGCGGCCTCGACATCCGCGGTCGGGCGCAGATGCACCGCGCCCTCGACCCCGTCGACGATGGCGGCGTCGCCGTTCTCGGCCATCGACACCGCGCCCTTGGCCTGGCCGGCGACGGGAATGGCCATGGCGCGCGCCACGATCACCACATGGCTGGTGATCGCCCCGTCCTCGAGCACCAGCCCGCGCAGCTTCTCGCGCGGATAGTCGAGGAGTTCCGCCGCGCCCATCGAGCGCGCGACGATGATGGCGTCGCGCGGCAGCGAGGCGGCCAGCGTCTCCGGCCCGTGGCCGAGCAGCATGCGCAGCAGCCGGTTGGCGAGATCGTCGAAATCGCTCATCCGCTCGCGCAGGTACGGGTCGGTCATGTGCAGCATGCGCGCGCGCATGTCCGATTGCACCTTCTCGACCGCGGCCTCCGCCGTCAGGCCGTTGCGGATCGCCTCGTGCAGGCGGCGCACCCAGCCGGTGTCGTCGGCGAACATGCGGTAGGCTTCGAGCACGGCGCGATGCTCGCCCTCGAAGGCGACGTCGCGGCGCGACAGCATGTCGTCGAGCGACAGCCGGAGCGAGCCGAGCGCCCCTTCGAGCCGCTCGACCTCCTCCTCCGAATCCTCGTTGAACAGGTTGGTGACGACGATGCGCGGCTCGTGCAGCACGACATGGCCGAGGCCGATGCCCTCGTTGAACGGCGCGGCGGAGATCGTCACCGGCCGCGACAGGTCGAGCTCGATGCCCGGCCGAGTCAGCCGGGCGAGGTCGCCGGTGGCGATCATCTCGGCGATGACCATCGCCGTCGTCTCCAGCGCCTCGATCTCGTCCTCGCGATACTGGCGCATGGTGCGGTTCTGCACCACGAGGACGCCGAGCGTACGCCCGGCGCGCAGCACCGGCACGCCGAGGAAGGAATTGTAGATCTCCTCGCCGGTCTCCGGCAGGTAGGCGAAGGCGGGATGCTTCTGCGCCTCGGAAAGGTTCAGCGGGCGCGCGCTCGCGGCGATGGTGCCGACGAGGCCCTGCCCGAGCCGGAGCTGCGCATGGTGGACCGAGGACGGGTTCAGGCCTTCGGTGGCGTAGAGTTCGAGCACGGAATCGGCGCGCAGCACATAGAGCGAGCACACCTCGGCCACCATGTTCTGGGCGATGTGGTGCACGATGCGGTCGAGCCGATCCTGCGGCTCGAGCGGCTCCGCCATCAGCTCGCGAAGCCGTCTCAGCAATAGGCGCGGGCCTGCGGCCGTCTCTCGCATCGCGCTCCTTTCAAACGGCGGCAGCGCCGCCGGGCCTTAGGGTCCGCGCGCCGCCATCCGTCGGGAATCTCGCCTCCGGCGCCTGCCGCAGACTCGTCTTCTACTGCTTATCGAGGCCGTAGACAGAATGCAAAGTGCGAACCGCAAGTTCTGTATAGGCGCCGTCGATCAGAATGGAAATCTTGATTTCCGAGGTGGTTATTGCCCGGATGTTGATGCCCTTGTCGGCCAGCGCCCGGAAGGCGGTGGCGGCGACGCCCGCATGGCTTCTCATGCCGATGCCGATGACCGAGACCTTGGAAAGCCCTTCCTCGTGCTGGATCACGTCGAAGCCGACGGTCTGCTTGACCTTCTCCAGCACCGACAGCGCCTTGGCGACGTCGCCGGCCGGCACGGTGAAGGTCATGTCGGTGAAGCTGCCGTCCTCGGAAATGTTCTGGACGATCATGTCGACATTGATGCCGGCCTCGGCCAGCGGGCCGAAGATGCCGGCGGAAACGCCCGGGCGGTCGGCGACGCGGCGCAGCGAAATCTGCGCCTCGTCCTTGGCGTAGGCGATGCCGGTAACGACTTGCTGTTCCACGATCTCGTCCTCGTCGCAAATGAGGGTTCCGGGCGGGTTCTCGAAATCGCCCATGCCGGGCGCGTCGGGTTCCTCGAAGGAGGAGCGCACGAAGGTGCGCACCTTGTGCACCATGGCCAGCTCGACCGAGCGCACCTGAAGCACCTTGGCGCCGAGCGAGGCCATCTCCAGCATCTCCTCGAAGGAGATGCGGGCAAGCCGCCGCGCCTTGGGCTCGACGCGCGGGTCGGTGGTGTAGACGCCGTCGACGTCGGTGTAGATGTCGCAGCGGTCGGCCTTGACCGCGGCGGCGAGCGCGACGGCCGAGGTGTCGGAGCCGCCGCGGCCGAGCGTGGCAATGCGGTTGTCTGGCCCCACCCCCTGAAAGCCGGCGACGACCGCCACTTGCCCCAGCCCGAAGCGGCGGACCAGCTCCGCGCCGTCGATGTCGGTGATGCGCGCCGCGCCATGGGCGTTGTCGGTGCGGATCGGAATCTGCCAGCCCTGCCAGGAGCGGGCGTCGACGCCCATCGACTGGAGGACGAGCGCGAGAAGCCCGGACGTGACCTGCTCGCCCGAGGCGACCACCGCGTCATATTCGCGCGCATCGTAGATCTTGAGGCTGGAGCCTTCCGCCTTGGAGGCGTCCTGCACCCATCCCACCAACTCGTTGGTCTTGCCGGCCATGGCGGAAACGACGACCGCGACCTCGTGGCCGGCATCGACCTCGCGCTTGACGTGGCGCGCCACATTGCGGATGCGGGCGATGTCGGCGACCGAAGTCCCGCCGAATTTCATCACGATGCGCGCCATGGAAGCGACTGGCCCCTGCGAAGCGATCCGGAAGAGGTTTTCCCCGGAGAAATCAAGCTGAAACGCCCCGTGTGCCGGGGCGCGGATGCGCGGGTTCAATAGCCAAATCCGCTCCCCGGCGCAAGCGAGATGGGACGGGCGTGCTTGACATTCCCCCGCCTCTCCCCGACTTGATTTGAGGTCACGAGGAGACACGCCATGCCAGAGGTCCGACGAACGACCATCGACGCCGGAGAGATCGAACGCTTCTCCGCCATCGCCGCCGAGTGGTGGAACCCCAACGGCAAGTTCCGGCCGCTTCACAAGTTCAACCCCGTCCGGCTCGCCTATATCCGCGACCAGGTCGCCGCCCGCTTCGGGCGCGATCCCCACGCGGCCAAGCCCTTCGAGGGGCTGCGCATCCTCGACATCGGCTGCGGCGGCGGGCTCCTGTGCGAGCCGATGGCCCGGCTGGGCGCCGAGGTGGTGGGCGCGGACGCCTCCGAGACCAATATCGAGGTGGCGAAGCTGCACGCGGCCGAGGTCGGCGTCTCCATCGACTACCGCGCCACCACGGCCGAGGCGCTGGCCGAGGCGGGCGAGACCTTCGACGTCGTCCTCAACATGGAAGTGGTCGAGCATGTCGCCGATGTCGGCCTGTTCGTCGGCAAATGCGCCGAGATGGTGCGCCCGGACGGGGTGATGTTCGTCGCCACCATCAACCGCACGCTGAAGGCGCTGGGCCTTGCCATCTTCGGCGCGGAATACGTGCTGCGCTGGCTGCCGCGCGGCACCCACCAGTACGGCAAGCTGGTGCGCCCGGAGGAGCTGGAGCGCGCGCTCGGCGAGGCCGGCATGCGCGTCATCGACCGCACCGGCGTCAGCTACAACCCGCTCGCCGACCGCTGGCAGAAATCGGGCGATCTCGACGTCAACTACATGGTGCTGGCCGAAAAGACGCGGCAATAGGCGCACCCGGCGCGCGGCAGGAGGCCACGCCCTTGAACGCGGAGGATTTCCGGCGCATCGCGCTTTCCCTGCCGGAGGCCGAGGAGAAGTCGCATTTCGGCAAGGCGGATTTTCGCGTGCGCAACAAGGTCTTCGCCACCCTGCCCGCGCCCGGGCACGGCGTGCTCAAGCTGACGCCCGACGAGCAGTCGGTGCTGGCGGCGGCCGAGCCCGCCATCTTCGCGCCGGTGAAGGGTGGCTGGGGCCGGCAGGGCTGGACGGAAATCGCGCTCGACGAGGCCGACGAGGCGACGCTGCGCAGCGGCCTGACCACCGCCTGGCGCAATGTCGCGCCCGCCACGCTGAAGAAGCGCTGATCCTAGAAAAACCCGGCTTGCCGACTCAGTTCGTGTCGTCGGGAAAGGTCGGCAGCGGCACGAAGTCGACGCCGTCCTCGAGAAGGCCGCTCGCCTCCTCGGCGGTCGCCTCGCCATAGATGCCGCGCGGCTCGACCTCGCCGAAATGGATCTTGCGCGCTTCCTCGGCGAACTTGTCGCCGACATAGTCGGCGTTCCTGCGCGCTTCCTCGGCCATCGCCTTCAGCTTCGCCAGCGCCTTGCGCTGCTCCTCGCCCATGGCGAGCGCCATCGTCTCACGCTTGCGGCCGGTGGAGACGGAAGGGGCCATCAGCGCCTTCTCGACCTTGACCGACTGGCAGACCGGGCAGGAAACGAGGCCCCGCTTCTTCTGGGCGTCGAAATCGTCGCCGTTGCGGAACCAGCCGTCGAAGGCGTGATCCTTGTCGCACGAAAGGGAGAAGCGGATCATCTCAGCCTCCCGCCACCATCGCCGTTCCCGCATGCGCGACCGCGAAGTCGCGCGCGTTCTTCAGGTTCGGTATCTTGCCCCGCGCCTGCGCCACCTCGCCAAGGTCGATGTCAGCGACGACGACGCCCGGCTCGTCATGATCGGCCTCGGCCACCACGCGCCCCCACGGATCGACGATCAGCGAATGGCCAAAGGTCTCGCGGCCGTCCTCGTGCAGCCCGCCCTGCGCGGCCGAGACGACGAACGCCCCGTTCTCGATGGCGCGGGCGCGTTGCAGCACGTGCCAGTGCGCCGACCCGGTCTGGCGGGTGAAGGCGGCCGGCGCCGTCAGCACCTGCGCCCCCGCCAGCGCCTGCGCCCGGAAGAGCTGGGGAAAGCGCACGTCGTAGCACACGGCCATGCCCAGCCGCCCGAACGGCAGCTCGACGACGGTCGCCGCAGCGCCCGGCTCGTAGGTCGCCGATTCGCGCCAGCTCTCGCCATTGTCGAGATCGACGTCGAACATGTGGATCTTGTCGTAGGTGGCGAGAAGCCCGCCGTCGGGGCCGAAAAGGAAGGCGCGGTTGGCGACCTTGCCGTCGGGCCGGGCGATCGCGGTCGAGCCGACATGGACGACGATGCCGAGCTCGGCGGCGAGCCGGCCGGCGGCGCGCTCCACCGGATCCTCGCCTTGCGGCTTCAGCACCGCCCTGAGCGCCGCCCGGTCGCGCATCAGCGCCCCGGTCATCTCCGGCGACTGGACATAGGCCGCGCCCCGGCCCGCCGCCTCGCGCACCAGCGCCTCGAAATCGGCGACGTTGCGCGCGACGTCCTGCCCCGAGCGCATCTGCAGCGCCGCCACCCTGACCATGGTCATCGCCCATCCTCCCCGTTAGCGCCGGCGAGCAGCGGGTCGAGCTTCCCCTCACGCTCCAGCGCGTGGAGGTCGTCGCAGCCGCCGACATGGGTGTCGCCGATGAAGATCTGCGGAAAGGTCGAGCGCCCGTTGGCGCGCGCCATCATCTCCTGCCTGAGATCGGGCGAGAAGGTCGCGTCGCGCTCGTCATAGGCGACGCCCTTGGAATCGAGGAGCCGCTTGGCGGCGGCGCAATAGCCGCACAGCGCGCGGGTATAGATCGTCACTTCGCTCATCATCCCGTCCGTGGCTCGAGCCTGTCGTCCTCATATAGTCCCGGCTTCGTCGGGCAGGAAGACCCCTTGCCCCGCCTCGCCCGCGCCGGGCTCGCCGGGCAGGACCCGCGCGAAGGTCAAGACGTCGACCTCGGCCGCGCCCGCCTTCTTCAGCGCCTTCGCCACCGCGCAGACCGTGGTGCCGGTGGTGTAGACGTCGTCGACGACGAGGATGCGCCGGCCGCGCACGGCGATCTCCGACGCCGGCGGAACGCGGAACGCGCCGCGCACATTGTCCTCGCGCTGGCGCGCGCCGAGCCCGACCTGCTGGCGCGTGGCGCGGATGCGCGCCACCGCGTCGGGCAGGAATTGCCTTCCCGAGAGCGCGCACAGGGCGCGCGCCAGCTCGGCCGACTGGTTGAAGCGCCGGCGCAGGAACCGGCCGCGATGCAGCGGCACCGGCGCGACGGCGTCGGCCTCGGCCAGAAGCTCGGCCCCCGGCCGCATCATCCAGCGCGCCATGGTCGGGGCGAGCTCGGTGCGGTCGCCGAATTTCAGGTTCAAGACCATCCGCCGCGCGACCCCGTTATAGGCGACAGCGGAGCGGGCGCGGGCGAAAGGCGGCGGGCTGGCGATGGCGTCGGCCGAGAGGATGCCCTCGCCGATCTCGTGCGAGAACGGCGTTCCGAGCACCTCGCACCACGGCCGCTCGATGAAGCGCAGCTTCGGCCAGCAGCCGCCGCACAGGGTGAACGGCTCGGCCACCAGCCGCCGGCACGAGGGGCAGACGGGCGGGAACAGCAGGCGGGCCGGCAAACCCGCGATCCGCCGCATCCAGTCCTTGATATCCGCCGCGCGATCGTTCACGACAAGGCTCGTCTGAAAGGCCACCCGCGGCCATGGTAGCAGACGGAGCAAGGCCATGTCAGAAAACCCGGTGGAGCCGATCTTCGATTTCGCGCTGGCGGCGGCGCGCAAGCGCCGCGCCCTGAGCGCAGGAAAGGCCGGGGCCGACTTCCTGATGGCCCGGGCCGCCGACGACCTCGGCGAGCGGCTGGCCGCGGTGCCGCGCCGCTTCGCGACGGCCGCGGCGCTGTTCTGCCAGACGCCGGCGGCGCTGGCCGCGCTCGCCGCCACCGGAAAGGTCGGCAAGGCGGTGCGCGTCGAGGCCGACGCCGCGCTGCTCGGCGGCGAGGACGGCATCGTCGCCGCGCCCGAAACGGTGCCGTTCGAGCCGGAAAGCCTCGATCTCGCCGTCTCGCTCTATCACCTGCACGAGGTCAACGACCTTCCCGGCATGCTGGTGCAGATCAGGCGGGCGCTGAAGCCGGACGGGCTGTTCCTCGGCTGCCTCGCCGGGGCCGGCACGCTCGCCGAGCTGCGCGAGGCGCTGCTGGCGGCCGAGACCGAGCTGACCGGCGGCGCGAGCCCGCGCGTCTCCCCCCTCGCCGACGTCCGCGACGCCGGCGCGCTCCTCCAGCGGGCGCGCTTCGCCCTCCCCGTAGCCGACCATGAGACGGTGACGGTGCGCTACGATTCGATGTTCGCGCTGATGCGCGACCTGCGCGCCATGGGCGCGACCGCCAGCCTCGTCGCCCGCAGCCGCAAGCCGGCGGGAAAGGCGCTGTTCCTGCGCGCGGCCGAGATCTATGCCGAGCGGTTCTCCGATCCGGACGGGCGCGTGCGCGCCACCTTCTCGACCATATGGCTGTCGGGCTGGGCGCCGCATGCGGGCCAGCAGAAGCCGGCCCGGCCGGGCAGCGCCACCATATCGCTGGCGAAGGTGCTGGGGAAATGAGCCGTCAGAGCAATTCCGTCCGGAATTGCGGGAAACGTCTACGGGCTGTTGCCGCCGGATGATTCCTGGATCTTGTCCGCCGTGTTCTGATAGAGGGTCTGAACCTCGGAGGAGATGCTGCTGGCGCCGGCCAGGATGGCCATCGACACGATGGCGGCGATCAGGCTGTACTCGATTGCCGTCGCGGCGCGCTCATCCCTGACAAATCGCTTCAGCATCGCTTCTCTTCCCGCTCGGGATCGCACGCATCGGTCCAATACGCGAAGACTAGAGAGGCGGAAATGACGAAAGGTTAACGGCGGGCGGTTCCGCCCGTGGCGAAGGGAACAGGCTTAACGATCCGTTCCCGCCGGGAGCCCTGGAGCAGCGGGCGTTCTGACGAATGCAGCTTCCGCTGCTCCAGTTTCTTTAGCCGCATTTATGCGACGTCAGACGATTCCGTCCGACTGCAAGATGCTCTAGCAATCGCCGGTGCGCATGCCGTTGTTGCGGATGATGCAGACGGAGGACGGCGACGGCTGGAGGACGCTGCGCCGGACCGTATAGGTCCCGTTCGCCCTCGGGCCGATCGTTCCGGTCGCCATCGTGTCGAGCCGGTTCGTATAGGCGGAATAGGCCATGCGCTCGACCTGGTTTTCCGCCAGCGGCGTCAGGACGAGCGCCAGCCCAACGGCCGCCGAGCCGAACAGCAGCGCCACGCGCAGCGCGCCCATGCCGAAATCGCTGAAAATGCCGCCGCGATTCCTGTGCGGCTCTTCCCACTCGTCACGCAGCGACATCGATACCCTCATCACGATCGGCGACAGACCAGCGTGGCCATGACGCCACATGGGTCAATCTTTCACGTTCTTCTAAACGTCCGATTAACGATGATGGCGATTTCAAAGCATGAAAAAGGCCCGGAAGGTTTCCCCTCCGGGCCGTTTACTCGGCCATGGCGGAGGCCGCAGCCCTTACTGAACCGGGCCGACATCCTTGAAGCCGGGGCCCTCGATCACCGTTTCGATGACCACACCCGGCACGTCGCCGTTCTCGTCGAATTCGTGGCTGCCGGAAGCGCCCTCGTAGTTGATGTCCTGGCCGGCTGCGATCAGCTCGACCGCCTTCTTCCACTCGCCCGGCAGGATCACCTCGCCCGGCGCGCTGGCGACGTCGCGCAGCGCGGCGCTGAGCCCCTCGCGGCTGTCGGAGCCGTTCTTCTGGATCGCCAACGCCAGCAGGAAGGCGGCATCGTAGGACTGGGCCACGAACGAGCCGGCGGGGTCGAACCCGGCCGCCTTGGCCGCTTCGGCGAAGATCGCCGTGCCCGGCGTCTCGGGGTTGCCGATCTTGGTGCCGATGAAGCCGTCGAGCTTGCCTTCGCCGACCGCGGTGACGAGGCTGTCGCCGATCATGCCGTCGCCGCCGGCGAACTTGTCGAAGTCGCCGCCCTCGAGCGCCTGGCGCACGATGGTCTGGCCGGAGCCGTCGACATAGGCGAGCACGACGAGGATTTCCGCGCCCGACGAGGCGAGCGAGCCGATCTCGGCGCGGTAGTCGGCCTTGCCGTCCTCATGCGCCTCGTTGGCCGCCACCGTGCCGCCCAGCGCCTCGAACGCGCCGGCCAGCGCGTCGGCGAAGCCCTTGCCGTAGTCGTTGTTGACATAGGTGACGGCGATGTTGCCGTAGCCCTTGCCGTCCAGGAGCTTGGCCAGCGTCTCGCCCGAATAGGCGTCGGATGGGGTGGTGCGGAAGACGAGGTCGTTGTCGTTCAGGCCCGACAGCGCCGGCGAGGTTGCGGCCGGCGAGATCAGCACGACGCCGCCGGGGATGGCGGCGGTGTTGGCGGCGGCGATCGTCTCGCCCGAGCAGAGCGGGCCGACCAGCCCCGTCACGTTCTCCGAATTGACCATGCGGTCGGCGGCGGCCGAGGCCGCCGTAGTGTCGATGCAGGTGGAATCGCCCTGCAGCAGCGTCAGCGTGCGGCCGTCGAGGATGCCGCCCTGCTCGTTGACCTGCGCGACGGCGAGCTTCGCGCCCTCGTGGATCGGCGGCACCAGCGTCTCGATCGGGCCGGTGAAGCCGCCGAGAAAGCCGAGCTTGACATCCTGGGCGTGGGCGGCGGACACCGCGGCCATGGCCGCGGCGGCGACGGAAGCGGCGAGAAGCCTGCGAACCTTGAAAGACATGACGAACCTCCCTGGGAATACGCGTGAAACGTGATTCTTGCAGCCGCGCCCGCAAGGGGCGGCTGCTTGCCGTCGATACTCTAGGCCGCGCACCGCTTTGTAAAGGGCGGCCACCCGCGCAGTGCTGAAAAATAAAGGAAAATCGCCGATGCGACGCCGCCGCGCTCAGCGCGTCGGCACCGGGTTCTCGCCGCGATAGTCGTAGAAGCCGCGGCCCGTCTTGCGGCCGAGCCAGCCGGCCTCGACATACTTCACCAGCAGCGGGCAGGGCCGGTACTTGGAGTCGGACAGGCCGTCATGCAGCACCTGCATGATCGACAGGCAGGTGTCGAGGCCGATGAAGTCGGCGAGCTGGAGCGGGCCCATCGGGTGGTTGGCGCCGAGCTTCATCGCCGTGTCGATCGCCTCGACCGTGCCGACCCCCTCGTAGAGCGTGTAGATCGCCTCGTTGATCATCGGCAGGAGGATGCGGTTGACGATGAAGGCCGGGAAATCCTCGGCCACGGTGATGGTCTTGTCGAGGCTGGAGACGAAGGCCTTGGCGGTCTCGAAGGTCGTGTCCTCGGTGGCGATGCCGCGCACCAGCTCGACCAGCTTCATCACCGGCACCGGATTCATGAAATGGATGCCGATGAAGCGCTCGGGCCGGTCGGTCTGGGCGGCGAGCCGCGTGATCGAGATCGAGGAGGTGTTGGTGGCCAGCAGCGCCTCGGGATTCAGGAGCGGGCAGAGCTGGGCGAAGATCTTGCGCTTGACCGTCTCGTCCTCGGTCGCCGCCTCGACGACGAGATCGACGTCGGCGAGGTCGTCGAGCGCCGGAGCCGCCTCGATGCGGCCGATGGCGGCGCGATGCACGGCCTCCTCCATCTTGCCGGAGGAAACCTGGCGCGCCATGTTGCCGTTGATCGTGGCGAGCCCGGCCTCGATCCGCTCCGCCGAGATGTCGTAGAGCTTGACGCGGTAGCCGGCCATGGCGGCCACATGCGCGATGCCGCCGCCCATCTGGCCCGCCCCGATGATGCCAACCGTCGAAATCCTGCCCGTCATGGTCCAGCCCCGTCATCCGGCCTTTGCGGCCATTATAATCCGGCCTTCGCCGCCAGTATGTTGCAGCGCAAAATAGAAGGACGGGGTGGCCTCTGTCCACCCCGTCCTTCAACAATAGTCCCGGTCTGGCCGCGGGGCAACGCGCGTCGCCGGGAGCGGGCGCGCCGTCCGGCTTTCGCGTATGGCGTCAGAGTGCTTTTTCGAGCTCCGGCAGGATAGTGAAGAGGTCACCGACGAGGCCGAAGTCTGCGACCTGGAAGATCGGGGCTTCCTCGTCCTTGTTGATGGCGACGATGACCTTCGAGTCCTTCATGCCGGCCAGGTGCTGGATCGCGCCCGAGATGCCGACCGCGATGTAGAGCTCCGGCGCGACCACCTTGCCGGTCTGGCCGACCTGCCAGTCGTTCGGCGCGTAGCCCGCATCG
>JBBCKE010000004.1:0-1661 GCA_037190985.1 Alphaproteobacteria bacterium
AACGTCCTATGTTGGGAAGCAGCGGCGGGAACAGGCCAGCAGATCTCGTTGCGCCGAGTGTGATCGGCGCTGATGATTTTATGATCCAGATGGCTTCCATCGTCAAGGAAGGCGCTCTCGGCCATAGCAAACATAGGATCCATCGATCATCGGGATCGTGGTCCTCACCGTCCTTAAGATGAGATACGCATGCCAGATGGAAGGCCCGAACATTATCTACAGGGTCGCCGTAGCGCCCTCACGGCACAGCAGAGAGGGGTCCTTCCATCTGGTGTCCGCCCGTTCGACGAACGGGCGGTACTCGGTTCCCGTCTTGATGACGGCGTGCACGACGCGCGCCATCTTGGCGGTGAGAGCGGTCATCGCCTTGCGGCGGCGATCGGGGTCGTCGGCATGGCCATCGACATAGCGGGAGAGCTTGTCACGGAAGCTGTTGTTGGGTTGTCGGATCGCGACCTGCGTTGCCATCCAGAAGGTGCGTCGCAGCCGGGCATTGCCGTACTTTGATAGCTTCGTCCGCCCCCGAAATATCCCTGACTGGTAGGTAGCGAGGTCGAGGCCGCAGAACTTGAGGAACTGGCGATGGTGGCTGAACCGGCGCAGATCGCCGGCCTCGGCCAGGATCGTCAGGGCGTTGATCGGACCGATACCGGGGATCATGCGCAGGAGCTGATAATCGCTGTTCGTCGCCAGCGCGTCATGGGCGATCCGCTCGATCTCGTTACGCTGCTGAATCAGGGTGCGTGCCTGGGCGATGACCATGCGGAACATGGCGACCGCCGTGGAATCTTCGTCGATCGGCAGCGCGATCGATGCACAGGCGGTCTCGTAAATATCGTTGACCACCCGGGCCTTGGAGACCTTGCGACCGATCAGCGGCCAGGCCTGTTCGGTGAACGCCTCGCGTCCGATCGAGGTGATGCTGCCCGGCGTCGGGAAGCGTTCGATCAACGCCAGGAACCAGTCGGACCGGCTGTTGCCGGCGAAACGCTCGATCTCCGGAAAATACAGTGGCAGATAATGCGTGAGGATCCGATGCCAGGTCTGGGTCTTGGCCTTCGATATGGCTTCATGCGTCTTCGACATCTCCTGCAGATCGTTGATCCCTGCCGCCAGCGGATCGACATAGCGTTGGGTCGCGCCGATCTTCAGCATGTGCAGGATCACCTGCGCGTCCTTGGAATCATTCTTGTCCCAGCCATTGTGCAGCGCTTCGCGCGTCCGGGCCAAGGCGACCGATGAAATCAAGCGTAGCTCGAATCCCGCGGACAGCAATCGATGCGCCAGCGTGCGGTGATAATTACCGGTTGCCTCGAATCCGACAATCACGGGCCTGCCGATCGCGGTCAGATCGTCGGCCAGCCGATCATAATCGGCCTTTGTCGCCATCACCGTCATGCGGCGCCGACGACCGCCTTCCGGTCGTTCAAGCAGAACTTCCTGGCGGTGCTTCGACATATCGATGGCTACCAGCACGGCGTCGGGTGGAGTAGAATGAAACTTGGTCATGATCGGTCAGCCTCCAAAGGGTTGTGTCGACAACTTCTCTTTAGAGACCTGCTGGCAGGTCATGACTGCCTTGATGAAGCCGGCGGGCGCTACGCGCCCTTGTCTCCATCAAGGCATCGCGGCCCTTCGAAAGGCTGCTTCCCAATGTGCTA
>JBBCKE010000005.1:0-98066 GCA_037190985.1 Alphaproteobacteria bacterium
TCATCGCCGCCGGTCATAGCGCGCGCCTCGACCCGCGCCAGTCTTTCCACCGCTTGACCCCTGCCGGGCGAGGCGGCAAAGCCTCCCGGCGTCATCTCTCGATATCCCAGACTTAGGACAGGCACGCGTTGGACCGACCCAAGCCGCTCAGCTTCCAAAATCTCATCCTGACCTTGCAGGACTATTGGGGCGCGCGTGGCTGCGTGGTGCTTCAACCCTATGACGTCGAGATGGGGGCCGGCACCTTCCACCCGGCGACGACGCTGCGCGCGCTTGGGCCCCGCCCGTGGAACGCGGCCTATGTCCAGCCTTCGCGCCGGCCCAAGGACGGCCGCTACGGCGAGAACCCCAACCGGCTCCAGCACTACTACCAGTATCAGGTGATCCTGAAGCCGAACCCGCCAGACCTTCAGGCGCTCTATCTCGGCTCGCTCGACGCCATCGGCATCGACACTGGCCTGCACGACATCCGCTTCGTCGAGGACGACTGGGAGAGCCCGACGCTGGGCGCATGGGGCCTCGGCTGGGAATGCTGGTGCGACGGCATGGAGGTGTCGCAGTTCACCTATTTCCAGCAGGTCTGCGGCATCGAATGCGCCCCCGTCGCCGGCGAGCTGACCTATGGGCTGGAGCGGCTGGCGATGTACGTCCAGGGCGTCGACAACGTCTACGATCTGAACTTCAACGGCCGCGAGGGCGCCGAGAAGGTCACCTATGGCGAGGTCTTCCTCCAGGCCGAGCAGGAATATTCCCGCTTCAACTTCGAGTTCGCCGACACCTCCATCCTGCTGCGCCATTTCGAGGATGCCGAGAAGGAATGCCGGGCGCTGCTCGAGGCCGGGGCGAAGCGGCCGGAAGGCCAGCCGCACCGCATGGTGCTGCCGGCCTACGACCAGTGCATCAAGGCCTCCCACGCCTTCAACCTGCTCGACGCGCGCGGCGTGATCTCCGTCACCGAGCGCCAGAGCTACATCCTGCGCGTGCGCAACCTCGCCAAGGCATGCGGCGAGGCCTTCCTCGAAACCGAGGCCGGCGGCCTCGGCTGGCGGCCGGAGGCTGCGGCGTGATGGTGAAGACCCTGCTTCAGCTCGCCGGCGCGGACCTGACGCCGCCGAAGCTTGGCCAGACCGCCGTGGTCGTCGTCGACGCCCAGCGCGAATATGTCGACGGCCGGCTGCCGCTGCACGGCGTCGAAGCCGCGCTCGGCAACATCACCGCGCTGCTCTCTGCGGCGCGCGCGGCCGGCGCGCCGGTGATCCATGTCCGGCACAAGGGCCAGCCGGGCGGCCTGTTCGGCCCGGACACGACCGGCTACGAGCTCGCGCCGCAGGCCGCCGCCCTGGCCGGCGAGACGGTGATCGACAAGGGCCTGCCCAATTCCTTCGCCGGCACGGCGCTCAAGGACGCGCTCGACGCCACGGGGCGCAAGCGCCTCGTCGTCGTCGGCTTCATGACGCATATGTGCGTCTCCTCAACCACGCGCGCGGCGAACGAGCAGGGCTTCTCTGTCGTGGTCCTTTCCGACGCGGCCGCGACGCGCGACCTGCCCGCGCCGGGCGGCAGCGGCGTCATCCCCGCCGCCGTGCTGCACGATGCCGAGCTTGCCGCGCTCGCCGACCGCTTCGCCCTTGTCTGCCCGACCGCTGAACTGGTGCGCTGATGCCCGATCTTCTGCTTGAACTTCGCTCCGAGGAAATCCCGGCTCGCATGCAGCGTAAGGCGGCGGGCGACCTGAAGAAGCTGGTCGCCGACGGGCTGGTCGAGGCCGGGCTGACCTACGAGGCGGCGCGCGAATACTGGACGCCGCGGCGCCTCGCACTCGACATCCGCGGCATCACCGCCCGCTCGAAGGACGTCGCCGAGGAGATCAAGGGGCCGTCGACGACCGCGCCCGAGCAGGCGATAGAGGGCTTCCTGCGCAAGGCAGGCCTTGCCTCGATTTCCGAGGCGCATGTCCATTCCGACCCGAAGAAGGGCGATTTCTACGTCGCGCGCATCTCGCGTCCCGGCCGCGCCGCCGAGGAGATCGTCGCCGGGCTGATGCCGGGCATCATCCGCAGCTTCCCGTGGCCGAAATCGATGCGCTGGGGCGCGGCCTCGGCGAAGCCGGGCAGCCTGCGCTGGGTGCGGCCGCTGCAATCCATCCTCTGCACCTTCGGGCCGGAATCGTCGGACCCGGAGGTTGTCGATTTCGAGGTCGACGGCATCCGCGCCGGCAACGTCACCTATGGCCACCGCTTCCATGCGCCGCGAGCCATTACCGTCAAGCGCTTCGACGACTATGTGGCGAAGCTCGAAAGCGCGAAGGTGGTGCTCGACGCCGAACGCCGCAAGCGCATCATCCTCGACGACGCGCGCAACCTCACCTTCGCCGCCGGCCTCGACCTCGTCGAGGACGAGGGGCTGCTCGAGGAGGTCTCCGGGCTGGTCGAATGGCCCGTGGTGCTGATGGGCGAATTCGAGCGGGCCTTCCTCGGCATCCCGCCCGAGGTCATCCGCCTGACCATCCGCGCCAACCAGAAATGCTTCGTCACCCGCCCGCGCGGCGAGGCGGAGAAGCTCTCCAACCGCTTCGTGCTGGTCTCCAACATCGAGGCCACAGATGGCGGCGCGGAGATCGCCCGCGGCAACGGCAAGGTGGTGCGCGCCCGGCTTTCCGACGCCGTGCATTTCTGGAACACCGATCAGGCCGACCTGCCGGACCTCGCCGCGCTGACCGGGTCGGCGGAGAAATTCGCGCTGGATTTGAAGAAGCCGCTCGACCAGCGCATGGCGCGCCTCGACAGGCTCGGCGTCACCTTCCACGCGAAGCTCGGCACGCAGGGCGAACGCGTCGAGCGCATCCGTCGGCTGGCGGCCGAACTCGCGCCGCTGGTCGGGGCCGAGCCGGCGATGGCCGAGCGCGCCGCCGTGCTGGCCAAGGCCGACCTGCAAACCGAGGTCGTCGGCGAGTTCCCCGAGCTGCAAGGCGCGATGGGCCGCAAATACGCCCTGCTGCAGGGCGAGGACGCCGCCGTCGCCGCCGCCATCGAGGAGCACTATCGGCCGCAGGGCCCCTCGGACACCGTGCCGGCCGATCCGGTTTCCATCGCCGTCGCGCTCGCCGACAAGCTCGACACGCTTACCGGCTTCTGGGCCATCGACGAGAAGCCGACCGGCTCCAAGGACCCCTACGCGCTGCGCAGGGCGGCGCTCGGCGTCATCCGCATCGTGGTCGAGAACGGCGTGCGGCTTGGTCTGGGCGCGGCGTCGTCACAGGCCTACATGAACTATTGGGACGCGCTGGAGGCTGAGCAACGCATCTTTGCGGTTCACAAGGACCACAGCGTCTCCTCCGCGTTCTTCGACGAGGATTTCGATAGGAATGTCGAGTTCAGCTATATCCGGCTGGCCGAAAAGCCGGGGTCCCTCATCGAGCTGATGCTGAAGGACCTGCGTGATCGGGGCGGCGAGGCTTTCGCCAAGAGACATCTTCTGGTGGCAGACCTCCTCTCCTTCTTCCACGACCGCCTCAAGGTCTACCTCCGCGACAAGGGCGCGCGGCACGACCTGATCGACGCGGTCATCACGCCGGAGGCCGACGACCTGCTGCTCGTCGTCTCCCGCGTCGCCGCGCTCGGCATCTTCCTCGATTCGGAGGACGGGCAGAACCTGCTCGCCGGAACGAAGCGCGCCGCCAACATCCTCGCCGCCGAGGAGAAGAAGGGCACCGCCATAGCGGAAGACGTCGACCCGATCCTGTTCCGTCAGGACGAGGAAGGGGCGCTGTTCGAGGCCGTCACCCATGCCGAGCACGAGGCCGGCGAGGCGATCGCGAGGCAGGATTTCTCCGCCGCCATGCAGGCGCTGGCGGCGCTGCGCCGGCCGGTCGACGCCTTCTTCGAGGCGGTGCTGGTCAATGACGAGGACAGCTTCGTGCGCGCCAACCGTCTGGCGCTGCTGTCGCGCATTCGCGGCGCGACCGGGCAGATGGCGGATTTCTCGAAGATCGCGGGGTAGGCCGCCCGCGGCTAGTCCTGCGGCGCGGCCTCGGCCTGCTCCGGCGCGGCCTCGGTAGCAATGCCGCCGCGCAGCGCAGGCGCGCTGTTCTCGGTCAGCCAGCCGGGCAGGGCGGGCGCTTCCGGCTCCGGCATCGCGTTGTCGATTGCCGCGACTTCCTCCCGCGAGGGCGGGATCGCGTCCGCGCCGATGGCGACGACCGAATGGCCGATGGCGAGGATTTCCGTACCGCCTTCGTCCGCTGCGGCGGCCTCAGCGACCGGCTTCGCCTCGATCGGGGCGGGCGCGGCCTCGCCGACGCTGACGATGGAGGGCGTCGCCTGCGGCGGCGCGACGGTGACGATGGAGGAGGCGGCTCCCGGCAGGGCGAGACCGAGCAGCGGCGCGACCGAGGCAAGCCCCGAAAGAACGACTTTACGCATGAACACACTCGTCGTTTTCACGCGCGGGCATTCTCCCCGCCCGGCGCGCATGGAAACTCGGGACGTATTTTAGCGTTTCAAGGATTAACAAATCGGTGACTCGGGTTTTCCTTGCCGCCGCCGCGCGCCCGCGCTACCCAAGCCGTGAACTGCGGAGACCCACTTGGCCGAAATCCTCCCGCTCGACAAGGCGCTTCAACCCGCGCTGGCGCTGCTCGCTGCCGGCGAGGTCGTGGCGCTGCCGACCGAGACGGTCTACGGCCTTGCCGGCGACGCCACCGATGGCGAGGCGGTGGCGCGCATCTTCGAGGTCAAGGGCCGGCCGCGCTTCAACCCGCTGATCGTCCACGTCTCCAGCCTCGACATGGCCAAGGAGATCGCCGTGTTCGACGACGCCTCGCTGAAGCTCGCCGAGGCCTTCTGGCCCGGCCCGCTGACGCTGGTGCTGAAGCTGCGCGAGGGGCACGCCATCCACCCGCTGGTGACCACCGGCCTCGACACGGTGGCGCTGCGCATGCCGCGCGGCTTCGCGAGCGCGGTGATCGCGGCTTCGGGCCGGCCGCTCGCCGCGCCCTCGGCCAATTCGTCCGGCCGCATCAGCGGCACGACGGCTGAAGCCGTCAACGAAGACCTCGGCGCGAAGATCAGGCTGATCGCCGATGGCGGACCGACCCCGGTCGGGCTGGAATCGACCATCGTCAAGGTCGGGCCGGATGGCGTGCGCATCCTGCGGCCCGGCGGGGTGGCGAGCGAGGAGATCGAGGCGGCGCTGGGCGCAAAAGTGCTGCGCGGCGGCGCGGCCAGTATCGAAGCCCCCGGCATGCTCGCCTCCCACTACGCGCCCGACGCCGCGCTGCGGCTCGATGCCGCCGAGGTCGCGGCCGGCGAGGCCCTGCTCGCCTTCGGGCCGGCGCGCATTGCCGGCGCGGAGCGCGCCGCCGCCGTGCTGAACCTTTCGCCGGCCGGGGATTTGCGCGAGGCGGCGGCCAATCTCTATCATTACATGAAGGCGCTGGACCGGGCGGGCGTGGGCGTGATCGCCGTCGAGCCGATCCCGGCCACGGGGCTGGGCGAAGCGATCAGGGACCGGCTCGGCCGCGCCGCCGCGCCGCGGGACGGGTGAGAAGATGGATGCGAAGCTGATCGAGCGTTTTGCGGCAATCGTCGGTGCGCGCCATGCGTTGACCGACCCGGCCGAGACCGAGCCCTTCACCGTCGAGCCGCGCGGCCTGTGGCCGGGCCGGACGCCCTTGGTGCTGCGCCCCGGCAGTGTCGCCGAGGTCGCCGCGATCCTGCGGCTCGCCAGCGAGACGCGCACCCCCATCGTGCCGCAGGGCGGCAATACCGGCCTCGTCGGCGGCCAGATGCCGGATGCGGCCGGCCGCGAGGTGGTGCTGTCCCTGTCGCGGCTGAACGCCGTGCGCGAGATCGACATCGCCTCCAACACCGTCACCGCCGAGGCGGGCGTGACGCTGCACGCCCTCCACGAAGCCGCCGACGAGGCCGGGCGGCTGTTCCCCCTGTCGCTCGCCTCGCAGGGAACGGCGCAGATCGGCGGCAACCTTTCCTCGAACGCCGGCGGCACCGGCGTGCTCGCCTATGGCAACGCGCGCGAGCTGTGCCTCGGCGTCGAGGTGGTGCTGCCCACCGGCGAGGTGCTGGACGACCTGCGCAAGCTGAAGAAGGACAACACCGGCTACGACCTGAAGAACCTGTTCGTCGGGGCCGAGGGCACGCTCGGCGTCATCACCGCCGCCGTGCTCAGGCTCTATCCGAAGCCGAAGGGCAGGGAGGTGGCGTGGGTTGGGCTCGAAAGCCCGCAAGACGCGCTGTCGCTGTTCTCGCTCGCCTCCGACCGGGCCGGCTCCAGCCTGACCGCCTTCGAACTGATGATCGACGAAAGCCTCGCCTTCGTGCTGCGCCATATTCCGGGCACGGCCGCGCCGCTCGGCTCCTCTCATCCGTGGCATGTGCTGATCGAGATCTCCTCCGGCCGTTCGGCCGAGGACGCCCGCGCCCTGATCGAGGAGATCCTCGGCGAAGGCTTCGAGGCCGGGCTGGTCACGGACGCCACGCTCGCCGCCAGCCTCGCCCAGGCCGAAGGCCTGTGGAAGCTGCGCGAATCGATGTCGGACTCGCAGCGCCACGAGGGCGCGTCGATCAAGCATGACATCTCCGTGCCAGTCGCCGCGATACCCGATTTCATCCGGGAGGCATGGCAGGCCGTGATGAAGATCGAGCCGGCGGCGCGGCTCGTCGCCTTCGGCCACATGGGCGACGGCAATCTGCACTACAACATCTCGCAGCCGGTCGGCGCCGCGCCGGCCGCCTTCCTCGCCCGCTATCGCGAGGTCAACGACGCCGTGCATGCGGTGGTGCGCGCCTATCGCGGCTCGATCTCGGCAGAGCACGGCATCGGCCGGATGAAGCGCGACGAGCTGATCGCCACCGCCCCGCCCGTCGCCACCGACCTGATGCGCCGGATCAAGGCGGCGTTCGACCCGGCGGGGATCATGAACCCCGACAAGATGATTTAAGTTTCCTTACCCCAGGTTGCAAAGCGATAACCATCGCGCGAGGCGAGAAAACCTTAACCCTCATTTTTAAGCGGTGCGGAACGCGCCGGCCCTTACTGTCACGTCCATAGCAAGGCGGCAAAAAAGCCGCCGGGCATAACGAGGCGGCAAAAGCTGCCCGGAGAGACCGGAAAACCGGCTCTCAGGAGAGACAGGAAGGCAGTGACGACATGAACACCGGGCTTAATTCCGCCTTGAAACCCGTGTGGGCCGGCAGCGACCTGCGGCTCGATCCCTTTCGCCTGCCGCAGGCGGTTTCCTATGCCGGACGCGACGATCTCGGCGACGTGACCTTCACCATCGACCATCGCGGCGTCACCATCCGCCGCCTCTTGGAAGCGAGCCGCCTGCCGGTGTCGATCGCGCTGCCGGCGCGCGCCTTCCGCGGCGTCGCGGCCCGCGCCATCGAGGACGGCGACGGCGAGGTGACGGTGACGCTCGAATTGCTGCACGCCGACCCGATGCTGTCGGTGCCGCTGCTCGTCGCCCACGACCTCGACGACGTCGCCGCCGACTGGCGCGCGTGGTCGGACGCCTACCAGCTGCCGATGCTGCTGATCGAATCCGACGGCGAGGCGCGCACGCTGGAAGAATCGCTCGGGCTGGTCAAGAAGCGCCCGCCGGCGGAGCGCCGCAAGGGCCGCGTGTCGATGCAGCGCCGCCCGCGCTTCCTCGCCCGGCGCAGGACCGGCAGCGATCTCGGCGTGCGGCTCGTCGTCGACGGCTACGAGATCATCGCCCGCGATGAAAACTAGAAGTTCGGGCTGATAGAAGCCCAGACGCCGCCGCCGAGGAGGCCGAGGAAGATCAGCCAGCCGACGGTCGAGTTCGACTTGAACAGCCGGAGGCACTGGTCGGGATCGTCGATGTCGAGGACCCTGATCTGCCGCCACAGATGCGCGCCGGCCGCCAGCAGGCCGGCCAGCGCCGGCATCGGCACCGCGGCGTTGGCGAAGGCGACGAGGAAGAACAGCAGCGCCGTGCCGTAGAGCCCGATCAGCCATTCGCGCGTCCTGTTGCCGAACAGCCGCGCGGTCGAGCGCACGCCGACCAGCGCGTCGTCCTCCTTGTCCTGATGGGCGTAGATCGTGTCGTAGCCGATCACCCACAGGATCGAGCCGAAATAGAGAAGAGCCGGCGCGAGCTCGAGCGAGCCGAAATGCGCCGCCCAGCCCATCCACGCGCCCCACGAGAAGGCGAGGCCGAGGAAGAGCTGCGGCCAGTCGGTGAACCGCTTCATGAACGGGTAGACCGCGACGACGGCGAGCGAGGCGACGCCGACGAGAACCGCGAACCAGTTGAACTGAAGGAGCACGAGGAGGCCGCCGAGGCATTGCAGGGCGAGGAAGCCCCACGCCTGCCGGCGCGTCACCTTGCCGGAGGGCAGCGGGCGCGAGCGGGTGCGCGCCACCTTGTCGTCGATGTCTTCGTCGACGATGTCGTTATAGGTGCAGCCGGCCCCGCGCATCAGGATCGCGCCGACCATGAACAGGAGGAGATGCCAGGGCGAGGGCAGCACGTCGATCAGCGCCGCGCCCGGCGCGGCCCGGGCCGACGCCGCCATCGCCGCCGACCACCAGCACGGCCACATCAGGAGCCACCAGCCGATCGGCCGGTCCCAGCGCGCGAGCTGCGCATAGGGCCAGAGGCCGCGCGGCAGCAGCCGATAGACCCAATGGCCGGAGGGGGCGTCGGCGACGCGGCCCTGCGCGTCCTTGCTCTGGATGTTTTCCATGGCGCTTTGAGTGGCAGGGCGGGGGGCGGGCGTCAAGCGGGAGATGGGACAGTCGGGTGTTGCCGGTATCCGGGCCAGTTGATATATATCTTTGATAGATGCCAACAGCGGTGCAGGAGGCTTCGATGACTGTCGCGAAAGTGTTCTGGTCGGGCCGCTCGCAAGCGGTCCGTCTGCCGAAGGAGTTCAGGTTCGAAACGGACGAGGTCAGCATCAAGCGCCGTGGGAACGCCCTGATCATCGAGCCGATCCCAGAATCGTGGAACTGGCTCGACGCGCTCGTCGGCGAGGTCGATGAGGATTTCGTGCGGGCCGCGCAGGAAAAGCCGCGGCCGCAGGAGCGTCCCGATCTGTCGATCTTCGATTAGATGTATCTTCTCGACACCAACGCGGTGATCGCCGCGCTCAAGGGGCATGCGGGCATCCTGGCGCATATCAAGTCGCATGCTCCGCAGGACGTCGCGATTTCCTCCGTCGTTGCGCACGAGCTCTATTACGGCGCGTTTCGCAGCGGGCGGGTGCAGAAAAATCTCGCGCGGGTGGATGCGCTCCAGTTCCCGGTGCTGGAGTTCGACCGCGACGATGCGCGCCGGGCCGGAGAAATACGGGCGGCATTGGCTTCCGCCGGCAGTCCGATCGGGCCATATGACGTGTTGATCGCCGGACAGGCCTTGTCCCGCTCGCTCATTCTCGTTACGCGCAACGGGCGTGAGTTCTCACGCATCGGCGAATTGAAGATCGAGAACTGGGAAGATCAATCGTGAACGTACTCCTGATCGGTTCGGGCGGGCGCGAGCACGCGCTGGCGTGGAAGATTTCGGCCTCGCCGCTGCTGGCGAAGCTCTATGCCGCGCCCGGCAATCCCGGCATCGCAAGCCACGCCGAATGCGTCGCGCTCGACGTTACCGACCACGCTGCGGTCGTCGCCTTCGCGAAGGAGAAGGACATCGGCCTCGTCGTCGTCGGGCCGGAAGCGCCGCTGGTCGCCGGACTTGCCGACGATCTCAGTGCCGCCGGCATCCGCGTCTTCGGCCCATCGGCCAAGGCGGCGCAGCTCGAAGGCTCCAAGGGCTTCACCAAGGATCTGTGCGCGCGCTACCGTATCCCAACCGCCGCCTATGGCCGCTTCGCCAACGCCGCCGACGCCCGCGCCTATGCGAGAAAAGTCGGCGCGCCCATCGTCGTCAAGGCCGATGGCCTCGCCGCCGGCAAGGGCGTGACGGTGGCGATGGATCTCGACGAGGCGCTTTCCGCCATCGACGCCTGCTTCGAGGGCGCGTTCGGCGCGGCGGGCGCGGAAGTCGTCGTGGAAGAATTCCTCGAAGGCGAGGAGGCGAGCTTCTTCTTCCTGTGCGACGGGACGACCGCGCTGCCCTTCGGCACGGCGCAGGACCACAAGCGCGTTGGCGACGGCGACACCGGCCCCAACACCGGCGGCATGGGCGCCTATTCGCCCGCCCCGGTGCTGACGCCGGAACTGGAGGCGCGGGTGATCGCCGAGATCGTCGAGCCGACCATGCGCGGCATGGCCGGGATGGGCATGCCGTTCGCGGGCGTGCTCTATGCCGGGCTGATGCTGACGAAGGACGGGCCGAAGCTCATCGAGTACAATGCCCGCTTCGGCGACCCGGAATGCCAGGTGCTGATGCTGCGCCTCAAGGACGACCTCCTGCCGCTGCTTCTGGCTTCCGCCGAGGGGCGGCTGGCGGATTTCGCGCCGCGCTGGCGCGACGAGCCGGCGCTGACCGTGGTGATGGCGGCGAAGGGCTATCCCGGCACGCCGGAAAAGGGCAGCGTCATCTCCGGCGTCGAGGATCGGGGCGAGGGCGTGGTGATCTTCCACGCCGGCACCGCGCGCGACGCCTCCGGCCGGCTGGTGGCAGCCGGCGGCCGCGTGCTCAACGTCACCGCAGCCGGCGCGACGGTCTCCGAGGCGCAGGCCCGCGCCTACGCCGCCATCGACCGCATCGACTGGCCGGGCGGCTTCTGCCGCCGCGACATCGGCTGGCGCGCGGTGGAACGGGAGAAGACTGTCGGCTGAGCCTCAGCGGAAAAAGGCCGGGTCCGTCTCGAGCGGGTTCGGGGCCGGCTCACGGGGCAGCGTGCCTTCGGCTACGCGCTTGCGGTAGTGCTCCAGCGAGCAGCGCGGCGAGCACAGCAGCCCGCGGTCGCACCAGTAGGCCGGACCGTTCTCGATCAGCCCTTCATGCAGCCAGAACCCGTCCGCGCCATAGGGCAGGTTGCATTCGATGCAGCGATATTTCTCCGGGCGCGCCAGCATGATTGTCTCCTTGCTTCGGGCATTCTTATCTACGGCGCTTCGGCATCGCAATGGCGCATGAACGTTGACGTAAACGTCAAAAAACAATAGCCATGTTGCGGAACCGCAGCCCTATCCCTACAGGAAGGGTGACAGCCCTTTGTCTGCCGCCGAGGAGGAAGCCAGATGTACCGCGCGCCCGTTGCCGAGATCGCCCATACGCTCAAGCACGTCGCGGGCCTCGGCGCCGCGCTGGAATCCGGCCGGCTCGGCGACCTCTCGGAAGACCTCGTCGACGCCATCCTCGAGGAAGCCGGCCGCTTCGCCTCCGACGAGGTGACGCCGCTGCGCACCGTCGGCGACGAGGTCGGTGCGGTGTGGAAGGACGGCGACGTCACCATGCCACCCGGCTGGCGCGACCTCTACCGGCGTTGGATCGACGGCGGCTGGAACGCGCTGGCCGGCCCGGTCGATCATGGCGGGCAGGGCCTGCCGACCATGCTCTCCGTCGCCGCGCTCGAAATGTGGAACTCCGGCTCCATGGCCTTCGCGCTCGGGCCGACCCTGACCATGGGCGCGGTCGAGGCGATCGAGAAGCACGGCTCGGACGCGCTGAAGGCGACCTATCTCGAAAAGCTCGTCACCGGCGAGTGGATGGGCACCATGAACCTGACCGAGCCGCAGGCCGGCTCCGACCTCGCCGCGTTGCGCACCCGCGCCGAGCCGGCCGGCGACGGCACCTACCGCATCTTCGGCCAGAAGATCTTCATCACCTATGGCGAGCACGATTTCACCGACAACATCGTCCATCTCGTGCTCGCGCGCCTGCCCGACGCGCCGGCCGGCACGCGCGGCATCTCGCTGTTCCTCGTGCCGAAATTCCTCGTCAACGCGGACGGCTCGCTGGGCGCGCGCAACGATGCCTTCTGCGCCTCCATCGAGCACAAGCTCGGCATCCACGCCTCGCCGACCTGCACCATGATCTACGGCGACGGCTTCGCGAAGGACAGGGAGCCGGGGGCCATCGGCTGGCTGATCGGCGAGGAGAATCGCGGCCTCGCCTGCATGTTCACCATGATGAACAACGCCCGCCTCGCCGTCGGCATGCAGGGCGTCGCCGTCGCCGAGGCCGCCTACCAGAAGGCGCTCGCCTACGCGCAGGAGCGCCGGCAGGGCAAGGCGGCGGACTGTGCGGGCGAGGGCATGGCGCCCATCGTCCACCACCCCGACGTCAGGCGCAACCTGATCACCATGAAGGCGCTGACCCAGGCCGCCCGCGCCATCGCCTATGCCTGCGCCCACGCCATCGACCTGAGCAAGGCGGGCGGCGAGGACGCCGCGACGTGGAGCGAGCGCGCTGGGCTGCTGACCCCGCTCGCCAAGGCGTTCCCGACCGACATCGGCGTCGAGGTCTCGTCCATCGGCGTCCAGATCCATGGCGGCATGGGCTTCATCGAGGAGACGGGCGCGGCCGCGCTCTATCGCGACTCGCGCATCGCGCCGATCTACGAGGGCACCAACGGCATCCAGGCCATCGACCTCGTCACCCGCAAGCTGCCGCTGTCGGGCGGCGAGGCGGTGAAGGACTACATCGCCGAGCTGCGCGGCGACGTGGAGGCGCTGCGCAAGGCCAATGCCGAGGGCTTCGGCCGCACGGCCGACAAGGTCTCCACAGCGCTCGACGATCTCCAGGCCGCGACCGACTACCTGCTCGCCGCGCTGGGCGGCGGCAGGACGGAGGAGGCGCTGGCCGGCGCGACGCCGTATCTGCGGCTCTTCTCGCTCGCGGCCGGCGGGGCCTATCTTGTCCGCGGCGCGCTTGCAGGACAGGACAAGGCCCGCGTCTCGCTCGCCCGCTTCTTCGCCGAGAACCTGATCGACGAGACGGCCGCGCTGAGGAACCGCGTCACGGAGGGCGCGGACAGCCTCGATACGGCCGCGGCGGCGCTGGCGCTGTAAGGGGAAAGCGATGAGCGAGCATATCGAGGTTTCCCGCGACGGCGCGGTGCAGACGATCCGCATGAACCGGCCGGACAAGAAGAACGCCATCACCCGGGCGATGTATGCGGCGATGGCGAAGGCGCTGACGCAAGGAGACGCCGACGAGTCCGTGCGCGTCCATCTGATCCTCGGCGTGCCGGGGGCGTTCTCGTCCGGCAACGACCTCGCCGACTTCATGGCGGTGGCGACCGGCGGCGAGCACGGCACCGAGGTCTACGACTTCCTGATGGCGCTGGCGACGGCTGGGAAGCCGGTCGTTTCCGGCGTCGACGGCATCGCGGTCGGCATCGGCACGACCATCAATTTCCATTGCGACCTGACGCTGGCGACGCCGCGCACGCGCTTCCACACGCCCTTCGTCGATCTCGGCCTCGTGCCGGAGGCGGGATCGAGCCTGCTCGGCCCGGCGCTGCTCGGCCACCAGCGCGCCTTCGCGCTGCTCGGGCTGGGCGAGCCGCTCGCGGCCGCCGACGCGAAGGCCGCCGGCCTGATCCACGATGTCGTGGCCGAGGAGGAACTGGAAGCGGCGGTGCTGGCGCTGGCGCAGCGCGTTGCCGCCAAGCCGCCGCAGGCGCTGAAGATCGCCCGCGACTTCATGCTCGGCGACCGCGAGGCGCTTGTCGCGCGCATCAAGGCCGAGGGCGAAGAGTTCCGCGCCCGTCTGTCCTCCGACGAGGCGCGCAACGCCTTCGTCGCCTTCATGAACCGCAAGAAGAGCTGAAAAAGAAGCCGCGCCGCAGGCTGACCTGCGACGCGGCGCTGTCGGTTCAGGACTTATTTCGCGGCGAGGAAATCGGCGACCTCGAACAGGATGAACTCGTTGTTCGCTGCCTTGCCGATCTCGCGCCCGCCCGAGAAGGGCAGGTTGTTGTCGTTGGCGACCATGATGTGGGTGTCGTCGACGCGCATCACGTCCTCGATGGTGAAGAACGGGAAGGTGAACTTGCCGCCAAGGTCGCGGTTCGACTGCGTCGTCAGGCGCGCCTTGCCGTCCGGGTCGGCGATGTCGAGCAGGTCGATGGTGCCGATCCGCCTGATGAAGCCGTCGGCGTCGACGCTGGCGGTGTCGACCAGCACGATGTTCTTCACCTTCGCCGGCACCGGGTAGCAGGCCGACTTGTCATCGGTCTTGCATTCGAGGCTGATGTCGCCCTCGCCATTGTCGCGCTCGATCACCAGCGCCCGCGTCTCGTCGATGAAGTTGAAGTCGCCGATCGCCGCCGCGCCTTCCGCGAGGCCGAACCTGTAGCTGTCGCCGGTCCATTCGGCCTTGCCGGTGTCGAAGGTGACGATGCGCAGGAACGCGCCTTCCGGCTGGCCGTCCTCGCCGAGGAGCGGCTTTTCCAGCATGCCCCAGAGAAGGTTCGTGCCCGGCTGCAACGCCATGCCCTCGTAGCCGCCCGAACGCTGGACCGTGAAATCCTTGCCGGCGACGGCGGGAACGACGACGCCCGGCGTGTCGGGGCCGCGCAGCGCCTTGCCGTCGATCATGGTCTGGTGGACGGAAAGCACGCGCCCGTCCGCGGTGGCGCGGATGATGAAGGGGCCGAACTCGTCGCCGATCCAGATCTCGCCGTCGAGATACTGGATGCTCTCGGGGTCGAAGTCCGCGCCGGTCAGGTAGCGGCTCTCTGTCCCCTCATAGGCGATGCGGAACGGCACCTTGCGGTCGGGGTCGCGCAGGAACACGGTTTCGACGCGCTCGACCGCGCCGCTCTCGAAATCCGGCTTCATGCGGTGGAAGAACAGCATCGCGTCGGGGCTGTTGGCCTTGGAGCCGAAACCGTTGTCGGTGAGCGTGAAGACGCTGCCGTCCTCGGCGCGGTTCATGGCGAAGCCCGACATGCCCTGCACCGGCTGGCCGAGGAACGGCAGCGAGATGCCGGTCTTGTGGCCGCCATAGGCAGCGCCGACGTCGCCCATGACGCTCATCGGCTTCTCGTTGCGCTGGGGCCCTGTGAACTTGCCGGACACCCAGGCGTCGCGCGGCGCGTCGGCCGGCGGCGCGACGAGGGTGAAGGCCGGCAGATAGGCATGCCCGGCGAGGGTGGCGGTGAAAACCTGCTCCGCCCCGGCCGGCACGGCGAGGGCAAGGAGGGCGGCGGAAGCGAGGAGATGGCGGATCATTGTCTGGCCTTCCATGAGGTTGATGGAAACCGGACATGACTTAAGCGCGCACGATGACAGCCGCCCTACGCGACGATGACAGTTTTGCGAGCGTCCTCCTGCGGGCAAGGGGAAGGGCTTCAGGCCAGCCCGTGGTCCTTCATCGCCTGCGCCTCGTCCGGGGTGATCCAGGCGAAGATCCGCGGCTCGCCCCCGGCGAAGCTGACGAAATAGAGGTTGCGGAAGGCGATGGTTCCCGTCGTGCCGTCGCCCGGGCGGACATAGTCGAACTCCCAGTCGGCCCGCACCATGGCGTGGAACCCGTCCAGCACGTCCACCTCGATGGCGACGATCTCGAAGCGCGTCCCGCCCATGGCGCGATAATTCTCGAAACCCTGCCGCAGGATCGCGGGAAAGGTGTCGTCCTTCGCCCCGCCCATCACGCCGAGCGGGCTCGCGCCGACGAAATGGCCGGCAAAGACGCCGGCAAGCGCGTCGATGTCGGCATTCTGCGGGTCGTGCAACGCCGCGTTGCTGCGACGGCTGTAATCCTCGAACAACGCCCGCGCCCTGGCCTCGATCGCTTCGGTCATTGTCGCCATCGGAATAGGGGGTTATGCCGCTTCGGCCAGAAGCTCAGGTGGAAGTTGAGCTTTGGCGTCGAGCAGCTCTATCGCCACCAGCCGTCCCTCGGCATCGTAGTCGAAGACGACGCCGGGCGACACTTCCTCGCTTTCAAGCACCTTGAGATCGGAGAAGCGGATATAGGCCGCGTTGGCTTGCGCATCGTATTTGACGATTGGCTTCATGGCTGTCTTCTGGCTCCGCGGTCGAAGAACGCCGTCAATATACGGATTTCGGCGTCGCTTTCCAAGCAGACGACCCGCAGGATGCGATCGCCATGCGCTGTGATGGCGCGATAGCGACGCAGGACCGGGGGCTGGCGAGGGTCTTCTTCCTCCCATTCGGGGAAATAAACGGTCTCCTCGATCCACTCGCGCTTCAGTTCACGCTCGCGGACGGCGTCGCCTGCATGTTTCGTATAGACGAGCGGCTTGCGTCGCTGGACCATGGCCCCTCACGGATAAAGCCGCGTCTTCTTCCAGCCGCCGCCGTCGGCCGTGAAGACGACCCGGTCGTGCAGGCGGAACGGCCGGTCGTGCCAGAACTCGATCGAGGCGGGCTTGATGCGGAAGCCGGACCAGTAGGGCGGGCGCGGGATGTCGCCGATGGCGTGGCGGGCGGTGTATTCGGCGACCGCCTTTTCCAGCGCGAAGCGGCTTTCGAGCGGCCGCGACTGCTTCGAGGCCCAGGCGCCGATGCGGCTGCCGCGCGGGCGCGAGGCGAAATAGGCGTCGGCTTCCGCCGCGCTTACCGTCTCGACCGGGCCGCGCACCCTGACCTGCCGGCGCAGGCTCTTCCAGTGGAAGCATAGCGCCGCCTTCATCGCGCCCAGCACCTCGCGGCCCTTGGCGCTCTCGTAATTGGTGTAGAAGACGAAGCCGTGCTCGTCGAAATCCTTGAGCAGCACCATGCGCACGTTCGGCATGCCGTCGCCGTCGACGGTGGCCAGCGCGACGGCATTGGGATCGTTCGGCTCCGAGGCCTTGGCGTCCTCCAGCCAGCGCGCGAACAGCGCGTAAGGCTCCCCGCTTTCGGTGAAGTCACCGTCCGTTTCGACATTCATGTGATGTTCCAATGGCTTAATTTCCGGGTTCCAAAGGGTTCCAAAAGCAGGGTTCCAAGCCCTGTTTCACGACCTTCAGTCGGCCGCTCTTCTTCAGGTTCTCCACCTGCGTTACCTTGTCCATGGCCTGCACGGCAAGGCGTGTCTGGGATGCCTCTCGGCTGTAGAGTTCGGCGTATGGATCAGATCTACCTCGAACACGCGAACAGCGACGGGAAGCCCAAGGAGTTCTCGCGGGAGATGTTTCGGGGCGCGCAGGGAAGTGAAATCTTGGTGATGGGGCGTGGCGCTCGGCATCGTGCTAAACAAGATGCAGGAATTTGATCCCGCCCACGGCCAAAGCAACGATCGCGAGCGTCATCACGGCAACGGTGATCCACTTGAGCATGATGCCAAGTCTGACCGCGTTTTTGTAGCGGCTCGACGGTTCAAGGTCGGGCCGTTCAGATGGGCGCGCGTCGTTCCTCAGGGCATGTTGGTAAGCAATTTGGCCGAAGTATGCGAGCCCCGGCGCGACCACTGTCAACATCAGGCTCAGGAAAAGCCAAAACAGGATTTGATTGAGGATGTCGAGCTTGGCGGGTTCGGCTGATAACCGATCAAAGTTGGCGCTGTAAAAGCCGAGGGCGGCTACGACACCGCCAGCAGCAACGAGAGCCGGCGCCCGCATCGCAGCAAGCGCATAGGCCCTGATATGGTCGCTATGAACCTCCTCGGCTCTCGCTTTTTGTTCATATGCGTGTCGAATCTCTTTGATGCGAAGTTCTAACTGGGTGGCGGTATCCAGGGGCTCGGTCATCGGTGGATGCTTCTTTGTGAACGGCTCATGATGGTGTCAGCTCGACGCCCTACCTGTGGGCTTGCGGCTATCATTCCGGCGATCGCGGCTCGCGCTGATGCCGAACTGTTCCGGCTCGTCGGTGAGTGGAGCCGGCAGATAGAACTATTTGTTGAATATGCCGGCTCGAATGTTATTAGGCAATATGCGCTATCGGTATATTGACATCTTACGTGGGTTGGCTTCTGCCGCGGTTCTCGTTTGGCACTATCAGCATTTTTATTATCCTGCGGCTGGTATACATATGAACCCAGCTGCTCGCGCTACTCAGCCATTTTATGATTTTCTCTGGCCGTTCTATCTTCATGGGGGAAAAGCCGTTGAATTATTTTGGGTGTTAAGTGGGTTTGTTTTCGCGGCGACCTACTTGACCCGCAACACTACACCGATGGTCTATTTTGCAAATCGCTTCGCGAGACTGTACCCGCTCCATCTTGCGACCTTATTACTGGTTGCGGCTCTTCAAGCGTGGTCATGGCACGCAACGGGACACTATCAGATCTACCGATTCAATGACGGATACCACTTTGCTCTCAACCTGTTTTTTGTGCAGTGGTGGGGTCTCCAATCCGGGTACTCATTTAATGCCCCAACATGGTCGGTCTCAGTCGAGATTGCTATCTATGCGGTCTTCTTCATTTCCATCCCGGCGATAAAGAGATCACCCCTTATTGGCTCAATCGCAGCGGTCGGCTTTACGATCCTGCTCATGATCGGTGGCTTCAATCACGGGATGATTACCTGCGCGATGTTTTTCTATCTTGGATGCGTTGCATGGGCTGCTCTCCAGCGCACGCCCAAGGCGTCCATTCTGGTGGGTGCGCAGGCGATAGTCGCATTTGCCATTTCTCGCTGGTATCAAGACGATCAACTTACGCTAGCTGAAATGGCCACCGCATTCACAGGTGTCGTTCTTATCGTGGGGGCGATAGATATCCTTGCGCCTATGAGGTCGCGCTCATTAGACTGGTTCGGCAATGCGACCTACGGCACCTATCTCTTGCATGTGCCCATACAGATCGCTTTGTTAACGATCGCGCAAGTTGCCGGATACGAGATGTTTCCACTCCGTGAAAGTGGCGTGTTTCTCGTAGTTTTTATGGGGCTAACATTTGGCTCTGCAGTCGTCGTGTACCGATGGTTCGAACTGCCGGCAAACCGTCACCTGAGATTTGCTCTCCAGTCTAAAAATGAAACGCAATAGGCAGTACTTTCGGCCGCGCCGCCATCCAGTATAAGCGCGAATGGCCGACTTGGACGCCGCCGACTGAGATGATCGCGCGCAGGTCAGACCTCGAGACGTGGCGCAACGGCCGGCAGCATGCCGCCAACGGCAATAGCGCGACAAACCAAAGCTGCTTTCGCATAGTTTCCTCCCAAGCCCGCCCGGATAATGGCGTAACCCGACGTGGAACCTGTTGACGCAACTGCTTGATAATTCACGATGCCGCAGTCACCGTCCGTTAACCCTGTATCCGTCATCATGGGCCCCTTGCATGCTTTGGCATCGACGGGGAGATTGCCGATTGGCGCGTCGGACGCAAGCATTCGCTGCGTGGGACAGGCTGGTTTTCGTGTGGCTCGGCCTTGCCGCCGCGCTGCCGCTGGCCGCGTGCGGCACGGCCGGCTTCTCGCTCGAAAGCGCCGTGCCCGACCGCTCCGTCCTGACGGGCTCGGTGAAGCCGGGGCCGGCCGACGCGCAAGGCGGCCCGGTCGTCGCCTCCGACGAGGAGACGATCCGCAACGCGGTTTCCTCGGCCATCGTCGACGAGGTCGGCACCGAGGGGCTCGGCTGGGCCAATGCCGGGACCGGCTCGCGCGGCGCGATCCGCCAGATCATCGAGCGCAAGGGCGAGGGCAGGCTGTGCCGCCGCTTCACCGCCTCGCGCGAAAGCTACGAGGGCGTCCACCTCTATCGCGGCGAGGCCTGCCTCGGCTCGGCGCGAATCTGGACGATGACCGCCTTCGATCGCGTCGAATAGCACCGCCGCACTGGAATTTCTTCCTAGGCGGGCGCATATAGACTGCAACACCACGAATCCCTTTCCGGCAGGCGGCACAGATGCGCGATCCCTATGACGTGTTGGGCGTTGCGAAGAACGCATCGGCGAAGGACATCAAGTCCGCGTTCCGCAAGCTCGCCAAGAAGTACCATCCGGACCAGAACCCGGACGATCCCAAGGCCAAGGACCGCTTCGCCGAGGTCAACCAGGCCTATGAGATCGTCGGCGACGACGAGAAGCGCGGCCAGTTCGACCGCGGCGAGATCGACGCGTCCGGCAAGCAGCGTTTCACCGGCTTCGAGGGCGGAGCCGGCGGCGGCGATCCCTTCGCCGCCTTCCGCCGTGCCCAGGGCGCGCCCGGCGGCCGGGCCGGGCCGGGCGGCGCGCATTTCGAGTTCCGCACCTCCGGCATGGACGGCGAGGGGCTCGACGCCGGCGACATCTTCAGCGAACTGTTCGGCCAGTCGTTCCGGCGCGGTCCGGGGGGCGGTCCCGGTGCAGGCATGGGCGGCGGCCGGTCGGCCCCGCCGGCCGGCGCAGACCTGAACGTCGCGCTCGACGTCACCGTCGAGGACGTGGCGCAGGCCGCCAAGGTGGCGGCGCTGTTTCCCGATGGGCGCAAGGTCGGCATCAAGCTGCCGGCCTTCGTCGAGGACGGACAGACGATTCGCCTCAAGGGGCAGGGCCAGCCCTCGCCCTTCGGCGGCCAGCCGGGCGACGCGCTGGTCAGGATACGCCTGCGGCCGCATCCGCTCTACCGGGTCGAGGGGCGCGACCTTCACGTCGACGTCGAGGTGCCGCTCACTGATGCCGTTCTCGGCGCCAAGGTGCCGGTCGAGACGCCCTACGGGCGGCTCGCGGTCGCCATTCCCGCCTGGTCGAGCTCGGACCGCAAGCTGCGGCTGAAGGGCAAGGGGCTGCCGCTCAAGTCCGGCGGCCACGGCGATCTCTATGCCCATGTGCGCATCATGCTGCCGGAGGGCGGCGACCACGAGCTCGAGGCGCTGATGCGCAAGGCCCGGGCAGCCAGCGCCTGACGCCTGCCGCCCACCGCCTTGAAGCGGCAATCCGCCTGTGCGATAGGGCAGGCGGCGGGGATGAATGCGGAGTAACCTCACATGGCGGCAGGAAACGGTCTTCTGGCAGGCAAGCGCGGCCTCATCATGGGCATCGCCAACAACAGGTCGATCGCCTGGGGCATCGCCAAGGCGTGCGCCGATCAGGGCGCGGAGCTGGCGCTGACCTATCAGGGCGACGCCTTCCGCAAGCGCGTCGAGCCGCTGGCCGCCGAGCTGGGCGCCCATGTCGCCGGGGACTGCGACGTCACCGACATGGAGAGCGTCGACGCCGTTTTCGCCGGGCTGGAGAAGAAGTGGGGCAAGCTCGACTTCCTCGTCCACGCCATCGCCTTCTCCGACAAGGAGGAGCTGGACGGCCGCTATGTCGACACGACGCGCGACAATTTCCTGCGCACGATGGACATTTCCGTCTATTCGTTCACGGCGGTCGCCAAGCGCGCCGAGCCGATGCTCGCCGACAACGCCTCGCTGCTGACGCTGACCTATTACGGCGCCGAGAAGGTGATGCCGCACTACAACGTCATGGGCGTGGCCAAGGCGGCGCTGGAGGCGAGCGTGCGCTACCTCGCCGTCGATCTCGGTGGCAAGGGCATCCGCGTCAACGCCATTTCCGCCGGCCCGATCAAGACGCTCGCCGCCTCCGGCATCGGCGATTTCCGCTACATCCTGAAGTGGAACGAGTACAACGCGCCGCTGAAGAAGACCGTCTCCATCGAGGAGGTCGGCGGCTCGGGCCTCTACCTGCTTTCGGACCTGTCGCGCGGGGTCACCGGCGAGGTGCACCATGTCGACGCCGGTTACCATGTCGTCGGCATGAAGGCGGTCGACGCGCCGGACATCACCACCGTCAAGGAATGACTGGGAAGGGATGAGCGGGCCGACCGTCTATTTCGTCCGCCACGGCGAGACGGACTGGAATGCCGAAGCGCGGCTTCAGGGGCAGGCCGACACCGACCTGAACGAAAAGGGTCGCGCGCAGGCGAGCGCCAACGGCCGCGCGCTGACCAAGCTGATCGCCGATCCGGCCGGGTTCGACTTCGTCGCCAGCCCGATGCTGAGGACGCGCGAGACCATGGAGCGGCTGCGCGCCGCCATGGGACTGGACCCCTCCGGCTACCGCACCGATCCCTGCCTCGTCGAGGTCAATTTCGGCGACTGGCAGGGCCACACCTTTCCCGAGCTGGAAGCGGTCGATCCCGGCTGCTTCGCGCGCCGCCAGGCTGACAAGTGGGCGTTCGTGCCGCCGGGCGCTGGCGCGGAAAGCTATGCCGGGCTCGCCGCCCGGGTGCGGCCGTGGCTGGATGGCGTCACGCGCGACACGGTCTGCGTCACCCATGGCGGCGTCATGCGCGCCGTCTTCAGCCTCGCCGGTGCGATGGCGCCGAACGAGGCCGTCATGCTGCCCATCCCGCAGGACCGCATCCTGCGGCTGGCTGGCGGCGTGCTCGAATGGCTGTGAAATCTATTCGTAGATGACGAGATCGGTGACGAGCTTCTCGCCGCCGACCGTGTCGTAGGCCAGCACGACCTCGACGCCTTCCTGAAGCGCCTCGACGTCGAACTCGCCCGACAGCTTGTAGGTGTTGCCGTTGTCGAGCGTGATGGTCAGCGCCTCGCGGTCGACGCGGCTGATCTTGCCTTCGTCGTCGGCGGCCAGCGCCACGCCCGAGGAAAGCATGAGGCCGGCGGCCACCAGAAGCGCGGAAAGCATCCCTGTCACGGTGCGCATGAGCATTTCCTTGTCCTTTGGCTCTTGTCATTGGCCCCGCCCTGTCGCGGAGCATGTTCGATCGTCCGGGCGTGACGAAAGCAGAAACAGGATCACTATGTCAAAAGTTTTGCGGCTTTGCGGCGTGGACGCCTTGCCGCAGCATTTTTCTCTTTATGCGGGGCCCTTTCCGTCCTCGCCCGGCGCGGAGATGACCGCGCCGTCCTCCTCGCCGATCACCTCCATGTCGCGGCCCTCATAGGGGATCGACAGGAGAAGGCGGCGGATGACGGAGAGCCGCGCGCGCCGCTTGTCGTTGGCCAGCACCACCGTCCACGGCGCATGCTCGCTGTGGGTGCGCTCGAACATCAGGTCGCGCGCCTTCGTGTAGTCGTCCCATTTCTCGATGCCGGCGATGTCCATCGGCGAGAACTTCCACATCTTCAGCGGGCTGTGGCGCCTGTCGTGGAAGCGCTTCAGCTGCGTCTCCCGGCCGATGGCGAGCCAGAACTTGAACAGCCTTATGCCGTCGGCGACGATGCCCTTCTCGAAATTCGGCGCTTCCTCGAGGAAGAGCGCGTGCTGCTGCGGCGTGCAGAAGCCCATCACCGGCTCGACGCCAGCGCGGTTGTACCACGAGCGGTCGAAGGTGACGAACTCGCCCGCCGTCGGGAAGTGGGCGACGTAGCGCTGGAAGTACCATTGCCCGCGCTCGGTCTCGGTCGGCTTGGTCAGCGCGACGTTGCGCGCGGTGCGCGGGTTCATGTACTGGCGGGTGACGAAGATGGTGCCGCCCTTGCCGGCCGCGTCCCGCCCCTCGAACAGGATCATCACCCGCTCGCCGGTCGCCTGCAGCCAGGATTGCAGCTTCACCAGCTCGATCTGGAAGCGCTCGAGCTGCTTCTCGTAGGCCTTGCGCTTCATGCGCTCGTTATAAGGGTAGCCTCCGGCGGAAAGCTCGTTGTCGGCCACCCAGCCCGGCAATTCGGGATCGTCGATGTCGAAAGACCGCTTCTTGCCCCCGACCGTCAGGCGGATCGGCTTGATCGGGTCGGGGAACTTCGTTCTGGCTTCGCTCATCGGCGTCGGTCCTTCGGGGGCTCGTTCGGGCCGGCATGCTATCGGCCACCCGCCGCGAGGTCCAGCCGGTCCCCGCCCGTCGCGACGGTCCGTTCACGGCAGGAACGTGCTCGTCGTTTGACGCACCCGCCAAAGGCAAATAGAAGCGTGGCGAAACGCATCGCCGCAGGCCAGACGCCATGTCCCACAACAGCTTCGGTCACCTGTTCCGCGTCACCACCTGGGGCGAGAGCCACGGGCCCGCGCTCGGCTGCGTGGTCGACGGCTGCCCGCCCGGCATCCGCTTCACCGTCGCCGATATCCAGGCCGAGCTCGACCGCAGGCGGCCCGGCCAGTCGCGCTTCGTCACCCAGCGGCGCGAGCCCGACGAAGTCAAGCTCCTGTCGGGGTTCGTCACCGAGGAAGACGGCGTCACGCTGGTGACGACCGGCACGCCGGTCTCGATGCTGATCGAGAACACCGACCAGCGCTCGAAGGACTATGGCGAGATCGCCCACCAGTACCGCCCCGGCCATGCCGACTATGCCTATGAGGTGAAATACGGCCTGCGCGACCATCGCGGCGGCGGCCGCTCCTCGGCGCGCGAGACCGCGGCGCGCGTCGCCGCCGGGGCGCTGGCGCGCAAGGTGGTGCCCGGCCTCGTCGTGCGCGGCGCGCTGGTCGGCATGGGCGACAAGCGGATCGACCGCGCCAACTGGAACTGGGGCTTCGTCGAGGACGCCGAGAACCCGTTCTTCACCCCCGATCCTGCCTCGGTGCCGGTGTTCTCCGACTATCTCGACGCGGTGCGCAAGGAAGGCTCCTCGGTCGGCGCGCTGGTCGAGATCGTCGCCGAGGGCGTGCCGGCGGGGCTCGGCGCGCCGGTCTACGGCAAGCTCGACCAGGACATCGCCTCCAACCTCATGTCGATCAACGCGGTCAAGGGCGTCGAGATCGGCGACGGCTTCGAGACGGCGCGCATGCGCGGCGAGGACAATGCCGACGAGATGCGCATCGGCAATGACGGCCGGCCCGTTTTCCTCTCCAACCACGCCGGCGGCATCCTCGGCGGCATCTCGACCGGCCAGCCGGTGGTGGCGCGCTTCGCGGTCAAGCCGACCTCGTCGATCCTGACGCCGCGCCGCTCCATCGACCGCGACGGCAACGAGGTCGACATCAGGACCAAGGGCCGGCACGACCCCTGCGTCGGCATCCGCGCCGTGCCGGTGGGCGAAGCCATGGTTGCCTGCGCCATCGCCGATCATTATCTGCGACATCGGGGACAGACGGGGAGAATGAGTGAGTAGTGAATAGGGAGTAGTGAGTAGTGGGAGCGGAGAGTTCAGGTCTCTACTCACTATTCACTACTCTCTACTCACTCAACTCCGGGCAAGAAAAATGGCATACGACCAGAAGAAGATCGTCGAGGCGCTCCGCGCCTTCGAGCGCGGCGAGATCGTCGTCGTCATGGACGATGACGGGCGCGAGAACGAGGGCGACCTGATCGTCGCCGCCGTTCACTGCACGCCGGAGAAGATGGCGTTCATCGTCCGTCACACCTCGGGCATCGTCTGCGCGCCGATGCCGCGCGAGGAGGCGCGGCGTCTCAACCTCGCCCCGATGGTGGCCGAGAACGACGCGCCGCATGCGACCGCCTTCACCGTCAGCGTCGATTTCCGGCACGGCACCACGACCGGCATCTCGGCCGAGGACCGGACGCTGACCGTGCGCAACCTCGCCAACGGCAATGTCGGCCCGGCCGACTTCGTCCGCCCCGGCCATGTCTTCCCGCTGGTGGCGCGCGAGGGCGGGGTGCTGATGCGCTCGGGCCATACCGAGGCAGCGGTCGATCTGTGCAAGCTCGCCGGCCTGCCGCCGGTCGGCGTCATCGGCGAGCTGGTCAACGACGACGGCACGGTCAAGCGCGGGCCGCAGGTCCAGGCCTTCGCCGAGGAGCATGGCCTGAAGCAGGTCTCCGTCGCCGACCTGATCGCCTATCGCCAGCGCCAGGAAACGCTGGTCCAGCGCGTCGCCTGCTCCGAGATCGAGACCGCGGCGGGGCCTGCCAAGGCCTATACCTACCGCCTGCCCTGGGACGCGATGCAGCATTTCGTCGTCGTCTTCGGCGACATCCGCGACGGCGTCGACGTGCCGGTGCGCCTCCACCCCGAGGACGTCGTGTCCGACGTGTTCGGCCCCGACAGCCGCCTCGATACGATCATGCACCGCATGGCGCAGAACCAGCGCGGCGTCATCGTCTATCTGCGCGAAGGCTCCGTCGGCGTCGGGCAGGGGGCCGGCCGCCAGCGCCCGGCGCTGGGCGACGAGGCGCACGAGGAGGCTCTGCGGCGCGAGAGCGAGTGGCGCGAGATCGGCCTCGGCGCGCAGATCCTGCGCGACCTCGGCATCTCGTCGATCCAGCTCATCGCCTCGCGTGAGAAGCACTATGTCGGGCTGGAAGGCTTCGGCATCGAGATCGTCTCCACCGACATCATCTGACGCTGCGGCAGTTTCGCCGTTAAAGTGGCGCATCCGAATCGGGGACGCGCACCATGTGGGATTTCGACATCGGCCGCACGCTCGGCATCATGGTCCGGACATGGCCGTTCATAGCGCTCCGGCTCGTCGTCTATTTCGCCATCACGGTGGCCTATATCCTCGCCACCGGCACGGGGGCGGGCGTCGGCTACGGCCTCGGCCGCATCTGGGACGATCCGGGCATGTTCGCGCTTTTCGGCGGCTTCGCCGGCTTCGCGCTGGTCTCGGCCGTGCTCTACTGGCTGCGCGAGTACATTCTCTATCTCGTCAAGGCCGGCCATGTCGCCGTCATCGTCCATCTGGTCGAGGGCCGCGAGGTGCCGGAAGGCCGGGGGCAGATCGACTACGCCACCGGCATCGTCAGGGCGCGCTTCGCCGAGGCGAGCGTGCTGTTCGTGGTCGACCAGCTCATCAAGGGCGTGCTGCGCGTCGTCACCGGGCTGATCGGCGGCATCGCCAACGCCCTGCCGATACCCGGCCTTCAGGCCGCGGCCGGCTTCGCCAATTCGGTGATCCGCATCTCGCTGACCTATGTCGACGAGATCATCCTCGGCTACAACATCCGCGAAGGCGCGGACGATCCGTTCGACGGCGCCCGCCGCGGCCTCGTCCTCTATGCCCAGAACGGCGGCCGGATGGTCAAGAACGCGGTGTGGCTCGCGCTTTTCATGTGGCTCGTCGCCATCGTCATCTTCCTTTTGATGCTCGCGCCCGCCGCCGCCGTGCTCTATCTCATGCCCGGCGCGCTCGCCGGCTGGTCGTTCGCGCTCGCCATCGTCTTCGCCTGGGCTATCAAGGCGGCGCTGCTCGAGCCCTTCGCCATCGCCGCGCTGATGCAGGTCTATTTCCGCACCATCGAGGGCCAGGTGCCGGACCCGGACTGGGACCGCAAGCTCTCCGACGCCTCGCGCCATTTCCGCGAGCTGAAGGACCGCGCCGCGCGCGCCTTCGGCGGCCGCCCGGCCGGGCAGACCCCCTGACGGGCTGTTGACGGCCCGGGCGGCGGGCGCGAAGCCGCTTGGCGAACCGGCCGGAAAGCGCCTATATCGGGGAATGACCACCCGGCTCTATTCCCACTCGATCTATCTCGACCATCTGACGCCCGCCGGCCACCCCGAGCGGCCCGACCGGCTGCGCGCCATCGAGCGCGTGCTGGAGGACGAGGCGTTCCAGTATCTCGACCGCCGCGAGGCGCCCGAGGGCGACGAGGCCGCGATCCTCTACGCCCATCCCGAAGAGCACCGCGAGCGGGTGCGCCAGTGCATCCCGCATGAGGGGCTGGCGCGGGTCGATGCAGACACCACCGCGAGCCCGATGAGCTGGCAGGCGGCACTGACCGCCATCGGCGCGGCCAACGCTGCCGTCGACGACGTGTTCGCGGGCGTCGCGGACAACGTCTTCGTCGCCTCGCGCCCGCCCGGCCACCACGCCGAGAAGACGACGGCGATGGGCTTCTGCTTCTTCAACAACGCCGCCATCGCCGCCCGCCACGCGCAAAGGAAGCATGGGGCCGAGCGCGTCGTCATCGTCGACTGGGATGTCCACCACGGCAACGGCACGCAGGACATCTTCTGGGACGATCCGTCCGTGCTCTACTGCTCGACCCACCAGATGCCGCTCTATCCCGGCACCGGGGCCAAGGGCGAGACCGGCGTGGCGAACAACATCGTCAACGCGCCGCTCGCCGCCAATGACGGCGGAGCGCAGTTCCGCGAGGCGTTCCAATCGCGCATCCTGACGGCGATCGACGCGTTCAGGCCCGACCTCGTCATCGTCTCGGCCGGCTTCGACGCGCACCATCGCGACCCGCTGGCCGAACTGAACCTGACGGAGGACGATTTCGACTGGGCGACCGGCAAGCTGATGGAGAGCGCCGGCAAATGGTCGCAAAACCGGCTGGTCAGCCTGCTCGAAGGCGGCAACGACCTGCACGGGCTGGCCTTCTCGGTCGCCGCCCATGTCCGCCGCCTGATGAAGGGATGATCGGAAATGTCCGCTGAAACCGTCAACGACGACATCAAGGCCATGAGCTTCGAGCAGGCGCTGGAAGCATTGGAGCGGATCGTCGACGATCTCGAGCGCGGCGACGTGCCGCTGGAGCAGTCGATCCGCATCTACGAGCGCGGCGAGGCGCTGAAGGACCATTGCGGCAAGCTGCTCAAGGCCGCCGAGGACAAGGTCGAGAAAATCCGCCTGTCGCGCGACGGCAAGCCCGCCGGCACCGAGCCGCTGGACCCGGAATAGCGGCCATATCTTGCGGCGCGGGCGCTCCGGTCCTATCTTAGCCAGACTTGGCTAAGGAGGCGGCGATGGCGACCGTGAACATGCTGGAAGCGAAGACCTCGCTGTCGCGCCTCGTCGAGGCGGTCGAAAGCGGCGCGGAGAAGGAAATCATCATCGCCCGCAACGGCAAGCCGGCGGCCAAGCTGGTGCCGCTCGACGCCACGCCGCAGAAGAAGAAGCGGCGTCTGGGTCTGGCGGCAGGAAAATATCCTCCGCTCGATTTTGAGGCGTTTCAGGCATTGGACGCCGAAGTTGCGCGCATGTTCTACGGCGACGACGAGAAGTGAGGCTGCTACTCGACACGCACGTCGCGATCTGGGCGACGAATACGCCCGATCGCATTCCCGCTCTCGTGCGGGCGATGATCGAAGATCCGGACAATGAGGTCTTCGTCTCAATAGCGGCGATCTGGGAAACGGCGATCAAATATCCCCTCAGCAGAACCGACGGGCCGCCCGTATCGGCGTATCAGTTGATCGTGGAGATCGAGGGCGCGGATTTCGAGCTTCTCGAGATCAAGGCCTCGCACGCGGCTTTCGTGGAGAAACTTCCGCTGATCCACGGCGATCCTTTTGACCGGCTGATGCTTGCGCAGGCGATAGTCGAGAATCTCCAGCTTGTGACTTTCGACCGGCAATTGATGCGCTATGGTGGCCCGATCCTGGCGTGGGGCTGAGCATGACCGTGCGGAGATCGAAATGAGCTTCTTCCCCGGCAACGACCCGCAACCCGGCGACGCCTTCGCCTGCGACGCCATCGAGACGCTGATCGTCCCCAACGCGCGTGACATCGACGGGTTTTCCGTCCGCCGCGCGCTGCCGACGGCGCGGCGGCGGCTGGTCGGGCCGTTCATCTTCTTCGACCGCATGGGGCCGGCGATCCTGCGCGGCGGGCAGGCGCTCGACGTGCGCCCGCATCCGCATATCGGCCTCTCCACCGTCACCTATCTGTTCGACGGCCGGATCAGGCACCGCGATTCGCTCGGCACCGAGATGGTGATCGAGCCGGGCGACGTGAACCTGATGACGGCCGGGCGCGGCATCGTCCATTCCGAGCGCTCGCCGGAAGAGCTGCGCGGCGGGCCGCTGTCGATCTCCGGCCTCCAGACGTGGCTGGCGCTTCCCGACGACAGGGAGGAGATCGCCCCCGCCTTCGAAAACACGGCCCGCGCCGACCTGCCGGTCATCGACGCCGAGGGCATCACCGGCCGGGTGGTGATCGGCGCGCTGCACGGCTTTTCCTCGCCGGTCACCACCGCCTCGAAAACCCTCTACGCCGACCTGACGATCGCGCCGGGCGCTGCCCTGCAAATCCCGGCCGAGGCCGAGGAACGGGCGATCTACGTGCTCGAGGGCGATGTCGCGATCGCCGGCGACCGCTTCCCCTCCGACCGGCTGATCGCGTTCAAGCCGGGGGCGGAGATTGTGGTTTCCTCCGAGCGCGGGGCGCATCTGATGCTGTTCGGAGGCGATTCCCTCGGCTCGAAACGCTATATCTGGTGGAACTTCGTTTCCTCCTCCAAGGAGCGGATCGAGCAGGCCAAGGAGGAATGGCGCACCGGCCGCTTCGACATCGTGCCGGGCGACGAGGAGGAGTTCGTGCCGCTGCCTTCGGGGTAGGCGGGCCCGATGGCCGCATTTACTTTCGCGGCTTATGCGCCTATCTCGGATGGCACAGCGCAACGACAAGGAACAGGCGAGAAGCCTTGAACCCACGTCCGCACACCCCGCTCCTCGACAAGGTGCGCATTCCGGCAGACCTGCGTGGCCTCGCCGAAAGCGAGCTGCCGCAGCTCGCCGCCGAGCTGCGCGCCGAGATGATCGACGCCGTCTCGCAGACCGGCGGGCATCTGGGAGCCGGCCTCGGCGTGGTCGAGCTGACGGTGGCGCTGCATTACGTCTTCGACACGCCTGCCGACCGGCTGATCTGGGATGTCGGCCACCAGGCCTATCCGCACAAGATCCTGACCGGACGGCGCGAGCGCATCCGCACGCTGCGCCAGGAGGGCGGGCTTTCCGGCTTCACCAAGCGCGCGGAAAGCGAATACGACCCGTTCGGCACCGCCCATTCCTCGACCTCGATCTCGGCCGGGCTCGGCATGGCCGTGGCGCGCGACCTGAAGGGCGGCGCCAACAACGTCATCGCCGTCATCGGCGACGGGGCCATGTCGGCCGGCATGGCCTTCGAGGCGCTGAACAATGCCGGCGCGCTCGACGCGCGGCTCATCGTCATCCTCAACGACAACGACATGTCGATCGCCCCGCCGACGGGCGCGCTGAGCCACTATCTCGCGCGCCTCGGCACCGGCCGCGCCTATCACGGGATGCGCGACCTCGGGAAGAAGCTGACCTCCTATCTCGGCAAGCGGGTCGACCGCGCCGTCACCCGCGCCGTCGAGCATGCGCGCGGCTACGTCACCGGCGGCACCATGTTCGAGGAGCTCGGCTTCTTTCACATCGGCCCCATCGACGGCCACAATCTCGAACATCTCGTACCGTTGCTGCGCAACGTGCGCGACAACGGCAACGGCCCGGTGCTGATCCATGTCGTGACGCAGAAGGGCAAGGGCTACGCCCCGGCCGAGGCCGCGGCCGACAAGTATCACGGCGTCAACCGGTTCGACGTCGTCAGCGGCGCGCAGGCCAAGGCCCCGGCCAACGCGCCGAGCTATACCAAGGTCTTCGCAGAAAGCCTGATCCGCGAGGCGCGGGAGGACGAGCGCATCGTCGCCGTCACCGCCGCCATGCCGTCCGGCACCGGGCTCGACCTGTTCGGCGAGGCGTTTCCCGGCCGTGTCTTCGATGTCGGCATCGCCGAGCAGCACGCCGTCACCTTCGCCGCCGGTCTGGCGAGCGAGGGACTGAAGCCGTTCGCCGCGATCTACTCGACCTTCCTCCAGCGCGCCTACGACCAGGTCGTCCACGATGTGGCGATCCAGAAGCTGCCGGTGCGCTTTCCCATCGACCGCGCCGGCTATGTCGGCGCCGACGGACCAACCCATTGCGGCGCGTTCGACGTCGCCTATCTCGCCGCGCTGCCGGATTTCGTCGTCATGGCGGCAAGCGACGAGGCGGAGCTGCGCCACATGGTGCGCACCGCCGCCGACTACGACGAGGGCCCCATCGCCTTCCGCTATCCGCGCGGCAACGGCGTCGGCGTCGAGATGCCCGAGCGCGGCCAGCCGCTCGCCATCGGCCGCGGCCGCGTCGTCAAGCAAGGCACCAAGGTGGCGCTGCTGTCATTCGGCACCCGCCTTGCCGACTGCCTCGCCGCCGCAGAGGAGCTCGACGCCGCCGGCCTGTCGACCACGGTTGCCGATGCCCGCTTCGCCAAGCCGCTCGACGCTGACCTCGTGCGCCGGCTGGCGCGCGAGCATGAGGTGCTCGTCACCGTCGAGGAGGGCTCCGTCGGCGGCTTCGCTGCCCACGTCCTGCATTTCCTCGCCCATGAGGGGCTGCTGGAGAACGGCCTCAAGGTGCGCCCGCTGGTGCTGCCCGACGCGTTCACCGACCACGGCAAGCAGGAAAAGATGTATGCCGCCGCCGGGCTCGACGCCGCCGGCATCGTGCGCACGGTCTTTTCCGCGCTGGGGCGTTCGGTGTCGGCGGCGTCGGCCTGATTTCTAACCCTCTCCTAACCATTTCGCTTGGGGCTTCCTTAGGCCGGCTTTGCTATCTCCCTTCGCACAGGGAGATGGAGCAGGGGCAATGCGCATCCATGTGCCGGCCATGCTGGCCGCCGCCTTGCTGGCGGGCGGCGAAGCCGTGGCCGACGGACGATACGACCGCAAGCTGGACGAGGCCGCCGCGCAGATCGCGGCGGCGAAGATGGGCTCGTTGCGCGGCGGGTTCGCGCCCGACGAGCGGCCGCTGCTGCTGAGCCCCGCGCCCGCGCCGCAGCGGGAGAGGGCGGCAAGGCCGGCCGCGCCGCGCGCCGCCCCCGCGCCGGGAGAGTGGCGCGACGGCCTCGCCATCGCGGTCGAGCGCAGATCGGCCGTCTCGCCCGAGCTTTAGCGCAAATTCAGGCAAGCCCGGCGCTGCCCCTCATCCGCCCTTCGGGCACCTTCTCCCCGTGAACTGGGAGAAGGAATGTTGCGGCACCGCCACATCCCCTTCGCAACGCTTGCGATTGGCGAAAGCAAGGACGGCATCTCTCTTCTCCCCGTTCACGGGGAGAAGGTCCCGGCAGGGGGATGAGGGGCAGCGCAGGCGGCGCCGATGATGCGCATTAGGCGCGACACGCGATAGAGCATTTTGCAGCCAGATGGCGTCCGCCGCTGCAAGGCGCTTGCCATCGCCGCGCGCTTGCCGCACTGAGTGGCGGATGGTCACGCAGGGTTCCCCCACGCAAAGGCTGCGCCTCGACGAGCTGCTCGTCCGGCGCGGGCTGTTCCCCACCCGCTCGCGCGCCCGCGACGCGGTGGTGCGCGGCGCGGTGCGCGTCGACGGCCGCCCGGCGACCAAGCCCGGCCAGCCGACGGGCGCGGACGCCGCCATCGATGTCGACGATCCGGCACGCGCTTACGTCTCGCGCGCGGCATTGAAGCTGATCGCCGGGCTCGACGCGTTCGACTTCCGCCTCGCCGGGGCGCTCGCGCTCGATGTCGGGGCCTCGACCGGCGGGTTCACGCAGGTGCTGCTGGAGCGGGGCGCGGCGCATGTCGTCGCGCTCGATGTCGGCCACGGCCAGCTCGATCCCGCGCTCGCCGCCGACCCGCGCGTCACCGCGCTGGAAAAACTGAACGCCCGCGACCTGACGCTTGGCCATCTCGGCGGCAGGCGACCGGGCTTCGTCGTCTGCGACGTCAGCTTCATCTCGTTGAAGCTCGCTTTGCCGCCCGCGCTCGACCTCGCCGCGCCCGGCGCGCGGTGCGTCCTTCTGGTCAAGCCGCAATTCGAGGTCGGCCGCGAAGGCATCGGCAAGGGCGGGCTGCTGCGCGACCCGGCCGAGGGCGAACGCATCGCCGCTGATCTCTCCCGCTGGCTGGACGGGCAGCCGGGCTGGCGCGCGCTCGGCACCCTACAGTCGCCCATCGAGGGCGGCGACGGCAACCGCGAGTTTTTGCTCGGAGGCGTCAAGGACAGATGAGCGCGATCCTGACCATCGCACGGCTGGGCGGGCAGGGCGACGGCGTCGCCGACTCAGGAAACGGCCCGGTCTTCGTGCCGTTCGCGCTGCCGGGCGAGCGCGTCAACGTCGCGCTCGGGGGCAAGTGCGCCGACCTGGTTTCCGTGCTCGATCCCTCGCCGCAGCGTGTCGAGCCGGCCTGCCGCCATTTCACAAGCTGCGGCGGCTGCGCCATGCAGCATCTCGAGGAAGATGCCTATCGCGGCTGGAAGCGAAGCCTCCTCGTCGAGGCGCTGCGGGCGAAAGGCATCGGTGTCGAGGTCGACCCGCTCGTCTCCTGCCCGCCGCATTCGCGCCGCCGCGCGGCGTTGACGGCGAAGCGCACGGAAAACGGCATCCTCCTCGGCTTCAACGCGGCGCTGTCGCATCGCATCGTCGACATCGAGGAATGCCCGGTGATGGAGCCGGAGCTGGTCGCGGCGCTGTCGCTGTTGCGGCGGCTGGCCGGTCTCGTCGCGCGCACCAGCGACGCCTTCCGCTTCTCCGTCACCCGCACGGCCTCCGGCCTCGACGTCGCGACGCAAGGCAGCGGCCGGCTGGAAGGCAAGGCGCGGCAGGCGGCGATCGAGTTCTGCATCGCAAGCGGCATCGCCCGACTGACCGTCGACGGCGAGATCGTCATCGAGCCGAAGAAGCCGGCGATCATGGTCGGCGAGGTTTCGGTTTCGCCGCCGCCCGGCGCGTTCCTTCAGGCGGTGGCGGAGGCGGAAGAGGCGATGGCCGGCCTCGTCGCCGGGCATCTCGCGAAGGCGAAGCGCGTCGCCGATCTCTTCGCCGGCATCGGCACCTTTGCGCTGAGGCTGGCGCGGCAAAGCGAGGTCCATGCCGTCGAGGGCGACGCCCCGGCGCTCGCCGCGCTCGACCGCGCCTTCCGCTTCGGGCAGGGGCTGAAGAAGGTGACGGTCGAAAAGCGCGACCTTTTCGTGCGGCCGTTGACCTTCAAGGAGCTCGACGCCTCGTTCGACGGGCTGGTCTTCGACCCGCCGCGCGCCGGCGCCGAGGCGCAGGCCGCGCAGATCGCCCGCTCGCAGGTGCGCCTCGTCGCCGCCGTGTCGTGCAACCCGCTGACGCTGGCGCGCGACCTTTCGATCCTGATCGCGGGCGGCTACCAGTTGAAGCGGGTGGTGCCGGTCGACCAGTTCCTGTGGTCGCCGCATCTGGAGGCCGTGGCGCTGCTGGAGAAGCCGAAGAAGCGGCGCTGAGCTACGCCTACGCCGTCGCCAGCAGCCCCTCGACGAAGGCGGGAACGATCTCGGTTGCGCGGCCGTGGACGAGCTCGTCGAAGGATGAGGCGGTTTCCGACGGTTCCAGGTTCAACTCGATGGTGCGCGCGCCGGCATGCTTCGCCTCCTCGACGAAGTCGGCCGCCGGATAGACGTGGCCCGACGTGCCGATGGCGACGAAGAGGTCTGCCGCGCCCAGCGCGCGGTAGATGCGGTCCATGTGATAGGGCATCTCGCCGAACCAGACCACGTCCGGCCGCAGCTGGCCGATGGTCGAGCAGGCCGGGCATTGCGAGCTGGTCGTCATGTCGCCATGCCAGCGCGAGCGCTGGTGGCAGGCCTCGCACAGCGCCGAGAACAGGTCGCCATGCATGTGGACGAGCTTTTGCGAGCCGGCCGCCTCGTGCAGATGGTCGATGTTCTGGGTGATCAGCGTGAACTCGCCGGCGAACGCCTTCTCCAGCCGCGCCAGCGCCCGGTGCGCGGCGTTGGGCTTGGCATCGGCGACGCTCTCGCGGCGGCGGTTGTAGAAGTCATGAACCTTCGACGGGTTGCGCGCGAAGGCATCGGGCGTCGCATAATCGCGCCAGTCGACCCGCGCCCAGATGCCGTCGCGGTCGCGGAACGAGGCGATGCCGGACTCGACCGAGATGCCGGCGCCGGTGAGAATGACGATGGAGGAGGGAGAAGCCATGCCGGTCCAGCTTGAAAAGTTCGGATATTGAGCGCATATTGAGCATGGAAACGTCAATCTGTGCAAGGATAATGTCATGAGCAGCATGGCGTTGGAAATTTCGGCCGGGACCTTCGGCGAGAGCGGGACGCCGTTCCTGTCGCCGCGGCGCGTCGCCGACCTGCTCGGCGTGACGATGACCGAGCTTGCGGCGCTGATCGGCGTCGCCCGCAACACGCTGGCCGCGCGCAGCAGTGCGCGCAAGGTCGACGCGGCGCTCAGCCCCGTGGTGCGGGTCCTGGCCATGGCCAGCGAGATGGCCGGCTCGCAGGAGCGCGCCGCGATCTGGTTCAAGCACCAGCCCATCCCCGGCTGGGCCGGCAAGACCGCCTACGACCTCGTGCGCGAAGGCAAGGCCGACAAGGTGCTCGCCTATCTGGAGGCCGTGCGCGCCGGCGTCTATGCCTGAATCGAGCGGGCCTGAAACGAGCGGGCCTGCTGAGCCAGCGCGTGCGCCCGTCGTCCTGTGGCGTGCCTTCGTGCCGCGCTGGGCGCATCTGCCCCTCTCCGGCGAGGGCGCGGCGCGTTTCGGCGGCCGCTGGAACCCCGTCGGCGCGCCGGCTCTCTACGCCGCCCGCGAGCTTTCCACCGCATGGGCCGAGTACAATCAGGGCTTCGTCCAGCACCCGGCGCTGATCGCCCGGCTCGAACTGACCGGCGCGCACCTCGCCGACCTGACGGACGATGCCGAGCTGGCGCGGCTCGGGCTCGATCCCGGCATCCACCGCTGCGAGTGGCGCGCCGCGCTCGACGCAGGCACCGTGCCGGCGACGCATGCCTTGCGCGAGACGCTGCTGGACGCGGGCCATGACGGCGTCGTCTACCCGTCCTTCATGTCGCCCGGCGGCACCTGCGTCGCGCTGTGGCGCTGGAACGGGCCGGGCGCGCCGCGTCTCGACATCGTCGACCCCGAGGGCCGCCTGCCGAAATCGCCGGCCTCGTGGCTGTAGAAGCGCGGATCAGGCTTTCGTGCCGCCCACCGTCATGCGGTCCATGCGCAGGTGCGGCTGGCCGACGCCGACGGGCACCTGCTGGCCGGCCTTGCCGCACATGCCGATGCCGGTGTCGAGCTTCGAATCGTTGCCGATCATCGAGATGCGGTGCATCGCGTCCGGCCCGTTGCCGATCAGCATCGCGCCCTTGATCGGCTGCGTCACCCTGCCGTTCTCGATCCTGTAGGCCTCGGTGCAGCCGAACACGAACTTGCCGCTGGTGATGTCCACCTGCCCGCCGCCGAAGGAGACGGCGTAGATGCCGTCCTTCACCGAGGCGATGATCTCCTCCGGCGTGTGGGCGCCGTCGGTCATATAGGTGTTGGTCATGCGCGGCATCGGGGTAAAGGCGTAGGATTCGCGCCTGCCGTTGCCGGTCGGGGCCACGCCCATCAGCCGGGCGTTCAGCCGGTCCTGCATGTAGCCGACGAGGACGCCGTCCTCGATCAGCACGGTGCGGTTTGTCGCCGTTCCCTCGTCGTCGATGGAGAGCGAGCCGCGCCGCTCGGCAATCGTGCCGTCGTCGACCACGGTCACGCCCTTTGCCGCCACCTGTTGCCCCATCAGCCCGGAAAAGGCCGAGGTCTTCTTGCGGTTGAAGTCGCCTTCCAGCCCGTGGCCGACCGCCTCGTGCAGCATCACGCCGGGCCAGCCCGAGGCGAGGACGATGTCGAAAGTGCCGGCCGGCGCGGGGACGGCCTCGAGATTGACCAGCGCCTGCCTGAGCGCCTCCTGCGCGGCGTGCTGCCATGAGTCCTGCGCGAGGAATTCGCCGAAACTCTTGCGCCCGCCCATGCCGTGGGAGCCGGTTTCCTGCCGGTCGCCCTCGCCGACGACGACGGAGACGCTGAAGCGCACCAGCGGGCGCACGTCGCGCACGACCCGCCCGTCGGCCCGCATGATCTCGACATGCTGCCACGACGCGGCGAGCGAGGCGGTGACCTGGCGCACGCGCGGGTCGCGCCCGCGCAGCCAGGCGTCGATCTCGCGCAGCAGCGCCGCCTTGGCCTCGAAGCCGGGCTCGGCGATCGGGTTCTCCTCGCCATAGAGCTTGACGTTGGTGCCGGCCGGCGCGTCGGCAAGCCGGCCGGAGTGGCCGCTCCTGACCGCCGCGACGGCCGCCGCCGCCCGCTTCAGCGCCGCCTCGGAAAACTCGCCGGAATGCGCGTAGCCCGCCGCCTCGCCGGCCACCGCCCTCAAACCAAAGCCGCGGTCGGTGTTAAAATTGGCGGTCTTCAGCCGCCCGTCGTCGAAGACCAGCGCCTCGCCCTCGCGATGCTCGACATAGAGCTCGCCGTCGTCGGCGCCGTCGAGCGCGCCGGCGACGATCCGGCGCACCGCTTCCGGCGCGATGCCGAACTGTTCGAGAAGCCTTGCCGCCACGTGCGTCGCCTTTCATGCCTGCCGCACGATGCGTCCCGTGCGCGCGTCCGGCCGTTCGCCGGCCGCGCCTGTCATATAGGCGGCCGCGGCGCGGGTTGCACCCGCGCCTGCGCCGTTTTCGTTCAGGGCAGGGCGTCGAAGCCGGCGGAGAAGCCGGCGAGGTCGACGGGGATGCCGATTCCCTCTTCCGGCGTCTGGAAGACGATGAAGGTAGCGGCCTCGCCGGTCTTCAGCGTGTCGAGCAGCGGCTGCTCGAGGATCACCTCGGCATAGCAGCCGTCCTGGAAGCAGCGCACGAAATAGGCGCGGCCGATGTCCTTGCCGTCGACGTTGAGGCCGAGCCCATTGGGCAGCAGCACGCCGAGCGGCGCCAGCACGCGCAGGATCTCGGCGCGGTTGTCGGCGGTGCGCAGCACGACCACCGAAAGCCCGACCTCGGGCCTGTCTTCCGCGACCACGTTCTGCATCAGCGCGCACTGCTCGGCCGCCGCGCCGCCGGGCGTGTCGCAGATGATCGACCAGGAGCCGTGGGTCGAGCGGACCGTTCCCTGCTGGGCCGCGGCCGGGCCGGATACGAGGCTGGCGACGACGAGGCCGGAAAGGGCGAGCGCGCCGGCGAAGGCGGCTGTAAAGCCGGCCAAACGGGCGGTCACCGGCGCGGTCCAGCGAAGCGTCATGGAACTCATCCTCTCGAAAGCTGGCGTAACGAATCACGCAAATCTAGCACGCGCGCGCAGGGCGCGGCGACCTTACGCATGGGCAGGTTCTGGGGACGGAAAATTCGCTGCAAGTTAAGCGAAATCAAGGCGCAGTCGGCATTTTCATGTCTACGCGAAAAAATGCCGCAGCAAGTTCGGGGCCATTCCCCGCCCTCCTTCAAACCATTCCTTGCGGTTCGACAAAGATTGTGGTTTGAGATTGTGCCAGTCGCCCGCCCCTCGTCACCCGGCGGGGGCGGTGCGCTTGCGATTTTCGCGAAGAAATTCGCCGAGGAAATTCCGACGGGGAGATGACAAGGGTGATGAAGAAGTTCCTTGCGGGCGTGGCCGTCCTTTCGCCGCTTCTGGCCAGCGCCAGCGCGTTCGCGGCGCAGCCGACGCCCTGGCAGCTCGGCCTGCAGCCGGCGGCGACCGCGATCATGGAAGAGATCCGCTGGTTCGAGCGCTACACGCTCTGGTTCATCGTGCCGATCACCCTGCTCGTCATGGTGCTGCTGGCATGGTGCATCATCCGCTACCGCGCCGGCGCCAACCCGACACCCTCGCGCACCAGCCACAACACGCTGATCGAGGTGATCTGGACCGTCGGGCCGGTGATCGTGCTCCTGTTCATCGCCGTTCCCTCCTTCCAGCTCCTCACCGCGCAGTACAACCCCGAGGAGGAGCCGGCCCTGACGCTGAAGGCCACCGGCGTCCAGTGGAGCTGGGAATACGAGTACCAGGACGGCGAGGAGCCGTTGACCTTCTCCTCCTTCATGCTGCGCGACGAAGACCGCGCCGACGCCGGCAAGGAGGACAGGGACGCCTATCCGCGCCTTCTGGCCGTCGACAACGAGGTCGTCGTCCCGGTCGACACGACCGTGCGCGTCCTCGTCACCGCGAGCGACGTCATCCACGCCTTCGCCATGCCGGCCTTCGGCATCAAGACCGACGCCGTTCCGGGCCGCCTGAACGAGATCTGGTTCAAGGCTGAGCGCGAAGGCATGTATTACGGCCAGTGCTCGGAGCTGTGCGGCAAGGATCACGCCTTCATGCCCATCGGCATCCGCGTCGTCAGCGGCGACCAGTACGACGCCTGGCGCGCGGCCGCGCAGGCCAACCTCGATGAGGCGAACAAGGCGCTCGTGGCTTCGCTCGCAAGCCGCGCGGTCGACGTCGCCGACGCCGGCCCTGAAGCCAGCGCGCAATAACAAGCATTACGGAGCGGGAAAATGGCAGGCTCGGCATCTCAGCACGACACCCACGCGGCCCATGACCACGACGACCACCACATGCCGACCGGCTGGACGCGGTGGGTCTATTCGACCAACCACAAGGACATCGGCACCCTTTACCTGATCTTCGCGATCATGGCGGGCATCATCGGCGGCTTCCTGTCGGTGATGATGCGCTGGGAGCTCGCCGAGCCGGGCATCCAGATATTCCACGGCCTCGCCGCCATGGTCTACGGCTACGAGGGCGAGGCGGCTATCGACGGCGGCAAGCAGCTGTTCAACGTCTTCACCACCGCGCACGCGCTGATCATGATCTTCTTCATGGTGATGCCGGCGCTGATCGGCGGCTTCGCCAACTGGATGGTGCCGATCATGATCGGCGCGCCGGACATGGCGTTCCCGCGCATGAACAACATCTCGTTCTGGCTCCTGCCGCCGGCCTTCATCCTGCTGCTGATCTCGCTGTTCATGCCCGGTCCCACCGGCAGCTACGGCGCGGGCGGCGGCTGGACCCTCTATCCGCCGCTGTCGACCCAGTCGCCCGGCCCGGCCGTCGACTTCGTCATCCTGTCTCTGCACATCGCCGGCGCCTCGTCGATCCTCGGCGCGATCAACTTCATCACCACCATCTTCAACATGCGCGCGCCGGGCATGACGCTGCACAAGATGCCGCTCTTCGCCTGGTCGGTGCTCATCACCGCCTTCCTGCTGCTGCTGACCCTTCCGGTTCTGGCCGGCGGCATCACCATGCTGCTGACCGACCGCAATTTCGGCACCGCGTTCTTCGCGCCCGAGGGCGGCGGCGACCCGATCCTGTTCCAGCACCTGTTCTGGTTCTTCGGCCATCCGGAAGTGTACATCCTGATCCTGCCGGGCTTCGGCATCGTCAGCCACATCATCTCGACCTTCTCGCGCAAGCCGGTCTTCGGCTATCTCGGCATGGCCTACGCCATGGTCGCCATCGGCGTCGTCGGCTTCGTGGTGTGGGCGCATCACATGTACACGACCGGCATCTCGCTCGACGCGCAGCGCTACTTCGTCTTCGCGACGATGGTCATCGCCGTGCCGACGGGCGTGAAGATCTTCTCGTGGATCGCGACGATGTGGGGCGGCTCGATCTCGTTCCGCACGCCGATGCTTTGGGCGATCGGCTTCATCTTCCTGTTCACCGTGGGCGGCGTCACCGGCGTCCAGCTCGCCAATGCCGGCCTCGACCGCGCGCTGCACGACACCTACTACGTGGTCGCCCACTTCCACTACGTCTTGTCGCTGGGCGCCGTGTTCGCGATCTTCGCGGCCTGGTACTACTGGTTCCCGAAGATGTTCGGCTACATGTACTCGCCGTTCATCGCGCGCGCCCATTTCTGGGTGACGTTCATCGGCGTCAACCTGATCTTCTTCCCGCAGCACTTCCTCGGCCTCGCCGGCATGCCGCGCCGCTACATCGACTATCCGGACGCCTATGCCGGCTGGAACCTGGTGTCGTCGTGGGGCTCGTATCTCTCGGCCGCCGGCGTGATCATCTTCCTCATCGGCGTCTTCGAGGCGTTCGCCCGGAAGCGCGTGGCGGGCGACAATCCGTGGGGCGAGGGCGCGACGACGCTCGAATGGCAGCTTTCGTCGCCCCCGCCCTACCACCAGTGGGAGCAGCTTCCGAAGGTCAAGTAGGAAGCCTCCCGACAGCAACGATGAATCCGCCGGCCCTCCTTTACTCACGGGGGCGGCGGATTCGGCCAAACGGATAGACCGGATCAGGTACGCATGGCCCTTATTGAGGAAAGCAGGTTCGAGGACGCCGGCCTTCGCGTGTCGGAAGCCACGCCCGGCGACTATCTCGCGCTGCTCAAGCCGCGGGTCATGTCGCTGGTCGTCTTCACCGCCTTCGTCGGCATGGTGACGGCGCAGGCGCCCGTCAACCCGGTCATCGCCGTGTTCTCGATCCTCGCCATCGCCGTCGGCGCGGGCGCGTCGGGCGCGCTCAACATGTGGTACGACGCCGACATCGACGCGGTGATGAGCCGCACCGCAAGCCGCCCGGTCCCGTCCGGCCGCGTCGCGCCCGGCGAGGCGCTGGCCTTCGGCCTCGTCCTGTCGGCGCTGTCGGTGATGACGCTCGGCCTCGTCGCCAACTGGCTGGCCGCGAGCCTGCTCGCCTTCACCATCTTCTTCTACGCCGTCGTCTACACGATGTGGCTCAAGCGCTGGACGCCGCAGAACATCGTCATCGGCGGTGCCGCCGGCGCGTTCCCGCCCATGATCGGCTGGGCCGCCGTCACCGGAGACGTCAGCCTCTTCGGCGTCGTCCAGTTCCTCATCATCTTCCTGTGGACGCCGCCGCATTTCTGGGCGCTGGCGCTGTTCAAGTCCGGCGACTACCAGCGCGCCGGCGTGCCGATGATGCCCAACGTCGCCGGCGAGGCCTCGACCAAGCGCCAGATCTTCGCCTACTCGATCCCCGTCGCCTTCATTGCCGTCGTCCCGACGCTGATCGGCGCGGCCAGCCTCGCCTACGGGCTGTTCGCCGCCGCGCTCGGCGCCGCCTTCGTCTGGTATGCTTGGAAGGTGCTGCGCATGGACGAGACCGACCGCGGCATGCGTCCGGCGAAGATGCTGTTCGCCTATTCGGTGTTCTATCTCTTCGCCATCTTCGCCGCGCTTCTCGCCGACGGCATCGTCGGCCGTATCGGAGGCGTCTGGTGAGCGTGATGGAAGGCAGGATCGTCATGGAAGACAACGGCGCGCCCAAGGGTGCGGACAAGGGCGTCGAGATGACCGAGGCGCAGAAGAAGGCGCGCCGCAGCCGGTCGATCGCCATCGGCCTCGCGCTCGCCGCGCTCGTGGTGCTGTTCTACGTCATCACCCTGGTCAAGTTCGGCCCGGCGATCCTCAACCGGCCGATGTGAGGATGCGATGAGCGATCTTGCACCGCGAACGGCAGGGGGTGGAGGCGAGCGGCGCTCGAACCGCGTCGTCGTTCTCGTGTGCCTGACCTTTTTCGGCACCATGCTGGGCATGTCCTACGCCGCGGTGCCGCTCTACGACCTGTTCTGCCGCGTCACCGGCTATGGCGGCACCACCCAGCGCGTCACGCAGTATTCGGACACGGTCCTCGACCGCGAGATCACGGTGCGCTTCGACGCCAATGTCGCCGGCGGCCTGCCGTGGGCCTTCAAACCCGTCGCGCGCGACGTGACGATGAAGATCGGCGAGACGACGCAGGCGAGCTACGAGGCGAAGAACGTCTTCTCGCGCCCGACCTCCGGCCGCGCCAGCTTCAACGTGACGCCCCAGCTCGCCGGTGCCTATTTCATGAAGGTCGAGTGCTTCTGCTTCACCGACACCGAGCTCGCACCCGGCGAGTCGATGGACATGCCGGTGGTGTTCTATGTCGATCCGGCCATCGTCGACGTGCCGGAGCTGAAGAACATCCACACCATAACCCTTTCCTACACCTTCTTCCCGATCGACAAGGACGGATCGCAGGGTCAGACCGCGGCCGGGAAGACGCAAACCAGCACCGACACGAAACTCGGGGGATAGAATGGCAGACGCCCACGCCAAGCATCACGACTATCACATCATCGACCCGAGCCCCTGGCCGGTCCTCGGCTCGCTGGCCGCCTTCGTGCTGGCGATCGGCGGCATCGGCTGGATGCAGTATCTCAAGGGCAACGCCGATTTCTCGCTCCTCGGCATCCCGCTGGCGACCCCGTGGGTGTTCTTCATCGGCCTCGCCCTTGTGCTCTATGTGATGTTCGCCTGGTGGTCGGACACGATCCGCGAGGCGCATGAGGGGCATCACACGCGCGTGGTGTCGATCCATCTGCGCTACGGCATGATCATGTTCATCGCCTCGGAGGTGATGTTCTTCGCCGCGTGGTTCTGGGCCTTCTTCGACGCCAGCCTGTTCCCCGGCGAGGCGCAGCAGGTCCTGCGCTCGGAATACACCGGCGGCGTCTGGCCGCCGAAGGGCATCGAGATCCTCGATCCCTTCCACCTGCCGCTCTACAACACCATCATCCTCCTGCTCTCGGGCACGACGCTGACCTGGGCGCACCATGCGCTGCTGCACGACGACCGCAAGGGTCTGGTCTGGGGACTGGCGATCACCGTCGCGCTCGGCCTCCTGTTCTCCTACGTGCAGTTCTACGAGTACGCGCACGCGCCGTTCGACTTCAAGCAGTCGATCTATGGCGCGACCTTCTTCATGGCCACGGGCTTCCACGGCTTCCACGTCATCATCGGCACCCTCTTCCTGATCGTCTGCCTGCTCAGGGCGATGGCCGGCCATTTCACTGCCAAGCAGCATTTCGGCCTCGAGGCGGCGGCGTGGTACTGGCATTTCGTCGACGTGGTCTGGCTGTTCCTCTTCGCGGCCATCTATGTCTGGGGTTCGGCAGGCGGCACCATCGCCGCGCATTGAGGCGACCGATCCGAACGGATAGAACGGGGGCGGCCGTGGCGACACGGCCGCCTTTCTCTTGAAAGGGCCGGCAACGGCAAGGACGGAAATGCCATGAGCGAGAACATGAGCGAGAACCGGCATACCGACACGGCCATCTGGCCGCCGGTCGATCCGGTCAGGGCCGGGCTTTCCGGCCGTTGCCCGCGCTGCGGCGAGGGCCGCCTGTTCAAGGGCTTCCTCACCGTCGGCGACCGCTGCGGCAATTGCCGCCTCGACTATTCCTTCGCCGATGCCGGCGACGGCCCGGCCGTGTTCGTCATCTTGATCATCGGCTTCGTCGTCGTCGGGCTGGCGCTGTGGATGGAGGTCAACCACAACCCGCCGCTGTGGCTGCATTTCATGCTGTGGATTCCGCTGACCCTCGTGCTTTCGCTGGCCGCGCTGCGCGCGTTGAAGGGCCTGCTGATCGTGCTGCAATACCGCAACAAGGCGGCCGAGGGCCGGTTGGAAAGCACCCCCGGCGGGGACGAGCGGCCATGAGCGCGGACAGCGACAGGCCGTCGGGCCGGCGCGCGGGCACGGTGCTCTTCGTCGTGCTCGGCCTCGCCGCTCTCGCCATCCTTCTCGGCCTGGGCACATGGCAGGTGCAGCGGCTCCACTGGAAGGAAGGGCTGATCGCCACCATCGACGCCCGCATCGCCTCCGCGCCGCAGCCGCTCGCCGCCATCGAGGCGCGGCTTGCCGACGCCGGCGACGTCGACTACTGGCCGGTCTCGCTCGCCGGCACCTTCCGTCACGAAGGCGAGCGGCATTTCTTCGCCACCCACAAGGGGCATTCGGGCTATTTCGTCTATACGCCGCTCGCGCTCGACGACGGCCGGCTGATCCTCGTCAATCGCGGCTTCGTGCCGTTCGACCTCAAGGACGCCGCCACCCGCAGCGAGGGGCAGGTCGAGGGGCGGCGGGAGATCGCCGGCCTCGCCCGCAACCGGGTGGACGAGAAGCCAAATTCGCTGATGCCGGACAACGACCCGGAAAAGAACATCTTCTACTGGAAGGACATCGACGCGATGACGGCGAGCGCCGGCGTCGGCGCGCTCGGCGATTACCTGCCCTTCTTCGTCGACGCCGACGACGCGCCCAATCCCGGCGGGCTGCCTGTCGGCGGGGTGACGCTGGTCGACATGCCCAACAGCCACCTTCAATACGCCGTCACCTGGTATGGCCTCGCCGCCGCGCTCGCCGGGGTGATGGGCGTCTGGCTCTGGCGTCGGTGGCGGATGCCGGCCTGACGGATGCGGGCGGGACAGATGCCGGGTTGACAGGCCGGGGCGCAACCGCCATCTGGCCTGTGGCGGATGGGCGATCTTCAGCAAGCATCACGCCCGGAAAAGAGACGAGACGATGAAGCCACCCCTGACGATCAGGCTATGCGGCCCGCGCGGTTTCTGCGCCGGCGTCGACCGCGCGATCCAGATCGTGGTGCTGGCGCTGAAGAAATACGGCCCCCCCGTCTATGTCCGGCACGAGATCGTCCACAACCGCTACGTCGTCGAGGGGTTGCAGGAGCGCGGCGCGATCTTCATCGAGGAGCTCGACGAGATCCCGCCCGAGCACCACGACAAGCCGGTGGTGTTCTCCGCCCATGGCGTGCCGAAATCCGTGCCGCAGGACGCCGAGGCGCGCAACCTGTTCTATCTCGACGCCACCTGTCCGCTGGTTTCCAAGGTCCACAAGCAGGCGATGCGCCACCACCGCCAGGGCCGCCACGTCCTGCTCGTCGGCCATGCCGGCCACCCGGAAGTCATCGGCACCATGGGCCAGTTGCCCGAAGGCGCGGTGACGCTGGTCGAGACCGAGGCGGACGCGGCATGGATCATGCCGGCCGACCCCGAGGCGCTCGGCTTCGTCACCCAGACGACGCTGTCGGTCGACGACACCGACGGCATCATCCGCGCGCTGGAGAAGCGCTTTCCCGCCATGCAGGCCCCGGCGGCGGAATCGATCTGCTACGCCACGACCAACCGCCAGGACGCGGTCAAGGAGGCCGCGCCCGGCGCGGACCTGTTCATCGTCGTCGGCGCGCCGAACTCGTCCAATTCGAGGCGGCTTGTCGAGGTCGCCGAGCGGGCCGGCGCGACGCGCGGGCTGCTCGTCCAGCGCGCCGCCGAGATCGACTGGAGCGACATCGGCGACATCGCGACGCTCGGCCTGTCGGCCGGCGCTTCCGCCCCCGAGATCATCGTCGACGAGATCATCGACGCCTTCCGCGAGCGGTTCGAAGTCAAGGTGGAGCTGGCCATCACCGCCGAGGAAACCGAGACCTTCCTCGTCAATCGTGTGCTGCGCGACGTCGAGCTGACGACCGCCGACATGGCGTTTGTGAACGGAAACGCCTGATGGCCGTCTATACCGACATCACCGAGGCGGAGCTCGCCGCCTTCTTGGGCGGCTACGATCTCGGCGGGCTTCTGTCCTACAAGGGCATCGCCGAGGGCACGGAGAACTCGAACTTCGTCCTCCACACCGGGGCCGGGCCCTTCATCCTGACGCTCTACGAGAAGCGGGTGGAGCGGTCGGACCTGCCGTTCTTCCTCGGGCTGATGGAGCATCTGGCGCAGCGCGGCGTCTCGTGCCCGCTGCCGGTGCGCCGCAGGAACGGCGAGATGACCGGCGACCTCGCCGGCCGGCCGGCGGCGATCATCACCTTCCTCGAAGGCATGTGGCCACGCCGGCCGACGCCGGCCCATTGCCGGGCGGTGGGCGAGGCGCTGGCGCGCCTGCACGTCGCCGGGGCCGACTTTCCGCTCGCCCGCCCCAACGCCCTGTCGCTGCCGGGCTGGCGCACGCTGTGGGACGGGTGCCTGGCCCGCGCCGACGAGGTCGAGCCCGGGCTGGGCGCCGAGGTCGCGGCCGATTTTTCCGTGCTCGAGGCCGGCTGGCCGCGGGACCTTCCCGCCGGCGTCATCCATGCCGACCTTTTCCCCGACAACGTTTTCTTTCTCGGGAGCGAGCTTTCGGGGCTGATCGACTTCTATTTCGCCTGCAACGACTTCTTCGCCTACGACCTCGTGACCTGCCTCAACGCATGGTGCTTCGAGCGCGACCACGCCTTCAACCTGACCAAGGGGACGGCGCTGCTCGCCGGCTACCAGAGCGTGCGGCCGCTGACGCCGGCCGAGGTGGACGTGCTGCCGCTGCTGGCGCGAGGCTCCGCCCTGCGCTTCATGCTGACGCGGCTCTACGACTGGCTGCACGGGCCGGACGGCGCGCTGGTGATGAAGCGCGACCCGATGGAGTATGTGCGCAAGCTGCGCTTCCACCGCGCGGTCGCCTCCGCCACCGAATACGGCCTCGCCCGCCCATGAAGCAGGTCGAGATCTTCACCGACGGCGCCTGCTCGGGCAATCCCGGCCCCGGCGGCTGGGGCGCGATCCTGCGCTTCAACGGCATCGAGAAGGAGTTGTCGGGCGGCGAGGCCGACACCACCAACAACCGCATGGAGCTGATGGCCGCGATCGAGGCGCTGAACGCGCTGAAGGAGCCGTGCGCCGTCGACCTCCACACGGATTCCAACTACGTCAAGGACGGCATTTCCGGCTGGATCGAGGGCTGGAAGAAGAACGGCTGGAAGACGGCGGCGAAGAAACCGGTCAAGAACGCCGAGCTGTGGCAGGCGCTCGACGCCGCCCGCCGCCGCCACAAGGTGACGTGGCACTGGGTCAAGGGCCATGCCGGCCATCCCGAGAACGAGCGCGCCGACGAGCTCGCCCGCCTCGCCATGGCCCCGTTCAAGAAGCCGAGGAGGGTGGCGGGACCGGTCGTGCCCTGACCGCCGAGGTCGCAACCCCTCACCGGCTCGCTGCGCTCGCCACCTCTCCCCACAGGGGAGAGGAAAAGCCCAGGCTCGAAAAACGCTGCCCTCTTCCTCTCCCCTGTGGGGAGAGGTGGCCCGAAGGGCCGGTGAGGGGTCGGCGCAAACCGTGCCGGAGGCTCAGAGCTGCTCGAGGATCGTCGCCGCGCCCGAATTGGCGACCATGCCCGGCGCGTCCTCGATGTTGAGCGCCGTCACCGTGCCGTCCTCGACGATGGCCGAGAAACGCTTGAGCCTGAGGCCGAGGCCCGCCTTGGCGAGGTCGAGGTCGAGCCCGGCCGCCTTGGCGAAATCGCCGCTGCCGTCGGCGAGGAACAGGATCTTGCCGTCGCCGCCGGTCGAGCGCGCCCAGGCGCCCATGACGAACACGTCGTTGACCGCGACGACCGCGATCCGGTCGACGCCCTTGGCGAGGATCGCGTCGTGGTTCTCGATGTAGCCCGGCAGGTGGTTGTTGTTGCAGGTCGGCGTGAACGCCCCCGGCACGCCGAACAGAACCACCTTCTTGGCCCCGAACACGTCGGCGGTGGACAGCTCCTTGGGGCCGTCGGCCGTCAAGGTCTTGAAGGTGGCGTCCGGCAGTTTCTGGCCAACGGCGATGGTCATGCTTCACCTCGTTCGGAAAGGCTGGTTGGGGGGCGTAAACGGCAAGCGTTACCGGTTCGCACGGGCGATGGCAATGCGCGTTGAAGCGGGTCGCGATCTTTCAGATTTGTGCCTAGCGCTCTGGCTTCCCGCTTTCGGGAGACATGCTAGCGCGGCGGCACCGCGATGACGCCCGTGACCGCGCCGGCGTCGGTGACGAGCGTGTAGGTCACGTCCGCGCCGGCGGCGTCGGTTCGCAGCGAGACCGGGACGCGGAACGCGCCGTTTTCGCCCGTCCTTTCCGGCGTGCCGAGGACGAGGTTTTCGGTCCCGGCGACGAAGAGGTCGAGCGCGCGCACGCCGGCCGGCAGCACCGGCCGGATCACGACCGCTTCCCCGTCCGCCTCGGCGAGCGCGGCGGAGAAGTCCGGCCGCGCCGGCTGGGGCAGGGCGGCGAAGGCGGCATCGACCACGGCGGCGTCGGCAGGGTCGGCCATGCTGTTGCGCGGGTCGAACGACAGCGTCGCCTGGACCGGGATGCAGATCGTCTCGCAGACGCCGAGGAAGACGTTCGCCTCCAGCCGCGCCGGCGTGGTCGCGCCCTGCGGCAGCGCCATGGTCAGCGCCAGCGAGACCGGCCCGTCGTAGCCGGCCCAGGGGGCGTAGCCGTCGTCGAAGCGGCTGGGCGGCGGAAACCCGATCTCGACCGCAGTATCGGCATCGCCCGCGAGCGCGGTCAGCGTCGGCGGCACGCCGGCGGAGCCGGGGTCGAGCCAGTAGGTCTTCCAGCCGGGCTTCAGCCTGATCTCGAGCGCGCCGCGCAGCAGGCCGCCGGCGTCGGGCTCGCCGCTGGTGACGATGCGGATCGAGCCGCCCTCGACATGGTGCCAGCCGCTCGACGCCGCGCCGGCGCTGCCGGCGCAGGCGAGAACGATGGACAATCCGGGCAGGAGGCCGGGCAGGAGGCGGGCGATCGACATCGCGCGAATGTGGGGCCATGAGCGCGCTTTCGCAACAGCCCTGCGCTCGCGCGCCATCATAATTGCGTGAGACGCGGCGGGGGCGGTCCGGGCCGGCGAAATCACCGTTCACGATGCCCTTTCGCGCCGGCGGGAAACACGCTAGCTTTCGTTTCATGGACCTGTTGGGCAAAAAGAAAGGCATGCCGCGCAGCGGCTTCCTCGACGACCAGTTCCTCATCGCCATGCCGGGCATGAAGGACGAGCGCTTCGCGCGTTCGGTGATCTATGTCTGCGCCCACAGCGAGGAAGGGGCGATGGGCCTGATCATCAATCAGGTGCAGCACCTTCTCTTCCCCGACCTCCTGGTCCAGCTCGGCATCCTCGACGAGCGGCAGGCCATACGCCTGCCGGCCGAGACGCGCGACATCGTCGTGCGCCATGGCGGCCCGGTGGACCGCAGCCGCGGCTTCGTCCTGCACAGCGACGACTACACGGTCGAATCCTCGATGCCGGTCTCCGACGAGGTCTGCCTGACGGCGACGGTCGACATCCTGCGGGCGATCTCGGCCGGCAAGGGGCCGCGTCACGCGCTGATGGCGCTGGGTTATTCCGGTTGGGGGGCGGGGCAGCTCGAGCACGAGATCGCCGAGAACGGCTGGCTCACCTGCCCGGCCAGCGTCGACCTGCTGTTCGATTCCGATATCGACAGGAAATACGACCGCATCCTCGCCTCGATCGGCATCAACCCCGCGCATCTGAGCAGCGAGGCGGGCCACGCCTGAACACGGCGCCGCGGCGCGGCTTCAGGCCTTGACCAGCGGATACTGCTCCTTCAGCAGCTTGAGCGCCGCGTCGGCCTGGATCGGCGGGCCGAACAGGAAGCTCTGGACGTATTCGCAGCCCATCTGCCTCAGCTCCAGCGCGTCGTTGTCGTCGGCGACGCCCTCGGCCACCACCGACAGGCCGAGTTCATGCGCCATGCCGACCATCGAGCGCAAGAGCACCGAGCGCTTCGGGCTGGTGTCGTCGATGAAGCTCTTGTCGATCTTGATCGTGTCGAAGGGGAAGCGGGTGAGGTAGGCGAGCGAGGAATAGCCGGTGCCGAAATCGTCGAGCGACAGGCCGATGCCGATCTGCCTGAGCTTGGCGAGGATGTGGGCCGACTGCTCGGGATTGTCCATCACCAGCGATTCGGTGAGCTCCAGCCGGAAGCAGCGCGGCTTGATGTTGGCGCGCGCCACCACCGAACGCACGTCGCTGACGAGGTCGCGGCGGATCAGTTGCCGGCTCGACAGGTTGACGGAGACCGACAGAGGCACCTCGCCGACCTGCTTCTGCCACATGGCGAGGTCGTCGGCCGCCTGCTGCATGGCGAACAGGCCGAGCGGGACGATGAGGCCGCAATTCTCGGCGACGGGGATGAAATCGGCCGGCGGGATCGGCCCGCGGCGCGGATGCTCCCAGCGCAGCAGCGCCTCGAAGCCGGCGATGGAGCGATCCTCCAGCCGCACGATCGGCTGGTAGGCGAGCCTGAGTTCCTGCCGCTCCACGGCGCGGCGCAGGTCGGATTCGAGCTGGAGCCGGTCGGTGCCGACCGAGCGGAAGGCCGGACGGAACGGCTCGATGCGGTCGCCGCCGAAGCGCTTGGCCTGGTGCATGGCGAGCTCGGCGTCCTTGACCATCTCGCCGGCATTGGCGTGCGAGGCGGTCCACGAGGCGAGCCCGAGCGAGGCCGACAGCACGATCTCGCGCTTGGCGAACATGATCGGCGAATTGATCGCCTTCTTCATCGCCTCGGCTATCGCCGCGACGCGGGTGGGCTCCTGCTCGGAAACCAGAAGCATGGCGAACTGGTCGCCGCCGAAGCGCGACAGCGAATCCTGCGGCTTGAGCAGTCGGTGAAGGCGCCGCGCGATGGTCAGCAGGATCGTGTCGCCCGCCGAGATGCCGAGGCCGTCATTGACCTGCTTGAAGCGGTCGATGTCGACGACGATGACGGTCGGCCGCACGCTCTCGCCCGTCCGCGCGATCGAGATCAGCGCATCCAGCCGGTCGAGGAACAGCTCGCGCGTCGGCAGGCCGGTCAGGTTGTCGTGGACGGCGTCGTGCAGCAGGCGCTCTTCCGCCTTCTTCTGTTCGGTCACGTCGACCAGCGTGCCGACGCAACGGATGATCTCGCCGTCCGAGCCGATGATCGGCCGCGCCTTCAGCGTGAACCAGTGATAGTGCCCGTCAGCGCCGCGCAAGCGGAAGGATTGCGACACGCGCCCGCGCCGGTGCTCGAGGATGACGTCGAGCGTGGTGCGGAAGGTGTCGCGGTCCTCGGCGTGCAGCGCCGGCAGCCAGTTGCGCGCCGGGCCGTGAAGGCTGCCCTGCGGCAGGCCGAGCTGGCGCGTGACGTCCGGCCGGGTGATGACGCGGTCGCGCAGCACGTCCCAGTCCCAGACCGTGTCGCCCGAGCCGGCGATGGCCAGCGCCTGCCGCTCCATGTCGCTGAACAGCCCCTGATGCAGCGCGCCGCCGGCGAAGGCGTGCTGCATGACGGTGAAGCCGATCAGGAGGATGATGAGCACCAGCCCGCCGCCGAGCGCCGGCTGGACGATGTCGTTGTCGAGCGCGCCGGTGACGGCCATCCACGAGCCGGCGAGCCAGACCAGGATCATCAGCCAGCTCGGCACCAGCATGATGGCGCGGTCGTAGCCCCGGGCCGACAGGAAGGCGATGATGCCGAGGCCGACGACGGCGGTGAGCGCGAAGGAGAAGCGCGCGATGCCGGAGGCGACGGAAGGGTCGAACAGCAGCACGCCGGACAGCGCGACCAGCGCCAGCACCCAGGTGAACGCGCCATAGCTGAAATGGAGGTGCCAGCGGTTGAGGTTGAGGTATGTGTAGAGGAACACGACCAGCGTCGCGGCGAGCGCGATCTCGGTGCCGGCGCGCCACAATCGCTCCGAGCCGGCGGTGATCTCCAGCACTTGGTTGAGGAAGCCGAAATCGATGCAGATATAGGCCAGAACCGCCCATGACAGCGCCGCCGTCGCCGGGAACATCGACGTGCCCTTGACCACGAACAGGATGGTCAGGAACAGCGCCAGCAGGCCGGCGATGCCGATGACGATGCCGCGGAACAGCGTGTAGGAGTTCATCGTGTCCTTGTAGGCCTCCGGCTCCCACAGATAGACCTGCGGAAGACGCGGCGAGGACAGCTCGGCGATGAAGGTGACGATGGAGCCGGGGTTCAGCGTGACGAGGAAGATGTCGGCGTCGCGGCTCGCCTGCCGGTCGAGCGTGAAGCCCTCGCTCGGCGTGATGGCGGCGATGCGATTCGAGCCGAGGTCGGGCCAGATCAGCCCCGAATTGACGAGGCGGTAATGCGGCGCGACGATCAGCCGGTCGAGCTGGCGGTCGGTGGTGTTGGCGAGCGCGAACACGGCCCAGTCGCCGCTCGAGCGCTCGTCGAGCGCCTCGACCTCGATGCGCCGCACGATGCCGTCGATGCCCGGCGCGGTCGAGACCTGGAAGTTCTGGCCCTGGTTGCGGTATATCTCGACGGCGCGCGACAGGTCGAGCGCGACGTCCTCGCGGGAGATCTTGATCGGCTCGATGGCAGAGGCCGGGAAGGAGAACACCAGAAGGAGAAGCGCCAGAAAGGCGCATGCGAGCCGTTGCCCCGTTCGCGTCGTCGCCGTCAACCGCCTAAGCCTCTCGTCTCGCTGGTGCCGGGCCCGGATCGCCGGCGATCCGCGCATAGATGTAGTGATCCTGCCAGACGCCGTTGATGCGCAGGTAGGACCGCAACAGTCCTTCCCGCTCGAATCCGGCTTTTTCAAGTACGTGGATCGAGCGCACATTGCCCGGAATACAGGCCGCTTCGATGCGGTGCAACCTCATGGTTTCGAAAGCGTGAACGACGACGGCCCGCACGGCGTCCTGCATGTAGCCCTTGCCCGCATGGCGCTCACCGGTCCAGTAGCCGATCTGCGCCGACTGCGCGACCCCGTAGCGGATGTTGCCGATGGTGATGCCGCCGACGAGGCGGCCAGCCTCCTTATCGAAGATGAGATAGGCGATGGCGACGCCGGTCTCGAAATCCTCGCGGTAGCGGCGCATGCGCCGCCGCCAGCCGGTGCGGTCGAGCTCGTCGCCGGCCCAGCGCGGCTCCCACGGTTCGAGGAAGCCGCGGCTCTCGCGGCGTAGCGCCGACCAGGCGGAAAAGTCCGAATTTCGCGGCGCGCGCAGCCTCACCCGTCTGCCCTCGAGTGCCGGCGGCTCGCGGCGAAGGAGGGGCAGCTTCAGCATGGCGCGCGGCCGAAGCGTCAGACGGCGAGCTTGTGCCGCACCTGCTCCGGCGTCGATCCGCCAAGGCTGTCGCTGACCGCCTCGAAGGCCGGCAGGGCCGAGACGGGGCCGATGGCGGCGAGCGTCGGGCGCGTCGAGAACAGGCGCGAGGACAGGTCAGTCAGGCGCTCGACCGTCAGCTTGGAGAGCCTGTCGACCAGCTCCTCGGTGGCGATGGGGCGGCCGAACAGCAGGAGCTGGCGCGCGATCTGCGAGGCGCGGGCGGCCGCGCTCTCGTGCGACATCATCAGGCCGGCGCGATACTGGGCGCGGGCGCGGTTCAGCTCTTCCTCGCTGATGTCCTCGCCGGCGCGGCGCAGCTCGTTGACGATGACGGGCACCAGCTCGGCGATGTCCTCCTTGCCGGTCGCGGCATGGACGCCGAAGATGCCGGTGTCGGAAAAGCCCCAGTGGAAGGCGTAGACCGAGTAGCACAGGCCGCGCTTCTCGCGCACCTCCTGGAACAGGCGGGACGACATGCCGCCGCCGAGGATCATCGACAGCACCTGGCTCGCGTAGAAGTCGCGCACGTGATAGGCGCGCCCCTCGAAGCCGAGGACGATCTGCGCGTCCATCAGGTCGCGCGTCTCGCGGAAATCGCCGCCGACATAGCTCGCGCTTTCGGACGCGTCGGTGGTGGCGTGCGTGCGGAAGGAGCCCAGCCGCTTCTCGACCTCGCGCACGAAATCGTCGTGGGCGACCCCGCCGGCCGCGACCACCACCATGCGCTCGGCGCCGTACTGGCGCTGCATGAAGGCGTGGAGCTGCGCCGAGGTGAAGGATTCGACCGTTTCCGGCGTGCCGAGGATCGAGCGGCCGAGCGCCTGGTCGCGGAACGCCGTCTCGGTGAAGCGGTCGAAGACGATGTCGTCGGGCGTGTCGTGCGCCGCGCCGATCTCCTGAAGGATGACGTGCTGCTCGCGCTCCAGCTCGTGCGGGTCGAACAGGGAATCGTTGAGGATGTCGGCCAGGATGTCGATGGCCAGCGGCATGTCGTCCTTGAGCACACGGGCGTAGAACGAGGTGGTCTCGACGCTGGTCGCGGCGTTGATCTCGCCGCCGACGTCCTCGATCTCGGAGGCGATCTTCCAGGCGCTGCGGCCGCTCGTGCCCTTGAAGGCCATGTGCTCCAGCAGGTGGGCGAGCCCGTGCTCGTCCCCGCGCTCGTCGCGCGCGCCGGATTTGACCCAGACGCCCAGCGCCACGGATTCGATATGCGGCAATGTTTCCGTGGCGACCGTGAGGCCGTTGGACAGCCGGCTTACCTCAACACCCATTTTGTCGTACTCAGCTCCCCGAACGCGATCCTGCCGCTCCCGACGCGGCTCTCGTCAGCCGGCTGATATGATCTTCCACCATTTTCCGGTCGGATGGAAGCACGCTGTATCGCTCCTCGCGCCCCATCAGGTCGCCGAGCCAGGCGGGCAGGGCCGGGCGTGTGCCTGAGGCTTCCTCGACCGCGGCCGGGAACTTGGCGGGATGGGCGGTGGACAGCACCACCATCGGCGTACGGCCGTCTCCGGCCTTCCCCTGCGCCGCGTCGCGCGCGACCTTGACCGCGGTCGCCGTGTGCGGGTCGATCAGGTAGCCGGTGCCGGCGAGCACGGATTTGATCGTCGCGGCCGTCTCCTCCATGGTCGAGCGGCCGGCGTCGAAGTCGCGGCGGATCGCCTCCAGCGTCCCCTCCGGCACCGCGAAGCGGCCCGACTGCTTCAGCCCGTCCATGGAGCGGACGACGGCGACGGCGTTGCGCCCGGAGGCTTCGTAGAGCAGGCGCTCGAAATTGGACGACACCTGGATGTCCATCGACGGCGAGGTGGTCTCGATGACGCCGCGCGTCTCGTAGACGCCGCCGGCGAGGGTGCGCGCGAGGATGTCGTTGTCGTTGGTGGCGATGACGAGCCGCTCGATGGGCAGGCCCATGCGCCGCGCCGCGTAGCCCGCGAAGATGTCGCCGAAATTGCCCGTCGGCACGGTGAAGGAGACCGGCCTGTCCGGCGCGCCGAGCGACAGCGCCGAGGAGAAGTAGTAGACGATCTGGGCCATGATCCGCGCCCAGTTGATCGAGTTGACGCCGGCGAGCGCGACGCGGTCGCGGAAGGCGTGATGGTTGAACATGCTCTTCACGATGTCCTGGCAATCGTCGAAATTGCCTTCGAGCGCGATGGCGTGGACGTTGGCGGCGGTCGAGGTCGTCATCTGCCGCTGCTGGACCGGCGAGACGCGGCCATGCGGGAACAGGATGAAGATGTCGGTGCGGTCGCGTCCAGCGAAGGCCTCGATGGCCGCCCCGCCCGTGTCGCCGGAGGTCGCGCCGGCGATGGTGGCCCGCTCGCCGCGCGCGGCCAGCACATGGTCCATCAGCCGCGCCAGCAACTGCATGGCCACGTCCTTGAAGGCGAGCGTCGGCCCGTGGAACAGCTCGAGCACGAACTCGTTCGGCCCGGTCTGGACCAGCGGGCAGGTGGCGTCGTGGCGGAAGGTCGAATAGGCCTCGCGCACGATGGCGGCGAAGGTGCGCTCGTCGATCTCGCCGCCGAGGAACGGCGTCAGCAGCCTGACCGCGAGGTCGGGATAGGAAAGCCCCCTCAGGGCGCGGATCTCGTCGGGCGAGAGCTGCGGCCATTCGACGGGCACGTAGAGCCCGCCGTCGCGGGCCAGCCCCGCCAGCAGCACGTCGCAAAATCCCAGTTCGGGCGCGCCGCCCCTTGTGCTTATATAGCGCATGATAGTCCGTCCCGTTGCCCCGCCTGCGGCGCGGTCTTCGAAAAACCGCAATCGCGCGGTCGCCTTTTTACTGCGGCGTTGGTATAGAACGCCAGCTTTGCATGAGGGAAGTGCGGTTCATGGCATTTGTTCGCTTGAAGTCGGCCGGCCTTGCGGCGGCCTGTATCGCGCTGGCGCTTTCCGGCTGCCAGTCGGGCGATACGCTCGGCGCGCTCAACATCGGCGGCGGCGGCCAGAGCCAGCCGCCGGCCGGGCAGGAGACGATCACGGCGGCCGAGCTGCTGGCCTATTGCCCGGCCGTGACGCTCTCCGCCGACAACGCGGTGCTCAACTCCTACCAGCGCGGCGGCGACGGCGATGCGTCGAAGCTCAGCTATCGCGCCGCCATCACCGACACGACGCGCAGCTGCACCTATGGCGGCGGCATGACCTCGATGACGATCGGCATCGCCGGGCGCCTCATTCCCGGCCCCGTGGGCGCCGCCGGCACGGTGCGCCTGCCGCTGCGCATCACCGTCTATCAGGACACGACGGAGATCCACACCCAGCGCTTCGACCATGACGTCGCGATCGCCGACACGGCCGGCGCGACCCAGTTCATCGTCGTCGACCGGAATTTCTCCATGCCCAACCCGACCTCGCGCAACGTGCGCGTGATCGTCGGCTTCGAGCAGGCGCCGAAGGGGCGCTAGCCTCCGCAGGCGTCCGGGGGAGGGGGCGTTCGCGCCCCGTCCGATCATTCCGAGTCCGACCATTCCGACAGGGCGGCGATGACGGCGGGGAAATCCGCCCAGCGCCGGATCACCGTTTCCGCGCCGGCTTCCGTCAACAGGTCGGCATGGCCGGGATGGCTGTGCGAGCCGCCGGTGAAGCCGATGACGCGCATGCCGGCGGCCCGCGCCCCGGCGATGCCGTGGACGGAATCCTCGATCACGAAGGTCGCGCGCGCGTCGGCCGCCATCGTCCTAGCCGCGTGGAGGAAGATGTCGGGCGCGGGCTTGGGCCGCCCGTCCGGCAGGTCGGCGACCGAGAACACCGCGCCGGGGAAGAAGGGCAGGAGCCCGGCCCTCGTCAGCGTCGTCTCCACCCGCGCCGTGCCCGAATTGGAGCACACGCAGCGCTTGCCCTTCACGGAGGCCACCGCCTCGCGCGCGCCGTCGATGGCCCTGACCTCGCGCGCCAGTCGCTGGTCGACCAGCCGCTCGACCTCGTCGAGCAGGCTCGCCTGGAACGGAATGGCCGCCTCCTGTTCGATGCGCAGCATGATGTCCTTGAAGGTGAGGCCGGCATAGGTCTCGGCCAGCTCCTCCGGGGTGATGGAAAAGCCCGCCTTGGTCAGAAGGTCGGCCTCGACCCGCGCGGCGATGATCTCCGAATCGGCCAGCACGCCGTCGCAATCGAAGATGACGAGTTCGGGTTGCGGCATCGGCGGGGACCTCTCGGGACGATGGGCGGACGGGGAAGCCGCGCGGCATACACCATGGTTCCGCGGACGGCAAATCGCGCCGGGCAGGCGGCGCGGAAAATGTGCCGGGAACCGGGGCGCGCTTCATTAAAAATTTACCGAGAAAGGTAACCATAACGGCGAGTTAAGAGTAACCCGCGTTCCCGGTGTACCCCATGTCCGCTTCCCCGACCGCCTTGCGTCATCTCGACGGCCTTTCCCCCGCAGCGCCTTCCGCCGAGTGGCTGGACACGATCCTGAAAGGCGATTGCGTCGCCGCGCTGGAGCGGCTGCCGGAAAAATCGGTCGACGTCATCTTCGCCGATCCGCCCTACAATCTCCAGCTCGACGGCGACCTGCACCGGCCCGACCAGTCCAAGGTCGACGCGGTCGACGACGCGTGGGACCAGTTCGAGAGCTTCGCCGCCTACGACGCCTTCACCCGCGCCTGGCTGCTCGCCGCGCGCCGGGTGCTGAAGCCCAACGGCACGATCTGGGTGATCGGCTCCTACCACAACATCTTCCGCGTCGGCGCGATCATGCAGGATCTCGGCTTCTGGATCCTCAACGACATCGTCTGGCGCAAGACCAACCCGATGCCGAATTTTCGCGGCCGCCGCTTCCAGAACGCGCATGAGACGATGATCTGGGCCTCGCGCGATCCCTCCGCCAAGGGCTACACCTTCAACTACGAGGCGATGAAGGCGGCCAATGACGACGTGCAGATGCGCTCGGACTGGCTGTTCCCGATCTGCACCGGCAATGAGCGGCTGAAGGACGAGAACGGCAACAAGGTCCACCCGACCCAGAAGCCCGAGGCGCTGCTGGCGCGCGTGCTGCTTTCCTCGACCAAGCCCGGCGATGTGGTGCTCGATCCGTTCTTCGGCACCGGCACCACCGGCGCGGTGGCCAGGAAGCTCGGCCGCCGTTTCGTCGGCGTCGAGCGCGAGCAGGCCTATATCGACGCCGCGCTGGAACGCATCGCCGAGGTCGAGCCGCTGGAGATGACCGCGCTCAAGATCATGACCGGCAAGCGCGCCGAGCCGCGCGTCGCCTTCGCCAGCCTGCTCGACAACGGGCTGATCCGGCCGGGCGCGGCGCTCCACGACGCACGCCGCCGCTTCCGCGCCGTCGTGCGCGCCGACGGCACGCTGGAATGCGGCGATGTGGCTGGTTCCATCCACAAGGTTGGGGCGCAGGTGCAGGGCCTCGACGCCTGCAACGGCTGGACCTTCTGGCACTACGAGCGCCATGGCGGCCTGATGCCGATCGACGAGCTGCGCCGCATCGTGCGCCTCGGCATCGAGCGCGCGGGGGGATAAAGCAATTCCGGGAAAAGTGTGAAGCACTTTTCCGTCCGGAATTGCTTAAAAAAACAATGAGCTAAAACCCGAACCGCGCCAGATCGCTTTCCAGCGTCGGCGCGTCGGTGAACAGCACCGCCTGCCACCCGGCATTCCTCGCGCCCTCGACATTCTTCGCGCTGTCGTCGACGAACAGCGTCGCCGCCGGCTCGAGGCCGAATTTTTCGGCGTGCAGGCGATAGATCGCCGCGTCCGGCTTGATGATGCCGGCCTCGCCCGAGACCGTGGCCCCGCGCGGCAGGGCGAGGAACGGGAAGATCGCGCGCGCCTCGGCGAAGGTGTCGGCGGCGAAATTGGACAGCAGCGTCACGTCATGGCCGGCCTCGACCAGCCGCGCGAGGATCGCGACCGTCTCATCATAGGCATGCGGCACCATCTCGCGCCAGTGGCGGCGGAAGGCGCGGATCAGCGCCTCGTCCTGCGGGTGCTGCCCGATCAGCAGCGCCTCGGCCTCGGGCCATGGCCGGCCGCGATCCTGCTCGACGTTCCATTCGGGCGTGCAGACTTCCGCGAGAAACCGCCGCCGCGCCGCCTCGTCCGGGATCAGCCGGCGGAACGGCAGCTCGGGGTCGTAATGAAGCAGCACCTTGCCGATGTCGAAGACGATGTGGCGGATTTCATTCATTCTTTTCTCCCGGTCGACCGGGCAGGGCCGCCGCGATCGCCTTCTTCATGACCGTGGGCAGCGCCTCGCCGTCCAATTCGGCCGGGGGCGACCACCACCAGCCCTGCGGTGCGGCAAGGCCGCGGACCTCGGCCCGCCAGATGTCGAGCCGCAGCTCGAAATGGGTGAAGACGTGGGCAATCGTGCCCGCAGGCCGCCACGCGGCGGGAAAGGGCGCGGCTTCCGGGCCGGTCTCGCCGTCGGCCCGCGCCGTCCATGCGCTCGTCGGCGGCTCGGCCATGCCGGCCAGCAGCCCGCTCTGCCCGCGCTTGCGCAACAGCACCGCCCCGTCGCCGCGCAGGGCGATGAAGGCCGCGCCGCGCCGCAGCGGCTTTTCCTTCCTCGGCGCCTTGACCGGATAGCGCTCGGGCTCGCCCTCGGCGAGGGCCGCGCAGTCCTCGTTGACGGGGCAGAGCATGCATTTCGGCCGCTTTGGCGAGCACAGCGTCGCGCCGAGGTCCATCATCGCCTGCGCGAAATCGCCCGGCCGGTCGGGCGGCAGCATCGCCTCGACATGCGCCCTGATCTCGCCTTTGGCCGCGGGGAGCGGCGTCGCGATGGCGCGAAGGCGCGACACGACGCGCTCGACATTGCCATCCACCACCGCGGCCGGGCGGCCGAAGGCGATGGCGGCGACGGCCGCCGCCGTGTAGGCGCCGATGCCGGGCAGGGCGCGCAGACCCTCTTCGCTATCGGGAAACCGCCCGCCATGCGCGGCCGCGACCGCCTCGGCGCAGGCCTTGAGGTTACGGGCGCGCGAATAGTAGCCGAGCCCCGCCCATGCCTTCATCACCTCGTCCTGCTCCGCCCCGGCCAGCGCCTCGACCGAGGGCCAGCGGGCAAGGAAGCGGGCGAAATAGGGCTTGACCGCTTCCACCGTCGTCTGCTGGAGCATGATCTCCGAGAGCCAGACGCGGTAGGGATCGGGCCGCTCGCCGCGTGCGATCCGTCCCGGCGGCACCCGCCAGGGCAGGTCGCGATGATGGGCGTCGTACCAGGCGAGCAGCCGCGCCGCCATGGACCCGCCTGTTTCGGAACCGCCGCTTTCGGTGCTAGTGTGCCTTGCCATGAACCCGTTCAGCCGGCCCGCAACGATGGAAGATCGCTCATGACAGGGAAACGCCGCAACGGCAATGCCGTGCCGGTCAGCGATCTGGCTTCCGGCATCCTCGACCCCGTGCTGCGCCGGCGCGCCGGCATCACCATCGGCCTCGTCCAGTCGTGGGACGAGATCGCCGGCGCGCGGCTTGCCGCGACGACGCGGCCGGAGAAGATCGCCTGGCCGCGCCGGATGCACGAGGACGACCCGTTCGAGCCGGCAACGCTGGTCGTCGCCTGCGAGGGCATGGCCGCGCTTCATCTCCAGCACGAGACGGGCGAGGTGATCGCCCGCGTCAACGCCTTCCTCGGCTTCGCCGCCATCGGCCGCCTCAAGATCGTCCAGAAGCCCGTCGCGGCCGCCGCGAAGCCGCGCCCCGCGCCGCGCAGCCTGACCGGCCCCGAGGCCGCCCGCCTCGACGGCATGGTGGGCCAGATCGAGGACGACGGCCTGCGCGAGGCTTTGGCGAGGCTGGGACGGTCGGTGATGGGGGAGAGAGGGAATAGCGAATAGTGAGTAGTGAGTAGTGAGTAGGGGAAAAGGGAGTTTCCCCCCTTGCTCTTGAGGTGGGGTTCGCATCGCGCCGCCGGGTCCCACCGCCGTGCTTCACTACTCACTACTCACTACTCGCTACTCGCTACTCCCTACTCCCTATTCGCTCTCCTCGCTTCCTTCCCTCTTTTGTGAACACAGCGTCGCTGCCGGCCCATTGGATTGGGGACAGATTTGCCTTAATTCGGCATCACGCTCGCCTTCGCGGCCGAAATGGCTGCACAGTTCACTCCGTCATCAGGTGATTCGCATGATCCGCTCTGTCCCGCGCCGTACAGTTCTTGCCTCGCTCGCCGGCCTTCCGGCTGTGGCGCTGCTCGCGGCATGCAGCGATTCAGGCGGTGGCGGACAGGCGCAGGCGCCGGAGGCACCGGCCCCCGAAGCGCCGGCGACGCCCGCTCCGGCCACGCCGCCGGCGGCCGCCGCGCCCGCGCCGTCCGGCAAGGTCGACATGGCCAAGCTCTTGGAGGAGGGCGCGCTGCCGGAAAAGACGATCGGCGATGCCGACGCGCCCGTCACCATCGTCGAATACGCCTCGATGACCTGCGGCCACTGCGCCAATTTCCACAACGATACGCTGCCGGCGATCAAGGAACGGTATATCGATACCGGCAAGGCCCGGATGGTGTTCCGCGAGTTCCCGTTCGATCCGCGCGCCGAGGCCGGCTTCATGCTGGCGCGCTGCGCCGACGACAAGTATTTCGCCATGATCGACGTGCTGTTCAAGCAGCAGCGCAACTGGGCGGGGGTGGACAACGCCCGCGAGGCGCTGCTCCAGATCGCGCGTCTGGCCGGTTTTTCACAGGAGTCGTTCGAAGCCTGCTTGACCGACCAGAAGCTTCTGGAGGATGTGCGGGCGGTGCGTACGCGCGGCGCGACCGATTTCGGCATCGACGCGACGCCGACCTTCTTCATCAACGGCAACAAATATTCGGGGGCTTTGAAGGTTGACGAGATGTCGGCCATCATCGAAAGCCTGCTCTAGCGGCAGGGAAAGCGGCAAGGCAAGGCGCGCATCCCGCATCGCCCGGTGCGTGCTGGTGCGCGCATGAAATTCTCGCGCCTGCGCCTTCTCGGCTTCAAGTCCTTCGTCGAGCCCGGAGAGTTCGTCATCGAGCGCGGGCTGACCGGCATCGTCGGCCCCAACGGCTGCGGCAAGTCCAACCTTGTCGAGGCGCTGCGCTGGGTGATGGGCGAGAGCTCGTACAAGAACATGCGCGCGTCCGGCATGGACGACGTCATCTTCTCCGGCTCGGCCACGCGCCCCGCGCGCAACACCGCCGAGGTGACGCTGTTCCTCGACAATGCCGACCGCACCGCGCCCGCCGCCTTCAACGACGCCGACGAGTTGCAGGTCTCGCGCCGCATCGAGCGCGAGGCCGGCTCGATCTACCGCATCAACGGCAAGGAAGCCCGCGCCCGCGACGTGCAGCTCCTGTTCGCCGACCAGTCGACGGGCGCACGCTCGCCGTCGATGGTCGGGCAGGGGCGCATCGGCGAGCTTATCCAGGCCAAGCCCCAGGCGCGCCGCGCGCTGCTGGAGGAGGCGGCCGGCATTTCGGGTCTCCACACGCGCCGCCACGAGGCCGAGCTTCGCCTACGCGCGGCCGAGCAGAATCTGGAGCGGCTCGACGACGTGGTCGGCGAGCTGGAAAGCCAGATCGAGAGCCTCAAGCGGCAGGCGCGGCAGGCCTCGCGCTTCAAGAACCTGTCGGCCGAAATCCGCAAGGCCGAGGCGATCCTGCTGCATCTGCGCTGGAGCATCGCCAAGGATCAGGAGGCGGAGGCGAAATCGGCGCTGGCGCAGGCGACGACGCTGGTCGGCGACCGCGCCGCCGCGCAGATGCAGGCGGCGAAGGAGCAGGCCGTCGGCGCGCATCATCTGCCCGCCCTGCGCGAGGCGGAAGCCGCCGCTGCCGCCGCCCTGCAGCGCCTGACGATCGCCAAGGCGCAGATCGAGGAGGAGGCGCAGCGCGTGCGCGCCCGCGCCGCCGAGCTAGAGAAGCGGCTCGCCCAGTTCGACGCCGACATCGGCCGCGAGGAGCGCATGGTGCGCGACAATGCCGACGTGCTCGCCCGCCTCGACGACGAGGAGCGCGGCTTGAATTCCGACAATGCCGGCGCGGCCGAGCGCGAAGTCGGGACGCGGGCCGCGTTCGAGGAGGCCACTGCCCGGCTCGCCGCCAGCGAGGCGGCGCTCGCGGCGGTGACGTCGCAGAGGGCGGAGGCCGCTGCCGGCCGCGCCCAGATCGAGCGCGCGCTGCGTGACATCACCGAGCGGCGCGAGCGCCTCGCGCGCCAGCTTGGCGAGATCGACCGCGAGATGGGCGAGATCGTCGGCCGCATCGCCGCCCTTGCCGACCCGGCCGAGAAGCGGGTCCTGCTCGAGGAGGCGCAAGCCGCCGTCGAGGCGGCCGAGGAGGCGACGCTCGCGGCCGAAGAGGCCGTGGCGGATGCGCGCGCGGCGGAAGCCGCCGCCCGCCCGCCGCTCGCCGAGGCCAGGGCCGAATTGCAGCGCATCGAGACCGAGTCGCGCACGCTGGCGAAGATGCTGAATGCCGGCGGCGGCGACCTCTTTCCCGCGGTTCTGGAAAAGATCAGGGTCGCGCGCGGCTACGAGACGGCGCTGGGAGCCGCGCTCGGCGAGGACCTCGACGTGCCGCTCGACCGCGCCGCGCCGGCTCATTGGGCGCAAGTTTCTGCCGGGGGCGACGACCCGGCTTTGCCTGCCGGCGCGCGGCCGCTCTCCGAAGTTGTCGACGCCCCGGCGCAGCTCGCCCGTCGGCTCGCCCAGATCGGCATCGTCGACGAGGCCGACGGGCCGCGCCTGCGGGGAGAATTGAAGACGGGGCAGCGCCTCGTCAGCGCCAGCGGCGCGCTGTGGCGCTGGGATGGCCTGACCGCCAGCGCCGACGCGCCGACCGCCGCCGCGCTGCGCCTGCAGCAGAAGAACCGGCTGGCCGAGCTGGAGGCCGAGGCGACCGAGGCGACGCGGCTGGTGCGCGCGGCCGAAGCCGCGCTCGCCGGCGCGGAAACGCGGGTGCGCCGGGTGGTCGACGAGGAAAGGGCCGCGCGCGACGGCTGGCGCGAGGCGCAGCGCTTGGCCTCCGAGGCGCGCGAGGCGCTGGCGCGGGCCGAGAAGGCGGCCGGGGAACTGACCAGCCGCCGCGCCGCGCTCGAGGAATCGCGCGGCCGGGTGATGGAGGCGTTCGAGGAAGCCGAGGCTGGCCTCGCCGAGGCCGGGGAGGCGCTGGCCGCGACGCCCGACCTTTCCGAATTGCAGGCGCGGCTCGACGCGCTTGCCCGTGACGTCGCCGAGGATCGCGCCCGGCTGGCCGACGCGCGCGCCGCCCATGAGGGCCTTGCCCGCGAGGCCGAGGCGCGCGCCCGGCGGCTCGCCGCCATCGCCGGCGAGCGCACATCGTGGGTGGGCCGGGCCGAGAACGCCGACCGCCAGATCGCCTCGTTGCGCGAGCGCCGCGAGGAAGCGGCGGGCGAGCACGAGGCGCTGGCCGAGGCGCCGGACGAGATCGACGCGCGCCGCCGCGCGCTGCTGTCGCAGATCACGCAGGCGGAGGAGGCCCGCAAAGCCGCCGCCGACCGGCTGCAGGAGGCGGAGAACCGGCAGGCCGCCTTCGACAGGGCCGCGACCGACGCCATCCAGGCGCTGTCGCAGGCGCGCGAGGCCCGCGCCCGCGCCGAGGAGCGGCTGACCGCCGCCGACGAGCGGCGCAAGGAAGCGGAGGCGCGCATCCAGGAGGCGCTCGCCGTGCCGCCGCATCTCGTCCTGCGCCAGGCCGAACTGGCGCCCGACGCGCCGCTGCCCGAGACGGCGCAGGTCGAGCGCGATCTGGAGCGGTTGAAGATCGAGCGCGAGCGGCTGGGTGCCGTCAACCTGCGCGCCGAGGAGGAGCAGAAGGAGCTGACCGAGCGCCACGAGACCATCGTCTCCGAGCGCGAGGACGTGATCGAGGCGATCCGCAAGCTGCGGCAGGCGATCCAGAGCCTCAACCGGGAAGGGCGCGAGCGCCTTCTCGCCGCCTTCGAGGTGGTCAACGCTCAGTTCCAGCGCCTGTTCACCCATCTGTTCGGCGGCGGCACGGCCGAGCTGCAACTGATCGAATCGGACGATCCGCTTGAGGCGGGGCTCGAAATCCTCGCCCGCCCGCCGGGCAAGAAGCCGCAGACCATGACGCTGCTTTCCGGCGGCGAGCAGGCGCTGACCGCCATGGCGCTGATCTTCGCCGTGTTCCTGACCAATCCCGCGCCGATCTGCGTCCTCGACGAGGTCGATGCGCCGCTCGACGACCACAATGTCGAGCGGTTCTGCAACCTGATGGACGAGATGGCGGCCTCGACGGAGACGCGCTTCGTCGTCATCACCCACAACCCGATCACCATGGCGCGCATGGACCGGCTGTTCGGCGTCACCATGGCCGAGCAGGGCGTCAGCCAGCTCGTCTCGGTCGACCTCCAGACCGCCGAGCAGATGCGCGAGGCCGTCTGATCCAGCGCCGGAGCGTTTCGCGGCGGGAATCTCCTTGTTTTTTCGCAGTTCCGGACACGATACCGCTGCGCGCCTTTGCGGAAATCGCTCCGGCGTCGCATATATGCGGCTGGATCGAATGGCTGAAGCATCGGGCAGCCCGCGACGAATGCCTGTTGCTCCGACAAGCCTTTCCCTTCGTTCGAACCGGCGGCCGGCCGAGTCAGGAGCATGGAATGTCTGAAACCGAACCGGGGCACGCCGCGCTCGCCGCCGAGCTTTCCGGCGCGCTGAAGGAACTGCACCGGGCGTTGATCCGCTCCGAGATCGGCGACGACCCGGCGCTGCAGAACCCCTATACGATGCTGTTCGCGCTGATCGGCGATCCGCGCTTCGCCTGGATGGGACCGCTGTCGCAACTGATCGCCCGCATCGACCAGCAGGTCGCGGACGAGGAGATCGGGGACGCGGAAATCCTCGCCGCACTGCATGGCGAGGTCGCCGGCCTGACCGGCGAAGGCAAGGGTGACGCCACTTTCCGCATGCGCCATGTCATGGCCTTGCAGAAGGAGCCGGAAGTCGGGCTGGCGACGGGCCGGCTGCGCAAGGTGCTGGCGAAACTGCCGCCCCTTCCCGAGACGGAGTGAACCGCCCCGGCCCGAAGCGCGTCGCGATCCTTCCGCTTCTCGCCTCGGTCCCCTGCTCGGCGCAAGTCCCTGTCCGAACCCGGCTCCCGGACGGCCTGCGTCAGAAGCTCCTGCCGTCGACGGGAATGCGCTTGACGGCGGAAAGGTCGATGCCTTCGAGGCAGCGTACATTGATCGCCGCCGTCTCCGCGCCGTCGGGTGCGGTGCCGAGGCTGAACGGGGCGCAGCCGCAATCCGGGCAGAACCGGTGGTCGATGACGTGCCGGTTGAAGCGATAGGACGCGAGTGCGTCCACCGGCGCGTCGCTGCGCAGATGCGCGCGCGGCACGAACCAGAGCAGGAAGCCCTTGCGGCTGCAATGCGAGCAGTTGCATTCCATCGCCTCGGCCGGCGTGCCCTCGACCTCGAATCTCACCTTGCCGCAATGGCAGCTTCCCGAAACCATCGTCTCGCTCCGTTCGTCAGGGGCGCCCCCGCGCACTCTCTTTCTATCCACTCGGCGGCAGGCGGAAAAGCCGGCCCGCGGCCCCGCGCCGAGGAAAGCGGCCTATTCGCTCCACACGGCCAGCTCGTTGCCCGCCGGGTCGGTGAAATGGAAGCGCCGGCCGCCTGGGAAGGAAAAGATCGGCCTGACGATGGTTCCGCCCGCCGCCGTCACCGCGGCAAGCGTCTTTTCGAGGTCCTGCGCATAAAGGACGGGCAGCGGCTTCGTCCCGTGCGCCGCTGCGCCGTCGAATCCGCCGTCCAGCCCCTCGTCGAAGGCGGCGTAGGACGGGCCGTAATCGGTGAAGCGCCAGCCGAAGGCCGCGGCATAGAACGCCTTCACGCCTGCCAGCGTCCCGTCGCCCGCCTGCATCTCCAGGTAATCGAGCTTGCCGTCGGTTTTCATCTTTACATCCTCAAATGTTCATGATTTGTTCTATATCATGATCGCGCTCGGATGCAAACGGAATTTCGCGACGCTGCTAATCGATTCAGTCGGGCGACTGGGATCATGGCTGCTTGCGTTCGCCGCCTTCGGGTCTTATCGCTCAGGCCTCGGCCGGGGACGGGCATATCCGGCCGCGGCGGCAAAAGGCAGGGAAGCGAGCATGACAAAGTGGGTCTACGGCTTCGGCGGCGGCAGCGCGGAAGGCAATGCCGGCGACAGGAACCTTCTCGGCGGCAAGGGCGCGAACCTTGCCGAAATGTGCAGCCTCGGGCTGCCCGTCCCGCCCGGTTTCACCATCACCACCGCCGTATGCTCGTGGTTTTACGCCAACGACCGCTCCTATCCGGCCGATCTCGAGGCGCAGGTCGCGGCCGCGCTCGACCGGGTTGGCGAGATCACCGGCCGCCGCTTCGGCGACCCCGAGCGGCTGCTTCTGGTGTCCGTGCGCTCCGGCGCGCGCGCCTCGATGCCGGGCATGATGGACACCGTGCTCAATCTCGGCCTCAACGACCGCACCGTCGCCGCGCTGGCGCGCGATTCCGGCGACGAACGCTTCGCCTATGACAGCTACCGCCGCTTCATCCAGATGTATTCCGACGTGGTGCTCGGCGTCGCCCACGAGCATTTCGAGGAGATCCTGGAGGACGAGAAGGCCCGGCGCGGCCACGACCTCGACACCGACCTCTCCGCCGCCGAGTGGCAGGAGATCATCGCGCTCTACAAGGCCAAGGTCGAGGAAGAGCTGGACGCGCCCTTCCCGCAGGAGCCGCAGGAGCAGCTCTGGGGCGCCATCGGCGCCGTGTTCTCGAGCTGGATGACGCCGCGCGCCGTCACCTATCGCCGTCTGCACGACATTCCCGAGGACTGGGGCACGGCCGTCAACGTCCAGGCCATGGTGTTCGGCAATATGGGCGAATCGTCGGCCACCGGCGTCGCCTTCACCCGCAACCCCTCGACCGGCGAGAAGAAGCTCTATGGCGAGTTCCTCGTCAACGCCCAGGGCGAGGACGTCGTCGCCGGCATCCGCACGCCGCAGAACCTGACCGAGGAGGCCCGCATCGAAGCCGGCTCCGACAAGCCGTCGATGGAAAAGGCGATGCCGGAGGCGTTCGCCGCCTTCGTCGAGATCGCCGACCGGCTGGAGCGGCACTATCGTGACATGCAGGACATGGAGTTCACCATCGAGCGCGGCCGGCTGTGGATGCTGCAGACGCGCTCCGGCAAGCGCACGGCGAAGGCCGCGCTCAAGATCGCGGTCGAGATGGTGGCCGAGGGCCTGATCGGCAAGGAGGAGGCTGTGCTGCGGGTCGATCCGGCCTCGCTCGACCAGCTCCTCCACCCGACCATCGACCCCAAGGCGGACCGCGACGTCATCGGCGCCGGCCTGCCGGCCTCGCCCGGCGCGGCGACCGGCGAGATCGTCTTCACCTCGGACGAGGCCGAGGAGATGCGCGCCCAGAACCGCAAGGCGATCCTCGTGCGCGTCGAGACCAGCCCCGAGGACATCCACGGCATGCATGCCGCCGAGGGCATCCTGACGACGCGCGGCGGCATGACCAGCCACGCGGCCGTGGTGGCGCGCGGCATGGGCAAGCCCTGCGTCTCGGGCGCGGGCTCGCTCCGGGTCGATTACAAGGCCGGCACGTTGACCGCGCTCGGCCGCACCTTTCGGCGCGGCGAGATCATCACCATCGACGGCGCCACCGGCCAGGTGCTGAAGGGCGCGGTGCCGATGCTCCAGCCCGAGCTCTCGGGCGACTTCGCCGCGATCATGGAATGGGCCGACGAGACCCGGCGCATGAAGGTGCGCACCAATGCCGAGACGCCGGCGGACGCGCGCATGGCGCGCTCCTTCGGCGCCGAAGGCATCGGCCTGTGCCGCACTGAGCACATGTTCTTCGACGACGAGCGCATCGTCGCGGTGCGCGAGATGATCCTTTCCGACGTCGAGAAGGACCGCCGCGCGGCGCTCGCCAAGCTCCTGCCGATGCAGCGCGGCGACTTCCGCGAGCTGTTCGAGATCATGGCCGGCCTGCCGGTGACGATCCGCCTGCTCGATCCGCCGCTGCACGAGTTCCTGCCGAAGACGGAAGGGGAGATCGGCGAGGTCGCGGCCGCCATGGGCGTCTCGGCCGACAGGCTGCGCCAGCGCACCGAGGCGCTGCACGAGTTCAACCCGATGCTCGGCCATCGCGGCTGCCGGCTCGCCGTCTCCTATCCCGAGATCGCCGAGATGCAGGCGCGTGCCATCTTCGAGGCGGCGGTGGAGGCGGGCAGGAGCACCGGCAGCCCGGTGGTTCCGGAGATCATGGTGCCGCTGGTCGGCATCATGAAGGAGCTCGACTTCGTCAAGGCGCGTATCGACGCGGTGGCGCAGGCCGTGATGAAGGAGAGCGGCACGGTGATCGACTACATGGTCGGGACGATGATCGAGCTGCCGCGCGCCGCGATCCGCGCCGACGCCATCGCCGCGTCGGCCGAGTTCTTCTCCTTCGGCACCAACGACCTGACGCAGACCACGTTCGGCATCAGCCGCGACGACGCCTCGTCCTTCCTCGAGACCTATCGCCAGAAGGGGATCATCGAGCGCGATCCGTTCGTCACCCTCGACGTCGAGGGCGTCGGCGAGCTGGTGCGCATCGCCGCCGACAAGGGCAGGGCCGCGCGCCCCGGCATCAAGCTCGGCATCTGCGGCGAGCATGGCGGCGACCCGGCCTCGATCGCGTTTTGCGAGGAGGTCGGGCTGGACTACGTTTCCTGCTCGCCCTTTCGCGTCCCCATCGCCCGGCTCGCCGCCGCGCAGGCGGCGGCGCGCAGGCGCTAGCATCTTGCAGCCGGGCGGTTTTCCGTCCGGCGTCGCATGACTGCGGCAGAGAAAGGCAGGCCGGAACAGCGGGGCTGCGTTCGCCGGAACGCCGGCGGCTCCGGCGCACGCCTCCCGAAAGCGGGAACCGGCTTCGGGATAGGACGCGCGAGGAACCGGGGGCTGAAGCGCAGGGAACGAAACCGGAAGACCGCGACGTATTTTGGCGCGGCCTGCGGCCGGAAGGCTCCGCTCGACATTGCGTGAATGCGGCCGGACCGGACCCATGGAGCAGTCGCGACCTTCGCCGCAATGCCCGCCGCTCCGGGCCTGCGCGCGGGTGCGGCCGGCATCCTTGCATTAACCCTGGAGACGGGATCGGCTATAGTTGCCGCGCCCGACGTGGTAGTGCCTCCCGTCCGGGCCGGCCATGCCGGCCGGTGGAAGGATGCCTGTTGCATGGAGCCGACAAGAAGGGACATTCTCGCCCTCGGGCTGGCCGCCGGTGCCTGTGCGGCTGTGGGCGGCGGCGCGGCGCATGCCGCGTCCGCGGCCCGGCCGGTTCCCTTCGGCGCGGCGGTCTATCTGCCCGACCTCGAGGCGGACCCCCGGCTGGGCGAGGCGATCGCCGCCCGTTGCCAGCGCGTCACCCCGGTCAACGAGCTGAAATGGACCTACAGCCGGCCAGGCCCCGACGCGTTCGACTTTTCCGCCGGCGACCGCATCGCCGATTTCGCCCGCGCCAACGGCCTTGCCATGCACGGCCACACGCTGGTCTGGTATGCCGAGCTTCCCGACTGGGTGAAGGCGCTTTCCAGCGCCGCCGAGGCCGAGGCGGCGCTGGCGAAGCACATCGAGACGACCATGCTTCGCTACCGCGACGTCGCGCGAAGCTGGGACGTCGTTAACGAGCCCATCCCCGACGTCGTGCGCCGGCCGACCGACCGGCGCGACAGCCCGTGGCGGGCCTTGCTGGGCGACGGCTACATCGAGCGCGCCTTCCGGCTCGCCCATGAGATCGACCCCGACGCACAGCTCGTCATCAACGAGTATGACATCGAGCATGCGACCGAGTATTTCCCGGCCAAGCGGCGCGCCTTCGCCCATCTGATCCGCGAGCTGGTGGAGAAGGACGTGCCCGTCCATGCCGTCGGCCTTCAGGGCCATCTGCGCGGCGGCGTGCCGATCGACAGCGAGGAGCTGGCGGAATTCGTCGCCGAGATGCGTGGGCTCGGTTTGAAGATCCTCGTCACCGAGCTCGACGTCATCGACGCGGCCCTGCCGACGCCCATCGAGGAGCGCGACGTGCTCGTCGCCCGGCAGGTCGAGGAGTTCCTCAAGGCCGTCACGGCGTCCGGGCCGCTCGACTCGATCACCACCTGGGGGCTGACGGACAGGTTCACATGGATAGGCTGGGCCTACAAGCGCATCGACGGCACCGGCAACCGCCCCCTGCCGCTCGACGAGGACTATCGACCCAAGCTCATGCTCGACGTGATCGAGCGCTTCCGGAGAGTGGCGTGACGGCGAAAGCTTTGAAGACGCGGGTGCGCGCGGCGCTCCAGATTAACATGCATCCCTTCGATGCGCCGCATGTCGTCCACACGCTGCCGCACCAGTTGCGCGCGTGGTCGGGGCAGGTGGATCGCGTCCTCGTCACCGTCGACACGCGGCTGGCCAGTGCCGGGCGCTATCGCGCCGAGCGTTACGAGGAGGCGCGGGAGGCCCTGTTCGCCCAGCTCGAGGCCATGCGGAAGGATCATCCCGCCCTCGTCGTCGATCCCGTCTCCTACGATCAGGAAACGCGCGCCGAAATCGGCCGCGCCTTCTTCTCGACGACGCCCGACTGGCCGGACCGGGCCTTCGACGGCGGGCCGTTCTACGTCTATTTCCACGGCCTTCACCGCGCCAACGCCGATTACGTGCTGCACATGGACAGCGACATGCTGTTCGGCGGCGGCAGCCCGACATGGATTGACGAGGCGGTCGCGCTTCTCGAAAGGCGGCCGGAGGCGCTGTTCGTCGGGCCGTTCCCCGGCCCGCCCCGCGCCGACGGCAGCCTCGACCCGGCGGTCCATGCCGGCTTTCCCGGCCTGTCGGGGGTGGCGGCGCCGGTGCGGCTCGACGAGCCCGCGCCCGCCTATCGCTTCTCCACCGTCTCGACGCGCATCTTCATGATGGACATGCGCCGGTTCTCGGCCCGCATCGGCGCGTTCGATCTCGTGCGCCCCGACTTCAAGCGCCGGCTGCGCGCCCGCGCCTATGACGAGACGCCGCGCGCCATGCCCGCCGAGGAGGTGCTGAGCGCCAATCTCGCCGCGCGCGGCCTGTCGCGCATCGATTATCTCGGCGAAGGGGCGGGCATGTACTCGCTGCATCCGCCCTATCGCATGCCGGAATTCTACGCGCGCCTGCCCGAGCTCATCGCCCGCATCGAGCGCGGCGACATCCCCGAGGGGCAGCGCGGCGATTTCGACATCAACGCGTCGATGATCGACTGGTCTGTCGCGCTCGAAGCCAAGCGCCCGGCCGTGCGCTACCGCAAGGCGCTCCAGCAGTTGGTGCGGGTCCAGGCGGGCCGCTTCCGGCGCGGCTGACGCGCCGCGCGCCCGTCCGGCCTTTGCTTCACGACGCGGTCGGCGCGGTGTCCTTGTAGGGCGCCTGGATCATGCCGAGGCTGCCCATGATCCGCCCCCACGACAGAAGGAGGGGATGCGACGCCTGGAGTGGCGAGCGCGTGCGCGCCAGCACCTTCGCGGCGCGCCACAGCGACAGGCCGAGGCTGGCGACGTTCTTGGCCTCGACGCGGATGCGCCCGCCGAGGCCCGGGGCATGTCGCCGGTCGATCAAATAGTTGATGGTGCCGGTGCGCACCGAGCGCCGCATCAGCCAGCGCGGCGTCAGCCGGTCCGTCGCCACATGCTCGACGATCTCAGCCTCCGCGCACCAGGCGAAGCGGAAGCCGCGCTTGCGGCAGCGGGTGAAGAAATCCATGTCGCCGCCGCCGAGGAAATTGAAGGCGGGGTCGAAATAGGGCCGGCCGAACGCCTCGAACACCCGCCGGCGGATCAGGCAGTTGCCCGTGCCGTGGATCGCGCCGATCGGTCCGGTCGGCGCCTCGATGGAGCGGAAGAGCTGGTGCGTCGCCATGGCGGCGTCGACCGGATGGTCGAACACGCGGTCGACCGGGCCGCCGGCGATGTCGGCGTCGAGCCGGCGCGCGGTGGTGACCATGGCCTCCAGCCAGCCGGGCGCGGCGGTCTCGTCGTCGTCGATCATCAGGAAGAATTCGGCTTGCCGAAAGCGGTCCATCGCGCCGGCGAAGGCGGCGTTGATGGCGTGGCAGTTGCCCTGCTTCTCCTCCACCGCGCAGTGGCCGGGTATTCCGGTCTCGCGGAAGAAATCGCTCGCCACCGCCAGCGCCTCGCGGCCCGCCGCGTCGTTGTCGATAACAAGGATGGCGAAGGAGAGGCCGGTGCGCTGCCCCGCCAGCGAGGCGAGGGTCCGCCGCAGCCCGTCGGGCCGGCGGAAGCTGGGAATGCAGATGACGGCTTCGACCATCGCTTGGCCCCGCCTCAAAGGCCGGCCAGCGCGGCGGCGCTGACGAGAAGCGCCCGCGGCAGCGCGCGCGGCCGGCGCGCGAGCGTGGCGGCGAGCCCGCTGAACGCCGCCCCGTAGCGCCGGGCGCGCAGCGACTGGCCGATCAGATAGGCGTTGAGATGCGCGTGCGCCTTCGCGCGCAGGCCGGCCAGCCGCTCGGCCGGAACGGCGCGCACGATGCGCGGGTCGGAAAAGATCGCGTCGAGCGCGGGCGAATAGTCGTCCATGGTGAGGGTCTTCGCCATCATCGTGCTGCTGGAATGAACACGGTAGTCGAGGACGCCGACGCCCTGCCGGAAGCGCATCTCGCCCGTCGTCGCCAGCCGGCACCACGCATGCCAGTCCTCGCAATAGCGCAGGCTTTCGTCGAATCCGCCGATCTCGCGGAAATTCCCGGCCCGGATGAGCATGACGCCGCCATTGACGATGAAATTGCCGGCGAGCAGGGCCTCGACGATGTCGCCCGAGGGCTTGGCGCGGTGGCGCAGCAGCCGCCGCCTGCCGACCGTCGCGCCGTTGCCGTCGATGCGCTCGTAGTCGCCATAGACCGCGGCGACGCGCGGATCGTCGGCCGCCTCGATGAGCCGCGCCACCGCGTCCTCGCGCAGCCGATCGTCGGCGTCGAGGAACAGGACCCATCGGCCGCGGCTGCCGGCGAAGCCGTAATTGCGCACGGCCGAGACGCCGGCGCGCCCGGCGGGCCGGTCGGTCAGGAGGCGGATGCGCGGGTCGGCGAGCGCGGCGACGCGCTCCACGGTGCGGTCACTCGAACCGTCGTCGACGACGACGACCTCGATGACGGCATCCCCTTGCGCGAGCGCGCTCTCGACCGCTTCGACGACATGGTCCTCGCCGTTGCGAACGGGGATGACGACCGAGACGTCGTGCATGTGTGGGAAAGCCGTCCGTGGCACGCCGCAACCTTCATGACCGCAGGAATGGGTTTGCGGCAGCATAGGGGGCGTTTCTGGGTTTCCGGTTAACGGAAGCTCAGGCGGCGACGCCCATCCGGTCGAGCGCGGCGTCGACGGTCAGGATGTCGAAGCCGCGCGCGGCGACTGCGTTGACGGCGGCCTCGAAATTCTGCGGCGACAGGCCGTAGTCACCGGGCGGGTTGTCGCGGACATGATGCGTGAAGAAGATCAGCCAGCCCGGCTGGCGCGCGAGGTCGTCGAGCCAGGCCGCTATCGCGCCGGGGTCGAACAGGCTCTGGCGCAGCTCGACGGCCCCGAGGCCCTGCAGATTGGTCCTGCCCCTGTTGACGATCGGCCAGCCGCTGCGGCTGCTGCGGAAGCGGTTGCGCAGCAGCGCCTGCCTGCCCGGCGACATCATCGTATAGGGGACGGCGAAGTTGCGCCTTGCCGTGCGGCCGTCCAGTTCCCGCAGGAATCGCTCGTTGCGGTCGAGGTCGGCCGTGAGGGCCTCGCGCGACATCGAGGCGAGCTTCACGTGGCCGAAGGTGTGGCAGCCGAGCTCGTGCCCCCGCGCGGCAAGGTCGGCGCAGCCCTCGGCGGGCGTGAGGTCGAGCTCGCGCGCATGGTTGAGGATCAGGTCGCCGGACAGGTAGTAGGTGCCGCGCCCGCCGGCGGCTTCGAGGATGGCCGCGCCGTCGCGCCAGGCCGAGCGCGGCGCGTCGTCGAAGGAAAAGGAAACGATCGGCCGGGCAGGGGCGATCCCGGTCGTCGGGCCGGGAAAGGCGCGGGCGAGCCGGTTCGATATCCTGTCCCCGATCGTTCCGATCTTCACCGTCATCCCGGTCTCTCGTTTTCCACCACGAGGTAGTTGCGCGCCTGCTGGCGAAGGCCGAACACGCCGATCAGGAGCGATACCCACACCGCTCCGGTTCCGGCGAAGAAGTTGCTTTCCAGAAGCGCGGAAAGGACGCAGTAAACCCAGATTCTGGTAAACAGGGCCGTAAGGGCCGGGTCCGCCCGGCGCGCCTTCGCGGCGGCGATGTCGCGCAGCGGCAGGACGACGAGCCACAGCACGGTCAGGACGAAGGCCGGAATGCCGCCCGACAGCAGCGCCTCGATGAAGCCGTTATGCGCGTGCGAGGCCTCGACGGCCCAGGTGTCGTCCGCGTCGGCGGAGTTGAGCAGCATGTCGCTGCCCCAGAAGCTGCCGAACCCGTAGCCGAAGACAGGCTGCTCCTCGACCGCCTTCAGCGCGAGGCTCCAGATGTCGGTGCGCGCGGTGAAGGTCGGATCGAAGCCGAGATCGGCGATGAATTTGTGGATATCCGGCGAAAGCGCCGAGCCGAGCGTGATGGTGCTGGTGGCGGCCAGCGTCGCGCCGAGCAGCAGCGCGCCGAACACCGGCGTGCGCACGAGGAAGAACGCCAGCACGAGGACGAGCGGGAACATGCCGAGCGCGGTCTTGCCGTTGGTCATCCACAGGAAGACCAGCGAAAGGACGACGATGGCGCCGCGCGCCGCGCCGGTGCTCGTGCGCATGACGTAGAGGCCGAAGAAGCAAAGGATGACCATCGCCGGGGCGGCGCCGTTCTTGTGGTTGAAGACGCCGCGCCAGTCTCCGGCCAGGCCCGGTTCCACCAGGTCGTATGCCTGATGCACGGCCCGGCCGGGAATGAGGAAGACGCCGAGATAGCTCGCGCCGAGGATGACGAGGGCGGAAAGCCCGACGAGCCGGGTGAACTGCTCCCGGCTCTTCGGCAGCACCAGCAGGAGCGAGGCGCAGGCGCATATCAGCCCGGTGAAGAACAGGCGGCGCAACGCCACCAGCGGCTCGACGCTCATCAGCGAGGTCATGGCGAGCCAGCCGAACAGCAGGAGGATCAGGCTGCGCGGCCGCAGGACCATCGAGGTGAGCCCGTTGGCGGCGGCGTAGATGAAGAGGGCGATGGTCAGCAGGAAGCCGGTGACCTGGTTCAGCGCCGCCGCGTTGGCGGGCGGCGATTGCAGGTTCTCGAACGGGTTGACCGAGACCCAGCAATAGATGAACACGATGACGAAGAGGACCGCGCCGACGCGGTTGCCGGCGAGATCGCCGGTGGCGGGTATGCTCGCCGGCGGGATCGATCCTGCTTTCATGTCCGCTGGCCAATGCGGCATAGGAAACCTCTGTGGCTGCCGCCTGCGCGCATCGCGCCGGCTGGAGCCCGAAGGCGGCCGCCTCGACCATGTTCCCGATCCGGCCCCCCGATTCGGCGAAGACTAGGCCGTCATAGTGAACAGCCTGTAAATCCGGGCGCCGCTTCAGGACATGGTTTACCATGATTGCGGCAATTTCGCCGATTGGGCCGCGATGGCGCGGCGCAGGACGGCCGAAATCCGATTTGTTCACGATTGAATTCGTATGATCGGCCCCGACAGGACACAGGCTGATCTATTTGCGCATGACGATTCCGTCGCTTCAACCCGGCACCATCCGCCGCCTGGTTCCCATGCTGATGCTCTACATGGGATCGAGCGGCAGCCTGCTGGCGTCCAGCGCCGCGCAACTGCTGACGTTCGCGATCCTCGCCCGCTATCTCGGGGTCGAGCAGTTCGGCCTCTATGCCATCATCACGGCCGTGACCAATGTCGGCGTGCAGCTCTGCGGCCTCGGCGCGCAGGAATCGCTGATCCGCCGGGTGGCGCAGGACCCCGGAATGTATCCGCGGATGCTCGGCCACGCCTATATCCTCAGCGCCGCCTCGGGCATCGTCCTTTTCCTGCTCGGCCTCGCCATCCTGCCGGTGGTCGCGCCGGTGTCGGACGATCTGGCGACGACGGTGGTGGCGATGGCGCTCATCCTCGCCTCCAACCTGATCCTCCTCAAGATCATCTCGCTCGCCACGCAGAGCTATATCGCCCATTCGCAGTTCGCCACGGCCAACAGGATCGAGGTCATGTTCGCCGTGGTCCGCACCGTCGCTGCGGTTCTCGGCTGCCTCGTCTTCGGGGCCGTGTCCGTCGCCGGCTGGGCGTGGTGGCATTTCGCCGCCCATGTCGCCGCCGCCGCCGTTGCGCTCATGGCGACGCGCCGGCTGGGCCGGCCGCAATGGACCGTCGTCCGGGACGAAATCCGCATCGGGCTCCTGTTCTCGACCCAGTTCCTGTTCAAGGCGCTGCGCGGCAATGCCGACCTTCTGGTCCTCGGCGTCGTCGCCTCGAGCGAGATCCTGGGCAGCTACTCGATCACGCGCCGCCTCGTCGAAAGCTCCTACCTGTCGATCGAGGCGCTCAACCGGCTGATCTATCCCGGCTCGGCGCAGATCGCCGTCTCGGGCATCCACAACGCGGCCGGCCGCATCCGTCAGGTGCTGCTCGCGGCGCTGCTCATCTCGCTGGGCACGGCGACGGTGATGTTCCTCCTGTCGCCCTGGCTGCCGCTCATCTTCGGGGCGGAATATGTCTCGCTGGTCTGGCTGACGCGCGCGCTGTGCTGGGTGGTGGTGCTGATGGCCGTCTATGTCGTGGCGCTGGAGGCGCTGGGCGCGGCCGGCCTTCAGGGCGCGCGCGCCGCCATCCTGAACACCGGCAACATACTGGGTGCGGGCCTCGTCGCCCTCGCCACCTGGCAATGGAGCATCGGCGGCACGCTGGTCAGCTACTACGTCGTCGAGCTCGGCATCGCCGTCGCCGCCTGGATCGTGCTCCTGCGCAAGATCAGGTCCCATCGCGAGGCGGCCGAGAGGGCCTGCACGGCCTAGGCGCTAGACGGCAATCACGATCGGGCGGTTTTCATGGCAATGACGGGCAGAAAGAGCGAGATGGCGGAGGATTTTGCGGCGAGCGCCTCATGGTCGCCGTCGGTGGAACGGGTCACGGTCGGCGGGCTGCCGATCGCCGTTCTCGACCGGAACGAGACCGCGCGCATGATGTGCGACGCGGCGCGCGAGCGTGTCCGCGGCGGCCGGCCGCTCTATCTCACCTCGGCCAATGGCGAGGTGCTGGCGCGGTGCTGGCGCGACCCGCAGATGCGGGCGCTGTTCCTCGAGGCCGACCAGATCGCCGCCGACGGCCAGCCGATGGTGACGGCGTCCCGCTTCTTCTGCCGCATGCCCCTGCCGGAGCGCGTCGCCACCACCGACCTGTTCCACGACGTGGCGGCGCTCGCCGAGGCGGAAGGGTTGAGCTTCTACATGCTCGGCGCGTCGCCGGACGAGAACGAGCGCGCCGTCGCCGCCGTGCGCCGGCAGTATCCCCGCCTCAGGATCGCCGGCCATTGCCATGGCTATCTTAACGGCGAGGAGCTGGAGGCGAAGATCGCCGAGATCGACGCGCTCGCGCCCGACATCCTGTGGCTGGCGATGGGCGTGCCCAACGAGCAACGTTTCATGCGCGAGCATGGCGCGAGGCTCGGGCGGGTCGGCGTCGTCAAGACCTCCGGCGGCCTGTTCAATTTCCTGTCGGGAAAGAACGCCCGCGCGCCCCTGTGGATGCAGAACGCCGGGCTGGAGTGGCTGTGGCGCATCGGGCAGGAGCCCCGGCGGCTGTTCTGGCGCTACTTCGTCACCAACCCGGTGGCGATCTACGTGATGGTGCGCAACTCCGCCTGAGACCGTCCCTATGCGTTGGCGGCGAGAAGCCGCCGCCGCTCGTCGTGCCAGCTTCGCGGCATGCGCAGGAACCGCCACAGGCCGAACCAGATGGCGAGCGCCGTCCCCAGCATCAGGCCGGCGATGCCGCCCGCGATCAGCAGGACGATCTTGCGCGGCGGCCAGTCGCGGCCCAGCGGCGGCACGGCGCGGGAGATGACGCGCACATTCGTCGTGTCGATCTGCTGGCGCTCGGAGACCTCCTGGGCGCGGGCGAGATAGGTCTCGTAGACCGCCGCGCGCGACCGCGCCTCGCGCTCCAGCTCGCGAAGCTGGACCTGCGCCGCGTTGTCGGTGAAGACGTTGGTCTTTTCCTCGTCGGCCTTGCGGCGCAGCGCGTCGTACGCAGCTTGCTCGCGCGTGGCCTCGGCGCGCGCCAGTTCGAGGATGCGCCGGGCCTCGCGCACGGTCGCCTGGTCCAGCGTGTCGCGTTCGGAGATGGCGGCGATCATGCGCGGGTGCAGCGGCCCGTAGGTGCGCTCGATCGAGCCGATCTGCTGCTGAAGCCGGTGGCGCTGCTCGCGCAGGGCGGTCATCGCCTCGGAATCGAAGACGCTGGCGCTCGCCGTCTGCCCGCGCTCCAGCGCGGCGTTCATCTGCGAGAACACCGACTGCGCCTGGATCAGGCGCTGCTGCGCCTCGACGAGCTGGGTGTTGATCTCCGCGGAACGCTGGCTGGAGACCAGTTCGCCATTGGCCGATTGCAGCCCGTTGGCGCGGCGGAACTCCTCGACCCGGCCCTCGGCCTGGGTCACATGGGCGCGCAACTCGTCCAGCCTCTCGCGCAGGCTGTCGGCGACGCGGCCGGCGCTTTGCGCCGAGGAGCTGAACAGCTCCTCCTCGAAGGCGGTGACGATGGCGTCGGAAATGGCGACCGCCTTCAGGGGGTCCTCGCTCCACACCCGCAGCACCACGACGAAGGAGCGGTCCTCGCGATGGGCCTGGACGCGCTCGCTCAGCGCGCGCATCGCCGCGACCTGCTTGCCGCCTTCGCCCGGTTCCTCGGCGGTGCCGCCGAGGCCGACCAGCGCCTTTATCCGCTCGAGGGCGCCGGGCTGGACGAACTCGTCGTCCTCGGTCAGCTCGAGCCGGTCGATGACGCGCGCATAGACGTTGCGCGAGGTCAGGACGCGCAGCCTGCTCTCCACCTCCATCAACTGCGCGTCGCGCTGCGGACTGGTGGTGAAGACGTCATCGGTGACGACGTTGAGGTTGGCCGGGTCGATGACGATGTCGGTGTAGACCGAATAGCGCGACGTGACGACCAGCGAATAGGCGAAGGCCGCCGCCGTGCACAGGACGACCGCGAGGGCGATCCACTTCCAGCCGTCGCGAAGCCAGGCGACGAAATCGTCGATCCCGAGCGTGCCGATGGCCGGAAGCCCCGGGAGGAACGAGGAGGTGGACGCCTGATGCGCCGGAAGGGCGGGCTCCGCCGGCGGCGGCGCGGGCGCGCGCGCCTGTGCGGCCGCGCTCGCGGCAAGCAGCGAACCCGGGGTCGCCTGGGGCCGGGCTTGAGGGGGGCGGGCTTGGGGGGGCGGGGCTTCGGGCGCGTCCGGCTGACGCCGCTCGGGCTGGAGCCTTCGCGCATTCAGCAGCGAGCCGGGGGAGGGGGCGCTCTCCCGGCCGGCCGGCGCCGTCCTCGACGGCTCTGTTCGCTCAGGCTGACGTGGCCTGTACATTGGTTGTGCTCTCCGCCCGGCCAGCCCCGATAAAAGCGTTACAGGATCATGAATCGTCCATGAGAGTTATGCATGGATGGTAAACACCGGGTAAACTGCGCCTGTTTCAGCTTCCGTTTACGCGGCTGGCCTAATGTCGCCCGACCCGATCTGCCAAAGGACGAACGAGCGCCCGTGAACGGTGACGACGACGCCAAGCCCCACCTTGCGGGCATCTGCCGCCTCGACGCGGAACCCGGCCGGCCATGAGCGGGATCAGGCCTCTTCGCGCCGACGACATCGAGGCGGTCGCCGCGCTGTTCCAGGAGGTTTTTCGCGATCCCGAGGCCGCGCCGCCGCCGTCGCTCGCCGCCTATCTGCGCTGGCACTACCTCGACATGCCGGGCTGCGACCCCGAGATCGCCCCGCTCGTCCATGCCGAGCAGGACGGGCGCATCACCGGCTTCGTCGGCGTCAATGCGCAGGCGATGACGTATGGCGACAGGACGCTGCGCGCCGCCATCACCAGCGCGCTGATGGTCAGCGACAGTGCCGGCGACAAGCTGGCCGGCGCGCGCCTCGTCAAGGCGGCGATGGCCGGTCCGCAGGACATCACGCTGACCGAGACGGCGAGTGACGTTTCGGCGCGCATGTGGGTCGGCGCGCGCGGGGCGCTGCTGCCGCAATACAGCCTCGACTGGATCCGCGTCCTTCGTCCCGGCTCGTACCTCGTCGATCTCGCCGCCAGCCGGACCGGCGCAGCGCGGCTTCTCGCGCCGCTTGGGCGCGTCCTCGACCGCGCATCTAGCCGGCGCGCCGCCGATGCCGGGTTGAGCTGGTCCGGTCTGCCGGACGGCTGGGTCGGGCAGGGCGCGTTGGGCGCGCAGGAGATAGACGCCGCCGCGTTCGCCGCGCTGGTCGGGCCGCTGACGGAACAGTACCCGCTGCGCCCCCTCTGGAGCGAAGGTCAGCTCGACACGCTCCTTGCCTGCGCGCGGCAGAAGCCGGACTGGGGCGAGCTCGTCCTCGCCGCCGCCAACACGCGCGGCGGCAAGCCGGTCGGCGCCTTCGCCTATTACGTCAGGCCGGGGCATGTCTGCCGCGTGCTTCAGGTGCTGGCGCTGCCGGGGCAGGCAGGTCCTGTCCTCGACTGCCTGCTGGGCGATGCCCTGCGGCGCGGGGTCGCTGCCCTGCGCGGGCGTACGCAGCCGGCGCTGATGGAAGCCATGCTCGGGCGGCGCGTCGCCTTCGTCAACGAGGCGTCGAGCGTCGTCCATTCGCGCGACGCGCGGCTGGTCGAGGCCTGCCGCAACGGCGAGCTGTTCTTCAACGGGTTGGCGGGCGAATACTGGAGCCGCCTCGTCGGCGGCTCGTTCGACTGAAGGCGCGGCCGGATCAGCCGCCGATTTCCCCCACCGGCTCGACGAGCAGCGGGCGCATGTGGAGGCCCCGCGCCACCTTGCGCTTGGCGGCGATATCCGCCCACACCCGCTCGACCTGCTCGCTCGTCAGCCCGGTCGCCTCGGCCACCTCGACGGCGGGGATCGCGTTGTTCAGGCCGAAGAGGCAAAGGTCCATCAGGCCGTAGGGCAGGGAGAAGTAGAACTCCTCCTGCGTCTGCGCCAGCGAATAGGTGTCGGTCGTCGGCGGCCGGCGCAGGATTTCCTCCGGCACGCCGAGATGGGCGGCCATCGCGTAGACCTGGCTCTTGTAGAGATGGGCGATCGGCTTGACGTCGGCCGCCCCGTCGCCGTTCTTGACGAAGAAGCCCTGGTCGTATTCCAGCCGGTTCGGCGTGCCGACCACGGCGAAGTTCAGCCGGTCGGCGTGGTAGTATTCCATCTGCTTGCGGGTGCGCTGCTTCATGTTGGTGGCGGCGACGATGCCGAGATAGGCCGAGAGCGGCATGCGCAGCTTCTGCTGCCGCCCCTGCGGGTCCTGCACCACCAGCGAGGAGATGTTGTAGCCGTCCCCCTCCAGCGAACTGGCGATGACGATTTTCGAGGCCCAGCCCGGCCCGTAATCCGGCACCATCTCGCGGATGGAAGCGTCGCGCCGGTCGTAGCAGCCCATCGCCTTCAGCGCCGGTCCGATATCTTCCACCGCGCCCTCGACGCCGAAGGTTTCGGCCACCAGCCGGCCGAGCCTGAGGCTCTCGGGATCGGAATCGTTCTCCGGCATGAACAGGGCGAAGACGTTGGCGGCGCCCACGGCGCGCACCGCCAGCGCCAGCGAGGCGCTGGAATCGATGCCGCCCGACAGGCCGATGACCAGCCCGCGCCGCTTCAGCAGCCGGAGCTGCTTGCGCAGCGCCGCCGCGATCCGCTCGGTCTCCCGGGCCGCGTCGATGGCCAGCGCATCGACTGAGAAGCTGGCCTTGTGTGCGAGAGCGATCATTCTGCGGGCTCCATGGTTTCGGCGGCCAGCCGGCGGCTGACCTTGCCGGTATCTGTCTTGGGCAATTCGCTGCGGAATTCGATGACTTTCGGCACCATGAAGTCCTCGAGCCGGGCGGCGCAGTGGCGGGCGACGTCCTTCTCGGTCAGGGCCGGGTCAGAGCGCACGATCATCGCGCCGACCGCGTGGCCGAGCACCGGGTCGGGAACCCCGAACACCACGGCGTCGGCAATGCCCGGATGGGCGAGCAGCGCCGCCTCGACTTCCTTGGGCGCGACCTTCTCGCCGCGCGTCTTGATGATGTCGTCCTTGCGGGCGATGAAATAGAGGAAGCCGTCCTCGTCGGCGCGGAAGAGGTCGCCGGTGTGGAGCAGCCTTTCCCACGGGTTGGGGCCGGGGCGCAGCATCTCGGCCGTCGCCTCGTCATTGTTCCAGTAGCCCTGCATCACATGCGGGCCGCGCACCACCAGCTCGCCGACGACGCCGGGCGGCACCGGCCTGCCTTCGCCGTCGACCACGAACACCTCGGTGTTGGGGATGGCGATGCCGACGGAATCGGGCCTGCGGTCGAGCTCTTCCGGCGGCAGGAAGGTGCAGCGCTTGCTCTCGGTCAGCCCGTACATCGAGAAGATTTTCGCCTGCGGAAACAGCTCTCGCAGCCGCGCGATATGCGTCGGCGGCAGCGTCGCGGCGGTGTTGGTGATGTAGCGCAGCGAGGGCAGGAAGCCGGGCGCGACGTCCCGCATCTGCAAAATGATCGCCGAGATGGTCGGCACCAGCGGAAAGCCGGTCGCCTTCTCCTCGCGCATGCGCTCGAACACGGCCTGCGGAAAGGCGAAGGATTTCTCCAGCACCAGCGTCGCGCCGACGCGAATGGCCATCAGCAACTGGTAGAGCCCGTAATTGAAGGCGAGCGGCAGCACGGAGAGGATGACGTCGTCGGGCCGGTTCTCCAAGAGGCCGGTGATCGATTCCGACGCCGCATCCATGTTGCGATGCGTCATCATCACGCCCTTCGGCCGCCCGGTCGAGCCGGAGGTGTAGATCAGCATGCCGAGATCGACGTCGATGCCGCCATGGGCGGGCGGGGAGCCTCGCGTCTCCAGAAGCCCGGCGAAGGAGGCGACGCCGTCCGGCAGCGCGCCGCGGGCCATCGTGGCGGCGATGAACGGCATGCCCACCCCGGCGGCAGTGCAGGCTTCCAGCGCGACCGGCGCGATCCGCGCCTGCGTCAGGATGGCGGACGGCGTGCAGTTGGCGAGGATATAGGCGAACTTGTCGGCCTTGGTCGAGGCGTTGATGACGGCGAAGGTCGCGCCGGCTTTCAGGACGGCGAAGATCGAGACCGCCGCCTCCCAGCAATTGTCCATGAAGACCAGCACGCGGTCGCCGCGCCGGACGCCGGCGCTCGCCAGCCCGGCGGCGAGCCGGTCGGACAATTCGTCGAGCTCGGCATAGGTAAGACGCGTCTCGCCGACGACCAGCGCGGTCTTGCCGCCGTGAAGGCGGGCATTGTCGGTGAGGAAGCGTTCGTACCGCATCGTCGCTACTCGGCGGCCTCGGCCGTCGTCGCCCGCGCCGAGACGAAGGCGGCGATGCGCTCGAGCGTGTCGAGGTTGGCCGGCACGATGTCGCCGTCGGCCATGGTGAGGCCGAAGCTCTCCTCGATGAAGGCGACCAGTTCGAGGACGCCGGTGGAATCGATGACGTCGTTCTCGATCAGCGATTCGTCGTCGGCCGGGGCCTGCGCGGCGTCGCCGAACAGGAAGTTCTCGACAATGAAGGCGCGCACGCGCTCCTTGACGTTCCGGGTCATGACTTCAATCCTTTCACTTTCAACGTGTCGCGCGGCGCCGCCTGGCTGCCGGCGAAGGTCTGCATCCACAATTGCGTCGACAAGACGCCGACGAAGGCGGCGTTGTCGCGGAAGCCCCCGGCCTTGCCGGTGGCGCATTTGGCATGGAGCCGGGCGACGGCCCTGGGGCTGAACAGGCCGGTCGAGGCGACCGCCCGCTCGCTCATCGCCTCTCCGACATAGCCGCGTGCGCCGCCGCCGGCGAAGGCGCGGCTGTCGGGCGCGCGGTAGGGCTGCTTCGGCCGCTCGCGGATCAGCGCCGGCACGATGTCCTTCATCGCCTCGCGCAGGATGTGCTTTTCCGTCAGGCCCTTCAGCTTCATCTCCGGCGGCAGGCCGGCGGCGAACTCGACCAGCCGGTGGTCGAGGAAGGGGAAGCGCCCTTCGATGCCGTGGGCCATCGCCATGCGGTCGCCCTGACTCGACAGGATGTAGCCGGGCAGGAGGAAGCGGGCTTCGAGATACTGCGCCTGATGCAGCGGATGCCAGCGCGCGAACGCGTCGGGCAAGAGGTTCGCCATCTCCTCGGCCGCGTCGTAGCCGGCAAGCTCCGATTTCAGCGCCTCGGAGAAGAACAGCTTGGTCGCCGCCGTGCCGCGCAGGCGCGGCCGGTGCGAGAACAGCGGATCGTCCAGCCGGTCGCTGCCGGTGCCGAAGAAGGCGGCGAGATATTCGGCCGACTGCTGCCTCAGGCCCGGCAGGTACGGGTAGAGCTTGCGGAACAGGTGCGGGCGGATGCGCGAGCCGGGCTGGCGGCCGCAGAAGCGGCGCACGCGCGCCTCCTTGAAGATGTCGTAGCCGGCGAACACCTCGTCCGCGCCCTCGCCGGTCAGGACGACCTTGAGGCCCTCCCGGCGCACGAGGCCGGAAAGCTTGTAGAGCGGGGCGGGCGCGGTGCGCAGGATCGGCCGCTCGGTGAAGCGGATGACCTCGGGAAAGACCGCGGCGATGTCGCCTTCCGTGCAGTGCACGGCCGCGTGCCGGGTGCCCAGCGCCTGCGCCATCGCGTTCTGGAAGGCGCTTTCGTCGTGCTCGGCGCTGTCGAAGGTGACGGAGAAGGTGCGCAGCGTCTGCGGCGTCATGTCGACGGCGAGCGCCGAGATGACGGAGGAATCGAGCCCGCCCGACAGATAGGAGCCGACCGGCACGTCGGCGCGCATGCGCAGCCGCACCGCGTCGGTGAGCAGCGCGCGCAATTCCTCGGCCGCCGCGCGCTCGTCGCGATGGCGCGAGGGCTCGCCGGCGTCGGGATAGTCGAGCCGCCAGTAGGGGCGGGTCGTCGCGTCTTCGCGGTCGACGATCATCAGCGACGCGGGTTCGAGCTCGTGGATACCCTTGAACGGCGTGCGCGGCGCGAGCGGCGCCCACAGCGTGAAGATCTGGTCGAGCGCGAGCGGGTCCATCTCGGCGCGGATGCCGGGAACCTGAAGCAGCGCCTTCACCTCCGAGGCGAAGTAGAAGACGCCGGCGTGGCGCGTGTAGAACAGCGGCCGCACGCCCATGCGGTCGCGCGCCAGCACCATGCGCTGGCGCTTCGCATCCCACAGGGCGAAGGCGAAATCGCCGTTGAGCCGCGTGACGCATTCCTCGCCCATCTCGTCATAGAGGTGGAGGATGACCTCGGTGTCGCTCGCCGTGCGGAACCGCCTGCCGCGGGCGCGCAATTCCTCGCGCAGTTCGACATAGTTGAAGATCTCGCCGTTGAAGGCGATGGCGAGGTCGCCGTCCTGCGCCCGCATCGGCTGCTGGCCGTCGCTCAGGCCGACGATGGCGAGCCGCGCATGGGCGAGCCCCGCCTGTCCGGAGACGAGGATGCCGTGCTCGTCCGGTCCGCGATGCTCCAGCGCATGCGTCATCGCGCGGAGCAGGTGCTCCGCTTCTGGCGCATGGCCGAAATAACCCCCGAAACCGCACATCAGTCAGTGCCTTGAGAAAATAAGCTGCGGGTATTGTTCTTATGCCCGCTTTCTTCCGCTCCGGTTAAGACGGCCGGAACTGCCGCAGAACTTGGTTTACAAATAACAAGCGGCCGCCTTTATCGGACGAGGCGACCGCGTTGCTTCAGGTCTTCCGCTTGCACGCCGGACAGGCTGGTCAGTAGGCGTTCTTCGTGTCGAGCAGGCGGAACGGCGTCAGCAGCAGGATCTTGAGATCGAACCACAGCGACCAGTTCTCGATGTAGTAGAGATCGAATTCCGTGCGCATCCTGATCTTCTCGTCGGAATCGATCTCGCCGCGCCAGCCGTTGATCTGCGCCCAGCCGGTGACGCCCGGCTTGACGCGGTGGCGGGCGAAATAGCCGTCGACCACGTCGTGATAGAGGCGGTGGCGCGTCTGGCCGCTGACGGCGTGCGGGCGCGGGCCGACGAGCGACAGCTCGCCCCGGAGCACGTTGAAGAACTGCGGCAGCTCGTCGATCGACGCCTTGCGGATGAAGCGGCCGACGCGGGTGACGCGCGGATCGTCCCTGACCACGGCGTTGCGGGCGGTCGGGTCGCACTGGTCGATATACATCGAGCGGAACTTGAAGACCTCGATGACCTCGTTGTTGAAGCCGAGGCGCTTCTGCCTGAACAGCACCGGGCCCCGGCTGTCGAGCTTGATCGCGACGGCGGTGGCGATCATGACCGGCAGGAAGACCAGGATGCCGATGAGGCTGAAGACGATGTCGAAGCTGCGCTTGGCGACGTAGTCCCAGTCGGCGATCGGCTTGTCGGCCATGTCCAGCATCGGCAGCGAGCCGATATAGGAATAGGTCCGCGGGCGATAGCGCAGGCTGGAATTGTCGGCCGCGAGGCGGATGTCGACGGGCAGGACCCAGAGCTGGTTCATCAACGACAGCAGGCGGCTTTCGGCCGTCACCGGCAGCGAGACGATCAGCATGTCGATATGGGCGATGCGCGCGAAGGCGATCAGCTCGCCGATGTTGCCGAGCTTGGGATAGCCGGCGACCACGGGGGGCGAGCGGTCGTCGTTGCGGTCGTCGAAGATGCCGCAGATGCGGATGTCGTTGTCGGCCTGCCGGGTAATGGAATGGATCAGCCGTTCGGCCGCCGCGCCGCCGCCGACGATGACCGCGCGCCGCTCCATCCGGCCTTCGTGCGCCCAGCGCCGCACCAGCTGGGCCATGACGAGCCGTGTCGCGAGGACGAGGGCCGTGCCGGCCAGGAACCATGCGCCGACCCAGAAGCGCGAGAAATCGCCGGCGATCTTGAGGAAGAAGCCGAGGAAGGCGATGAGGGCGAGCGTGCCGCTCCAGATCAGCACGAAGCGGGCCGCGCTCAGGAAGGGCTGGCGCAGGGTGCGCAACCGGTAATTGCCGGCGAAGTCCGAGGCGATGACGGCGAGCGCCGAGGCGAGCAGGATCGCCACCGGATAATGCACGACGAGATGCGTGGAAAGGCCGACATAGGCGACGAAAAGCGCAAGGCCCGAGGCGACGAGCAGGCCGAACTCGGCAAGGCGCAGGCCGCCGCTGACGATGGCCGGCGACAGCGCCGTGCGTCGGTAATGCGCGGCGGCGCGTTGCGCGGCATTGTTCAGTTCGCCCGCCGTCGGCGCCGCCGCAGCATGGGTCCCAGCATTGGTCATCGTGTCGTACGCGTTCTTCGTCGATCGGTTCAAGACTGCCGGATCTGCCATGAAGGGGGTTCCGTGGACAGTCCCGTGTCTACCATCTGGCTGCTAAGGAAACATTGAAGATTTGCAATCAATGCGTGTAGAGTTAACAATGGCTTAACGCGAAAACCGGCCGCTTGAGGGCGGCCGGTTCGGGACTTCGTGGCGAGGCGTGGACCCGGCTTTTCGCCGGGAGAGGGGGAGCGGCCGGCCGGCTCGCGCCGGGCGTCAGAACTCCTCCCAGTCCGCGGCTTCCGGCGCGGCCGCTGCCAGCCCCAGCGCGCCGGCGAGCTTGCGCCCCAGCGCCCGGGCCGGGGAGGGATGCGCGACGGTCTCGCCGGAGACGGGCTGCGGCCTGGCCGCGGCGTGCGCGCCGTCGCCGAGCTTGAACTGGCCGATCAACTGCATCAGCGTCGAGGCCTCGCGCGCCAGGCCATGGCTTGCGGCGGTCGACTGCTCGACGAGGGCGGCGTTCTGCTGGGTGCCGTGGTCGATGGTGGTGACGGCCGAGCTGATCTCCTGGATGCCGGTCGCCTGCTCGCGTGCGGCGGTGACGATGGAGGAGACGTGATGGTCGATCTCCTGCACCTGGCCGACGATGGCTTGCAGCGCGCTTCCCGTCTGCTCGACGAGCTCGACGCCCGAGCGCACGCGCCCGCCCGAGGTGGTGATGAGGTCCTTGATCTCCTTCGCCGCCGTCGCCGAGCGCTGGGCGAGCTCGCGCACCTCGTGGGCGACCACGGCGAAGCCCTTGCCCGCCTCGCCGGCGCGCGCGGCCTCGACGCCGGCATTGAGCGCAAGCAGGCCGGTCTGGAAGGCGATGTCGTCGATGACGCCGATGATGTTCGAGATGTCGTTCGACGAGCGGGCGATCTCCTGCATCGCGGCGATGGCGTCGTGGACGATCACGCCCGACTTCTCCGCCCCCTGCTTGGTGCGGGCGACGAGCTGGCCGGCCTGCTCGGCACGCTCGGACGCGCTTTTGACCGTGGCGGTGATCTCCTCCAGCGCGGCGGCGGTCTCCTCGACGGAGGCGGCCTGCTGCTCGGTGCGCCGCGCCATGTCGTCGGAAGCGGCGCGGATTTCGTTGGCGCCCGAGTCGATGGTGCGGGCGTTGTCGCCGACCGCGCGCAGCGTCGATTGCAGCGTGTCGAGCGAGGCGTTGAAATCGGCGCGCAGCCGCTCGAGGCTGCCGGCGAAGGGCGTCGCGATGCGGCAGGCGACATTGCCGTCGGCGAGCTGGCGCAGCGCCCCGGCGAGCGAATCGACGGCGAACTGCACCTGCGCGGCCTCCTCGGCCTTCTGGCGCTCGCGTCCCGCGCGCTCCTCTTCGGTGAGGGCGCGGTTGGCGTCCGCCTCGCGCTCGAGCTGGAGCTTGGCGACCGAGGCGTCGCGCAGCACGACCAGCGAGCGGGCCATGTCGCCGATCTCGTCCTTCGCCTCCGCTTCGGTGATCTCGACGTCCATCTGGCCGTCGGCGATCCTGCCGGTGGCGCCGATGACGCCTTCGAGGCGGCGGCGGAAGCGGCCGGAGATCATGACGCCGAGGAGGACGAGCAGCACCGCCGCGCCGGCGATGATGGCGATGGAGGTCCACGCCATGCGCGTGAGATACGCATAGACCGTGGCCTCGGGCACGGAAACGACGGTGAACCACGAGGTGTCGTCGAGAAGCCGGACCGGCACCGCGACGGCGAGCCGCGCCACGCCGTCGGCGCCCGTCGTCTCCATCACCGCGCCGGGACTGGCGATCATCCGCTGCCAGGTCGCCACGTCCTCGCCGGTCTCGGAAAGGGCGCGGCCGAGGAACGAGGCGTCGGGATGGCTGATGAAGCTGCCGTCCTGCGACAAGAGTGCGACGAAGCCGTCGCCGAGCGGCTTCATGCCCGAAAGCGCCTGCGTGATCGCGTCGAGGCCGACATCCGCGCCGGCGACGCCGACGACCTTGCCGTCGACGAGGATCGGCGCGGTCAGCGAGGTCATCAGCGTCGGGACGCCGTTCACCTCGTAGGCGAACGGCTCCATGATGACCGGCTTTCCGCTGTCGCGCGCCTTGAGGTAGTAGTCGCCGTCGCCGGGCTGGTCGTAGCCGACGATCGGCTCGAGATTGATGCTGCCGTCCGTGCCCGTCGTCGCATAGGGAAGGTAGCGGCCGGTGGCGTCGTGGTTCGTCGTGTTCGCGAACTGCGCGTCGCGGCCGTCGAAGGCGTTCGGCTCGAAGCCGGTCCAGACGCCGAGCAGCCCCTGCGCGTTCGCCTGCATCTGCGTCAGCACGCTGTCGGCCAGCGCCCGGTCGCCGCCGCGCCCGGCGCTCATCGCCTGCATCGTGTCGCGCAGGGTGTAGACGACCTGCATGCGGCTGGCGATGCCGCCCTGGATGGCGGCGGCGCTGTTCTCGGCCGCGCCGCGCATCTCGGTGGCGCTGGCGGCCTTCATCTGCTGGTAGGACATCACGAACAGGCTCGACGCCGTCGCGACGGTCGCAACCACGCCGACGGCGACAATGGCGAAGATGTTGCGGGAGGTTGCGGTCTTCAACAGCATGGAGGATGCCTTTCTGGCAGGGAGCCGAACCCTTCCGCGTCACCACGGCAAAAGGGCGGGTCATCTCGTCTCGATGCAGGAGGACGCGCGCGCTGAAGACCGCATCCCCCCGCGATGTTCTTCAGCATGGAAAGGTTTGCTGGAGACCGATTAATTTAATCTGAACTAAATTAGAAATGTCGGCGACCCGGCAACCCGCCGGAACGATGCCGGAGCCCGTCTCCGAAGTGGAAGATCGGCAGGGGGAATTGACGGCGGGGCGCGATGACCGGCAAGGATGGGGCATGACCGATCCGCGCACCCTCTTCACCGCCCTGTTCGATGCGGCCGTCGCCGCCGCCGACCCTGCCGTCGTCATCCGCGACTTCCTCCCCGACCGTCCGAAGAGCCGCGTCGTGGTCGTCGGCGCGGGCAAGGCGTCGGTGCCGATGGCCGCCGCCTTCGACGCGGCATGGGACGGCCCCCTGACCGGCGCGGTCGTCACCCGCCATGGCCAGGGTGGGGGTCAGGGCGGAGCCTGCGGGCGCATCGAGGTGCTGGAGGCGGCGCATCCCGTTCCAGACGAGGCCGGGCTGGAAGCCTCGGCAAGGCTGCTCGACGCGGTGCGCGGCCTCGGCCCCGACGATCTCGTCGTCGCCCTGATATCGGGCGGTGGCTCGGCGCTGCTGCCGTCGCCGCCGTCGGGCATGAGCCTTGCCGACGAGATCGCGGTCAACGAGGCGCTGCTCGCCTCCGGCGCGCCGATCTCGGCGATGAACACGGTGCGCAAGCACCTGTCGGCGATCAAGGGCGGGCGGCTGGCGCTCGCCGCCCATCCGGCGAAGGTGGTCACGCTCGTCGTCTCCGACATTCCCGGCGACAATCCGGCCTTCGTCGCCTCGGGGCCGACCGTCGCCGACCGGGCGAGCCGGCGGGACGCCCTCGCCATCGTCGAGGAATACGCACTGGCGCTTCCGGAGGCCGCGATGCGCCACCTCGGTGCGCCGGCCGCCGACGCGCCTTTGCCCGACGACCCGCGCCTTGCCGGCAACGAGGTCCATGTCATCGCCTCGGCAGCGCGCTCGCTGGAGGCGGCGGCGCGCGCGGCCGCCCGCCACGGCGTCGAGGCCGTCATCCTGTCGGATTCCATCGAGGGCGAGGCGCGCGACGTCGCCGGCGTCCACGCGGCCATCGCCCGCGAGATCGCCCTGCGCGGCCGGCCGTTCCGCAAGCCGGCTCTCCTGCTGTCGGGCGGCGAGACGACGGTGACGGTGCGCGGCAAGGGCGGGAAGGGAGGCCGCAACGGCGAGTTCCTGCTCGCCTTCGCGCTGGCCGTCGACGGCCATGCCGGCATCCACGCCTTCGCCGCCGATACCGACGGCATCGACGGCACGGGCGACAATGCCGGCGCGTTCGCCGACGGCGCGAGCGCCGGGCGGATGCGGGCGGCGGGGGTCGACCCGCGTGCCGCGCTCGCCCGCAACGACGCCTTCGCCGCCTTCGCCGCGGTGGGCGACCTGTTCAGCCCCGGCCCCACCGGCACCAACGTCAACGACCTCAGGGCCGTGCTGGTGCGCTGAAGGCGTCGCGCCGCCGATTGCGGTCGGTTCGCATTCGCGGGATACTCGGCGCATGTGGAGCATTCTTTCCGACTACTGGCCGCACATCCTCGCCGTCATCTCCGTCCTGATGGCGGTGCCGGCCATCGTCCACGTGGTGATGAACAAGGAGGAGGTGCGCTCGGCCATCGGCTGGGTCGGCGTCATCCTGCTCTCGCCGGTCATCGGCGCGCTGATCTACGCCATCGGCGGCATCAACCGCATCCGCCGCGCCTCGATCATCTCCGAAAGGCGGCGCGCGACCGAGCACGACCCGCGCCATCAGGCCCATCTCGACGCGTCGCGGGCGCTGGTCGCCGACCTGTTCGGCGAGCGCTTCGCGGCGATGAAGACGCTGGGCGACCGCGTCGCCAAGCACGCGATGACGGTCGGTAACTCGATCCGGCTGCTCGACGGCGGCGACGAGACCTATGCGCAGATGATCGCCGAGATCGACGCCGCGCAGCGCTCGATCATCCTCGAGACCTACATCTTCGACCGCGATGCCATCGGCCTCCGGCTCGCCGAGGCGCTGGCGCGGGCGCACCGCCGCGGCGTCGCCGTGCGCGTCCTCATCGACGCCGTCGGCGTCCGCTACAGCGTGCCGAGCATCGTCGGGACGCTGGAGAGCGCCGGCATCGCCGTCGACCTGTTCAACGGCAGCCTGATCATGGGCCTGCGCCTGCCCTATGCGAACCTGCGGACCCACCGCAAGATTCTCGTCGTCGACGGGGCGGTGGCCTTCATCGGCGGCATGAACATCCGCAAGGGCTTCACCAGCGAGTTCACGCCGGGCGGGGAAGCGCGCGACACCCATTTCCGCGTCACCGGCCCGGTGGTGGCGGACATCTTCTCCACCGCCGCCGAGGACTGGCGCTTCACCACCGACGAGGACCTCAGCGGCGAGGCGTGGCGGATAGAGCCGCTGCCGGCCGTGCCGTTCGGCGCCCCGGTCTTCATCCGCGCCGTCTCCTCCGGCCCCGACGCGGCGCTGGAAACCAACCACCGCATGCTGATGGGCGCGTTCTCGGTCGCCCGACGCTCGATCCGCATCATATCGCCCTATTTCCTGCCCGACCGGGAACTGGTCAGCGCGCTGGCGACGGCGGGCCGGCGCGGGGTCGAGATCGACATCGTCGTGCCGGCGCAGAACAATCTCGTCCTCGTCGAGCGCGCCATGATCGCCCAGTTCGAGCAGGTGCTGAAGAACTATTGCCGCGTCTGGCGCGCCGACGGGCCGTTCGACCATTCCAAGCTGCTGGCGGTCGACGGGGTCTGGGCCTTCGTCGGCTCGTCCAATCTCGACCCGCGCTCGCTGCGGCTGAATTTCGAGATCGACGTCGAGGTGCTGGACGCGGATTTCGCCGGCATGATCGAAAGCCGGATCGACGCGGCGATCGCCTCGGCCGCGCCGGTCACGGTCGAGGGGTTGCGCGCGCGCCCTTTTCCGCTCCGCCTCTTCGACCGGATCTTGTGGCTCGGCTCGCCCTATCTGTAGGCGCTGCCTTACCTTGCGGTATTCGTGCCGCCTGGGGAAGAAATCCGATCACGGTTTCGTGAAGAAAACGCGCTAATCCGACTGGATTCAGCCTTTTTGGCTGCGGTTTTCTATGATTGGCGAAGATGATGCGATAGTCCGGCGCGCGTTTTGAATGATTGTTTCGCATGGCGCTGAAACGCGCAAGAACGGTGCTTTGCAAAAGCCGGTGCGCTCCCTTAATGTGCTCGCCAATCGTGGGTGGGCAGCAACCCTTCACGGGGAAGATCGCATCAAAAAACAGGGAGCCTTCATGCGAAAACTTCTTCTTACTGCGAGCGCGATCGCGCTTGGCGCAGCCGTTCTTCCGGCATCCGCCGAGACTCTTCGCTGGGCGCGCGGCGCCGACGCGCTGACGCTCGACCCGCATTCCCAGAACGAGGGAACCACCCACACCTTCAACCACCAGATCTACGAGACGCTGCTGAACCGCGACGTCGAGGGCAACCTCATCCCGCGGCTGGCGACCGAATGGTACGTCAAGGCCGACGATCCGAACGTGTGGGTGTTCAAGCTGCGCGAGGGCGTCAAGTTCCACGGCGGCCAGGATTTCACCGCCGAGGACGTCGTGTTCTCGCTCAACCGCGCCCGTTCGGACAAGTCGAACCTGCGCCAGCTTCACGCCGACGTGGCGGATGTCGTGGCCATCGACGACCTGACGGTCGAGGTGAAGATGAGCGGCCCGTCGCCGCTCTATCCGAACAACATCACCAACACCTTCATCATGGACAAGGGCTGGTCCGAGGAGCACGACGTCGTCGAGGTCCAGGATTTCGCCGCCGGTGAAGACAACTATGCCGTGCGCAACACCAACGGCACCGGCCCCTACGTGCTCCAGTCTCGCGAGCCCGACGTGCGCTCGGTGCTGAGCGTCTTCGACGGCCACTGGGACGACAAGCCGGCCGTGACCGAGATCGTCTACCTGCCGATCAAGGAAGCCGCCACCCGCGTCGCCGCCCTCCTGTCGGGCGAGGTCGATCTCGTCCAGGACGTGCCGGTGCAGGACATCGAGCGCCTGTCGGCCACCGACGGCGTCAAGGTCGAGACCGGCCCCGAGAACCGCATCATCTATTTCGGCTACAAGTTCGGCGACGCGCCGCTGAAGTCGTCCAACATCACCGACAAGAACCCGATCGCCGACGCCAAGGTGCGCGAGGCGATGGAGCTCGCCATCGACCGCGAGGCGATCAAGCGCGTCGTCATGCGCGGCCAGTCGGTGCCGGCCGGCGTTGCCATGCCGCCCTTCGTCAACGGCTGGACGCCGGAGCTCGACGCCTTCCCGGCGCCGGACATTGCCAAGGCCAAGGAGCTGCTGGCCGAGGCCGGCTATGCGGACGGCTTCACCATCACGCTCGACACGCCGAACAACCGCTACGTCAACGACGAGGCGGTCAGCCAGGCCGTCGTCGGCATGCTCGGCCAGATCGGCATCCGGGTGACGCTGGCCTCGCGCCCGGTCGCCCAGCATTCGCCGCTCGTCCAGAACAGCGAGACCGACTTCTACCTGCTCGGCTGGGGCGTCCCGACCTTCGATTCGGCCTATGTCTTCAACGACCTGGTCCACACCAAGGACGGCAAGTACGGCGCCTACAACGCCGGCCTCTACACCAATCCGGAGCTTGACGAGAAGATCCGCTCGCTCGGCACCGAGATCGATCTCGACAAGCGCAACGCGACCATCGCCGAGATCTGGAAGGTGGTGAAGGAGGACCGCGTCCTCCTGCCGATCCACAACCAGGTTCTGGCCTATGCCATGAAGAGCAACATCAACCTGGAAGTCCATCCGGAGAACCAGCCGCTGATCCGGGGCGTCACCCTCAGCGAGTAACCAGCGACAACGCCGGCCCGCCACGCATCCTTGCGCGGCGGGCCGTTCGCGCCGGGCCTTGCCGGGAAGGGAGGGCTTCAGGCCCCTCGCTGCCGGGGCACCTGGGGCGGACGGACTGATCGCCGCGAAGCGCCCGGGAGGAGCGCGAGGCGGCGCAGATGTTTTCCTGGTCGTCGGCCGCGTGGCTGCAGGGCTTCATGCCGTGCGGCCCCGTCGGCTTAAGCAGAATCGGGCGCTTTCGCCCGTGCGGGGAAGAAGCCATGGTTGCCTTCGTCCTGCGACGGCTTTTCCAGTCATTCATCGTGATGCTGGTGGTCGCGCTCATTTCCTTCATGCTGTTCCGCTATGTCGGCGATCCGATCGCCAGCCTGGTCGGGCAGGACACGCGCCTTCACGAGATCGAGGAGCTGCGCCAGCGGCTCGGCCTCAACGATCCGTTCTACGTCCAGTTCGCCCGCTTCATCGGCAATGCCCTGCAGGGCGAGTTCGGCATCTCCTACCGCCTCCAGCAGCCGGTGACGGAGCTGATCGTCAGCCGCCTGCCGGCGACCATCGAGCTCGCCTTCGCCTCGGCGATGATCGCGCTGGTCTTCGGCGTCGTGCTCGGCGTCTTCACCGCGCTGAAGCCCAGGACCTTCGCCACCGGCGTCATCATGACGCTGTCGCTGATCGGCGTGTCGCTGCCGACCTTCCTCATCGGCATCGGGCTGATCTACATCTTCGCCGTCGAGCTGCAATGGCTGCCCTCGTTCGGCCGCGGCCAGGTGACGGACCTCGGCTGGTGGCGAACGGGCCTCCTGACCGAGTCCGGCCGCCGCTCGCTGATCCTGCCGGCGATCACGCTGTCGCTGTTCCAGCTCACGCTCATCATGCGCCTCGTGCGGGCCGAGATGCTCGAGGTGCTGCGGCAGGACTATATCCGCACGGCGCGGGCCAAGGGGGTGCCGGAGCGGGGGGTGGTGTACCGGCATGCGCTGCGCAATGCGCTGATTCCCTTCGTGACGAGCGTGGGGATCATGGCGGGGTACCTGCTCGGCGGGGCGATCGTGGTGGAGCAGGTGTTCGCGATTCCGGGGCTGGGGCGGCTGATCCTGGGGGCGATCGCGGAGCGCAACTATCCGCTGCTGCAGGCGACGATCCTGATGGTGACGTTGGGGTTCGTGGTGGTGAACTTCGTGGTGGATCTGTTGTATTTGGCGATCGATCCTCGGGTGCGGGCGTGAGGAGCGGCGGCACGCCCCCCTCCCCGGCCCTCCCCGGCTTCGCGGGAGAGGGAGGTTTGCGCCGGTGAGGGCGGGGCGGCGGTTGCTGTGGTTTGCGGTGGGGCTGGTGGTGGCGCAG
>JBBCKE010000006.1:0-45220 GCA_037190985.1 Alphaproteobacteria bacterium
CCCCCCCCCCCCCCGCCTCTTGATCGATTGTGTCGCGTCTCTGCTGCCCAGCGTGCCGCGACACAGAACCCTGGCAAGAAAGGAGGATGCGTCATGTGGTTCATGACCCGGAGAATACCGGTAACCGCCTAGGTGCGGTTCACCCTGCCCCTTCCACGAGGGGGTAAGAGCGAAAGCGTCGGAGCGCCTATAGCTTCGACGCTTTCGTGCGTTTTCCTATCAAATCACACGGATTCCGTCTAGGCCAACCCGCCATCTGCTTTTTCATTGCGGGAACGGATCAGCGCGTCAGCAGGCCCGCGTCGAGCACGAAGCCGGAGCCGGTGACGAAGCGGCTTTTGTCGCTCGCAAGGAACAGCACCGCCTCGGCCACGTCCTCGGGTTCGATCCACGGCACGGGCAGGAGATTGCCGGCGGAGCGCTCGGCGACCTCCTGCGGGGTCGTTCCCTCCATCGCGGCGAGCCCGTCGTTCATCGGCGTGTTGACTCCGGTGGGGTGGATGGTGACGACGCGGATGTTGTCGGCCGCGAGCTCGATGGCCAGCGACTTGGCGAGGCCGACGAGGCCGAATTTCGACGCCGAGTAGTGCGACAGCCGGTTGAGGCCGCGCAGCCCCGCGATGGACGAGTTGAACAGGATGACGCCGCCGCCGCGCGCCTTCAGATGCGGTATGGCATGCTTGGCGACCAGCCAGTTGCCCTTGAGGTTGATGTCGAGGACCGCGTCCCACTCGTCCTCGGTCAGCTCGTGCGCCAGCCCGTAGGCGGCGATGCCGGCATTGCCGAACACGATGTCGAGCCCGCCGAAGGCCTCGACCGTGCGCGCGACGGCGGCGCGCACGTCCGCCTCGCTGCGCACGTCGCCGGTCAGCGGCAGGAACGCGCCGCCCTCGTCCTCGATCTCCTGCTTCAGTCGGTCCAGAGCTTCCGAGCCTTCCGTGACATAGGCGGGGTAGCCGATCCTGCGGCCGAGGTCGAAGCCGGCCACCTTCGCGCCCTGCCGCGCGAAGGCGAGCGCCGTCGCCCGGCCCTGGCCGTTGGCCGCCCCGGTGACGAGGACGACCTTGCCGTCGAAATCGCCGGCCATGGTCACGCCTTCCTGTAGGGTTCGAGCTCCGGGTCGGGCGTGACCTCGACCACGTTGTTGAAGATGTTGGTGGCGATCATCAGCCCGGCGAAGGCGACGAGGTTGACCCGCGTCGGCTCATCGTAGCGCGCCGCGATCCTCGCCCAGATGTCCGGCGGCACCGCGTTGGAATCGCGCGCGATGGCGCGGCCGAAATCGATCAGAAGCTGCTCTTCCCCGGTCGGCTCGAACCCCTCCGGCGAGAAGCCGGCGTCGATCAGCGCGCGGCGGAAGAACAGCGTGCAGATCAGGCAGTCGCTCTCGGCCGAGATGGCATGGGAGAAGAGCCAGAAGACGCGGTCCGGCAGCGCCTTCGCCAGCTCGTCGCGCAGCGTGTACCATTCCATGTAGGCGCGATACGCCGGCGGCGAGTGCAGGAGCGTGCGCTTCATGTTGGTGACGTGGCCGCGCTTGCGCACCTCCTCGTCATGGGCGGCGCGCACGTCGTCCGGCGCGCTCGCATAGTCGATCTGGCTGATATGGGGCATGTCGTCTCTCCTTTGCGGGGCGCAAGTCTAGCGCCGCACGCCGGGCGACAGGAGAAACCGGCCCGTCGCGCCAGGGGCGGGCGGGAGAAAATTCCTCCCTCCCCGCGCGGCCCGGGCCGCATCCGGTTTCGTCCCCCCGCAAAAAAAGATTTGCCTGCAATCGCGATCCGGACAGGTGGAATTTTTACCGACCCGCCCCGGTTTTGGTCGCCATCGACATCGGCAAACGCCGATCCGTGTGTGATCGTATCCAGCGATGAACCAAGAAGAGACGGAGACGGAGTTGAGAAGATTCCGCGCTGAACGGGGAAAATCATTTCAGGATGGAGAATACAATACTGAAAATCTCCGGACGGAGACGAAATTTCCTTCGGAATTGTGCTTCATCGATTGCGGATTTCTTCTTTTCCACCCCGAGGGGCATCAGATTGCGCAATGCCTTCTCGAGGCGATGCGCGACCCCTCCCGCCGCGCCGCCTGACCGACACGCCCTCCTTTCCACGGATACCGCCATGACGCTTGAGCACCTGAAACCCGAGACCATCGCCCTCCATGGCGGAGCCTACCGCGCCGACCCGGCGAGCGGCGCCGTCGCGGTGCCGATCTACCAGACCACCTCCTACCAGTTCCAGGACACCGGCCACGCCGACCGGCTGTTCGCGCTCGACGAGATCGGCCACATCTACACCCGCGTCTCCAACCCGACGCAGGACGCGTTCGAGACGCGGCTGGCGGCGCTGGAAGGCGGCGCGGCGGCGGTGGCGGTGGCTTCGGGACAGACGGCGTCGGCCTTCTCCATCCTCAACCTCGCCGGGGCGGGCGACAACATCGTCTCCTCGACCGATCTCTATGGCGGGACATGGGCGCTGTTTGCCGCGTCGCTGAAGCATTTCGGCGTCGAGGTGCGGTTCGTCGACCCCGCCGACCCGGAGAATTTCCGCCGCGCCACCGACGAGCGGACCCGCGCCTATTACGCGGAGGCGCTGCCCAACCCGAAGCTGAACGTGTTTCCCATCCGCGAGGTGGCGGATATCGGCCGCTCGCTCGGCGTGCCGCTGATCGTCGACAACACCGCCGCGCCGCTCATCATCCGGCCGCTGGAGCACGGCGCGGCCGTCGTGGTCTACTCGGCGACGAAATATATCGGCGGCCACGGCACCACCATCGGCGGCGTCATCGTCGACGGCGGCAACTTCCCGTGGGAGGAGCACGCATCGCGCTTCGCGACGCTCAACGCGCCGGACCCGTCCTATCACGGCAAGGTCTGGGTCGAGGCGGCGCAGCCGCTCGGCCCCATCGCCTACGCCCTGCGCGTGCGCACGGTGCTGCTGCGCGACGTCGGCGCGGCGATCAGCCCGTTCAACGCCTTCCTGCTGATCCAGGGGCTGGAGACGCTGCCGCTGCGCATCCGCCAGCACAACGGCAACGCGGTCAAGGTCGCCGACTTCCTGTACAACCACCCCAAGGTCGGGAAGGTGATCTTTCCGCGCTTCCAGACCGGCGAGGAAAAGCGCCGGGCCGACGCCTATCTCAGGCCCGGCAGCTACGGCGCGCTGGTCGGCTTCGAGCTGAAGGGCGGGCGCGAGGCGGGCCGTCGGTTCATCGACGCGCTCCAGCTTTTCTACCACGTCGCCAATATCGGCGACGCGCGCTCGCTGGCGATCCACCCGGCGACCACCACCCATTCGCAGCTCTCCGGCGAGAACCAGCTCTCCGCCGGCGTGACGCCCGGCTATGTGCGGCTCTCGGTCGGCATCGAGGACGCCGACGACATCATCCTCGACCTCGCACAGGCGCTCGACAAGGCATGAGCGACTCCCATCGACGAAAGGACAACGACATGACCGACAGACTTTCAGGAAAGACGGGTGCGGCGGGAATCTCCCGGCGCGGATTCATCGGCACGGCCGGCGCCCTCGGCGCGGCGGCGGTGGCAGGCGGGCTTCTCGCCAACCCGCTGCGGGGCCACGCAACCGCGGGCAATGCGACCAAGCTGCGCCTGTCATGGACCGAGTTCGCCGCTTGCCACTCGCCGGTGGCGTTCGGCGTCGCCGAAGGCGTCTATGCCAGGCACGGCCTCGACGTCGAGCTGTTCTATCAGGGCGCGAGCGGCCAGACGCTGATCCAGTCCATCGCCACCGACAAGACCGACGCCGGCGCCGGGCTGCTCTACGACTGGGTCAAGCCGCTGGAGCAGGGGCTGGATGTCAGGCTGTTCGTCGGCTCGCATGGCGGCTGCACCCGTCTTCTCGCCGCGAAAGACTCAGGCATCGAGAAGCTGGAAGACCTGAAGGGCAAGAGAATCGCCTCCTACGACGTCGCCAGCCCGCCGAAGCACTCGTTCCAGGTGGCGCTGGCCAAGGCCGGCCTCGACCCCGAGCGCGACGTGGAATGGCTCAACGTGCCGTTCGACCTCGTCGGCGAGGTGGTCGGGCGCGGCGAGGCCGACGCGCTCGCCCATCTCGACCCGTGGGCCTATGCCCACAAGAAGAAGTTCGACCTCACGGAGGTCTACAACACCCAGAGCGGCGTGTTCGACGGCGCGGTGTGCTGCGTGCTCGGCGTCAACGCGAACTACCTCGAGGCCAATCGCGACGCCGTGCGCCGGCTGGCCGAGGCCAATATCGAGCTGCACGAGCTCGCGGCCGCCGACCCCGACCGGGTCGCCGACTGGTTCGTCAAGAACCTCAATCCCGGCTTCCCGTTCGAGGACATCCGCGACAACATCGCCTCGTGGGACAACCACAACCACCCGATCGGCAAGGCGCTGGTCGATCAGGTGGAGTGGGCGGCGGACGACCTCGCGCTCATCAAGGTGCTCGACCCGACGACCGACCGGCGCGAGCTCGCCGAGCGGGTCACGGTCGACATCCTCGCCTGACCGCGAGGGAAGCATCGGTGAGCACGGTGACGGAAACCGGCGCGGCGGGCGGGGGCTATGCCCCGCCCGCGCTCGCGCAATCGCTGTGGCGGCCCGGCCTTTGGGCGGCGACGACGTGGCTGGCGGCGGCGGGCATCACGCTCGGCCTGCCCGACATCATCCCGTGGGGCAGCCGCGACGTCTTCGCCGGCCTGCTCGTCACCGGGGCGGCGATCTTCGTCCTTCTGGCGTTCGGCATCGACAGGCTGGGCCGCTCGCGCGACGCCGTCGCCTATTACGGCCCGTGGATGATCGCGCTCGGCGTCTGGTTCGCGCTGTGGGAGCTGGTGACGGCCAAGCTCGGCTGGCTGCCGAAGCCGTTCTTCTCGCCACCGCACGGGCTGCTTCACGTCTATATCGTCGACTGGGAGCGCATCGCGATCTGCATCGCCTATACGGCGCGGCTGTGGACGCTGGGCTTCTTCTCCGGCATCGCCGTCGGCTTCGTCATCGGCGTCGGCCTCGGCTGGTCGCGCAGCTTTTCCTATTGGGGCATGCCGCTGCTCAAGCTGATCGGGCCGGTGCCGGCCAGCGCGTGGATCCCGGCGACCTTCTTCCTGTTCCCGTCCACCTTCCAGGCGTCGATCTTCCTCGTGGCGCTCGCCTCCGGCATTCCGGTGGCGATCCTGACGGCGTCGGGCGTCAATCAGGTCAACCGCGCCTACTACGACGTCGCGCGCACGCTGGGGGCGGGCAGCCGCTTCCTCGTCCTGCGCGTCGCCATCCCGGCCGCGCTGCCCAACGTCTTCGTCGGCCTGTTCATGGGCCTCTATTATTCCTTCGCCGTCCTCGTGGTGGCCGAGATGCTGGGGGCGAAATACGGCCTCGGCTGGTATCTCCAGTTCCAGACCGCCTATTCGGCCTACGCCAATGTCTACGCCATGCTCATCATCATGGCGCTGTTGTGCTCGGGGCTGGTCAAGCTGCTCTTCGTCGTGCGCGACCGCGTGCTGGCATGGCAGAAGGGGGTGGTGCAATGGTAGCCGCGGCCGCATCGCAGCCAGTCGCAGCGGCGGAGGCCGGGCTTTCCCTGTCGTTCCGCGGCGTCTCGCACGCGTTTCGCCTCGACGGCGCGCCGCTGCCGGTGCTGGAAGGCATAGACCTCGACATCGCGCCCGGCGATTTCGTCGCGCTGCTCGGGCCTTCGGGCTGCGGCAAGTCAACCCTTCTACGGCTCGCCGCCGGGCTCGACGCGCCGGCCGCCGGCGCGGTGCTGGCGGACGGCGCGGCCATCACCGGCCCCGACCCGTCGCGGGTGCTGGTGTTCCAGGACCCGACGCTGTTTCCCTGGCGCAGCGTGCGCGACAACGTCGCCACCGGGCCGCAGGCGCGCGGGGTCGCGGCGCAGGCACAGGCGCGCATCGACGCCGCGCTCGCCCTCGTCGGGCTTTCCGCCTTCGCCGGGGCCTATCCGCATCAGCTCTCCGGCGGCATGGCGCAGCGCGCCGCGCTCGCCCGCGCGCTGGTCAACGACCCGCTCCTGCTCCTGCTCGACGAGCCGCTCGGCAAGCTCGATTCGCTGACGCGGCTCGCCATGCAGGACGAGCTTCTGAAGCTGTGGCAGGAGGCGGGCTACACCGCGCTCCTCGTCACCCACGACGTCGAGGAGGCGCTGCTGCTCGCCAACCGGGTGATCGTGCTTTCCGACCGGCCGGCGCGGATCAAGGCCGACATCGCCGTCGGCCTGCCGCATCCGCGGCGGCGCGAGGATGGCGAGATCGTGCGGCTGCGCCACGATATTCTGGCGATCATGGGGTATGGCGGATGAGGCCGGGGGCCTTCCTTCCGCCGCGCCTCGTCCCGGCGCTGGAAATCCTCGGCGCGGCGCTGGTCGCCGTCGCGGTCGCATGGTGGGCCGTGGTCTACGGCCAGGTGATCGCCAATACCGGCATGGCCCCGCACAGGACCGTGGCCTGCCTGCTGCGAACCTCGGACCTGTGCTCCCTCGCCATGTCGCTGTGCTCGGAATGGCACATCCTCGGCATCCGCCGCTATTCGGCGGAGTTGTTCTGGAGCGGCGCGGCCGTCATCGCCGCGGCGCTGCTCGCCGGCTCGACGGGGCGCGGGCGGGGACGGGGCGGCGAATGAGGGGTGACGGAGGCTCGCCGCCGCGCGCGGGGCCGGCCGGAGGAGGGGAGATCGCGCGATGGGAACGACGATGAAAGCGGTGCGCTGCTTCGGGTTCGGGCGGCAGCACCGGTTCGTGGCCGACGCGCCGGTGCCGGTTCCCGGCCCGGGCGAGGTGCTGGTCAGGGTCGACGCCAGCGGCATCTGCGCCACCGACCGGGCGATCTGGGACGGGAGCGGGCCGTGGCGGCCGGCATTCCCGTTCACGCCCGGCCATGAATTCACCGGCACCGTGGTCGAGCTGGGCGAGGGCGCGGGCGAATTGCACGGGCTGACCCTCGGCCAGCGCGCCGTGGCCGAGCTCAACGTCCCGCGCGGCAACGACTTCTTCCGCCAGCGTGGCCTCCATCACCTTTCCGACGCGACGGAGGTGATCGGCGCGACGCGCGACGGCGGCTGGGCCGAATACATGATCTATCCGGCGAATGCGGTGATCCACAAGGTGCCGGACGCGGTGTCCGACAAGGCGGCCTGCTTTGCCGAACCGCTGGCCAACGCCATCCACGGCGTGGAGCGCGCCGGGATCGGCTTCGGCGACGTGGTCGTCGTTTCGGGCGCCGGGCCGCTCGGTCTCGGCATGCTGCAGGCCGCGAAGCTCAAGACGCCGCGCAAGCTGATCCTCGTCAATCCCGGCGCGGCGAAGCGGGCGCTCGGCCTCCGGCTCGGCGCGGACCTCGTCTTCCACCCCGACGATCCGGCGCTCAAGGCCGCCGTCGCCGACCTGACCGGCGGACGCGGCGCGGATGTCTTCCTCGAGGCGTCGGGCCACACCGAAGCGTTCCAGGCCGGCCTCGACCTGATCCGCAGGGGCGGCACCATCGTCGTGTCCGGCGTCTACAAGGGGAAAGCCGAGATCGACCTCAACGCGCCCGGCGCGTTCAAGGAGCTGAACATCCTCGGCGGCCGCCTCGCGCCCTTCACCTATGCCACCGCGCTCGACCTGATGGCGCGCGGGCTGATTGACGGCGAGGCCTGCGTCACGCATGTCTATCCGCTGGAGGCGTTCGAGGAAGCGCTCGACCGCAAGCCGGAGCCCGGCGTGTTGCAGGTCAAGGCGATCTTCGATCCGCGCTTGTAAGGAGCATTCATGGCCTATACCGCGGCGCATTGGGGAGCATACAGGGTCGTCGACGACGGCGCGGCGCTGGCGCCGCTGGAGGACGACCCGCAACCCTCGCGCATCGGGCGCGGCTGGCTGTCGGCCGCGACCGACAGGCAAAGCCGCATCCTGCGCCCGGCCGTGCGCCGCGGCTGGCTGGGCGGCGACCGGGGCGCGGGGCGCGGGATCGATTCCTATGTCGAGATGGAGTGGGACGCGGTCCTCGACATTGCGGCGGGCGAGGTCGAGCGCGTACGGGGCGCGTTCGGCAACGGCGCGATCTTCGCCGGCTCCTATGGCTGGGCCAGCGCCGGCCGCTTCCACCACGCGCAGAGCCAGCTTCGCCGTTTCCTCAACCTTGCCGGCGGCTTCGTCGGCGCGCGCGACACCTATTCCCACGCCGCTGCCGAGGTGATGTTCCCGCATCTCCTCGGGCTGTCGAACCGCGAGCTCCAGGACGCGATGACGAGCTTTTCCGAGGTGCGCCGGCATTGCGAGCTGGTGCTGGCCTTCGGCGGGATCTCGCCGCGCACCGCGCAGGTCGCCTCCTCCGGCACGACGCGGCACGAGGTCGGTCGTTGGCTCGGCGACCTCGCCTCGGGCAAGGTCAGGCTCATCAACGTCTCGCCGCGTCGCGGTGACCTCGATGGGGCCGAATGGCTGCCGATCCGCCCCGGCACCGACGTCGCGCTGATGCTGGCGCTGACCTGGGAGATCGTCGTTGCCGGCCGCGAGGATCGCGCCTTCCTCGCCCGCTGCACCGCGGGCTGGGAGACGCTGCGCGCCTATCTTGCCGGCGAGAGCGACGGCATCGCGAAGACGGCCGAATGGGCGGCGGCGCTGTGCGACATCGACGCGGCGACGATCCGCGCGCTGGCGCTGGAGCTGACCGAAAGGCGCTCCATGGTCTCGCTCACCTGGGGCATGCAGCGCGCCGACCATGGCGAGCAGCCGCTGTGGGCGGGGCTGGCGCTGGCCTCGGTCATCGGCCAGATCGGCCGGCCGGGCTGCGGCTTCGCCTTCGGCTACGGCAGCACGGCGCCGGTTGGGCGCGACGCGCCGCTGGTCGACTGGCCGTCGATGCCGCAGGGTGTCAATCCGGTGCCCGACTACATCCCGGTGGCGCGGATCGCCGACATGCTGCTCAAGCCGGGCGAGGCCTACACCTACAATCTCCAGCACCGCACCTATCCCGACATCCGCCTCGTCTGGTGGACGGGCGGCAACCCGTTCCACCACCATCAGGATCTGCGGCGGCTGGACGAGGCGTGGAAGCGCCCCGAGACGGTGATCGTCAACGAGCATAGCTGGACGGCGACGGCGCGGCGCGCCGACATCGTGCTGCCGGCGACGACGCCCTTCGAGCGCGAGGACCTGATGGTCAACCGCCGCGATCCGGTGCTGTTGTGGATGTCGCGCATCCGTGCGCCGATGGGCGAGGCGCGCGACGACTACGCCATCTTCGCCGGGCTCGCCGAACGGCTCGGCTTCGCTGACGCCTTCACCGAGAGGCGCGATGCCGAGGGCTGGCTGCGCCATCTGTGGGCGCGCTCGCAAGGGGTGGCGCAGCGCATGGGCTTCGCCCTGCCCGACTTCGAGACCTTCCGCGCCGTCGGCCGCTTCGACGTGCCGCTGGCCTCGGAGCCGCAGAACCCGCTGTCCGGCTTCGTCGCCGACCCCGAGTCCAATCCCCTGCGCACGGAATCGGGGCGCATCACGCTGGCGAGCGAGCGGATCGCCGATTTCGCCATGGAGGACTGCCCGGGCCATCCGGCCTGGCTCGCCCCGGCCGAAAGCCTGCTCGATGCGGCGGAGGACGAGCTCCACCTCGTCTCCAACCAGCCCGACACCCGGCTCCATGCCCAGAACGACCGTGGCTCGGAAGCGCTGGCCGACAAGATCGCCGGGCGCGAGGCCGGCTATCTCCATCCCGAGACCGCCGCGCGCCATGGCCTCAGGGAAGGCGAGGTGATGCGGCTGTGGAACGCGCGGGGCGCGTGCCTCGCGGGCGTGCGCTTCGACGAGGGCGTGCGCCGCGACTGCGTCGTGCTGCCGACCGGCGCGTGGTACGATCCGCAGATCGTCGACGGCGCGTGGCTGGAGGCGCACGGCAACCCCAACGTGCTGACCATCGACAAGGGAACATCGGGCATGGCGCAGGGCAACATCGCCCACACCGCGCTGGTGCGCATCGCGCGCTGGGACGGCCCGCTGCCGCCGCTGACCATCGACCGGCCGCCGCGCGGCGTCAGCAACGGGTGAGAAACCCTCAGCGCGCGAGGAAGGCGATGGAGGCCGTCAGGTTGACGGTCAGCGCGGCGAGGAACGCGAAGTAGAGGACCGCGTCGGCACGTTTGCCGCCGGCCTCATCCGCCCGGACGGGATCGTCCGGGCCGGGCGTTCCGGTGCACAGGCACATGGACGCGTCACTTCTTGCGGCAGAAGCAGGAGAACGTGATCGAGACGTCGCTCGTCTTCTCCAGCTTCTCGATTTTGGCGCGGACGGCGTCGGCCTCCTGCGCGCGGCCGAGCTTTTGCAGGCACTCGTGGTAGCCCTTGAGGCTCCAGATGTTGTCGGGGTGCTGGCAGGCGCGCGGCAGGGAATCGTTCAAGCCGAGATCGGCCTCGTAGACTGCCATCGAGTCCTCGACATGCCCCTGCTCGAGCAGGAGCGCGCCGAGCGCGTGGCGCGCCGGCTGCATCCAGCCCCACGGCTCGTCATAGGGCAGGGCGTCGTCGAGCGCGACGGCGTTGCGCAGGTGCTCGAACGCCTCAGGGTAGAGCTGCTCGCGATAGGTGATCTCGCCCAGCATCATCTCGCGGGCGACCGCCAGAATGTCGATGCAGCGGTTGTTGAACAGGTAGCGGCTTTCCTGCACCCGCGCCAGCGCGGTGTCGAACTGGGCCGCGCAGGCCTTGGCCTCGGCGACGTTGCCGAGAACGCCGTGGGCGACCGCCTTGGCGTACCAGATCATCGCCGTGGTGACGCTGAACAGGCTTTGATCAGTGGGCAGTTCCTGCGCGATGATCTCGTGCCAGCGGCCGAACCGCACCATCACGTGCTGCTTGACCGAGACGAAGCTCTCCAGCCAGTCGGCCATCGGCGGGGATTCGACCCTGAGCAGTTCCTCCGGCAGCGTGGCGAGCATCTGGTCGGCGGTGGTGATCGCGGTCTCGTACTGTCCGGCGAACATCGCGCCGTAGATCTTGAAGTGGTAGTTGTGGCAGCGATAGAGCGAATAGAAGTTGAGCGGCCCGCGCTTCGCCAGGAACTTCGTGTCGGCCTCGATGCCGGCCGTGTTGGCGTCGATCGCCGCGACATAGTCGCCGACGAGCACGTCGATATGGCTCGGCATATGGTTGAGGTGGCCGGCATCCGGCACGAGGCCGCGCAGCGCGTTCGCCGCCGGCAGCGCCCGTTCGGGGTGGGGCGACATCTCCATCGCGTGGATATACATGTGCAGGATGCCGGGATGGGTCATGCCGCCGGCGGCGAGGGCTTTCTCGAGCACGTCGAGGATTTCGCGCGTGTCGGCGCCTTCGGCGACGGTCCCGGCATTGATGTCCCAGAGCTGCCAGGGCGTGCGGTTCATCATCGCCTCGGCGAAGACGGCGGCGATCTCCGGATTGTCCGGCATCTGCGCATAGGCCTTGCGCATCGCCGCGGCGAAATCGTCGTTCCACTTCTCGAGGTCGTCGCGCGCCGCGGCGGCCTGATAGCGGTGCGGCAGCGCCTCGATCAGCAGGCGCTCGAATTGCGAGACCCCCTCGCGCAGCTCCAGCGCCTTCTGCGTCATCGCGAACGCCTCGTCGATGGAGCGCGCCGCGTCGTCGGGATCGAAGGCGACCCAGGGCTTGTTGTAGTTGCAGCCCAGCACGAAGGCCTTGCCCCAACAGGCGATGGCGCAGCCGGGGTCGGCCTTCAGCGCAAGGTCGAAGCACTCATAGGCTTCCTGATGGTTGAAGGCGTAGCAGAGCACGAGGCCGCGGTTGAACCAGAGCTGCGCTTCCGGCGAAGAAGTGGTGATCGCGACCCGGTAGGTGCCGAGATCGAAGTAGTCGGATGCCATGTCGTCTCTCCCGTTGGTGACGGTGGGGTTCAGGCCTGCGTGTCGCTGCCGGAATGGAAGTTGAAGACCGCGCCTTCCTTGATGCCGCTCGGCCAGCGGGTCGTCATCGTCTTCAAGCGGGTGTTGAAGCGCACGCCCTCCATGCCGTGGATGTGGTGGTCGCCGAACAGCGACCGCTTCCAGCCGCCGAAGGAGTGGTAGGCCACCGGCACCGGGATCGGCACGTTGACGCCGACCATGCCGATGCGCACGCGCGTGAAGAAGTCGCGCGCGGTGTCGCCGTCGCGGGTGAAGATCGAGGTGCCGTTGCCGTATTCGTGGTCGTTGATCAGGGTCACGGCCTCTTCATAGGACCCGGCGCGCACCACGGAAAGCACCGGCCCGAAAATCTCGTCCCTGTAGATCGACATGTCGGGCGTGACGTTATCGAACAGGCAGCCGCCGAGGAAGTAGCCGTTCTCGTAGCCCTGCAGCCTGACGCCGCGGCCGTCGACGACGAGCTTCGCGCCGGCGCGCTCGCCCTCGGCGATGTAGCCGAGGATGCGGTCGAGGCTCTGGCGCGAGATCACCGGACCCATGTCGGAGGCGGGATCGTCGAAAGGAGCGACCTTCAGCGCCTCGACGCGCGGGGCGAGGACCTCGACCAGCCGGTCGGCGGTCTCCTCGCCCACCGGCACGGCGACGGAGATCGCCATGCAGCGCTCGCCCGCCGAACCGTAGGCCGAGCCGATCAGCGCGTCGGCGACCTTGTCCATGTCGGCGTCGGGCATGACCACGAGATGGTTCTTCGCGCCGCACAGCGCCTGCACGCGCTTGCCGTTGGCGGTGCCGCGGCTGTAGATGTAGTGGCCGATCGCCGTCGAGCCGACGAAGCTGACGGCGTCGACGTCCGGGTGGTCGAGAAGCGCGTCCACCGCCTCCTTGTCGCCGTTGACGACGTTGAACACGCCCGCCGGCAGCCCCGCTTCATGCAGGAGCTCGCCGATGCGGACGACGACGGAGGGGTCGCGCTCCGACGGCTTCAGCACGAAGGCGTTGCCGCAGGCGAGCGAGACCGGATACATCCACAGCGGCACCATGGCCGGGAAATTGAACGGCGTGATGCCGGCGACGACGCCGAGCGGCTGGCGGATCGAGAAGCTGTCGACCTGCGAGGCGACCTGCTCGGAATATTCCCCCTTCAGGAGATGGGGAATGCCGCAGACGAACTCGACCACCTCGATGCCGCGCGCGATCTCGCCCTTGGCGTCGGACAGGGTCTTGCCGTGCTCGCGCGACAGCAGCCCGGCGAGCGCGTCGGTGTGGCGCACGAGAAGGTCGCGGAAGGCGAACATGACGGCCGCGCGCTTCGCCGGCGGCTGCGCGCCCCACGAAGCCTGCGCCTTCTTCGCGACGGCGACGACATGGGCGACGTCGTCGGCGCTGGCGAGGCTGACCTTGCCGATGGCCATGCCGGTGGCGGGGTTGAAGATGTCGGCGGCGCGGGACGACGCGCCGGCCCAGATCCTTCCATCGACGAAATGTTGAACGGTGTTCATGTCAGCTTTCCTTTTCACTCAAGGGCATTTTGCGGCGCAGTCGGCCGGGATGTGGATCGTCGGGATGGTTCGGGCCATGCTCTCCTCCGTCAGATGATCGTGGCCAGGAGCGCGAGGCTGGCGGCTGAGATGAAGACCGAGGCGAGGGCGGCGAGAAGGAGCGGACGCATGCCGCGCGCCCGCACCGCGCTGAAGCGGGTGCCGAGGCCGAGCGCACCCAGCGCCGCCGCCAGCATGATCGGCGTGATCCCGACGATCGCGGCCTTCAATGGCGCGGGCATGAGGCCGAGCGTGTTGATCGCCATGCACAGCACGAAGCCGATCACGAAGGTCGGGACGATCTGCGAGAAGGCCAGCTTGCCGGAGACGCCGCCGGAGCAGTCGGCGGTCAGGACCGACATCGCGATCAGCAGCGGCGCGAGCAGGACGACGCGCGACAGCTTGACGACGACGCTCTGCTCGCCGGCGATGTCGCCGTGCTGGAAGCCGGCGGCGACGACCTGTGCAACCTCGTGGATCGAGGAGCCGACCCAGAAGCCGTAATCGACGGGGGAAAGGCCGGCGAGTTGCCCGAGCAGCGGATAGGCGAGCATCGCCACCGTGCCGAAGACGGTGATGCAGGCGATCGCGTAGGCGACGTCCTCGTCATTGGTCCGGTGGACGGCATTGGCGGCCGCGACCGCCGAGGCGCCGCAGATCGAGGTGCCGGCGGCGAGAAGCCGCGCCAGCCCCGGATTGACGCCGAGGAGGCGGCCCAGCCCAACCGTGGCGAGGAACGTCGCCGCGACCAGCGCGCACAGGACAAGCATGCGCACGAGCCCCACCTCGCCGAGCTGCCCGAGCGTGAGCTGGAAGCCGAGCAGGACGATCGCCAGCCGCAGCATGCCCTTGCCGAAAAAGGCGACGCCGGGCCCGGCGGCGGCGGGAACCGTGGTGAAGCTCGAAAAGGCGATGCCGATGAAGATGGCGGAGATCATCGGGCTGAGCCCCGAGAGCCCCGGCACCTGCCGCAGCCCGTAGGCCGCGGCGGTGATCGTCGCCACCAGCGTCAGCCCCGGGATGATCGCCTCCACATGCCGCAGCGGCGAGGCGGGAGTCGCGTTCGCGACGGTGGGTCGGTCCAGATTCACGGCGCAGCCTCGGCAAGGTCGTTGTTCGTGCGCCGGTTATGGATTTGCCGGATTGTGCGGTCCAACAGATTGATATGATCGAACCGTTCGGATTGAGCGAACGGTTTGCGCGCCGTCGCGATGATCGCCGGGCCGCAAAGGGTGCGGCGGATGCGGGAAGGGAGGGGCAAGCCGTTCACGATCGCGAGGCCGCCGCCGGGCGCGGCGCTTCCGGGCGTGGCGCTGCCGGATGCCGGTTTGCAGGATGGGACGATGCCAGACAGGGCGGCGGCAGACCGGACGATGGCAGGCAAGGCGCGGCCGCAGAACAGCAGGGCGATGCCGGACGGGGCGACACCGGACGGGACCATGCCTGCCGAGGCCGCGCCACGTCTCCGATGCCCGTCATTCGCATGCCGGTCTTCCGCATGCCGTCTCCTCCATGCCCGTGCGAACGGATCATCCGCTACGCCTCCTGTCGCGGAACGAATGTTGCGTAGCACAACAATTAATTGTTGACAATTATACGTGGATCGCTTTCCCTTGGGCCAGGAATGAGCGTTCTGGGCTGCAGGCGACGCCGGATGGGCAGGGCAGGGGCCGGGAGGAGAACACGTCCTTTCAGGGGTTGCGCCGGATCTTTCTGGCGCGCCGCGCCTGTCAACAGGCATAAAGGCGGCGTATTCTTTCCGGTTTCGGAGGGTTCTTTCGAGCGGCGGCCGTTTCACGGCCTGCAGGCTTCACAGGCGCGGAGGACTGGCGTGAATAAATCGAGATCGGCGTCCGGAGACATGGCGGCTATACCTGAACTGCCGCGCTCTGTTGCCGCGATCGCGGCACAGCATCTCGAGCGCGAGATCATCGAGGGGCGCCTGAATCCCGGCGCGCGCCTCATCGAGGAGGAGTGGGCCGAGAAGTTCGGGATCAGCCGGGGCTCGTTCCGCGAGGTGCTGCGCATCCTGGAGACGGCGAAGCTGGTGGAGATCATCCCACGCCGCGGCGCGCATGTCGCGCGGGTCAACCGCCGCGACGTCGAGGAGATCTACATCCTGCGCAAGCATCTCTTCGAGCTGGCCTACATGTACGCCACCGCCAACATGACCGAGGAGCATCTGAAGGTGTTCAGGACCATCGTCGACGACATGGAGCGGGTCGCGGCGCGCGGGGACGTGGTCGAGTTCAGCGCCCTGTCGCAGAAGTTCGACGATCTGGTGCTCGACGTCGCCGACATCGTGCGCCTGCGCATGGTCGTCGAGTTCCTCGGCAAGCAGACGATCCGCTACCGCTATATCGGCTTCAAGATCCCCGGGCGGATCGAGCGGTCGCTTGCCGCCCACCGCGTCATTCTCGAGGCGTTCGAGGCGCGCGACGGCGAGCGCGCCGGCGCGACCGTCTACGAGGTGATCGAATGGGCGGGCAAGAGCATTCTGACCAGCGTCTTCGGCAACGGCGTCGAGGAGCAGGAGGTCGCCCCGGACGGCCGCGCGAGGAGGAGACGGCAGTCGGGACTGTGACGATTTGAAAGAGTGAAGCCGGGCGGAGTTCGCGTACCGCCGCCCGTTCCTGAACTTACGCACTTGCAGACACGGCGCGACATCGCGCGGGAGGCCGGAAGGCATGCCGGCTCCCGCGACGGGTCGGCGCGTGCCTGATGGAGGCCGGCCATTCGACGGCCGCGGCCGGAAGGACAACAGGGCGCGCGGCGCGCGCCCGAAGCAGAGGAGACCGCATCCATGAGCGGCATCGTCATAACGAACGTCTCCAAGTTCTACGGGGCGTTCCATGCTCTCAAGGACGTCAGCCACGCCATGGCCGAAGGCACGGTCACGGTGATCCTGGGGCCGTCGGGCTCCGGCAAGAGCACCCTGATCCGCTGCATCAACGGGCTGGAGACGATCGATGCGGGCTCGGTCTCGGTGAACGGCGTCGACGTCTTCGACAAGAAGACCAACATGAACAGGCTGCGCTCGTCCGTCGGCATGGTGTTCCAGCAGTTCAACCTCTACCCGCACATGACGATCATGCAGAACATCACCCTCGCGCCGAGGAAGGTGAAGGGCATGTCCGCCGACCAGGCGCAGAAGCGCGCGCTCGAGTTGCTCGACCGAGTGAGGATCGCGGACCAGGCGAACAAGCACCCGGCGCAGCTTTCCGGTGGCCAGCAGCAGCGCGTGGCGATCGCCCGGGCGCTGGCGATGGACCCCAAGGTGATGCTGTTCGACGAGCCCACCAGCGCGCTCGACCCCGAGATGATCGGCGAGGTGCTCGACGTCATGGTCGATCTCGCCCGGGACGGGATGACGATGGTGGTCGTCACCCACGAGCTCGGCTTCGCCAAGCAGGTGGCCGACGAGGTCGTCTTCATGGACGGGGGCAAGATCGTCGAATGCGGCAAGCCGGAGGCGTTCTTCGCCAACCCCACGGACCCACGGGCCCAACAGTTCCTTTCCAGCGTCGTGCACTGAAATACCAAAACAAACCGGAGGTAAATGAAATGTCCAGAGGTAGTTGGAATCTGTTCTCCATTGCGGGCGCATGCGGCCTCGCGATGCTCGTCTCGGCCTGCTCCTCGTCCGAGGAGCCTAGGAGCGACGTCGATCCCTCGGCGGCGACCTGGCAGGGCATCGAGAGCAAGGGCAAGGTCGTGGTCGGCGTCAAGTACGACACGATCCCGTACGGCTTCGTCCCGCAGGGGCAGGAGACACCGGTCGGCTTCGACATCGACCTCGTCACCGAGATCGCCAAGCGCTGGGGCGTCGAGGTCGAGCTCCAGCCGGTCACCAGCGCCAACCGCATCGCCAACCTGACCACGTCCAAGGTCGACTTCATCGCCGCCTCGATCGTCCACACCCGCGAGCGCGACGAGAAGATCGACTATTCCGTCACCTACATCGCCGAGTCGATGAAGCTGATGGTGCCGATGGATTCGACCATCAACGCCATCGCCGATCTCGACGGCAAGACGGTGGCGCTGGCGCAGGGCTCGATCCAGTCGCAGATGATGAAGCAGATGAACCCGCAGGCGCGCGTCCTCGAGATGAAGGACTGGGCCGACGTCTACCTCGCCGTCCAGCAGGGCCGCGCGGACGCGGCCTTCGACACGGCCGGCTCGCTCGGCTCGGCGGTCGCGGCGGCCAAGGAAGCCGGCGTCACGCTCAAGGTCGTCGGCGAGGACGGGGTCGGCAACTCGCCTTTCGCGTTCGGCGTGCGCCAGGGCGACGCGCTGATGCGCGACAAGCTGAACTTCACGCTCATGGAGATGGTCGAGGACGGCACCTACGAGACCATCTTCAAGAAGTGGTGGGGCACCCTCTATGCCAGGACCTACCAGGTCGAAGTCTGGCCGAAGTAAGCGTAGCGGACATATGAACATGGGCTCCGTCAACTGGAACGTTGTCTTTGGCCCCGAAGGCCGGGCGCTGTTTGCGTCAGGCCTTTGGATCACCGTGCAACTGGCGTTCTACGCCATCGTCTTCTCGTCGTTGATCGGCAGCCTGATCGCGTTCGGGCGGGTGTCGAAATCGCCCGCCCTGCGCCCCCTGCGCGTGGCGCTGACGGCTCTGGTCGAGTTCATCCGCAACGTCCCGGTGCTGGTGCAACTGGCATTCTGGTATTTCGGCGTCTTCGGCCTGTCCTCGGTCCAGTGGTTCGTGTCGCCGCTGACCGGAATCTACAGCATCGAGTTCATCGCCGGCGCCTGCGCGCTGATCGTCTATCGCAGCGCCTACATCGCCGAGGCCGTGCGCTCGGGCCTGCAATCCGTGCCGCGCGGCCAGTACGAGGCGGCGATGGCGAGCGGGCTCGGCTATGTGACGACGATGGTGCGCATCATCACGCCGCAGGCCTACCGGATGGCCCTGCCGGCGTTGATCAACCACTATGTCGGCGTGACCAAGAACACGAGCATCGTGCTGGTCATCGGCGTGCCCGACCTCGTCTTCCAGGCCTACACCCTGACGTCGCGCACCTTCGAGGTGTTCCTCGTCATGGGCACGGCGGTGGCGATCTTCGTCGTGCTGTGCACCCTCGTCAGCACCGGGTTCAATGCCCTGGGCAGCTATCTCGACCGCCGGTGGGGATACACCCAGCGCTCGCATGGCCCCCGCTCCGTGAAATCCTGGCTCAAGGCGCTGGCGGCATGAACGCGATTCTGAACAACTGGGAATACATGATCGCCGGCCTGCGCTACACCTTCGCGCTGGCGCTCGTCGGCATCGTCGGCAGCTTCCTGTTCGGCTGCGTCCTCGCCACCTTGCGCCTGTCGCCCTACCTGCCGGTGCGGCTGGCGGCCAAGGCCTTCATCGAGCTCGTCCGAAGCGTTCCGCTGCTGCTGTTCATCTTCTTCACCTACTTCCTGATGACGGAGCTGGGCTACAACGTCTCGGCCTTCGTCTCGGGCAGCTTCGCGCTCGCGGTGTTCACCAGCGTCTATGTGGCGGAGATCATCCGCAGCGGCATCCTCGGCGTGCATCCGGGCCATGTGGAGGCGGCGCGCGCCAGCGGGCTGAGCTACCTTCAGACCATGCGTTACGTCGTGCTGCCGCAGGCAATCCGGCGCATGATGCCGTCGCTCTCCTCCGAATTCATCATGCTGGTCAAGGAAACCTCGCTGGTCTCCGTCATCGGCGTGCAGGAGTTCTACACGCGCGTCAGCATCACCAATGCGCGCGTCCTCGTCCATCCGTTCGAACTGCTGGCCTTCGCCGCGGTCGTCTATTTCTGCATCTGCTTCGTGCTCAGCCTTATCGCGAGGCGATACGAGCTCAGATCCGACATCTGAAGCCGGCTGTCGGGCCATTTCTGCGAAAGATCATCATGGAGTCCATTGTGAAGGAAGAAGAAGGCTACACCCTGAGCAGTCCGCTGTTCGAGGATCTCTGGTCGAGGGCGCCGATGCGCCGGAAATTCAGCGACCGGGACATGGTCGGCGGATGGGTCCGCGCCGAGGTCGCGCTGGCGCGCGCGCAGGCCGAGGTCGGCTTGATCCCGGCCGAGGCGGCGAAGGCCATCGAGGAGGCCGGCCGCACCCACGAGTTCGACATGGTGGCGATGCGCCACGGCGTCACCGCGACGCTCCATCAACTGATGCCGTTCATCAACCAGCTGCGCGACGCCTGCCCGGGCGATGCGGGCCAGTATCTCCACTGGGGCGCGACGACGCAGGACATCATCGACACCGGCGCCATGCTGCGCTCGAAGGAAGCGATGGCGATGATCGTCGAGGGGCTGGAGAAGCTGGAATCGACGCTGGCGGCGCTGTGCGAGCGCGAGGCCGAGACCGTGATGGCCGGCCGCACCCATGGCCAGCAGGCGCTGCCCATCACCTTCGGCTTCAAGGTCGCCAACTGGCTTTCCGAGGTCCGCCGCGGCATCGACCGGCTGAAGGCGATGTCGGAGCGCGTGTTCGTGGTCTCGATCGTCGGCGCGGTCGGCACCTCCGCCTATATGGGGCCGAAGGGGCTGGAGGTCGCGCGCAAGGTCGCGGCCGATCTCGGGCTCGGCTGGGATCCGGTCTCGTGGCAGGCCGCGCGCGACCGCCTCGGCGAGATGCTGTCGACGATGATCCTGACCGGCTCCTCGCTCGGCCGCATCGGCCACGAGCTCGCCGTCCTCCAGAAGACCGAGCTGTCCGAGGTGCACGAGCCGCACGGGCCGGAGCAGGTCGGCTCCAGCACCATGCCGCAGAAGCGCAACCCGAGCATCGCCGAGGGCGTCCTGTCGGCCGGCCTGATGCTGCGCGCGCAGGCGGGCCTCGCCATGGAGCTGATGGCGACCGAGCACGAGCGCGACGACTCGCGCTGGCAGATCGATTCGCGCATCGTTCCGGAAGTCTTCCTGCTGCTCGACGGCCAGATCGGCAATCTGACCTATCTCGTCGAGGGGCTTGAGGTCGACCGCGAGCGGATGCGCGCCAACATCGTCGACGAGGTGGCGGGCGAGCCGATGATGCGCGCGCTGGCCTCCTTCCTCGGCCGCCACAACGCGCATGACGTGCTGCACGAATGCTTCATGACCGCCCATGAGAAGCGCATCCCGATCCTCGACGTGCTGAGCGCGAACGAGGCCGTCAGCGCGCATCTGAACAGGGAACAGCTTCAGTCGCTCATGGACCCCGCGTCCTATCTCGGCGTTGCGGTCGAGGTCGCCCGCAATGAGGCCCGCCGGGCGCGATGAAGCCGTCCGTCGAACGCCGGGAGCGACCGTCTCCCGGCGTTCCGGCGCACCGCACGATTTCCTTTTGCTCCGGAGAACAATCCATTGGTCCGTCGCGCCGATAGTGCCGGGGAAGCCGGTACGGGAAACGAGGCCGTCACCGCCATCCTCGCCGAATACGCGCTGGGCGACGTTGCGCGCCATGTGGCGGGAGAGGCGCTGCGTCAGGCCCGCGACACGCTTCTCGACACGATCGGCGTCGCGCTCGCGGCGCGGAACTCGGCGCTCGTCGCGGCGCTGGCGAAGACCCATGCGGGAAGCGTCGGCGCGGGGGCCTCGACCATCTGGACGAGCGGGCGCCGCGCCGATCCCGAGATCGCGGCGATGGTCAACGGCGCCACCGCCCACGCGCTCGACTACGACGACACCAACGAATCGATCCGTGGCCATCTCGCCGCGACGATCTGGCCCGTGCTCCTCGCCCTCGGCGAGGAGGTCCGGCCGAGCGGCGAGGCGCTGGCCGAGGCCTATGTGGTCGGCGTGCGCGCCGCGGTCGCCGTCGCCGACGGCATGGCGATCGACGACCACTACGCACGCGGCTGGCATTCGACCTCGACCGTCGGGGTCGTGGCCGCGACGTGTGCCGCCGCGCGGCTGCTCGGCATGAGCGCCCCGCAGACGCGGCACGCGCTTGGGTTGGCGGGAAGCATGGCGAGCGGCAGCCGCCAGAATTTCGGCACGATGACCAAGCCGTTCCATGCCGGGCTCGCCGCGCGCAACGCGGTGCTCGCCGCGACGCTCGCCCGCGCCGGCTTCGAGGCCAACCCCGCGATGCTGGAGGGGCCGCTTGGCTACTACGCCCTGATGGACGGCCGTGCGCGGCTGGCGCAGGTCGCGCTCAGCCTCGATGAGGCCTGGACGCCGGCGCGCCACGGCGTCAGCCTCAAGAACTACGCGGTCTGCTACAACCTTCATCGGATGTGCGACGCCATGGTGGCGCTGCGGGAGCGCGCCAGCCTGCGGCCTGAAGACGTCGAGCGCATCGATGTCGCCATCGAGCCGCAGGGCAAGGCGCCGCTCATCCAGAGGCGGCCGGGAGCGGCGCTGGAATGCAAGTTCAGCGCCGAATACGTCCTCGCCGCGCTGCTCCATGGCCGTGGCCTCGGCCCGGCCGATTTCGGCGAGGGGATCCTTGAGGACGAGGCGCTGCAATCGCTGATGCGCCGCATCGAGGTTTGCGAGCAACCGGTGCCGCCGGCCGGCGCGTCGGAGTGGCACGAAGGCTATGCCGTCGTCACGGTCGCGCTTCGCTCCGGCGCGCGTCTCACCGAGCGCGTCGACAGCCCGAAGGGCCATTGGGGCGCGCCGTTCTCCCGCGAGGAGATAGCGCGAAAATTCCGGGATTGCGTCGCGTTCGGCTTTTCCGGCACGGACGCGGCCGGGTTGGAAGAAGAAATCCTCGCCGTCACGGAGGCCGACCGCTTCGACGGGTTTTCAAGGCTTCCGGCGCAAGTTTCCGGTGCGGGCTAGGCCGATCCCCATATCGTCGCCGGATCGATCGCGTCGATCGAGGCCCTGCCGGTCAGGGCCATGGCGACCTCCAGCTCGGCGCGCAGGATGACGAGAAGATGGGCGACGCCGACGGGGCCGGCGACCGCCAGCGCGTGCAGCACGGGCTGGCCGATCATGCATGCGCGGGCGCCGAGCGCCAGCGCCTTCAGGATGTCGGTGCCGCGGCGGATGCCGCCGTCGAGGAGAAGCGGAACGCGCCCCTCGACCCGCGCGGCGACCGCCTTCAGCGCGTCGATGCTGGCCGGCAGCGTGTCGAGCGTCCGCCCGCCATGGTTGGAGACGGCGACGGCGTCGACGCCGAGCCGGATCGCCCGCTCGGCGTCGTCGGGATGGACGATGCCCTTGAGGATCAGCGGCAGGCCGGTGCGGCCGCGCAGCCATTCGATGTCGTCCCAGCGAGGCGCGGCGTCGAGCAGGCCCTTGAACACCGGGCTCTCGCCCGGCCCGGCGCGCGAGACCGGCCCGGCCATGCCCTCGATGTTGACGGGACGCACATGCGCGGGCAGGCGGAACCCGGCCCGCTGCTCGTCGTTGCGCACACCGTTCACCGGCGCGTCGACCGTCACCATCAGCGCGCGGTAGCCCGCGTCCTCGGCGCGGCGGACGAGGGAGAGCGCCGCCTCGCGCCCGCCCTGCATGTAGAGCTGGAAGATCAGCGGCGCGGCGGCGCGGGCGGCGATGTCCTCGAGCGTGGCGCTGGCCAGCGTGCTGACGCACATCGCCGCGCCGCAGGAGGCCGCGCCGAGCGCGCTCGCCAGCTCGCCGTCCGGGTGGACGAGGCGCTGGTGGGCGACGGGGGCGATCAGGAGAGGGAAGGGCAGGTCGATGCCGAGGAGCGTCGTCGCGGTCGAGGCCTGCCGCATGTCGGCGAGCACCCGGCCGGCAAGCTCGATCTGGTCGAAGGCGGCGCGGTTGCGGCCTTGCGTCAGCCCGTCCGCGCCCGCGCCGGCGATGTAGGCCCAGATGTCCGCCGGCAGTCTTTCGCGCGCGTGACGCTCGTAATCGGCGAGGCAGACGACATCCGGCGGGACCGGCCCGCTCATACGTCCGACCAGTGACGCAGCAAGTTGTGGTAGTGCGCCGTCAGGCCGACGACCGCCTCGTCGTCGTCCTCCATCTCCTCGCGCACGCGGATGATCGAGCGGTCGAGATCGTAGAGCATGGTGCGCTGCCAGTCGTCCTTCACCATCGACTGCGTCCAGAAGAACGAGCCCCAACGGCTGCCGCGCGTGACCGGGGTCACGGAATGCATCGACGTCGCCGGATAGACGACGAGATGGCCCGCCGGCAGCTTCACCGAATGGGCGCCGTAGGTGTCGTGGATGATCAGCTCGCCGCCGTCATAGTCTTCAGGCGGGGTGAGGAAGAGGGTGGAGGACACGTCGGTGCGCAGGCGCTGGCCGGTTCCGGGCAGGGCGCGGATCGAGCCGTCGACATGCGCGCCGAAGGTCATGCCGACATCGTAGCGGTTGAACATCGGCGGCAGGATGCGCAGGGGCAGCGCCGCGCTGGTGAAGACCGGGCTTCTGGCCAGCGCGCGCAGCACGATCTGACCGAGCTCCTGTGCGGGCTGCGATTCGATGGGGAGCTGAAGGTTGTTCTTGACCTTGACCGCCTGGCTGCCGGCGGTGACGCGTCCGTCGACCCATTCGGTGCCTTCGAGCACCTGCCGCATATAGGCCAGTTCCTCGGGCGTGATGAGATCGGGGATGGTTACGATCATGTCCTCACTCTCTTTCGTTCAACAGAAAAGTGCCGGCGTTGAAACGGAAAATTGCCGGGCTCGCGCCCGGCAATTCCATGGGTGGGGAAGACGCTGCGGAGGTCAAGAGCTTCCCATGCCTCGGTTGCCGCGGTTCAGAACTTGAAGCTGGTGCCGAAGCGATAGGTGCGCGGCGCGCCGAGATAGCCCCAGCTTCCGTTCCAGTTGGTCGTCGTCAGGTAGGTCTCGTTGAAGACGTTGTCGACGTTGAAGCGCAGCGTGACGTTGTCGTTCACCGCGTAGGACGCCATCAGGTTGACGAGGAAGTAGCCCGGCAACTTGCCGAACTTGCCGTTGGGGATGACGCGCGTGGCGTCGTCCGGACGGCCGATCCAGCTGTCGCCGACATACTGGAAGCCGCCGCCGAGCGTCAGCTTCTCGGTCACGTCGTAGGTCGTCCACACGCTGGCGGTGAACTTCGGCGTGAAGGCCAGCTCGTCGCCGTTGGTGGTGGTGACGCCGGTGAAGCCGGGCAAGACCGTGCCGGTGCCCGGCAGGTAGTCGTTGCTGTTGGGAGCGGTCCTCTGAAGCGCCCGGTCGACCTCCGCGCCGTGCTTGCGCTCGCTATTGAGGAGCACGAGGCCGCCGAAGAGGCTCCACCGTTCCGTGATGTTGCCGGCGACGCCCAGCTCGATGCCCTGGACGACCTGATCGCCGTAGACGATGTCTGGATCGGTGGGCAGGCTGACATTGCTGCGCGGATAGGCGACGTTCTTCTTCTCGGTGCGGAACAGGGCGCCGGTGACGGAAAGGTCGCCGCCGAGGAAGTCCCACTTGACGCCGACCTCGTAATTGTGCGCCACGACGGGCTTCGCACCGGCGACGAATCCGGGGAACGCCTGGTCGATGCCGCGCGAGATGTCGGGGTTGGACAGAAGCGAGCCGTGCGGGAGATGCGTCAGCCCGTAGGAGGCGTAGATGCTGCCCTCGGGCCGCGGCTTGTAGACGACGCCGACATTGCCGCTCAGCGTGGTGCGGGAATCGCTGAAGGTGTTGGACGTCGACCCCGGGATGGTCGTTCCGCTGCTGCCGCGGATGTCGACGCTGTAGCGCTCGGCGCGCAGGCCGCCATTGACCAGCCACTGCTCGTTCAGCTCGATCGTGTCGTAGAGATAGGCCGCGACCGTGTCGACCCCGACCTCGCTCGTCGTCGGGCTCGCCGCCGCGGGGTTGCCGTGGATGGCGTCCGCCCTTTCGCGGCTGAACTCGAGGCCGGCGGACAGCGAGTGCCGCCACGTCCCCGTCTCGAACTGCGCCGACACGTTGGTCAGGTTGGTCAGCGTGGTGTTCTCGCGGTTGTAGTACTGGTTGCCGCTCGCGGGGTTCGGGGGGATGGGAAGGGTCCCCCCGGCGCTGGGGATTCTGTAGATCGACGAGCGATCGACGCTCGACCATCGCGTCTGGTTGCTGATGGTGATGCTGTCGTTGAAATCGTATTCGAAGCGGGCGAGGAATGCGTCGCTCTCGACGTCGTTGTAGTCCGTCGGCGCGCCGAAATAGGTGTCGCGCGGCAGGAAGCTGCCCGAGGTTCCGCGCGGGCCGGCGCCGGGGATAGCGACGACGTTCGGCCTGCCGCCCTCGCCGGGGTTCCTGTTGTAGGCGACGCCGTTGTCGGGCGTCTCGTCGCGCCTGACATGCTCGTAGGCGAAGATGGCGCGGAAGTCGGTGCCGAGGCCGTAGGCGAGCGAGGGGGCGACGCCCCAGGTCTTCATGTCGGCGACGTCGCGGCCGAAGATGTCGCCGCCTTCTCCCATGGCGTTGAACCGGAAGGCGAAATTGTCGACCACCCTGTTGACGTCGACCGTGCCGCGCGTGCGGGTGCGGCCGTCGTCGTCGAAGCCGATGCGCGTCGAGCCGCGGATGAAGTTCTCCGTGGTCGGCGTCTTGGTGGCCATGTTGATGTAGCCGCCGCCGGTGGAGCGGCCGTTCTCGCCGCCGGCGCCCTTCACCACCTCGACCTGCTCGATGTTGAAGGTGTCGCGCGTGTAGCTGCCGTTGTCGCGCGCGCCGTCGGTGAAGACGTTGCCGGTGGCGTTCATGCCGCGGATGAAGACGGAGTTGCCGCCGCTGCTGAAGCCGTTCTCGCCGGCGTCGAGGCTGATGCCGGGCGTGTTGCGCAGCACCTCGACCAGATCGGTGGCGCCGCGCTCCTCGATCACCTGCTCGGGCACGACCGTCACGGTCTTCGGCGTGTTCTTCAGCTCGGCCGTCGCCTTCTTCGACTGGAGCCGTTCGCGCTTGTAGCCGGAGGCGGAACCCTGCGCGCCGCCGTCGACGTTGATCGTGTCGAGCTCCGTCACGCCTTGCGCCTGGGCGGGGCTGGTCAGGGCGGCCGAGAGCGCAATCATGGGCAGCAAACCAAGGGTCGTCCTGACAGAATCGGCGCGTGTTTTGTTGTCGGTGGAATTGTCGCTCAAGGGAGCCTCCGTGATTGGGCCGGACCGGGAAAGGGGGGGCTTCCGGTCGCGGTCCTTAAAAAAATGCCGTCCCCGCTGTCCGCCGGGGCAGGCGGAAGAGGAACGGTTGCCTGAGAGGGGCATTCCACCGATTAGTAATCCTGAATAAAAGAGTCAACTAAAATTGTGGCGCGATTGTGCACATGCCACGATTTCGCCATATGTCGCGTCGCTGGCCGGGGGAGCAGGCCGGCCGCGGTCGTTGCCGTCAATGGAAATCCCGCGATTTCGGGATGATCCGCACATTGCGCGGGTGGGTGGCGCCTCGCGGCTGCCGCGGAGAGAGCGTTTCGTCGATGCCGGGCGCCATGAAATCCGGCCTGTCGTCGGCCGAGAGCCGGTTGAGGTCGGCGCTGCGGTCGATCAGCTTCTGGGCGACGAGGTGGACGATGCCCTCGGGGCTCTTCTGGACCCGGCCCTGCACTTCGATCAGGCGCGAGCCCATCACCTGCCGCCGGAACGCCTGGAACAGGCTCGCCCATATGACCACATTGGTGATCCCGGTCTCGTCCTCGATGGTCATGAACACCACCTTGCCGTTGCCGGGCCGCTGGCGCACCAGCACGACGCCGGCGGTCTTCGTCCAGCTCTTGTCGGCAAGCGCCGCAGTCTCACCGCAACTGCGGATGCCTTCGGCACGATACTGCTCGCGCAGGAAGACGAGCGGGTGCGCCTTCAGCGACAGCCTCGTGGTCTGGTAATCGGTCACCACGTGTTGCGACAGCGAAAGGGCGGGCAGCCTGACGTCCGGCTCCTGCGGAAGCTCGGCGGCATCGGCCGCCGCGAACAGCGGCAGGGGCCGGTCGTCGGGAATGCGCCGCGCCGCCCACAGGGCGTTGCGGCGGTCGAGCCCGATGGAGCGGAAGGCGTCGGCATCGGCAAGACGCTCCAGCATGGCGCGCGGCAGGGCGGCGCGGCGCGCCAGGGTCTCGATGTCGGGATAGCCCGCGCCGCGGTTGCCGACCAGCTTCCCGGCGAGATCTTCCCGGATGCCGCCGATCTGGCGCAGCCCGAGCCGCAGGGCCAAGATGTCCTTGCCGGTAGCGGGATCGCGCCTGCCCGTGGGCTCGATGGTGTTGTCCCAATGGCTCATGTTCACGTCGGCGGGCCGCACCTCGACGCCGTGCTCGCGCGCGTCGCGCACGATCTGCGCCGGGGCGTAGAAGCCCATCGGCTGCGCGTTCAGCAGGGCACAGGCGAAGATCGCCGGATAGTGGCACTTGATCCAGGACGAGACGTAGACGAGATGGGCGAAGGAGGCGGCGTGGCTCTCGGGAAAGCCGTAGCTGCCGAACCCCTTGATCTGCTCGTAGCAGCGCCGGGCGAAGTCGGGATCGTAGCCGCGCGCGGTCATGCGGTCGATCATCATGCGCTCGAACTCGTCGATGGTGCCGAGATTGCGGAAGGTCGCCATGGCCCGGCGCAGCCGGTTGGCCTCCTCGGCCGTGAACTTCGCCGCCACCATGGCAAGGCGCATGGCCTGCTCCTGGAACAGCGGCACGCCTTTCGTCTTTCCCAGCACCTCGTGAAGCTCGTTCTCCTGCCCGTGCGCCGGCGAGGGCGAGGGGAACGTTACATCTTCAGCGCCGTTGCGGCGCCTGAGGTAGGGATGGACCATGTTGCCCTGGATGGGACCGGGCCGAACGATGGCGACTTGGATGGCGAGGTCATAGAAGCAGCGCGGCTTGAGGCGCGGCAGCATGTTGATCTGCCCCCGGCTCTCGACCTGGAACACGCCGATGCTGTCGCCCCTGCACAGCATGTCGTAGACGGCCTTATCGTTGCGCTTGAAGGAGGCGAGGTCATACTTGCGGCCCGTATGCCGCTCCAGAAGGTCGAAAGCCTTGCGGATGCAGGTCAGCATGCCGAGCGCCAGCACGTCGACCTTCAGCAGGCCGAGCTCATCGATGTCGTCGCGGTCCCATTCGATGAAGGTGCGCTCCTTCATGGCGGCGTTGCCGATGGGGACCGTCTCGTCCAGCCGGCCGCGGCTCAGGATGAAGCCGCCGACATGCTGCGACAGGTGGCGCGGAAAGCCGATGAGCTGCCTGGCGAAGTCGACGGCCCTCATGATCACCGGGTTGCCGGGGTCGAAACCCGCCTGCCTCACCTGCGTCGCGGGAAGCTCCTCGCCATGCGAGCCCCAGACAGTGGCGGCAAGGGCCGAGGTCACGTCCTCTGTCAGCCCCAGCGCCTTGCCGACCTCGCGGATGGCGCTGCGCGGGCGGTAGGAGATGACGGTGGCGGCGATGCCGGCGCGGTGGCGGCCATAACGCTCGTAGATGTGCTGGATCACCTCCTCGCGGCGCTCGTGCTCGAAATCGATGTCGATGTCGGGCGGCTCCTTCCTTTCCTTCGACAGGAAGCGGGCGAAGAGGACATCTATCTCCTCCGGGTCGACATTGGTGATGCCGAGGACGAAGCACACCACGGAGTTCGCGGCCGAGCCGCGCCCCTGGCACAGGATGCCCTCGCCTCTGGCGAAGCGGACGATGTCGTGGATGGTCAGGAAGTAGCGCGCGTAGTCGAGCTCGGCGATCAGCGCCAGCTCCTCCTTCAGAAGGTGCGCCACCTTCGCCGGGGTGCCCTGCGGATAGCGCGTGGCGGCATGCTGCCGGACGAGGTCCTCCAGATGGCCCTGCGGCGTCTTGCCGGGCGGGACGGGCTCGTCGGGATAGTCGTACCGGAGCTGGCCGAGCGAGAATCCGACCCGCTCCAGAAGACGCCGGCTTTCCTCGACGGCCTCGGGCCGGTCGCGGAAGAGGCGCGCCATTTCCTCGGGCGGCTTCAGGTGACGCTCGGCGTTGACCTCGAGCCGGCGGCCGGCCGTGTCGATCCGCATCCCCTCGCGGATGCAGGCGAGGATGTCCTGCAAGGGTCGCTGCCCGGGCGCGTGGTAGAGCACGTCGTTGGTGGCGAGGAGCGGCACGCCGAAGCGCCGGGCAACGGCATCGAGCCTTGCCAGGCGGCGGCGATCCGCGCCCTGCCGGTGCATGGTCGCGCCGAGCCAGAGCAAGCCGGCGGCGCGCGCCGCCAGCCGCCGCAGTGCCGCCTCGCAGGCGGCGGGGTCGCCGGGCATCAGGATCAGCAGCAGGTCGTCCGCATTGTCGAGAAGATCGTCGAGCGTAAGGCGACACTGACCTTTCGCTCCGCGCAGATTGCCCGTGGTCAGCAGGCGGCACAGCCGGCCCCAGCCGTCCCGGTTGGCGGGATAGGCGACGACGTCCGGTGCGCCGTCCTCGAAGACGAGGCGCGCGCCGACCGCGAGCTTGAAGGGAAGCTCCGCGCCGGTTTCCTCGCGGTGGTTCTCCTTTATCTGGTTCAGCGCGCTGTAGGCGCGCACGACGCCGGCGACGGTGTTGCGGTCGGCGATGCCGATGCCCTCGCAGCCCAGCGCGATGGCCTGCGCCACGAGGTCGTGGGCATGCGAGGCCCCCCTCAGGAAGGAGAAATTGGAGGCGGCGACGAGCTCGGCATGGCTCATGCGAACAACCCGTGGAGATACCAGCGCGGCCGCTCGCGCTCGCGCTGGTAAAGCCCTTCGCGGAACAGCCAGAAACGGTGGCCGGCGCGGTCCTCGACGCGGAAATAGTCCCGCGTCAGTGCGTCCTCGCCGTCGCGCCACCATTCCGGGGCGATGCGGTCCGGCCCTTCGGCGGCGACGATGTCGTGGACGATCCGGCGCCAGCGGAAGCGGATCGGCGGCCCGTCCGGCACCTCGGCCATGGCCTCGACCGGCTGCGGCGGCGCGAACAGGCGCAGCGGCAGGAGCGGCGGCTCGCCGCGGGCGGCGGCGGGCCATGCGCCGCCCGCCGCGCCATCCTCCATGCCGGGCCCGATGGCCTCGACGGTGCGGAAGCTGCGCTCCGGCACATGGCTGTCCTCGGCGGCGAAGCGCATGACCTGCGCCGCGCCGAGGCGGGCGCTCAGGCGGTCGATCAGGCCGGCGACGGCCTCGTCGTCCTCCTCCCGGCCGTCGAAGCGCGCCTGCCGCCCCTCCATGGCCTCGCAGGCGAGGACGGCAAGGCGGATGACGTCGAAGCCGAAGCCCGGATCGAGCGGGTCGGCGAGGGCGTCGAGACGCTCGGCATAGAGCCGGGCGAGGATGCGCGCGTCGCGCAGCGGCCGGCCGCTGGCGACGGCGATCCGCCGCACGACGCCGTCGGCGCGGAAGAAGCTCGCCTCGAATTGCCGCCCGCCGAGGCCGTGCTCCTCCAGTTGCCGGGCAAGCCCCTGCGCCAGCCCGGCGACGGTGGCGTCGATGTCCTCGATCCGCGCGAGCGGTTCGGCGAAGCGGCGCTCGACCATCAGCGCGGGGGGCGGTCGGTCGGGCGAGATCGGATGGTCGACCTCGCCGAGCACGCGCGCGAGGCGGTCCATCAGGTCCGCGCCGAAGCGGGCGGCGAGCGGCGCGCGCGGCCGGTCGGCGATGGCGGCGATCGTCTTCAGCCCGGCGCGCGCCAGCGCCAGCACCCGCGCGCCGTCGATGCCGAGCGCCGCCGCCGGCAGGGGCCGGACGACCTCTGCCTCCATGCCGGGCGCGACGACGCCTTGCGTCGTGTAACGGGCGACGGCGCGCGCCGCGTCGGGCGTTCCGGCGACGGCCGCCTGCACGGTGAAGCCCATGAAGCCGAGCCGGGACATGATCTCGGCGCGCATCGCCGCCTCGCCGCCGAAGAGATGCGCGCAGCCGGTGACGTCGAGCATGACGCCGTCGTCGCCGTCGAGCCCGACCAGCGGCGTGAAGCGGTCGCACCAGTCGGCGATGCGCTTCAGGAGGGCACGGTCGGCGCCGGCGTCCCGGTCGGCGATGGCGACATCCGGCACGCGCGCCCGCGCATCGGCCAGCGTCAGGCCGGGCGCGAGCCCGAGCGCGCGGGCCCTGCGGTCCGCATGGGCGACGCGCAGCGCGCTGCCGACCCTGGCGAGGACGATCAGGGGGCGCTCATCCGGTGTCGCGCCATGCCGTCGTTCGAGCCGGTCGGTGGGAAGGAAGGGAAACCACAGCGCGAGATAGCGCCGGTTCCCGGAAAGCAAGCTCATCACGGTTCCACTCCACGCGCCACCGGCCGGAACCCGGTCCGCCCCGATGGCGCAGCAAGGCAAGGTTGAAGGAAGGATGGCCGGGCGCGCCGGCCTCCAGCGCCGCCGATGGCGCGGCCGCGACGCTCCACCGGCTGAAGGCGGCGCTCGGCTGTGGCCGGGCGTCGAGGCGCAGCATGACGAGGCCGACGCCGGAGGCGGCCGCCGCCAGAGACAGCCGGCGGCTCGCCGTCAGGCCGGGGGCCGCGCCCGGCCCCCACAGTTCCAGCACCACCGCGCCCAGCGCCGCACAGCGCGCCGCTTCATGGGCGGCGCGCTGCGCCTGGACCGCGTCGCGTGCCTCGACGAGCAGGACGGACGGCGCCGCGCCGAAGCCGATGAGCCCGTGCGGGTGAAGGCCGCCATGCTCGCGCGCGGCCATCGCCTGCTGCACCCAGACGATCGTGCGCCCTTCGCCCGCCATGCGCAGCGCCAGCCCCAGCGAAAAGCCGCAGGCCGCGCCGCCATCCGCCATGGCGGCGGCGAAGACCTCGTGCATGGCCCGGCGCGGCAGGCCGCCATCGAGCGCCGCGTCGATCGCCCCGACGCCCAGCGCGACCCGCTCCGACGCCATCGCCTCGCCCCACTCCCGCGCATCGATGCAGGCAAGGCTCTGCCGGAGCCGGGCAAGGGTATCCTGCTCAGCCATCGTTGATATGTTCCTGTTTTGTTCTATAAAGACTCCGATCGGGACAAGAGTCAACCGATCGGCTTCGCGGCCGGACCGCCGGTGCGGAGCTTGGCAATAATGGCAAGGCGGTCAGCCGCCGTTCTCGTTCAACGGCGGCGGGACCTTCGACATCCGCCGGGGCGGCGGATGCTGGGGGAGAGGGAGGCTATGCGGAACCCGGAAGGCCCCGCCGAAGCCCTCGGCGATCTCAGCCTTTCCGGCGCGGCTTGCGGGTCTCGGGGGCCGGCTTCGCGGCCGCTTCCTTCGCAAGCCTCGCCGCGCGCAGCCGCTCGGTCTTGGACTCGCGCGCCGTCGCCTCGCTGTCGATGATCTCCCGCGCGATGCGGGAGGTGACGTCGGCCTTCGCCTCCTGCCTGGAGGGCTTGGCCTGAAAGACGGCGCTGATGATCGCTTCATCCATGATGGTGCTCCCTGAAAATGAAAAAGGCCGGGAACCCCCGACCTTCTCCTCAACGCCTCAATGGCCAGTGCCAGTACATCCGTGGTCAAGGACCAGAAGCGTTATCTGTTTGTCTTGCCGCATTTATGCGACGCCAAGCGATTCACTTGACTGCAAAACGCTTTAGGCAGCCTGAAGGTTCTCGGCCGCGCTCTTGCCGTTGCGGTTGTCCTTCACCACGTCGAAGCTGAGCTTCTGGCCCTCGACGATGGTGCGCATGCCCGCGCGCTCGACGGCGGAGATGTGGACGAACACGTCCGGCTGGCCGCCATCCTGCTCGATGAAGCCGAAACCCTTGGTGGAATTGAAGAACTTTACGGTTCCCGTCGCCATGATGCATTCCTTTCAAATCGGAATAGAGAATCGCCGTCCGACCGCGCGCCGAACGCCGTAGTTATTCGAAATTGAGATGGAAGATCGTAGGAGCGCCGGGGCGCGAAACAAAGTTCGTCAACAAGTTCGATGAGGCATAGATAGCGGACAATTGTGTCCACGACAAGGCACCGGCGCGAAATAGGGCGTTTCGGGCCGGCGTCCTGTCATCGAAAGCGGCGCTCAGCCGAAGTGCGGCACCGTCACGCGCCAGCCCTGCGGGTCGTTGTCCCTGCCCTTCTGGACCGCCAGCAGCTTGTCGTAGAGCCATTCCGTCGTCGGGCCGCGCCGGCCGTCGCGGACCTGGATTTCCTTGCCCTTGTAGGCGATCCGCCCGATCGGCGAGACGATGGCGGCGGTGCCGGTGCCGAAGACCTCGTCGAGCGTGCCGGCGGCGTGGGCGTCGAACAGCTCATCGATGGCGATGGGCTCCTCGCTCACGGCCGCGCCGCTGTCGTGCAGGATCGAAAGGATCGTGTCGCGCGTGACCCCGGCCAGAATGGAATCGGACAGCGGCGGCGTGCGCACCTTGCCGGCGATCTTGACGAAGATGTTCATCGAGCCGACTTCCTCGAGATAGCGCCGCTCCACCCCGTCGAGCCACAGGATCTGCGAGTAGCCCTGCTCGACCGCGGCCCGCGTGGCATACATGGCGGCGGCATAGTTGCCGCCCGTCTTGGCCGAGCCGACGCCGCCGCGCGCGGCGCGCACGAACTCGTCGCTGGCGAGGATCCGCACCGGCGCGCTGCCCTCGGCGAAGTAGTCGCCGACCGGCGACAGGAACACGACGAGCAGATAGTCCCGCGCCGGGCGCAGGCTGACGAAACCCTCGGTCGCGACGATAGTGGGCCGGATATAGAGCGCGCTGCCCGGGTCGCTCGGCGCCCAGCGCCGGTCTAGGTCGCACAGGCGCTGCATCAGCGCCATCAGCATTTCCGGTTCGACCTGCGGGATGCACATGCGCTCCGCCGACCGGTTGAGCCGGGCGATATGCATGTCGGGACGGAACATGGCGAGGCTGCCGTCCGGCTGGAGATGCGCCTTGAACGCGTCGAAGATCGACTGGCTGTACTGGAAGCCGGCGGCCGAGGGATGCAGCGCAATCTCGCCGAAGGGGACGATCCGCGGCTCCCCCCAGCCGGTGGCCTCGCTGTAGCGCATCGTGGCGATGTGGTCGGTGAAATGGCTGCCGAAGCCGTAGGGCGGCCGGGGAAGCGGGGCCGGCGTCGCGGAACGGGTGACTTCGATCGACGCGGCCGGGATGAAATTGCCGGCATCCGCTTTACCGATGGTGTTGCTCACTGGAACATGCTCCTGAAGAAATGGCCTGTTACCTCGGGTCGCCGGGGTATCGGGCGCTTGCAGTCAATTCTCCGCTCGATCCGGGGGATGGTTCAGGGATAGGTCGTTGGCACCGAAGGAGAAAGGGACATCGCTGCCGCAGCCCACACCGGGGCGCACGCGAGGGCGCTTACGTTAAGCGCGCGTCCGTTTGGTGAAGGGCGGGCCGCTTCCATCCTGTCCGCCGTCAGATCTCGCTCGCCAGATGGCCGAGGCAATCGCCGGCCTCGACCAGCGAAAAGGTGCGCACGCACATCGCGATCCCGGCCGAGCGGAAATGGACCGCCACCGGCGTCGACCAGGGGTCGTCGATGTTATGGATCAGCCCGGCGACGGCCCCCGCCGCCACCGTCTGGCCGAGCGTGAATTTCGGCTCGAAGAATCCCCGGCGGTCGGCGAAGGCGTAGAGGCCGGGATCGTCCATCGCCAGGCGGCGGATCGGGCCCTTGCGCGGCGCGGCGGCCTTTTCGGCCGGCAAGACGCCCAGATGCGCCAGCACGCCGCGCACGCCTCTTTCCGTCATGGCGAGCCCGTCGATGTTCACGCTCGAGCCGCCGCCGAACTCGCCGGTCAGGAAATCGACGCCGTTGCGGTCGGCGTAGTTGCCGATCACCCGGTCCTCGCCGCTGAGGGCGCGCACGGAATCGAAATAGATGACGTTCTCGGCGTCGAACGCCGTCACCAGCGCCTCGACGCGCGCGGCCTTGTCCGGGTCCGACCAGCGCGGGGCGAGCAGCGCCGGCAGGTATTGCAGCGAGCTGCCGCCGGCGTGAAGGTCGATCAGGCAGTCGGCGCGGGGAAGCAGCTCGGTGGTGACGTAGTGGGCGATCGTCTCCGTCGCCGTCCCGTCGCGCCGGCCGGGAAAGGTGCGGTTGAGGTTGATGCCGTCGATCGGCGAGACGCGGGTTCCGGCGACGAAGGCGGGCTGGTTGAGCGTCGGCACGATGATGATGCGTCCCGCAACGCGCTCTACGTCGATCTCGCGCGCCAGCCGCGCCAGCGCGATGGGGCCCTCATATTCGTCTCCGTGCACCCCGCCGGTCAGCAGCACGGTCGGCCCCGCGCCGTTCGCGGCCACCGCGATGGGGATCGGGATGTGCCCGTAGGCCGAGCGATGCACCGAATGGGGCAGGCGCAGCTTGCCGAACTGAAGCCCCTGCCGGTCGAAATCGATGTCGGTCGAGATCATCGTCTTGTCGGGATTCATGGCCTGTCCTCCTGGTGCTACCGCGGCCGTCATGCGCGCTCCCCGGCCGATGGTGATGCCTGGCCGAGGAACTGGCGCAGCTCCGGCGTCTTGGGGTTGCCGAACACCTCTTCGGGCGGGCCCATCTCGTGCAGCCGGCCCTCGTGCATGAAGACGACCCGCGAGCACACGCTGCGTGCGAAGGACATCTCGTGCGTGACCATGATCACGGTCATCCCTTCCTCGGCCAGCCGGCGGATGACCTGAAGCACCTCCTCGACCAGCTCGGGATCGAGCGCGGAGGTGACCTCGTCGCACAGCAGCACCACCGGGTCCATGGCCAGCGCCCGCGCGATCGCCACGCGCTGCTGCTGGCCGCCGGAAAGCTGGTGCGGCCGGGAGTCGGCGCGGTGGGCGAGGCCGACCTTCTCCAGCCGCGCCATGCCGATGGCGCGCGCGTCGGCGGCGCTCATCCCCTTGACGACCCTGAGCGCCAGCGCCGTGTTATCGAGCGCGGTGAGATGCGGAAAGAGGTTGAACTGCTGGAAGATCATCCCGACCTTCAGCCGCAGCTTCTGCAGCTTGCGCTCGTCGGTCTCGACCGGCTCGCCGTCGACGCGGATCGTCCCGGCGTTCATCGCCTCGAGCCCGTTGATGCAGCGCAGGAAGGTGGACTTTCCCGACCCGCTCTTGCCGATCAGCGCGATCACCTCGCCGCGCTCGATGTCGAGGCTGATGTCGCGGAGGACCTCGAGCGCGCCGTAGCTCTTACACAGCCTGTCGATCTTAACGAGTGACATCGAAAACCGTCTCCATTTTGCGGCTGGCGAGCGATAGCGGGTAGCACAGGCAGAAGTAGATGAGCGCCACCAGGCCGTAGACGACGAACGGGTCGAGCGTGACGTTGGACAGGATGTTGCCCGTCTTCATCAGTTCGGTGAAGCCGACGATCGAGGTCAGCGCCGTGCTCTTGACGATCTGGACGAAGAAACCCGCGGTCGGGGGCAGCGCCATGCGGATCGCCTGCGGGAAGACGACATGGCGAAGGGCCTGGCGCCGCAGCATGCCGAGGCAGAGCGCGGCCTCGGTCTGCCCGCTCTGGACCGCCAGCACGCAGCCGCGCCAGATTTCCGCCAGATAGGCCGAGGACCACAGCGTCAGGGCGATGCAGGCCGCCGTCCAGGCCGGAATGTTCTTGCCAAACAGGGCAGGGCCGAAGAAGATCAGGAAGAGCTGCATCAGGAGCGGCGTCGCCTGGATGAGCCATATGAAGCCCAGCGCCGGCAGCCTTATCAGCCGCCGCCGCGAGATGGTGCCCAGCATCAGCACCAGCCCGAGGATGCCGCCGAAGAAAAACGCCGCGAGCGACAGCAGCACCGTCCAGCGCGCGCCGAGCACGAGGGCGTAGACGATCTGCTGAAGCGTGAACTCCGTCATGCCGCGTCCCCCGTGCCGAGCACCCAGCGGCCGAGGAGCCGCAGCGCCAGCCGCACGAGCGCGGCGAGGACGATGTAGATCGCCGTCACCACGAAGTATATCTCGAAGGCGCGGAACGTCCTCGACTGGATGAAGTTGGCGGCGAAGGTCAGGTCGTCGACGGCGATCTGCGACACGACCGCCGAGCCGAGCATGACGATGACGATCTGCGAGGAGAGCGTCGGCCACATCTTCTGCAACGCGGGAACGAGGACGACGCGCCAGAACGCCTGGTTGCGGGACATGCCGAGGCTGGCGGCGGCCTCCCACTGGCCGCCGGGCGTCGCCTGCACGCCGGCGCGGACGATCTCGGTGCCGTAGGCGCCGAGATTGATCGTCATGGCGACGACGGCCGCCGTCATCTCGGACATGCTGATGCCGAGCTGGGGCAGGCCGAAGAAGATGAAGAACAGCTGGATGAGGAAGGGGGTGTTGCGGACGAACTCGACATAGCCCGTCACGAAGGCGCGCACCCAGGCGGGGCAGAACAGCCGCGCCCAGGTGCAAAGGATCGACACCGCAAGACCAAGAGCCGCCCCTACCGTGATGAGCAGCAGGGTGATGTAGATGCCATGGAAGATGACATGGCGGTAGCCGGTGAGAAAGCTGAAATCGAAGCTCTGTATCATGCCGTGGCGCGAAACTCCGGGGCGCGCGCGCCCCGTTTCAGGGTCACATCTTGTCGGGTATGCCTCGTCCGAGCCACTTCTGGGAAATCCCCTCGAGCGTCCCGTCGGCGATCATCGCGGCGATGATCTCGTTGACCTTCTCGACCAGGCGGGCCTCGCCCTTCTTCACCCCGACATAGAGCGGCGAGGTGTTCAGGATGAACATCTCCTCGGGCATGCGGCGCGGCGAGCGGGCCTTGAGCGCGTTGATGATGATGTCGCCGGTGGCGATCGCGTCCACCTGGCCGGACAGGAAGGCCTGGGTGTTGCTGGTCTCGTCCTCGTAGCGCTTGATCTCCGCCGTCGCCGGGGCGACCTCGGTGATCAGCATGTCGGCGATGCCGCCGCGCAGCACCGAGACCGACTTTCCGGCCAGATCGTCCGGCCCGGCGATGCCGGAATCCTTCTCGGCGAACACCGAGTTGTTGAGCACGCCGTAGGCGTTGGCGAAATCGATCGCCGCCTCGCGCTCCGGCGACTTGCCGAGCACGGAGATGATGAGGTCGACCTTGTCGGTCTGGAGCGAGGGAATGCGGTTGGAGCCGATGACCGGCACCAGCTCTATGTTCACCCCGAGCTTCTCGGCGACGTAGTTGGCCACGTCGACGTCGTAGCCGGCGGGCTTCATGTCGATGCCCATCGCGCCATAGGGCGGGAAGTCCTCGGGAACGGCGATGCGCACGGTTCCGCGCTGGGTGATGTCGTCGAGAACGTCGGCGGAGGCGCCGAAGGCGCCCATGGCGACGATGGAAAGCGCCATCATCGTCTTCTTGATCACACTGAAGGGCATTGCGTGCTCCTTTCCAGACTGGCTAGCTGGCCGGGTTTTCAGGAAAATTCAATCGCTCTGTTCTGCGCTCCGGCGGGAGGCGGACAAATCCAGGGCCAAACTAGGGGAGGGGCCGCGCGGAGAAAAGCGCGGCCGCGGCCCCGGCAGGCGCGCCGCGCCGTTGCACGGCGTATCCGTGAAATCCGCGGCTCAACCGTGATATGCGTTTCGCCCGCCCGTCACACGGTGTCTTTCGGATCTCCGTCCCGTTCCTCCTCGACGGGATGCAGGGTGGAGCCCGTGCGCTTGAGCCGCCGCGCGAGCAGGCTCAGGCTGCGATAGGCCGGCCCGGCATCGGGGTGCCACGTCTCCACCGCCTTCGCCTGCCGCTCGACGACGGACCAGTCGCCGCGCGCGGCCGGGCCGGTCAACGTCTCGGCCGGGCCCAGCGCGTTGACGTTGCGCGCGGTGGAGGAAAGCAGCGCGGTGTTGAGGTCCGGGGCGATTTTCGCCGGCACCCCCGCCTCGGCCCAGGCCTCGCGCGCGAGCGCCTGGAGGACGACGGCGAGATTGTTCGAAAGGACGGCCGCCGCGTGATAGAGCGCCTTGCCGCCGGGCCTGATGGTGAAGGGCCGCGCGCCGACTGCCTCCAGCGCCGAGGCGACGCGGCGGACGGCGTCCTCGTCGCCTTCCATCCCGCAATAGGTGCCGGGGAAGGCGCGGACCGAGGCTTCGGGATCGGCGAAGGTCATCACCGGATGCGCGCTCGCGAGGCTCCATCCGAGCGCGGAAAGCGGCGCGAGCTCCGAGGCGGGCAGAAAGCCGCTGCAATGAACGACTGTTGCGGGACCGGCCGGCGCGGCCGCGACGAGGTCGCGCGCCACCTCGGCGATGCGCGTGTCGGGCACGGTGACGAACCAGATGTCGGCCGGGCGCATTGCCGCCAGCGACGTCGCCGCATGGCCCGCGCCGATGAACGACAGCGCCCGGGCAAGGCGGGCCTCGTCGCGCCCGTATATGTCCTGGATGTCGAAGAGGCCGGAATCGGCGAACACGCGAAACAGGGTGACGCCGACGCTGCCCGCGCCGACGAGGTTCAATCGCGGGCGGCCGCCGCCCGGCTGCGGTGAACGGGACTGCACGGTTTCTTCCTCGTCTGCGGGCCGGGCGGGTTTCAGGTCATCGGCCCCTGTGAAGGTCCCGGTAGCGGTTCGGCGTCGTTCCGTAGTTCTGCTTCATCAGCGTCGTCAGGTGGCTCTGGCTGGAAAAGCCGGAGTGGCGCGCGATGTCGCCGATGCACTGGCCGGACGAGACCAGCAACTTGCAGGCACGCTCCAGACGCCGCTTCATCAGCCATTTGTGCGGGGTGGTGCCGAGCTCGCGGAAGAAGCTGCGCGAGAAGTGCCGCACGCTGAGGTCGGCGGCCGACGCCAGATCGCCGACGCCGATGTCCTCCTGCAGGTTGGCCTCGACGAATTCCTCGACGCGCCGCAGCCGCCAGAGCGGCAGGTGGACCTGATCGGCGAGGTGGCGCTGCTCGCCGAGCTGGGAGAGCAGGTGCCAGAGCATGGCCGGCATCAGGCTGCCGCCGACTCGCCGCTCCATCGCGTCCTTCGAGGCGAGTGCGTCCCACAGCCGGGTCATGGCCATGTGGACGAAGGAATCGACCAGGATCGTGCCGGCGAAGCCCTCGAAGGAGTCGCGTATGCGCGTTGCCGAGTCGGTCCTCAGCGTGCTCTGCATGGTCGCGTCGGGGACGGTGAGGATCAGCACCTTGCGCGCCGCGCCGACCTCCCACTCGCTCTCCACGCCCGAGGGGATGATGATGGTCTCGCCGCTGCTGGCCTCGCGGGCGAAGTCGCGCCCCTCCAGCCGCCAGCGCCAGATGTAGTCGCGGTCGGACGACAGCGGGATGGCGATGATGGTCTCGCCGACGGCGGGATCGCGGAACGAGTGGGGCTGCTGGTCGACCATGATCATGGCGAACCGGTTGCCCCCGTCCGAACGCCGGTGCTCCTGACGGAAGCCGGAATAGCCGGACCTCTGATAGAATTCCGCGTAGCTGCGCCAGGGCCGATCGGTCATCGGGGCCTTCTCGTCTCGAAGCGACAAAGGCAAAACGATAGCATGTGCGATGACGAGCGCAATCGCGCGCCCGATCACATCCCCATGTGATCGGGTTCGCGGCGCTGCCCGGTGCGCCCGCCGGCGGGGGAAGCTAGGCTTCGAATATCTTGCCGGGGTTCATGATGTTCTTGGGGTCGAGCGTGCGCTTCAGCAGGCGCATGTAGTCGACGGTGACGCCGAGCTCCTGCCTGAGGAAGCGGCGCTTGCCCTCGCCGATGCCGTGCTCGCCCGTGCAGGTGCCGTCCATGGCTATCGCCCTGCTGTTCAGCCGGTCGATGAAGGCCTTCGTCCGCGCCATCTCCTCGGCGTTCTGCGTGTCGGCCATGATCGAGACATGGAAGTTCCCGTCGCCGACATGGCCGACGATCGGCGCGACGAGGCCGGTCCGGGCGATGTCCTCATGGGTCGCGACCATGCAGTCGGCGAGGCGGGAAATCGGGACGCAGACGTCGGTGGCGATGAACTTGGAGCCGGGCCGCAACTGGAGGCAGGCCCAGTAGACGTCGTGCCGCGCGCTCCACAGGCGCTGCCGGTCGTCGGGCGCCGAGGCGTTGTCGAAGCTCAGCGGGCCGAACTCCGCGGCGATCTCGCGGAACGTCGCCAACTGGTCGTTGACGATGGCCTCCGTCCCGCCGAATTCGACGAACAGCGTCGGCCGCTCCTGCATCGTAAGGCCGGAATAGGCGTTGCAAGCCCGCACCTGGAGATCGTCGAGCAGCTCTATGCGCTCGAGCTGAAGGCCGAAGCGGATCGCGGTGATCACGGTGTCGCAGGCGGCCTGAAGGGTGGGGAAGGCGCAGACCGCGACCGCGGTGTGGGAGGGAATCCCGTGCAGCTTGACCGTGAGTTCGGTGATGACGCCCAGCGTGCCCTCGGCGCCGATGAACAGCCGCGTCATGTCGTAGCCGGCCGACGATTTTCGCGCGCGCGTGCCCGTCTTGCAGATCGTGCCGTCGGGCATCACCACCGTCAGGCCGAGGATGTTGTCCTTCATCGTGCCGTAGCGGACCGCGCTCGTTCCCGAGGCCCGCGTCGACGCCATGCCGCCGATCGAGGCGTCGGCGCCGGGGTCGATGGGGAAGAACAGCCCGGTGGAGCGAAGGTCTGTGTTGAGCTGCTTGCGGGTCACGCCGGCCTGGACCACGCAGTCCATGTCCTCCTCGTTGACGCGAAGGATGGCGTTCATCTGGCCGAGATCGAGCGAGATGCCGCCGAACGGCGCATTCATGCCGGCCTCGAGCGAGGTGCCGGTGCCGAAGGGGATGACCGGCACTCCATGCTCGCTGCAAAGCCTGAGGACCTCGGAGACTTCCTCGGTCGTGCGGGCGAAGACCACGGCGTCGGGCGCCTTGGCCGGGTGCCATGCGGTCGTGTTCGCGTGCTGCTGGCGAACGGTCCGGTTCGTCGACAGCCTGTCCCCGAACCGCCCGGCGAGGATGCCTATCACGGCCTGATGCTGCGGCTCGCCTGTCTCGCCGGTCGGATGCATGGGCAGGTCCATCAGTCTCACTCCCGAGCCTTCAGAAATGGGATAAAGAACACGACCGCGATCTCCGCGCCCGACAGGCCCGCCATCCGGCGGCAGGGCGCTTGCTCTGGCTGGAAGCTCCGGGAAGCGGAAGAACGCACGTCCCCTCCATCCCGGTTGTGCGGACCATCGACGCGGGCAGCATCGTGCTCATTTATTTATAAACGATACGTACCGTTTATAAATGTGCGGCATGACCGGGTCAAGGGGAGGCGGCCTGCGGCCGGGCGATTGGCGACCCGGATTCCTGCGGCCGGAGCGGGAGCCTTCACGCCCCGGCTTCGGTCTCCGGCTTGCGCGGGGCGAGGCCGCTCAGGACCAGCTCGGCATGCTGGCGGATGAAGTCTTCCGACAGGGGCTGGTGGCCGACGAGAAGCCGGTAGTAGAGGGGCGCATAGAGCAGGTCGAGCACGATGTTGGGGTCGGCATCGCGTATCTCGCCGCGCTCGATGGCCCGCTTGACGATCTCGAGCCCGTCCTTGCGCCGGGCGAGCACGTTGCCCTCGCGAAACGCCTGCGCGACCTCCGCATCCGACTGGCCCTCGGCGATCAGCGCGCTGATCATCTGCCCGAGCGGGCCCTGGAACTCCTGCGCCATCATGTGCAGCCGGGCGAAAATGCTCTCCGCGTCGAACTTCTCCGGATAGGGCAGCGCCACGCGCCCGGTCCTCAGGAAAGCGGACATGATGACCGAGGCGCGGTTGGGCCACCATTTGTAGATCGTCGCCTTGCTCACCCCCGCGCGGGCGGCGATGGCCTCGACCGTGGTGCGCTGCAGCCCTTCCTGGACGAGGAGCTCATAGGTGGCGTTCAGCACCGCCGTCTCGGCGGCCTTGCTGCGCTTTCGCCCGCGTCTTTCTCCTTCACCCGACATGCAGATCAATCCTCGCTTGACCGAAATGGTGGCTTTATTTATAAACGATACGTACCGTTTATAAAAAGGTATATGCGTTAGAGGAGGCGTATCATATTTGGAGGAGCAAGCCAGTTCGCCGCCTGCAATGAATCCGCCGCCCGCCGATAATCGGTCCGCCGACGATTGCGCCGGCAGGGGAGAGCGGGTGGGGAAGCGGGGCATGGCGAAGGCGCGCGGCCGCTTCGGCGCTCGCGTGCCGCGGATCGCCGGCCGCGTGCGGAAGTCTTCTCCGGCATCGTTCCGATCTTCGCTTCGACAGGTTCCCGGCTGCAGCGCCGTCGCGCATGCCGGCTCATGACATTCACCCCATTCCCGGCCCCGGGCGGGCCCGGGCGACACATTCCAAAGGGAGGAAATCCGACATGAAAAGTTCCATCTGGCGCTCCGTCCAGGCGCTCCTGTTCGCGTGCGCGACGATTCCGGGCTGGACCCTTGCGGCGCAAGCCCAGCAGGAGGTGAAGCTGGCCTATTGCTTCCCCGAGGCCTCCCACTACGGCGCCGGGGCGCGGGCGTGGACCGCCGCCATCGAGGAAGGGACCGACGGCAAGTTCAAGGTCCGGCATTTCTCGTCCTGCGCCCTGGGCGGCGAGCGCGACACGGTGGAGGGCCTGCAGTTCGGCACCATCGAGGCCATCATGGTCTCGACCGGAACGCTCAGCAATTTCGTGCCCGAGGTCGGGCTCACCGACATCCCGTTCCTGTTCCGCGACCTCGACCACGCCCGCGGCGTCCTCGACGGCCCGATCGGCGACGAGATCCTCGGCAAGTTCGACGAGCGCGGCATCGTCGCGCTGGCCTGGGGCGAGCAGGGCTTCCGCCACATCACCAACAACACGCGCGCCATCAACGAGCCGGCGGACCTTGCCGGCCTGAAGCTGCGCACGATGGAGAACCCGGTCCACATCAAGGCGTTCGAGGTGCTGGGCGCCGCGCCGACGGCGATGTCCTGGCACGAGGTGATCAGCGCTCTGGAGCAGGGCACCATCGACGGCCAGGAGAACCCGCTCTCGGTGATCGTCTCGGCCAATATCGACGCCGTCCAGAAGTACCTGACGCTTTCCGGCCACGTCTACTCCCCGACGATGCTGCTGGTCTCCAAGCCCTTCTATGACGGGCTGACCGACGAGGAGAAGGCGGTGTTCAAGGACGGCGCGCTCGCCGGGGCCGCGGCGATGCGCAGCTTCGTCGACGATGCCGAGAAGACGGGCCTCGCCACGCTGAAGGAGCGGGGCATGCAGGTCAACGAGCTCTCCGCCGAGCAGCGGGCCGCGTTCCAGACCTCGGTGCAGGCCGCCTACGAGGAATACTACAAGACCTACCCCAAGGAGCTGATCGACCGGGTCATCGAATCCGAGTGATCGCGTCTCGCCCGGCTGGCTCCAGCCGGGCGGTTTCCTTGCCGGAGGATTGGCGGTGGAAAAGGCAGAGTCGATTTTCATAGCGGCGAACCGCTGGGTGCTGATCGTCATCCTCGCGGCGATGAGCATCATCGTGTTCTCGAACGTGGTCGCGCGCTATCTCACCAACTACTCGATCATCTGGGCCGACGAGGTCGCGCGCTACCTGATGATCTGGATGACCTTCCTCGGCGCCGGCCTGACGCTGCGCTATGGCGGCCATGTCGCCATCACCAATGTGATGGACGGTTTGCCGCCGCGCGCGCAGCGCGTGCTTCGCGCAGTGATCGTCGTCTGCCTGCTCGCCTTCTTCCTGCTGATGATCTGGATCGGCTATGCCTACGCCATGCGCGTCCATCTCCAGTTGACGCCGGCGACGCGCATTCCCTTCAGCTACATCTACGCCGCCATTCCGGTCGGCTTTGCGCTGCTGGCGATCCACCTGCTGCTGATCGTGCGCGGCTATGTGGCGGACAACCGCTTCAAGGAAGCCGCCGACGTGCCCGGCGACATCGCCGGCAGCCTGAGCGCCTGAACAAGAACGCATCGAGGGGACGCGCGTGGCCTGGATACTCTTCATCACCTTCATGATCCTGCTGGCGGCGGGCTTTCCCGTCGCCTTCACGCTGGCGATCTCCGCCTTCGTCGCGGTCGCGCTGGGCAGCAGCTATCCCTATCTCGTCGTGGTCAAGGAGATGTTCTCCGGGCTCGACTCGTTCCCGCTGATGGCGGTGCCGTTCTTCATCCTGGCGGCCGAGCTGATGACGGGCGGGGCGATGACCTATGTGCTGTTGCGCTTCGCCTCGCA
>JBBCKE010000007.1:0-147050 GCA_037190985.1 Alphaproteobacteria bacterium
CACCGAGCCGCTGTTCATCAAGAACGCCCTGGTCGATCCCGACGCCAAGTCGAAACATCCCGGCCAGGGCGCCGGCGCGATCCATGTGCATCCGGGTGGCCGCTTCGTCTACCAGACCAACCGCGGCTCGGGCACGGTCGACTATAACGGCCAGCGCGTCTCCAATGGCGGCGAGAACAACATCGTGGTGTGGCGGATCGATCCCGCCACCGGCGAGCCGACGCGCATCCAGAACATCGACAGCCACGGCTACGAAGTCCGCACCTTCGCCATCACGCCGGATGGAAAGCATCTGGTTGCCGCTAGCCAGACCGCCATGCTGGTGCGCGACGGCGCCAATGTCCGCAACGTCAGCGCCGGCCTGACCGCCTACCGCATCGGCGGCGACGGCAAGCTCACATTCCTGCGCAAGCTGGACATCGACACATCCGGCGGGACGCAGTTCTGGTCGGGATTGCTGACGATGGCCTAGCGCAGAGATTTTGGCCGTCCGAGCAGGAGCGAGGAGCGAAGTGGGCAACTAGCCCATGAGCGACGAGCGACGAACCCGGCGAGCGAAAGACCGCGTCAGGAGGCGGTCTTCTGCGTTTCGGCTTTGTCCGAGTAGGTGTACAGCGGGCGCGCCTTGCCATCGACCACATCGGCGGTGATGACCACTTCCTGCACGCCCTGAAGCGTCGGCAGCTCGAACATCGTTTCCAAGAGCAGACCTTCCAGGATCGAGCGCAGGCCGCGCGCGCCGGTCTTGCGCTGGATGGCCTTCTTGGCGATGGCGTGCAGCGCTTCTTCCTGGAAGCGCAGCTTGACGCCTTCCATCTCGAACATGCGCATATACTGCTTGGCCAGCGCGTTCTTCGGACGGGTCAGGATTTCGATCAGCGCCTGTTCCTGCAGGTCGCCCAGGGTGGCGAGAACCGGCAGACGGCCGATGAATTCCGGGATCAGGCCGAACTTCAGCAGGTCTTCCGGCTCGACCTGGCGGAACAGCTCGCCGGTGCGGCGGTCCTCCGGCGATTCGACCGTCGCGCCGAAGCCGATCGAGGTCTTGCGGCCGCGATCCGAGATGATCTTGTCCAGCCCGGCGAAGGCGCCGCCGCAGATGAACAGTATGTTGGCGGTGTCGACCTGCAGGAACTCCTGCTGCGGGTGCTTGCGGCCGCCCTGCGGCGGCACGGAGGCGACCGTGCCTTCCATGATCTTCAAGAGCGCCTGCTGGACGCCCTCGCCCGACACGTCGCGGGTGATCGACGGGTTGTCGGACTTGCGGGAAATCTTGTCGATCTCGTCGATATAGACGATGCCGCGCTGGGCGCGCTCGACATTGTAGTCGGCGGCCTGGAGCAGCTTGAGGATGATGTTCTCGACATCCTCGCCGACATAGCCGGCCTCGGTCAGCGTCGTCGCGTCCGCCATGGTGAACGGCACGTCGATGATGCGCGCCAGCGTCTGGGCGAGCAGCGTCTTGCCGCAGCCGGTCGGGCCGATCAGCAGGATGTTCGACTTCGCCAGCTCGACGTCGTTGTTCTTGCCGGCATGGGCGAGGCGCTTGTAGTGGTTGTGGACCGCGACCGACAGCACCCGCTTGGCGTAGGGCTGGCCGATGACGTAGTCGTCCAGCACCGCGAGGATCTCCTGCGGGGTGGGCACGCCCTCGCGCGACTTCACCATCGAGGTCTTGTTCTCCTCGCGGATGATGTCCATGCAAAGCTCGACGCACTCGTCGCAGATGAACACCGTCGGGCCGGCGATCAGCTTGCGCACCTCGTGCTGGCTCTTTCCGCAGAACGAGCAATACAGCGTGTTCTTGGAATCGCCGCCATTGTTGCTGATCTTGCTCATGCTCTTCCAACCCTTCCGGCCCAGTCCGCGGCGGCGCGGCACGCGCGCCCCACGGGCATGAAATCATGGTGGGAACGCGCCCCTGCCAATGCCAACGGTTTCATGGAACCACCCCGTACCCGAGACACAAACGAAGCGGTGCGACGGCACTGCGAATCCCCGGTCAAAGCTAAGCCGCCGAAACTCAACATAGGCTTAACGTAGGCGTTCGCTCCGACCGAGGAAACACCAAACTGTGACCGAAATGGCGCAGTCGCCTTAAAAATGTCGTCAACCTCCGTCCCGGAAGTCAGGATTCAAGTCTTCGCCTCAACCGAATCGCGGCTCGATATGACCTTGTCGATCAGGCCGAATTCCAGCGCCTGCTCGGTGGTCATGAAGCGGTCGCGCTCGAGCGCGTTGACCACCGTCTCGTAGTCCTGCCCCGTGTGCTTGACGTAGATCTCGTTCAGCCGGCGCTTCAGCGCCTCGGTCCACTGGGCATGGATCATGATGTCGGTCGCCTGGCCCTGGTAGCCGCCCGAGGGCTGGTGGACCATGATCGAGGCGTTGGGCGTGGCGAAGCGCATGCCCTTCTCGCCGGCGCAGAGCAGCAGCGAGCCGGCCGACATGGCCTGGCCGACGCACAGCGTGGACACCGGCGGCTTGATGAACTGCATCGTGTCGTACATCGCCAGGCCCGACGTCACCACGCCGCCCGGCGAGTTGATGTAGAGGTTGATTTCCTTCTTCGGGTTTTCCGCCTCGAGGAAGAGAAGCTGGGCGCAGACCAGCGAGGCCATGGTGTCCTCGATCGGCCCGGTGATGAAGATGATGCGCTCCTTGAGCAGGCGCGAGAAGATGTCATAGGCGCGCTCGCCGCGATTGGTCTGCTCGACCACCATCGGCACGAGGTTCATGTAGGTTTCGATGGGGTCTCTCATCAAATGTCCTCATTCGGATCGGGACGGCGCGGCGCGCCGGAGAATCGCGTAGGTTCGTTAAGCGTTAGATAGGATGCCGGCTTCGCCTTGCGCAAGTCTGGCGCTCCCGCAGGGTAAATGCCCCCGGGGATTCACCCTTCAGGCCGCCTCCGCGCGCAACCAGCGCCGGAGGTCGTCGATGTCGCCGCTCTCGACCGCCCCGGCCGTGCGCAGGCCCACCGCCGCGCCGAACTTGTAGCCGTGCCCCGAGCAGGCCGAGACGACGATGCAGCGCCCCTGCCCCGCGGCGAAGAACCGCTCGTCGGCGGTGAAGGTGTAGGCGCAGGTGACGACCTCCTTCACCGCATAGTCGCCGACCCGCAGGATGGGCGGGCAGAACAGGTCGCGGATCGCCTCGCCCTCGCCCGGATGCGGCAGGCGGTCCGCATCGGCGTCGTCGGCCGGGCGGCGATGCAGCCCCGCGCCGAACTTCAGCCCGCCGTCGCCGGAACGCGGGACGATGTAGCCGTCCGTCTCGCCGCCGACGTCGAGGATGACCGGCGCACTCTCCCACGCCTGCCTGAGGTCGGCCGGCGGCTCGAGATAGACGACCGCGGTGCGCCACGTCGAAAGCGCGCCCGTCAGGGCGGGAAGCAGCTTCTTCACCCACGCCCCGGCGGCGACGACGACGCGCTCGCCTGCGAGCCGTTCGCCGTCGGCGAGCATGACAGTGCCGGCCGCGCAGTCGACCGCCTCGACCCGGGCGCGCTCGCGCACGTCCGCGCCGTTGGCGCGCAGCCATTCGACCAGCCCGGCGGCGATGCGCCGGCAGTGCAGCGCCCCGCCCTCGGGCGACAGGAACGCGTAGCGCAGGCTCGCCCCGTCGAGGAACGGCCAGCGGGCCGCCGCCTCGTCCGGCTGGAGCAGCTCGAACGGCCAGCCGCCGGCCTTCATACCCTCGTGATAGCGTTCGCCCTCGTCGCCCGGCACGCGCGACAGGCACAGGAAGCCGCGCTCGTCATAATGGCTCTGGCCGAGATCGGCCCACATCTCGTCCCACGCCCGGTAGGCCTCGCCGATCAGCGCGCCGTAGCCGCTGCCCGCCGCATAGGCGCGGCGAATGATGCGGTGATGGTCGCCCGAGGCGGAAAGCGGGTTGGGGACGGGCCCCTGCTCCAGCAGCGTGACCGCGTGGCCGCGCCGCGTCAGCGCCCAGGCGGTGGCAAGACCCGCGATGCCCGCGCCGATGACGATGGTCCTCATGCCCTCCGCTCCGGATTCCAGCCGCCGGCAGCCGCCGGCAGCCAGACCATACGCGCTGGGATGCCCGGCGCAAGCGGCCGGGGTGCCGCAGGCCGGGAGGCGGGCGTCAGGCCGGCACGCGGATCACATATTCCTTACGCGTCGTCTCGACGACCTCCCACGTCCCCTTGAAGCCGGGCCGGATGACGAAGCTGTCGCCGGCCTTGAGCGTGCGCGCCTCGCCGCCGTCCTCGGTCAGGATCGAAACGCCGGCGAGGATGTGGCAGAACTCCCACTCGTCATATTCGACGCGCCATTTGCCGGGCGTCGCTTCCCAGATGCCGGCGTAGAGGCCGCCTTCCGCCTCGTCCGCGTTCCAGGTCCTGAAGGCGGGACGGCCGGCGATCAGCCTGTCGGGGGCGGGCCTGCCCTCTTCCGGCTCGATGCCGGCGACGGAAAGGTGAAGAAAGCGCGTCACATACATCGTCTCTCTCCTGCGGTCTCTCTCCCCGGCCGGTCCTCACGCCTTCGCCAGCGCCTGCTCCAGATCGGCGATGATGTCGGCGACATCCTCGATGCCGATGGAGAGGCGCACGACGTCCGGCCCGGCGCCGGCCGCCACCTTCTGCTCGTCCGACAATTGCCGGTGCGTGGTCGAGGCCGGATGGATGATGAGCGACTTGGTGTCGCCGATATTGGCGACGTGCGAGAATATCTCGACGCCGTCCACCACCCTGACGCCCGCCTCGAACCCGCCCTTCAGCCCGAAGGTGAACACCGCGCCCGCGCCCTTCGGCGAATACTTCTGCTGGAGCGCGTGATTCGGATCGTCGGCCAGGCCCGGATAGGAAACCCACGCCACCTTGGGATGGTTCCGCAGCCATTCGGCGACTTTAAGCGCGTTGTCGCAATGGCGCTGCATCCTGAGCGGCAGCGTCTCCAGCCCGGTCGCGATCAGGAAGGCGTTGAACGGCGAGAGCGACGGGCCGAAATCGCGCAGGCCCAGCACCCGGCAGGCGATGGCGAAGGCGAAGTTGCCGAAGGTCTCGTGCAGCACCATGCCGCCATATTCGGGCCGCGGCTCGGACAGCATCGGGTACTTGCCCGATTTCGACCAGTCGAAGGTGCCGCCGTCGACGATGACGCCGCCCATCGAGTTGCCGTGGCCGGCGACGAACTTGGTCAGCGAATGGACGACGATGTCGGCCCCGTGCTCGAACGGCCGCATCAGGTAGGGGCTGGCCATGGTGTTGTCGACGATCAGTGGCAGGCCGTGGCGCCGCGCCACTTCCGCGATGGCCTCGATGTCGACGAAGGTGCCGCCGGGATTGGCGAGGCTCTCGACGAAGATCGCCCGCGTCCTGTCGTCGATGGCCGTCTCGAAATCGGCGATGTTGGCCGGATCGGCCCAGCGCACCTCCCAGCCGAAATTCCGGAAGGCGTGGCCGAACTGGTTGATCGAGCCGCCATAGAGCTTGCGCGCCGCGACGAAATTGTCGCCGGAGGTCATCAGCGTATGGAAGACGAGAAGCTGCGCCGCGTGGCCGGACGCCGCCGCCACCGCCGCCGTGCCGCCTTCGAGCGCGGCCATCCGCTCCTCCAGCACCGCCGTCGTCGGGTTCATGATGCGGGTGTAGATGTTGCCGAACGCCTTCAGCCCGAACAGCGAGGCGGCATGGTCGGCATCGTCGAACACATAGGCCGTGGTCTGGTAGATCGGCGTCGCCCGCGCGCCGGTGGCGGGGTCCGGCTGGGCGCCGGCATGGATGGCGAGCGTGTCGAAACCGGGCGCGCGCTGTGACATGTCATTCCTCCTGATTGCCTGGCCCCGCCTTTTGCGCGAGCCTTATTTCCGCCGGATGCCGAAGCTCTGGAAGCCGGCCTGCATCAGCGGCTTGCGCGACGAGATCACCCGGCTGTTGACGCCGTTCCAGCCGATCTCGCGCGCCAGCCGCGCATATTCGATCTTGGGGCAGCGGTTCATGACGACCTTGATCCCCGCCGCTTCCGCCCTTGCCGCCGCCGCGTCGTGGCGCACGGTCAACTGCATCCAGACGACCTTGGGCCGCGGGTCGAGCGCCAGCACCTCGTCGACGATGGCCGGCGCGGCATCGGACGCGCGGAACACGTCGACCATGTCGATCGGCTCCGGCACGTCGGCGAGCCGCGCATAGGTCGGGCGGCCGAGGATTTCCTTGCCCGCGTGGCCCGGATTGATCGGAAAGACCGTGTAGCCCTTGTCGATCAGGTACTTGGTCACGAAGAAGGAGGGCCGCACCTCGTTGGCCGAGGCGCCGACGATGGCGACCGTGCGCACCTCCTGGAGGATGCCGGCGATATAGGCGTCGTCATATGTGTCGTGGTTCATTCCGGCAGCGAGATACGCCCTTCCTCGTCGATGGGAAAGTCCGGATTGTGCGCGACCTCCCACAGATTGCCTTCGCTATCCTCGAAATAGCCCTGCATGCCGCCCCAGACGGCGCGGGCGGCCGGCTTCAGCACGCGCCCGCCGGCCGCCTTGGCCATGGCCAGCACCTCGGCGACCTCGTCCTCGGAGCGGGTGTTGTAGGCGAGCGCGACACCGGAGAAGTCCGGCAGGACGCGCTCGACGAACCCGCGCTCGCCTTTCCTCTCCACAGCGACCGCCGGGACCGGCCGCGGCGAATACGCCTTGCCCGCATCGCGCGCCATCTCCTCACGCGGCCACAGCGCAAGGATCAGCCCGCCCATCTGGAAGAAGGCGACTCCCTCGGTGAACCGCTCGTGCCGCTCCAGCCCCATCGCCTCGTAGAAGGCGACGGCGCGGTCGAGATCATCCACCCCGAGCGTGACGAGCGAGATGCGCGGTTCCATGACTTTTCGCCTATTCCGCCGACCATTGCGGCTTGCGCTTGCCGATGAAGGCGTCGATGCCCTCTTCGGCGTCGCGCGCCAGCATGTTCTCGACCATCACGCCGGCGGCGTAGTCGTAGGCCCCGGCCAGCCCCATCTCGGCCTGCCGGTAGAACGCCTGCTTGCCGAGGCGCAGCGCCGTCGGCGACTTGGCGGCGATGGTCGCGGCATATTTGTCGACGACCTGGTTGAGATATTCCGGCGGCACCACCCGGTTGACGAGGCCGAACTCACGCGCCGTCGCCGCGTCGATCATCTCGCCGGTCAGCAGCATCTCCATCGCGTGCTTCGGCTTGACCTTGCGCGACAGCGCCACGGCCGGCGTGGTGCAGAACAGGCCGACATCGATGCCGTTGACGCCGAAGTGCGCGCGCTCGGAGGCGATGGCGAGATCGCAGCTCGCGACGAGCTGGCAGCCGGCGGCGGTGGCGATGCCGTCGACGGCCGCGATCACCGGCTGCGGCAGGTTGACGACGCTCTGCATCAGCCGCGCGCAGTCCCGCATCGTCCGGTCGAAGAACGCCCGGCCCTTGTCTGCATCCGCCCGGTGAGCGTTCATCTCCTTCAGGTCATGGCCTGCACAGAACACCTTGCCCGGCGCGCCCAGCACGACGACGCGCGCGCCGCGGTCGGCGGCGCAGGCGTCGAGCGCCTCCTGCAAGGCGGCGATCATGTCGAGCGACAGCGCGTTGGCTGGCGGGTTGTCGAGCGTGAGCCGCACGATGCCGCCCTCGCGCACGGTTCTCACCAGACCCGCGCTGCCCTCCTCGCCGCGAATTGCCACGATCTCCGCCATGTCTTCCTCCTCATATCCGCCCGGCGGCAAGACGCCGGAACCGCCCCGGCCTTTCCCTGAAAGCCGCGAGGCGATCCGCGTCCTTGCCTCGCGCAGCCCGGCATGGAAAAGTCGCCGGAGCGGCCGTTTCGCATCGCGCGCGGGCTGCACCAGCAAAAACTACCACTTGCCGGGTTGAAGAAAAGCCCGGAAATGGTCAAACTTGATTTGACGTTTACGGAAACGGAAGCTTGGGAGGCCGGACAGGCAATGACGACGCTTACCCCGAAGAAGACGGCCCCGTTGATGACGGCCGAAGAGATCAATGCCTTCCTGAAGCAGGTCTATCCGCAGCTCAACGACGATTTCTCCGACTATCTCGCCACCGAAATCTTCCCCGGCGGCTGCACGGTCCGCCTCAACGCGGGCGAGCGACACCTGCGGCCGGGCAACACCGTCTCCGGACCGTCGCTGTTCACGCTGGCCGACATCGGCGGCTATGTCTGCGTGCTCTCCCATGCCGGGCCGGACGCGCTGTCGGTGACGACCAATCTCAACATCAACTTCATGCGCAAGGCCGAGGCCGGCCCGATCGACGGCCATTGCCGTATCCTCAAGCTCGGCAAGAGCCTGATGGTCTACGACGTGACCATGACCGCCGGCCCCGACAACCATGTCGTGGCCCATGCCAGCGGCACCTATTCGATCCCGCCGAAGCGCAATGGATGAGGTATTTAAATACCCCTTTCATAAGCTATTGATTTTGCTACAATATTAATCGCAAGTCGTGCAACGCGCCGATTGACGCGGCGCGGGATGCGCTTTATAAGCCGCCATGAACGCAGCGGTCCTTTCCGGGGCCGCCGTTTTCATGTTGGCGCGAGGCTCTTGCGCGCGCCAACGCAAGCAACAAGAAACGCCCTTTCCGCCCCTTTTCCCGGGGTGGGCGCAAGGGTCATGACAAGAAAGCAACGACCATGACAACCTTTTCGCAGAAGCCTGCGGATGTGGTGAAGAAGTGGGTGCTGATCGACGCCGAGGGTCTCGTCGTCGGCCGTCTCGCCTCCCTCGTCGCCAACCGTCTGCGCGGCAAGCACAAGCCCACCTTCACCCCCCATGTCGACGATGGCGACAACGTCATCATCATCAACGCCGACAAGGTGGCGTTCACGGGCCGCAAGTACACCGACAAGAAGTACTACTGGCACACCGGCCATCCCGGCGGCATCAAGGAGCGCACCGCGCGCCAGCTTCTCGAGGGGCGCTTCCCGGAGCGCGTGATCGAGAAGGCCGTCGAGCGCATGATCCCGCGCGGCCCCCTCGGCCGCCGGCAGATGAAGAACCTGCGCGTCTATGCAGGGTCCGAGCATCCGCATGAAGCCCAGCAGCCCGAGACGCTCGACGTCGGCTCGCTCAACGTCAAGAACAAGAGGGCCGCATAATGGCTGATCTCTCCTCCCTCGCCGAACTGGGCCAGGTGACCGCCGCCGAACAGCCGGCCGCGCCCGTCCATGTCCAGAAGCTGGACAAGCACGGCCGCGCCTACGCCACCGGCAAGCGCAAGGACGCCATCGCCCGCGTCTGGGTCAAGCCCGGCACCGGCAAGATCGTCGTCAACGACAAGGAGTACGACAAGTACTTCGCCCGCCCGGTGCTCCAGATGATCCTGCAGCAGCCGATCGTCGCCACCAACCGCAACGGCCAGTACGATGTCATCGCCACCGTCACCGGTGGCGGCCTGTCCGGCCAGGCCGGCGCGGTGCGCCACGGCATCTCCAAGGCGCTGACCTATTACGAGCCCACCTTGCGCGCCGTGCTCAAGAAGGGCGGCTTCCTGACCCGCGACAGCCGTACCGTCGAGCGCAAGAAGTACGGCAAGGCCAAAGCCCGCCGCTCGTTCCAGTTCTCCAAGCGCTGATCCTTCCGCGCCACGGAACAGACAGGGAAGCGGGCCTCACGGCCCGCTTTTTTGTTGCGCCAGCGTCATATCCGGCCGATAGCCTGCGGCATCGCGGAACCATTCGAACCCGCAGGGTTCGCAAGCCCGACCGGGCGCCGCGCGGTCAGCGCGTCCCCGCGGAGGCGTTGAGCGAAGCGAAATTGCCGCGAGCGAGAAAGAGACCACAATGCCATCCAACGCCATCGACCGCGCCTTCACCGCCCGCAAGACCAAGGGCAGCGAGCCGGAGCCGACCTATGCCGGCGCGCTTTCCTTCATGCGCCGCAAGTTCTCCAAGGACGTGAAAGGCGCGGACGCGGTGGTCTGGGGCATTCCCTTCGACGCCGCCGTCTCCAACCGGCCGGGCGCGCGCTTCGGCCCGCAGGCGATCCGCCGCGCCTCGGCGATCTTCGACGTCGACCCGCAATATCCCTTCGCCCTCGACCTGTTCGAGAACCTTGCGGTCGTCGACTACGGCGACTGCCTACTCGACTACGGCAACCATTCGAAGACGCCGGCGGCGATCGAGAAGCAGGCGGCGAAGATATTGAAGGATGCCGGCTTCCTCCTGTCGCTCGGCGGCGACCATTTCGTCACCTGGCCGCTGCTCAAGGCCCATGCCGCGATCCACGGCCCGCTGGCGCTGGTGCAGTTCGACGCGCATCAGGACACCTGGTTCGACGACGACAGGCGCATCGACCACGGCTCGTTCGTGGCGCGCGCGGTGCGCGCCGGCCTGATCGATCCCGGCCGCTCGATCCAGATCGGCATCCGCACCCACGCGCCGGAGGATTGCGGCATCAAAATCCTCTACGGCCACGAGATCGAGGAGATGCGCGCCGCCGACATCGCCTATGCGATCCACGAGCGCACCGGCGGCCGCAAGACCTACGTCACCTTCGACATCGACTGCCTCGACCCGGCCTTCGCGCCGGGAACGGGAACGCCGGTGGCCGGCGGCCCGTCCTCGGCCAAGATATTGTCGGTGCTGCGCCAGCTCGGCGGCCTCGACATCGTCGGCGCGGACGTCGTCGAGGTCGCGCCTCCTTACGACCACGCCGACATCACCGCCATTGCCGGCGCGAGCGTCGCGATGCACTATCTCGGCCTGTTGGCGGAAAAGCGCGCGCGAGGCTGAAAGCGCGCTTTCGACGTCCTATATCGCCAGAACCTTCCAGCCACCCGGAACACGAGCATGAAACCGAAAATCTTCATCGACGGCGAGCACGGCACCACCGGCCTCCAGATCAGGCAGCGCCTCGCCGAGCGCGCCGATCTCGACATCCTGTCGATCCCCGAGAGCGAGCGGCGCAACCCGACGCTGCGCGAGGAGATGCTCAACGCCGCCGACGTCGCCATCCTGTGCCTGCCGGACGACGCGGCGAGGGAATCGGTCGCCATGGTCGGCGGGGCGAACTCGACCCGCATCATCGACACCTCGACCGCGCACCGCACCGCGCCCGGCTGGGCCTACGGCTTCGCCGAGATGGACAGGGGTCAGGCAGCGACAATCGCCGAGGCACGGCTCGTCGCCAATCCGGGCTGCTACCCGACGGGCACGATCGGGCTGATCCGGCCGCTGGTCAAGGCCGGCCTGCTGCCGGCCGACTATCCGGTCACGGTCAATGCGGTGTCGGGCTATACCGGCGGCGGCAAGCAGCTCATCGCCCAGATGGAGGACGAGCAGAACCCCGGCTACATCGCCGCCCCGTACTTCCTCTACGGGTTGACGCTGGCCCACAAGCACGTGCCGGAGATGCAGCTTCACGGCATGCTCTCCCACGCGCCGCTGTTCGCGCCGAGCGTCGGCCGCTTCGCGCAGGGCATGATCGTGCAGGTGCCGCTGCATCTGTCGGGGTTGAACGGCGCGCCGCAACTGGCCGACCTGCATGCGGCGCTGGAAAGCCACTATGCCGGCCAGACCATCGTCGAGGTCGTGCCGTTGCCTGAATCGGCGCAGCTCGCCCGCATCGACCCGACCGAGCTCAACGACACCGACCGCATGAAGATCTACGTCTTCGGCACCGAGGGCAAGGGACAGGCGAACCTCGTCGCCGTGCTCGACAATCTCGGCAAGGGCGCGTCCGGCGCGGCGGTGCAGAACATGGACCTGATGCTGGGCAAGACGGCATAGGCTTAGGTGGCACTGCCACCCTGCCCCGCGCATTGGCGCATCGCCGGGGCGGTGCTTATCAGCGACGGCATCGGCGGCAAGGTCTGGCGCGTCGAGCGCGCGGATGGCGGCCCGGTCGCGCTCAAGCGGGCGAGCCCGGCGGCGCTGCGTGAGATCGACGGCGCTGCCGGCTTCTTGCGCTGGGCGGACGGCGACGGCATCGTGCGCCTGCTCGAACGGGCGAACGACCTTCTTCTGCTCGAATGGGCGGGCGACGACAGCCTCATCGACCATCTCGAACGCCATGGCGACGACAGCGCCACCGAGGTCGCGGCCGCGGTACTGCAACGGCTGCACGGCGCGCGCGATGCGCCGCCGCCCGCCGCGCTGACGCCGCTTCACGACATTTTCGCCGGCCTTTTCCTCAGGGCGGAAGCCGACAGGCGCGCCGGGCGGCGCACGCAATTCGTCGAGGCCGCGGAATGCGCGCAGGCGCTCCTGTCGAGCCAGCACGGCGTCGGCCCCCTCCATGGCGACGTCCACCACGCGAACATCCTGTCCGCGCCGCGCGGCTGGCTGGCGATAGACCCGAAGGGATTGATCGGCGAGCCGGCGTTCGACGCCGCCAACCTGTTCTGCAATCCGCTGGAGAGGGATCTGCGGTTCCGCGAGGGCCGCGCGCTCTCCATGGCCGCGATCCTGTCGCCCGCGCTCGGCTGCGCGGCCGAGCGCCTCCTCGACCACGCCTTCGTCTTTTCCGCGCTTTCGGCCGCCTGGCATCTCGAGGACGGCAATGCCGGCGAAGCGGAGCGCAGCCTCGCCGTCGGCCGCGCGGTCAGAGCCGCGCGCGCCCAGCTCACGTCCTGACGGCGATCTCCGTCTCCATCGGATAGCTGCCCCGCGTCGCCCGCCAGTGGGCGGCGGCGAAGCCGAGCACGACGATGGCGAGCGCATGGTGCGTCAGCGCCACATGCAGGTGCACGAAGGTCAGGAGCGCGAGGATGCCCATCACCACCTGCGTCAGCATCAGCCCGAACAGCAGCACGGCGCGCCGCGCATGGGTCGAGCCCGGCTCGGCCCGCCATGTGGCGATGGCGTGCCAGAGCGAGACGACGAACAGGAGATAGGCCCCGAGCCGGTGGACGAACTGCACCGTCAGCGGGTTCTCGAAGAAGTTGGTCCACGCCGGCTGCATGGCAAGGAGCCCTTCCGGCCATACCTGCCCGTCCATCAGCGGCCAGGTGTTGTAGGTCAGCCCGGCATGGAGGCCGGCGACCAGCGCGCCGAGCCATATCTGGATAAGGACGAGAAGGACGATCCAGCCGGCCCATCGCTGCGTCGAGCGCGCGGCCGGCCCGGCCGAATAGGACGCCAGCCCGCGCGCCACCAGCACCGTCGCGGTGAAGATGACGCAGGCGAGCAACAGGTGGATCGCCAGCCGGTACTGGCTGACGAACAGCCGCTCGGTCAGGCCCGACGACACCATCCACCAGCCGATGAAGCCCTGGAAGCCGCCGAGCAGGAACAGCCCGACGAGCTTCGGCTTCAACTGCCGCTCCAGCCGCCCCGTGACCCAGAAGAAGGCGAGCGGCACGGCGACGAGCAGGCCGACGCCGCGCGCCAGCAGCCGATGCGCCCATTCCCACCAGAAGATGACCTTGAACTCGTCGAGGCTCATGCCCTTGTTGAGTTCCTGATATTGCGGGATCTGGCGATACTTCTCCAGTTCCTCCTGCCATTCGGCCTCGTTCATCGGCGGAATGACTCCGTGGATCGGCTTCCATTCGGTGATGGAGAGGCCCGAGCCGGTCAGCCGCGTCGCCCCGCCGACGACGAACAGCGCGAAAAGGACCAGGATCACGGCATAGAGCCACCAGCGCACCATGGCGCGGTTGCGCATCTCGCGGTTTCTGGCCGAAACGGGTTCCAGGGCTGTCAGTGCCTGGTCGGTCATGGCGTCCTCGCTGGGGCATCCTCGCTGGGTTTCCGGGGCGGAAGCCTTGCCGGCTTCGTCGCGCATCGCCGCCTGTAACACAAGCTGTAACATGGGGCGCGGCCGCGCGACATGCCGTCGCGTCCCGGTGCGTACTTTCAAGGCAACATTTGCACGATCGATCCGATACGACTATGTCGTGGCGCAAAGGGAAAATGAACCCATGCCCGTGCGCGTGAAGAAACTGATAGGCACCGTGCTTCTGGTGCTGCTCGTCGTCGTCTATGCGCTGGTCGCGACCATCGTCGCGGTCGCCCAGTTGTCCCAGTCCGGCCCGCTGGTGCATCTGGCCTATTTCTTCCTCACCGGCTTCCTGTGGGTCCTGCCCGCCATGCTCATCGTCAACTGGATGATAAAGCCGCCGCGGGGCAAGGCGGGCTGATTTCGGAACCCCGGCGGGGAATCGGGCGTTTCTTCCTGCAAGAACGCAGGAGAACGAGGCCATGAAAACCCGACTCTGGATCGCCGCGATGGTCTATCCGATGGTCAACGCCGTATTCTTCGGCGTCGCCGCCATCGCCGTGCTGTCCATACCGGCCCTCAACGAGGAGGCGTCGACGCTCTTCCCCATCATCGTCCCGGCGAGCTTCGTGCTTTCGCTGCCGGTGGCGTGGCTTTTCGCGCCGCGCCTGCGCCTTCGCTACTGGCGCGATGGCCATGCGACGTGAGCGTGCTGGCGCATTGAGCCAGCCGTGCGGGCGTCTATCCTGAGCGGATGACCTATACGCTCGTCACCGCCAACCGGAACTATTCGAGCTGGAGCCTTCGTCCGTGGATCCTGATGAAGGCGCTCGGGATTCCGTTCGCGGACCGCCTGCATCCGTTCGGCGGTCTGGTCAATTACGACGCGTTCCGCGGCTTCTCGCCCACGGGCCAGGTGCCGGCGCTCATCGACGGCGAGCGCACGATATGGGATTCGCTCGGCATCGCGCTTTATCTCGCCGACCGCCATCCCGGCGTCTGGCCGGCTAGGGAGCGCGAGGCGGCGCGCGCCTTCGCCCAGTCCGCGGTGTCGGAGATGCATAGCGGCTTCGTCACCCTGCGCACCGACTGCCCGATGAATATCGGCGTCCGCGTGCGGCCGAAGCCGATGTCGGACGCCCTCGTCAAGGATGTCGCGCGGCTGGGGAAAATCTTCGCGGAAGGCCTGTCGCGCTTCGGCGGGCCGTGGCTCGCCGGCGATACGTTCTGCGCAATTGACGCCTTCTTCGCGCCGGTCGCCTTCCGCCTCCGCACCTACGGCCTCGATGTCGGGCCGGGCCAGGCATGGGTGGAGCGCATCCTTCACCACCCGGCGATGCAGGAATGGGAGCGCGAGGCGCTGGCCGAGACGTGGCGGGAACAGGGCCACGAGGCCGAGCTGGCCGCCGCCGGCACGGTGATCGAGGATTTCAGGGCCGCCCCTGAGGCAGCCGCCGACACCTAAACCGTCACCAGCCGTCGTCCCCTGCCTGCGAGCGGCGTCGTCAGCCCCGACATCAACGTGCGCGTCGCCGCCACGGTCTGGAAATTGCCGTTGACCGAGATGCGCGGCAGCGCGTGGAGATGGCCGGCATGGCCGGGAATGAGGACGCCGTGCCGCGTGGTGACGGCGGTCGTGAATCCCGTCTCGGCAGCAAGCGCGACCTCGCGCGCGCCCACTGCCGCGGGGCCGCCATAGGGATAGGCGAAGTGCCGCGGCCTGACGCCCGTCTCCGCCTCGATGATCGCGGCGGATTCGCGCATTTCCCGCAGGACGTCGTCCTCGGCGAGCCGCTTCACATTGGCATGATGCACCGTATGCGCGCCGAGCGTCGCCAGAGGATGCGCCGTCAGCGCCCGCAATTCGTCCCAGTCCATGAACCGGCGTCGCGGGCCCGCAACGCCGCCGAGGGCGCGCAGCGCCGCCTGCTGGTCCTTTTCCGCGACCTCATGCGACAGCCACGCCATCAGCCGGCGGGCAGCACGGCGCTTCTCGTCCATGCCGCGGCAGGAAAGCGTCTCCCCGCCCCCCGGCAGGCGCACTTCGTCCTGCGCCATCGCGAGTTCCTCGGCCACCTCCCACCATGGCAGGGTCTCGCCGGAGACGAGCGCCGGCGCGACATAGACGGTGAACGGCGCGCCGTGAACCTCGAAGACCGGGAGGGCCTCGATGAAATTGTCGAGATAGGCGTCGTCGGCGGTGATCGCGACTACCTGATCCCCGCGCCCGGCGCGCAATATCCCGGGAATCTCGTCCATCGGCACGATGGCCTGCCCGCGCCGGCGGATGTCGGCTAAGAGCCGGTCGAGGAAGTCCGGCATGATCGTCAGGCCGCTGTTGACGCCGAGCGGCGACCAGCTCTCCCGCGTCACCCGGTGCAGCATCAGGATCGCGCCGCGCCCCGACAGGAAGGGCCGCGCCAGCGCCGCCGCGCCCGACAGGCGCAGCGCCCCGAGCATCAGTCCGATTGCCGCGTTCTTCGCATCGACCATTGATTCACTTTTTCGCCATACGCTTCGAGCCGCCTGTCGAGCGAAAGCCGGCCGAAGGGCCGCCCCGCCCGCAGCTTTAGACGAGAAGGATTTCGGTATGGTTGACATCGGCGCGGTTTCCCCGACCCGGCGCGAGGCGGATGCCAGACCCATGGACGCCGCTGTGGCCGCGATCGAGGTCGAGGCCGCCGACGCCCCGGCACTCGCCGGCTACGAGGCCTTCTGCCGCGGCGGCCTCCTCGGCCCGGCGCAGCATCCGGTCTGGGTGCGCGCGTGGATCGAAGCCATGAAGGTGGACGCGATCATCGTCACCGTCCGCCGCGAGGGACGCCCGCTCGTCAAGCTCGCGCTCGAAGTGGTGGCGAAGGGCCCGTTCCGCATCGCCCGCTTCACCGGCGGCAGCCACGCCAACGGCAATTTCGCCGCGCTGCCCGGGGGCACGCAGGTTTCGCTGACACGCGCGGAGAAGGCCGCGCTCACCGCCGCCCTGCGCAAGGCGCGGCCCGACATCGACCTCGTCCATCTCTCGCGCCAGAACCCGGATTTCGACGGCGTCGCCAACCCGCTCGCCGGCCTTGCCACGATGACGAGCCCCAACGTTTCGCTCGCCGCCCGGCTCGACGGCGGGTTCGAGGCGCTGCTCGACCGCGCCGGCCGCAAACGCAAGGTCAAGCACTACAAGAAGCAGCTTTCCAAGTTCCGGCACGACGGCGGCTTCAACCTGATCGAGCCGCGAACGCCGCAGGAGGTCGAGCGCCTGCTCGACGCCTTCTTCGCGCTGAAGGGCGAACGCCTGCGCAAGATGGGCATAACCGACATCTTCCTGGACGAGGATCTGCGCACCTTCTTCCGCACCCTTGCGCTCGCCTCGCTGGAGACGGAGCCGGCGCCCTTCATGCTGCACGGGCTCGAGGTCGGCGGCAGGATCATCGCGGTCAACGGGCTGAGCGTCACCGGCCACAGCCTCGTCTACGAGTTCTCCGGCATCGACGACAGCGACCCGACCACCAGCCCGGGCTATTTTCTCAATTACAACAGCATCGACAAGGCGTGCAGCCTCGGCAAGACGCTCTACGATTTCAGCGTCGGCGACGAGCGTTTCAAACGCAGTTGGGCCGATGTCGAGACCTGGCAGTTCGAGACGCTGCTGCCGCTCAGCGCCAGGGGGCGGCTGCTTGCCCTTTACGAGCGCAGCCGCGCGGCTGCCGTCCGTTCCATCAAGTCGAACGACCGGCTCTGGCAGATGGTGAAGAAGCTGCGCGCGCGCCTCGGCGGCGGGCAGCACCAACACCAGAGCGAATAGACAGGAAAGACCGGCTCCTACGCCGCCGCGCCCCTGCGCCGCCTGCTGCGCGAAGGCCGCTCCGTCGGTGTCACCGTCAGCGCCAGCCCGTAGCCACACGCCTCGACATCGGCGACGGCCGCGGCAACAGCCGGGTCGAGCGTGTCGATGGCGCCGATCAGCACCTCGGTATAGTCGTCCGCCACCGCCTCGATGGTCTGCGCGTCGGTCGCGCCGCATTCGATGACGACGATGTCGTAGGTGCCGTCCAAGGCGTCGAGGATCATCGGCAGGCGGTCGGCCGCCCGCATCGCCTTGACCGGGTCCGCGGTCCCGGCCGGGATGACGTGGCAGCCGGAATAGAGGTCGCCATGGATGATGTCGGCGAACTGCGCCTCTCCGGCCAGAAGGTTGGTGATGCCGGGGTGGCGGGCGCTGTCCAGCATCGCCGACGAGGGCGCGCCCGACCAGGTCAGGTCGAGATAGAGCGTCTTCAGTCCGGCGTCGGCCAGCTCGCGCGCGACCATCACCGAAACGGCGCTCGCCTCGTCGCCTTCCGGCGAGATGAACACGGCACGGCCGGCATCGCCGTCGATCAGGTGATCGGCGATCCCGGCAACGGTGATTTCCTCGGGCCTGGTGCTTGCCATCGTCTGGTCCTCTTCAATCCGGTCTGCGGCCGCCTCGGTGAGCCACACCTCGTCATCCATGTCCTCGACAGCCGGCTCCTCCGGCAGGGAGACGGCATGCGCCGGCTCCGTGCGCGGCGTCCATTCCGCCGGCTCCGGCTGGGCGATCCCGGCCTCTTCCTCACGTGCGGCGGCCACCGGAACCGGCTCCACCGCCGGGTCCTCCTCCACCCGCACCAGCGAGCCGGCCGCCGGGCGCATGGCGCGGCCGCTGAACAGCTCGCGCAGCAGCACGATCACCGCGATGACCAGCAGCGAGCCGGCGAAGGCGGCGGCGAGGATCGGCACCATCTTGGGGAAATAGGCCTCGTGCGGCGCGGTGGCGGGAGCAAGGATGCGCGCATCCGCAGGAAGGGAAGCGCTGTCGGCGCGCCCCGCCGCCTCACGATAGCGCGCCAGATAGGTTTCGAGCAGCGCCCGCTGGGCGAGCGCCTCGCGCTCAAGCGCCCGCAGTTCGACCTCGTCGCCCCCCGCCTGCGCCGACGCGGCCTTGAGCCGGTTGACCTCGACGACGAGCCGCTGCTCGCGCGCCCGCGCCGCCTCGGCCTCGTTCTCGGCCGAGGCCAGCACCTTGCGCACTTCCGCGCGCAACTGCCGGCCGCTCTCGTCGAGTTGCGCCCTCAGCGCCCGCATGCGCGGGTGATTCTCGAGGAGCGAGGCCGACAGGTCCGCAAGCTCGGTCTCGATCTGCGCCTGGCGCTCGCGCAGGCGCTGCACCATCGGCGAGGCCAGCACCTCGGGCATCGTCTCGGCGCTCTGGCCGCTGTTCAGGGCTTCCCGGATCGTCGCCGCCTTCGCTTCGACGGTCGAGCGTTCGGCGCGCGCGCGCGACAGCTCGGTCGAGATTTCGGCGAGCTCCTGCGTCGGCAGCACCGAATTGTTCTGCCCGACCAGCAGGCCGGAACTGGCGCGATAGTCGGCGACCCGCGCCTCGGCCTCGCGCACACGCTGACGCAGATCCTCGATGTTCGGCTCCAGCCACTGGCTGGCGTCGGCGCTGGTCTGGCGCTTGGCCTGCTCCTGCCCCGCGACATAGGCCTCGGCGATGGCGTTCGGCACGGCCGCGGCCAGCTCCGGGTCCTGCGAGGAAAAGCTGACGACGATGACCCGCGAGCCGTCCACCCGGTAGATCCGGAGCTTTTCCTCCAGCGCCTTCAGCACCCGCTCCTCGACGGATGCCTGCGTCGGGTCGCTCTTCAGGCCGGCGAGGATGAGAAGATTGCCGAGCGCGGAGGTTTCGCCCGAGGCGCCGAATTCCTCGCGCGAGGCGAGATCGAGCTGGCGGGCGACGGTGCGCAGGATATTGGCCGAACCGATGATCTCGACCTGGGACGCGACCATCTCCTGGTCGAGAAGCGCCCTGTCGACCTCAACGACGCCGTTCGAGGCCGGGCGTGTATAGGGCGATTCCCGCGCCTCGATCATGATGCGCGTCTCGGCCCTGTAGAGCGGCGTGGCAAGCCCGACCAGCACGTAGGCCAGCCCCGTGACGACCAGCGCGGCGACGAGGATGCGCAGCCAGTTCCGGGCAAGGCTGCCGAAAAGCTGGCCGAGATCGACATCGACATCGCTGACAACGTGACGTGCATCAGGCATGAGGGCTTACTCCGGAACGCGACGCCGACATGGTAAACAGGTATGGTAACCACGAGGTTAAGCACCGGGGCGGCGTGGAGCGCGCGCGACCGGGGCTTTTACCCCGCATTAACCTTAACGGGAGGATAAAGACCGGGCCGGAACCGGAGCCGTGCGGCCGATGCGAGCCCGCATCGCGCGCCATCCGGCCGCTGACCATGTCGAGGATCGTCGTCCGCCCATGAAACGCCAGCTTGCAGCCGCCTTCATCGCTTCCGCAGCCCTGCTGGCGGCGGGTTGCTCGGGATACCGTCCCGCGCCGCCCGCCTTCCACGAAGCTATCAACAAGCCCTACGTGCTCGACGCCGGCGACAATGTGCGCATCACGGTCTTCGATCAGGAGATGCTGACGAACACCTATGCGGTCGACCAGTCGGGCTACATCGCCTTCCCGCTGGTCGGCGCGATCGCCGCGCGCGGCTACACCGCCCAGCAGCTCGAGGGCCAGATCGCCGAGCGCCTGCGCAACGGCTATCTGCGCAACCCGGATGTCTCGGTGGAGATCGACCGCTACCGGCCGGTCTTCATCATGGGCGAGGTCGGGGCTGCGGGCCAGTATTCCTACGTGCCGGGCATGACCGTGCAGAAGGCGGTGGCGGCGGCCGGCGGCTACACGCCCCGCGCCAACCAGAAGGATGTCGACATCACCCGCGCCATCAACAACGAGGTGATGACCGGCCGGGTGAAGACCTCGGAGCCGCTTCTGCCGGGCGACACGATCTACGTGCGCGAACGCCTGTTCTGACGGCGGAGCGCGCGTTTCGGTGACGACCAGCCTGCGCATCGTCCATTGCTTCCGCGCGCCGGTGGGCGGCGTGTTCCGCCATGTGCGCGACCTCGCGGTGGCGCAGGCGGCGGCGGGGCACCAGGTCGGCTTCATCTGCGATTCCACGACCGGGGGCGCGCTGGAGGACCGCTATTTCGACGCCATCGCCGGCTCGCTGGCGCTCGGCGTCACGCGCATGCCGATCCGGCGTTCCATCGGCCCCGGCGACATCGCCGCCGGATGGCGCACCTATCGACTTGTCAAGCAATTGCGGCCGGACGTGCTGCACGGGCACGGCGCCAAGGGCGGCGCGCTCGCGCGGATTTTCGGCTCAGCCCTGCGGGTATCCAGGTTTCGCGTAGCCCGCCTCTATTCGCCGCATGGCGGCGTCCTGCACTTCGACCCGGCCACAGTGAAGGGCAAGGCGCTGTTCGCGCTGGAACGGCTCATGGACCGCATGAGCGACCGCTTCCTGTTCGTCTCCGAGTTCGAGCGCCGCACCTTCGCGCAGAAGATCGGCGGGCCGAAAGCGCCGTCCGAGGTGATCTACAACGGCCTCGGCCCGGCCGAGTTCGACCCCGTCCCGCCGCGGCCGGACGCGGCCGATTTCCTCTATATCGGCGAGATGCGGGCGCTGAAGGGCACCGACATCTTCATTGACGCGCTCGACAAGGCCTCGGCAGCCACCGGCCGGCCGCTCACCGCGGTCATGGTCGGCTCGGGCGAGGTGGATGCCTATGCCGGCCAGATCGAGCGCCTCGGTCTCGGGGCCCGCATCCGCATGCTGCCGCCGATGCCGGCCCGCGAGGCCTTCGCGCTCGCCCGCCTCGTCGTCGTGCCGTCGCGCGCCGAGGCCATGCCCTATATCGTGCTCGAGGCGCTCGCCGCCGGCAAGCCGATGATCGCCGCCGCCGTCGGCGGCATCCCGGAGATCTTCGGGCCGACCTCCCCCGCCCTCGTCGCGCCGGACGTCGAGGCCGTCGCGGCGGCGATGGCGCGCGCGATAGGCGACGAGGCGGCCTACGCGGCGCTGATGCCCGCCCGCGACGACCTGCGCAGCCGCTTCGGCGTCGAGACCATGGCCGCGCGGGTCGAGGCGGCCTATCGACTCGCGCTGGCGCGCTGAGCCGCCCGTCAAGGTTTCCTTAGCGGCTTTCGGATAAGGAAGGGCGGACCCTTCCGGATACCGCGTGCCATGACCAGCAACGATCCAGCCAGCCGCTACACCGCCGCCGCCATCCGCTCGTTCGCCGCGCAATCCGGCCCCGAAAGCGGCGGAACGGGCGAGTTGAACGCCATGGCGCGCCAGATCGCCGCGCAGTACCGCCACGACACGCTGTCGCCGGCGATGGTCAGCGGCATCATGCGCCTCGTCGAGTTCGCGGCCCTCATGATCTCGGGCTACGCCATCGGCTTCGCCTATCTCGGCTTCCACGTCGTCACCGACTGGCACTATCCGATCCTGATCCTGATCGCCTCGTCGCTGGCAGTGATCCTGCTCGAACTGACCGACGCCTACCAGATCGCGCGGCTCTACAGCCCGCTCAAGACCGCCGCCATCGTCCTGCCGGTGTGGATCGGCGCGCTGGCGCTGACCGCGCTCGGCGGCTTCTTCCTCAAGGTCTCGGACGAGTTCTCCCGCTTCTGGGCCGGCGCGTGGTTCCTCGCCGGCTTCGCCCTCCTCGCCGTGCTTCGTCTCATCGTCGCGCACCTTTTGCGCCGCTGGGCGCGTGACGGCCGGATGGAGCGCCGCGCCGTCATCGTCGGCGGCGGCCAGGCGGCGGAGGCGCTCATCCGCTCGATCGAGAAGCAGCCCTACAATGACATCCGCATCTGCGGCATCTTCGACGACCGCGACAACCGCCGCTCGCCGCCCATCGTCGCCGGCTATCCCAAGCTCGGCACGGTCAGCGAGCTGATCGAGTTCGCCCGGCTGACCCGCATCGACATGCTGATCGTGTCGCTGCCGCTCTCGGCGGAAGCGCGGGTGCTGTCGCTCCTGAAGAAGCTGTGGGTGCTGCCGGTGGACATCCGCCTCTCGGCCCATTCCACCCGCTTCCAGTTCCGCCCGCGCACCTATTCCTATCTCGGCTCGGTGCCGATGCTCGACATCTTCGACCGGCCGATCCACGACTGGGACTCGGTCGCCAAGCGCGCCTTCGACATCGTCTTCAGCCTTCTCGGCATCGTCGCCCTGTCGCCGCTGATGCTGGCGACCGCACTCGCCGTGAAGCTCGACAGCAAGGGGCCGGCGCTGTTCAAGCAGAAGCGCCTCGGCTTCAACAACGAGGTGATCGAGGTCTACAAGTTCCGCTCGATGTATGTCGACCAGAGCGACCAGGCCGCCGCCAAGCTCGTCACCAAGGGCGATCCGCGCGTCACCCGCGTCGGGCGTTTCATCCGCAAGGCCTCGCTCGACGAGCTGCCGCAGTTCTTCAACGTCTTGAGAGGCGACCTCTCGCTCGTCGGCCCGCGGCCGCACGCGGCCGCCGCCAAGGCGCAGGACCGCCTCTACCACGAGGTGGTCGACGGCTATTTCGCCCGCCATCGCGTCAAGCCGGGCGTCACCGGCTGGGCGCAGATCAACGGCTGGCGCGGCGAGACCGACAGCGACACCAAGATCCTGATGCGCACGGAATTCGACCTCGCCTATATCGAGAACTGGTCGCTGTGGCTCGACCTCAAGATCCTGTTCCTGACGCCGCTGCGCCTCTTGAAGACGGAAAACGCCTATTGAACGCGATTGCCGCCAACGGGCTGCCGCGCGCGGCGGTCGAGGCCAAGGCGATCTCGCTCGTCGCCTCGGCGGGCATAGCGGTCGGCGTCTTCCTGCAAGGCTTCGTCATCAGCGAGCCCGCGCCCTACGAGCTGTTCATGGTCGGGCTGATCGCGGTGTGGGCGCTGTTCGGCATGCGCCTTTCGCGCCATGCCGCCATCCTGCTGACGCTGCTGGTCGCCTATAATATCGGCGGCGTCCTGTCGATGAGCACGATGAGCGACCTTTACGACACGCCGCTCTATATCGGCGTCACGCTGTTCCTGTCGCTCTCGGCGGTGTTCTTCGTCGCGATCATCGAGGCCGATCCCGCGCGCTACATGCTGATCTTCCGCGCATGGCTCGCCTCGGCGCTCGTCGTCGCCACGCTCGGCATCGCCGGCTATTTCAGCCTCTTTCCCGGCGCGGAGACGTTCACGCGCTACGGCCGCGCCAGCGGCACCTTCGCCGACCCCAACGTCTTCGGCCCGTTCCTCGCCCTGCCCGGCGTCTATATGCTCTATCGCCTGCTCACGGCCCCGGCGCGGCGCATGCCGCTCTACGGCGCGCTGCTGACGGTGATCACCGGCGGCATCTTCCTGTCGTTCTCGCGCGGCGCGTGGGGCCTTTATCTCGTCGCCTTCGTGCTACTCGTCGGCGCGCTGTTCCTGCAATCGACCAGCGGGCTGTTCCGCCTGCGCGTCGCGCTGATGAGCGCGCTCGCCGTCGCCTTCATCCTCGGCGGCATCGTCGTGGCGCTGCAAATCCCGGGAACGGCCGAATTCCTCGCCGAGCGCGCCCGCCTCGTCCAGTCCTATGACGGTGGCGAGAGCGGCCGCTTCGCCCGCTTCGGCGACGGCTTCCTGATGGCGATGGAGAACCCGCTCGGCATCGGGCCGCTGAATTTCGGCCGGCTGCTGGGCGAGGACACCCACAACATCTGGCTGAAGGCGCTGATGGACTATGGCTGGCTCGGCTTCGCCGCCTTCGTCGCGCTGGTGGCGTGGACGCTGGCGGGCGGGTTCCGCATCCTGTTCCGCGCCCGGCCCTGGCAGCCCTATCTCCTGTGCGCCTACGTCGTCTTCATCGGCCACCTCATCCTCGGCACGGTGATCGACATGGACCACTGGCGGCACTTCTACGTGCTGGTCGGCCTGATCTGGGGCGCGATGGCGCTGGAAGCGCGCCACCAGAACGCGGCGCGTGCGACGGCGGGCCGCCGGACCGCTCCCGCGACTTGACGGGCTTTTACTGCCGGCAGGCCATGGCGAGGTTGCCGTTCGCGGTCGTCGTGCGGTAGCCCATGTTGCCCGGACCGTAATAGGTCAGCGCCAGAAAGAACGCGCCGCTGTAGCCTTGGCGCTGCTCCTGCCCCTTGGCGAGGAGGCCGCCCTGGACGGCCTCCCAGCTTCCCTGCGCCCGGAACGGCATGTTGAAGCCGTTGGTCTGCGCGTAATACTGCCCCTGCGCGTCGAACGAGCCGTTGCCGTAGAGCGCGAGCGAGAAGCTGTACATCCAGTTCTCGAACGCGTTGTTGGAGACGGTCTGGTTCGCCATCTCGCAGCGCCACTGGCCGGCATAGTTCTGCGCCGACGCGGCCGCGACTGTGGCGAGGGATGCAAGCAGCACCCAAAAAGCCCTTGCGATGAAAGACATGGCCCAACCCCGGTTGCCCTTGCGTCATGCCAAGAGGCGCACGCCGCGCGAAACCTGTCAAGATCGCATGCACAGGCCGCTCTCGCGGCCGATTTAGCCCTTGCGCGGCAACACGCCAGCCTATAAGGCTTCCCGCGGTCCGGAGTGTAGCGCAGCCCGGTAGCGCACTTGACTGGGGGTCAAGGGGTCGTGGGTTCGAATCCCGCCACTCCGACCATTTTTCCCTTCTTCCCGCCTTATCAATCCAGCCGATACGGCACCGCCCCGCGGCGGTTGCGGTCGACCACCAGCCGCCGCTTCAAAGGCGGCACCGCGCGCTGGGCGCAGTTCGGCCGCTCGCAGATGCGGCAGGAGATGCCGATGGGGTCGAAGGCCGCCCGGTTGGCGAGGTCGAGGTCGTCGGCATAGACGAAGTCGCCGGCATGGGCGACCTCGCAGCCGACCGCGATGGCGTAGCGGCGCTGCGGCGCGCGGAAGCCGCCTCCGCCCTTGGCGATCTCGGTGGCAAGGCAGAGATACCGCACCCCGTCCGGCGTCTCGGCGAGCTGGCGGATGATGCGGCCGGGCGTCTCGAACGCCTGATGCACGTTCCATAGCGGGCAGGCCGCGCCGAAGCGGGCGAATTGCAGCTTGGCGGCGCTGTGGCGCTTGGTGATGTTGCCGGCGCGGTCGATGCGGGCGAAGAAGATCGGCACCCCTTTCCGCCCCGGCCGCTGCAAGGTCGACAGCCGGTGCGCCACCTGCTCGACGCTGGCGCCGAAGCGCAGGGCGATCAGCTCGAGGTCGTGACGCAGCGCGCGCGCCGTCTCCTGCAACGCCGCATAGGGCATCATCAGCGCGCCGGCGAAATAGTTGGCGAGGCCGATGTGGCAGATCTCCCGCGCCTCCACCGAGCGGAAGCCGGCATTGTCGACGATCGCCTCGATGGCGGCCGCCATCTCCATCTCGCCGATCTGGAACGCCGCCTGGAAGCTGCGCGTCGAGGCGGGCGAGAACGGGTTGAGATAAAGGACGCGTCGCTCGGCGTCGAAGCGGCGGAGCAAGCTCTCGCCCGGCATGTCGTGGGTGGTGCGCACGCCGTGGCGGCGCTCCAGATGCTCGGCGAGCGCGCTTCCCGGGTCGCGCTCGGGAATGTCGAGCGCGGCGGCGAGCGCCTCCGCCGCCATGTCCAGCTCGTGAATGTAGTTGTCGACGAAATGGAAGAAGTCGCGCACCTCCTCGTAAGGGCTCGGCTCGGCCAGCGTGGCCGAGCGGCCGAGCGTGTCGTCGAAGCTCGCAAGCTGCTCGGAATTGCGCCGATAGGCCTGATGCGCCGCGATCAGCGCATGGGCGAAGCCGGGCGCGTTCTGGGCGACGAGCTTCAGCTCCTGAAGGCTCGGCCGGAACGTCTCGAACAGCGGGTCGCTGAGCGCCTCCGACAGGGCCGAGAGCAGCCTGTCGCCCTCGCCGGCGGAGAAGTCGGCGATGTCGATGCGGAACGTCTCGGCGAGCGCCAGCAGCACCGCGGCCGAGACCGGGCGCTGGTTGTTCTCGATCTGGTTCAGATAGCTGGTCGAGATGCCGATGCGCTCGGCGAAGGCCGCCTGCGTCAGCCGGTTGGCCTCGCGCAGGTCCCGCACCTTTCGGCCGATGAACAGCTTGGTGTTTCGCATTTTGCAATTTCGCTTTTTGCAATATTGTGAAACCTACTTTACGCACCTCCGCCCGTTCAAGTCTTTTCGCCGGCGTCGGAAGCGATTATGCGAAATTCGCAAACAGGCTGGCGCCCTTGCGGCCGGCCTGCAAAGGCATTGAAACGGAAGAGCCCACTGGACCGCAAAGCGGGGGAGCATCTGATGCGCGAGATACTGGAGCAACTGGCCGAGCGGCGCGCGCAGGCATGGGCCGGCGGCGGCGAGAAGCGCATCAAGGCCCAGCACGCCAAGGGCAAGCTGACCGCGCGCGAGCGCATCGAGGTGCTGCTCGACGAAGGCTCGTTCGAGGAGTTCGACCTCTACGTCGCCCACCGGGCCGTCGATTTCGGCATGGCGTCGCAGAAATATCCGGGCGACGGCGTCGTCACCGGCTGGGGCACCATCAACGGCCGCCTCGTCTACGTCTTCAGCCAGGACTTCACCGTGCTCGGCGGCTCGCTGTCGGAGACCCACGCGCAGAAGATCTGCAAGATCATGGACATGGCCGTGCGCAACGGCGCGCCGGTGATCGGCCTGAACGATTCCGGCGGCGCGCGCATCCAGGAGGGCGTGGCCTCGCTCGCCGGCTATGCCGACGTCTTCAAGCGCAATGTCGACGCCTCGGGCGTCGTGCCGCAGATTTCCGTCATCATGGGCCCGTGCGCCGGCGGCGCGGTCTATTCGCCGGCCATGACCGACTTCATCTTCATGGTCCGCGATTCCTCCTACATGTTCGTCACCGGCCCCGACGTGGTGAAGACCGTCACCAACGAGATCGTCACCGCCGAGGAGCTGGGCGGCGCGCGCACCCACACGCAGAAATCCTCCGTCGCCGACGGCGCGTTCGACGACGATGTCGAGGCGCTGGAGCAGGTGCGCCGGCTGTTCGACTTCCTGCCGCTCAACAACCGCGAGAAGCCGCCGGTGCGGCCGTTCCACGACGACCCCGAGCGCACCGACATGCGGCTCGACACGCTGATCCCGGATTCGGCCGCCAAGCCCTACGACATGAAGGAGCTGATCCTCGCGCTCGCCGACGAAGGCGATTTCTTCGAGGTCCAGGAAGCCTTCGCCCGCAACATCGTCACCGGCTTCATCCGCATGGAGGGCCAGACGGTCGGCGTCGTCGCCAACCAGCCGATGGTGCTGGCCGGCTGCCTCGACATCGATTCCTCGCGCAAGGCCGCGCGCTTCGTGCGCTTCTGCGACGCCTTCTCAATCCCGCTGCTCACGCTGGTCGACGTTCCCGGCTTCCTGCCGGGCACGGCGCAGGAATATGGCGGCGTCATCAAGCACGGCGCGAAGCTCTTGTTCGCCTATTCGCAGGCGACCGTCCCCATGGTCACGCTCATCACGCGCAAGGCCTATGGCGGCGCCTACGACGTCATGGCCTCAAAGCATATCGGCGCCGACGTCAACTATGCCTGGCCGACGGCCGAGATCGCGGTGATGGGCGCCAAGGGCGCGACCGAGATCCTCTATCGCTCGGAGTTGGGCGACCCCGAGAAGATCGCCGCGCGGACGAAGGAATACGAGGTCAACTTCGCCAACCCGTTCAAGGCGGCCGAGCGCGGCTTCATCGACGAGGTGATCATGCCGCATTCGTCGCGCCGGCGCATCGCCCGCGCCTTCGCCGCCCTCCGGACGAAGAAGCTCGACCAGCCGTGGAAGAAGCACGACACGATTCCGCTCTGATGGGCCCGCTGTGATGAGGAAGCCGATGGCACGGATGGACAAGCCGCAGATGACGCCGGAGGAGGCCCGCAAGGACCACTGGCAGATGCTGCGATTCATGGCGGTGAACGCGGCCGCCGGCGTGCTGCTCGGCGTTCTCACCGCCACCGCCATCATCTGGCTCGACCTCGGCGGGCTCGGCACGCGCATCGGGCAGGCGGCCAACCCGGTCATTCCGGTGCTGCTGCTCGTCGTGCCGTTCGCCACCGTCTTCGGCGGCGTGGTGACGGCCTCGGCGCTTCTGACCATGCCGTATGAAAAGAAATTCAGGGATTGACCTCATGGGGACTGGAGACCGGGTGTTGTTCAAGAAAATCCTCATCGCCAATCGCGGCGAGATCGCCTGCCGGGTCATCCGCACGGCCAAGAAGCTCGGCATCGCCACCGTCGCCGTCTATTCCGACGCCGACCGCGACGCGCTGCATGTGCGCCAGGCCGACGAGGCCGTGCATATCGGCCCCGCGCCCTCCTCGCAGTCCTACATCGTCATCGACCGCATCCTCGACGCGATCCGCCAGACCGGCGCGGACGCGGTGCATCCCGGCTACGGCTTCCTGTCGGAGAACGCCGCTTTCGCCGAGGCGCTGGAGAAAGAGGGCGTCGCCTTCATCGGCCCGCCGGTCAACGCCATCCAGGCGATGGGCGACAAGATCACCTCGAAAAAGCTCGCCGCCGAGGCGAAGGTCAACACCGTGCCCGGCCATATGGGGCTGATCGAGGACGCGGACGAGGCCGTCCGCATAGCGGGCTCGATCGGCTATCCGGTGATGATCAAGGCTTCGGCCGGCGGCGGCGGCAAGGGCATGCGCATCGCCTGGAACGACGCCGAGGCGCGCGAGGGCTTCCAGTCGTCGAAGAACGAGGCGAAGTCCTCCTTCGGCGACGACCGCATCTTCATCGAGAAGTTCGTCACCCAGCCGCGCCACATCGAGATCCAGGTGCTGGGCGACAAGCACGGCAACGTCATCTATCTCGGCGAGCGCGAATGCTCGATCCAGCGCCGCAACCAGAAGGTGATCGAGGAAGCGCCCTCGCCCTTCCTCGACGAGGCCACCCGCAAGGCCATGGGCGAGCAGGCCGTGGCGCTGTCCAAGGCCGTCGGCTACCACTCGGCCGGCACGGTCGAGTTCATCGTCGACGGGGATCGCAACTTCTACTTCCTCGAGATGAACACCCGCCTTCAGGTCGAGCATCCGGTGACGGAGCTGATCACCGGCATCGACCTCGTGGAAGAGAAGATCCGCGTCGCCGCCGGCGAGAAGCTGAAGATCGCGCAAGGCGACGTGACGCTGAACGGCTGGGCCGTCGAGAGCCGGCTCTACGCCGAGGACCCCTACCGCAACTTCCTGCCCTCCATCGGCCGGCTGACGCGCTACCGCCCGCCGGCGGAAGGCCAGCAGGGCGACGGCACGGTGATCCGCAACGACACCGGCGTCTTCGAGGGCGGCGAGATCTCGATGTATTACGACCCGATGATCGCCAAGCTGTGCGCGTGGGGCAAGACGCGCGACGAGGCGATCGCCGCCATGTCGGGCGCGCTCGACGATTTCGAGGTCGAGGGCATCGGTCACAACCTGCCGTTCCTCTCCGCCGTGATGGAGCATCCGCGCTTCCAGGAAGGCCGGCTGACCACGGCCTTCATCGCCGAGGAATGGCCGGAGGGTTTCGCCGGCGTCGCGCCGGACGAGGAGGAGGCGCGCACGCTGGCCGCCGTCGCCGCCTACATTAACCTGCGCGCCCAGAAGCGCGGGGCGCTGATCTCCGGCACGCTCGCCAACCATCCCCGCACCATCGGCCGCGACTGGGTGGTGACGCTGGCCGGCCATGCCTTCCCGGTCGTCGCCTATGACGAGGGCTCGACCACAGTCGTCGCCTTCGAGGACGGGCAGGAGCTGACGGTGGCGTCCGGCTGGCTGCCCGGCCGCACCCATGCCCATTTCACGGTCGGCGGCACCGATTCCGCCATCCGCGCCGGCATCAAGGTCGATCAGGTCAATTCGGCGCTCAGGTTGCGCTGGCGCGGCATCGACGTGAAGGCGCATGTGCGCTCGCCGCGCGTCGCCGAGCTCGCCCGGCTGATGCCGGAGAAGCTGCCGCCGGACACGTCGCGGATGCTGCTTTGCCCGATGCCGGGCGTCGTCACCGCAATCGCCGTCAAGGCCGGCGACGAGGTGCAGGAGGGCCAGGCGCTCGCCACCGTCGAGGCGATGAAGATGGAGAACGTGCTGCGCGCCGAAAAGCGCGGTACGGTGAAGCGCATCGCCGTCGAGCCGGGCGCGAGCCTCGCCGTCGACGAACTGATCCTCGAATTCGAGTAGGCAGGAGCATCGCGATGACCGACCCCAATCTCGATAAATGGCGGGCGCTTGCCGAGAAGGAAGTCAAGGCGGACCCCGAGACGCTGGTATGGCGGACGCCGGAGGGGATTGCGGTGAAGCCGCTCTACACGGCCGGGGATCTGGAGGGGATCGGGCATCTGGACAGCCTGCCGGGCTTTGCGCCGTTCGTGCGCGGGCCGCGGGCGACGATGTATGCCGGGCGGCCGTGGACCATCCGGCAATATGCCGGCTTCTCGACGGCGGAGGCCTCGAACGCCTTCTACCGCAAGGCGCTCGCCGCCGGCCAGCAGGGCGTGTCGGTCGCCTTCGACCTCGCCACCCATCGCGGCTACGACAGCGACCATCCGCGCGTCGAGGGCGATGTCGGCAAGGCGGGCGTCGCCATCGACTCGGTCGAGGACATGAAGGTGCTGTTCGACGGCATCCCGCTCGAGAAGATCTCGGTGTCGATGACCATGAACGGCGCGGTGATCCCGATCCTCGCCAACTTCATCGTCGCCGGCGAGGAGCAGGGCGTGCCGCGCGAGCAGCTTTCCGGGACCATCCAGAACGACATCCTCAAGGAGTTCATGGTCCGCAACACCTACATCTACCCGCCCGAGCCCTCGATGCGGATCATCGCCGACATCATCGCGTATACGGCGAAGGAGATGCCGAAGTTCAACTCGATCTCCATCTCCGGCTATCACATGCAGGAGGCGGGCGCGACGCTGGTGCAGGAGCTTGCCTTCACGCTGGCCGACGGGCGCGAATATGTCCGCGCCGCGCTGAAGAAGGGGCTCGATGTCGACGCCTTCGCCGGGCGCCTCTCCTTCTTCTTCGCCATCGGCATGAACTTCTTCATGGAGGCGGCCAAGCTGCGCGCCGCGCGCTTGTTGTGGACCCGCATCATGGAGGAGTTCGAGCCGAAGAAGCCGTCCTCGCTGATGCTGCGCACCCACTGCCAGACGTCCGGCGTGTCGCTGCAGGAGCAGGACCCCTACAACAACGTCATCCGCACCGCCTACGAGGCGCTGTCGGCCGCGCTCGGCGGCACGCAGTCGCTGCACACCAACGCGCTCGACGAGGCCATCGCCCTGCCGACCGAGTTCTCCGCCCGCATCGCCCGCAACACGCAGTTGATCCTCCAGCACGAGACGGGCGTGACGAAGGTGGTCGATCCGCTGGCCGGCTCCTACTATGTCGAGAGCCTGACCGCCGAATTGGCCGAAAAGGCATGGGCCTTGATCGAGGAGGTCGAGGCGATGGGCGGCATGACCAAGGCCGTCATCGAGGGTCTGCCCAAGCGGCTGATCGAGGAGGCGGCGACGCGGCGGCAGGCGGCGGTCGACCGCGGCGACGAGGTCATCGTCGGCGTCAACAAGTACCGCCTCGAGAACGAGGACGATCTCGACATCCTCGACATCGACAACGCGGCCGTGCGCGAGGCGCAGATCGCCCGCATCGAGAAGACGAGGCGTCAGCGCGACCCGAAGAAGGCAAAGGAGACGCTGGACGCGCTGCGCGAGGTCGCGCGCACCGGCGAGGGCAACATCCTCGAAGCCGCCGTCGAGGCGGCGCGGGCGCGGGCCACGCTCGGCGAGATCTCCGACGCCATGCGCGAGGCCTTCGGCGACCATTCGGCGGTGCCGAAGGTGGTGCGCAAGGTCTATGGCGAGGCCTATGAGGGCGAGCCGGAATACGAGAACCTCGTCGAGCGGTTGGAGGAGTTCTCGAAGAACCTCGGCGAGACGCCGAAGCTGCTCGTCGCCAAGCTCGGCCAGGACGGCCACGACCGCGGCGCCAAGATCATCGCCTCGGCCTTCGGCGACATCGGCTTCGACGTCATCGCCGGCCCGCTGTTCCAGACGCCGGACGAGGCGGCCGATCTCGCGGTGAAATCGAAGGTCCATGTCGTCGGCATGTCCTCGCTCGCCGCCGGCCACAAGACGCTCGCCCCGCAGCTCGTCGAGGCGCTGAAGGCGAAAGGCGCGGAGAATATCATCGTCGTCGTCGGCGGCGTCGTGCCGCGCCAGGACTACCAGTTCCTCCTCGACAACGGCGTCGCCGCCGTCTTCGGACCCGGAACAAACGTCCTCGACGCCGCCCGCGCCGTCCTCGACCTCCTCGAAGGCAAGCGCAGGAACATATAGCGGCGCGGAACGCAAAAACCGCGCTACCCATCGCTTTCGTTTTTCGCTAGATTGGCCGAAAGCGAAAGCGAAAGGGAGCTTGGATGTACCTGCCGCCCCGCCAGGCCGAGATCGTGCAACTGGCAAAGGACAACGGACGCGTGCTGGTCGAGGAACTGGCCACGCGGTTCGACGTCACCCCGCAGACGATCCGCAAGGATCTGAACGACCTGTGCGACATGCGGCTCCTGTCGCGCATCCACGGCGGGGCGCTGTTCCCCTCCGGCGTCGAGAACGTCGAATACGAGGCGCGGCGCAAGATCGCGGCGAACGAGAAGGAGGCCATCGGCCGCGCCGCCGCGCGCATGATCCCCGATGGCGCATCGCTCTTCGTCAACATCGGCACCACGACCGAGGCGGTGGCCAACGCGCTGCTCGATCGCAAGGGGCTGATGGTCATCACCAACAACATCAACGTCGCCAACCGCATGCGCGTCTTCCCGCAGACCGAGGTGGTGATCGCCGGCGGCGTGGTGCGCGGCTCGGACGGCGGCGTGGTCGGCGAGGCGGCGGTCGACTTCATCCGCCAGTTCAAGGTCGACTACGCGGTGATCGGCGCGTCGGCCATCGACCATGACGGCGCGCTGCTCGATTTCGACTATCGCGAGGTCAAGGTGGCGCAGGCAATCATCGCCAACGCCCGCCACGTCATCCTCGTCGCCGATTCCACCAAGTTCGAGCGCACCGCGCCGGTGCGCATCGGCCATCTGTCGCAGGTCCACACCTTCATCACCGACGAATGCGGGGTGGACGGCATCCGCACGATCTGCCGCGAGGCCGAGGTGCAACTCGTCGAGGCCGCCCAAGGGTAAAAAGGGGGGTAATTCGTCAGGCCGGGCGCGCGAACGCCGTCCGCGCATCCTCGATCCTTGGCCGGCACACGCAGCCCTCGACATGGTCGTTGACCATGCCCATCGCCTGCATGAAGGCATAGACGGTCGTCGGCCCGACGAAGGACCAGCCGCGCTTCTTCAATTCCTTCGAGATCCGGATCGAGGTCGGCGTCTTGCCGAGCGCCGAGAGGCTGGCCCAGTCGAGCCTTTCCGGCCGCTCGTCCGGCCCCGGCTCGAACGCCCAGAAGAAGCGGGCGAGCGAGCCGGCCTCGTCGGCAAGCGCCACGGCGCGGCGCGCATTGTTGTAGACCGAGGCGATCTTGCCGCGATGGCGCACGATGCCGGCGTCGGCGAGATGGCGCGGCATCGCCTGCGCCTCGTCCTCCTGCGCGAGCCGGCGGAAATCGAAGCCGTGGAAGGCGGCGCGGAAATTGTCGCGCTTGCGCAGGATGGTCAGCCACGACAGGCCGGACTGGAAGCCCTCGAGGCACAGCTTCTCGAACAGGCGGACGTCGTCGCCGACCGGATGGCCCCATTCCTCGTCGTGATAGATGAGATAGTCGGGCAGGCCGCCATGCCATTTGCAGCGCACCAGCCCGTCCTCGCCGGTCAGAAGTCCGTCCGCCATCTTCCTTCAGCCTTTCTTTACCAAGCCGATCAACCCCGCGCTAACCACAAGAAAAGGTTTACGCGAAAGACCGTCTTTTATGAAATCCGATTCACGATTTCCTTGGGGGCCGCGCCGACAATCGGCCGGACAACGGTGCAAAGGTAACGAGTACGCCCGATGAGAATTTTTCCTTCCCTGCTGGCTGCGGCGGCTCTGGCCGCGTTTTCCGCGCAAGGCGCGTCGGCGCAGGCGCGCTACGGCGAGCGCCCGCCGCTCGTCGTCAGCCCGGACCTGTCCGCCCCGTGGGTGCTGCAACTCCAGCGCACGCCGCAGGCGCAGCCGCGCGCCGCCCGCCAGGCGCCGCGCAACGGCCTGCCGGCCGGCTACAGCGTGCGCGTCGCGCCGCCGCCGGCCGCACCCGAGCGGCAGAGGAAGATCGTGCGCGAGCGCGCGCCCGACCGGGTGCAGACCGCCGCGCTGCCGAGCGCGCCGCGCAATGTCGAGCCGCGGATCGACCCTAAATTCCTGCCGCAGGTGGTGGATTACGACGGGCCGCACAAGCCCGGCACCGTGGTCATCGACACGCGGGAGAACCTGCTCTACCTCGTCGAGGACGGCGGCAAGGCGCGGCGCTACGGCGTCGGCACCGGCAAGCCGGGCTTCGAATGGGCCGGCAGCCACAAGGTGACGCGCAAGGCCGAATGGCCCGACTGGCGCCCGCCGGCGGAAATGATCGCCCGCGAGAAGAAGAAGGGCCGCGTCCTGCCCGCCCACATGAAGGGCGGCCCGGAGAACCCGATGGGCGCGCGCGCGCTCTATCTCGGCTCGACGCTCTACCGCATCCACGGCACCAACCAGCCATGGACCATCGGGCGGGCCGTGTCCTCGGGCTGCATCCGCATGCGCAACGAGGACGTGACGGACCTTTATGAGCGCGTGCCTGTCGGCGCGACGGTCGTGGTGATGTAGAATAGCGAATCGCAGCCGGGGGACGGCGCGGCCGGTGCGCTCATCAAGCGCATCGGCAACGAAGAGGCGGAATGGCCGAGGGGGCCGTTCCGCCTTTTTCGCGTTCGCGGACTTACACCGTCAGCTCGCGGCTGCCGGCAGGCCCTCGGGCCGCGCCCCGCCATAGGCCCAGTCGATCAGCCGCACGGTGTGGACGACCGGAAGGCCGATGCCGGAGGCGATCTGGGTGATGCAGCCGATATTGCCGGCCGCGACCACATCCGCGCCCAGCGCCTCGATGTTGGCGACCTTGCGCGCGCGCAGGGTCGTGGCGATCTCTCCCTGGAGGATGTTGTAGGTGCCGGCCGAGCCGCAGCACAGATGCGGCTCCAGCGGCTCCTTCACCGTGAAGCCGGCGCGCGCCAGAAGGTCCTTCGGCTGGCGCGTCACCTTCTGGCCGTGCTGGAGCGAGCAGGCCGAATGATAGGCCACCGTCAGCCCCGGCCGCAGCACCGGCTCCGGCAGGTCGAGGCCGGCGAGATATTCCGTCACGTCCTTCGCCAGCGCCGACACCCGCGCCGCCTTCGCCGCATAGGCCAGGTCGAGCCGCAGCATGAAGCCGTAATCCTTGATCGTCGTGCCGCAGCCGGAGGCCGTGATGACGATGGCATCGAGGCCGTCCTCCTCCACCGCCCGCGTCCAGACGTCGACGTTGCGCCGCGCGGCGGCCAACGCGTCGGCCTCGCGCCCCATATGGTGGACGAGTGCGCCGCAGCACCCCTCGCCCGGTGGCACCACGACCTCGACGCCGAGCCGCGTCAGCAGCGACACTGTCGCCTCGTTGATGCCGGGCTCCAGCACTGATTGCGCGCAGCCCGTGAGGATGGCGACGCGGCCGCGCCGGGCCCCTTGCGCCGCATGGGTGGCGGGTCGGCTGACCGGCGAGGCGGGCGGCACGGCCCCCGGCGCCAGCCTCAGCATCGCGGCGAGCGGCGCCAGTGCCGGCACGGCGTCGAACACTCTCGCGAACGGCCGCCCCAGCCGGGCGAGCCGGAGCGCGGCGCGGAAGCGTCCGGGATACGGCAGCACCGCCGCCAGCAGCCGGCGCGTGAGGCGATCAAGCAGCGGCCTCCTGTACGTCTTCTCGATATGGGCGCGGGCATGGTCGACGAGGTGCATGTAGTGGACGCCCGAGGGGCATGTCGTCATGCAGGACAGGCAGGACAGGCAGCGGTCGACATGGGTGACGATCTCGTCGTCGGCCGGGCGGCCGTTCTCCAGCATGTCCTTGATCAGATAGATGCGCCCGCGCGGGCTGTCGAGCTCGTTGCCGAGCGTGGCATAGGTCGGGCAGGTGGCGGTGCAGAAGCCGCAATGCACGCATTTGCGCAGGATGCTTTCCGCCTCCGCCACATGCGGATCGGCAAGCTGGGCGAGCGAGAAGCTGGTCTGCATGGCGGGCTAGATCAGCCAGCTTTCCGGATTGCGGATCGGCTCGCCGCGTCCGACCGCCTGGAACCCCATGACCACGCGCACGATGACCCAGACCGCGACGGCCAGCATCAGCAGGAAGCCGATGAGGACGAAGGCGAGCACGAGCGAGATCAGCCCGTAGAGAATCCCGATCCAGAAGGTGCGGATGGCCCAGGTGTAATGGGTCTCGACCCAGCCGCCGGCCTTGCCCCGGTTCATATAGGCGAGGACGACGCCGATCAGCGGCGTGATGCCGACCACGAAGCCGAGCAGGTAGCTGGCATAGATGACCTGCACATTGGTCGGGCCGGGCTCCAGCCAGCGGTCGGTCTGGCGCGGCGCGGGCGGGGTGTTCGGGTCGGTCATCGCGGTCTCCCTAATCCGGAACCCTTGAAAGCTATCACAGGCCGCTCAGCGATACATCCTGCCGGGATTGAGGATGTTCAGCGGGTCGAACTGCGCCTTCACCCGCGCCGAGAGGGCGGCCAGCGCCTCCGGCTGCGGCTCGAACACCGGCACCGAGGCCCGGACGTGGGCCGGTGCGCGGATCAGCGTCGCGTGGCCGCCGCCATGAGCGGCGACGTGCCGGCGCAGCGGGGCGGCCTCCGCGTCGCCCTCCATGCGCAGCCAGATCAGGCCGCCCTGCCAGTCGTAGAAGGCGTCGACCGCCGCCTCCATGCGCAGGGCCATGACCATGTGGTGGCCCTCGGACGGCGCCATCGAGACCCGCCAGACCGGCCTGTCCGTGCCGTCGACGAAGGGGATGCAATCGCGAATCTCGCGCCACAGGAGCTGCGAATCCTCCGCCTCCAGCCGCTCGGGCGCGGCGGTCGACGCAAGCAGCGCCGCCAGCCGCTCGAAGCGATAGGCGACCGACGGCGAAAAGCCTTCGAGCCGCAGCAGCGTCGCCCCGCGCCAGCCCGGCAGCCGGCCGTCGAGCACCTTGCCGACCACGGTTTCCGGCAGATGCGCGGCCGCGGACACCTCGTTGCTCGACGTCGTCGCTACCGCCATGGCGTGGGCGGCGTCGGCTTCGGAAAGGCCCCGCAGCACCAGCGTCGCCTCGGTCTCGGCCCTGGGCAGCACCTTGAAGGTGACATCCGTCACCGCCGCCAGCGTGCCCCACGAGCCGGCGATGAGCTTGGCGAGGTCGTAGCCGGTGACGTTCTTGACCACACGCCCGCCCGACTTGAACGCCTCGCCGCGCCCGGAGACGGCGTGGACGCCGAGCACATGGTCGCGCGCCGCGCCCGACTTGATCCGCCGCGGGCCGCTCGCATTCGCCGCCAGCGTGCCGCCGATCGTTCCTTTTCCCGCCCCGCCGCCGAGCAGCGGACCGTGGTCCACCGGCTCAAAGGCGAACTCCTGCCCGGACGCGGCGAGCAGCGCCTCGATCTCGCCGAGCCGCGTGCCGGCGCGGGCGGAAAGCACCAGCTCCTCCGGCTCGTAGAGCGTGACGCCGGAAAGGCCGGACAGGTCGAGGGCGTGCTCGCAAGCAAGCGGCCGGCCGACGCCCCGCCGCGACCCGCCACCGACGATCTCCAGCGCCGTCCCCTCGCCCGCCGCCCAGCGGATGGCGTCCAGCACCTCCTCGGCATTGGTGGGGGCGAAGACGGTCATGACACGCCCGCCAGCCGTTTCAACACGTGCGCGCCCCTCGGCGAAAGCCGGTAGCCGGTGTCGAGGCTCTCCGTCAGGCCCAGCTCCTTGAGCGCGCGCACATCGCGCTTGAATTTCTGCTTGTCGACGCCGAGCGTTTCGGCCAGCACGGCAGCCGGGATGCCGGGCCGGCGACCGATCAGGTCGAGGACCGAAAGGTGATGGCCGGGCGCGCGCCTTTCCCAGCGCTCGAACCGGGTCCGCAGTTCGGCCCATTCAGCCTCGGAAAGCCCGGTGGCCGCGCGCAGCGTGGCGCGTTCATCGGCGTCGAGACCGCGCAGTTCGATGCGCCAGAGCGCGCGGCCGTCCTCGTTTCCAAGCGCCTTCAGGGCCGATCCGCCATCGCGGTAGCCGGCGGCGCATGCGTCCCGGTCGGTCAGCTCCTCCGCACCAATCCTGTCCACCGCGCCGATGCGCAGAACGCCGGCCGGCGTGCGCAGCCGCCCGCCCGCCTTCACCGTGGGCCGCTTCCAGCGCCGCAAGGCGAGCGTCACCTCGCCGTGCACGATCCTCTCCAGCATGTCCCGCTTGAAGAGCATCAGAACCTCGGAATGTCCGGGAACGGCAGTTGCCCGGCGCGCACATGCATGCGGCCGAGCTCGGCGCAGCGGTGGAGTTGCGGGAACATCTTGCCGGGATTGAGCAGATGGTCGGGGTCGAAGGCGCATTTGACCCGGATCTGCTGGTTCATATCCTCCTCGGAGAACATCTCCGGCATCAGGTCGCGCTTCTCGACGCCGACGCCGTGCTCGCCGGTCAGCACCCCGCCGACCTTGACGCACAGCCGCAGGATATCGGCGCCGAAGGCTTCCGCCCGCTCCAGCTCGCCCGGCCGGTTTGCGTCGTAGAGGATGAGCGGGTGGAGGTTGCCGTCGCCGGCGTGGAAGACGTTGGCGACCCTTAAGTCGTATTTCTCCGAAAGCTCCCGCATGCCGGCCAGCACGCGCGGCAGCTCCTTGCGCGGGATCGTGCCGTCCATGCAGAAATAATCCGGCGAGATGCGGCCGACCGCCGGGAAGGCGGCCTTGCGGCCCGCCCAGAAGGTCATGCGCTCCTCCTCGCTCGCCGAGACGCGGCAGGTGGTGGAGCCGTTTCGCGCCGCGATGGCCTCGACCGCAGCGAGCAGGTGGTCGACCTCCGCCCCCGGCCCGTCGAGCTCGACGATCACCAGCGCCTCGACGTCGAGCGGGTAGCCGGCATGGACGAAATCCTCGACCGCACGGATCGCCGGCCGGTCCATCATCTCCATGCCCCCGGGGATGATGCCCGCGCCGATGATGTCGGCGACGCACTGGCCGGCCTGCTCGCTCGACGGGAAGCCGAGAAGGACCGCGCGCGCCGTCTCCGGGCTTTTCAGGATGCGCACGGTGACTTCGGTGACGACGCCGAGCAGCCCTTCGGAGCCGGTGACGACGCCCATCAGGTCGTAGCCTTCGGCGTCGAGATGCTTGCCGCCGAGACGCACCACTTCGCCGTTCATCAGCACCATCTCGACGCCCAGCACGTTGTTGGCCGTCAGCCCGTATTTCAGGCAATGCACCCCACCGGAATTTTCCGCGATATTGCCGCCGATGGAGCAGGCGATCTGCGAGGAGGGATCGGGCGCGTAGTAGAAGCCCTCGTGGCGCACGGCGTTGGTGATGCCGAGATTGGTGACGCCCGGCTGCGCGGTCACGGTGCGGTTGGCGTAGTCGATGTCGAGGATGCGGTTGAAGCGGCTCATCACCAGCAGCACCGCGTCCTGAAGCGGCAGCGCCCCGCCGGAGAGCGAGGTGCCGGCCCCGCGCGGCACGACGCGGATGTTGCGGTCGTTGCAGTATTTCAGGATGCGCTGCACCTGCTTCACCGTCTGCGGCAGGACGACGACGAGCGGCAACTGGCGATAGGCGGTGAGCCCGTCGCTCTCGAAGGCGCGCATCGCCGTCTCGGCCGCCACCACGCCCTCGCCCGGCACGATGACGCGCATGTCCTCGACGATCTCGTCGCGGCGGGCAAGCGTCTTTGCGTCTGGCGCGGGCATCGCGATGCCGGACATTAAGGGTGCGTCCTCCTGGAGCAATTCCAGCAAAAGTGCGAAGCGGTTTTGCGTCCGGAATTGCGTAACGATAAAAGATAGATCGTTTCGCCGTTTCCGTGAAACGATCCAGCGCGGCGAAGCATCTTTCGCCGCCCCTTCGCTCCTCTTATAACGGACGCGGCGCAAGCCGACAGGGCAAAACCGGGGAAACGGGAGAAAGACGATGAGCGCGCTGCTGACCATCGAGGACTTAAGACGGCGCGCGCGCCGCCGTGTGCCGAAGATGTTCTTCGACTATGCCGATTCCGGCTCGTGGACGGAGAGCACCTACCGCGCCAACGAGGAGGATTTCCACAAGGTCAAGCTGCGCCAGCGCGTGCTGGTCGACATGACCGACCGCTCGCTCGAATCGACGATGATCGGCGAGACGGTGTCGATGCCGGTGGCGCTCGCCCCGACGGGCCTGACCGGGATGCAGCATGCCGACGGCGAAATCCTCGCCGCGCAGGCGGCCGAGGAATTCGGCGTGCCCTTCGCCCTCTCGACCATGAGCATCTGCTCCATCGAGGACGTGGCCGCGGCGACGAAGAAGCCGTTCTGGTTCCAGCTCTACGTGATGCGCGACCGCGGCTTCATCAACGACCTGATCGACCGCGCCAAGGCCGCCGGCTGCTCGGCGCTGGTGCTGACCGCCGACCTCCAAATCCTCGGCCAGCGCCACAAGGATCTGCGCAACGGGCTCTCCGCCCCGCCGAAATTCACGCCGAAGCACATCTGGCAGATGGCGACGCGGCCGCAATGGTGCCTCGGCATGCTCGGCACCAAAAGGCGCACCTTCCGCAACATCGCCGGCCATGTGAAGGGCGTCACGGACCTCTCCTCGCTCAGCACCTGGACGGCCGAGCAGTTCGACCCGCGCCTGTCATGGGCCGATGTCGAATGGATCAAGGAACGCTGGGGCGGCAAGCTGATCATCAAGGGCATCCTCGACGCCGAGGACGCGCGGATGGCGGCGGCGACAGGGGCCGACGCCATCATCGTCTCCAACCATGGCGGCCGCCAGCTCGACGGCGCGCCGTCGTCGGTCTCGGTGCTGCCGGAGATCGTCGAGGCGGTCGGCGAGCGCATCGAGGTGCATCTCGACGGCGGCATCCGCTCGGGGCAGGACGTCCTGAAGGCGCTGTGCCTCGGCGCGAAGGGCGTCCATATCGGCCGCCCCTTCCTCTACGGCCTCGGCGCGGGCGGCCGCGAGGGCGTCAGGCTGGCGCTCGAGATCATCCGCCGCGAGCTGGACGTGACGCTGGCGCTGTGCGGCAAGCGCGACATCGCGCAGGCCGGACCGGAGCTGCTCTACGCCCCGGACGACCCGTTCGGGACCGGCCGGCGCTAGAGCAGCGGGCGTTCTGACGAACGCAGCTTCCGCTGCTCCAGCTCCTTTTCCTTAGCCGCATTTATGCGACGTCAGACGATTCCGTCTGACTGCAAAATGCTCTGAAAGGATGGATTGGCAGGCGCGGCTCAGCGCGCCTCGGCGACGCCGTAGCCGTCGACCGGGCCGTGACCGCCGGCCGCGTCGGCCGAATACATGGCCGCGCCCCACATGGCGATGCCGGTGAGCATGAACAGCGAAACGAGCGTGGCTTTCACGGGGGTCATCTCAGTTTGGTTTCCGTTCATCTTGCAACGCGGATGGTTACCATCCGGTTTCGTCTGCCCTTCGGTTTGGTGCTGATAATGCTGCGGCGGCGAAAACGCCAGATGCCCGACGCCGGGTTTGCGTGGATTTCATGCTGCGTTGCGCAATTGCAACGCAGGGCGCCTCACGGCCCCGCCCTCGCCCCCCGCCCTCACCTTGCCGCCCCCTTTCATATCGGCTAGGAAACCGGCGCGTCCGAAGGGGGCGCCGATACCATTCACAAGGCGGGCGGAACCATGGCTGACAAGGCGGACAGGATGAAGGCGCGGCTGCCGCGGGGCTTCGTCGACCGCCATGCGGCCGACATCCGCGCGGTCGACGCGATGACGGCGAAGATTCGCGCGGTCTACGAGCTCTACGGCTTCGACCCCGTCGAGCAGCCGATGGTCGAGTATACCGACGCGCTGGGCAAGTTCCTGCCCGACCAGGACCGGCCGAACGAGGGCGTGTTCTCGTTCCAGGACGACGACGAGCAGTGGCTCTCCCTGCGCTACGACCTGACCGCGCCGCTGGCCCGCTTCGTCGCCGAGAATTTCGAGACCCTGCCCAGGCCCTACCGCTCCTATCGCTCGGGCTGGGTGTTCCGCAACGAGAAGCCGGGACCGGGCCGCTTCCGCCAGTTCATGCAGTTCGACGCCGACATCGTCGGCACGCCGGGGGTGGCCGCCGACGCCGAGATGGCGATGATGATGGCCGACACGCTGGAGGCGGTGGGCATCAAGCGCGGCGACTACGTCATCCGCGTCAACAACCGCAAGGTGCTCGACGGCGTGCTGGAGGCGATCGGCCTCGGCGGCGACGGCAATGCCGGCCGCCGGCTGACCGTGCTGCGCGCCATCGACAAGCTCGACAAGTTCGGTCCCGAGGGCGTGCGCCTCCTGCTCGGCAAGGGCCGACTCGACGAGAGCGGCGACTTCACCAAGGGCGCGGGACTTGATGAGGCGCAGATCAACGTTTTAGCGGGAATCAAGCGGCTTCTAGATTACCCTTGGAAGAAGCCATTCTCGATTTCCGCTTACAAACGTTATTTTCGCTTATGGGTGCCTCTCAAAACGCTGCCACCACTAGTTGACGAGGCGCTAGAAGAACTCGAACAGATCAGAAAACTAATACGCATCGCCGGTTACGGACCTGATCGCGTCAAGATCGACCCTTCGGTGGTCCGCGGCCTCGAATACTATACCGGCCCGGTCTACGAGGCCGAGCTTTTGTTCGAGGTGCCGAACGAGAAGGGCGAGATCGTCCGCTTCGGCTCGGTCGCGGGCGGCGGGCGCTATGACGGCCTCGTCTCGCGCTTCCGCGGCGAGCCGGTGCCGGCGACGGGCTTCTCCATCGGCGTGTCGCGGCTGACCGCGGCGCTGAAGAACCTCGGCAAGCTGGAGGACACGCAAGTTACCGCGCCGGTCGTCGTCCTCGTCATGGACAAGGACACGGAATCGCTCGGCCGCTACCAGCGCATGGTCTCCGAACTCAGGCAGGCCGGCATCAGGGCGGAAATGTATCTCGGCGGCGCCGGCATGAAGGCGCAGATGAAATATGCCGACCGGCGCGGCAGCCCTTGCGTCGTCATCCAGGGCGGTGACGAGCGCGCCAAGGGCGAAGTGCAGATCAAGGACCTCGCGCTCGGCGCGAAGCTGTCGGCCGAGATCGAGGACAACGCCACCTGGCGCGAGAGCCGGCCGGCGCAGTTCACCGCGCCGGAAAGCGGGCTGGTCGAGGCCGTCCGCCGCGTGCTCGATGCGCAGAAGGCGGAAAGAAGCGCCGAGGCATGAGCGCCCGCCTGCCCTCTTTCGCCGCCGACATCCTCGCTTTGTTCGAGGAGCGCGGCGCCGGCCTGGCCGAGGTCGCGGTGCTGCAACCGGCCGATCCGTTCCTCGACATGGCGGGCGAGGATCTGCGCCGCCGCATCTTCCTGACCGAGAGCGAGACGGGCGAGGCGCTGTGCCTGAGGCCAGAATTCACCATTCCCGTCTGCCGCGACCACATCGCCGCCCGCGCCGGCACGCCGCGCCGCTACGGCTATCTGGGTCAGGTGTTCCGCCAGCGCCGCGAGGGCGGAGCGGAGTTCCTGCAAGCCGGGATCGAGGATCTGGGCGAGACCGGCACGGCCGAGGCCGACGCGCGCTCGGTGGCCGACGCGCATGCGCTGCTGTCGCGCGTCCTGCCCGGCGTACCGCTCGCCATCACCCTCGGCGACCAGCGCGTGTTCGAGGCGGTGCTGGCGGGCCTCGGCCTGCCGCGCGGCTGGCAGAAGCGGCTGGCGCGCGCCTTCGGCTCGGCCGGGCAGCTCGCCGCCGCGCTCGACGACCTCGCCAACCCGGCGCAGCGCGCCGCGCCCAATGCCTCGATCGCCGCCCTGATCGCGGCGGGCGAGCGCGACCGGCTCGCCGCCCATATCGACGCGATGATGGAGGAAGCCGCGCTTCCCCCCTCGGCCGGGCGCAGCCCGCAGGACATCGCCCAGCGGCTGATCGAGAAGGCCGACCTGCGCAGCGTGCGCCTCTCGGCCGATGCGCTCGCGGCGCTGAAGCGGTTCCTCGCCATCCGCGCGCCGCTGGAGGACGCCGCCGCGGCGCTCGCGGCCTTCGCGAAGGAAACCGGCGTTTCGCTCGGCGACGCGCTCGACATCTTCACCGCCCGCGCCGTGGCCATCGCCGGCCACGGCCTGCCGCAAGGCGCGATCGTCTACGACGCCGGCTTCGGCCGGCCGCTCGACTATTATACCGGCCTCGTCTTCGAGATCCGCTCGGGCGGCTCGCTGCCGCTGGTCGGCGGCGGCCGCTACGACCGGCTCCTGACCATGCTGGGCGCGAAGGAGCCGATCCCCGGCGTCGGCTTCTCGGTCTGGCTCGACCGTATCGCAGCGTTGAGGGAGCAGGCATGACCATCACGCTGGCGCTTCCCTCCAAGGGCAGGCTCAAGGAAGAGGCCATCGCCGTGCTGGCGAAAGCGGGGTTCGACGTCGTCACGCCTGAGGACGAGCGCCGCTACCGCGCCCATATCAAGGGCCGCGACGACATCGAGGTCGCGTTCCTCTCGGCCTCGGAAATCTCGCGCGAGTTGGGGCAAGGCACGGTCGATCTCGGCGTCACCGGCGAGGACCTGATCCGCGAGACCATCCCCGACTGGGAGGCGCGGGTGAAGATCGGCGCGCGGCTCGGTTTCGGCCATGCCGACGTCATCGTCGCGGTGCCGGAGGCCTGGCTCGACGTCGACACCATGGCCGACCTCGACGACGTCGCCGCCGATTTCCGCCAGCGCCACGGGCGGCGTCTGCGGATCGCCACCAAGTACTGGCGGCTGACGCAGCAGTTCTTCTCCGCCCAGCACGGCATCCAGGTCTATCGCATCGTCGAGAGCCTCGGCGCCACCGAGGGCGCGCCGGCCGCCGGCTCGGCCGACGTCATCGTCGACATCACCTCGACCGGCTCGACGCTGCGCGCCAACCACCTGAAGATCCTCGACGACGGCGTCATCCTGCGTTCGCAAGCCTGCCTCGGCGTGTCGCTGAAGGCGCGCGAGGCCGCGGACGAGGCGGCGATCGACGAAATCCTCAAGGCCGTGAACGGCGGCTGAAACGAAAAAGGCCCGGATCGCTCCGGGCCTTTTCTCATTTCGATTGCCGCGCTTTTCAGCCGCGCTTCGCGTCGACCGAAAGGCCGCCGGGGCCGGAGACCGACAGGGCGAGGAAGCCGCCGGCAAGGGCGATGTTCTTCCAGAACACGCTCGCCTCTTCCGGCGCGGAATGGCCGATGAAGGCGGTGGCGATGCAGAAGGCGGCGAAGGCGTAGGCCGCCCAGCGGGTCTGGAAGCCGACGACGAGCGCGATGCCGCCGAGAACCTTGAGCGCGATGATCAGCCAGGTGACGAGCATCGGCGCCGGCAGGCCGAGGGAGCCCATGAAGCCGGCGAAACCGCCCGGGGCCATCAGCAGCGGGATGCCGGAAATCAGGAACATCAGCGCCAGCAGCACGCGGGCGACGAGAAGGGTAAGGTCGTTTGCCATGGGGCCTCTCCGTTGGAGCATGTCTCCCGAAAGTGGGAACCGGTTTCGGGACGAAGACATGCGCAAAAACAAGGAACCAAGGCATGCGGAGCGAATCCGGAAGATCGCGGCGCGCTTTGGTCTCCACCCCAAATAGCCGAAACGAGCGGCGCGGCAAGTGCCGCACCGCAGACTCAGCGTTTCTGTTTTGTGAACGATTACAGAAATGCGTTCACAAAAACTTGAAGTCAACCCGGCTTCGTCATCAGTTCGGGGCGGACGATCGCGTCGTATTCGGCCTCCGTCACCAGCCCGGTGGCAAGGGCCTCCTCGCGCAGGGTCGTGCCGTTCCTGTGCGCGGTCTTGGCGATCTTCGCCGCGTTGTCGTAGCCGATCTTCGGCGCCAACGCCGTCACCAGCATCAGCGAGCGCTCGACGCCGGCGCGGATGTTGTCCTCGCGCGGCTCGATGCCGACGACGCAATTGTCGGTGAAGGAGTGGGCGGCGTCGGCGATCAGCCGGACCGATTGCAGGAAGTTGTAGGCCATCACCGGGTTGAACACGTTGAGCTCGAAATGACCCTGGCTGTCGGCGAAGGTCAGCGCCGCGTGGTTGCCGAACACCTGGACGCACACCTGCGTCAGCGCCTCGCACTGGGTCGGGTTGACCTTGCCCGGCATGATCGACGAGCCCGGCTCGTTCTCCGGCAGGGAAAGCTCGCCGAGGCCGGCGCGCGGGCCGGAGCCGAGGAAGCGGATATCGTTGGCGATCTTGAACAGCGAGGCCGCGAGCGTGTTGATCGCGCCGTGGCTGAACACCATCGCGTCATGCGCGGCCAGCGCCTCGAACTTGTTGGGCGCGGTGGTGAAGGCGAGCCCGGTGATGGCGGCGATCTTCTGCGCCACCTTCTCGGCGAAGCCGATGGGCGCGTTGAGGCCCGTGCCGACGGCGGTGCCGCCCTGCGCGAGCTGCATCAGCGCCGGCAGCGTCATCTCGATGCGCTCGATGCCGTTCGCGACCTGCTGCGCATAGCCGGAGAACTCCTGGCCGAGCGTCAGCGGCGTCGCGTCCTGCGTGTGGGTCCGGCCGATCTTGATGATGTGGTCCCAGGCCTTGGCCTTGGCGTCGAGCGCGCCGTGCAGCTTCTTCAGCGCCGGCAGCAGGCGGTTGACGATCTCCTCCGCGCCGGCGACGTGCATCGCGGTCGGGTAGGTGTCGTTGGACGACTGGCTCATATTGACGTGGTCGTTGGGATGGACCGGCTTCTTCGAGCCCATCTCGCCGCCCAGCATCTCGATGGCGCGGTTGGAGATCACCTCGTTGGCGTTCATGTTCGACTGGGTGCCGGAGCCGGTCTGCCAGACGACGAGCGGGAAATGGTCGTCGAGCTTGCCGTCGATCACCTCCTGCGCCGCCTTGACGATGGTCTCGCCGATCTTCGGGTCGAGCCGGCCGAGCTCCATGTTCGCCTCGGCGGCGGCGCGCTTGACGATGCCGAGCGCGCGCACGATGGGCAGCGGCTGCTTTTCCCAGCCGATCCGGAAATTGCCCTTGCTGCGCTCCGCCTGCGCGCCCCAGTAGCGGTCCGCCGCCACGTCGATGGGTCCGAACGTGTCTGTCTCGGTGCGGGTCTTCGTCATCTCGGTCTCCCTGTCATCGCTTCGCGGCTGGCGCGCTCGCGCGTGCATAGCCCCGCACCGGGGCGCGGCACAAGACAAAGCAGCGCTTTGCAGCGAAGAGTCCGTGCGATTTTCAGCGGCGGTCCTGAAAGAACGATTTCAGCAGCGCCGCCGCCCGTCGTTCGGACAGGCCCGCATAGGTTTCCGGCGCGTGATGGCAGGTCGGCTGGGCATAGAGCCGGACGCCCGAGACCACCGCGCCGCCCTTCTCGTCGACCGCGCCGAAATAGAGCCGGCGGATGCGCGCGAACGAGATCGCCGCCGCGCACATCGGGCACGGCTCGAGCGTGACGTAGAGATCGGCGTCGGGCAGCCGCTCGCTCCCCGTCAGCCGGCACGCCTCGCGGATGGCCAGCACCTCGGCATGCGCGGTCGGGTCGTTCAGCTCGCGGGTGCGGTTGCCGGCGCAGGCGAGGATTTCGCCACCCGCGACCACGACCGCGCCGATCGGCACCTCGCCGCGCCGCGCCGCCGCTTCCGCTTCCGCGAAGGCCGCCTCCATGAAGGGGGATGGTTTCATGCGTCCGCCGCCGATGACATTTCACTCGCAAGGCCATAAAGGCTCTGATAGTTACCCGCGCTGAAAGGCGAGCGCCATATGAACGACGACAGAAAAAAGCCGGCCCGCAGCGGCGGCACGGGGGGTAATAAAGGCCGTGGCGGCGCTGGCAAGCCCTCCGCCGCAGGCGATGGCGGCAAGCCGCGCTTCGGCAAGCCCGGCGGCGACAAGCCGCGCACAGGCAAGCCCGGTGCTGGCAAGTGGAAACCGCGCGAAGCCGGAGCCGAGGCCACGGGCGAGGAGCGCCGCCCGCGCAAGCCCTACGCGCCGCGCGACGGCGACAGGCCGAAATTCGACAAGCCGCGTTTCGACGGGCCGCGTTTCGACGGGCCGCGTGGCGACGGCCCGCGCCAGCCGCGCGAGGAAGGCGGCGAGACGAAAAAGCCCTTCCAGCGTCAGGACGGCATGAAGCGCGCCTTCGGCAAGTCCGCGGACGGCAAGCCGATGAAGCCGCGCCCCGGCAAATGGGAGCGTCGCGAGGCGGCGGCCGAGGGCAGCGACAGCGAGCGCCGCCCGCGCAAGCCCTATGCCCCGCGCGACGGCGACAAGCCTGCCTATGACAAGCCGCGCTTCGCAAAGCCCGGCGAAAAACCCCGTTTCGACAAGCCCCGTTCCGACGGACCGCGCAAGCCGCGCGACGGCGAGGCGAAACCCTTCCGCCGGCAGGACGGCGAGAAGCGCGCCTTCGTCAAACGCGACGACAAGGATGCCACCCCCCGCCCCGGCCGGAGCGAGGGCGCCGAAGCGCAAGCGACGGAAGAAGGCGGCGGCGAGCGCATCGCCCGCCGGCTGGCCCGCGCCGGCGTCGCCTCGCGCCGCGATGCCGAGGAGATGATCGCCGCCGGCCGTATCACGCTGAACGGCAGGGTGCTCGACACGCCGGCCGTCAATGTCGGCGCGAGCGACCGCATCGAGATCGACGGCAAGCCGATCCCCGCCATCGAGCGCACGCGGCTGTTCCTGTTCCACAAGCCGGCCGGCGTGGTGACGACCAGCCGCGACCCCGAAGGCCGGCGCACCGTGTTCGACGTGCTGCCCAAGGGCCTGCCGCGGCTGATGACCGTCGGCCGTCTCGACATCAACACCGAGGGGCTGCTGCTGCTGACCAACGACGGCGGCCTGTCGCGCGTGCTGGAGTTGCCGGCGACCGGCTGGCTGCGCCGCTACCGCGTGCGCGTCCACGGCAAGGTCGAGCCGGAGGCGCTGGAGGGCTTGAAGGAAGGCATCGCCGTCGACGGCGTGTTCTACGGCGCGGTCGAGGCGACGCTCGACCGCGAGCAGGGCTCCAACGCCTGGCTGACCATCGGCCTGCGCGAGGGCAAGAACCGCGAGGTGAAGAACATCCTCGGCGCGCTCGGGCTCGACGTGACGCGGCTGATCCGCGTCTCCTACGGGCCGTTCCAGCTCTCCGACCTGCCCGAGGGCGAGCTGCGCGAACTGAAGGGCAAGTATCTGCGCGACCAGCTCGGCGAGCGGCTGATCGAAGAATCGGGCGCGAATTTCGACGCCCCGATCCTCAACGCCTTCTCCAGCAAGGACGAGGCGGCAAGCCCGGCGCGCAAGGACAAACCGCGGCCCCATCGCGGCGAGGACGCCCGCGAGGCACGGCGCGAGGACGCGCTAGGCCGGCTCGACACCCGCAAGCCCGCGTTCGGGAAACCGGGCGGGAAACCGGGTGGCAAACCCGGCGGCAAGCGGGATGACCGCGACGGCCGCCCCGCGCCGAAGGGCCGCCCCGGCAAGCCGGACTTCCGCGAGGAGCGTAAGGAGGAGCGGCCGCGCTCCCGTACCGCCAATGTGTGGATGGCGCCGGGCGCCAAGCCGATGGGCGAGAAGAAGAAGGCAGCCCTTGCCGAGCGAACCGAGGGCCGCCGCTACGCCGGCAAGCCGCGCCCCGAGGGCAAGCCCGGCGCGAAGGCGGGCGACAAGCCGCGCTTCGGCGGCAAACCCGGGGGCGGCAAGCCCGGCGGAAGCAAGCCGGGCGGCAGGCCCGCCGGCCGCAAGCCCGGCCCGAGGTCTGGACCTGCCGGCCCGCGCAAGCCGCGCGGCGAGGATTGATGCGCATCGTCGGCGGGAGCCTGCGCGGCCGGCCGCTGGCGACGCCGCGCTCGGATTCGATCCGCCCGACCAGCGACCGCACCCGCGAGGCGGTGTTCAACGTCATCGCCCATGCCTGGCCGGAACGGCTGGACGGCGCGCGGGTGCTCGACCTCTTCTCCGGCACCGGCGCGCTCGGGCTGGAGGCGCTGTCGCGCGGCGCGGCGCAATGCCTGTTCATCGAGGAATCGGCCGAGGGGCGCGGCCTGATCCGCACCAATATCGAGGAATTCGGTCTTCAGGGCCGCGCCAAGATCTTCCGCCGCGATGCGACGCGGCTCGGCGAGGCCGGCACCATCGCCCCCTTCGATCTCGTCTTCGCCGACCCGCCCTACGGCAAGGGGCTGGCCGAGCGCGCGCTGCAATCGGCGCTGGCCGGCGGCTGGCTGACGGCAGACGCGCTCGTCGTCGTCGAGGAGGCGGCCGCATCGCCCTTCCAGCCGGTCGAGGGGCTCGCCCTCATCGACCGGCGCGATTGGGGCGACACGAGCGTGACATTCAGCGCCCGCACCTGAATTCGGCCACTGTTGGAGTGAACAGAATCCCCGCGGCCGTTCGCGCGGGTGCGCCATGGTTTGCTTGCGCCCCGCCAAGCGCTATCTGTGCGGGCCAGGGAAGAAGGATGTGCTCATGAATGTGATTCGCTCTCAAGGACCGGTGGCAGCCCTGCGCGCCGCGCTCGCCGCCGGCCTGCTCGCCCTGGTGCCGGTCTGCGCCGTCGCCGAGGGCGCGCCGCCGATCGAGAATTTCGCCCTCGACAACGGGCTGGAGGTCGTCGTCATTCCAGACCACCGCGCCCCGGTCGTCACCCACATGCTCTGGTACAAGGTCGGCTCGGCCGACGAGGACCCCGGCAAGTCGGGCATCGCCCATTTCTTCGAGCACCTGATGTTCAAGGGCACGGCCGAATACGGGCCGGGCGTGTTCTCGGCCCGCATCGCCGATGTCGGCGGCCGCGAGAACGCCTTCACCTCCTACGACTACACCGCCTACTACCAGCAGGTCGCGCCGGACATGCTACCCGAGATGATGGCGATGGAAGCCGACCGGATGACCAACCTCGTCCTGACCGACGACGTGATCGGGCCCGAGCGCGACGTGGTCATCGAGGAGCGCAACTCGCGGGTGGAGAGCGACCCGCGCTCGCTGCTCTCCGAGGAGGTCAGCGCGACGCTCTACCAGAACCACCCCTACCGCATCCCGGTCATCGGCTGGATGCACGAGATCGAGAAGCTGAACCGCGAGGACGCCATCGATTTCTACCGCCGCTATTACGCGCCCAACAACGCCATCCTGGTGGTGGCCGGCGACGTCGACGCCGCGACCGTGCGCAAGCTGGCCGAGGACACCTACGGCAAGATCGCGCGCGGGCCGGATTTGCCGCCGCGCCTGCGCCCGACCGAGCCGGAGCAGAACACCCGCCGCACCGTGACGCTCAGCGACGAGCGCGTCGGCGTGCCGAGCTATTCCAAGCGCTGGCTGGTCCCCTCCTACACCACGGCGGAAAAGGGCCAGGCCGAGGCGCTCGACATCCTGTCCGAGGTGCTCGGCGGCGGCGTGCGCTCGCGCCTCTATCAGGAGCTGGTGGTCCGGCAGGGCATCGCCTCGTCGGCGATGGCCTACTACCAGAGCACCTCCCTCGACGACACGATGTTCATGGTTCTCGGCTCGCCGCGCGGCGAGGCGACGCTCGACGATGTCGAGAAGGCCATCGACGCCGAGATCGCGAAGATCGCCGCCGACGGCGTCACCGAGGAGGAAGTGGAGAAGGCCAAGATGCGCTTCGTCCGCTCGATGATCTTCGCCCGCGACGAGCAGGACGGCATGGCGCGCATCTACGGCTCGACGCTGGCGACCGGCGGCACGGTCGAGGACATCGCGAGCTGGCCCGACCGCATCCGCACCGTGACCGCGCAGGACGTCAAGGACGCCGCCACACGCTGGCTCGACGAGCGCCGCGCCGTCGCCGCCTATCTCTTGCCCAAGGAGTGAGACCGACCATGAGAAACGTGGAAAAGGCGCATCGCTTTACGGACGCGCTGGCGATCCTCCTGCTCGCCGTCGTCTTCCTCACCTTCCCGGCGCTGGCGCCCGCCCGCGCCGAGGTGGACATAAGGGAAGTCAAATCCGACGGCGGCATCACCGCATGGCTGGTCGAGGACTACACCGTCCCCATCGTCACCGTGAACTTCGCCTTCAAGGGCGGCAGCGTGCAGGATCCGTCCGGCAAGGACGGGCTCTCCAACCTGATGGCGGGCCTGTTCGACGAGGGCGCGGGCGATCTCGACGCCGACGCCTTCCAGGAACGGCTCGACGATGTCGGCGCGGAAATGAGCTTCGACGCGCGGCGCGACGCGGTCTACGGCTCGATGCGCATGCTGGCCGAGGAGCGCGAGGCCGCGTTCGAGCTGCTGCGGCTCGCGGTCAACGAACCGCGCTTCGACGCCGAGCCGGTCGAGCGCATCCGCGCCCAGATCCTGACCGGCATCCAGCGCGACATGCGCGACCCCAACGCGCTCGGCCGCGAGGAGTTCGCCCGTGCGCTCTACGGCGACCACCCCTATGCCCGCCGCGCCGAGGGCAAGGTCGAAACGCTCGCCACTATTACCGCCGACGATCTTCACGCGCTGCACGGCCGCACCTTCGCCCGCTCCGGCCTCAACGTCGCCGTGGTCGGCGCCATCGACGCCGAGACGCTGAAGGCAGAGCTCGACCGGGTGTTCGGCGGCCTGCCGGCCGAGCAGGGCCTCGAGCCGGTCGGCAAGGCGCAGATCAAGTTCGACCAGCGGGTCAACTACGTCTACGCCCTGCCGCAGTCGTCGCTCCAGCTCGTCTATCCGGGCGTCGAGCGCGAGGACCCGACCTTCTTCGCCGCCTTCCTGATGAACCACGTGCTCGGCGGCGGCACGTTCTCCTCGCGCCTGTTCGACGAGGTGCGCGAGAAGCGCGGCCTCGCCTACGGCGTCGGCTCGTCGCTCATCACCAGCGACCACGCCGACATGCTGATGATCGGCACGTCGACGCGCGCCGACCGGACGCAGGAAGCCCTCGGCGTCATCCGCGACGTGATCCGGGACGTGGCCGAGAACGGCATCACCGAGGAGGAGCTCGCCAAGGCCAAGACCTATCTGGTCGGCGCCTACCCGATCAACAACCTCGATTCGTCGACGGCGGTCGCCCGCACCCTGCTCGAATTGCAGAAGGACGGGCGCGGCATCGACTATATCGAGCGCCGCGTCGGGCTGATCGAGGCGGTCACGCTCGACGAGGTCAGGCAAGCCGCCGCGAAGCTGCTGACGGCGGAGCCGGCCGTGCTGGTGATCGGCCCGGAGGCGAATGACGGCAACGGCGGCTGAGGCGGTAATCCCGATGGGCGCGGCGATGCCGGAAACCACGTCGGGAGCGGACCATGCCCCGCCGCCCGGCCCGACCTTCGCCGTCGCCTTCGGCGGCGGCGGCGCGCGCGGGCTGGCGCATATCCACGTCATCCGCGCGCTCGACGAGCTGGGCATCCGCCCCGTCGCCATCGCCGGCTCGTCCATCGGCGCGATGATGGGCGCGGCCATGGCCGCCGGCATGCGCGGCAGCGACATCGAGGACCATGCCCGCGCCGTGCTGTCCAACCGCGGCGAGGCGATGACCCGCATGTGGCGCAGCCTGCCGCGCAGCGTCGGCGAGCTGGTGGCCGGCGGCATCCGCCTCGGCCAGTTCGACGTCGGGCGCATCCTGCGCGCCTTCATGCCGGAGCCCGTTCCCTCGCGCATCGAGGACATGTTGATCCCGCTCCAGGTGACGGCGACCGACTTCTACGGCCATGACGAGCATGTGTTCGCCGAGGGCGATCTGTTCACCGCGCTGGCCGCCTCGGCGGCGCTGCCGGCGATCTTCCGCCCGGTGAGCCACGAGGGGCGCCTCCTGATCGACGGCGGCATCACCAACCCGGTGCCGTTCGACCTCCTGCACGGCAAGGCCGACATCGTCATCGGGGTCGACGTCGTCGGCGGGCCGACGGGCGACGCGCGCGGCCGGCCCTCCTCGCTCGACCTCCTGATGGGCGCGAGCCAGATCATGATGGAGGCCATCGTCGAATTGAAGCTGCGCCAGACGCAGCCGCACATCCTGCTGCGCCCGCCGGTCGCGCATTTCGGCGTCCTCGACTTCCTCAAGGTCCAGCGCGTGCTCGGCGAGACGAGCCCGATCCGCGACGAGCTGAAGCGCGAGATCGACAGTGTAACGGAGCGCCATCTGCGCCAACCGTGACGGGATCGCGCAATATTACGCACTTTCAAGCGCCGTGACCGAACATTGCCACAATCGTCCCGCTCAATGGGCGGATACGGGAGGTGATGGTCATGAAACGGCAGATTTCCGAAGCGGCGCTTCCCGGACGGAAGGTCGATTTGTGGACCCCATGGGGCATCCTGCGCCTGACCGACCCCGAGGACGCGGCGAAGGAAGAGCGCAAGCCGCTTCCGCGCGTCTGGATGCGCCCCGCCGGCGACATGCCAGCCCGCGAAGGGGACGCCGAGACGCGCGCCTGACGGGTGCTTATCCGGCATCACGCATTGCATCATGGCTGCGGGAACCATAGATGGGGTGGAGCCGCAAGGCGCACCCCCAGCCTTCCGAAGGAACCCGCCGCCCCATGAGCCAGCCCATCGATTCCGCGAGCCTCGTCGATCTCGTCGCGCGGCTGGTCGAGACAGCGCGCCGGGCGGGCGCGGACGCTGCCGACGCGGTCGCCGTGCGCTCCCGCTCGACCGGCGTTTCCGTCAGGCTCGGCAAGGTGGAGAACACCAGCGCGGCGGAAAGCGACGACATCGCGCTGCGCGTCTTTAGCGGCCGCCGCGTCGCCAGCGTCTCGGCCAACGCCCTTTCCGACATCGACGCGCTGGCCGAGCGGGCGGTGGCGATGGCGAAGGCCTCGCCCGAGGACCCCTACCAGCGGCTCGCCGACCCGGCGCTGCTGGCGCGCGAGCCCGCCGATCTCGACCTCTTCGACGCCACGGAGATTTCGCCCGAGCGCCTGCGCGAGGACGCGCTGGCGATGGAGGCGGCGGCGCTCGCGGTTCCCGGCGTCACCAATTCCGCCGGGGCCGGCGCGTCGGCCGGCATGGGCGGGCTGGTGCTCGCCACCTCCGACGGCTTCGTCGGGCAGTACATGGCGACGCGGTTTTCCCGCTCGGCCAGCGCGCTGGCCGGCGAGGGAACGGCGATGGAGCGCGACCACGATTTCTCCTCGCGCCTGCATTTCTCCGATCTCGATCCGGCCGACGGGATCGGCCGCAAGGCCGGCGAGCGCGCCGTCAGGCGGCTGAACCCGCGCAAGGCCAGGACCGGTCCGGTCACCGTGGTGTTCGACCCGCGCGTGGCGCGCGGCATCGCCGGTCATCTCGCCGGCGCGATCAACGGCGCGTCCGTCGCCCGCAAGACGAGCTTCCTGCGCGACCATATGGGCCGGAAGGTCGCGTCCGCCGGCATCACCGTCACCGACGAGCCGCTGAAGGTGCGCGGGCAGTCCTCGCGCCCGTTCGACGGCGAGGGCGTGGCCGGGGAGCGCCTCGTCATGATCGAGGACGGCGTGCTCGCCCACTGGTTCCTCTCAACCTCGGTCGCCGGCGAGCTCGGGCTCCGCACCAACGGCCGCGGCGTGCGCGCCGCCTCCTCGGTGGTGCCGTCCTCGACCAATTTTGCCATCGAGCCGGGCGCGCAGAGCCCGCGCGACATGATCGGCGCGCTGAAATCCGGCTTCTACGTCACCGAGGTCTTCGGCCAGGGCGTCGACATGGTGACGGGCGACTATTCGCGCGGCGCGTCCGGCTTCTGGATCGAGAACGGCCAGCTTACCTTCCCCGTCTCGGAGGTGACGATCGCCGGGAACCTGAAGGACATGTTCATGGCCATGGTGCCGGCCGACGATCTCGACCGCAATTTCGGCACGGCCGCGCCGACGCTCCTCATCGAGGGGATGACCCTTGCCGGCGAATGACACGATGAACGACGCGCTCGCCGCCGACCTTTCGCTGATTCGCGACGCCGCCCGCGAGGCCGGCGAGATCGCCATGCGCCATTTCCGCAACGATCCCGACGTGTGGATGAAGGAGGGCTCCTCCCCCGTCAGCGCCGCAGACATCGCCGTCGACACCTTCCTGCGCCGGACCCTGTCCGCCGCCCGGCCCGACTATGGCTGGCTCTCGGAGGAGACCGTCGACACCCCCGAGCGGCTTGTCGCGCGGCGCACCTTCGTCGTCGATCCCATCGACGGCACTCGCGCCTTCATCGCGGGCCGGCGCACATGGTGCGTGTCGATCGCCGTGGTCGAGGCCGGCGCGCCGCTCGCCGGCGTGCTCGAATGCCCGGCCAAGGGCGAGTTCTACGAAGCCGGCGGCGACGGCCCGGCGCTGCTCAACGGCGCGCCGATAAAGGTCGCGCCCGGCCATGCCGACCCGCGCGTCGCCGGGCCGAAGGCGATGCTGCAACAGGCTCCGTCCTGGATGCGCGGCGGGCCGGAGATCCCCTACATCCCCTCCCTCGCCTACCGCATCGCCATGGTCGCCAGCGGCGCGCTCGACGCCACCTTCGTCAAGGCGAACTCGCACGACTGGGACCTCGCCGCCGCCGACCTGATCCTGCGCCGCGCCGGCGGCGGGCTGGTCGAGCGCGACGGCACGCCGCCCGCCTATGCCGGCGCCAACCCGCGCCATGGCGCGCTGGCCGCCGGCAGCGGCAGGCTGCTGACGGAAATGAAAACCGTGATCGCCGGTCTCGACGATGGCCCCGGGGGCGGCGCCGGGTCCGGCAGCGCGGAAACCGCATCACGCCACGGTTTCAAAACGTAACGAATTCCTCTAAAGCGGGTCCGTCGCGCCGCCTGCCCTTGCCGCGACGCAGGACCATGATCGAACAGGCGACCGGATATGCCCGAGGAAACCGAAAAGAAGCAGCTTCTCCATCTCGTGTTCGGCGGCGAGCTGAAATCGCTCGGCGGAACCGAGTTCAGGGATCTCGACGCGCTCGACATCGTCGGAATCTATCCCGACTATAAATCCGCCGAACTTGCGTGGAAGGCAAAGGCCCAGGCGACGGTGGACAATGCGCATATGCGCTATTTCATCGCCCACCTGCATCGCCTGCTCGAGCCGGACGCGAAGTAGGCCGTCGCCCGCAGCATGGACCAGGAGGCCGTTTCACCCTTGCCCCAGACGCGCTCGCCCAAGACGCGCTTGCCCAGGACGCGCGGTGACGCCGTCCGCTCCCGGCACCGTCCGCTGAAGCGCCTGTGGATGAAGGTGCGCGGGCCGCTCACCCGCTCGCGCGCGGCCAACGCCATCCTGGCCAGCCTGCTCACCGGCGCGATACGTTTCGTCCATCGCACCAACCGCCTCGCCGAGGGCTCGGACGACATCGCCGACGCCATCAGCGCCCACACGCCGGCGATCGCCGCCCTGTGGCACGGCCAGCACCTGCTCGCGCCGACCATCAACCCGCGCGGCCACAGGATGGCCGCGCTGTTCTCGCGCAGCGCCGACGCCGAGCTCAACGCGCGGGTGGCTCAGCGTCTCGGCTTCGACGTCGTCCGCGGCTCCGGCGGGCGCGAGGGCCGGCACCGGGCCCAGAAGGGCGGCGCGCGGGCGCTGATCGCGCTCAAGAAGACGCTCGACGCCGGCACCAACGTCGCCATGATCGCCGACATCCCCCACGGCACCCCGCGCGAGGCCGGCCTCGGCATCGTCACGCTGGCCAAGGTTTCGGGCCGGCCGGTCGTGCCCATCGCCGTCGCCACCAGCCGCCGCAAGGTGCTGGAGAAGACGTGGGACAAGACCACCATCAACCTGCCCTTCGGCCGGCGCGCCGTGGCCATCGGCGAGGCGATCCACGTCGCCGCCAATGCTACGCCCGAGGAGCTGGAGGAGAAGCGGCGCGAGGTGACGGCCTCGCTCAACGCGGCGACGCGGCGCGCCTACCGGCTCGTGGATGGCGAGGACCGATGAGCGAACGCTGGGCACGCGCCATGCTGACCGCCTATCGCTGGGCCGGTGCCTCCGTCTACCCGGTGATCGGCGGCTATGTCGCCTGGCGCGCCAGCAAGGGCAAGGAGGAGCACAGCCGCCGCCGCGAGCGCTACGGCCGTGCCGGCCAGCCGCGCCCCGCCGGCCCGCTGATCTGGATGCACGCCGCCAGCGTCGGCGAGACCATCGCGGTGGTGCCGCTGATCGAGCAGCTTCTCGGCGGCGGCATCAACATCGTCCTGACCACGGGCACCGTCACCTCGGCGCAGGTCGCGCACGAGCGGCTGGGCGAGCGCATCATCCACCAATATGTGCCGCTTGATCTCAAGCCGGCGGTGAGCCGGTTCCTCGACCACTGGTCGCCGGACCTCGCCATCATGGCCGAGTCGGAAATCTGGCCGATGACCATCCTCGAGCTCGGCGCGCGGCGGGTGCCGCAGGTGCTGGTCAACGGTCGCCTTTCCGATCGCTCCTTCGCAAGCTGGTCGAAGCGCAGCTATCTCGCCGAGGCGCTGTTCGAGAACCTTGCCCATGTCATCGCCCAGTCCGAGACCGACGCCGAGCGGTTCCGCCACCTCGGCGCGCGGCCGGTCACGGTTTCCGGCAACCTGAAGGGCGACACGGTCGAGCCGCCGGTGAACCCCGCCGAGCTCGCGCGCCTCAAAAGCGAGATCGGCCGGCGCCGGACCTGGGCGGCGATCTCGACGCATGACGGCGAGGAAGCGGCCGCCCTCGACGTCCACCGGCTGCTGCGCCCGCGCCATCCCGATCTGCTGACGATCATCGTCCCGCGCCATCCCGAACGCGCCGACGACATCGCCGCCGCCTGCGCGGCCGCCGGCCTTTCCGTCGCCCGACGCAGCGCCGGCGACCGCATCGCGCCGGGAACCGACGTCTTCCTCGGCGACACGATCGGCGAGATGGGGCTCTACCTCAGGCTGACCGAGATCGCCTTCGTCGGCCGCTCGCTGACGGCCAAGGGCGGGCAGAACCCGCTTGAGCCGGCCATGCTCGACACCGCAGTCCTGTCCGGCCGCAACGTCCAGAATTTCCGCGACGCCTACCAGAAGCTCGCGGCCAGCGGCGCGGCGCGCTTCGTGCGCGACAAGGAAATCCTCGCCGGCGCGGTCAACTACCTGCTGACCAACGACGCCGAGCGGCACAAGATGATGGAGGCCGGCCGGCGCACCGTCGACGGCATGCGCGGCGCGCTGACGCGCACGCTCCACACGCTCGAGCCCTACGTCAACCCGCTGATCGTCCAGGCCCGGCTGGACGCCTCGGCGGGCGGCAAGAGGTAATAGGATGGTCAGCGAGGCGCCGCCCTTCTGGTGGGGCAAGGCCGACTGGCGCGCTTACGCGCTATGGCCGTTCGCGGCCGCCTACGGCGCGGTCGCCGCGAAGCGGATGCGCACCGCGCCGCGCGAGAAGATTCCCGCCCCGGTCCTTTGCGTCGGCAACCTGACGGTCGGCGGCTCCGGCAAGACGCCGGTGGCGATCGCACTCGCCCGGCAGGCCGCGGCGATGGGGCTGACGCCCGGCATCCTCTCGCGCGGCCATGGCGGCTCGGTCTCCGGCCATCCGCATCTCGTCGATCCCGACCACGACAGCGCCCGCCATGTCGGCGACGAGCCGATGCTTCTGGCGCGCGCCGCGCCCGTCGCCGTCTGCGCCGACCGCGCGGCCGGCGCGCGGGCGCTCATCGGAGAGGGCTGCGACTTCCTCATCATGGATGACGGCTTCCAGAGCGCGCGCATCCATATCGACTATGCCCTGATCGTGGTCGACGCCCGGCGCGGCGTCGGCAACGGCCATGTCATCCCCGCCGGCCCGATGCGCGCCGGCCTGACCGAGCAGATGCGCTTCACCGACGCCGTGCTGAAGGTCGGCGAAGGCGACGGCGCCAACCGCGTGCTGCGCCAGGCCGCACGCGCCGGCCGCGCCTTCTTCGAGGCGCATGTGCGCGCGCATCCCCCCCAGGGCATCGCCGGCGCGCGCTGCCTCGCCTTCGCCGGCATCGGCGATCCGGGCAAGTTCTTCGACACGGTCGCGGCCGTCGGCGGCGAGGTGGCGGTGGCCAGAAGCTTCGGCGACCACCATTTCTACAGCGCGTTCGACGCGCAGGATCTCCTCGACACGGCCGAGGCGCAGGGGTTGACGATCGTCACCACCGCCAAGGACGCGGTGCGGCTCGACCACGGCGGCGAGGCGCTTGCCGCATTGAAGCGGCAGGCAAAAGTGATCGAGATCGAGACCGTGTTCGACATCGCCAGCGCGCCGCGCGCCATCGTCTCGGAGACGCTGGAGGCATGGCGGCGACGCCGGCTGGAAAAATAGCGGGGCTTTCCCTCAGCGCTTGCGCAGGTCGGGGTTCAGCTCCAGCTCGCGGGCGAGCGAGATCGCGGCGCTGACATAGGGCTCCTGCCGCGCCACGCTCCAGTATTTCAGGTCGTCGAGCGGGATGATGTCGCCGGTGACGGCGCAGCGCACGAAAGCGCCGGGCGACAGCACCTGAAAATCCCCGTCGAGATAACGGATGCGCGCTTCCCTGCCGCCGGGTCCTTCGAAACGGTTCATGTCGTCACGCCTTCTGGAGCGGTTCCGTCGGAAGCCGAGGCGGCTTCCGGCCCGGAACTGCGATTTTCCCGGTTCCGCCACAAAAGCGCGGTGAGGTCAAGCATCCGCGCCCTGCCCCGTCTCCCAGCCCTCGGCAAAGCGCACATTTTCCGGCCCGAGGATTTCCTCCAGCGCCGCGCCGATGGCCAGCCCTTCGGCACGCCAGGCGGCCTCGGCTTCCGGCGAGGCGAAATTCGGCCCCTGCGGCACGTCCCCGAAGGTGAACGCCTCCTGAAACTGGTCGTCCCAGTCCTCGATGCGGAAGCCGAGCGTGCCGTCGTACCAGTACATATGGCTGAAGCGCCGCCCGGTATCGGCGTCGATGAGCGGATAGAAGCCCTGCCTCGGCGAAATCACGATGCGCGCCGGCGCGGGGCCATCGTCCTCCATATCGGCGGCGGGGTCGAAGACGCCGGGCGAGGCCGCCTTCCACGCCATATGGTAGACGAACCACAGCCCGAGCCCCGCGCCCGTGAGCGCGGTTCCGACGACGCCGAACGGCTCGTCCCACGGCAGGAGGCGCCCAGTGCTCCACAGCCAGACGACGCCGAGCGTCACCGCGCCGTAGAGGATGGCGGCGTTGCGGACCTGACTGCGCCCGGCCTCGTCGTCGTCATCCGGCGCGATGAAGAAGCGCCGCGCGCCGCCGATCCAGATCGCCTGGCTCGCCGCGCAGAAGACGAAGAGCGGCAGCGCCCAGCTGCTCATCGTCAGGAGCGCCGCGCCGCTCGCGCCGATCAGCACGGTCGAAGCGCCGAGGATCCAGCGCCGCCGCGCCTCGGACGGATCCTCCTTGCCGGCGGACAGCGCGGCCAGCGCCTTGTCGAGCACCGAATCCATCAGGATCGCGCGCAGGCCGAGCCAGCCGGCAAACACGTAGAATGCGCCGACAAGACGGAAAATGACATCGATGGCGTCCATTGTTCCCATGCCCCATTGCCCGATACTGCGCTTGACGCGCCATTGCGGCCGGAGCGTGGCGCGTGTCACGCCCCTGCTCAGCGCCGGCCGAACAGCCGCTCGATGTCGGTCAGCTTGAGCTCGATATAGGTCGGCCGGCCATGGTTGCAGGTGCCGGAGCCGGGCGTCGCCTCCATCTGGCGCAGCAGCGCGTTCATCTCGTCGGGCCGCAACCGGCGGCCGGAGCGCACCGAGCCGTGACAGGCCATGGTGGCGGCGATGGCGTCGAGCCGCTCCTTCAGCGTCTCCACCGTGTCGCTCTCGGCAATCTCGTCGGCAAGGTCGCGCACCATCTTCTGCACGTCGACCTCGCCCAGCATCGACGGCGTCGCCCGCACCGCGACCGCGCCCGGCCCGAAGCGCTCGAGCGCCAGCCCGAACCGCGACAGGAGCTCGCCATGGCCGGCAAGGCGCTCGGCGTCGTCTTCGGCCAGATCGACGATCTCCGGCAGGAGCAGCATCTGCGACGGCACCGGCCGCGCGGCCAGCGCCTCCTTCAGGGCCTCGTAGACCAGCCGCTCATGGGCGGCGTGCTGGTCGACGATGACGAGCGAATCGTCGGTCTGGGCGACGATGTAGTTCTCGTGGACCTGCGCCCGCGCCGCGCCGAGCGGGCGCGCCGCCAGCTCCGGCGCGGCGTCCTGAATGCCGGCGCGGGCGTCGGCGCTCGGCGCATGGTAGGGCGCGGCCGCCGCCTCACTGAGGCCGAGCGGGCGCTGGAACGAGGCGCCGGCGTCGAAATCAGGCGCGGAAGGGCGGGCCGGCTGCCAGCCATTGTGGAATGCGGAGTGGAATGCGGAGCTTCCTGCCGCGCCCGCGCCGCCATTGCCGCCACTATCTCCACCAGGGCGGAAGGCCGAGAGCATCGCCTCGGCCCCGGTGGTCGCCGCGCGGATGCCGGAACGCGCCAGCGCCTCGCGGATCGAGCCGACGATCAGCCCGCGCACCAGACCCGGATCACGGAAGCGCACATCCGCCTTGGCAGGGTGGACGTTGACGTCGACCAGCGCCGGGTCGAGCTCGACGAACAGCGCCGCGACGGCGTGGCGGTCGCGCGGCAGCACGTCGGCATAGGCCCCGCGCAGCGCCCCGGCCAGCCAGCGGTCGCGCACCGGCCTGCCGTTGACGTAGAGATACTGGTGGAGCGAGTTCGCCCGGCTGTAGGACGGGATCGAGGCGAAGCCGGTCAGCCGCACCCCCTCGCGCATCGCCTCGATCTCGAGCGCGTTGTCGGCGAACTCACGGCCGAGGACCTGGGCGACGCGCTCGCCATGGCCGTCGCAGGCGGCGAGGTCGAGCACCGTGCGGTCGGAGCCGGAAAGCGTGAAGCGCACGGCCGGGAAGGCGACGGCGATGCGCCGCACCACCTCGGTGATCGCCGCCGCCTCGGCGCGCTCGCCCTTCATGAACTTCAGCCGCGCCGGCGTGGCGAAGAAGAGATCGCGCACCTCGACCAGCGTGCCGCGATTGGCCGCGACCGGGCGCACCGGCGACACCTTTCCGCCGGTGACGGCGATCTCGTGGCCGGAATCGGCGCCTTCGGTGCGCGAGCGGATCGACAGCTTGCCGACCGAGCCGATCGACGGCAGCGCCTCGCCGCGGAAGCCGAGCGAGCGGATGTCGTCGATGTCGTCGGCAAGCTTCGAGGTGCAATGGCGCTCGACGCTCATCGCGAGGTCTTGCGCGTCCATGCCCGTGCCGTCGTCGCCGACGCGGACGAAGGCGAGCCCGCCGCCCGCCGTCGCCACCTCGACGCGCGAGGCCCCGGCGTCGAGCGCGTTCTCGACGAGCTCCTTGACCACGCTGGCGGGACGCTCGATCACCTCGCCGGCGGCGATGCGGTTGATGACTGTTTCGGAAAGATGACGGATGGCCATGGCCGATCATAACGGGATTCGCCGGGCCGCGTCAGGGGATCGCGCCGCGGTTCAACCCTTCCCTAACCATGAAGGCGACGCGGGGTCGCCACGGGCGCGCCGCCGCCCCACTTCTTAACCTCTCCATGCTGGAGTGGCCCGCGAACACATGCCTTGAAGGGGGGAACGGGGCGTTGATGGCATCGGTCGAATCCCAGGCCAAGGGGACCAGAAGGCTGATCCTGTTCATCAGGACCGCCTACTCGGTGGCATTGCTGATCGTCGGCGCGATGGCGCTTGCGACCTACATCCTGCTCCAGCACATGATGGCGGCGCACCAGTACGACGACGCGCTGATGGCGCAGGTCGACACCCAGAAGACGCTGTCGCAGCGCATCGTCTTCCTGTCGAACGCCGCCCGGCAGGCCAACCCCGAGGCGCAGAAGACGCTGATCGCCTCGCTGCGCGACTCGATCCGCCAGTTCGAGGAAAACTACGACTACATCATCACCGCGACCGAGATCGACGGCTCCTCCCCCTCCTCCGCGACGGTGAGGACGATCCTGTTCAGCGGCCCGCACCATCTCGACCATTTCACCTCGAACCTCGTGGCCAACGGTCTGCGCCTCGCCTCGGCGCTGGAGACCAGCTCCGGCCTCAGCATTCCCGGCGGCGGCTATCAGGGCAGCGCCGAGCGGGCGCTGCTCGACGACACGGTCGCCGGCGCGGCGCTCGCCGGCTACACCGCGCTCGGCGAGCACCTCGCGGCCAACTCGCAGGCCCTGCTCGACCGGATGCTCAGCGTCCACCGCATGCTGTTCTACGCCATGATCGGCGTCCTCGGCTTCGTCGCCTTCTTCATCTTCCGGCCGATGACGGAGATGATCCGCCGCCGGACGAGCGAGCTGGTCGAGGCCCGCAACTCCATGGCCTTCATCGCCGCCCATGACGGGCTGACCGGGCTGAACAACCGCAGCTTCCTGCGCGCGAGCTTCGAGACGCTGCTCGCCGCCGCGGCCCGCAACGGCCAGCGGCTGGCCGTGATCCAGATCGACCTCGACCGCTTCAAGCAGATCAACGATTCGCTCGGCCACGCCGCCGGCGACTTCGTGCTGGTCACGACCGCCCAGCGCATGCGCACCTGCTGCCGCCCGGCCGACGTCTGCGTGCGGCTCGGCGGCGACGAGTTCGTCATGGTGCTGCCGGATGCCGGCGACGACGGAGAGATCGAGGCGATGGTCCGCCGCACGCTCGCGCGGATCAACGAGCCGATGGTCTACGAGGGAACGCTGATCGAATGCGGCGCCAGCGCCGGCATCGCCATCTACCCGGCAGACGCCGACAACAGCGCCGACCTGATCGTCCATGCCGACCTTGCCCTCTACGCCGCGAAGAAGGAGGACGGCGGCTCCTTCGCCTTCTTCTCGGGCGAGCTGCGCCAGGACATGGAGCACCGCAAGCAGCTCGAGCGCGACCTTGCCGAGGCCATCGCCGCGCAGGAGTTCACCGTCCACTTCCAGCCGCAGGTCTCGCTGTCGCAGGGCAACATCGTCGGGATCGAGGCGCTGATACGCTGGCCGCACGCGCGGCGCGGCATGGTCCGGCCGGACGCCTTCATTCCCGTCGCCGAGAAGGCGGGCTTCATGCCGGCGATCGGACGCATCGCCATGCGCAAGGCCATCATCGAGGCGGCGAAGTGGTACCGGGAGGGCATCGAGTTCGGGCGCCTCGCGCTCAACGTCTCCGGCGCCGAGCTGCGCGAGGCCGATTTCATCGATTTCCTCTCCGACACGCTGGAGGAGACCGGCCTGCCGACGGGCAAGCTGTCGCTGGAGATCGTCGAATCGGTGATCCTCGACGACGACAAGACCGGCATCACCGGCAAGCTGTCGCAGGTGCGCGCGGCCGGGGTGCATCTCGAGCTCGACGATTTCGGCACCGGCTACGCCTCGCTCAGCCATGTCAGCCCGAACGAGATCGACCGGCTGAAGATCGACCGCCGTTTCGTGCAGAACATCGACCGGGGCGGCGAGAACGCCAAGATCGTCCGCGCCATCACCGATCTGGCGCAGGGCCTCGACATCGAGATCGTCGCCGAGGGCGCGGAGACCGACGCGGAGCTGTCGTCGCTGATGGCGCTGGGCTGCGACCAGGTGCAAGGCTATGCCGTGGCCTTCCCGATGCCGCAGGACGAGGCGCGCGCGTGGCTGGAGCTCCACGCCGTGAAGGGCGGCAAGGCCGGCGCGGAGCCGGCGAAGGCGGCGGGCTGAGCCTCGTTTCGCCATTGGCGGCAAGGGCATCCCGGCGTAGAGTGCGCCTCCGTTCCGGCCGGCTTTCGCAGGCGCCGGGCCGGAACGATCGCGCTGTGCGGGGTGGCGAATGGAAGCGGAAGTCACGAAATCCGCCTTTTTCTGGCTGAGCGCGCTGTGGGGCGTCGCCAGCATCGCGCTGCTGATCTCGGCGACGCGGCTGTGCTACCGCATCGAGGCGCGTTCCGGCCGCGCGATGCTGAAACACCGCCTCGGCCTGCCCGGCTACGCCAACGTCATCCCCGTGGCGTTCAATTTCCGCGTCGCGCAGGACGAGGAAACCCAGGCGATGCGCTGGCGGATGAACTGGCGCCTGATCGCCATTGTCGCCGGTTTCGCCGTTCTCCACCTTTTCCGATGGGCCGGCGCCGTGTAAGCCAGCGGCAGCATGCACGAGACTCAGGGCCGGGACCCCGTCCCCCGCCGGCGGGCTCGTGAACCGTTCTTCGTTCCAGGAGGATGAAATGAAGTTTCCGGCCCCGCGCGTCTTGCTCCGCGCCGCTTCCGCGGCCGTTCTCGGCTGGCTTGCCGCCACGTTACCCGCCGGCGCGCAGGAGGTGACGCTGCGGTTGCACCAGTTCCTGCCGGCGCAGGCCAACGTGCCGACCAACCTCTTGCACCCGTGGGCCGACCGGGTCGAGGCCGCCTCCGGCGGCCGCATCAGGATCGAGCGCTATCCGGCGATGCAGCTCGGCGGCACGCCGCCGCAGCTCATCGACCAGGCGCAGGACGGCACCGTCGACATCGTCTGGACCCTGCCGGGCTACACGCCCGGGCGCTTCCCCACCACCGAGGTGTTCGAGCTTCCCTTCATCATGACCAATGCCAAGGCCGCGTCGATGGCCTATTGGGACATGTTCGAGGAGCATATGAAGGACGGCGAGTTCGCCGACGTCCACATGATCGCGACCTGGACGCACGGGCCGGGCGTGATCCATTCCCGGCAGAAGGTGGAAAAGCTCGGCGACCTCAACGGCATGAAGCTGCGCGCGCCGAGCCGCATCGTCAACACGCTGCTCGGCCATCTCGGCGCGACGCCGGTGGGCATGCCGGTCCCGGCCGTCACCGAGGCGCTGTCGCGCGGCGTCATCGACGGCGCGGTGGTGCCGTGGGAGGTCGCGCCCTCGGTCAAGATCGAGGAGCTGGTCAGCCACCACACCGAGTTCGCGGAGGGGCAGGCGCTCTACACCGCGACCTTCGTCCTCGCCATGAACAAGGCGCGCTACGAGGCCCTGCCCGACGACCTGAAGAAGGTGATCGACGACAATTCCGGGCGCGAGCTCTCCGGCCTGTTCGGCTGGACGCAGGAACACTACGACGGCCCCGCGCGTCAGCTCGCGGTCGACCGCGGCAACAGCATCGTCAGGCTCGACGCCGAGGCCACCGTCGCGTGGAAAGAAGCCTCGCAGCCGGTGATCGACGGCTGGATCGAGGAGATGAACGGCCGCGGCTTCGACGGGCAGGCGCTCGTCGACGAGGCGCGGGCGCTGATCGCCAGGTACACGCAGGAACAGTAGCGCATCGGACATCGGACGGGTCGGGGCAGGGAAGAGGGCGTGGACAGGATTTCGGCAACCGTCGAACGGCTCGCCCGCCTGCTCGCCGTCCTCGGCGGGCTGGTCCTCGTCGCCGTGACAGCGCTGACCGTCGCCAGCATCGTCGGCCGCGCCTTCACGCGGCAGGGGCTGGGGCCGGTCCCCGGCGATTTCGAGCTGGTCGAGGCGCTGACCGCCTTCGCCGTCTTCGCCTTCCTGCCATGGTGCCAGTTGAGGCGCGGCCACGCCACGGTCGACGTCTTCACCCGGATGCTGCCCGAGCGCGCCAACCGCCTGATCGACCTCGTTTGCGAGGTCCTGATGACGGCGGTCGTCGTCCTGATCGCTTGGCGGCTGTGGTACGGCGTGGCCGACAAGCTGCGCTACCACGAAACGACCTTCATCCTGCAATTCCCGGTCTGGTGGAGCTACGCCGCGGCTTTCGTCGCGGCGGCGGCGGGCGTCGTCGTCTCCTTCTACGCAGTCTTCCGGCGCCTGTGCGAATTCCTCGCGCCTGCCGATCCGGGGGGTGCGCCTTGAGCAACCTCGAACTCGGCATCTGGTCGTTTCCGGCCCTGCTCGCGCTGATCTTCCTGCGCGTGCCCATCGGCCTCGCCATGCTTCTGTGCGGCCTCGTCGGCACGTGGCTCGTCATGGGCACGACCGCGCCGATCCTGTCGCGGCTGAAGGTCGAGACCTACTCGACCTTCTCGAGCTACTCGCTGTCCATCGTGCCGCTGTTCCTGCTGATGGGACAGTTCGCCTCGCTGGGCGGCATGTCGCAATCGCTGTTTCGGGCCGCCAACGCCTTTCTCGGCCACCGGCGCGGCGGCGTCGCCATGTCGGCGATCGGCGCCTGCGCCGGCTTCGGCGCGATCTGCGGCTCCTCGCTCGCCACCGCCGCCACCATGACGCAGGTGGCGCTGCCGGAGCTGCGCCGCTACGGCTATTCCGGCGCGCTCGCCACCGGCACGCTCGCCGCCGGCGGCACGCTCGGCGTGCTGATCCCGCCCTCGGTGGTGCTGGTCATCTACGCCGTCCTTGCCGAGCAGAACGTCGCCAAGCTGTTCGTCGCCGCCTTCGTGCCGGGCGTCCTCGCCGCCATCGGCTACATGATCGCCATCGCGTTCTACGTGCGGCTCTATCCCGAATCCGCCGGGTCGAGCCCGCGCCAGCCCTGGCGCGAGCGCCTTTCCGCGCTCGTCGAGGTCTGGCCGGTGGCCGCGGTCTTCCTCGCTGTCGTCGGCGGCATCTATGCCGGCTGGTTCACCCCGACGGAAGGCGCGGCCGTCGGCGCGGCCGGCACCGGGCTGATCGCGTTCGTGAATGGCGGGCTGACGCGCCGGACGCTGGTCGAGGCGATCCTCGCCACCGCGACCTCGACGGCGATGATCTTCTTCATCGTCTTCGGCGCGGCGATGTACAACAGCTTCCTCGCCCTCTCCCAGCTTCCGGCCGAGGCCGCTGCCTGGATCGCCGGGCAGGGGCTCGACCCGTGGACGGTGCTGGTCGGCATCCTGATCTTCTACCTCGTCCTCGGCTGCTTCATGGATTCGCTGTCCATGATCCTGCTCACCGTGCCGATCTTCTTCCCGCTGGTCAGCGGCCTCGATTTCGGCATGGGGGCCGAGGAGTTCGCCATCTGGTTCGGGATTCTCGTGCTGGTCGTGGTCGAGGTCGGGCTGATCACGCCGCCGGTAGGCATGAATCTCTTCGTCATCAACTCGATGGCCAAGGACATCCCGATCCTCGCCACCTATCGCGGCGTGATGCCCTTCGTCCTGTCCGACATCGTGCGCACGGTCGTCCTCGTCGCCTTCCCGGCGATCTCGCTGTTCATGGTCCGGTGGCTGTATTGAGCCGTATCAACCGTTCTGCTGGCGCACCAGCATGTAGAGGTTGGTGCAGCGCGCGCCCGAGCGGCAATAGGCGAGGACCGGCTTCGGCAGCTCGTCGAGCGCCCTCGCCTGCGCGTCGACATTCTCCTGCGTCAGCGCGCCGCTGACCACGGGGATGTAGCGGAATTCCAGCCCGGCCGCGCGCACGGCGGCCTCGACCTCGCCATGCGGCACCGCGCCGTCCTCGGCATCCGGGCGGTTGGAGATCACGCTCCTGAACCCGGCTTCCTTGATCGCGGCGATGTCCTGCGCCGCGATCTGCGGCGCGACGAAATAGTCTTCGGTGATCTGGCGGATTTCCATGGCGCGTTTCCCGGTTGCGGGAAAAGCATTTAGGCGCTGGGCCGCGCTTTGCCAAGACATGGGGCCAAGGAGGGGGCCGGGGCAGGCGCGGCCGGATTCTCTCACGCCGCCCGGAACAGGCCGCCCTTCGCCGCCAGCGCGCGCAGATGATGATCGGCGTCGCCGAAGCTGGCGTCGATCATGGTCACGCGCTTGAAATAATGGCCGACGGCATATTCCTCGGTCATGCCGACGCCGCCATGGAGCTGGATGGCGTTCTCGCCGACGATGCGGCCGCCGCGCCCGATCTCTGCCTTGGCGGCATGGATGGCGGCCGCCCGCTCGGCCTCGTCGTCGCTATCGGCCATCGAGGTGGCGTAGAACGCCATCGAGCGCGCCTGCTCGATGGCGACGAACATGTCCACCGCCTTGTGCTGGAGCACCTGGAACTGACCGATCGGCACGCCGAACTGCTTGCGCACCTTGAGATAGTCGACGGTCAGCGCGTGCATCGCGCCCATCGCGCCGATCGCCTCGGCGCAGAGCGCGGCGATGCCGGCGTCGACCGCGCGGCGCGCCAGCGCGAGCCCACCCTCGGGATCGCCGAACGCGGCCTCCGCGCCGACCGCCACATTGTCGAACGTCACTTCCGCGCCGCGCTGGCCGTCCTGCGTGCGATAGCCGCGCACCGAAACGCCCGGCGCGGTCGCGTCGACGAGGAAGACGCCGATGCCGCCCTCGTCGCGCGCCGAGCCCGCCGTGCGGGCGGTGACGAACAGCCTGCCGGCGCTGTCGCCGCCGAGCACCACGAATTTCCTGCCCGAGATGCGCCAGCCGGCGCCGTCCTTCACGGCGGTTGTCTCGACATGATGAAGGTCGTAGCGCGAATTGCGCTCGCCCTGCGCGAAGGCGAGCTTCAGCGACCCTTCGGCCACCGCCGGCACCAGCTCGGCCCGCTGGGCGTCGTTGCCGCCGAAGCGGATCAGCGCGCCGCCGAGCACCACGGTCGGCAGATAGGGTTCGAGCGCCAGCGCCTTGCCGAAGGCCTCCATGACCAGCATGGTCTCGACCGGCGTGCCGCCGAGGCCGCCGTCTTCCTCGGCGAAGGGCAGCGCCATCAGCCCCATCTCGGCGTAGCGGTCCCACATCCCCGAGCTGAAGCCCTCGGGCGAGGCCATGATGCGGCGGCCCTCCTCGAAGCCGTAATGCTCGGCGAGCAGCCGGTCGAGCGAATCCCTGAGGATGGACTGTTCTTCTGTCAGGTCGAAATCCATGGTCAGAACCCCAGTACGGCCTTGGCGATGATGTTCTTCTGGATCTCGTTCGAGCCGCCGTAGATCGAGACCTTGCGGTAGTTGAAGTAGTGCGGCGCGGCCGGCCCGGCATAATCCGGCTCGATCGGCGGCTCGTTGGAACCGTCGAAATCGTGGGGCTGGTAGGGCAGCGCGTGCGGCCCCATCACCTGCATCAGCAGATGCGTGGTCGCCTGCTGGATTTCCGAGCCCTTGATCTTGAGGATCGAGGAGGCCGGATCGGGCCTCCCGGTGTTGCCGCGCTTGGCGTCGGCGGCGACGACGCGAAGCTGCGTCAGCTCCAGCGCCTTCAACTCGACCTCGACCGCGGCCAGCTTCTCGCGGAACCGCTCGTCCTCGATCAGAGGCCGCCCGCCCGACATCTCCAGCGCCGCCAGCTCGCGGATGCGGGCGATGCGCTGCTTGGACATGCCGACGCGGGCGATGTTGGTGCGCTCGTTGCCGAGCAGGAACTTGGCGTAGTCCCAGCCCTTGTTCTCCTCGCCGACGAGGTTCTCGACCGGCACGCGCACGTCGGTCAGGAACACCTCGTTGATCTCGCGCCCGCCGTCGATGGTGACGATGGGGCGCACCTCGATGCCGGGTGTCTTCATGTCGATCAGCAGGAAGGAGATGCCCTGCTGCTTCCTGGCCTCGGGATCGGTGCGCACGAGGCAGAAGATCCAGTCGGCATATTGCGCCAGCGTCGTCCACGTCTTCTGGCCGTTGACGATGTAGTGGTCGCCGTCGCGCACCGCGCGCGTCCTGAGCGAGGCGAGGTCGGAGCCCGCGCCGGGCTCGGAGAAGCCCTGGCACCACCAGTCGTCCAGATTGGCGATGCGCGGCAGGTAGTGCGCCTTCTGCGCCGCGTTGCCGAAGGCGCAGATGACCGGGCCGACCATGTTGACGCCGAAGGCGAGCGGCTGCGGCGCCGGCCATTTCTGCGTCTCCTCGAGGAAGATGTATTGCCGCATCGGGTCCCAGCCGGTGCCGCCATATTCCTTCGGCCAGTGCGGCACGGCCCAGCCCTTCGCGTTGAGGATGCGCGACCACAGGACGAGGTCGTCCTTGTTGCCGTAGTCGCCGTCGATCATCCGCCGGCGGATGTCCTCCGGCAGGTTGTCGGCGAGGAAGGCGCGCACCTCGTCGCGGAAGGCGAGTTCTTCCGGGGAATAGCGAAGGTCCATCGTCGTTCCCTCAGGCGATCTCGAACAGGCCGGCCGCGCCCATGCCGCCGCCGATGCACATCGTCACCACGGCGTATTTCACGCCGCGGCGCTTGCCCTCGATCAGCGCGTGGCCGGCGAGGCGCGAGCCGGACATGCCGTAGGGATGGCCGAGCGCGATCGCCCCGCCGTTGACGTTGAGCTTTTCGGGGTCGATGCCGAGCCGGTCGCGGCAATAGAGGACCTGCACGGCGAAGGCCTCGTTCAGCTCCCACAGGCCGATGTCGTCGACCTTGAGCCCATGGCGTTCGAGCAGGCGCGGCACGGCGAAGACCGGGCCGATGCCCATCTCGTCCGGCTCGCAGCCGGCAACGGCAAAGCCGCGGAAGATGCCGAGCGGCGACAAGCCGCGCTTCTCGGCTTCCTTCGCGCTCATCATCACATTGGCCGAAGCGCCGTCGGAAAGCTGGCTGGCGTTGCCGGCGGTGATGGTGCCGCCCTCGCGCACCGGCTTCAGCGCCGCGAGGCCCTCGGCGGTGGTGTCGGCGCGCGGGCCCTCGTCCGCCGCGACCTCGACATCGCGATGGCTGACTTCCTTCGTCGCCTTGTCGACCACCGCCATGCGCGTTTTGATCGGCGCGATCTCGGCGTCGAACAGGCCGGCCGCGCGCGCGGCCGCCACGCGGCGCTGGCTATCCAGCCCGTATTCGTCCTGCCGCTCGCGCGAAATGCCGTAGCGCTTCGCCACCACCTCGGCGGTGTCGATCATCGGCATGTAGACGTCGGCTGCCGGGCCGCTCAGCGTCTCGTCGAACAGACGGAAGGTGTTGCGGTGATCGTTCTGGACGAGGCTGATCGATTCCAGCCCGCCGGCGATGCCGGCGACGACGCCGTCGTTGCGGATGGCGTTGGCGAGCAGCGCCATGGATTGCAGGCCCGACGAGCACTGGCGGTCGATGGTGGTGCCGGCGACCGTCACCGGCAGGCCGGCGGCGAGCAGCGCCCGGCGCGCGACGTTCAGGCCCGTCGTGCCCTCCTGCATGGCGCAGCCCATGACGACATCCTCGATCTCGCCGCCGTCGAGGCCCGAGCGCGCCAGCGCCTGAGCGATGGCATGGCCGCCGAGCCGGTGGCCCGGCGTGTCGTTCAGCCCGCCGCGATAGGCCTTGCCGACCGGGGTTCTCGCCGTCGAGACGATTACGGCTTCCGTCATTGTCGTTCTCCCTTCAGGTCGGTTCTGGTTTCAAGCCGGGCGGGCGGAAAAGCTGCCGCCGGTGTCCGCGAGGCGGCGCAGCGACGCGGCCGGCTCGAACACCTTCTTGCCGGTGCGCGCATGCCAGTGGTCGAGGCGCTCGACGATGGTCTTCAGCCCTTCCAGATCGGCCCAGAACATCGGGCCGCCCTTGCCGATGGGGAAGCCGTAGCCGTTCACCCAGACGATATCGATGTCGGACGGCCGCGAGGCGATGTTCTCCTCGAGGATGAGCGCGGCCTCGTTGACCATCGGATAGAGCGTGCGTTCGATGATCTCCTGGTCGGAGATGGCGCGGCGCTCGATGCCGCGCTCGGCCGCCTTGTCCTCGATCAGCTTCGCCACCTCGGGGTCGGGCTTGGGCGTTCGCGAGCCGTTCTCGTAGAGATACATGCCCTTGCCGGTCTTCTGGCCGTAGCGGCCGGCTTCGCACAGCGCATCGCCGATCACCGCGGTCTTGCCCAGCGACTTGCGGTTGCGCCAGCCGATGTCGAGGCCGGCGAGGTCCCACATCGCGAACGGCCCCATGACGAAGCCGAAATCGGTGAACACGCGGTCGATCTGCTCGGGCGCCGCGCCTTCGAGCAGCAGCGGCTCCAGATCGTCGCCGCGCGCGCCGAGCATGCGGTTGCCGACGAAGCCGTGGCAGACGCCGACCACCACCGGCACCTTGCCGATGCGCTTGCCGACGGTGAGCGCGGTGGCCAGCACGTCGGGCGACGTCTTCGCCCCGCGCACGATCTCCAGCAGCTTCATGACGTTGGCGGGCGAGAAGAAGTGCAGGCCGACCACGTCCTGCGGCCGCGCCGTGAACGAGGCGATGGCGTCGACGTCGAGATAGGAGGTGTTGGTGGCGAGGATCGCGCCGGGCTTGGCGAACTTGTCGAGCTTGCCGAACACGTCCTGCTTGACCGACATCTCCTCGAACACCGCCTCGATGATCAGGTCGGCGTCGGCGAGGTCGGCATAATCCGTCGTGCGCGAGAAGCGCGCGAGCCGCGCCTCCTTGTCCTTTTGCGACAGCGAGCCGCGCTCGACCGAGATCGTGTAGTTCTTCTCGATGGTGGCGAAGCCGCGGTCGAGCGCCTCCTCGTTCGCCTCCAGCACCGTGACCGGGTAGCCGCCATTGGCGAAGGCCATGGCGATGCCGCCGCCCATGGTGCCGGCGCCGATGATGCCGACCTTCCTGATCTCGCGCGGCGTCACGTCCTTGCCGACGCCGGGAATCTTGGCCGCCTCGCGCTCGGCGAAGAACAGGTGCCGCTGCGCCCGCGACTGCACGCCGGAGACGAGATGGACGAACAGCTCGCGCTCCTTGGCGAGCGCGTCGTCGAAGGAAAGCTCGACCGCGTTGCGCACCGCCTGCGCGCAGGCGAGCGGGGCTTCGAGCCCGCGCGTCTTCGCGGTCGCCTGCTTCACCGCCGCCTCGAAGGCGGCCGGGTCGGCGCGGGTGGCCTCGAGCTTCTCGTTGCGGGCGCGCACCGGCAGATGCGGCCCGCCTTCCGCCACCTTCTTCTTCGCGAAGGCGACCGCCGCGGCCGTCAGATCGCCCTCGGCGATCTCGTCGACGATGCCGGAAGCCAGCGCGTCGGCCGCCCCGATCGGGCTGCCGGAGACGATCATCTTCACCGCCTTCTCCGGCCCGGCGACGCGCGGCAGGCGCACGGTGCCGCCGGCGCCCGGCAGGATGCCGAGCTTGACCTCGGGCAGGCCGACCTTGGCCCCCTTGTCGGCGACGCGGTAATGGCAGGAAAGCGCAAGCTCCAGCCCGCCGCCGAGCGCGGTACCGTGGATCGCGGCCACCGCCGGCTTCTCCAGCGATTCCAGCAGCGCGCACAGTCCGGGCAGGCTCGGGCTCGCCAGCGCCTTGTCGGTGCCGAACTCGGAAATGTCGGCCCCCGAGACGAAGGTGCGGCCGGCGCAGGCGATGACCAGCCCCTTTACGGCGGCATTGTCGCGCGCCGCCTCGATGGCGGCGAAGAGCGGCTGGCGCAGATGCAGGCTCAGCGCGTTGACCGGGGGATTGTCGAGCGTGATGATCGCAATCCCACCCTCGGGCCCGTCCTCATGGGTGACTGTCACATAATCGGTCATTTTCCTGGCTTCCCTGATCGCTTGTCTCGTCAATCGAATGTCGACCCGACTTGCCCGGTCGGGGCGCGGTCCGTCAATGCCCGCCGCGCCTTACGGGATCGTCGGCGGAACCGGTGTCTGGAAATGGACGAGAGGATAAAATCGGGACGCGCGAAGCCCGGCGTCGGCGCGGCGGCCATGCCGCCAAGCCCCCTCGCCCGCCTCCACGTGCGCCATCCCGGCTCCTCCCTCGCAGAACATACTACCGAGTATGTTGCAAAGTCGGACCGAGGTCAATTCCGCTCAGCGAAGATTCATCCCGCGTCGAGCGCGGCAAGGTCGAGCTCGGCAAGGTCAAGTTCATTGGCGAGCGGCGCGAAATAGGCGTCGATGTCGGCGTCCGTGACGTCCTCCAGCCTCGCCGGCCGCCATTTCGGCGCGTTGTCCTTGTCGATGATGACGGCGCGCACGCCTTCGTAGAAATCGACGCCCGCGGGAATGCGGCTGACGATGCGGTATTCGGTGCGCATGCAGTCCTCGAACGAGGCGCCCGCCCCTTCCCGCATCTGGCGCAACGCGATCTTCAGGCTCGTCGGCGATTTCTGGCGGATCACCGCAGCCTGTTTCGCCGCCCATTCGCCATCCTCGGCGTCGAGCCGCGCGAGGATGCCTTCCACCGTGTCGGCCGAGAAGCAGCGATCGATGACGGGCAGCAGCGCCTCGGCCGGGGCGTCGCCGGCCGGCCTCGCGAACGCGGCGAGCGTCGTGTCCGGGTCGCCCTTTTCGGCCAGTGCGTCGACCACCGCGCCGAGATCGGCGGAGGCGACGGCATGGGTGGCGAAGCCGCTCCACAGCGCGTCGGCCTGCCCGAGGCGGGAAGCGGTCAGCGCCAGCCACGTGCCGGTCCGGCCCGGCATGCGCGGCAGGAAGAAGGTGCCGCCGACGTCGGGGAAGAAGCCGATGCCGGTTTCCGGCATGGCGAACATCAGCCGCTCGCCGGCGACCCGGTAGCTGCCATGGGCGGACAGGCCGACACCGCCGCCCATGACGATGCCGTCGACCACGGCGACATAGGGTTTGGGATAGCGCTTGATGAACGCGTTGAGGCGGTATTCCTCGCGGTAGAATTCCAGCATCGCCGGATCGCCCGCCCTGCCCCAGTCGTGGAGCTGGCGGATGTCGCCGCCGGCGCAGAACGCCTTCTCGCCCGCGCCGCGCACGATGACGAGCCCGACGGAGGGGTCGGACGCCCAGGCGACGAGCTGCGGATGGATCAGCCGCACCATGGCGCTGTTCAGCGCATTGAGCGCCTTCGGCCGGTTGAGCGTGACGATGCCGGCGCGCCCGCGCCTCTCGAACAGGACTTCCGCTTCCGTCGCCTGCGTGGTCATCGCCTTCAACCCTCCCTGATCGCCTCGCGCCGCACCATAGCGGCAAACGGACGGACCGGAACATCAAATTGCGCAAAACGGCATTGCCGGTCGCCGACCGCGGCCCCGCTGCCGGGGGAAAAGCTGATGACAGGGGGGAACGCTTCGGCTAAGCCCGGTCGCGGCCGCATCCGGCCGCCCCGAGACTGCGACGAGGAAATGGACGGACCGCCGATGGCGAAGATGATCGAAACGCTTGCCTCGATTGGCGAAGGCTACGACGTCGTCCTGTGCGACGTGTGGGGCGTGCTGCACAACGGCATGCGTGCCTTTCCCGACGCCGTCGCCGCCCTGCGCGGGGCGCGCTCGCGCGGGCAGGCCGTGGTGCTCGTCACCAATTCACCGCGCCCGCGCGCCGGCGTCGCCGACCAGCTCGCGCTCCTCGACGTGCCGGCCGATTGCTACGATGCCATCGTCTCGTCGGGCGACGTGACGCGCCGGCTGATCGAGAACGGCCCGCGCCGCGTCTTCCATCTCGGCCCCGACCGCGACTTCGCCCTCTATGACGGCATTGACGTCGAGCTTTGCGAGGAGTTCGAGGCTCAAGGTGTCGTCTGCACTGGCATGTTCGACGACGACGAGACGCCGGAAGACTACGCCGAAATGCTCGAACGCTTCCGCGCCCGCAACCTGCCCTTCATCTGCGCCAATCCCGACATCGTCGTCGAGCGCGGCGACGAGCTGATCTGGTGCGCGGGGGCGCTCGCCCGCGATTATGCAAGGCTCGGCGGCCGCACCGAGATCGCCGGCAAGCCGCACCGGCCGATCTACGAGGCCGCGCTCGCCGCCGCCGCCGACATCCTCGGCCGCGAGGTTGCGAGGAGCGAGGCGCTGGCCATCGGCGACGGCATCCTCACCGACATCAAGGGCGCGGCCGACAACGGCATCGACGTGCTGTTCGTCTCGGGCGGCATCCATGCCGGCGAATACGGCCCGGCCCACGCGCCGGACCCGGCCGGCATCGCCGCTTTTCTGGGCAAGCACGGCTATTCCCCCGTCGCCGCCATCCCGCGTCTGAGATAAGACAGGTCCATGACCGCCCACACCATCCGGCGCATTCCCCTCTCGGCCGCGCTGCCCGCCCCGTTCCGCGGCGGGGTGGTGGCGATCGGCAATTTCGACGGCGTGCATCGCGGCCACCAGGCCGTGCTGGACTGCGCGCTCGACAAGGCGCGCGCGCTCGGCGTGCCGGCGCTGGTGCTGACCTTCGAGCCGCATCCGCGTCAGCTCTTCCGCCCCGACGTGCCACTGTTCCGCATCACCCCCGCGCCGATGCGCGCGCGCCTGCTCGGCGCGATGGGATTCGGCGCGGTGGTCGAGCAGCCCTTCGACCGCGATTTCTCCTGCCTTCCGGCCGAGGAGTTCGTCGCCCGCATCCTGGTCGCCGATCTCGGTATCGCCCATGTCGTCACCGGCTACGACTTCCATTTCGGCAAGGACCGGCAGGGCACGCCGCAATTCCTGATCGAGGCCGGGGAACGCCTCGGCTTCGGCGTCAGCCGCATCGAGGCGTTCTGCGACGAGGGTGCGGACGCCGTCTCGTCGAGCCGCATCCGCAGCCTTCTGGCTGAAGGCGACGTCGCCGGGGCCGCCGGCCTGCTCGGCTATCGTTATACGGTCGAGGCCGAAATCGCCCACGGCCAGAAGCTCGGCCGCACGCTCGGCTTTCCCACCGCCAACATGACGCTGCCGGAGGGGACGGACTTGCGCCACGGCATCTATGCGGTCCGGCTGCGCCGGGAGAGCGGCGCGCTGCATGACGGGGTGGCGAGCTTCGGCCGCCGGCCGACCGTCACCGAGAACGGCGCGCCGCTGCTCGAGACCTATCTGTTCGACTTCTCCGGCGACCTTTATGGGGAGACGGCCTGCGTCTCCTTCTTCGGCTTCCTGCGTGGGGAGGAAAAATTCGACGGGCTCGACGCCCTCGTCGCCCGGATGCGGCAGGACGAGGCCGAGGCGCGCGCGCTGCTTTCCGGCGTCAGGCCGCTTTCGGCGCTCGACGCCGCCATCGCATTTTGAGCGGCATTTAATTCAAATTTTACCCAAAAGGCCCACAGATTGGGGCGTAAAGCCTCTCCTGTATTTGCGTGGGCACCTGACATGACGATTGCAAGACGGGTCGGCGCCGCGATGGCGCTGGTCGCGATGGGCGCGGCCCCTGCCGCCGCCGAAAGCTGGTTTTCCGGCGACTGGTACATCAAGGTCGGCGGCGCGGTGCTGAACGCGCCGAAATTCGAGGGCGCGTCGGGGCGGGTGTTCGCGTTCCAGCCGATGATCTCGATCGGCAAGGCCGGGCCGTCGGCGCGCTTTTCCTCGCGCAACGACAACATCTCCTGGGCGTTCGTCGACAACGGCACCTTCCGGGCGGGCGCTGCCGGCAAGCTGATCTGGGGCCGCGACGACGACACCCACCGCGCGGTCAGGGGCCTGTCGGACGTGCGGTTCGGCGGCGAGGCCGGCATCTTCGCCGAGATTTACCCCACCGATTTCATGCGCCTGCGCGGCGAGGTGCGCCACGGCATCCGCTCGCATGACGGCGTGGTCGTCGACCTGGCCGCCGACGCCTTCATGGACGTGACCGATAGGGTCCAGATTTCCGGCGGTCCGCGCGCCTCGTGGGCGTCGGCCGGCTATTACGACGCATACTACGGCGTGAACGCGGACGAGGCGCTCGCCTCCGGCCTCGGGCGCTACGATCCGGGCAGCGGCATGAAATCGTGGGGCGTCGGCGGCGCGGTGACGTGGAAGGCCACCGACCAGCTCACCACCAGCGTCTTCGCCGAGTACCAGCGCCTCACCGGCCCGGCCGCCGATTCCAGCCTGGTGCGCGAGCGCGGTTCGAAGGACCAGTTGCTCGTCGGCGCCTCGGCGAGCTACCGCTTCGATTTCTCGCTGCGGTGACGGGCGCGGCGCATTCGCCTCTTTATTCCGGCGCCTCTTTATTCCAGCCGCGCCCTCGGCTAAAAGCCCCGATCATGACCAAGGGCATGAAACGGCGCGCCGCGTTCCACGCGACCTCGATACGAATTATTGGCCCGGCCTTCCGGGCGGCCTGAGCGGCTGCCGGAAGGTCCGGGTTTCTGCGCGCGTTTTCCGGCGCGCCCCTTCGCCTGAACGAACGAAGCCTCGCCCGGCGCGTCAGCCGACCGGGCCGACGATGCGACGAGACCATGACCGACACCGCCGACAAGATCGACTATTCCAAGACGCTCTACCTGCCGCAGACCGAGTTCCCGATGCGCGCCGGCCTGCCCGAGAAGGAGCCGCTGCTGGTCCAGCGCTGGCAGGAGATGCGGCTCTACGACAAGCTGCGCCAGAGCGCGGCCGGCCGTCCGCTCTATGTGCTGCATGACGGGCCGCCCTACGCCAACGGCAACATCCATATCGGCCACGCGCTGAACAAGATCCTCAAGGACGTCATCACCCGCTCCTTCCAGATGCGCGGCTACGATTCCAACTACGTGCCGGGCTGGGACTGCCACGGCCTGCCGATCGAGTGGAAGATCGAGGAGCAGTACCGCGCGAAAGGCAAGAACAAAGACGAGGTGCCGGTCAACGAGTTCCGCAGGGAATGCCGCGACTTCGCCCAGCACTGGATCAAGGTCCAGACCGAGGAGTTCCAGCGCCTCGGCGTCGAGGGCGATTTCGACAATCCCTACACCACCATGGCCTTCCATGCCGAGGCGCGCATCGCCGGCGAGCTGATGAAGTTCGCCATGTCCGGCCAGCTCTATCGCGGCTCCAAGCCAGTGATGTGGTCGGTGGTCGAGCGCACGGCGCTGGCCGAGGCCGAGGTCGAGTACGACGACTACGAGAGCGACACGATCTGGGTGAAGTTCCCGGTCCTCGGCGCATCGGGCGATCTGGCCGACGCGCATGTCGTCATCTGGACGACGACGCCGTGGACCATCCCCGGCAACCGCGCCGTCGCCTATTCGCCGCGTATCCCCTACGGGCTTTTCGAGGTGACAGAGGCGCAGAATGATTTCGGCCCGCAGGCAGGCGAGAAGCTGATCTTCGCCGACGCGCTGGCGGAAGACTCCTTCGCCAAGGCCAAGCTCGCCTACAAGAGGCTGCGCGACGTGAAGGCCGACGAGCTCGCAGCACTCACGCTTTCCCACCCGTTGAAGGGCCTCGGTGGCGGCTATGGCTTCACCGTGCCGATGCTCGCCGGCGACCATGTCACCGACGATGCCGGCACCGGCTTCGTCCACACCGCGCCCGGCCATGGCCGCGAGGACTTCGACGCGTGGATGGACGCCGGCCGTGACCTCGCCGCCCGGGGCATCGACACGGCGATCCCGTTCACCGTCGACGATGCCGGCTTCCTGACCCGGGATGCGCCGGGCTTCGGCCCGGACCGCGAGGGCGGTGCCGCCCGCGTCATCGACGACAACGGCAAGAAGGGCGACGCCAACAAGGCGGTGATCGAGGCGCTGATCGAAAAGAACGCGCTGTTCGCGCGCGGCCGCCTGAAGCACCAGTACCCGCATTCCTGGCGCTCGAAGAAGCCGGTGATCTTCCGCAACACGCCGCAATGGTTCGTCTACATGGACAAGGACCTCGGCGACGGCACGACGCTGCGCTCGCGCGCGCTGAAGGCCATCGACGACACCCGTTTCGTGCCGTCCGCCGGGCAGACGCGCCTGCGGGCGATGATCGAGGACCGGCCCGACTGGGTGCTTTCCCGGCAGCGGGCATGGGGCGTGCCCATCGCCGTCTTCGTCGACGAGGACGGCGAGGTGCTGAAGGACGAGGCGGTCAACGCGCGCATCCTCGAGGCGTTCGAGGAAGAGGGCGCGGACGCATGGTTCGCCGAGGGCGCGCGCGAGCGCTTCCTCGGCGGCCGCGCCAACGAGCCGTGGAAGATGGTGACGGACATCCTCGACGTGTGGTTCGATTCCGGCTCCACCCACACCTTCACGCTCGAGGACCGGCCCGACCTGAAATGGCCGGCCGACGTCTATCTCGAAGGCACGGACCAGCATCGCGGCTGGTTCCATTCCTCGCTCTTGGAAAGCTGCGGCACGCGCGGGCGCGCGCCCTACGACGCGGTCATCACCCATGGCTTCACCATGGACGAGGACGGCCGCAAGATGTCGAAGTCGCTCGGCAACGTCGTGGTGCCGCAGGAGGTGATGGCGAAATCGGGCGCCGACATCCTTCGCCTGTGGGTGATGACGACCGACTACTGGGAGGACCAGCGGCTCGGCAAGAACATCCTCCAGACCAACATCGACGCCTACCGCAAGCTGCGCAACACCATCCGCTGGATGCTCGGCACGCTTGCCCATGACGAGGGTGAGGAGGTCGCGCTTGCCGACATGCCGGAGTTGGAGCGGCTGATGCTGCACCGCCTCGCCGAGCTCGACGAGGTGGTGCGCAAGGGCTACGACGCCTTCGACTTCAAGCGCGTCACCCGCACGCTGATCGACTTCATGGTGGTCGAGCTGTCCGCCTTCTACTTCGACGTGCGCAAGGACGCGCTCTATTGCGACGCGCCGTCGAGCCTGAAGCGCAAGGCCGCGCTCGTCGTCGTGCGCCGCCTGTTCGACAACCTCGTCAAGTGGCTGGCGCCGATGCTGCCCTTCACCACCGAGGAAGCCTGGCTCGACCGCTACCCTGCGGCCGTCTCGGTGCATCTGGAGCAGTTTTCCGACATTCCGCCCGAGTGGCGCGACGAGGCGCTCGCCGCCAAGTGGCGCAAGGTCCGCGCCGTGCGCCGCGTCGTCACCGGCGCGCTGGAGATCGAGCGGCGCGAGAAGCGCATCGGCTCGTCGCTGGAGGCCGCGCCGCGCGTCCACATCGCCGACGCCGCGCTGCGCGAGGCCGTCGCCGATGTCGACATGGCCGAGATCTGCATCACCAGCGGCATCTCGATCGAGGGCACGGGCGCACCGCAGGGCGCGTTCGCGCTCGACGAGGTGAAGGGCGTCGCCGTCGTGCCGGCGCTGGCCTCGGGCCGCAAATGCGCTCGGTCCTGGCGCTACACCGACGATGTCGGCTCCGACCCCGAGTTCCCCGAGGTCTCCGCGCGCGACGCGGCGGCGCTGCGTGAATTGCGGGCGCTCGGACGGCTCTAGGCCGGGCATCATTGCCGGGAACGGCCGTTTGCGGTAAAAGCGCGGCGGCCGGATGCCACGATGTCGCCGGCCGCGGTGGTGCCGGCCATCTTGTCGCCGGAATGTCCGGCGACAAGAAATGGGTTCGGCGCGTCATCGCCCGATTGTGAGAGGCAGTTCGCAGTGAAGACAGATCGCAGTTTGCCGCGTGGCCGTGCGCCGCTTTTCGTGGGCGTATCCGCCGTCTGCGCCGCCGCGCTTTTGTCCGGCTGCATGAGCTCGCCCACCTACGGAACCGACAAGACCGCCAGCCGGCAGCTTTTCGAGGACGTCACCGGCGTCATCTCCACCGAGGGGCTTGCCGGGCGCAGCCGCGAATCGGAGATCGCCTACAAGCCGCGGCCGGAGCTGGTGCGCCCCGCCTCGCTGGAAGTGCTGCCCGAGCCGCAGCGCGACCTCGTCACCGCCGACAATTCGGCCTGGCCGGAATCGCCCGAGCAGCGCCGCGCGCGCCTGCGCGCCGAGGCGACAGCCAACCAGGACAACCCGAACTACCGCTCGCCGATCGTCATGAGCGGAATCGTTACCAGCCCAACTCCCGAGATGACCAAGGAGCAGCGTCAGGAGTTCCTGCGCCGCAAGCGCGAGGCCAATCAGGGCAGCGCCTCCGAGCGAAAGTACCTGTCCGAGCCGCCGGTCGAATACCGTGTGCCGAACGCCACCGCCGCGGCCGACGATCTCGGCGAGGACGAGTGGAAGAAGCAGAAGCGCGGCCAGAAGGCCGCCGGCAAATCGTCCTGGCGCGACCTCCTGCCCTGGTGACGTAACCCCGGTCAGAACGACAGCGGCTCGTTCTCCTTGACCTCCTTGATGACGAAGAAGGTGCGGATCTGGCGCACGCCGGGCAGCGCGATGAGCTGGCGCGTGTGCAACCGGTTGAAATCCGCCATGTCGCGCACGCGCACCTTGATGAGATAATCGAAATCGCCGGCGACGAGGTTGCAGTCCAGCACCTCCTTCATCCGCGCCACCGCGTCCTCGAACGCGCCGAAGCTTTCCGGCGTCGAACGGTCGAGCACCACGCCGACCATGACCAGCGCGCCGAGCCCCACCGCCTCCGGCGCAACCTGCGCCTTGACCCCGGTGATGAACCCCTCGTCGAACAGGCGCTGCGTGCGGCGATGGCAGGTCGCCGGGCTGACATTAACCCGCGCCGCCAGCTCGGCATTGGTCAGCCGGCCGTCGCCCTGAAGGGCGCGCAGGATCCTGAGGTCCGTACGGTCCAGAGCCTGCGCGGAAGAATCTTTCACAATTTCCATTTTTCTTGCCTTTAAAACATCGTTCCTTCCGATCATACGCGGAAATCAGGAGCTTCGAGGATAAAATTCGAGAGCACCTTTCATCGAAATTCCCTTATCTTTGCCGCCGGATAACCAACCACCCACGGGAGAGATCGGCCGATGTCGCTGCTCGAAAAATTCGAACGCTATCCGCTCACCTTCGGCGTCACGCCGATCGAGCACCTGCCGCGCCTTTCGGCCGCGCTCGGCGGCAAGGTCGAGATTTATGCCAAGCGCGACGACTGCAACTCGGGTCTCGCCATGGGCGGCAACAAGCTGCGCAAGCTCGAATACATCGTGCCCGACGCGATCGCCTCCGGGGCCGACACGCTGGTCTCCATCGGCGGCGTCCAGTCCAACCACACCCGCATGGTCGCGGCCACCGCCGCCAAGATCGGCATGAAGTGCGTCGTCATCCAGGAGAAATGGGTGCCGCATTACGATGCCGTCTACGACCGCGTCGGCAACATCCTGATGACCCGCCTGATGGGCGCGGATTCACGCCTCGTCGACGACGGCTTCGACATCGGCATCCGCAAGAGCTGGGAAGACGCGATCCAGTCGGTCAAGGACGCGGGCGGCAAGCCCTATCCGATCCCCGCCGGCGCCTCGGTCCACAAATACGGCGCGCTCGGCTATGTCGGCTTCGCCGAGGAAGTGGCGAAACAGGAAGAGGAGCTGGGCTTCAAATTCGACTATATCGTCGTCTGCGTCGTCACCGGCTCGACGCAGGGCGGCATGATCGTCGGTTTCGCGGCGCAGGATCGCGCCGACCGCGTGATCGGCATCGACGCCTCCGGCACGCTCGACCAGACCCGGGCGCAGGTGCGCCAGATCGTCGAAGACACCGCCGAGCTGGTCGGGCTGGGGCGCAAAGTGCGCGAGGACGAGATCGTCATCAACCCGGACTATGCCTATCCCGCCTATGGCGTGCCGTCGGAGGAGACCAACGAGGCGATCCGCCTCGCCGCCCGCACCGAGGCGATGATCACCGATCCCGTCTACGAGGGCAAGTCGATGCAGGGGCTGATCGACCTGACGCAGAAGGGCTTCTTCCCCGAGGGCTCGCGCGTGCTCTACGCCCATCTCGGCGGCGCGCCGGCGCTCAACGGCTACAGCTACTATTATCGCGAGGGGTGAGGTGCGCCGGGAGGCACGGCCTGAGCCACCCCCTATCAGACCCACGACCGCCGGCGCGGCCCCTCACCTGCCTGCCGGCATCCTCTCCCCGTAAACGGGGAGAGGACGATTGTCCGTAACGTCGCCGTCTCCCCTTCTCCCCGTTCACGGGGAGAAGGTGCCCGAAGGGCGGATGAGGCGCGGCGCGGTCGGATACAGGTTCTCGTCCCCACCTATTTCTTCTTCATCGCCGCAGCGAGCGCTGCGCCTAGCGCGCCCTGCCCGCCGCCGTCGCGCGGCTGTCCGGCGCGGCCCTGCCCGCCCCGGCCGCCGGGCGCGCCATGCGACGGCTTGTTTCCGCTCGAACGCTCGCCCTGTTTCGGCCCCGGCTTCGGTGCCGGCGCGCCGTCCTTGCGCATGGAAAGGCCAATGCGCTTGCGCTTCACGTCGATATCGACCACGCGCACCTTGACGACGTCGCCGGCCTTGACCACCTCGTGCGCGTCCTTGACGAAGCGGTCGGCGAGCTGGGAGACGTGGACGAGCCCGTCCTGATGCACCCCGATGTCGACGAAGGCGCCGAAGGCGGCGACGTTGGTGACGGTGCCTTCGAGCACCATGCCCGGCTTCAGGTCCTTGATGTCGTCAATGCCGTCGGCGAAGGTCGCGGTGCGGAAGGCCGGGCGCGGGTCGCGGCCGGGCTTGTCCAGCTCGGCGATGATGTCGCGCACCGTCGGCAGGCCGAACCGCTCGTCGGCAAAGACGCGCGGGTCGAGCGCCTTCAGCGCCGTGCTGTCGCCCATCAGCGCGCGCACGTCGCGGCCGCAGGCGGCGACGATCCGGCGCGCCACGCCGTAGGCTTCGGGGTGGACGGCCGAGGCGTCGAGCGGCTCATCGCCATCCCGGATGCGCAGGAAGCCGGCGCTCTGCTCGAAGGTGCGCTGGCCGAGCCGCGCCACCTCCAGCAGCGCCTTGCGGCTCCGGAACGGGCCGTTCAAGTCGCGATGGGCGACGATGGCCTCGGCCAGTGCCGCGCCGAGACCGGACACCCGCGCCAGCAGCGGCGCGGACGCGGTGTTGAGGTCGACGCCGACCGCGTTCACCGCGTCCTCGACCACCGCGTCGAGCGCGCGGGCGAGACGGTACTGGTCGACATCGTGCTGGTACTGGCCGACGCCGATCGACTTCGGCTCGATCTTGACCAGCTCGGCCAAGGGGTCCTGCAAGCGCCTAGCGATGGAGACGGCCCCGCGCAGCGACACGTCGAGGCCGGGGAACTCGGCGGCGGCCGTCTCCGACGCCGAATAGACCGACGCGCCGGCCTCGGAGACGATCACCTTCAGCGGCTTGGGCGCTGGCATATCGGAAAGCATGTCGGCCACCAGCCGCTCGGTCTCACGGCTGCCGGTGCCGTTGCCGATGGCGACGAGCTCGACGCCATGCTTGCGGATCAGCAGGGCGAGCTCACCTTGAGCGCCGCGCACATCGTTGCGCGGCGGGAACGGATAGACCGTGGTCGTGGCGAGAAGCTTGCCGGTGCCATCGACCACCGCGACCTTGACGCCGGTGCGGATGCCGGGGTCGAGCCCCATGGTCGGACGCGAGCCGGCCGGGGCGGCGAGCAGCAGGTCCTTCAGGTTGCGGGCGAAGACGTCGATCGCCTCCTCATCGGCGCGCTCGCGCAGGTCGCGCATCAGGTCGAGCGACAGGTGCAGCGAAAGCTTCACCCGCCACGCCCAGCCGGCGACCTCCATCAGCCAGCGGTCGCCCGGCAGGCTCGCGCCGATTTCATAGGCGGCGGCGATCGTCCGCACCACCGGCTTGACCGGCGAAGGATCGTCGGCGTCGACCTCCAGCTCAAGCGCCAGCACGTCCTCGTTGCGGCCGCGCAGCATGGCGAGGGCGCGATGGCTCGGCACGCCCGCCCAGCGCTCGGCATGGTCGAAATAGTCGGAGAACTTCGCGCCGGCCTCCTGCTTGCCGTCGAGCACGCGGGCGCGCAGCACGGCGCGCTCCTTCATGTGGGTGCGCAGGCGGCCGATCAGCTCGGCGTTCTCGGCGAACCGCTCGGCGAGGATGTCGCGCGCGCCTTCCAGCGCCGCCTTCGCGTCCGGCACCTCCTCGGCCACATAGGCGGCGGCAAGCTCGGCCGGGTCGGCGGCGCGGTCGGAAAGGATGGCCTCGGCCAGCGGCTCGAGGCCGCGCTCGATGGCAATCTGCGCCTTGGTCCGGCGCTTCGGCTTATAGGGCAGGTAGATGTCCTCGAGCTCGGCCTTGGTCGGAGCGCCCGCGATCGAGGCTTGCAGCTCCGGCGTCAGCTTGCCCTGCTCGCGGATGGAGTTGAGGATCGTCTCGCGCCGCGCCTCCAGCTCGCGCAGATAGGCGAGCCGCTCGGAGAGCAGGCGAAGCTGGGTGTCGTCGAGCCCGCCCGTCACCTCCTTGCGGTAGCGGGCGATGAACGGCACGGTCGAGCCTTCGTCGAGAAGCCCTATCGCGGCCCTGGCCTGCTGCGGCCTGGCGCCGATCTCCTCGGCGATGCGGGTGGCGAGATGTTCGATGTCTGCGGCCATGGTTCTCACGGAATCGGAAACGGGCCGGCACCATAAGGCGTTTGCGCCGGCGTTCCTACCGGATCAGCGACACGTTCCTGTGGCCCATGGCGTTGAGGAGCAGCCGCACCGCCAGCAGCACGACCATGATGGTGGCGATGATGCAGACCGAGAAGGCCGCCGCCTGGTTGGTCGCGCCCCGATCCTGGAGATACAGCACCGAAACCGCCGCCATCTGGGTGTTGGGCGTGATCAGGAAGATCACCGCCGACAGCGTCACCATCGAGCGCATGAAGAAGAACACCGCGATGCCGATCAGCGTCGGGAACAGCAGCGGCAGCGTCACCTTGGCGAAGGTCTGCGCCCGGCTGCCGCCCAGCGTGGCCGAGGCCTCGTCGAAGCGGCCGCTGATCTGCTTCATCGAGGTTCCCGAGATCAGGAAGCCATGGGCGTGGTAGTAGTAGACATTGGCGATGGCGATGATGGTGAGCGTGCCGTAGATGGCATAGACCGGGTTCGCCGGGTTGTTGAAGGCGAGGATGTAGCCGAGCCCCAGCACCATGCCCGGCACCGCCGCCGGCAGGATCGACAGGAAGTAGAGCGCGCGCGTCGCCGGCGACGGGAACTTCTCGATCACATAGGCCGCCGCCGTCACCGCGGCGACGCCGATCCCGGCGGCCATCACCGAGACGTAGATCGAGTTCCACAGCGGCTGGATGCCGTTCTGCACGTCGAAGGCGTAGTGGCGCAGCGAGAAGGTCATCCGGTACGGCCACAGATGCACGAACGAGGCGAAGACGACGACGAACACGATCGACAGGATCGCCGCCGAGATCAGCACCGCCACGGTGAGCAGCGCGCGGTCGCGCAGCCGGTCCTTCTGGGGGATCAGCGGCTTCGAATGCTCGTTGATCAGCGAGAATTGCTTGGCGCTGACGCGCTTCTCGACGATGGCCGCGAGGGCCGCCGGAATGAGCAGAACCATGCCGATGACGGTGCCCATCTCGAAATTGGCCTGGCCGATGACCTGGTTGTAGACCTCGGAGGCGAGCACCGTGTAGTCGCCGCCGATGACCATCGGGTTGCCGAAATCGGTGATGACCAGCGTGAAGCAGACGAAGATCGCCGCGGCGAGGCCGTAGCGCGTCGCCGGCAGCGTCACCGTGCGGAAGGCGCGCCACTTCGAGGCGCCGAGCATCTCCGCGCTCTCGTAGATGCGCGCGTCGGCGACGGCGAGCGCGGCCGACAGGATCAGGAAGGCGTAGGGGAAGACGTAGAGCACCGAGGCGATGACGATGCCCCAGTAGCCGTAGAGGTCGATGCCGAGGCCGAAGGTGCGGTTGATCAGGCCGTTGCGGCCGAACAGCAGCACCAGACCCTGCGCCTGCACCAGCGACGGCGCGAACAGCGGCAGCACCGCGATCAGGCGGAAGAGGTTGCGCAGCGGCATGGTCGAGCGCTGGACGGCGTAGGCGAACGCATAGGCGAAGACGATGGCCAGCCCCGCACTGACGAAGGTGACGGCGAACGAGTTCCAGGTGATGCGCAGGAACCGCTCGTTGCCGAGCATCGCCGCGTAGTTGGCGAGGCCGAACCCCGCCGGCGTCGAGAACGACCGCCCGAGGATGTGGGCCAGCGGATAGAGGACGAACAGGATGAGCGGGATGCCGACGATGACGGCCGGCAGCATCCGCGCCAGCCCGCCGCGATTTTTCCTTTGACGGCCTGCCGCGACCGTCCGGTCTGCGGTGGCGACGCTCATTCGAGCACTTTGATGGTTTCGCGCGGCAGCTCGACCGCGATGCGCGAGGCGCTGGCCAGCTCGCGGAAGGCGTGGCCGGGAACCTCGGCGACGATGCCGTTGTCCGCGCCCTCGACGTCGAGCACCAGATGGGCGAGGTTGCCGAGATAGATGACGTTGCGCAGCTTCGCCGGCAGGAAGCCGTCGCCGGCCGCCGCGCTGCCCGCGTGAAGGCGCACGTCCTCCGGCCGGATGCCGATCAGCCTCACGCCCTGCCGCTCCTCGGGGAGCGCGACCGGCCGGCCGGCGAACCGGCCCCCGTCGAGCGGCAGCACGTTCATGCGGCCGATGAACTCGGCGACGAATTTCGAGGCGGGACGGTCGTAGAGCTCGCGCGCGGTGCCGACCTGGGCGATGTTGCCGGTGTCCATGACCACGATGCGGTCGGCCATGGTCAGCGCCTCCTCCTGGTCGTGCGTCACCATGATCGTGGTGATGCCGAGCCGCTTCTGGAGGTCGCGGATCTCGAGGCGCAGGCTCTCGCGCACCTTGGCGTCGAGCGCCGACAGCGGCTCGTCGAGGAGCAGCACGTCCGGGTCCGGCGCCAGCGCGCGGGCGAGCGCGACGCGCTGCTGCTGGCCGCCGGAAAGCTGCGACGGCAGCTTGTGGGCATGGTCGGACAGGGCGACGATGCGCAGCATCTCGGCGGAGCGCGCCTCGATCTCGGCGCGCGGGCGCTTGCGGCATTCGAGGCCGTAGCCGACATTGCGCGCCGCCGTCATGTTGGGGAACAGCGAATAGGACTGGAAGACGACGCCGAAATTGCGGTTGCGCGCCGGCGTCTGCGAAAGGTCGCGCCCGTCGAGCGTGACCGTGCCCTCCTCGGCCAGCTCGAGGCCGGCGACGATGCGCAGGAGCGTGGTCTTGCCGCAGCCGGACGGCCCGAGAAAGCAGATGAACTCGCCGCGTTCGACGGTCAGCGAAATGTCGTCGAGCGCAACCGTGTTGCCGAAGCGCTTCGTCACATGGGTCAGAGCGAGCGTCACACCATTTTCCCGGGGGCTGCCTGTAAGAGAACGGCCGGACGCGGCGGCGAGCGCCGCATCCGGCCTGTTTGTCGGAACGTCCGAGCCTAGCGCTCGAGCTCGCGCTGCCAGCGCTCCAGCACCGGGCCGCGGTTCTCGGCCGACCAGGCGAAGTCCATGTTCCACATCACCGAGGCGATGTCTTCCGGCAGGCCGGCGGCCTTGAACTTCTCCGGCATCGCGCCGCCCTTGGCGGTGACGATTTCCTTCCAGTTGTAGTACTCGTTCACCGCGTTCTCGGACACGGTCCAGTCGAGGAAGCGCTTGGCGGCGTCCTTGTTCTTCGAGCCCGCCATCAGCGCGTTGGCCTCGAGCTCGTTGCCCGCGCCCTCGGCGGGGATGACCATGGTGATCGGATATCCCTCGTCGACGTTCTTGATCGCGCGCAGCGCGAACGAGGCGCCGATGGCGAACTCGCCCTCGCTCGCCGCGTTGCAGGGGCGCGAGCCGCTCTTGATGTACTGGGCGATGTTGCCGTCGAGGTCCTTGAGATACTGCCAGCCCTTCTCCTCGCCCATCATCTGGATGATGGAGGCGATCATCAGGTAGCCGGTGCCGGAGGATGCCGGGTTCGGCATCACCACCTCGCCCTTGTAGACGGGGTTGGTGAGGTCGGCCCAGGACGTGGGCATCGGCAGGTTCTTGTTGGCCAGAACCTCGTTGTTGACGCAGAAGGCGGCCATGTAGCCGGTGGTGGCGAACCACTTGCCGTCCTTGTCGCGGAACTGCTCGGCGATGCGCTCGATCCCGGCCGGCTGGTACGCTTCCAGGAGTTCGCTGACGCGCGGGTCGATCATCGAGGTGACGGCCCAGCCCCAGATCACGTCATGCTGCGGGTTGGAGGCTTCGGCGAGGATGCGCGCGTGCAGGTCGCCGGTCGACAGGCGCAGCACGTTGACGTCGAGGTCGGGCAGGTCCGCCTTGGCCCTGTCGAGGAACGCCGCGATCTCGTCTTCCTCGTAGGAGGTGTAGACCGTTATGGCGTCGGCATGGGCGGCGGAAAGGCCGATGGCCGTGGAAAAGGCCAGCCCCGCCAGCGCGGCGCGCACCATGCTGCGGGCGGAATTCTTGGTGTCGGTCATGAATGGCTCCCTGTACCCCTGTTTGTTTACCGGAACGTCCGAGGGCGGACGCCGGCCTTCTCCCGTTTTCCGGTAACGGTTTTATGACACTCTATGTCATGCAGGGAAAGCCGGACAAGACGCCGGTGCGCAAAATCCGGGGAGATGGACGGGCGGACCCGGCCCTAGCCCTTGGACAGCGCCACCACCGGGTCGAGCTGGGAGGCGCTGCGGGCGGGCAGGAAGCCGAAGCCGACGCCGATCAGGCTGGAGCACAGGACCGCGGCAATGATCGACGCCGTCGAATAGACGAGGCTGAAGGACGAGCCGAAGGCGGTGAAGACGACGCCGAAGGCGAGCGCGGCGGCGACGCCGAGGATGCCGCCGATCAGGCACACCAGCACCGCCTCGATCAGGAATTGCTGCATGATGTCGGACTGGCGCGCGCCGACCGCCATGCGCACGCCGATCTCCGCCACGCGCTCGGACACCGAGACCAGCATGATGTTCATCACCCCGATGCCGCCGACGATCAGCGAGATGACGGCGATGGCCGAGATCAGCAGCCGCATGGTCTGGGTCGTCGAGGTGATGGTCTGGCGGATGTCGTCGGTGTTGACGATGAAGAAGTCCTTGACGCCGTGGCGCTGGGTCAGGAAGTCGGTGACGGCCTGCTCGGCGAGGCCGGTGTCGACGTCGTCGGCAACGCGGACCGTGATCGAGCGCAGCGACATCGAGCCGAGGAAGCGCGCCTGCACCGTGGTGTAGGGCGCGTGGATGGTGAGGTTCTGGCCGCCGCCGCCCGGTCCGCCCTGGCTCGCCCGGACGACGCCGACGACGCGCAGCGGCACGGTGCCGGCGAGCACGGTCTGCCCGAGCGGGTGGGTGGCGGAATCGGGGAACAGCGCGTTGCGCGTGTTCTCGTCGATCACCGCCTCCTGCGCCATCGCGCGCACGGCGTCGGCGTCGAAGAACCGGCCTTCCAGCAGCGTGACGCCGGCCGCGTCGAAATACTGCTCGCCGACGCCGCTGACCTGGGCGTTGGCCTCGATGGCGCCGAAGCGCGCGACGGCCGACGTCTGCACCGTCGGCGTGACGGCCGCGACGTAGGACTGGCGCGCCAGCGCCTCGGCATCGCCGACGACGAGCGTGGTGATGCGCCCGGAGCGGGTGTCGCCGAAGCTGGTGCCGGCGAAGATCTGCAGCGTGTTGGTGCCGAGATTGGAGATGTTGGCGAGCACGCGCTGGCGCGAGCCTTCGCCCAGCGCCACCACCGAGACAACCGAGGCGATGCCGATGACGATGCCGAGCATGGTCAGGAACGTGCGCAGCCGGTGGGCGGCCATGGCGACCAGCGCCATGCGGAAGGATTCGCGGAAGCGGTTGCCGACGCCGGCGAGGAACCCCTGCCGCCCGGCCGCCTCGGAGCGCCCGTCCGGCGCGGCGGCCGGCTCCGGGACGCGCTCGCTGCGCGTGTCGGAGACGATGACGCCGTCGCTGATCTCGATGATGCGCTCGGCGCGCGAGGCGATCTTGGCGTCGTGGGTGACGATGACGACGGTGCGCCCCTCGGCGTGCAGCTCGTCGAGGATGCGCAGCACCTCCTCGCCGCTATGGCTGTCGAGCGCGCCGGTCGGCTCGTCGGCGAGGATGACGTGGGCGTCGTTCATCAGCGCCCGGGCGATGGAGACGCGCTGCTGCTGGCCGCCGGAAAGCTGGCCCGGCCGGTGGTGGGTGCGGTCGCTCATGCCGAGCCGGCCGAGGAGCGCGGCCGCGCGCGTGCGGCGGCCTGCCGGCGTGCGCCCGGCATAGACGGCCGGGATCTCGACATTGGCGAGCGCGGAGAGATCGCCGAGAAGGTTGTAGCGCTGGAAGATGAAGCCGAACCGCTCGCGCCTGAGCGCGGCCAGCTCGTCGGCGTCGAGCTCGGCCGTCTCCTGCCCGTCGATCCGGTAGCTGCCCGAGGTCGGCCGGTCGAGGCAGCCGATGATGTTCATCAGCGTCGACTTGCCGGAGCCCGAGGCGCCGACGATAGCGACCATCTCGCCGGCTTCGATGGTCAGGTCGACATCCTTGAGCACGGCGATCGTGCCCTCGCCCGACGGATATTCGCGCCTGATGTCCTTCAGCGCGATCAGCGGCCGCGCCATCGTCAAAAGCCCATCGGCCCGAAGCGGCGGCCCGAACCGCCGGAGCCGCCGCCGGACGCGCGCCCCTCGGCCGCCTGCCCGGTGACGACGGTGTCGCCCTCGGAAAGGCCCTCCAGCACCTCGGCCGTGACCTTGTCGTTCAGCCCGATCCTGACCTTGCGCCGCGCCACCAGCCCGCCGGGCTCCAGCACCCGCACGCTGTGCAGCCCTTCGTCGTCGCGCTGGCCGAGCGCGGCGGCGGGTATGGTCAGGACACCCTGCGCGCGGCCGAGGACGATGTTGACCTGTGCGGTCATATAGGTGCGCAGGCGGCCGTCCGGGTTCGGCACGTCGAAGATGCCGTTGTAGTAGATCGCCGAGGTCGAGGACGAGGACGACGTCGCGGTCGCCGCGATGGAGCTGTCGGAGCGCACCGATTCCGGCGCCGGCTCGATGGATTGCAGCACCGCCTCGTAGCGCGTCTGCGGCTCGCCGAGGATGGTGAACCACAGATCCTGCCCCTCGCGCACCTTGACGATGTCGGCCTCGGAGATCTCGGCCTGCACGGTCATGGTGTCGAGCTGGCCGAGGATGACGATGGTCGGCGTCGACTGGTTGGCGTTGACCGTCTGCCCCTCCTGGCTGACGATCGACAGGACGGTGCCGTCGATGGGGGCGGTGATGCGGGTGTAGTCGAGATTGGCCTGGGCGGTGCGGATGCCGACCTCGCCCTGCGCGATCTGGGCGTCGAGCGCGTCGATCTGCGCCAGCGTGACGGTGACGGCGGCGGCGGCGCTGTCGTATTCGGCCTGCGAGACGGCCCGGCGCGCCAGCATCTGGCGATAGCGCTCCAGCGACTGCTCGTTGAGCGCCAGCGTCGCCTCGCGCTCGCGCTTCTGGGCCTGCGTGCTGGCGAGCGCGGCCTCGGCGATCTTCAGCGCGTTCTCCTGCGTCACCGAATCGATCTCGGCGATCAGGTCGCCGGCCTTGACCGTCTGGCCGAGCGAGACCCCGACCGAGGTGATGCGGCCGGACACCTGCGCGCCGACCGCCACCAGCCGCGACGGCTTGAGGATGCCGCTGGCCAGCACCGTCTCCTCGACGTCGCCGCGCGCGACCTTCGCGGTCAGCAGCGTGGGGGGCTGGGTGGCGAAGAAGTGCTGCCAGGCATAGTAGCCGCCGGCGGCGGCAAGAGCGAGCGGGACGAGCGCCGCGAGGATCCGCAACGACCTACCCACGCCTTGCGTTTCCCGACCCGACGATGGACGATCCGATGCGCATGTCTTTCTCCTGTCGGCCTGTCGGTCGGGAGGCGCCAGCGCGCCTTATAGGCGCAAACATGGTCGCATCATGTCGGCCCGCCCGATTCGAGGCATTCCATATAAACAAGGGCTTGCCTGACCGCCACATCGAGATCGGTGCGCGGCTCGGAACCGATCAGGCTGACGAGCCTCCTGTTGTCGAAGCGCATGGGATATTGCCAGAACGGAGCGATCTCCGCCGCCTCGCGCGGGAAGCCGCCGAACGGCGAAAGCAGCCGCATCAGCCACCACGGAAAGCGCCATTCGGCAAGATCGCGCCCGGCGACGCGGCGCAGGGCGTCGGTCAGCATCGCGCCGGTCTCGTCGTAGAGCCCCTCGAACTGGAGGCGTTCGAACGGCGCGAGACGCTCCTCCGCGTCCATCAGCCGCGCGAAGGCCTCGGCGAGGTCCGGGAGATAGGCCCAGCTATGGCCGCCGCCGCGCGTCAGCCGCACGATGCGCCGCACCGGCTTGCCGCGCGCGATCATCGCCTGCGTGAACCAGCTCGAGCGCGCCCCGGGACCGAAGAAATCCCCGGCGCGCAGGATGAGCGAGGGCACCTCGGGCGCGGCGCGCTCCAGACGCCGCTCGAGCTCGACCCGGACCGCGCCCTTGCGGTTCGCCGGCTGCTGCGGCGTCGTCTCGTCGACGAGCGGCGTGCGCGACGGATCGTAATTGTAGACCGTGCCGGGCAGCACCACCCGCGCGGCCCTGCCATCGGGATTCGCCGCACGGGCGGCGGCGATGGTGTTGTCGATCATCGGCAGGACCAGCGTCTGCCAGTTGCGGTAGCCGGGCGGGTTGACGGCATGGACGATGGCCCGCACGCCCGAAGCCGCACGCACGACGTCGTCACGGTCCATGGCGTCGCCCGTCACCCATTCCAGCGCCGCCGGGTTTTCCCGCCGCGCCTTCTCGACGTCGCGCGCCATGGCGCGCACCGTCCATCCGTGGCGCAGCAGCGCGTCGGCGATCGCGCCGCCGACCCCGCCGCTCGCGCCAAGGACAAGGGCCAGTCTCTCGTTCTCCATCGGACATCTCCTTGCGGTTCCGAAAGGGTGATCGCAAACCGGCGTCGCCGGTCCATGGCCTCACCCTGCACCCGCAGCGCCTGCAAGGAAATTGCAAGAATTCCCCTATCTGCTAGGAAATAATCTATGAGCAGAACGATCTCGTGGGACGACCAGCGCGCCTTTCTCGCCGTGCTGGAGGAAGGCAGCCTTTCCGGCGCGGCGCGGCGGCTGGGCGTCTCGCACGCCACGGTGCGCAGCCGCGTCGAGGCGCTCGAGGCCGCGCTCGGCGCGACGCTGTTCACGCGCTCGGTCAACGGCCTGACCCCGACCGACGCCGCGCGGGCGCTGCACGACCCGGCGCACCGGATGGCGCTCGCCTCCGAGCAGTTCATCCGCGAAGCCGTCGCCGCGCCGGACGAGGCCGCCGGCATCGTGCGCGTCAGCGTGCCGGAGTTCATGGGCATCGAGGTGATCCCGCCGATGCTGGCGCGGCTGCGCGCCGCCTTTCCCGCCATCCGCATCGAGCTCGTCCTCAGCAACGCCCCGGCGGACCTGCTTGCGCAGGAGGTCGACATCGCGGTGAGGATGATTGCACCGGCGCAAGGGGCGCTGGTGGCGAAGAAGGTGGCGGCGATCCCGCTCGGCCTGTTCGCCTCGACCGATTATGTCGACAGGCGCGGCATGCCGCAGATACCGGACGACCTCGCCCGCCACGACCTGATCGGGCCGGACCGCAACCGCAGCGACCTGGCGCTGGCGGAGAAATTCGGCGCGATGTTCCGCCGCGACCGGCTCGTCATCCGCACAGACAGCCACCCGGCCCAGGTCGCTGCGGCGCGCGCCGGGCTGGGTATCGCCGTGATCCAGGTTCCCGCCGGCGAGCGCGACCCGCGCCTGCGCCGCGTCCTGCCCGACCTCGTCATCGCCACGCTCGACACCTGGATCGTCGCGCATGAGAACCTGCGGCGGGTTCCGAGGATACGCGCCGTGTTCGACATGCTCGTCGCCTCCTTCGCCGAAATGGGCGCGAAGACGGACCGCTGAAATGCGTCGGCGCGGGGACGGGATGAAGTTTCCCACTGGAAGACGCAGGAAACGCCGCAGCGAAACCGGGCAAGACGGCAATCGTCTTCCTTTCCCGCGCAAGTTGATCGGCGCGAAAAGCTCGCCTGCGCCAACTATCTGAAAAATCTGAAAAGTCGGCTTTCCTGTCTTCGACCACGATCGCGGAAAACCGTGCTGCCGGAGCAGCCTCGGGCGCGTCGAATCTTCTCCGTGGACCAGCAAAATCGCAACCCCGTACCAATTCTCGGAACCATTCGGATTGACATCGTAGATTTTATACAACACACTTCCCATCCAGAAGCCGGCCAAACAAAGCGACCCGACAGGCGTCATTGCAGACGTCACTATCAAGGGCGCGACGAGGACAGGGGGACTGGCCATGCAGCAAGCCGTGACCGCGGAGCCGAAACCGTTTGCCCTGTGGCGCGGGATCGTCTGGCTTTCGGAAAAGCTCCTCGTGGTGGAGCGGCGCATCGTCGCCTTCCTGATGTTCATGCTGACCGGGGCGATCCTTCTCAACGTCGTGACGCGCTATACGGGCCGGCCGATCTACTGGATCGACGAGTTCGCCGTCTATTGCATGGTGTGGCTGACCTTCTTCGGCGCGTCGGTGATGACGCGGCTGCGCCTCGACTTCGCCGTGACCATGCTGACGGAGCGGCTTTCCGAGCGCGCGGCGGCGGTTGCCCGCGTCGTGGCGACGCTGATGGTCATCCTGTTCGGCGTCTCGATAGCGGCGATGTGCTGGCTCTGGCTCGATCCGGTCGGCATCATGAAGGCTGGCTTCAACGCCAAGGAGTACGCCGCCGGCACCTTCAACTTCGTCTATACGGAGCGCACCCAGACGCTGAACTGGCCGACCTGGGTCCTCTACATGATCCTGCCGGTCTTCGCCGTCACCGTCACCGTCCACGGCCTCGCCAACCTGATGGAGGACGCCGGGCGCGTCCAGCCCGTCACCCGCGACCTCACCATCAACGCCGAGGAGGCGGTGAACTGATGCTTACCACCGGCGCCTTCGTTCTCGTGATGCTGATCGGCGTGCCGATCGGGCTGTGCCTTTGCATCGCGGCCATCGTCTTCGTGGTCGCCTCGGGCAACCCGATCCTGTTCCAGAGCTACCCGCTCCAGATGTTCAACGCGGTGGACAGTTACGGCCTGATCGCCATCCCGCTGTTCATCCTGATCGGCGAGATCATGAACGCCGGCGGCATCACCAAGCGCATCGTCGACATGGCGATGTCGTTCATCGGCTCGCTGCGCGGCGGCCTCGCCTACGTCAACACCATCGCCAACATGTTCGTCTCGTCGATCCTCGGCTCGGCGACGGCCCAGGTCGCGATCATGTCGCAGATCATGGTGCCGGAGATGGAGCGCAAGGGCTACGACAAGAACTTCGCCGCCGGCCTCACCGCCTATGGCGGCATGCTCGGCTCGATCATGCCGCCCTCGGTGATGTTCGTGGTCTACAGCGTGCTGGCCCAGCTCGCTGTCGGCGACATGCTGCTCGCCGGCATCCTGCCCGGCCTCGTGCTCACCGCGCTGTTCTGCTGCGTCATCGCCGTGCTCGGCTACATCCACCAGTACCCCAAGAGCGAGAAGCAGACGCTGCGCCAGCGCGTCGCCACGATCTGGGGCGCGCTGCCGACGCTGTCGATCCCGATCGTCATCATCGGCTCGATCTTCAGCGGGCTGGCCAGCGCCACCGAGGCCGCGGCCGTCGGCGCGGTCATCGCGCTGCTGATCGGCCGCTACTGGACGAAGCAGCTCTCCTTCTCGCAGATCCCCGACATCATGATGCGCGCCGGGCTCTATTCGGCCATCGTGCTGTTCCTCGTCGTCGCCGCCGGCGTCCTGTCGTGGATCCTGATCTTCGGCCGCGTGCCGCAGGAGGTCGCCGTCTGGATCCAGACCGTGGCGACCACGCCAGTCGAGTTCATGCTGCTCGTCAACCTGATCCTGCTGGTCATCGGCACGGTCATCGACGGCATCCCCGGCCTCATCATGGCGGTGCCGATCCTGCTGCCCATCGCCACCGACATCTACGGCATCGACCCGCACCATTTCGGCGTCGTCGTGGTCATCAACCTCGTGCTGGGGCTGCTGTCGCCGCCGGTGGGCCTGTGCTTCTTCATCGCCGCCGCCGTCACCGGAGCCAAGCCCGGCAAGATGTTCCTGGTGACGATGCCCTTCTTCCTCATCACCTGCGTCCTGCTCGTGCTGCTCTCGATCTTCCCGAGCCTGTCGCTGGCGCTGATTAAATAACCCCAACCTTCAAGAGGAGAACCGAGAATGACAAAGCTTTCCCGCCGCCACTTCCTTGCCGCCGGCGCCGCCGGCGCGCTCCTGCCGCTCGCCATGCCGGCCGTTTCCCGTGCCCAAGCGCGCGAGCTGCGCCTCGGCCTGATCACCCCGGTCGGCCATTCCTGGAACGACGCGGCGCTGCGCCTCGCCGACGTGCTCAAGGAGCAGACCGACGGCCGCCTGACCATGACCGTGTTCCATTCCGGCCAGCTCGGCAACGAGCCGGCGATGATGCAGCAGCTCCAGTCGGGCGCGCTCGACATGGGCATCATCCAAGCCGCCGAGCTCGGCTCGCGCGTCGACCACATCGCGGCGATCAACGCGCCCTACCTCGTCAACTCGACCGAGGCGGTGGCCAAGTTCGTGCGCACGCCGCAGGTGCTGGAACTTCTCAACGTGCTGCCGGCCGAGACCGGCACCGTCGGCCTCGGCTGGCTCATCACCGGCATGCGCGCCGTGTTCTCGGCCAAGCCGATCGATTCCGTCGCCGGCCTGAACGGCATGAAGCTGCGCATCAACCCGACCCCGGTCTATCGCGACTTCTACCAGAACCTCGGCGCCGCGCCGACGCCGATCCCCACCCCGCAGGTGTTCGACGCCATGTCGAACGGCCAGGTCGACGGGCTGGAGGCCGACATCGAGTTCTCGTGGAACCAGCGCTTCGACAAGGTGGCGAAGTCGATCCTGCAGATGAACGCGCTGTTCATGCCGGCCGCTGCCATCGCCTCCGGCCGCGTCTGGGCCGGGATGCCGGACGCCGACAAGGAGCTGATCTCGGCCTCGGTCAAGACCGTGCTCGACGAGCAGATCGACAGCCTCGCCAGCGAGGAGCCGGGCCTGATCGAGAAGTTCCGCGAGACCGGCATCGCCATGCACGAGGTCCCGCAGGAAGACAAGGAGGCCAGCATCGAGGCCTTCGACAAGATCTGGCTGCCCAAGGCCCCGGTCATCGCCGAGCTGCGCAAGATCGGCGCCGAGCTCTAGGAAGGGCTTCGCCCCTACCCCGGAGACGATGTGCGGGAACGGGTTCCCGCACATCCCGGCAAGCGGCGCGGCGCAACGCCGCCGATTGCCGCAAACACCGATACGACGCGGGGCGCGCGCGCCTTGGCCCGCCCCGCAGCCATGCCTGCCTACCAACGCCTTGCAAGGACGTCGCCGTGAGCGAAATCGTCATGACCCTCGACGAGATCGGCAGCCTGACGCGCCGCGTTCTCGAACGGCATGGCCTGAGCGCGCTCCAGACGGAACCGATCGCCCGCATCGTCATCGCTGCCGAGGCCGACGCCTGCCGCTCGCACGGGCTCTATCGCCTGCCGGGCTATGTCGCCGCCCTGCGTAGCGGCCGGGTCGGGCCCGACGCCGCCCCGCGGGTCGAGACGGTCGCTCCCGGCATCATCCGCGTCGACGGCGATGGCGGCTTCGCGCCCGCCGCCGCCGAGGCCGGCCGGCCGGCTCTGGTCGAGGCGGCCCGCGCCAACGGCATCGCCGCCATGGCGCTGACGCGCTGCCACCATTTTTCCGCGCTCTGGGCCGACCTTGAGCCGCTCACCGACGCCGGCCTCGTCGCATGGGCCTTCGTCGTCGGCCAGTCGAGCGTCGCGCCGCATGGCGGCACGCGGCGGCTGATGGGCACCAACCCCATCGCCTTCGGCTGGCCCCGCCCCGACAGCACCCCCTTCATCTTCGACTTCGCCACCAGCGCCGCCGCGCGCGGCGAGGTCGAGCTGAAGCGCCTCGCCGGCGAGCGCCTGCCGGAAGGCTGGGCGCTCGGCCCCGACGGCGCGCCGACGACCGACCCGGCCGCGGCGCTCGCCGGCGCGCTCTTGCCCTTCGGCGGGCACAAGGGATCGGCCCTGTCGATGATGGTCGAGCTGATCGCCGGGCCGCTGATCGGCGAGGCGACCAGCAGCCGCGTGGCGCAGATGGACATCCACGACGGCGGCCCGCCGCCGGGCGGCGAGCTCTTCATCGCCATCGACCCGGAACGCCTCGCGCCCGCGGACGGCTGGAAGAGCGAGGCGGAAGCCTTCTTCACCGAGGCGGGCGGGCAGCCTGGCCTGCGCCTTCCCTCCGCGCGCCGCCACGCCGCGCGCGCCCGCACCCGGCACGAGGGCGTCGCCGTGCCGGCGGACCTCGTCGCCGAGGTCGAAGCCCTGCTGAAGAGGATCGACGCATGATCCCTGCGCGCGGCCTCGACAAACGCGGCGCGCGGGCGCATTCAGCTCCGTCGGCGATTCCCGCCCGCGCGGGGGCGCGGCAAATCGCCGGTGGCCTCGTCGTTGCCGGCGGCGCAGGATCGTGGAATACCCTCGCCAAATGCCGCGTCATCCGACGAACACGAGATTGAACGACAGATGAAACAGGATGCGATCCTCGTCGGCAAGAACATGAAGCACAAGACCATGGCGTCTGCCGCCGCCGAGGAAATCCGCAAGCGCATCCTCAACGAGACCTATCCGCCCGGCCTGCAACTGAAGCAGGACATCCTCGCCCGCGAGTTCGGCATGAGCCGCATCCCGGTGCGCGAGGCGCTGCTGATCCTCGAGAAGGAAGGGCTGATCAAGGTCCTGCCGCATCGCGGCGCGATCGTCGCCGAGCTGACCTTCGACGAGGTCGAGGAGCTGTTCAACATGCGCATGCTGCTCGAGCCCTATCTGCTGGCGCGCTCGGCCCCGCATATCTCCGAAGAGACCTTCGCCAGGCTCTGGGTCATCCAGAACATGTATCGCGACGCGCTCGACAATGACGACATCGCCGAGTGGAACGACCTGAACAAGCAGTTCCACATGATGCTCTACCAGCATGCCGACAGCCCGCGCATCGCCAGCACGGTGCAGAATCTGCTGACCGAGTGCGACATCCACACCCGCATCCAGCTCATCAACATCGAGGGCGACCGCGAGCGGGCGGTGGCCGAGCATTCGACCATCCTCAGACTCTGCGAGGAAGGGAAGTTCGCCGAGGCGACCGAGATGCTGCGCGAGCATCTCGACCATATCCGCAGCGGGCTGCTGTCGCTGGTCCGCTCCAGACGGGCGCAGCAGGAAGCGCCCTCTTCTACCTGACGCCCCACGTATCGCTGACGCGGTAGCCTTCCGGCCACGGGTCGGACGGGTCGAGCATGTGCTGGTGGATGCCGGTGATCCAGGCGCGACCCGAGATCTCCGGCACGATGGCCGGAATGGTGCCGACGCTGGTTGTCCCGGCGATGCGGCCACGGAAGGTCGAGCCGATCACCGAGACCGTGGTCAGCGTGTCGTCGAGGCCCATCTGACCCCGCGCATGCAGAACGGCCATGCGCGCCGAGAGCGCGGTGCCGGTGGGCGATCGGTCGATCTTGCCCGGCTGGACCGTGACCGCCGAGCCGGCGCGCAACCGGTTGCCCTCGCGCTCGACCTTGCCGGCGAACATGCAGAACGAGAAATGCGTCCAGTCCGGGTTCTCCGGGTGATGGAAGCGCTTCTGCGCGTTCGCCGCAGCAGTGATGCGCACGCCGAGCCGGGCGATGTCGTGCGCCTCGTCGGCGCCGAGCTTCAATCCCAACGCCTCGGCGTCGACGATGACGAAGCTGTCGCCGCCATAGGCGGTGTCGATGGCGAGCGTGCCGAGGCCCTCGACCTCCAGCGTGGCGTCGAGCTCGGCGGCGAAGCTCGGCAGGTTCTCGACGAAGATGCGCTCGGCCTTGCCGTCGCGGCATTCGGCGCGCACCCGGACCAGCCCGCCCGGCGCTTCCAGCGTCAGCCGCGTTTCCGGCTCCTTCATCGGCACGATCCCGGAATCGAGCAGCACGGTGGCGACGCAGATCGAGTTCGAGCCCGACATCGGCGGGTTGTATTCCGGCTCGAGGATGAGGAAGCCGGCGTCGGCCTCGGGGTGCTTCGGCGGCACGAGGAAATTGACGTGGCGGAAGACGCCGCCGCGCGGCTCGTTCAGGACGAAGTTGCGCAGCACCTTGTCCTGCATCAGCCAGTTGGTCTGCTCCCACAGCGTCTCTCCCGGCGGCGGCGTCACCCCGCCGACGATGACGTCGCCGACCTCGCCCTCGGCATGGGCGGAAATCACATGGATGGTCTTTACGCTTCGCATCTTGTCCTCATGATAGCCAATGCGGGCGGCGCACCGGCGCGCGCCCGGTCAGGGTTGCGACGGTGCAGTCGGCGAGGCTGCCCAGCCGCACGGGGCGGCCCGAAAGGCCCGGCCCGTAATGGGCGTATTTGCCGGAATTGGTCATCACCGCGCGGGTGTTGACGGGAAACACCGGCTCGGGGATCGAGCACCAGCACAGATCGGGCAGGACCTGGACGCCGCTCGCCTCCAGCCGCGCCAGCGTTCCCTCGGCCCGCGCGGCGCTGATGATGGCGTGCCCGGCGGTGACGATGGCCGCGACGCCGTCGTGCCGGCGGCGGCCGGCCAGCGCGTCGGCGAAGGCGCGGCATTCGTCCAGCGAGGCGTGCGGGCTGCCGATGGCGACGAGCTCGACCTCCTCGGGGCCATCGTTCAGCATGTCCCATGCCGCGGCCATGTCGGCGGCGGTGATGGCGATCCTGTCGGCGTTCACGGCCGCCGCGCCTTCGGCCCCATCCATGGCCTCCGGTGTCACGCCCTCGACATGCAGCATCGGCGCGGCCGAGGTCGTGCCGAAGGCCGCGCACAGCGCCTTCAGGTCGTCGCGCGACGGCGCGGCGGCGGCGAGCCCGGCGATGAGCGGGATGCGGTCGGGCGAGGCCATGCCCGCCATGTAGCCGACCAGCGGCCAGAAGGCGTCGTCCACCCTCTCCGGCAGCTCGAAGTCGAGGATGCGGGCCGCCTTGCGGTTCTCGTCGAGATAGACGCCGGACAGCGGCGCGCGGCCGGTCAGCGCGATGCACAGGTCGAGGAAGTCCGGGTGCTTGGCGGTGCGCGCGCCGAGCACGGAATTGGCGAAGACCACGGCGTTGGACTCGGCCCAGGCGATGGCCTCGCCGGCATGTGGGGCGCTGTCGAGCAGATAGGGCGCGCAGGTGAAGGTCGGCCTGCACCCCATGCGCACATAGGCGTCGGCCAGCCGCGCCGCCGGGTCGCCGAAGCCGGGCGCGACGCCCTGCGCCCGCCAGTTGGCGTGGTCGACTGAGATGGCGTTCATGGTGGTCGGCACCCGCACCTTCGCGCCCATGTCAGCCATCTTCTCGGCGAAGGTCAGGTTGGCGGGGCTCGCATAGATGCAGCCGTCGATATGGCCCTGCACCACGTCGATCAGGCGCGGCGCGCCCTGCTGGAGGGCCATGGCGCGGACGATGCGCATCGCCTGCGCCGCCGCCACGCCCTCGGCGCCGTCGAGCATCGCCAGATCGGATGGGTCAAGCGCCAGCGCGCCGGGCGCCGGATGCGAGACGGGGATCGTGAGGCCGTCCGCCTCGATGGCGTCGGGGCCGATCCGCGCGGAGCGCGCGCGCGACAGCGCCGCGAAGGCGTCGCTACCCAGCCGCAGCACCGGCAGCGGCCTGCCGAACATCTCGGCCGCGATCAGCGCGCCCAGCGTCAGCACGTCCTCCGCCTCGCGGAAGACGAGCGCGGCCGGCGCGCGGTCGCCGAGGATCAGGTCGAGCAGCACGCCCGAGCCGGTGCAGGAGCCGCGGCTGGTCGGCATCATCAGGATCGCGCCGGTCAGGCATGTCCCGTGCAGGGGATGGTGGACGTCGATCACGCGGCCGGTCGCCGGGTCCACCCCGCCCCAGAAGCTCAGCGCCTCCGCCGAGGCGACGACCGGGCCGGAGGCCGACCCTTCGAGAACGCTGCGTGCTTCAAAACCGGCCATGGCTTCCTTCGCGACTTCGACGGGACGCCGCAGGACAGGCGCAGAGCGAACGGCGGGCCGTTCCTCGTCGCCCGATCACCGATGCGGCAACGGTCACAGCATCCCATATCGGCCCCGGCGGATCAATCTTGAAATACAGGGTGTATGCAAAGATTATTCAAACTCGCCCACCCGCCGAGCGCCTATGCGTCGAACTCGATCACCTGCCGGATCGCCTCGCCGGCATGCAGGCGGTCGAAGCCCTCGTTGACGTCGTCGAGCGCGATGCGATGCGTCATCAGCTTCTCGACCGGCAGCTTGCCGCGCCGGTGCAGGCCGAGGAAGCGGGGAATGTCGCGCGAGGGAACGCCGGAGCCGAGATAGCTGCCGCGCAGCGTCCGCTCCTCGGCCACCAGCGTCAGCGGCGAGATGTTGAGCACGGCCTTCGGGTTGGTCAGCCCGGCCGAGATCGTCGTGCCGCCGCGTCGGGTCATCGCGAACGCGCCCTCCAGCGCCCGCGCCGAGCCGGCGAATTCGAGCGCGGCGTCGACGCCGCCGGACGTCGCCTCCTTGACCTTGGCCGTCAGGTCCGGATCGGTGGCGTTGAAGGCGTGCGTCGCCCCGAGGTCGCGCGCCAGATCGAGCTTCGCATCGAGCGTGTCGACCGCGACGATGGTTTCCGCCCCGACCGCGGCCGCGCCGAGCACGGCGGCGAGGCCGACGCCGCCGAGGCCGACGACGGCCGTGCGCCCGCCCGGCTCGACCGCGCCCATGTTGAACACCGCGCCCGCGCCCGTCAGCACCGCGCAGCCCATGAGGGCGGCGATGGTCAGCGGCGTCTCGCGGTCGATCCTGACCAGGCTGCGGCGCGACATCACCGCATGGGTGGCGAAGCTCGACACGCCGATCATGTGGCTGACGCGCTCGCCGTCACGCGACAGCCGCACCCCGCCCGACAGGAGCTCGCCCCTGCCGTTCGCGGCCGCGCCCGGCTCGCACAGCGCCGGGCGGCCGGACTGGCAGGGCCCGCAATGGCCGCAGGACGGCACGAAGACGAAGATGACGTGATCGCCGGGGACGAGGTCGTCGACGCCCTCGCCCACCTCCTCGACGACGCCCGCGCCTTCGTGGCCGAGCACCATCGGCACTGGCCGCGGCCGGTCGCCGTTGATGACCGAAAGGTCGGAGTGGCAGAGCCCGGCAGCCGCGATCCTGACGAGCACCTCGCTTGCCTGCGGCGGCGCAAGGTCGATCTCGCCGACGCTGAGCGGCCTCGTCTGCGCATAGGGGCCGGCACGGCCGATCTCCTCCAGCACGGCGGCGCGTATCTTCATTCCTCGTTCCCTCCCCGATTCAATGCGGCATCGGCCACTCTAGCGGTTTCCGGTCCGCTCGCGACAGAGAAACGAAATCCGGCTCCGACTTTACGTTTCTTCACATTCGCGGCGAACGGGCGAAACAGTCGCCGCCTAGTCTGGCTCCATCGCGGCAATCGGGCCGCAGCATTCAAGGAACCGGATCATGGAACAGGAAAACCACGGAGCGAACCCCGCCACCCCCGAAAAGGGCAACAAGAGCCGCAGCCGGTGGCTGATCGCCGGCGGCGTCGCCGTCGTCGCGCTGGCGGGCATCGGCGCGGCCGGTGCGATGGGCGGCGGCGAGGCCATGGGCCGCCACGTCATGGAAGCGGGCATGAAGCATGGCGGCCATTTCGCCGGCCGCGGCCTCTCCCGCGCGCTCGACGCCGTCGACGCCACCGCCGAGCAGGAGGATCGCATCTGGGCGATCATCGACGACACCCGCGCCGAGCTCCGGCCCGTGATGCGCGAGTTCCGCGACACCCGCGAGACCGTGATGCAGCTGATGGCGGCCCCGACCATCGACCGCGCCGCTGCCGAGACGCTGCGCGCCGAGCGCATCGCCGCCATCGACGAGGCGTCGAAGAAGGTGACAGCGGCGATGCTCGACGCGGCCGAGGTGCTGACCCCGGAGCAGCGCGCCGAAATCGCCAAGCATTTGGCCGAGCGCAAGGGCCCGGGCCGGTGGTAAGGTCGCGCGGCTGAATCGCGGCGGAGCATGAGCGGCATGGCGGAAGAGATCCTGATCGTCGACGACGACACGAGGCTTTCCGCCATGCTGTCCGACTATCTGTCCGGCAACGGCTTTGCCGTGCGCCAGGCGGCGAGCGCGCTCGCCGGGCTCGACGAGATCAGGCGGCGCGAGCCCGACGCGGTGATCCTCGACATCATGCTGCCGGACATTGACGGCTTCGAGACCTGCCGGCGCATCCGCGCCTTCAGCGACGTGCCGGTGCTGATGCTCACCGCCAAGGGCGAGGAGACGGACCGCATCGTCGGCCTCGAGCTCGGGGCGGACGACTATCTGCCGAAACCCTTCAGCCCGCGCGAGCTTCTGGCGCGGCTGCGCGCCGTCCTGCGCCGGCGCGGCGGGCCGGCCGCCGGGGCCGAGCGCGTCCTGCGCTTCGGCCGTCTGGAGATCGACCCCGCCTCGCGCCTCGCCCGCATCGACGGGCGCGACTGCGACATCACCGGCCACCAGTTCGACCTTCTGGTCGCGCTGGCCGAGAATGCCGGGCGAATCCTGTCGCGCGAGCAGTTGATGGACATGGTCAGGGGCGAGGCCTTCGACGCCTTCGACCGCTCCATCGACGTCCATGTCTCGCGCATCCGCGCCGCGATCGAGGACGACCCGAAGCACCCGCGCCGCATCGTCACCGTGCGCGGCGCGGGCTACGTCTTCGCCCGGCGGCAGGACGAGGAAAGATAGGATCCATGCGCCTGCGCAACAGCCTGTTCCTCAAGGTGTATCTCACCCTCATCGCCAGCCTCGTCGTGGTGGCGCTGGCCAGCGCCGCCTTCCTGCGCCTGTCGCATGACGAGGAGGACCGCGGCTGGGGCGCGCGGCGCGACGCCTTCGTCGCCGCCATGCTGCCGGCGGACGCCCCGCCTGGCGAAACCCGCATCGTGGTCGAACGGCTGGCGGCCGCGCTCGACGCCGACATCGCGCTCTACGACGCCGGCGGCGGCCTGATCGCCGGCGCGGGCGCGCCGGTCCCGTTTCCCGCGCCGGGCGACAGGGGCGAGCGCCGGCGCGGCGGCGACGGCAAGCTGATGGCGGTGCGGCTGGATGGCGGCCGCACCGCCGTCGCCCGCTTCACGAAAACCCCGTTCGGCCCGTCGCGCCCCAACCCGCTTGCGTGGCTCGCGCTGATCGCCGGCGTCACCGGCCTCGTCGCCTGGCCGGTCGTGCGCCACCTGACCCGCCGGCTGGAGCGGCTGCGCCACGGCGTCGAGGCATGGGGCGGCGGCGACCTTGCGCTGCGCGTTCCCGTCGAGGGCGGCGACGAGGTGGCGGCCGTTGCGAAAAGCTTCAACCGGGCGGCCGGCCGGGTCGAGGGCCTCCTCGCCTCGCACCGGGCGCTGCTGGCAAATGCCAGCCATGAGCTGCGCTCCCCGCTCGCCCGGCTGCGGATGGCGATCGACCTCTATGAGGCCGAAGCGAGCGAGGCGCGCCGCGCCGAGATCGTCCGCAACCTTGCCGAGCTCGACGAGCTCGTCGAGGATATCCTGCTGGCCAGCCGGCTCGACCATGTCGGCGACATCGGCGAGAAAGAGCCGGTCGATCTCCTCGCGCTCGTCGCCGAGGAAGGCGCGCGCCACGGCATCGAGGTCACGGGCGAGGCCGCGCCCGTCACCGGCAATGCCCGCCTGCTGGCGCGCCTCGCGCGCAACCTGATCCAGAATGCGCTGCGCCACGGCGCGCCGCCGGTCGAGGTCGAGGTCCGCCGCGAGGGAGGCCGGGTCGAGCTCAGCGTTCGCGACCACGGGCCGGGCGTCCCCGAGGCCGAGCGCGAACGCGTGTTCGAGCCGTTCTATCGCCCGTCGGGCCGCAGCGAGGAAGCCGGCGGTTGGGGGCTGGGCCTTGCGCTGGTGCGCCAGATCGCCGAGCGCCACGGCGCGCGCGTGCGGCAGGAAACGCCGGCCGGCGGCGGCGCGCGCTTCGTCGTCACATTCCCGCGGCAGGAGTGACGGCCGCCCCGCCATAGACGATCCCGTCGCCGCGGTCGAACCCGGTCGGCACCTCGTGGCGATGGATGCAGCTCATGCGCGGGCACAGCATGCAGGACGGCCCGGTCTCGACCGCGGTTTCGCCGGCGGTCATGTCCCGGCCATAGACGATGCGGTCGGCATGAAGCATGTCGCAGGACAGCATGACGGCGAATGTCGGCGGCAGGCGGTTGAAGCCGTTGGAATGCTTGACCACCTGCTTCGCCACCTGCAGGAAGCGCGCCCCGCCGGGAAAGATCGACACCTGCCGCACCACGCCGCGCTCGGAAAAGGCGCCGTAGATCGGCCACAGGAGGCAGCCATGCCCGGACGCCGGCAGGGTCAGCCCCGGCAGCGGAAAGCGCTTGGTCATGCGGCCGGCGCGGTCCGCGCGCAGGAAGCCGAAGGGAACGCCCTCCCTGCCGGTCCGCCTGAGCGTCACCAGCCGGTGCGCCACCTGCTCGAAGCTGGCCCCGACGAGGTTGCCGATCAGCTCGATGTCGTAGCGGCGCTCCTCGGCCAGCGACAGGATCGTCTCGTACGGCATCATCATCGCGCCGGCGACATAGGAGGACAGGCTGCGGAAGGCGAGGCGCCGGGCCTCGCCCGAGGTGAGCGCGAACGAGGCGACGACCTCCTCGATGACCGGGCTCGCCGCGCGCATCGCATAGGTGCGCAGCATGGCGAAGATGCGCGTCGACGGGGGCGTGACATCGGGGATCGCGAGGACGTTGCCCGCCGCCGCGTCCGCCGGGTTCGGCTCCGCGCCCGAAATCAGCCGGAAGCCGATGCCGAACCGGCGCGACAGGAGCGCGGCGAGCGCCTCCTCCTGCACCGGCCGCCGCGCCGGCAGCTCCGCGGCGAGCGCCTCGGCCAGCTCCTCCAGCACGGGGAAGTGGTTGTTGTGGTCGATGATGGCGTCGTCGACCTCGTTCATCGGCGAGATCAGCCGCTCGTCGGTCGTCGTCTGGTCGAAATAGTCGACGAGGTTGCGGATCGTCGGCACGAGGTCGTTGATCTCGGAATTGATCGTCGAGACGAAGCGGTCGCGCTGGGCGCTGGTCAGGTCCGGGATGGTGGCGAGAATCTCCGCGCCCGACTTGATGCCGGCGACGCGGTTCAGCGTCTCGTGCAGCAACTGCGACAGGTACGGGTCGGAGCGCAGCCGGTGGCGCAGCGTCTCGATGTTGGCCGAGGCGTCGGAATAGGCCCGGTAGAGCCGGGTCAGCGCCGCCGCCGCCTCGGGGAAGCGCGTGGCGAGGTCGCGGATCGATTCGGCCTCCATCTCGATCCCCCGCATCACCGGATCGACCATCAGTTCGCCGATGGTGCCGATGGTGCGCAGCTCGTTCTCGCCCGACAGATGCGCCAGATCGATGTCGAGCCGCTCGCCGATGCGCAGGAGCAGCGCCCCGCCGATGGCGCGCTTGTTGTTCTCGATCAGGTTGAGATAGCTCGCCGAAATGCCGAGCGCGTTGGCCAGCGCGGTCTGGGTGAGACCGATCGCCTTTCGCTTGCGCCTGATGCGCGCGCCGATGGGTGTCCGGATCGCCATGGCAAGGAGCCGATGTGTAAATAATTGACAAAACAGACTTTACATATTTCGATAAATTGACAAAAAAATCCCATGTGGTCAATTGATTGTTGTGAATAAAACAATTTGTGACAATCTCTTTCACGCACCGCCGGGAGGGCGTGTCGCGTGGAGGAGAAGATATGACGAAGTTCAAGATCAGCAGAAGAGGTGTGCTCAGAGGAGCCGGCGCCGGCGTTGTCGCGCTCGCCACCCCGACCATATTCAGCAAGGGGGCCTGGGCTCAGGAATTCTGCAACAACCCGACCGGCAGCACGGTGACGTTCGGCCTCAACCTGCCGCTCACCGGCACCTATGCGGAAGAAGGCGCCGACGAGCTCAAGGCCTACGAGCTTGCCATCAAGCACCTGAACGGCGAGGGCGACGGCGGACTGATGAACGTCCTCAAGCCCTCGGCGCTCAAGGGCAACGGCATCCTCGGCAAGAAGGTGCAGTTCGTCAGTTCCGACAGCCAGACGCTTTCCGACGTGGCGCGCGCCGGCGCGACGCGCATGATCGAGCGCGACGACGCCATCATGATCACCGGCGGTTCGTCCTCCGGCGAGGCCATCGCCGTGCAGTCGCTCTGCCAGGAGATGGGCATCATCTTCATGGCCGGCCTGACCCATTCCAACGACACCACCGGCAAGGACAAGCGCCGCTACGGCTTCCGTCACTTCTTCAACGCCTACCAGTCGGGCATCGCGATCGCGCCGGTCATCGGCGAGGCCTACGGCAGCGACCGTCGCGCCTACCACCTGACCGCCGACTACACCTGGGGCTGGACGCAGGAAGAATCGATCAAGGCCGCGACCGAGGCCCTGGGCTGGGAGACCGTCGCCGCCGTCCGCACGCCGCTCGGCGCCGGCGACTACTCGCAGTTCCTCACGCCCGTCCTCAATTCCGGCGCCGACGTGCTGATCCTGAACCACTACGGCAACGACATGGTCAACTCGCTGACCCAGGCCGTGCAGTTCGGCATGCGCGACCGCCAGGCCAACGGCAAGCAGTTCGAGATCGTCGTGCCGCTGTTCTCCGAGCTGATGGCCAAGGGCGCCGGCGAGAACATCAAGGGCATCTTCGGCACCTCGAACTGGCACTGGAACCTGCAGGACGAGGGCTCGCAGGCCTTCACCAAGTCGTTCGGCGCCGCCTACGGCCAGCCGCCCTCGCAGGCCGCGCACACGGCCTATGTCCAGGCGCTGCTCTATGCCGACGCGGTCGAGCGGGCCGGCACCTTCTATCCGCCGGAAGTCATCAAGGCGCTCGAGGGCTTCGAGTTCGACGGCATGGGCAACGGCGCGACGCTCTACCGCGCCGAGGACCACCAGTGCATGAAGTCGGTGCTGGTCGTGCGCGGCAACGAGAACCCGACCAGCCAGTTCGACGTGCTCGACGTGGTTCAGGAAGTCCCGCGCGAGGTGACGACCTACGACCCGTCCATCTTCGGCGGCGAGCTCGGCCCGGCAGAGCCGGTCCCGCAGTGTAATTGAGGCTGTCTGCCCGAAACGTCCGCCCCGCCGCCTTCGCGCAGCGGGGCGGGCTTCGCGCAACATGTTGAAGACGGCCCAGGAGGCCGGCCATGTTTGAAGTCATTTTCCTGCAATTCCTGAACGGCCTCGACAAGGGCAGCGCCTATGCGCTGATCGCGCTCGGCCTGACCATCGTTTTCGGCACGCTCGGGGTCGTCAACTTCGCCCATGGCGCCCTGTTCATGCTCGGCGCCTTCTGCGCCGTGGCCTTCCGCCAGCTGCTGACGCTCCAGACCGTCACCATCGACCCCGAGAAGCTCTCGCCGTGGGGACAGCCGCTGGAGGTGCGCGAGCCGCTGGTGCAAGCCTGGTTCGGCGATTTCGGCGCGGTCCTCGTCAACTATTCGGTGCCGCTGTCGCTGCTGCTCGCCGTTCCCGTCATGCTGATCGTCGGCGTGGCGATGGAGCGCGGGATCATCAAGTTCTTCTACAAGCGGCCGCATGCGGAGCAGATCCTCGTCACCTTCGGCCTCGCCATCGTCATCGGCGAGCTCGTCAAGGCGACCTTCGGCCCCAATCCGCATCCCCAGCCCATGCCAACCGACCTGCGCGGCGCCGCCGACATCGGCGCCTGGCTCGGCATGCGGGCCGGCGTCATCACCTATCCCCTGTGGCGCCTCATCTATTTCCTGTTCTCGGTCGCCATCATCGGCGCGGTGTTCGCCTTCCTGCGCTTCACCACCTTCGGCATGGTGGTGCGCGCCGGCATGGCCGACCGTGAAACGGTCGGGCTCCTCGGCATCGACATCGACCGCCGCTTCACCATCATGTTCGGCATCGCCGCCATCGTCGCCGGCATGGCCGGCGTCATGTACACGCCGCTCCTGCCGCCGAACTACACGCTCGGCATGGACTTCCTGGTGATATCCTTCGTCGTGGTCGTCGTCGGCGGCATGGGCTCGTTGCCGGGCGCGGTCGCCGCGGGCTTCCTCTTGGGCATCCTGCAATCCTTCGCGTCGATGACGCAGGTGAAGGCCATCTTCCCCGGCATCGACCAGATCATCATCTACCTCGTCGCCGTCGTCATCCTGCTCGTGCGTCCTCGCGGACTGATGGGCCGCCGCGGCGTGATGGAGGCGTAAATGACCGACTTCATGTCACGCAAGGACCTGACTCTCTTCCTCGGCTTCTCGGCGGTCGTGCTGCTGCTTCCGATCCTGGCCACCCCGTTCGGGGCGGCCTATCCAGACCTGTTGCAGCGCTTCATGATCTTCGGGATCTTCGCCATCGGCTTCAACATCCTGTTCGGCCTCACCGGCTATCTCTCCTTCGGTCACGCCGCCTTCTTCGGCGTCGGCTCCTATGCCGCGATGTGGTCGTTCAAGCTGCTCAGCCTCAACGCCGTTCCCGCGCTGCTCTTCGCGCTCGTCGTCTCGGGCGTGTTCGCGCTGGCCATCGGCTACGTCTCGCTGCGGCGCTCGGGCATCTACTTCTCGATCCTGACGCTGGCCTTCGCGCAGATGTGCTACAACCTCGCCTATTCGGTGTTCACCCCGATCACCAACGGCGAGACGGGCCTGCGCATGGCCTTGAACGATCCGCGCGTCCTCGACCGCATGTTCTCCGACGCGCCCGCGGGCATGCCCGTGCCGAGCCTGTTCGGCATGTCGCTTTCGGGCTGGAACGGCTTCTATTTCTCCGCCTTCTTCCTGCTCGCCACCTTCCTGCTGGCCATGCGGATCACCAACTCTCCCTTCGGCCTGATGCTCAAGGGCATCAAGTCGAACCAGAACCGCATGAACTACACCGGCTTCAACACGAGGCCCTACACGCTCAGCGCCTTCGTCATCTCCGGCATGCTGGCGGGCCTCGCCGGCGCGCTGCTGGTCGTCACCGACCCGCTGGCGGGCGCGGAGCGCATGCGCTGGACGGCCTCGGGCGAGGTGGTGCTGATGACCATCCTCGGCGGCGTCGGCACGCTTGTCGGCCCGGTGATCGGCGCGTGGATCATCAAGTACTTCGAGAACATCTTCTCGTCGTTCAACGCCAACGTGCTCAACAGCTTCTACAGCTTCCTGCCGGACGGCGTCCGGGAAGTCGCCGTCACCATCAGCTCGAAATTCGTCGGCGAGGGCTGGCACCTGTCGCTCGGCCTCGTCTTCGTGCTGATCGTGGTGTTCCTGCCCGGCGGCATCATGGAGGGCGCGCGGCGCATCGGTGCCTGGCTGCGGCGGCCGCGCAACGGCGCCAAGGCCAATCGCCAGCTCAGCGCCCAGGGCGCGGAATAGGGGGACGTTTCATGCACATGCAAACCAGGGAAAACGTCGTTCTCCATGTCGCCGACGTGCAGAAGAACTTCGGCGGCCTGCGCGCCCTTTCCGATGTCGACCTCCAGGTCGAGCAGGGAAAGACGCACGCCATCATCGGCCCGAACGGCGCCGGCAAGTCGACGCTGCTCAACGTCATCATCGGCCGCATTCCGCCGACCAGCGGCGCGGTCATCTTCGACGGCACGGTGCTGACCGGCAAGGCGCCGCACGAGATCAACCAGCTCGGCATCTCGCGCGTGTTCCAGACGCCGGAGATCTTCGCCGACCTGTCGGTGCTGCAGAACGTGATGGCGCCCGCCTTCGCCAGCCGCGACGGCGCGTTCAAGATCAACATGTTCCGCTCGCTCGACAACGAGAAGGTCATCCGCGAGGAGGCCGAGCACATGCTCGAGGACGTCGGGCTGATCGGCCTTCGCGAAGGCCATGCCGGCTCGCTGTCGCGCGGCGACAAGCGGCGGCTGGAGCTGGCCATGTGCCTGATCCAGAAGCCGCGCCTGCTGCTGCTCGACGAGCCGACCGCCGGCATGAGCCGTCACGACACCAACACCACGATCGAGCTGCTCAAGAAGATCAAGAGCCGCGGCATGACCAAGGTCATCATCGAGCACGACATGCATGTCGTGTTCTCGCTTGCCGACAAGATCTCGGTTCTGGCTCAGGGGCGCATCATCGCCAGCGGACTTCCGCAGGAAATCAAGGAGGACCCGCGCGTGCAGGAAGCCTATCTCGGTGGGAGCGTGGAATGAGCGTAGTCACGGAAAGACGCGAAGCGGCCTCGATGGCGCTCGCCGCCGACCCGGCGAAGGAGTTCTTCGCCGTCCGCAACATCCATTCCTATTACGGCGAGAGCTACATCGTCCAGGGCGTCAGCCTCGACGTGCGCAAGGGCGAGATCCTCGCCTTGCTGGGCAGGAACGGGGCGGGCAAGACCTCGACCCTGCGCACCATCGCCCGCATGGACAACCCGGAGCTGCGCGGCGGCGAGATCTGGCTCGAAGGCGAGGCCCTCCACGGCCAGAAGGCGTGGCAGGCCTCGCGCGCCGGCATCCAGCTCGTTCCGGAGGACCGGCGCATCATCCAGGGCATGACGGTCGAGGAGAACCTCGTCCTCGCCCAGGTCGCGCCGGGCCACGGCATGGGGCTCGAGGAGATCTACGAGCATTTCCCGCGCCTCGCCGAACGCCGCAAGCAGGAAGGCACGACGCTGTCGGGCGGCGAGCAGCAGATGCTGGCCGTCGCCCGGGCGCTGGCGCGCGACATCAAGCTCCTGCTCCTCGACGAGCCCTATGAAGGGCTTGCCCCGGTCATCGTGCAGGAGATCGAGCGCATCGTCTTCTCGATCAAGGAACGCGGCATAACCACGATAATCGTCGAACAGAATGCCGTCGCGGCATTGCGTCTTTCGGATCGGGCGGTCATCATGGATACGGGGCAGATCGTCTTCACCGGCACGGCGAAGGACCTGCTCGACAACCCGCAACTGAGGAACGAATACCTCGCAATATGACCGCATGACCGCTCGCCTGCGGGGACGCTGCGGAGGAGGAAATATGTCAGACAGTCGTGTTCATCGTGTTCAGGAAAGCTGGCGTTCGGATACGCAGATCGATCCCGAGACCTACCGCGCATGGTACGCGCGCAGCGTTTCCGACCCCGACGGTTTCTGGGGCGAGCATGGACGCCGGCTTGACTGGTCCAAGCCCTACACCAAGGTGATGAACGCCTCCTTCGACGGCGACGTGTCGATCAAGTGGTTCGAGGACGGCCAGATCAACGTCTCCTACAACTGCATCGACCGCCATCTCGACACGCGCGGCGACCAGGTCGCCATCATCTGGGAGGGGGACGACCCCTCCCAGGACAAGCACATCACCTATCGCGAGCTGCACGGGCATGTCTGCCGCTACGCCAACGTCCTGAAGAAGCACGGCGTCGCCAAGGGCGACCGCGTCACCATCTACATGCCGATGATCCCCGAGGCGGCCTACGCCATGCTGGCCTGCACCCGCATCGGCGCGATCCACTCGGTCGTGTTCGGCGGCTTCTCGCCGGATTCGCTCGGCGGCCGCATCGTCGACGCCGAATCGACAGTCATCATCACCGCCGACGAGGGCCTGCGCGGCGGACGCCCGGTGCCGCTCAAGGAGAACACCGACAAGGCCATCGACATCGCCGCGCGCCAGCACGTGATGGTGCGCAAGGTGCTGGTCGTGCGCCGCACCGGCGGCAAGGTCGGCTGGGCGCCCGGCCGCGACTTCTGGATGGAGGAGGAGACGGCGTCCGTGCCGGCCGACTGCCCGGCCGAGCCGATGAACGCGGAGGACCCGCTGTTCATCCTCTACACCTCCGGCTCGACCGGCAAGCCCAAGGGCGTGCTGCACACGACCGGCGGCTACCTCGTTCACGTCTCGCTGACGCACCAGTACGTCTTCGACTACCGCGAGGGCGAGACCTACTGGTGCACGGCCGATGTCGGCTGGGTCACCGGCCACAGCTACATCCTCTACGGCCCGCTCGCCAACGGCGCGACGACGCTGATGTTCGAGGGCGTGCCGAACTATCCCTCGCCGTCGCGCTTCTGGGAGGTCATCGACAAGCACAATGTCTCGATCTTCTACACCGCGCCGACGGCGATCCGCGCGCTGATGGGCGCGGGCGACGAGTGGGTGAAGAAGACGTCGCGCGCCTCGCTGCGCATCCTGGGCTCGGTCGGCGAGCCGATCAACCCGGAAGCCTGGGAGTGGTATTTCAACACGGTGGGCGACGCACGCTGCCCGATCGTCGATACCTGGTGGCAGACGGAGAACGGCGGCATCCTCATCACCCCGCTCGCCGGCGTGTGGGACCTGAAGCCGGGCTCGGCCACCCTGCCCTTCTTCGGCGTGGTGCCCGAGATCGTCGACAACGAGGGCAACCTCGTCGAGGGCGCGGGGTCGGGCAATTTGTGCATCGCCCGGCCGTGGCCCGGCATGATGCGCACGGTTTACGGCGACCACGAGCGCTTCATCCAGACCTATTTCTCGACCTATCCGGGCAAGTACTTCACCGGCGACGGCTGCCGCCGCGACGAGGATGGCTATTACTGGATCACCGGCCGCGTCGACGACGTCATCAACGTCTCCGGCCACCGCATGGGCACGGCCGAGGTGGAGTCGGCGCTGGTCGCGCACGAGAAGGTCTCCGAGGCCGCCGTGGTCGGCTACCCGCACGACCTCAAGGGACAGGGCATCTATTGCTACGTCACCCTGATGGCGGGCGAGGAAGGCACGGACGCGCTGCGTAAGGAGCTGGTCGCGCATGTGCGCAAGGAGATCGGCCCGATCGCCTCGCCCGACAAGATCCAGTTCGCGCCCGGCCTGCCCAAGACGCGCTCGGGCAAGATCATGCGCCGCATCCTGCGCAAGATCGCCGAGGACGATTTCGGCGCGCTCGGCGACACCTCGACGCTGGCCGACCCCGGCGTCGTGGAGGACCTGATCGAGAACCGCCAGAACCGGAAGGTCTAGAGGACACCGCCTCCCGTAATCCGGCAGAGGGGGGCCCGCGGCCGCTGTCTGGGAGGGCAGCGGCCGCTTTCTTGTCCGCTGCCGGTGGCCGCTCAGCGCAGCAGGCCGCGCAGCTCGGCCTGCACCGCGCGCATGCCCGGCAGGTAGAGGCGCACGAGGTTCTGCGCCTCGCCATGCGTCGCGGCGACGCCGACATTCATGGCAGCGACTACCGCGCCGCGCGCGTCGAGCACCGGAATGGCGATCGCGCGCAGGCCGGTTTCCACCTCCTGGTCGTTGAGCGCGTAGCCCTCGTCCCGCACCCGCGCGAGCTCGGCCATGATCGCGTCGACCCCGGTCAGCGTCAGCGCGGTGCGCGCCGGGCGCGGCGAGGAGGCAAGCAGGGTCCGGGCCTCGTCCGGCGGCAGCGCGGCGAGCAGCACGCGGCCCATCGAGGTGCAGTAGGCCGGCAGGCGCGAGCCGGCCATCAGCGTGATCGACATCACCTTGCGCTGCGCGGCGCGCGCGACATAGACGATCTCGTCCCCGTCCAGCACGGACACGGAGGAGCTCTCGCCCAGCGCGTCGGAAAGCCGGTCGAGAAGCGGCTGCACGAGATACGGCAGCGGCATGGCGGCGAGGCAGGCGGTGCCGAGCCGCAGCACGCGCGGCGTCAGCGTGAAGAACTTGCCGTCATGATCGGCATAGCCGCGATGGGCGAGCGTCAGCAGGCAGCGCCGGGCGCTGGCGCGGTCGAGCCCCGACGCGGCCGAGACGTCCGAGATCGTCTGGCGTGGCCGCTCGGCGCTGAACGTCTCGATCACCGCCAGTCCCTTGGCGAGGCCGTGCATGATGTCGCGCTCGGCAATGGTCATCCGCTCCGATCTCCCCGTTCCCGCCGGCTTCAGCCGGATACCAGAATTTGTGCGATATACGAACAAATGCTGCATATCGCACAATCGCCATTGCCGCAAACCCTCCCGCGTCATAAGGCTTGCCCGGTATCGAGGCCGGGCGGGAGGACGCCCTCGATGTCCCTCGACGAATTGCAGGCCGCAACCGGCGCCGGGCTGGCGCTCGACGGCGCGGTCGCCGATCTCAACGTTCCGGAGCCATGACATGAGCGAAGCCTTCATCTGCGATTACGTGCGCACCCCGATCGGCCGTTTCGGCGGCGCGCTTTCCTCCGTCCGCGCCGACGACCTCGGCGCCGTGCCGCTGAAGGCGCTGATGGAGCGCAATCCGGGCATCGACTGGGAGGCGGTCGACGACGTGATCTATGGCTGCGCCAACCAGGCCGGCGAGGACAACCGCAACGTCGCGCGCATGGCGCTGCTGCTTGCCGGCCTGCCCGAGGCCGTGCCGGGCGCGACCGTCAACCGGCTGTGCGGCTCGGGCATGGACGCGCTGACCATCTGCGCCCGCGCCATCAAGGCGGGCGAGGCCGACCTCCTGATCGCCGGCGGCGTCGAATCGATGAGCCGCGCGCCCTTCGTCATGCCCAAGGCCGACACCGCCTTCTCGCGCAACGCCGAGATCTACGACACCACCATCGGCTGGCGTTTCGTCAACCCGCTGATGAAGAAGCAGTACGGCATCGATTCCATGCCCGAGACCGGCGAGAACGTCGCCGCCGAGTTCGGCGTCAGCCGGGCCGACCAGGACGCGTTCGCCGTGCGCAGCCAAGAAAAGGCGGTCGCCGCGCAGGCGAACGGCCGGCTGGCCAGGGAGATCGTCGCCGTCACCATTCCGCAGCGCAAGGGCGACCCGGTCGTGGTCGACACCGACGAGCACCCGCGCGCCGGTACGACCGTCGATCAGCTGGCCAGGCTCCCCACCCCCTTCCGCAAGGAAGGCGGCACGGTGACGGCCGGCAACGCCTCGGGCGTCAATGACGGCGCGGCGGCGCTGATCGTCGCCTCGGAGGCGGCGGTGAAGAAATACGGCCTGACCCCCATCGCCCGCTTCCTCGGCGGCGCGGTCGCCGGCGTCGCGCCGCGCATCATGGGCATCGGCCCGGCCCCGGCGACGCAGAAGCTCGCCGCGCGGCTCGGCGTCACGCCGGCCGATTTCGACGTCGTCGAGCTCAACGAGGCCTTCGCCGCCCAGGGCATCGCCGTGCTGCGCCAGCTCGGCATCGCCGAGGACGCCGCCCATGTGAACCCGAACGGCGGCGCCATCGCGCTCGGCCATCCGCTCGGCATGTCGGGCGCGCGCATCGCCGGCACCGCGGCGCTGGAGCTGCGCGAGCGCGGCGGAAAGCTGGCGCTGGCGACGATGTGCATCGGCGTCGGCCAGGGCATCGCGGTGGCGCTGGAACGCGCCTGACGCGGGCGCGGGCAGCAGGCGACGTCCTTCCCGGCGCGTGGCGGCGAGCCTGATTTGGTCTTGCCGCCGCGCGCGCCAGTGGCTACATCTCGCCGACGCAAAGGGAGACATGCATGCTCGCGCTTATCCAGACCGTCGTGCTCGCGCTCGATCTCTACTGGTGGATCATCATCGCATCCGCGGTCTTCTCGTGGCTCTACGCGTTCAACGTCGTCAACCCGCGCAACCAGATCGTCAGCACCATCGGCAATTTCCTGTTCCGGATCACCGAGCCGGCGCTGCGGCCGATCCGCCGCATCCTGCCCGATCTCGGCGGCATCGACATCTCGCCGATCATCCTGCTGCTCATCATCTTCTTCATCCGCCAGTTCCTGATCACCACCGTCGCCCCCGCCATCCTTTGACGGAATACGGCTTCTACCGGCGGCACAGCGAAGGCTTCGACCTCTTCGTGCGGCTGACGCCGAAATCCGCGCGCGACGGTCTAGAAGGCGTCGAGACGGCCGCCGACGGCCGCAGCCATATGAAGGCGCGCGTGCGCGCCGTGCCGGAGGACGGCAAGGCCAACAAGGCGCTTATCAAGCTGCTCGCCAAGGAACTCGGTGTGCCGGCAAGCCGGATCGCCATCGTCGCCGGCGAGACTGCGCGGCTGAAGACGGTGCGCATCGAGGGCGAGGCGGAGCAACTGGAGCCGGCGCTGCGCGCGCTGGCCTGACGCGCCGTTCTAGCTTCCGCGCATGATCATGTCGGCCGCCTTTTCCGCGATCATCACCACGGGCGAGGCCGTGTTGCCGGAGACGATCTTCGGCATGATCGAGGCGTCGACGACCCTCAGGCCCGCAAGCCCCTTCACCCTCAGCTCGGGATCGACCACGGCGCGCTCGTCCACCCCCATGCGGCAGGTGCCGACGGGGTGGAAGATGGTGGTGGCGATGTCGCCGACCTTGGCGACCAGCGCCTCGTCCCCCTCATGCTCCGGCCCGGGCAGGATCTCGACGGGCCGGTAGGGGGAAAGCGCCTTCGCGGTCATGATCTGACGCGCCTGCTTGACCGCCTTGACCGCCACGTCGCGGTCGCTCTGCGCCGAAAGGTAGTTCAGCCTGATGTCGGGTTGCATCTCCGGCGCGGGCGTCGTCGCATGGGTCGAGCCGACGCTGTCGGGACGCAGATTGCACACCGAGACCGTGATCGCCGGAAAGCGGTGCAGCGGGTCACCCAGCCGGTCGGTCGACAGCGGCTGGACGTGGTATTCGAGGTCCGGCGTCGCCTTGGCCGGATCGGATTTCGTGAACATGCCGAACTGGGAAGGCGCCATCGACATCGGCCCCTTCTGCATCAGCGCGTACTGGAGCGCGATGCCGGCCTTGCCATGGAGGCTGTGGACCATGGTGTTGAGCGTCTTCGCCCCGGTGACCTGATAGACGGTGCGGATCTGGAGATGGTCCTGAAGGTTTTCGCCGACGCCATCGCTCTCATGCGCGACCTCGATGCCCAGCTCCTTCACCACCTCGGGCCGGCCGATGCCGCTGAGCTCCATCAGCTTCGGCGAGTTGATCGCGCCGGCGCACAGAAGCACCTCGGCGTCCGCCCGCGCCTCGTGCAGCGCTCCGCCCTGCCGGTAGCGCACGCCGACGACGCGCTTGCCTTCGAGGATGAGGCTTTCGCTCAGCGCGCGGGTGACGAGCCGTAGGTTCGGCCGCTTCAGCGCCGGCTTGAGGAAGCCCTTGGCCGTGTTCCAGCGGATGCCGCCCTTCTGGTTGACCTCGAAGAAGCCGGAGCCTTCATTGTCGCCGTCGTTGAAGTCGGCGCGCGGCATGATGCCGAATTCCTTCGCTCCCTCCTGCACGGCGAGCAGGATATCCCATTTGAGACGCTGCTTCGCCACCTTCCACTCGCCGCCCGCGCCGTGCAGCGCGGTCTTGCCGCCGTGATGGTCCTCGGATTTGAGGAAATAGGGCAGGACGTCGTCCCAACCCCAGCCGGCATTGCCCATCTGGCGCCAGCCGTCATAGTCGGCCGCCTGGCCGCGCATGTAGATCATGCCGTTGACCGAGGTGCAGCCGCCCAGCACCTTGCCGCGCGGATAGACCAGCGAGCGGCCGTTGAGGCCCGGCTCCTCGGCCGTCTTCATCATCCAGTCGGTGCGCGGGTTACCGATGCAGTAGAGATAGCCGACCGGGATATGCACCCAGTGATAATTGTCCGACCCGCCGGCCTCAAGCAGCAGCACGCGCGTCGCCGGGTTGCGCGTCAGCCGGTTGGCGAGCACGCAGCCCGCCGTTCCCGCCCCGACGATGATGTAGTCGTAACGTCCCTCGACCCTGACAGGCTCAGCCATCCCGGTTCCGCTCCTCCATCGGTTCCATGGCCAGAATGCGCCAGAGCCGGCGGCAATTCCAGTGCCGATATGGTCGCGGCCGGCGATATGGGGAAAGGCTCAGACCGTCTCCCGGCCGCCGGTCTCGCCCGCGCGGAAGATCGCGTCGATCACCCGCTGGTTGAGCACCGAATCCTCCAGCGTGAACACCCGCGCCGCCCTGTCGCCGCGCGCGGCGCGCACGAACGCTTCGACCTGGAGCACATATTGCTTCGCGGCCGGGAAGCGGAACGAGGTCGCGCCGGTGTGCGTGCGCTCGTGCAGCGTCACGACCGGGTCTCCATAGGTCACCGCGTTGAACGGCGCGGCAACCTCGATGAAGCCGTCCTCGCCGTGGAAGACCATGGACTGGCGAAGCGCCATCTGCGTCGAGACGTAGAAGGTAAGGTCGAAGCCGTCGAACGCGGCCCGCACGGTGGAATAGATGTCGGTGCCGAAAACGCGGTCGCGCTCGATGCGCGCCTCAACCTCCAGCGGCTCCCTGCCCGTGGCGAACCGCGTCGTCACCACGGGATAGACGCCGATGTCGGGCAGCGCGCCGCCGCCGAGCGCCGGCACGTTGCGCATGTTGGCGGGGTCGACATTGTGGTAGGAGAACGCGCCCTGCACATGGCGCAGCCGGCCGATGGCGCCGGCCGCGATGAGCTCGCGCACCTTGTGCCACTGCGGATGATGGACCACCATGAAGGCTTCGCTGATCAGCACCCGGTTGCGCTCGCGCGCCTCGATCACCGCGGCGATCTCGGCGGCATCCAGCGCCAGCGGCTTTTCCACCAGCACGTGCTTGCCCGCATCGGCCGCGCGCACCGCCCATTCGGCGTGCTGCGAGGTCGGCAGCGGGATGTAGACGCCGTCGATCTCCGGCGAGGCCAGCAGCGCGTCGTAGGAGTCGAAGGCGAGCGGCGCGCCGGCGCGGGCGGCGAGCGCCCTCGCCTTCTCGCCGTCGCGGCTGGCGATGGCATGGACCGTGCCGTTCTCGGATTGCTGGATCGCCGGGATCAGATGCGCGCGCGCGATCGTCGCCGTCGACAGGATGCCCCACCGGAACATCGGCTTTTCCTCCCTTGGCCCGGGCGTTGCCTCAAGCCGGCGCGATCATAGCACGGTGAAGCCGTGGGCGTAGGGGTCGCGGTCGTCGATGAAGATGGTGTTGAAGCCGGTCTGGCGCGCCCAGCCGCCGATGGAGGGGATGATGGCGTCGCGGTCGCCGACCTTGACGGCCGCCTCGACCCAGCCCCTGAACAGGCTGCCGATGATGCTTTCGTGGATGAACGCGTCGCCGACCTTCAGCCGGCCCTTCGCCGCCCAGTGGGCCATGCGCGCCGAGGTGCCGGTGCCGCAGGGCGAGCGGTCGATAGCCTTCTCGCCGTAGAACACGGCGTTGCGGGCGGTCGCCTCCGGGTGCTTCGGCGCGCCGGTCCACAATATGTGGCTCAGGCCCCGGATCGCCGGGTTCTCGGGGTGGACGAACTCGTACTTCGCGTTGAGCGCGGCGCGCAGCTTCGGGCTCCATCCGACCAGCTCGCCGGCGCTGAAGTCGGCCATGTCGCGGAAATTCGGCTGCGGCTCGACGATGGCGTAGAAATTGCCGCCATAGGCGACGTCGACCGTGATCTCGCCCAGCCCCTCGACCTCGGCCGTCAGCCCTTCCGAATGCAGGAAGGCGGGGACGTTGGTCAGCCTCACCTCCTCGACGAAGCGGCCTTCCTGCCGGTATTCGGCGACGACGAGGCCGGCCGGCGTGTCGAGCCTGAGCCTGCCGGGCTCCTTGGGCGTCACCAGCCCGTTCTCGATCGCCATGGTCACGGTGCCGATGGTGCCGTGGCCGCACATCGGCAGGCAGCCGGACGTCTCGATGAACAGCACGGCGACGTCGCAGTCGGGCCGCGTCGGCGGGTAGAGGATCGAGCCGGACATCATGTCGTGGCCGCGTGGCTCGAACATCAGGCCGGTGCGGATCCAGTCATATTCGGCGAGGAAGTGCGCGCGCCGCTCGGTCATGGTCGCGCCGTCCAGGCGCGGGCCGCCGCCGGCGACGAGCCGCACCGGGTTGCCGCAGGTGTGGCCGTCGATGCACTGGAAGGTATGGTTTGCCATCTCGAACGCTCTTTCAGAAACGCGCTGCGCGGTAGGGGGTAATGTCGATGGCCGGCGGCCGGTTCTCGACGATGTCGGCGACCAGCTCGGCCGTGCCGGCCGACTGGGTGAGCCCGAGATGCCCGTGCCCGAAGGCGAGCACCACGGCCGGGTTGTGCGGCGCGGCCGAGATCACCGGCAGGCTGTCGGGCATCGACGGGCGGAACCCCATCCACTGCGTTCCGCCTTGCGTCTTCAGGCCCGGCAGGAAGGCGGCCGCCTTGGTGAGCAGCGCCTCGGCGCGGCCCATGCGCGGCGGAAGATGAAGCCCGCCGAGCTCGACCCCGCCGCCGACGCGGATGCCCTCGCCAACACGGCTGACGACGAAGCCGTGGCCGGAGAAGGTGACATGGGTGCGCAGGTCGAATGCGCCCGCGGGCAGCGTCGTGTTGTAGCCGCGCTCGGTCTCCAGCGGCAGGCGCAGGCCGAGCTGGCGCGAGAGCCGCCCGGAGAACGCCCCGGCCGCGAGGACGACGCGCTCGAAACGCCAGTCGCCCTCGCGCCCGGTGATGCGCGCCTCGCTGGGCGAAGCGGCGATGGCGCGGATGTCGGCGCGCTCGATGCGCCCGCCCGACCGCGTGAATTCCTCGGCCAGCTTCTCCACCCACAGGGCCGGATCGGTGACGTTGATCCAGCCGGGCGTGAAGCCGCCATGGGTGAAGCGTTCGGCGACGCCGGGCTGGATCTCGGCGATCGCGCCCCGGCTTTCCAGCAGCGTGAAATCGACGCCCGCCCCGCGCCGCTCCTCCCACTCGCGCAGGCTGCGGCTGAACTCCTTCTCGCCCTCGTAGAGCTGGAGCTGGCCCTCGCGGCGCAGCATGTCCTGAAGTCCGTGCGCGGCGACGAGCCGTTCCAGCGCCGCGGCCGAATGCGCCATCAGCGCGCTCTGGGCCGCGACCGCCGCGCGGTAGCGGCCGGGCAGGCTCGCCTGCCAGAACGAGAACAGCCACGGCGCGATGCGCAGCATGTAGGCCGGCGGGATGGTCAGCGGCCCGTTCGGATCGAACAGCCAGAACGGCGCCTTGCGCATGACGCCCGGCGTCGCCAGCGGAATGACCTCGGCGAAGGCGAAGGCGCCGGCATTGCCGCGCGAGGCCCCGGCCGCCACCCCCTCGCGGTCGAAAACCGTGACCTCGTGGCCGCGCTTGGCGAGCGCCAGCGCGGCCGATACGCCGACGACGCCCGCCCCGATCACGCCGATCTTCATGACGCTCCAACCCTTTATGCGAATGATGCTTTCCTTATAGGTTGCATTCGCTCTGTCGACAAACAAAATATCGAGACGATATAAGCGGCGGCCCGCTCTTTCATGCCCTCGCGCGGGCGTTTAAGAATGGTGGCTTCCGCCTCCGGCGGCAGGGTGTTTCAGGTCACGAACGATGCGGGAGCCGTGAATGGCGAGGCAAGCGAAGAAGCGCGACGGCGACAAGGGCAAGGACGAGGACGGGGGTGCGGGCGGCCACCGCCGCGGCTCGGGCGTCAGCCATGTCTACGAGAAACTGCGCAACGAAATCGTCGAGCTGAAGCTGGAGCCCGGCAGCCCGATCGACGAGCTGCAGCTCGCCGAGCGCTTCTCCCTGTCGCGCACGCCGATCCGCGAGGCGCTGGTGCGGCTGGCGGCCGAGGGGCTGATCACCACCCTGCCCAACCGCGCCACCATCGTCTCCAACATCGATTTCCTCAACCTGCCGCATTTCTTCGACGCGCTGACGCTGATGTACCGCGTCACCACGCGGCTGGCGGCGGCGAACCACCAAAGCGAGGACATCGCCCGCATCCGCGCCGCGCAGGGCGCGTTCACCGACGCGGTCGGGGCGCGCGACGCGCTGGCCATGATCGCCACCAACCGCGATTTCCACCTCGAGATCGCCCGCGCCGGCCGCAACCGCTACTACACCGAGCTGTTCCGCCAGTTGCTCGACGAGGGGCGGCGCATCCTGCGGCTCTATTATTCCTCGTTCCAGGACGTGCTGCCGCCGCAATATGCCGACGAGCACGAGGAGATGATCGCCGCCGTCATCGCCCGTGACGTCGCCGAGGCCGACCGGCTGGCTGGCCTGCATGCGACGCAGATCGTCCGCCACATCCAGGCCTCGATCACCGCCGATGCCGGCGTCAACGCCCAGATCGACATCTGATTTCCGGCGCGGGCGAGGCCGCGGCCCCCTCGCCCCCGCCGGCCACCCATCGCCTCCTCGGCCGGCATGCACGGCTTTCCCTGCTGGTTCCTGCGTGGATCACCACAGGACAATACATTGAAAAGGCATGGCTTTTCATTTTTTCGACAATATACGCGTTTTCTTGTCGACAAATAAAATACAAGTGGTACTGTAAGACCATTCCGGATGGGAGCGCAGGCTTGAGGGCCGCGCCGTCACGGGAAGGCCAGCAGGCATCGCAACCGATGCGCAGCACTGGCGGCAGGCAGGTCGTTTGAAGGAGGATCGCATGAAGCTCGACATTTTCTACGGCTGCATCCCGGCGCTGATGACGCCGTGCAAGGCCGACCGCAGCCCCGATTTCGACGCGCTGGTGCGCAAGGGCAAGGAACTGATCGCCGCCGGCATGTCGGGCGTCGTCTATTGCGGCTCGATGGGCGACTGGCCCCTCCTGACCGACGCGCAGCGCATGGAAGGCGTCGAGCGCCTGGTCAAGGCGGGCGTCCCGGTCATCGTCGGTACCGGCGCGGTCAACACCGCCTCGGCCGCCGCCCATGCCGCCCATGCCCAGAAGGTCGGCGCGCAGGGCCTGATGGTCATCCCGCGCCTCCTGTCGCGCGGCCAGTCGGTCGCCGCCCAGCGCAACCACTTCAAGGCCATCCTTTCGGCCGCGCCCCAGCTTCCGGCCGTGATCTACAACAGCCCCTATTACGGCTACGAGACCAAGGCTGACCTGTTCTTCGCGCTGCGCGCCGACCACAGGAACCTCGTCGGCTTCAAGGAGTTCGGCGGCGCCGACGCGCTGACCTACGCGGCCGAGCACATGACCAGCCAGGACGACGTGCTGCTGATGGTCGGCGTCGACACCACCGTCGTCCACGGCTTCGTCAATTGCGGCGCGGTCGGCGCCATCACCGGCATCGGCAACGTCCTGCCGAAGGAAATCCTGCACCTGTGCGCCCTGTCGCGCGCGGCTGCCGAGGGCGACGCCGAGGCCCGCCTGCTCGCGGGCGAGCTGTCCGAGGCGCTGAACGTGCTGTCGTCCTACGACGAAGGCCCGGACCTCGTCCTCTACTACAAGTACCTGATGGTGCTGAAGGGCGACGCCGAATACGAGCTGCACTTCAACGCCGACGACGCGCTGTCGCCGAGCCAGCGCGGCTATGCCGAGGCCCAGCTCAAGCTGTTCGACGCCTGGTACGCGGCATGGACCGCCCGCACCGGCGCGGTGCAGAAATACGCGGCCTGACGTAGAAGGCCGCCCGCTGCGGCCAGATCGCGGGATAGAAACAGAGATGGCGGGAGCCGGGCGTGAAGCCGGTTTCCGCCATCGGCTTTTCTGCGCCCCTCGCGAAGCGGAACGGCGTCCGTTCGCCCTTGGCCCAACGCCGCCGAATGCGTAAGATGCGCTCCATGAAGTCCTGTCCGAGTACCCCCTGCATCGCGCTTCCGCGTCTTTGACGCGAGAAGCCCGAGCGCGAGCGGCCTCCGTGCCGCCAGCGTCCTTGGTGCGCGCCTGCCCCGCAGGCGGCAATGGCCGATTCCATCGGCTCCCCATGCAGAGAGCATTCCTATGGACAATTTTTTCGAAAGCCCGTTCCGGGGCATCACGCTCGACCGGCAGGTCACAAACCCCAACATCGTCGTCGGCCGCTACAGCTACTATTCGGGCTATTATCACGGCCACGGCTTCGACGATTGCGCCCGCTTCCTCGTGCCGGACGAGGGTGCCGACAGGCTCATCATCGGCAGCTTCTGCTCGATCGGCTCGGGCGCGGCGTTCATCATGGCCGGCAACCAGGGCCATCGCGCCGACTGGATCAGCACCTTTCCGTTCTACTGGATGTCCGAGGTCGCGGCGTTCGCCGAGGCGCGCAACGGGTTCGAGCCCGCGGGCGACACCGTGATCGGCAATGACGTCTGGATCGGCTCCGAGGCCATCATCATGCCCGGCGTCAGGATCGGCAACGGCGCGGTGATCGGCACGCGGGCGCTGGTGACGCGCGACGTCGAGCCCTACGCCATCGTCGGCGGCAACCCGGCCCGCACCATCCGCAAGCGGTTCGACGACGAGCGCGTGCGGCTGCTCCTCGACATGAAATGGTGGGACTGGCCGGACGAGCAGCTTGCCGCCGCGATGCGGATGCTGACCAGCGGCGACGTCGAGGCCTTGCATCGCCACTGGCTGGAGAAGGTCCGGCCGGAGGGGCTTTCGGAGTAGACCACCCTCGGCCGAAGCTCCGGGGGAACCGGGCTGGAGCAGCGGGATTGCGTTCGCACGGACGCCCGTTGCTCCAGCCGCTTCGCGGCGCGGCGCTCGTGCCGGCCTATAGCGGCTACACCGCGTCCAGCCCCTTGTCGCGCAGGCGCTCCATCAGCGCCATCTCGTCGGCGGTGAGGGTGATGCCCTCCGCTTCCGCCTTCGCGCGGGCGGTGAAGCGGCGCTGCGAGGGCAGGCGCGCGCCCTGCCCGGCGACCGCCTCGAACAGCGCCTCCGCCCTGGCGAAGGGATCGCCCGGCCGTCCGGCGGCGAATCGCTCGGGGCTGAAGGCGAGGATCAGTTCGCCGTGATGCGGCGCGAGCGTCGTGGTGCCGAGCCAGTCGAGCGCCTCGGTGCTGGTCAGGTCGCCGATCATCGCGCCGGCCAGAAGCTCGATCATTGTCGAGATCGCCGAGCCCTTGTGGCCGCCGAAGGGCAGCATCGCGCCGGCCAGCGCCTCGGCCGGATCGGTCGTCGGCTGGCCGGCGGCATCGACGGCCCAGCCTTCCGGCAGCGTCTTGCCGGCGCGGCGGTAGAGCTCGATCTCGCCGCGCGCCGCGACGCTGGTCGCGAAGTCGAACACGTAAGGGGTCGTGGCCGGACGCGGCCAGCCGAAGGCGATGGGGTTGGTGCCTAGCAGCGGCTTCGTGCCGCCGGCCGGCGCCACCGTCGCATAGGACGGGCACATGGCGAGCGCCGCGACGCCCATGCCGGTCAGCGTCTCGATCTCGGGCCACAGGGCCGAAAAATGCGTGCAGCGGTTGATGACCAGCGCGGCAATGCCGAGCTTCTTCGCCCGGGCCGCGACCAGCGGCGCGCCGGCCTCGAAGGCCGGACCGGAAAAGCCGTTCATCGCGTCGACGCGGATGATGCCGGACACACCGTCGTCCTCGACCGCCGGCACCGCGTCCGGTACCACCTTGCCGGCCTTGACCGTGCGCAGGCAACCCTCGATGCGATAGACGCCGTGCGACTTGCAGGCGTCGCGCTCGCCGGCCGCGATCGTCGCCGCCAGTGAGGCGGCGGCAAGCGGGGAAAAGCCCGCCTTGAGGTAGATGTCCCCGATCAGCTCCTTCAGCGCCTCGAAGGTCAATGTGGTCGTGCCCGTCATGTCCGCTCCCGTTTTCTTTATCGCCCGTTGTGCCGCCGGTGGCGGATCGCGGGGTTGAAATCTTGCATACGTTCTGTATGCAAGATTGAAACACCAATGCAAGCCCGTGCCGCCGATCCGGCCGGCCCGGGTTCCTTCTTTCTTACACCGACCGGGAAATCCAGCCATGTCCTTCACGCCGCACGGCAAGCACCTTATCGCAGGCGAATGGGTTGCGGGTAGCGCAACCTTCCGCTCGCAACCGGCCTCGGGCGAAGCGCACGACTTTTCCGTCGGCACGGCCGAGCACGTCGCCGCCGCCGCCGAGGCGGCCGCGCGGGCCTTCCCCGTCTACGGCGACACGAGCCGCGCCGAGCGCGCCGCCTTCCTGAACGCCATCGCCGACGAGATCGAGGCGCGCGGCGCGGCGATCACGCAGATCGGCACGCAGGAGACCGGCCTGCCGGCCGCGCGGCTGGAAGGCGAGCGCGGGCGCACGACCGGCCAGATTCGCCTGTTCGCCGCGCATATCCTGGCGGGCGACTATCTCGACCGGCGCGTCGACGAGGCGCTGCCGGAGCGCAAGCCGCTGCCGCGCCCGGAAATCCGGCTGGTCCAGCGTCCGGTCGGCCCGGTCGGGGTGTTCGGCGCCTCGAACTTCCCGCTCGCCTTCTCCACCGCCGGCGGCGACACCGCCTCGGCGCTGGCCGCCGGCTGCCCGGTCGTGGTCAAGGGCCATCCCGCCCATCCCGGCACCGGCGAGATCGTCGCCGAGGCGATCAAGGCGGCGATTGAAAAGACCGGCATGCCCGCCGGCACCTTCTCGCTGATCCAGAGCGACGGCCGCGCCGCCGGCGAGGCGCTGGTCAAGCACCCGGCGATCAAGGCCGTGGGCTTCACCGGCTCGCTCGCGGCGGGGCGGGCGCTGTTCGACCTGTGCGCCGCGCGGCCCGAGCCGATCCCGTTCTTCGGCGAGCTCGGCAGTGTCAACCCCGTCTTCCTGCTGCCGCAGGCGCTCGCCGCCCGCGCCGGGGAGATCGGCAAGGGCTGGGCGGCCTCGCTGACCATGGGCTGCGGCCAGTTCTGCACCAATCCGGGCGTGGTCGTCGTTACCGACGGCGAGGACGCCGACCGCTTCGTCGCCGCGGCAAGGGAGGCGCTTGCCGCCATCGGGCCGCAGACCATGCTGACCGACGGCATCGCCGAGGCCTTCCGGCGCGGCAAGGCGCTGTTTTCCGGCCATGACGGCGTCGAGGCGGTCCACGAGGCGGAGGCGCAAGGCCGCGCTGCCGCGCCAAACGTCTACGAGACGACGGCCGCCGCCTTCATGGCCGACCGCGCGCTCGGCCACGAGGTGTTCGGGCCGCTCGGCGTCGTCGTCCGCGTCGGCAGGCCCGAGGACATGGTGGCGCTGGCCGAGAGCTTCGAAGGGCAGTTGACCATGACGCTTCATCTCGATGAAGGCGACACCGCGCTCGGCCGGGTGCTGATGCCGGTGCTGGAGCGCAAGGCCGGCCGGGTGCTGGCCAATGGCTGGCCCACCGGCGTCGAGGTCTCCGACGCCATGGTGCATGGCGGCCCTTACCCCGCCTCGACCAATTTCGGCGCGACCTCGGTCGGCACCATGGCGATCCGCCGCTTCCTGCGCCCGGTCAGCTACCAGAACATCCCGGCCGCGCTCTTGCCGGCCGATTGCTGAACCTTCATGCGCGGCGTGCCAGCGCCGTCTCGGCGAGCCTGACCCAGTAGGAGATGCCGTAGGGGATCAGTTCGTCGTTGAAGTCGTAGGCCGGGCTGTGCAGCCCGGCCGTCTCGCCGTTGCCGGCAAAGATGAAGGCGCCCGGCCGCGCATTGAGCATGTAGGAGAAATCCTCGCCGCCCATGACCGGCAGCACCGCCGGGTCGACATTGGCCGCGCCTGCCACCTCGCCAGCGATCCCGGCGGCGAACTCCGCCTCCTGCGGGTCGTTGCGGGTGACGGGATAGTTCACGTTGATGACGAGATCGACGCCGACGCCGGTCGCCGACGCGATGCCGTCGCAGATCGCCTTCATGCGGGCGAAGACGAGCGTCGCCACCTCGTCGCGCAGCGTCCGCACCGTGCCGGCAAGCTTCGCCGTCTGCGGAATGACGTTGAAGGCGTCGCCGGCGTGGAACTTGGTCACCGAGACCACCGCCGAATCGATGGGATCGACGGTGCGCGAGACGATGGTCTGCAATGCCAGCACGATCTGGCTCGCCGCCGCGACCGGGTCGAGCGTGGTGTGCGGCATCGCCGCGTGGCCGCCCTTGCCCTCGACCGCGATGGTGAACTCGGCGGTCGCGGCCATGATCGGCCCCGGCCGGATGGCGAACCGGCCGACCGGCAGGCCGGGCATGTTGTGCATGCCGAAGACGCGGGAAATGCCGAACCGCTCCATCATCCCCTCGTCGACCATCGCCTTGCCGCCGGCGCCGCCCTCTTCGGCCGGCTGGAAGATGACGGCGACGGAGCCGGCGAACTGCCGCGTCTCGGCAAGGTACTTCGCCGCGCCCAGCAGCATCGCGGTGTGGCCGTCATGGCCGCAGGCATGCATCTTCCCCGCCGTCTTCGAGGCCCATGGCTTGCCAGTGATCTCGGTGAGCGGCAGCGCGTCCATGTCGGCGCGCAAGGCCACCGTCGCGCCTTCGCCCAGCGCGCCGCGGATGATGCCGACGACGCCGGTGCGGCCGATGCCGGTCGCCACCTCGTCGCAGCCGAATTCCCTGAGCTTGTCCGCGACGAAGGCCGCCGTCTCGTGAACCTCGTAGAGGATTTCCGGCATGGCGTGGAGGTGACGCCGCCAGCCGGTCACCTCATCGTGAAGTTCGGCGGCGCGGTTCAGGATCGGCATGGCGGGATTTCCTTGATTCTCGGCCCGACGCCCGGCGGGCTTGGGCTTTGCCATTCTGGCGACACATAGGCTAGATAGCTGCGCAATGAGCAGCAAGGGTGGCCGACCATAAAGACCCCGGCACGATTGCGGCAAGAGGCGAATACGGACGAAACCATGCGCATGACGATTTCCGCACGCATTCTCCCGGCAGCCGGACTGGCGTTCGCGCTGGCCTCGGCCATGCCGGCCGAGGCAGGCCCGGCCGTGCTGGTCGACCTCGGCACCGGCAAGGTGCTGGAAGCGGAGGACGCCTTCGCGCCGTGGTATCCGGCCTCGCTGACCAAGCTGATGACCACCTTCGTGCTGTTCCGCGCCATCAAGGCGGGTGAGATCACGCTTCAATCCCCCGTGCGCATCTCGGAGCGCGCGGCCAAGGAGCCGCCGAGCAAGATGGGCTACAAGCCCGGCTCCGTGCTGACCGTCGACAACGCCATCAAGATCCTGATGGTGAAGTCCGCCAACGACGTCGCCACGGCCGTAGCCGAGAGCCTGACCGGCTCGCGCGCCGAGTTCGCCAAGCGCATGAACGCCGAGGCCGCACGCCTCGGCATGAGCGGCAGCCACTTCCTCAACCCGCATGGCTGGCACGCCGACGAGCAGACGGTCACCGCGCGCGACCTCGCCATCCTGGCGATGGCGATGCGCAACGAGTTCCCCGAATACCGGCATTATTATTCCATCGAGGCGCTCATCTCCGGCAAGACGCTGATGGAGAACCACAACGACCTCATCCTGCGCTTCCAGGGCGCGGACGGCATGAAGACCGGCTACACCTGCCCCTCGGGATTCAACCTGATCGCCACGGCGACGCGCGGCGGGCGCAGCCTGCTCGCCGTGGTGCTGGGTGAATCGTCGGTCGAGGCGCGCGCCGACAAGGCCGCCAACATGCTGGCGCGCGGCTTCGGCCTGCCGGGCGACGACGCGCCCTATCTCGGCCAGTTGCGGCCGAGCGGCAGCGAGCCGGCATCGGCCGTCAACCTGCGGCCCGTCATCTGCACGCCCGAGCACTGGAAGGCCGTCACCGAGGCGCGCGGGCCGGAAGGAAAGCCGGTCTACACCTCGCCGCACCTGTCGCGGGAGCCGTTGCGCGAGCCGCAGGTGGTCGCCGTCGCGCTCGGCGGCGCGACCGGGCCGAAGCCGGATGTGCCGGAATATGCCGACGTGCCGACCCCGACGCCGCGCCCCGACTACACGCCCGAAGCCATGGCGCAGGGCGGCTGAGGCGATGGCGACCCTCTGGCCCGTCGCGGTCTCGGTCGTCACCGGCTTCCTCGGCGCGGGCAAGACGACGCTGCTCAACCGGCTCCTGAAGGACCCGGCGCTCGTCAACACCGCGGTCATCATCAACGAGTTCGGCGAGGTCTCCATCGACCATCTGCTGGTCGAGAAGGCGAGCGACGGCGTGATAGAGCTCTCCGACGGGTGCCTGTGCTGCACGGTGCGCGGCGAGCTGGTCGACACGCTGGCCGACCTGATCGAGCGGATGCAGACCGGCCGCATCGCGCCGCTCGGGCGCATCGTCATCGAGACGACCGGGCTCGCCGATCCCGTGCCTGTGCTGCAATCGGTGATGGCGCACCCGGTGCTGATGCAGGCGCTCAGGCTCGACGGCGTCGTCTGCGTCGTCGACGCCGTCAACGGCGCGGCGACGCTCGACGCCCATGAGGAGGCCGTACGCCAGGTGGCGGTCGCGGATCGCCTCGTCCTGACCAAGACCGGACTTGCCGCGCCGGGCGAGCTTGCAGGCTTGCGCGAGCGGCTGCGCCGCCTCAACCCCGCCGCGCCGCTCATCGACGCCGAGGAAGGCGCGCGCGCCGCGGCGCTGGTCAATTGCGGGCTGTACGATCCCGAGACCAAGACGGCGGACGTGCGCCGCTGGCTGGGCGAGACGGAGCACGCCCACCATCATCACGACCATGGCGATCACGATCACGGCGACGACCACCATCACCGCCACGACGGCCGCATCGCCACGGTTTCGCTGACGCATGACAAGCCGGTGCCGTTCGCGGCGGTCGAGGCGTTCCTCGACCTGTTGCGCGCCACGCAGGGCGAGAAGCTCCTGCGGATGAAAGGGATCATCGAGCTGGCGGAAGACCCGGAGCGGCCGCTGGTCATCCATGGCGTGCAGAAGCTCCTGCACCCGCCGGCGCAGCTGCCGGCATGGCCGGAGGGCGCGCGCGGAACCTGCATCGTGCTGATCACCTGCGACATGCCGGAAGACTACGCCCCGCGGCTGTTCGCCGCCTTCATGGGCGCACCGGGGCTCGACACCCCCGACCGCGCCGCGCTTCAGGACAACCCGCTGGCGATCGCCGGGTTCAAGGGATAGGCGCGCCTGATGCGGGCCGCGAACCATCGCGGCTGCCGCCCGGCTCTCGCTACGCGTGCCGCTCGATCAGGAAGCGGTGTCCGCCGGCCGTCGCCTCGCTGGAAACCAGCCTGTGGCCGTCCTCGGTGCAGAAGGCGGGAATGTCGAGGACGGCGAGCGGATCGGTGGTCTCGACCCACAGAAGGCCGCCCGGCTTCATGCCGGCCAGCCGCTTGCGCGCGCGCAGCACCGGCAGCGGACAGTTGAGCCCCTTGAGATCGTAGACGTCCGCCTCGCCGCTCACCGCGGATGCTAGCCGCCGAACATGCCGAGGAGGCGCTTGCGCATGCTGGGCTGCGGCGCGGCGGCGGGGGCGGCCTCGGGCGTCGCCTGCGCCGCTTCCTGCATCGCCGGCCCGGCCTCGGCTGTCGCCTGCGGTTCCGGCGCGGCGGGCGACGGCGTCGGCACGCTCGCGGTGGTGGCCGGCATCGGCTGCGCGGCGGCGGGCGCGGCCCGCTCGGCGGCAAGGATCTGCGGCCGGTCGAGCGTCGGCGGCTCGCGCGTCACCTTCTCGCCGCGGGCGCGGCGGCGCGACCAGTCGGCGACGAGGCTCGCCTCCTTGATGCCGGCGATGGAGGGCGACGGCGTCGACGCCTTGCCCTGCCCAGCCAGCGCGGCGGAAAACGCGCTGTCATAGCTCGACTGGTAGCTGCGATAGGCGACCTCGAGGCTGGCCGGCTGGGTCGTCACCGGGCAGGCGGCCGTGGCCTGGAAGGTCCGGCCGGATTCGGGTATGCGGTTGAAGACGTAGCGCTTCTCGCACACGTCCACCTTCGGCGGCACCTTGGTGATCTCGAAGTGGTCGTAGCCTTCCTTCAGCATCTTCCAGAACGCGTAGTTCGGGTCGTCCTTGTAGCGCGCCATGTTGGCGGCGGTCATGCGGAACGGAAACGCCTGGATCTGGAACTCGGTCTGCCCGCCCCTGAAGGCGTCGCGGGCGAAGGCGTAGATCTGCTCGACCTGCTCGTCGGTCATCGAGTAGCAGCCGGCCGAGGAGCACGCGCCATGCACCATCAGGTGCTGGCCGGTGCGGCCATGGGCGCGGTCGTAGACGTTGGGGAAGCCCATGTTGAAGGACAGGTGATAGCTCGACTTCGGGTTCATCTGGTGCGGGCGCACCATGTAGAAGCCTTCGGGAGCCTGCCGGTCGCCCTCGGTGAATTTCGGCCCCAGCCTGCCCGACCATTTGCAGATGTCGTAGGAGGCGGCGAGGTCGTAGCGGCCGTTGTCCTTCTGCTTCCAGACCTCGAGCTTGCTCTCTTCCTTGAAGATGCGGACCATGATCGGCGAGGTCGTGGTCATGCCCTTGGCGCGCATCGACTGCACCAGCTCCTGCGGGAGCTGCTTGTTCGCCTTGGCCGACGAAACGTCGCTCAAGGTCGCTTCGGTGCACCCGGCAAGGACGCCGGCGAGACCGATTACCGCGACGAGAATGCCGGCGCGCGCGAAGCCCGTTTTTGTGAGACCCGTTTTCATGTGCGTGCGGATCGTGCCTTCATCATGGATCCGGGGCCGTCCGTCCCCGAAACGATATTGCCCCTGAACCCGACCATGGCGGGTTAACCTTGAAATTCCCTTACCGCAATCTTTACCAATCGGCGCTCACGCGAAAGTCATCGATTGCACGAGCCATTGAACGGATGCGCGCGGCAAATTTGTGGCAGGACGGTGTCCGCCGACAAGGCTAAGGCTAAAGGCCGCGACCCATGGCGAGGAATTTCTCGCGGCGGTGCTCGCGATAATCCGTCGGCGTCTGGCGCAGCTCGGCGAAGCCTTTCGCGATCTGCTCGCCGGTGGCGTCGATGACGGCTTCCCGCCCCCGGTGCGCGCCGCCGAGCGGCTCGGCGATGATGGCGTCGATGATCCTGAGCTCGAGCAGGTCCTGCGCCGTGATCTTCATCGAGGTCGCCGCATCCTTCGAGCGCGTCGTGTCGCGCCACAGGATGGAGGCCGCGCCCTCGGGCGAGATCACAGAATAGATCGAGTGCTCCAGCATGTAGACCCGGTTGGCGACGGCGATGGCGATGGCCCCGCCTGAGCCGCCCTCGCCGATGACGACGGAGATGTTCGGCACCTTCAAACCGAGGCAGGCTTCGGTCGAGCGGGCGATGGCCTCGGCCTGGCCGCGCTCCTCCGCGCCGATGCCGGGATAGGCGCCGGCCGTGTCGACGAGGCTGACGACGGGAATGCCGAAGCGGTCGGCAAGCTCCATCACCCGCACCGCCTTGCGGTAGCCCTCCGGCCGGGCGCTGCCGAAATTGTGCTTGAGGCGCGTGCTCGTGTCGCTGCCCTTCTCGAGCCCGAGCAGCGCCACCGGCTCGCCGCGGAAGCGGGCGAAGCCGGCCACCAGCGCCTCGTCCTCGGCGAAGGCGCGGTCGCCGGCCAGCGGCGTGAACTCGCTGAACAGCGCGCGCACGTAATCGAGGCAATGCGGCCTGTCGGGGTGGCGCGCCACCTGCACCTTCTGCCACGGCGTCAACTGGCGGTAGATGTCGCGTAGCGCCTCCTGCGAGCGCTTCTCCAGCCGGGCGATCTCGTCGCCGACATCGACGGCCTCGCCATTGTCCGGGAGCTTCTTCAGCTCCAGGATCTTGCCTTCGAGGTCTGCGACCGGCTTTTCGAAATCGAGATAGTTGAACATCCGCCGTGATGGTTCCGAACGCGGGGTCAAATCAGGTGAAAGGCGGCCCTGCGGCACCTTTCGCGAGCAAAAACTGAGCTTCACATAACGATAGCGGGCCTAGTCGGCAAGCGGATGATGGCGCGCGACCGTCTCGGTGAGCCTGTTTTCGAGCACATGGGTATAGATCTGCGTCGTCGAGATGTCGGAATGGCCGAGAAGCTGCTGCACGGCGCGGAGATCAGCGCCGTTCTGCAGCAGATGGCTGGCGAAGGCGTGGCGCAGCACATGCGGTGACACTTTCGCCGCCGGCACGCCGGCCCGGCCGGCGAGCGCCTTCAACTCGCGCGCGAAAACCTGGCGCGGCAGATGGCCGCTCTCCGACGACGCGGGAAACAGATAGGGACTCTCCTTCCATCCCGGCTGCGCGGCGCGCACCGCGACCCATTCGCCAAGTGCGGCCTTTGCCCCGTGCGACAGCGGCACCACGCGCTCCTTGCCGCCCTTGCCGCGCACGATGAAGAAGCGCTCGGCGCGCAGCGCCACCGTCAGCGGCAGCGCGACCAGCTCCGAGACGCGCAGCCCCGTGGCGTAGAGCGTCTCGATGAGCGCAAGCAGCCGGCAGGCGGCCACATGGGCGGCCGGGTCGCCCTCCGCCTCGCGCTTTTCGGCCTCCGCGCGGGCGATGAGCCGCGAGACCGCGTCCTCGCGCATGGTCTTCGGCAGGGCGCGTTCCTTGCGCGGCGCGTCGATGGTGCCGGTCGGATCGTCGGTACGCAGCCCTTCCGCATAGAGGAAGCGGAAGAACTGGCGCAGCGACGACAGCTTGCGCGCCTGCGAGGAGGCCGTGAAGCCCCGCCGCGCCACGTCGTCGAGAAAGGCGCGGATGTCGTCCGTTCCCGCATCGGCCAGCCGGCCGCCGAGGAAACCGCAGGCATCCTCGAGGTCGCGGCGGTAGGCGGCGAGCGTGTTGTCGCTCGCGCCGCGCTCGGCGCTCATCATTTCGAGAAAGGCTTCCAGCCTGACCGCCGTGCTCATGGCGCGCTCCTTCACATCGCCCGCGAGCCTGCCACGAAACCGCTTGCCGAATGGTGAAGCGGAACCCGGCGCGGCAACGATGCGTTAACAGATCGAAAGGATCACGGTCATGGAACACATCGCTGCCTTCCTGTTGATCGTCGGGTGCTCGCCCGATCTGGCCGAATGCCGGGAAATGCCGACGCCCACGGCGATCTATGAAACCGTAGAGGATTGCGAGGCCGAGCGCCCCGCCATCTCCGTCCGCCACGAGGACGCCGCGCCGCGCATGTTCGCTGAGTGCTTCGAGGTCGACCCGCTGCTGACCGAGACCGATGCCGAAATCGTCTGGGACGTCACGTCGGACGGCAAACTTTCGGCATGGGTGGAACCTTATTCGCCGGGAGAAGTTCTGGTTGCGTCGAATCGCGACGGCAAGGAAACTGAAACCGTTGCGCGCCGGTAGGACTTGATCGCGTCACAACTTGCCGTCATGTTCTGGCGGGAAGGGTTCTTTTCGAATGTCATGGAGGCACGGATGAGAAAATTGATGATCGCAGCCGCATCGGTCGTGATGCTGGGCGGTTTGGTGTCAGGCTGCACCACGGCCGAGCAGACCGCCGTCGGCGGCGCCGCCATGGGCGCGGCGATCGGCGGTCTGGCCACTGGCCGCGCCAGCGGCGCCCTTGCCGGCGCGGCGATCGGCGGAACGGCGGGCTACCTGATCGGCCGCTCGGCCGACCGGCCCGGCTGGTGCCGCTATCGCGACGAACGCGGCCGCATCTACGAGGCGCGCTGCCGCTAGAGCAATTCCAGGAAAAGTGTGAAGCACTTTTCCGTCCGGGATTGCGCAAAGGCAAAGAGTCGGATTTCCGGGCTCTAAACCGGAACAAGAAAAGGGAGCCTTTCGGCTCCCTTTTCTCTTGGCCGCCCTGCCGGGCCAGAAGCGCGGGCGGCCGGTTTTCAAGCCTCAGGTTTCAGGCCACCGCCTGCATCGCGCCCGGCCCCGGCGTCGCGCCGGGCGGGCATTTGCCGAGGATGATCATGCCCAGCACCTCGTCCTTGGTGACGTCCCCGGTGCGGGCCGTGCCGACGACCTGCCCGTTCTTCATCACGCAGACGCGGTCGGCGAGATCGAACACGTCATGGATGTCGTGGCTGATCAGGAAGATGCCGATGCCGTCGTCCTTGAGCTGCCTGACCAGCTCGCCGACCTGCGCCGTCTCCTGCGGTCCGAGCGCCGCCGTCGGCTCGTCCATGATCAGGATGCGGGCGTTGAAGTGGATGGCGCGGGCGATGGCCACCGACTGGCGCTGGCCGCCCGACAGCTTGATCACCGGCTCCTTGAACCGCTGGAAGCGCGGGTTGAGCCGCCCCATCACCTTGCGCGTCTGCGATTCCATCGCCACGTCGTCGAGCGTGCCCCATCTCGTGCGCAGCTCGCGGCCGAGGAAGAGGTTGGCGGCGGCGTCGACATTGTCGGCCAGCGCCAGCGTCTGGTAGATGGTTTCGATGCCGTATTTCTTGGCGTCGCGCGGGTTGTCGATCTTCGCTTCCTCGCCATTGACGAGAATCTCGCCCGCGTCGCGGCGATAGGCCCCGGACAGGATCTTGATCAGCGTCGACTTGCCCGCGCCGTTATGGCCGAGCAGCGCCACCACCTCTCCGGCGTGAAGGTCGACCGAGGCGTCGTCCACGGCATGGATGCCGCCGAAGGAGATCGAGATGTTCTTCATCTCCACGAGGGGCGTTCTCTCGCTCATGACGCTTCTCCCTAGCCCACCCGGCGGCGATAGACGGTGTCGAGCCACACGGCGATCACCAGCGCAAGGCCGACGACGATGTTCTGGAGCGGCGTGTCGACGCCGAGCAGGATCATGCCCGAGGCGAGCGACTGCATCAGCACCGCGCCAAGCATCGCCCCGGCGATGGTGCCGACGCCGCCCGACAGCGAGGTGCCACCGATGACGGCGGCGGCGATGACCAAGAGCTCGTCGAGCGTGCCCTGCGCGTTGGTGGCGGCGTTGAGCCGCGCGGTCGAGATCATCGCGCCGATGGCCGCGAGGCCGCCCATGATCATGAAGATCTTCATCGTCACCCAGCGGGTGTTGATGCCGGCGAGCGTCGCCGCCTCCGGATTGCCGCCGATGGCGAAGACGTAGCGGCCGAAGCGGGTGCGGGTGGCGACGAAGGTCATGGCGATGCCGGCGCCGAGCGCGATCAGCACCGGCACGGCGATGCCGTGGGCGATGAACACGCCCGCCGGAACCTCCAGCCCCTGCGCCTGATAGTAGCGGCGCACGATGCCGACCGGCCACGGATAGGAATTGGCCACCCAGACCGCGCCGAGGATCAGCGCGCAGGCGACCGTACCGAGGAAGACCTCGGCCCAGACCGGGCGCAGCGGGAAGGCGAACCGCTTGCGCTGCCGCCGGGCGTTGACCAGCATCAGCGCCACCGCCGCGCAGGCGGCGAGGCCGACGATCCAGCTCCAGCCCGCGCCGATCGCGCCGTCGGCGCCGCCGCCCATCAGCCGGAAGGTGGCGTCCATCGGCGCCACCGTCTGGCCGCTCGTCACCCACCATGCCGCGCCGCGCCAGACCAGAAGACCGCCGAGCGTGACGATGAAGGCCGGCACGCCCAGATAGGCGATGACGTAGCCGTGCAGCGCCCCGATCGAAACGCCGACGACGAGGCCGGCAAGCGCGGCCAGAACCCATGTCGCCGGATGGCCGAAGCCGAGCAGCGAGGGCAGGTACTGCGCCTGGATCACGCCCATGATCATGCCGCAGACGCCGAGGATCGAGCCCACCGACAGGTCGATGTTGCGGGTGACGATGACCAGCACCATGCCCGCCGCCATCACCGCCACCGACGCCGACTGGACCGAGAGGTTCCACAGATTGCGCGGCGTCAGGAACAGGCCCCCCGACAGGACGTGAAACACGATCCAGATCAGGACCAGCGCGCCGATCATGCCGAGCATGCGCGTGTCGAGCTCGGTGGCCTTCAGAAAGCGGCCGACCGGGCCGAGCGCGCTCGAGCGCGCGGTGTCGGCCGGGGCGCGCAGTGCTGCGTCCGACATGATCGTTCCTCCCTTCCGGCGGGGCCGGATCGTCCATCGTAGCGCATGTCGCCCGAAAGTGGGAACCGGATTGCCCCTCTTCCGGCAGGACGCCGCCGCTTTCGTCAAACCGCAGCGCTTCGCCGTTCAGCGTTTGCGCCGCCCCTCACCTGCTTGGCCCGCATCCTCTCCCCGTGAACGGGGAGAGGATATGCTGCCGAACCATCGCCGCTTCCCCTTCTCCCCGTTCACGGGGAGAAGGTGCCCGAAGGGCGGATGAGGGGCAGCGCCGGTCTTTTCCGTACTGTCGCCGCCTCAGTCGCAGGCCGCGACCGTGCCGGCGGCGACGCCCTGGCAGACGACGTCCTTCGACACCCAGCCGGCGTCGATCACCACGTTAAGATTGTCGCGGGTGATCGGGTTGGGGGCGAGGAAGATCGCGTTCATCTCGACCTTGTTCGGGCCGTCGGCCCACTTCACCGCGCCCTCGACGTCCTCCATCGCGGTGCCGTCGGCGAGCTGGTTGGCGATCTCCGCCGCCGCCTTGCCGAGCTCGCGCGAGTCCTTCCAGACCGAGACGGTCTGGGTGCCGAGCGCGATGCGGTTGAGCGCCGCGTGGTCGCCGTCCTGGCCGGAAACCGGCACCGAGCCGGCCAGCCCCTGCGCCTCGAGCGCGGCGATGGCGCCGCCGGCCGTGCCGTCGTTCGAGGCGACGACCGCGTCGACGTCGTTGTTGGCGGCGGTCAGGAACTGCTCCATGTTGCGCTGGGCGTTGGCCGGCAGCCAGCCGTCGGTATAGGCCTCGCCGACATTCTTGATCTTGCCGGAATCGATCGCCTCCTTCAGCACCTCCATCTGGCCGGCGAACAGGAAGTCCGCGTTCGGGTCGGCGCCGTTGCCCTTGATGAAGACGTAGTTGCCCTCGGGCTGCGCCTCGAAGACGGCGCGCGCCTGAAGGCGGCCGACTTCCTTGTTGTCGAAGGTGAGGTAGAACGCGTCCGGGTTCTCGATCAGCCGGTCGTAGCCGACGACCGGGATGCCCTCGGCGACAGCCTTCTCGACCGCCGGGCCGATGGCCGACGCGTCCTGCGCCAGGATGATCAGCGCGTCCGCGCCCTGGCTGATCAGCGCCTCGACGTCGGTCAGCTGCTTGGCGGCGGACGATTGCGCATCGGCCGAAATATAGGTGTTGCCGGCCGCTTCCAGCGCCGCCTTGATCGCCGCCTCGTCGGTCTTCCAGCGCTCCTCCTGGAAGTTGGACCAGGAAACGCCGACCGTCTTGCCCTCGGCGAAGGCCGGGACCGACAAGGCAGCCGACATGGCGACGCCCGCCAGCATGGCGGTTGCAAGCTTCTTCATGATGTTCCTCCCTGCGCCCGCGGGGCGCGAATGACTTGCCCTGCTGCGATGCGAAGCTATTTTTTCGAGCTTCGAAAAAAAGAATGACTCAGTCGAAAGCGCGTGTCAATATCTTCGCCCGCCTGCATGGCCGGGCTTGCATGGCCCGCGCGGGGCGGGCAGAAGCACCCGGGCAAAGCATGGGACAGCGGCCGACGGGAGGAGAAGCCGGGCAATGACGGTGGGCGTGCGCCACGACGACCTGCGCAGGCAGAACCGCGCCATGGTGATCGCCGCCGTCCGGCGTCTCAGTCAGCCCTCGCGCACCGAGATTGCCGCGGCGACAGTGCTGAGCCATTCCACCATCTCGACCATCTCGGCCAGCCTGATCGAGGAAGGCATCCTCGCCGAGATCCGCGGCGGCGAAAGCGGCGCCCTGAAGCGCGGCCGGCCGCAGGTCGCGCTCGGCCTCGCCCCCGGCGCGGCGACGGTGGTCGCCATCGACCTGTCACTGAACGCGCTTTCCGCCACGCTGATCGACTATGCCGGCAGGGAAATCGCCCGCGACGGCACGCGCCCGCCGACGCTGACCCTGTCGCGGGACGGTCTCGTCGAGGCGGTGAAGGCCGCGGTGCGGCGCGCGCTCGCCACCGCCGGACCCGGCCACGGCCCGGTGCTGCGCATGGCGCTCGGCATTCAGGGCATCACGGATTCGACCGCGCGCACCCTTTTGTGGTCGCCGATCACGCCGCATTCGAACGTCGCCTTCGCCGAGGCGCTGGAGACGGAGTTCTCGGTCCCCGTCACCGTCGAGAACGACTGCAACATGATCGCAGTGGCGCTGAAGGCGCGCGAGCCCGAGCGCTACCGCGACAATTTCGTCGCCATCCTCCTGTCCAACGGCATCGGCATGGGGCTGGTGCAGCGCGGCAGCCTGTTCTCCGGCGCGCGCTCGTCGGGCGGCGAGTTCGGCCACATGATCCACATCCCCGGCGGGGCGCTGTGCCGCTGCGGCCGCCACGGCTGCATCGAGGCCTATGCCGGCAACTACGCGATCTTCCGGCATGCGAGCGGCGAGAGCGGCGATGCGTCGCCCGCGGCCGACATCGACGGCGGTACCATGGCCGATCTCGCGGCGGCGGCGCGCAGCGGTCCGGGACGCGCGCGCGAGGCGTTCGAACGCGCCGGCGAGGCGCTCGGCTTCGGCCTCGGCAGCCTGTTCGCGCTGATCGACCCCGCTCCGGTCGTCTTCGTCGGCAACGGCACGGCGGCCTTCGACGTGATCGAACCGGCCCTGCGCGCCGCCCTCGCCCGCACTGCCGGCGGCCAGCACGACGCGCCGGTTTCCCTCGCCATCGCCGCCGACGAGACGCCGCTGATCCGCGAAGGCTGCGCCTGCCAGGCCCTCGCCTTCGTCGACCACGAGATCTTCGCCGCCGGCACCGTCGCCAGACAAATGGCGGAAGCGTGAGCGCAGGATCAGTGGCCTAGCGCAAACGACGACGGCCGCCCTTCGATCGCCTGCGCCACTAGACGACACACCCGGAGATGTCGCCGGGGAAAACCGTTGCGAAAAGCGATCCAGCCGGATCGGCACACGCCGGATCCAATAGGGCACTAAAACACGTCGCGATCCTTCGGATTCGCTCCTGCGCTTTGGTTCCCTGCTTTTGCGCATGTCTTTGCCTCGAAACCGGTTCCCACTTTCGGGAGACAGGCGTTAACCCGCCGCAAGGCATGGATTTACCGTAAGCTGCCACGCCGCCGCATTCAGTTCTCCGGCCATGGAACGTTGCTTCCGGGCTTCCTCCCTGGGGTGCCCACCAGCCAACATCACACCACTTACCGCTCTTCAGCCGCCTCGAAGACCGGCTCTTCCGCACAGCGTTCCCGCCACCTTTGGCCCCTCCACCTGAGGCGGGACTTCCCGCCCATCACAGCGGGAAATCGCGACTGAAAGCTCCGCACCGGAAAAGGCAGGAAGCATGCAAAACCCTCCGCTTTTCCTGTTGCATTCGCGGATGAACTCGGCATATAAGCACCTCGCGCGGCAGGAACCGCGTGAGCGGGTGTAGCTCAGGGGTAGAGCACAACCTTGCCAAGGTTGGGGTCGAGGGTTCGAATCCCTTCGCCCGCTCCAGTTTCCCAACCAGTCCAAAGCCGCGGAAAACCGCGGCTTTTATCGTTTCCAGGGCGGTTGAAATCGCAAGGCGCGGAAGCGCCTTAAAAGGCCGTGGTCACCGTGCGGTTACCATTTTGCAAAATCAACGGAACATGAAATCGCGGCGTCACAGGGATGCGCGGCAGTGCGGCAAAGGCGATGCCATGCGCGATTGCTTGAGCGAAAGCGAACGCATCAGGTGCACAAGGCACTTCCCACGCCGTTTCAATGCCGATACTTAAATGGAGATTTTATTCGGGTGGACGGGGAGCAATCAAAACAATGGCCACAGTAGCAATTCGTACTGCAATTGAGAGGATTCTGAGTGGCTCCATCAGGATACCAGCGTTCCAACGCGGTTTCGTCTGGACGACGGACAACATCTCTTTTCTCATGGACAGCATCTATCGAAACTATCCAATAGGAAACATCCTGCTGTGGCGTACGCGGGACTCTCTGGAAAAAGAACGTGACCTCGGTCCGTTTTCGCTCCCTAAACCAGAAAAAGAGTACCCTGTGGGGTGACGTCCCTGGACGTGGTGTAGCTGGGTAGCGCGGTGGTCATCGGCGCTTTCCGGTAGGGTCTGGTTGTCGAAGCCAACCTTTCTGGAGAGACCACCGATGACCGACGACATGATGAACCTGCGTGCGCTCGTGGA
>JBBCKE010000008.1:0-96405 GCA_037190985.1 Alphaproteobacteria bacterium
GCGTATAGGTGGTGCGCACGATCGGGCCCTCGACCGAACGCGAGACGATCTCGCGCCCGCCATGCTGGATCGCCGCATAGTCGAGTATCTTGTGGCACAGCAGCGGCCAATCCTGCATCAGTCCTAACATCGCGTTCATCCTGCAAGTCAAGCTATGGGGACGGCAGTCTTTGCCGGAACGCCCCGTCTTGTCCAGTATGCCGCGTCGATTTGCCGGAAAGCGGGGGCGGGCGGCGGGCCTCGGCGCGGGAGGTCGGCCGGGGATCTGCGGAACATCCGTTCCCATTCTGCAACCGCCCGCAACCTCTGCACAGCCGATACGTGCTATTTGTTCACTTAATGTTCTTGATCGCGGCCGGAAATGGTGCTTATCTTCGAGGAGGCGCTTTCGGAATGTTCGTTGGGGGCCGGCCGGCGCTGCGGGCCGGCAAGCGGGAGGAAGCCATGATCGCGCGGGTCACGACCGTCGCATTCCAGGGGGTGGAAGCCGTTCCCGTCGACGTCCAGGTGATGGTCGCGCCGGGCAAGGTCGGCATGCAGATCGTCGGCCTGGGCGACAAGGCGGTGATCGAGAGCCGCGAGCGGGTGCAGGCGGCGCTGCACGCCTCGGGCCTGTCCATGCCGGCCAAGCGCGTGACCGTCAATCTCGCCCCGGCGGACCTGCCCAAGGAGGGCAGCCATTACGATCTGCCGATCGCGCTCGGCCTGATGGCGGCGCTCGGCGCCATCCCGCACGATGCGCTTGCCGGCTATGTGGTGCTCGGCGAACTGGCGCTCGACGGCACGACCGCGCCGGTCGCCGGCGCGCTGCCCGCGGCCATGGGCGCGGTCGCGCTCGGCAAGGGCCTGATCTGCCCGCACGGCGTCGGCGCCGAGGCGGCCTGGGCCGGGGCCGACATCGACGTTCTGGCGCCGCGCAGCCTGATCGCCATCGCCAATCATTTCCGCGGCGTGCAGGTGCTGGCCCGGCCGGAGCCCGCCGTCCACGCCGCCGCCGACAATTTGCCCGACCTCGCCGATATAAGGGGGCAGGAAGGGGCGCGGCGTGCGCTGGAGGTGGCGGCGGCCGGGGGGCACAACCTCCTGATGATCGGCCCGCCGGGCGCGGGAAAGTCGATGCTGGCGCAGCGCCTTCCCTCCATCCTGCCGCGGCTTGCGCCGCGCGAGCTTCTGGAAGTGTCGGTGGTGGCCTCGCTCGCCGGCGAGATCGCCAGCGGCAGGCTGTCGGATCGCCGGCCCTTCCGCGCCCCGCACCATTCGGCGACCATGCCCGCCCTTGTCGGCGGCGGCGCGCGGGTGCGGCCGGGCGAGGCCTCGCTCGCCCATCGCGGGGTATTGTTCCTCGACGAATTGCCGGAGTTCTCGCCGCAGGTGCTGGATTCGCTGCGCCAGCCGCTGGAGACGGGCGAATGCGTCGTCGCCCGCGCCAATGGCAGCGTTTCCTTTCCCGCCCGCTTCCAGTTGATCGCGGCGATGAATCCGTGCCGGTGCGGCATGGCGGGCGAGCCGGGCTTTCGCTGCGCGCGCGGCCCGCGTTGCGAGACGGATTACCGGGCGCGGATCTCCGGGCCGCTGCTCGATCGCATCGACCTGCGCATCGACGTGCCGGCGGTGTCCGCCGCCGATCTCATCGCCCCATCGCGTTCGGAGGCGAGCGCGGCGGTGGCGCGGCGCGTCGCGCTTGCCCGCGAAATCCAGGGGCGGCGCTACCAGGCATTCGGGCTCGAGCCGGCGACGACCAACGCACAATGCCCGGTGGCGGTGATCGAGGAGGTCGCAGCGCCGGATCATGCCGGGGCTGCGCTGCTGCGCGACGCGAGCGAGAAGCTGGCGCTCTCGGCCCGCGCCTATCATCGCGTGCTGAAGGTCGCCCGCACCCTCGCCGATCTCGACGGCGCCGACACGGTCGGGCGCATCCATCTGGCGGAAGCCATTTCGTGGCGGATGACGAATGAAAGGCAGGCAAGGGCGGCGTAGGCCGGCATCGCGAGGATGGGAGGGGAAGCAGGCTGGAGCAGGGAGGGCGTCAGGGGGCGTTCGTCAGAATGCCCGTTGCTATGACGCGCGTCTTGCGAGAGGGCAGCCGGTTTCTGGACAAGGATATGCGTGAGGACGGGAAACCGATCTGCGCGGCGAAAGCGGAAGCTCGCGCTGCGCTCCGGTAAAAACGCGCTCCGCGAAGGCACGCTCTAAAAAAGATGCCCGCGGAAAGCGGGCATCTTTGACTTGATGAAATTTTCTGCCGGGCGCGAATGTTTTCCGGCAGCGGAAGATGTCAGCGCTTGCGGCCGAGGCCGGTCTTCTTGGCCAGCGCCGAGCGGGCCGCGGCGTAGTTCGGCGCGACCATCGGATAGTTGGGCTCGAGGCCCCACTTCTCGCGATACTGCTCCGGCGTCAGGCCGTAATGGGTCATCAGGTGGCGCTTCAGCGACTTGAACTTCTTGCCGTCCTCGAGGCAGATGATGTAATCGTCGAAGACCGAACGCTTCGGGTTGACGGCAGGCTTCTGTTTCTCCGCGGGGGCTTGCTCGGGAACGCTGCCGACCCGGCCGAGCGCGGCATGAACTTCCGCGATGAGATTGGGAAGCTCGGCCGCCGGTACGGGGTTGTTGCTGACATAGGCCGAGACGAGATCGGCCGTCAGCTCAAGTAGAATATCCTGATTGGCGGTAGGTGTTTCGGAATTGCTCATTACATGGCCCTGATGGTGAATAAATGGAATGAACGGGGCACATGCACCCCGCCATGACGCGTGGTGACGCCTTTTGGCGGCGCCTTCGATTCACGCAATCGTTTCATAAATGATCCCGATCACGTAACAAGTCAATTCAATGCCTGAAAAAAGACGGAAGTAGAACGCCAGATTCCGGTTTCATTTGCATTCATCTTGAAGGGCCGTCGTTTACATTGTGTATCAATCGGTGATTGATCTGCATCTTCGTGCAACTTTGAGTAACAGGGCCGGATCGGGCCGTCGGCGGATCCCCGCCGGGGCCGCGGCGGGGATCGGCGTCCTTGTCGGCGCAAGCCGGCCGGGCGGGGCGGAAAGCGCCGCGGCGGGCTGTCAAAGTCGAACTATCCCGTTGTTTTGGCCCGATTTATGTCGCCATGACGATTTCGCCCGGCGGCGATATGGTCTATTGCGCAACCGTTGCGAGCCGGGATGCGAGTCGCGGCCACCGAGCATCGAGGAGCGCCCTTCATGACCCGTCCTGCTTCCTTTCCCGTTCTTCTCCCGCCGCGGGCCGAGACGCGCCCGGTCACGGATGTCCGGCACGGCATCGCCCGCACGGACGAATATGGCTGGCTGCGCGCCGATAACTGGCAGCAGGTTTTCCGCGATCCTTCCGTGCTCGATCCGGCGATCCGCAGCCATCTCGACGCCGAGAACGCCTATCAGACCGAGCTGATGGCCGACACGGCCGCGTTGCGCGAGGCGCTGTTCCAGGAAATGAAGGGCCGGATCAAGGAGGACGATTCCAGCGTGCCGATGAAGGACGGCCCGTTCGCCTATGGCACGTCCTATCGCACCGGCGGCCAGCATCCGCGCTTCTTCCGCACGCCGCGCGACGGCGGCGAGGAGAAGATCCTGATCGACGGCGACGCGGAGGCCGCGGGCAAGGCCTATTTCCGCCTCGGCGGCGCGGACCATTCCTCGGATCACCGGCTGCTCCTGTGGAGCTGCGACGACAAGGGCTCGGAGTTCTTCACCCTGAAAGTGCGCGACGCCGAGACCGGGACGGATTTCGCCGACGAGATCGCCGACACCGGCGGCTCGGGCGAATGGGACGCGGCCAATCAGGGCTTCTTCTACACCCGCCTCGACGAGAACCATCGCCCGTCGCGCATCTTCCACCACCGGCTGGGCGGCGACCCGGCCACGGACCGCCTGATCTACGAGGAGGCGGACCCCGGCTTCTTCATGGACGTTGCCGGCACGCGGCTCAACGACTGGATCATGATCGGCATCAACGACCATGAGACCAGCGAGTACCGCCTGCTGCCGGCATCCGACCCGCTGGCCGAGCCGGTGCTGGTCAAGGCGCGCGAGGAGGGCGTGCAATACGATCTGGAGGCAGGCGGCGATGTCTTCTTCATCCTGACCAATTCGGGCGGGGCGAAGGATTTCCGCATCATGACCGCGCCGGTGTCCGACCCGCGCGAGGAGAACTGGCGCGAGCTGGTGCCGCACGAGCCGGGCCGGCTGATCCTGTCGATCCTCGCCTTCCGCGACTGGCTGGTGCGGCTGGAGCGCAAGGATGGCCTGCCGCGCATCGTCGTGCGCGCCCGCGCCGGCGGCGAGGAGCACGTCATCGCCTTCGACGAAGAGGCCTATTCGCTTGGGCTCAACGGCTCCTACGAATACGAAACCGACGTGATCCGCTTTTCCTATTCGTCGATGACGACGCCGGCGCAGGTGTTCGACTACGACATGCGCACGCGTGAGCGCACGCTCCTGAAGACGCAGGAAGTGCCTTCGGGGCACGATCCGGAGGATTACGTCACCCGCCGGCTGATGGCGAAGGCCGGGGACGGCGAAATGGTGCCGATCTCGGTGCTCTACCGCAAGGATACGCCGCTCGACGGCTCGGCGCCCTGCCTGCTCTACGGCTACGGCGCCTACGGGATATCGATCCCGGCCGCGTTCAACACCAACTGCCTGTCGCTGGCCGATCGCGGCTTCGTCTATGCCATCGCCCATATCCGCGGCGGCAAGGACAAGGGCTACGCCTGGTACGAGGACGGCAAGCGCGACAAGAAGTGCAACACCTTCAGCGATTTCATCGCCGCCGGCCGGCATCTGGTCGCGGAAGGGTTCACCGCCCACGACCGGATCGTGGCGCAGGGCGGCTCGGCCGGGGGCATGCTGATGGGCGCGGTCGCCAACATGGCGCCGCAGGACTTCGCCGGCATCATCGCCGAGGTGCCGTTCGTCGACGTGCTCAACACGATGCTCGACGCCAGCCTGCCGCTCACGCCGCCGGAATGGCCCGAATGGGGCAATCCGATCGAATCAGCCGAGGATTACCGGACGATCGCCGCCTATTCGCCCTACGACAATGTCGGGCGGCAGGCCTATCCGCCGATCCTCGCCGTCGCGGGCCTGACCGACCCGCGCGTCACCTATTGGGAACCGGCGAAATGGGTGGCGCGGCTGCGCGCCGTGAAGACCGACGACAACCCGATCCTGTTCCGCATCAACATGGATGCCGGCCATGCCGGCGCGTCGGGGCGGTTCTCGCGGCTGGAGGAGATCGCCTATTCCTACGCCTTTGCGCTGAAGGTGGTCGGCAAGGCGTAAGGGAGGCCGAAGGGGCGGCGCTGCGGGGCGCACCCGCAGCCGGCCGGGCTCAATAGGCGTCGGGGTGAGGGGGGATCGCCTTCAGATAGGCGGCGATGGCCTCGCGGTCGGAGGCGGGAAGCTCGGCCATGTTGCGCACCACCGAGGCCATCTTGCCGCCGACGGAATCGTAGTCGGGCGTGAAGCCGCTTTCGAGCAGCACGACGATGTCGTCCTCGCTCCAGTCACCGAGGCCGCCTTCGCCGGAGGTGATGTTGTCGATATTGCCGCGCCCTTCCATGGAGGCCGCGCCGGCGAGCCAGCGGCTGGTGTCCAGCCCGCCGAAGGCGTCGCGCGGCGTGTGGCACTCGCCGCAATGGCCCGGTCCCTCGACCAGATATTGCCCGCGGGCGACCTGCGGAGAGGGATCGCTGAGCGCGACCGCGGGGGAGGGGTTCAGGTAAAGCCGTTTCCACAGGCCGATGCCGCGGCGGATGCTGAACGGGAAGCCGATCTCGTTGGCACCGGCATTGCCTTCCACCGCCGGCAGCGTCTGCATGAAGGCGTGAAGGTCGCCGACATCCTCGATCCGCATGCGGGCATAGGAGGTGTAGGGGAAGGCCGGATAGTAATGCGCGCCCTCGGGCGAGACGCCGCGCAGCATGGCGTTGGCGAGGTCCTGCGCGCTCCAGCCGCCGATGCCGTCGCGCTCGTGCTGGGAGATGTTGGGGGCGACGAAGGTGCCGAACGCGGTGGCGAAACGCTCGCCGCCGACGAGGCGCAGGCGGTCCTCGCCGGTCACGCCGGGTGCGGCGTGGCACGAGGCGCAGCCGGCGGCCCAGAACACCTGTTCGCCGCGCGCCGCATCGCCGGGGCCGAGCGCGGCGAGTGTGGCGGCGTCGAGCCGTTCGGGCTGGGTCAGCAGCCAGAAGCCGGCGCCGCCCACCACCGCGAGCGCCGCGCCGGCAAGGACGAGCTTGCGCAACAGAGCCATCGGAGCGCCTCCGATCCGTTATTCGTTGCGGTATTTTTCGTGGCAGGAGCCGCAGCTTGCGCCGACGGGGCCGAAGGCGGCCTGAAAGGCGGCGAGATCCTGCGGCGCGGCGGCGACCGCGGCGGCGACGGCCTGCGCATATTTCTCGCTCTCGGCCTTGTAGGCTTCGAAATCGTCCCAGATCGCCGACGCGGCCTTGGTGTCGCCGGTGTCGCTGCCCTGCGGCCACAGCGCGTCGACGTCGGCGGCGGCTTCTGCATTGGTTCCCAGCTTCGCCAGCGCCTCGTTGACGGTTGCGGCGTCGAAATCGGCCCGGCCCTGGGCGATCGGGCCGAGGATGCGCATGACCTGGCCGCGCTCCTTCATGTTCGCCTGGCGCTGTTCGAGGGGGTCAGCGGCGGCGCCTGCGACCGTGATGGAAAGGGCGGCGGCGGCGAGGGCGAACAGTTTCATGAAATGCTCCGTTTGCTGGCAGATGCTGGCGCGAGAACGCGATCTTGTCGGATTCGCCCGCAAGATGAAGTCACAACCATGGTGCGGTGCGTCACGCTTGCGTGATGGTTGTTGCGCGAAAAGAAAAAGCCCCGGCGGGCCGGGGCTTTCTGATCGCGTCTCTCCGGCGATTGCCGGCGCTTATTTCGTCGCCGCCTCGTAGCGCTCGAGCACGTAGTCCCAGTTGATCAGGCTGTCGACGAAGGCTTCGAGATATTTCGGCCGGGCGTTGCGGTAGTCGATGTAGTAGGAATGCTCCCACACGTCGACGCCGAGGATCGGCTCCGCGCCGTGGACCAGCGGGTTCTCGCCGTTCGGGGTCTTGGAGATGTCCAGCTTGCCGTCCTTGACCGAGAGCCAGGCCCAGCCCGAGCCGAACTGGGTGGTGCCGGCATTGATGAAGTCGGCGCGGAACTTGTCGTAGCCGCCGAGATCGGAATCGACCGCCTTCTGCAGCTTGCCCGGCAGGCTCTTGCCGCCGCCGCCCTTCTTCATCCACTTCCAGAAATGGATGTGGTTGTAGTGCTGGGCCGCGTTGTTGAAGAGGCCCTGGTTCTTGCCGAACGAGGCCTTCACCACCTCCTCGACCGACTTGCCTTCCATGCCGGCCTCGGCGGCGAGCTTGTTGCCGTTGTCGACATAGGCCTTGTGGTGCTTGTCGTGGTGATATTCGAGCGTCTCCTTCGACATGAAGGGCTGGAGCGCCTCGTAGTCGTAGGGCAGTTCGGGAAGTTCAAAGGCCATGGAAAATCTCCCTTCATGGATCGGTGGGGCGTACGATACCTCCTAGATAGGCGCGGCGCGCGAAGGCGCAACAGCCCATCCGGGATATGTTCCTTAGCGCCTATCGCACGGGTGTGGAATGCGCCCATTCCCAATAAAGTTCCCGCGCTTTCTTGGCCACGGGTCCGGGCTGAAGATCGCGGTTCTCCATGCGGATAACGGGCACGACCTTGGAATGGTTGCCGGTGGAGAAGATTTCGTCCGCGTTCATGAAATCGGCGATCGAAAGCGCCTTCTCGCTGACCCGGTAGCCGGCCGCGCCGAGCAGCGACATGGTGCGTGCGCGGGTGATGCCGGCAAGGAACGAGCCGTTGGCGACCGGGGTGAAGACGTGGCCGTCCTTGACCATGAACACGTTGGACGAGGCGGTCTCCGCCACGTTGCCCAGCATGTCGCGCACCAGCGCGTTGTCGTAGCCGCGCGCCTTGGCTTCCATGATGGCGCGGCCGTTGTTGGGGTAGAGGCAGCCGGCCTTGGCGTTGGTCGGCATGGTCTCGACGGTCGGGCGGCGGAAGGGCGACACGGTCAGCGAAAAGCCGCTCGGCGGCAGCATCGGCGACTCGTAGAGGCACAGGCAGAAGCGGGTGGTCTCGGGGTCGGCCGGCACGCCCATATAGCCGCCATCCTCGGCCCAGTACATCGGCCGGATGTAGACGGCGGTGTCGCGGTCGAACTTGCGCAGGCCCTCCCATGTCAGCGCCTCGATCTCCTCGGCCGCCATGGTCGGCTTCAGCCCGAGCGCGCTGGCCGACGCGTTGACGCGCTGGCAGTGAAGGTCGAGATCGGGCGCGATGCCCTCGAACCAGCGCGCGCCGTCGAACACGCTCGACCCCAGCCACATGGCATGGCTGCGCGGGCCGAGGATGGCGGGGTTGCCTTCGTGCCAGTCTCCGTCGACGAAGGTCCAGGTTCGGGTCCAGGCGGGCGAGGGTCGGCTCATCGGGAATGTCCTTGCTGTCTCAATGCTTGTCTCAGGGCTTCTCTCAGGCGGGCGAGCATCGAATGCTCTTTGAAAGCCCGCGTCAACCGACAGGAAAAAGGTTCGTTCGGTCCAGCCACGGCTTGCTTGACCACGGCGGGAGATTGGGATTGAAGTCCTCCGCGAAAGGCATGTTCCCCATGGCATATTCGGCTTACGTCTTCGACGCCTACGGCACCCTGTTCGACGTGCATGCGGCCGTGCGCCGCCATGCCGGGGCGGTCGGCTCCGACGGCCAGCTCCTGTCGGAGATCTGGCGCGCCAAGCAGCTCGAATATTCGTGGATACGCACCCTGATGGGCAGCTATCGCGATTTCTGGCAATTGACGGAAGAGGCCCTCGACTACGCCTTCCGCAAGGTGCCGTCCGCCGACCCCGCCCAGCGGCAGAACCTCCTCGACGCCTATTGGCGGCTCGATTGCTACCCCGAGGTGCCTGCCGTGCTGAAGGCGCTGAAGGCGGCGGGCGGGCGAATCGCGATCCTGTCCAACGGCTCGCCGGCGATGCTCGAATCGGCCGTCCGCTCCGCCGCGCTCGATCTCGTCGTCGACGAGATATTCTCGGTCGACGCCGTGCGCCGGTTCAAGACCGACCCGCAGGTCTACGATCTCGTCACCACCGCCTGGCGGCTCTATCCGCAGGCGGTGTCGTTCCAGTCCTCCAACCGGTGGGACGTGGCCGGGGCGCAGAAATTCGGCTTCCGCACCGTCTGGATAAACCGCTCCAGCCAGCCCGACGAATATCGCGACCACGAGCCGGAGCTGATCCTGCCCTCGCTGGAGGGGATGCTGAGCGCCATGTGAACGCGCAGGTGATCGATGCGACCGTCCGAACATGCCGGGATGTTACCGCGATGCAACAGACGGGTCTCGCTCCGGCGTTTGCGATTTGTTATCCATGTTTCGAGCAAATTTCGTGACAGCTTCTCCGCCCGGCTGGAATCGGGCGCGGTTTCAGGGGGAAAACCGTGCCGTACCCGGTCGTTTCAAAACCTGCCTTCAATAGCCCCGATGGAGCCGACGTGACCGCCGCCCTTGACAAGAATCCGCTTTCCCGACGCTCGCTGCTGGTCGCAGCGTCGGCCTCCGTCGCTTCGATCGCCCTTGCCGGCTGCACCACCACCGAGGGCGGCCGCAGGCCGGGCGAGCGCCAGCCGGCTGAGCCGCCCGCGCCCAGCCTTGGCGCGCCGGCCGCGATGTATGCGGCGGTCAACGATGGCGGCCACGCGATTCCGGCCGTGCCGTGGGAGAAGATCAACAAGCGCTACCTGCGCCAGATCGTTCCGGACCCGACGGGCGAGGCGCCCGGCACCGTGGTCGTCGATACCGGCAATCATTTCCTCTATGTGGTGCAGCGGTTCGGCCGCTCGGTGCGCTACGGCGTCGGCCTCGGCCGGCAGGGCTTCGAATGGTCGGGCAAGGGCGTCATCGAGTGGAAGCAGCACTGGCCGCGCTGGCACCCGCCGGCAGAGATGATCGAGCGGCAGCCCGAGCTGAAGAAATACGCCACCGAGTACGACCCCAAGACCAAGGAATGGAAGGGCGGCATGGCGCCCGGCGTCAACAACCCGCTCGGCGCGCGCGCGCTCTACATCTTCCAGAACGGCAAGGACACGCTCTACCGCCTGCACGGCTCGCCGGAATGGGCCTCGATCGGCAGGTCGGTGTCCTCGGGCTGCGTGCGCCTCATCAACCAGGACGTGATCGACCTCTACGACCGGGTGTCGGAGAAGTCGCCGATCGTCGTGACGTCGGGGCTGCGCGTCACCGCCTGATCACGGCCCAGGCAGGCGGAAGAGCCGCCCTGCGGCCCGGCCGCTAGCCGAAGTTGCTTATCGTTGCAGAAGTCCGTCGCATGACCCCCGAGTTTTGCGACGGATTTTTTTGCGATGGGAACATCCCTGAAAAAATCAGCGCCGGCGATTTTGCCGCGAAGTTTAGGAGCTACACGACATAGAAGGTCGTGGAATAGCTGCTTTCTGTCGCGTGTATCCTGCCAATATGTCGTGTGTGTTCTACAAATTTGCGACGAACAGCATAATCATTCAGCTAAGAAATCCCGGAGTTCGGGTCAGCCCTGCACCTGGAGGCAGCCTCGCCCCTTCCATCACCGCTCCGGAAAGCAGGGGCCTTTTCATGCGGTTGACGTATCTGGTGTTCGCGCTCCTTGGTCTTTTTTGGGGGTCGAACTTCATCTACATGAAATGGGCGGCGGAACTGATCACTCCCGCGCAAATAACCCTTCTACGGGTGTTTTTCGGATTCCTGCCGCTGGCTTTCGTGGCTTGGCAAAAAGGCGTAATCCATCGGGACCAACTGCGTCACCTACCGCATTTCCTCGTCATGGCTGTTCTGGCGACGGCCTTCTATTACTATGCAATCGCGGAAGGTACGGCGCGGCTTCCTTCCGGCATCGCTGGTGTTTTGGGTGGTTCGATCTCGCTATTCACCACGATCGCCACACTTCTGTTCCTCCGCACGGAAAAGCCCAACGCATTGATGCTGGCTGGCGTCCTTGTGGGCTTCGCCGGCATTGTCCTGATTGCCCGCCCTTGGGAGAGTGCGGATAGAACTATCGACATAACTGGTGTCTTCTGGATGTTGGCTGCGACCACGATCCTCGGCGTCTCTTACGTTTATGTCCGCCGCTTCCTGTCGCCCTACAGCCTGTCCCCTCTTGCGCTCGCGACATGGCAAACGGGCCTCGCCTTGCTGGTGCTATTGGCTGTTACCGATCGGACGGGGATGAGCGACATTATGCAAAACTGGCACGCTGCTGCCGGTGTCGCCATCGGCCTCGGCGTCCTCGGGACCGGGATGGCGTTCCTGATCTACTACTATCTCCTGCAAGAGCTGGGCGCGGTGGCCGCCTCCGGCGCGACCTACATCACGCCGAATGTCGCGCTGCTGATCGGCTGGGCCGCTGGCGAAAAGGTCGGCATGTTGGAGATTGCCGCAATCATCCTCGTTCTGGCCAGCATCGCAATGTTACAGATCGGACGGCAGCAAGCCACCCAAGCAGCGGGAGCCGCTGCCAAACCCTAGCAACAAAAGCGCAAGGCGTCGGCACCGCTCCCGCCCCGACAGGCGGTCGCTACCGCTTCCGCAGGCTCCCCAGAATCCCGCGCACCAGTTCGCGGCCGAGGGTCGAGCCGACGGTGCGCACGATCGACTTGATCGCGGTCTCGGTGACGCTCTGGCGCTGGCGGCCGCTGCTGCGCGTGGGCGCGCGGCGCGGGGCCTGCCGGCTGCTGCCGCCGTCGAAATCGGGAAGGGTCCAGCCGGAGCCGGAGTCCGAGCCGGCGCGCCGGTCGCCCTGCCGCCCGTTGTGCTGACGTTCCTTGTCCTCCTGCGCGCGGCGGTCGTCGTCTTCCTTGGCTTTCGCCGCTTCCTCGGCCCGGTTCTGGAGGATCTCGTAGGCGGATTCGCGGTCGACCGTCTCGTCATACTGGCCGGCGACGGGGCTGAGGCCCATCACCTTCTTGCGCTCCTCCGGCGTCACCGGGCCCATGCGGGCCGAAGGCGGGCGGATCAGCGTGCGCTCGACCATCGAGGGGATGCCCTTCTCCTGCAGCGTCGAGACGAGGGCCTCGCCGGTGCCGAGCTGGGTGATGGCCGTGGCGCAGTCGAAATCCGGATTGGGGCGGAAGGTGTCGGCGGCCGTCTTCACCGCCTTCTGCTCGCGCGGCGTATAGGCGCGAAGCGCGTGCTGGATGCGGTTGCCGAGCTGGGCGAGCACCGTTTCCGGCACGTCGAGCGGGTTCTGGGTGACGAAGTAGACGCCGACGCCCTTGGAGCGGATCAGCCGCACCACCTGCTCGACGCGCTCGAGGAGGGCGCGCGGCGCCTCGTTGAACAGGAGATGCGCCTCGTCGAAGAAGAAGACGAGCTTCGGCTTGTCCGGGTCGCCGACCTCGGGCAGCTCCTCGAACAGCTCGGACAGGAGCCACAAGAGGAAGGTGGCGTAGAGGCGCGGGCTGCTCATCAGCTTGTCGGCGGCGAGCACGTTGATCGCGCCGCGCCCGTCGCGCGTCGTGCGCATCAGGTCGCCGATTTTCAGCGCCGGTTCGCCGAAGAAATTGTCGCCGCCCTGCTGCTCCAGCACGAGGAGCTGGCGCTGGATCGCACCGACCGACTGGCGCGAGACGTTGCCGTAGCGCGCGCCGATCTCCTGCGCCCGCTCGGCCATGTTGGCCAGCATCGCCTGAAGATCCTTCATGTCGAGGAGCAGGAGGCCTTCTTCGTCGGCGATGCGGAAGGCGATGTTGAGCACGCCTTCCTGCGCTTCCGACAGGTTCATCAGCCGCGACAGGAGCAGCGGGCCCATCTCCGACACGGTGGCGCGGATCGGGTGGCCCTGCTCGCCGAACAAATCCCAGAAGATGACCGGGAACTCGGCGAATTCGTAGGGGTCGAGCCTGATGGTCTCGGCGCGCTTCAGGAGGAAATCCTTGGCTTCGCCCATCATCGCGATGCCGGCGAGATCACCCTTGATGTCGGCGCAGAACACCGGCACGCCGGCGCTGGAGAAGCCTTCGGCGAGGATCTGCAGCGTCACGGTCTTGCCGGTGCCGGTCGCGCCGGTGACGATGCCGTGGCGGTTGGCGAACTTCAGCAGCAGCTCTTCCGCCTTCTGGTAGCTGTCGTCCGGCTTGCGGCTCGCGCCGAGGAAAAGGGCGCTCTGCTGCTGATCCCACATCTGTCGTCTCCGATCCTGTCCGAATGCCGGTATAGCCAGCGCACCCGTTCCTGCCAATGCGCCTCGCGCAAGGGGAGCCGTTGCCGAATGAACACACGAAGAATGAATCAGTCCGGCAGGGGCGGCAATCGGCCCATGCTGCATTGCAGGGCAAGTCCTGCGATCCTATCTTGCCCGGCGAGTGTGTTGCCCCGGATTCTTCTGCTTCCGGGCAGGCACGGGAGAAGACATGGAAGCGGCGATCATCAGCACCGGCAGTTTCGCGCCGATCGGCCGTTCCCAGTGGCTCGAATCGTCGAGGACGGGCGCGCCGCTGTCGCCGTCCTATGCCGACCTCCAGTTCGAGAAGCTGCGCCAGAACGGCTCGGAAAGCGCGGTGCATGCGCATCCGGGCGCGGCATGGACGATCGTGCAGCGCGTCGACGACGTCGATGCGCGGCGGGCGAACCATCAGGCGCAGGAAGACGTCGCGCAGGGCGCGACGGGCCTCGCCATCATCTTCCAGGACGCGCCCAACGCCTTCGGCTACGGCCTGCCGGCGAAGCCAGAGGCGCTGGCCGCCGCGCTTCATCACATCCCGCTCGACCAGGTCTATCTGCGCATCGACGCCCATCCGGCCAGCCGCGCCTCGGTCGACTGGCTGATCGAGCTGATGCGCCGCCGCAAGATCGACATCGAGCGCATCAGCCTGTCCTTCGGCATCGACCCGGCGGCGATCTTCGCCGGCACCGGCGCGCTGCGCATGTCGATCAAGGCGCTTCACGCCTCCATGCCGCAGTCGCTCGCCCATTTCTTCGCCATGGGCATTCCGGCCGTGCTGCTCGAGGCCGACGGGCGCCTCGTCCACAATGCCGGCGGCACCGAGGCGCAGGAGCTCGGCGTCATGCTGGCCTCGGCCGTCTCGCATCTGCGCATGTTCCAGGAGGCGCGCCAGCCGCTGGTCTACGCCGCGCCGCATATCGGCTTCGCGCTCGCCGTCGACCAGAACCAGTTCCTGTCGGTCGCCAAGCTCAGGGCCTTGCGGCGCCTGTGGGCGAAGGTGCAGGAAATCTGCGCCATCCCGCCCATCCAGGCCAAGATCCATGCCGAGACGTCGTGGCGGATGCTGGACGCGCGCGATCTCGACACCAACGTGCTGCGCACCGCGCTTGCCGCTTTCGCGGCCGCCGCCGGCGGCGCCGACACGATCAGCGTCCTGCCGCACACGCTGCCCTGCGGCCTGCCCGAGGAGCGGGCGCGGCGGGTGGCGCGCAACGCGCAGCTCGTGCTCGCCGACGAGACGCATCTGTCCTTCCTCGGCAGCCCCTCGGCCGTCTCGGAGGAGCTCGACATCCTCGCCGCTTCGCTGTGCGAGGCGGCATGGGAGGAGTTCCGGCAGATCGAGGCCGAGGGCGGGCTGCTGGCCAGCCTCGCCGCCGGCCATGTCCAGGCGCGGATCGCCGAGACGCGGGGCCTGCGGCTCGAGCGGATGCGCGAGGAGCCGCGCCGCGTCGCCGACGAGGCCGGAGAGCCCCCGGCCGTGATCGTGCCGGCCACGCAGCGGCGCGAGCCTTCGCCGGAGGGCGTGGTGTTCTGCGAAAGGCTGCCGGCGATCCGGTTCGACGAGATGCTGGACGAGGGCTGATCTCCGCGCTTTCCCGTCGTGGCATGCGACGTGCTTCGCTTCCTGCGGACCGCAGGGAGTTGTGCCGAAAATGAACAGACGCAGCCTGATCGCTTCCGCGCTCGGCCTTGTCGCCGGCGGGGTGGCATCACGCCCGGCTGCCGCGCAGCCGCTGGCGGACCTGACCGTGACGGCGGCGATCCGCGGCTCGATCAACGCCTCCGAGTTCGGCATCTGGCCGGACGCTCTGGACGACCAGAGCCGCGCCTTCCGCCGGATGCTGGAAAAGGCAGCCGAGCGCGACGCCCCGGTGTTCCTGCCGCCGGGCAACTACACGGTTTCCAACATCCGCCTGCCGCGCAACGTCAGGCTCGCCGGCATTCCGGGCGCCAGCCGCATCGTCTACAGCGGCGACGGCTATCTGTTCGCGGCCGAGGACGCGGCGACGATCGACCTGTCCGGCCTGATCTTCGACGGCGCCAACCGTCCGCTCGGGGCCGAGGCGCAAGGACTGGTCGAGATGCGTCGGGTGGAGGCCTTCACGCTGGATCGCTGCGAGGTGATCGGCAGCGGCGGCTCGGGGATCGCGCTGGAGCGCGTGTCGGGGCGGGTCGAACGCTCGACCATCGCCGGCGCGGCCGCCTACGGCCTCTATTGTGTCGAGGCGGGACAGATGCAGATATCCGGCAACAGCGTGCGCGACTGCGGCGAGGGCGGCATCCTCGTCCATCGCTGGCAGAAGGCTGGTGACGGCTCGCTGGTCAGCGGTAACCGCATCGAGCGCATCGGCGCGAGAAGCGGCGGCACCGGGCAATACGGCAACGGCATCAACATCTTCCGCGCCGGCAACGTCATCGTTTCCAACAACCATATCGCCGATTGCGCCTTCTCGGCCGTGCGCGCCAACAGCGCCGACAACGTGCAGATCCTCGGCAACCAGTGCCTGCGCTCGGGCGAGACGGCGATCTATTCCGAGTTCGCCTTCGAGGGGGCGGTGGTCTCGTCCAACCTGGTCGACGGCGCGGCCAACGGCATCTCACTCGTCAATCTCGACCAGGGCGGCCGGCTCGCCGCCTGCACTGGCAATGTCGTGCGCAACCTCGTCGACCGCCCGCCCTACGAGCCCTACTTCCCGGACGTGACCGCCGCCTTCGGCACCGGCATCTCCGTCGAGGCCGACGCGGCGCTGACCGGCAACGTCGTCGAGGGCGCGCCGCGCTACGGGTTCCTGATCGGCTGGGGGCCGTTCCTGCGCAACGTCGCCGCGACCGGCAACGTCGTGCGCGCCTCGCGCGAGGGGTTCGCGGTCTCGGTGGTCGAGGGCGCGGGCTCGGTTATCATCGCCGACAACGTCATCGACGGGGCGGAGCGCGCGATTGTCGGCTATCGCTGGCTCGACGCCGCCACCGGCGACCTCGCGGCGGGCGACGGCGATAGTTTCCGCCATTTGCGGGTCGAGAAAAACCTCGTCAGTTAAGCGGTCCCGCCGGCCTGAGCGTGCCGACCTCGATGCCGTTCCAGTTCTTCAGGATCGGGCGGGCCATTTCGCCGATCGCCGCGGAGAGGCGGGGATCGGCAGCCAGCAGCTTTTGCAGGACGGCGGCGACCGCGACCTCGGCGGCGCGGGCCGCGCCGTCGTCGCATTTCAGCGCGATGCCGAGGCCTAGCTCCGGCACCGCGCCGCAATAGACGCCTTCCGCGCCGACCTTGACCATGACGCGCCCGCTTGCTGCCCGCATCAGCCGCGTGTCGAGCCGGTCGGTGCCGGCGACGAGGAAGGGCTCGGCCATGCAGGCCGCGAGGAGCCGCCTTGCCGCCTTAGCACGGATGGGGGCGAGGCCGGTTCCCGTCGCCATGCGGGCGAAGCCGTGGGCGAGGTTTTTCAGCGGCACGGCATAGGTGGGGATCGAGCAGCCGTCCGTGCCGCAGGCCGAAACGGCATGCGCCGCGCCGGTCACGGCCTCCATGGCTTCGCGCACCGCCTGCTGCGCGCCATGGCCGGACGCGACATAGCCGCGATGGTCGAGGCCGGCATGGCGGCAGGTGCAGAGGAAGCCGGCATGCTTGCCCGAGCAGTTGTTGTGAAGCGGCGAGGGGGTCTTGCCGCCGGCAGCGAGAGCGAGCGCGGCTTCCTGCCGCGTTGGCCAGTGCGCGCCGCATTCGAGCGCGCTCTGGTCGAGCCCGGCCTTCGCCAGCATGGCGGCGGCGAGCGCGGCATGCTCCGTCTCGCCCGAATGGGAGGCGCAGGCGAGCGCCAACTCGCGCTGGCCGAAGCCGTAGGCGTCGGCCGCGCCGGATTCGACGAGCGGCAGCGCCTGGATCGCCTTCACCGCCGAGCGCGGGAAGACCGGGCGCTCGACATCGCCGAGGACAAGCACGGGCGCGCCGTCGCCGTCGACCACCGCGACCGCGCCGCGATGGCGGCTTTCGACCGTGCCGCCGCGCAGCACCTCAACCAGAACCGGGTTTGCCATGACACCCTCTGCCGAACGATGGGACCGGCATAGCCGGGCGCGGATGAGGATGCAAAGCCTATCGCAAGTCGGGGCGCATCAGGCCGGCGGCCATGAAGCCGCCATCGACGGCGAGCGTCTGGCCGGTGATGTAGCTGGCGGCCGGGGAGAGCAGGAAGGCGATGGCGGCAGCCACCTCGTCCGGCTCGCCGCAGCGCCCTTGCGGCACGCGTTCCAGCCAGCGGCGGCGCGTTTCCTCGCCGGCTCGCGCCGTGTCGGTGTCGAGCGGGCCGTGGGCGATGAGGTTGACCCGCACGTCGCGCGGGGCGAGCTCCAGCGCCAGCACCTCCGACACCAGCTTGAGCCCGGTCTTGGACGCGCCATAGGCGAGGAGGCCGTGGCTGGCGCGCAGGCCCGAGACGGAGGCGACATTGACGATGGAGAGCGCGTCGCCCATGCGCTCCACCGCCGCTTTCGCCACCGTGAAGGCGGCGACGAGATTGGCGTCGAGCACCTGCCGCAGCAGCTCGACGCCGGTTTCCATCGCCGGCAGGTCGCAATACGCGCCGCCGGCGTTGACGAGGCCGCCGAGCGGGCCGAGCGCGTCGACGGCCTGATCGAACGTGTCGGCGATCTCGTCCTCGTCGGTCAGGTCGGCGAAGAGGAAGATGGCGTTCTCGCCGGCCAGCATGTCCTCGGCCGCCGCGAGCGCCTCGCGGTTCGTGTCGAGGACGGCGACGGGCCAGCCATCGTCGAGGAGCCATTCGGCAGCGGCAAGGCCGATGCCGGAAGCGCCCCCGGTGACGATGGCGGATGGCTTCATGCCGCTCCTATTTGATCCGTTCGAGAATCGACACGTAGTTGGCGACGGCCGCGCCGCCCATGTTGAAGACGCCGCCGAGCGCAGCATTCTCGACCTGGATGCCGCCGGCCTCGCCGGTGAGCTGCATGGCGGACAGGACATGCATGGAAACGCCGGTGGCGCCGATGGGATGGCCCTTGGACTTGAGGCCGCCGGAGGGATTGACCGGCAGGCGGCCGCCCTTCTGCGTCTGGCCTTCGAGCGCGACCTTCGCACCTTCGCCGCGCTTCGCCAGCCCCATCGCCTCGTATTCGATCAGCTCGGCGATGGTGAAGCAGTCATGCGTCTCGACGAAGGAAAGGTCGTCGAGCGCGACGCCGGCATTTTTCAGCGCGCGGCCCCACGCTTCCTCGCAGCCCTCGAACAGCAGGATGTCGCGCTTCGACATCGGCAGGAAGTCCTGCACGTGCTCGTTGGCGCGGAAGGCGACGGCACGGCGCATGCCGAGCGCGGTCCGCGTGTCGGCGAGGACGAGGGCGGCGGCGCCGTCGGAGACCAGCGAGCAGTCGGTGCGCTTCAGCGGGCCGGCGACGAACGGGTTCTTCTCGCTCTCGTTGCGGCAGAACTCGTAGCCGAAATCCTTGCGCATCTGGGCGTAGGGGTTCTCGACGCCATTCTTGTGGTTCTTGGCCGCGATGTAGGCCAGCGCGTCCGACTGGTCGCCGTGGCGCTGGAAATAGGCGGCGGCGATCTTGCCGAAGACGCCGGCGAAACCGGCGGGCGTGTCGCCGTCTTCCGGCAGGTAGGACGCCTTCAGGAGATTCTCGCCGATCTGCGGGCCGGGCGTCGTCGTCATCTGCTCGACGCCGACGACCAGCACCACGCGCGCGGCCTTGGCGTCGATGGCGCGGATGCCCTGGCGCACGGCGGCCGAGCCGGTGGCGCAGGCGTTCTCCACCCGCGTCGCCGGCTTGAAGCGCAGCCGGTCGTCAGCCTGGAGCACGAGGCTGGCGGTGAAGTCCTGGGCCGAGAAGCCGGCGTTGAAATGGCCGAGCACGATCTCGTCGACCGCGTCGGGGCCGATGCCGGCATGGTCGAGCGCCTCGGCCGCCACCTTGACGATCAGGCTCTCGACGGTCTCGTCGGCCAGCTTCCCGAACGGCGTATGCGCCCATCCCACGATGCAAGCGGTCATCTATCTCTCTCCCTCGGCTTGAAGAATAGCACAGCCGCACCTCGCTCGCGCGGCCGATTATTGTTCAATTATGAACTTGTTGTGCGGTGCAGTAAAGCGGCGAATGGCCGGCCGTCGTCCGGCCGCGACCGATTGCGGCTTGGCATGACGGTATAAGGGGCGCTAGGCACCCGCATGGACCATTATATCCGGGACATGCATGCGCGGAGGCGGGAACGATGACAGAGGCGGATTTCGTGATCGTCGGCTCGGGTTCGGCCGGGTCGGCGATGGCGTATCGTCTTTCGGAAGACGGGAAGAACACGGTCGCGGTGATCGAATATGGCGGCACCGACTACGGCCCGTTCATCCAGATGCCGGCCGCGCTGTCCTACCCGATGAACATGCGCCGCTACGACTGGGGGTTCGCGACCGAGCCGGAGCCGCATCTGGGCGGGCGGGTGCTGGCGACGCCGCGCGGCAAGGTGCTGGGTGGCTCCTCCTCGGTCAACGGCATGGTCTATGTGCGCGGCCACGCCCGCGATTTCGACCACTGGGCCGAGCAGGGCGCGGCCGGCTGGTCCTTCGCCGACGTCCTGCCCTACTTCCGACGCATGGAGAACGCCGCCGGCGGCGAGGAAGGCTGGCGCGGCACGGACGGGCCGCTCCATGTCCGGCGCGGCCCGCAGCAGAACCCGCTCTACGCGGCGTTCGTCGAGGCGGGCCGGCAGGCGGGCTTCGAGACCACGCGCGACTATAACGGCTCCAAGCAGGAGGGCTTCGGCCCGATGGAGCAGACGATCCACAACGGCCGGCGCTGGTCGGTGGCCAACGCCTATCTGCGCCCGGCGCTCAGGCGGGGGAATGTCGGTCTGGTCAACGGCTTCGCCCGCCGCATCGTCATCGAGAACGGACGGGCCGCGGGCGTCGAGATCGAGGTGCGGGGACGGGTGCGCGTCGTCAGGGCAAGGCGCGAGGTGATCGTCGCCGCCTCGTCGATCAACTCGCCGAAGCTCCTGATGCTGTCCGGCATCGGCCCGGCGGCGCATCTGAAGGAGCACGGGGTCGAGGTCGTCGCCGACCGGCCGGGGGTGGGGCAGAACCTCCAGGACCATATGGAGCTCTACATCCAGCAGGAATCGCTCCAGCCGATCACGCTCTATTCCAAGCTCGGCCTGTTCTGGAAGGCGCGGATCGGGGCCGAGTGGCTGTTCTTCAAGACGGGGTTGGGGGCCAGCAACCATTTCGAGGCCGCGGCCTTCGTGCGCTCGCGCGCCGGGGTCGACTATCCCGACATCCAGTACCATTTCATTCCCGTCGCCATCCGCTACGACGGCAAGGCGGCGGCCAAGGCGCACGGCTTCCAGGCGCATGTCGGGCCGATGCGCTCGAAATCGCGCGGCGCGGTGACGCTGCGTTCGGCCGACCCGTGGGAGCGGCCGGTCATCCGCTTCAACTACATGTCGCATCCGGACGACTGGGCCGATTTCCGCCACTGCATCCGGCTGACGCGCGAGATCTTCGGCCAGCCGGCCTTCGACCTCTATCGCGGGCGGGAGATTTCGCCCGGCGCGGATGTCGGGACGGACGCCGAGCTCGACGATTTCATCAGGGCGCATGCCGAAAGCGCCTATCACCCCTGCGGCACCTGCCGGATGGGCGGCAAGGACGACCGGGAAGCGGTGGTCGACTCCGAATGCCGGGTGATCGGTGTCGAAGGGCTGCGCGTCGCCGATTCGTCCATCTTCCCGCGCATCACCAACGGCAACCTCAATGCGCCATCGATCATGACCGGCGAGAAGGCGGCCGACCACATTCTCGGCCGCCAGCCGCTGACGCCGTCCAATCTGGAGCCGTGGATCAATCCCAACTGGCGGGAATCCGACCGTTGAGCTAGACCGGAGGGACCGGAAGCCCCCTTCGGAGAAAATGGCACATGAAGCAGAACCAGCTCTACATCCTTGTCGGCGCGCTGATCGTCGTCGTCATCGGTCTCGGCATCTATATCTGGCAGGAGCAGTCGAAGCCGTCCGGAGTCGAGATCAGGCTCGACGAATCCGGCATCTCGATCCAGGAGAACTGAGGAGACGCGGCATGAAAGCCCAGCCCAAGGCATCGCACTACATCAACGGCCGCTACGTCGACGACGAGCAGGGCCGGACGCTGGAGGTCATCTACCCGGCCACCGGCGAGGCGATCGCCAGGCTTCATGCCGCCACGCCCAATATCGTCGAGCTGGCGGTGGAGGCCGCGCGCGCCGCGCAAGGAGAATGGGCGCGTGTGCGGCCGGCCGAGCGCGGCCGCATCCTGCGCCGCGCCGCCGACATCCTGCGCGCCCGCAACGATGAGCTCGCGCGGCTGGAGACGCTGGACACCGGCAAGCCGGTGCAGGAAACCGAGGTGGCCGACCCGGCCAGCGCCGCCGAGGCGCTGGAGTTCTTCGGCGGCGCGGTCGCCGCCTTCCACGGCGACTATGTCGATTTCGGCGGCGGACCGTTCGCCTATACGCGGCGCGAGCCGCTCGGCGTGTGCGTCGGCATCGGCGCGTGGAACTATCCGATCCAGGGCGCGGGCTGGAAATCGGCCCCGGCGCTCGCCATGGGCAACGCGATGGTGTTCAAGCCGTCGGAGAACACGCCGCTCTCGGCGCTGGCGCTGGCCGAGATCTACACCGAGGCCGGGCTGCCGGACGGCCTGTTCAACGTGGTGCAGGGTTTTGGCGAGGTGGGCTCCGCGCTCGTCTCGCACCCCGAGGTGGCCAAGGTGTCGCTGACCGGCTCGGTACCGACGGGCCGCAAGGTGCTGGCCGAGGCCGGCGCGCGGATGAAGCACGCGACGATGGAGCTCGGCGGCAAGTCGCCGCTCATTATCTTCGACGACGCCGATGTCGAGAACGCCGTCGGCGGGGCGATGCTGGCCAATTTCTATTCGACTGGCCAGGTCTGCTCGAACGGCACCCGCGTCTTCGTGCAGGAAGGCATCTATGACCGCTTCCTCGCGCGGCTGACCGAGCGCACGGCGAAGATCAGGATCGGCGATCCGCTCGACCCGGCGACGCAGATGGGGCCGCTCATCAACCGGGTGCAACTGGACAAGGTGACGGGCTACATCGCCATCGGCAAGGAGGAGGGCGCGCGGCTGCACCATGGCGGCGGCGTGCCGCATCTTCAGGGCTTCGAGGGCGGGTTCTTCATCGAGCCGACCATCTTCACCGACGTGCGCGACGATATGCGCATCGCGCGCGAGGAAATCTTCGGCCCGGTGATGAGCGTGCTTTCCTTCCGCGAGGAGGACGAGGCGATCGAGCGCGCCAACGACACCGAGTTCGGCCTGTCGGCGGGCGTCTTCACGCTCAACCTGCCGCGCGCCCACCGGGTGATCGCGGAGCTGAAGGCGGGAAGCTGCTGGATCAACCACTACAATCTCGCGCCGGTCGAGCTTCCCTTCGGCGGCTTCCGGCAGTCGGGCATCGGGCGGGAAAACTCGCTGGCGGCATTGGCGCATTATTCGCAGCTCAAGTCGGTCTATGTCGAGACCGGCGACGTCGTCAGCCCGTACTGATCTTTATCGCTTTTCCTCGTCTTCGACACTTGCGGGCAGGGCATGCGGGCGCTATAAGCCCGCCCTGTCGGTCGCGGAGTGTAGCGCAGCCTGGTAGCGCACCTCGTTCGGGACGAGGGGGTCGGAGGTTCGAATCCTCTCACTCCGACCAACATCTTAGAAAAATCCCGAAAATCCCTGAAAATCATCGACTTGCCGGCTCCCGCTCATGGAATGCGGGAGCAATCCAGCTGCACGGAAAGCCGCTTCAACGCCTGCATCAGGGCGATGTGGCGGTTCAGGTCGTAGCTCCAGTGCCGCCTGAGGCCGCGCAGGCGCTCGCGCTCGACGAGGCGGGCGAGCCGGCGGCGCAAGCGGTCCTTCTCCTGCGGCGCGGCGGCGAGCGCATCCGCGAGGTCAACGCCGCAGGCGAGGAAGAAGGCCGCGACCTGGCGCGCCTCCTCCGTCTTGCGCCGCTTCCGTGCCGAGAAGGCGCGCGTTTCATCATCAAGTCCAGCCATCGAACGCTCCGCTACGGAAAGTGCCCGGCTATCTTCCGGGCTGGCGGGCGGGCGTGGACAAAGCCCGGCGGAAGGGATGGGGAGAACGGGGAAAACACCCGTGAAATCAGCGGGAAGGGAATTTCTTCCGGGTAATAAGTTCTCTATTTGTTCACTTTCAGCGGCATTCCTGATATAAGAAGATATTCCTATATATAGCGGGGGTGCAGGTGCGTGCAGCGAAGGTGAAATGGCGGGGAGCCCCGGCCGGCGCGGAGACGAAACCGGCCCGGCGTGACGAGCAGCTTCGCACCGGTGCGGAAAAGGGCGCGAACGGAATGGACGGCTGGGCGGATGCCGGCCCCGGCCGGTCCGGCGGCGCGGGGAAATCCCGTCCGCGGGCGGTGCCGGTCGCCGCGACGGCGTCGCCCGATGCCGGGCGCGACCATGTTCTGGCTGCCTGCGAAGGCGTCATCGACATCGTCGCCATATTGTTCAATGTCTCCGGCAAGGATTTGCGCGGCCCCGGCCGCTCGACTTTCGCGGTGAGCAGGGTTCGCCAGATCGCGATGTACGCGGCGCATGTGCGGCTGGGCTTCACCATGGGCGAGGTCGGGCTGGGGTTCGGCCGCGACCGCACGACCGTGCTCCACGCCTGCCACCAGATCGAGGATTTGCGCGAGGACGAGGAGTTCGACGACATCGTCGCGCGGGTCGAGCAGGTCATCGCCGTGGCCTTCGGCAAGCGCGCGCAGGACTGATGGCATGATGGATATGGTGACGGAACCGGGTCGCGCCGGCGTTCGTGTGTTGCGTTTCCTTGCCGGGGGCGAGGCGCGCCTGCGCCCGGCGGCCGCGCCGGGGCTGTGGCTCCTCGAACGCGGCGAAAAGGGGACGATGGCGGTCGATGCGGCGCTGCTCGCCGCGCTCGAGGCGCGTGATATGGCCGCGCGGCAGGGAAAGGCGCTGGTCCTGAAGGCGGCCGGCCGGGCAGTGCTGCAACGTCTCGCCGTCGAGCGGAGCGAGCCGCTGCTGGCGAGGCCTCGGGAACCGGGACATGCCGTCGTCGAGACCGGCGACGGCTATGAGGCCGTCACCGTCAACTGGTCGGAATCGCCGCTCGGGCTCTTGCACCGGCGCAAGGGCAAGGACGGCAAGCCGTTCATCGACGCGCGCGAGTTCCACGCCGGCGAGCGGCTGCGGGCGGACTATACGAGGGGGCAGATGATGCCGCGCCTCGGCGTCAACTGGGACGCGGCCGGCTCGGCCGGGCGGCGGCGCGGCGAGGGTGGCGGCATCGCCGACCTGACGGATGCGGCCCTAGCCGCCCGCCGGCGGGTCGAGGCCGCGATCGAGTCGGTCGGGCCGGAGCTTGCGGGCGTCCTGATCGACATATGCTGCTTCCTGAAGGGCGTCGAGCAGGTGGAAAGCGAGCGCGGCTGGCCGGCGCGCTCGGCCAAGGTGGTGCTGAAATCGGCGCTCGGTGCGCTGGCGCGCCATTACGATCCCGGCCGGGGCGGAACGGGCGGCCGCGCGGCGCGTCCCGCGATCCTGCATTGGGGGGCGGAGGATTATCGGCCGTCGATCCGGCAGCCCTGAGGCGCGCAAGGCGCAGGGCGGAAATCCGGATTGTACGGCTGGCGGGAGCTCAGGCCGTCGCGGCGGATGCCGATGCGCTCTCGGCCTCGCGGCGGATGCGCTGGATCATCGAGCGCAGGCCGTTGGCGCGCTGGGGGGTCAGGTGCTCGTCGAGGCCGAACTCGCGCAGGACGGTCTCGGCGTCGGTGGCGAGGATCTCGGACGCCTTGCGCCCGGAAAACAGCGCCAGCACGATGGCGACCAGCCCGCGCACGATATGGGCGTCGGAATCGCCGAGGAAGGTGATGACCGGATCGCCGCCCGCGCCGCGGCTGGTGTGCAGCCAGACCTGGCTGACGCAGCCGGGGACCTTGTGCGCGTCGTCGCGCGCCTCTTCCGGATAGGGGGAAAGGCCGGCGCCCAGCTCGATGATGTAGCGGTAGCGGTCCTCCCAGTCGTCAAGAAAGGAGAAGTCCTCGCGGATGCTGTCGATGGTCGCGCTCATGCGGCAGGATATAGGGCAGAGGGACGCCGCTGTCACTCCTGAACCACCCGCTCGCGGCCGCCGCGGCTACTCCTGGACCGCCCGCTCGCGGCCGCCGCGGTTATTCCTGAACCGCCCGCTCGCGGGCGGTGGGAACCGGCACGGAGCCGGTGTGCAGGGGCTCGCTTTCGCCGGCGGCGTCGGCGATCTGCGCCGGCTCGCCGAACTTGTCGTCCAGCATGTCGTAGGCGATGCGCGCGCCTTCGCGCGCCCGCACGCCGATGGTGTGGAAGGCCGAGCGGCCGACCTCGCAGGCTTCGGGACGGCGCTCGCACAGGCCCGACATGTCGTCGACGACGGCACGCGCGGCGAAGAAGGTCTCGAGCGCCCCGACGGTCGGCTCGCCATTGCCGTTCGTGCCGCCGAACGGAATGAAGAGCAGCACGAGCGAAAGCCAGAACGCGGACTTGATAAGGAATCCCATTTCCACACCCTCTGTTGCCCCACGGAGACCTTGCCCCTTTCCGTGAGCGAACCGACCATAGACCGGACAGGCAAAGGACGGCTTGCCGCGCCGATTCGCATTGTCGTCGAATTCGATTCAAATTTTAGCGTTTCCAACCTGGCTAAAGTTCGAGGCAAATGCAGCGGGATGATGCCGTCGGGCCTCCTGTTTCACAACGCATTGAAAATACGGGGAGATTTTCGCCGTTCCTTTTCCGCGATCCATCGCGGCATGGGGCGCGGCGGTCGGGAATCGCCGTTACCGTCCGTTTACCATGAGTGGAATTATCCGTTGCCGGAGCGGGGAAAAACCGCCCGCGGGCGGCTGCGGCCGCCCTTCGGCGCGCCGCGTTTATTCATTCCTTAAATCCCCGGTGCGAGGGTCCGGACAAAGAGTTCGGCTCGCGATGGCGGGCGGCGTGAAGGTGCGTTGAGTTGGGTGCACGGACAGGGACATTGAACGGCTGGACCGCCGGCGTGGCGGCGGGGTTCGAACGCCTCGTCCACCCCGGCGTGACGGGCGAGGCGAGGGCGCGCCAGCGCCGGCTGCTCGGCGTCCTGCTTGCTGGTCCCTTCGTCGCTTCCGCCGCCGTCGCGCAGGCGGCGTGGCCCTTCTGGGGGGTGGCCGGGGTTCTCGCCATGCTGTGCGCCCTGTTCGGGGCGAGCTGGCTCGTCGCTCTTTCCGTCGTCGCCCATGGCCACGCGCGTGTCGCGCAATGGGCGGCTCTGGGCGGAGCGACCGCGCTTGTTGGCGCGGTGGCGGCGATGTCGGGCGGCATGGCGACGCCGGTGGCGATGCTGATCGCGGCAATTCCGCTTGAAACGTGGTGGGTCGGCCGTTCGCGGCGCGCGACGATCGCGGCATCTCTGATGGCGCTCGCGGCCGTGGTGGCGGTCGCATCGGTGTCCGCCCCGGCCGGTGCCGCCGTCTCGGCCTGGCTGTGGATCGCGCCGGCGCTTTACGGCGTGACGCTGGCGCTGCGCGGCGCTTTGCGTGACGGGGCCATCGCTGCGCCCGAGGCATCCGACAGGACGATACCCGAAAGCGGGCTCGACGCGGTCGTTGTGCGGCTGTCGCGCAATGGCGAGGTCGAGAACGCGTCAATGCAGGCGGCGCGTATCTTCGGCGTCGAGCCGGAGCTGCTGCTCGGCAACGGGCTGTTCGAGCGCATCCACGTCTCCGACCGGGTGGCTTTCCTGTGCGCGGCCTCGCAGGCGCGCGACGAGGGCCGTCCCGCGCGCTGCGAGGCGCGGATCAGGCTGCCGGCGGGCGAGGGCGGCAGCGTCCATCATCCGTTCGAGATCGAGATGGCGCCGCTCGGCGCCGGGGCGGTGGCGGCGATCGTTCGCGACGGGCGCGAGAAGGCCGATCTGCGCGAGCGCGTGGCGCGCGCCGGCGAGGAGATCGATTCGGCGGAGATTTCCAAGGGCCGCTTCCTGGCGACGGTGAGCCACGAGCTGCGCACGCCGCTCAACGCGATCATAGGCTTCTCGGACATGCTGCTGCACCGCGAGATTTCCGGCGAGCTGACGGCCAAGCAGTCGGAGCATGTCGGTCTGATCCGCGATGCCGGCAACCATCTGCTTTCGGTGGTGAACGCCATCCTCGACGTGTCGAAGATCGAGGCGGGGTCGTATCCGATCACCGTCGAGCCGTTCGATCTCAAGAACGCGGTCGAGCTGTGCCGCGCCATGCTGGAGCCGCAGGCGCAGGAGCGCGGCGTCACGCTAACCGCCAATCTGCCGCACGGATTGGGACAGGTGCTGGGCGACCGGCGGGCGGTGCAGCAGATCCTGCTCAACCTCCTGTCGAACGCGGTGAAGTTCACGCCGAAGGGCGGGCAGGTCAACGTCAACGCCTCGTGCAGGGCGGGCCTGGTGCGCATCTTCGTCAACGACACGGGCATCGGCATCGCCGGCGACGACCTCGCCCGGCTGGGCACGCCGTTCACGCAGGTCCAGAACGATTACACCCGCCAGTTCCAGGGAACCGGGCTCGGCCTGTCCCTCGTCAAGGGGCTGGTGAAGCTGCATGGCGGCACGATGAGCATCGAAAGCGCGCCGGGCCTCGGCACCACGGTCACGGTCGGCCTTCCGGCCGCCGACCCGCAAGGCGACGGGACCGCGCAGGACGACGAAGCAGGCGAGACAGGGGAAGAACGATATGGCACCGCGCTCCGCAAGATTGCGTGACAGCCGGCGGCCGGCAGGCGACTTCGACGACGAGACCGGCGGCCTGGCGGGCTTCCTCATCGAGAATCGCCGGGCGGTGGGAAGCCTGACGGCCTTCGCGGTCGTCTTTACCTATGTCGCGGCCAACGCGATGTGGTATCAGCCGCACGCCCATTCCGGGCCGTTCTTCGCCACCCGTACGGTCGCGGCGCCGACGCCGCAGCAGGACAGGATGGCGCAGCCGGACGCCGAGGTCGATGCGGCGGCGGTCGAGACCATCATCCGCATCGAGCGCGAGAAGCTGGCTGCCCGCGAGACGCCGGACGCCGCGCCGGTCGAGACCGCCGCGCTTCCCGCGCCGAAGGGCGACCCCGTGGTCGAGGACGTGCAACGCATCCTCTCCGGCCTCAACCTCTATTCCGGCAAGGTCGACGGGCTGACCGGGCCGCAGACCCGCTCGGCCATAGAGGCCTACCGCAAGATGGTCGGCCTGTCGGCCTCGGCCGAGATCGACGACGATCTGCTCGCCCAGCTCGGAGCGAAGCCGCGCAGCGCGGCCGGCGCGCCGCCGCTGCCGCAGGGCTCGCCCGGGACGGACATGATCGAGACCTCGTCGGCGCCGCCGCGCGGCGACACGATGGTGCTGCGCATCCAGGCGGGGCTGAGGGCGTTCGGCAATGACGGCATCGAGATCGACGGGGTCGTCGGCTCGCGCACCCGCGCCGCCATCCTCGAATTCCAGTCTCTGTTCGGACTGCCGGAGACCGGCCAGCCGGACCAGGCGCTCTACGCCAAGATGCGCGACATCGGCCTGACCGACTGACCCGCCATGCGCGTCACCACCGAGCTGTGGGTTTCCGCTCTCGTGCGCCGGGCCTTCTCCGGCGGCGGCTTCGCGGCTGTCGAGCGGCGCGGCGCGACTGAGGCCGGCGCGGTGATGATCCTGCGGCGCGGCCGCATGGGCGACGTGCGGCTCTACGCGCCGGCGGCGCAGGCGAGCTATGACGAGGCGCGGCCCGAGGAGCGGATGTTCACCGAGCTGCTCCATGCCGACGGGGACGAGGAAGCGCAGAAGCGTATCGAGCGGGAGACGCGTTTCGATCCCGATCTGTGGGTCGTCGAGCTCGAGGTCGACGACGCGGCCTTCGCGGACATGGTTTCCGTCACGACGCCCTGAGGTTGCGCGCAGCCCGGGTCTCGTTCGCCGGTTCCTCGTGCGGGGAGGGCTTGCGCCAGCCGGCGGCGACACGCGCGGCGTCTTCCCGCGACACGGCTTCCCACGCGTCGAGGAAATTCGCCACGTCGCGGCGCTCGCGCACCGGGCGCAGGCACTGGATGACGAGGAACGCTTCCTCCGCGCTGAGCCCGAGCGCGCGCAGGGCGACGATGAGGCGCGCGGGGTCGATGTCCTCGACCATGGCGGCGGCCTCGGCCGTCTCGATGCCGAGCACGCCGGCAAGCGCGGTGTGGAACACGACCGGCGCGCCGACCAGCGCGGCCGAGCGCAGCTTGCGATAGACGCCCGGTTCACCCTCCCAGCGGATGCGGATGGGGGGCGGCTCCGCGGCGTCCGGCGCGGGGGCGGTGTCGTCAGTGGGGCGCATCATGGTGCGCAGGGTTGTGCGCGCCTCGTCGGCGGAAGCCGGCTTCGAGGCTTCCCCGGCGATGTCGAGCGTGCGGATCAGGAGCAGGATGCGCCTGTCGAGGCCGGGGCGGCCGGCGATCGCCCGCGCGTGCGGCGCGCCATGGCGCGCGATGAGGGCGAGGAGGTCGATGGGTGTCAGCACCGGCGAGCGCATCAGCAGCGGGGCCGAGATCTCGACCGGCAGGTCGGCGAGGCGGCGGATCAGCGCCGGCGGGGCGTAGGGCGTCTCGGAAAGGGCGGCGGCGGCGAAGCGCAGCGTCTCGTCGGAAACCGAGCCGATGAGCGGCACGGAGAGATCGTCGAGCTGCGCGGCGTCGCGCCGGGTCGGACGCGCGGTGGCGCAGAAGGAGGTGACGGCGGCGCGCAGGAGCCGGTCGGCCTTTCCGGCGGCGCGATAGGAGGATGCGTTCAAGAAACCGGATCGAAACACGAAAACGCCTGACTCACGAACACTTTCCCGCCCGGAACGGCCGGGCGGGCCTTGATGGCTCAATCTAGAATGAATTCGCTAACGTGCTGTTAAGGATGTTGGTTCGCGTTCAGGTCCGGGGCTTTGCTGTTGCCGTCGCTCCGCGGAGTGCTTAACCTTCGTGGAGAACGTCAAAGGGCGGGTGGCGCATGATCCTGGGGCTTCTCTTTCTGCAACTGGTCTTCACCGTGCCCGACTCGACGGGACGCATGTTCACCATCGACTTCGAGGACATGAGCGGGCTGCACATCCTCGACGAGGACACGCAGTTCACGGCGAGTTGCCCGTTCGGCGAACCGCCCCTCGTCATGCTGGCCTATTCCGAGGACGGCAAGCCTCTGGACATCGAACCCATGGTCGAGGTCACGATGCTCCTGCGCATCGACAAAGGCCGGATACGGGAAATAGACGCGGTCACCGTACCCGATGGCGGCAATGTCGCCGTGATAGCGCGGGAAAGCGCGGCGATCTGGGATGAGCTGAAGGGCAGCAAGAACGTCGTGGTGGAGATCGAACGCGACGGCGAGACCTATGCCAGCCAGGGGTTCAGCGTCCTGGGCAATTTCGAAGGCGACTCGGTTGCGGTGCAGATGATGCCGTGCAGCTAGCCGTTGAATAAGATTGGTCTGCGGAAATAAACGTCCTGTTAACTCTATGCTGCGCCATATGGCGGGTGGAGGCGTAGCGTCCTGCTCCGGTCGAAACCTGAAACGAGCGCAGTCATGGCTACCATACTTCCTTTCGTGATCCGCACGCGGCCCAACGCGCGCAACAACCCCGCGCCGGGCGGCGCGGCGACGATCATCATCTTTCCCGGCGTGCGCTACGAGCATCGCGACGAGACCGACAGGCACGACCCCCCGCGCGCGGCAAGCGGCGAACGGCGCGGCCGCAAGAACAAGGCGCGATAGGGCAGCTAACGTCCGTCAGTGCAGGGTGCAGTCGACGCCGCGCAGCCAGGACGAGATCGCCGGCTCCCATGTCTCGTCGGGCGCGAAAGTGCGCACCACCACGATGCCCTCGGCGACGTCTGCCTCGATGAAGATGGAATCCTCCAGCTCCGGCGGCATCGCGTTGCGCAGCGCGATCATCTGGGCGGGCGTGGCGATGACGAAGTCGAACCGCCCCTGCGCCGAGGACGTGTCGTTCAGCGAATAGATGTTGAGGCCCGTCCGGTCGTGGATCGAGACGGACCAGTAGGGGACGGTCTCGTCGCTGTGGACCTGCGTGACGCCGTCATTGAGGTCGAACCGGCAGGCGACGGCGTCGATCAGCGGATCGAGCGAGCCGATGAGCGGCGGCACGCCGGGCGGGTCGAGACGCACCGGCCGGTAGAAATTCGCGTGCTGGGACAGGACCGACCACGCATCCCGCTCCGAATAGGTCGGCACGAGCAGCAGCACGATGATGTGGACGATGCCCGCGCCGACGAGGCCGAGGGCGAGGGCGTAGACGAGCCTAGCCATCACAGCCCTCGCGGACGATGCGCGGCAGCTCGACCTCGGCGATGCGCGCGCTCGAAGCGATGGCCGTATCGTAGAGCGTGAGCACCAGCGAGAACGGGCCGGCGCCGTCGAGGGCGAGCCAGTTGCCGGGCGCGGGGCGGCCGGACACCGCCACCGCCACCGTGTCGTCGGGACGGCGCAGCAGGGCGAGCGAGTGGAGGGCGGGAGAGCGGCCGCCCTCGATGCCGATGACGGCATTGTCGCCGTCGCGCGCCGACAGGGTCCAGAACCGGGCCGGCGGCAGGTTGCCCTCGATCAGATAGCTGCACTGGCGCAGGAGGGGCTCGCCCCCGGCGTCGCGGCGGGCGGTGAAGACCAGCCCCTCGGCGCGGCCGAGGGCGAGATCCGCCTCGCGCGAGAAGCGAGCGCGTGAATAGGGATCGGCCTGCGGCGTGCCGTGGTCGGGGAAGGCGACCCAGTTGCCGATGGTGACGGTTCCGAAGCCGAAATCCCGCTCCAGCGCCAGCCAGACGCTGCCCGCCCCGCCGACAAGGGCGATGCCCAGCGCGATGGCCGTGAAGAGGACGGATTTCAGCATCGGTGCGTCGGTGTCTCTGGAGGCGGGCCGGCGGGAAGATCGGGTGAAACGTCGGTCAAGCGGTCGCCGCAACCGCATCGAATGTCAAGCGGCAAGACCCGTCAAAGCGAGGAGAGCGCCTCCGGTGCGGGCGGAAGCTCAAGCGCGGACGCCTCACGGAAGGCGCGGGCGAGCTCGTGCAGGAAGCCGGTGGTGCGCGGCGACAGGACCGAGGGCCGCGCCGGCTCGTCCGGTCCCTCGCCGGCCTCGGCGACGACCGTGCCGGGGGCTGTGTCGAGGAACGGCTTGTCGATCCCCGGGATCGGCTTCAGCTCGACCTTCTGGTGGGCGTAGGCCATCACGCGCTGCCAGATCATGGCGGGGACCGAGCCGCCGGTCATGTTGCGGGTGGGGGAGAAGTCGTCATTGCCGAGCCAGACGGCGGCGAGGTAGTTGCCGGTGTAGCCGACATACCAGGCGTCGCGATAGGCCTGCGCGGTGCCGGTCTTGCCGGCCGAGCGGATGCCCTGAAGCGCGGCGCGGCGCGCGGTGCCGGTCTCGGGAATCTGCACCATGATCGAGTTCATCGCCGCCATGGCCTGCTCGGTGACGGTGCGGCGGGGCTGGGGCGCATCGCGGCTGAAATCGTAGACCACCTCGCCGGAGTGGGTGACGAGCTGGGTGACGCCGTGGCGCGAGCCGGTGAAGCCGCCATTGGCCAGCGTCAGGTATCCGGTGGCCTGGTCCATCACCGTCATGCCCGAGGTGCCGAGCACCATGGTCTTGTGACCGTTGAGCTCGGCTTCGACGCCCATCTCCTTCGTCTTCTCGACGATGACCGGGATCGACAGGTGGTCCTTGGCGAGGCGCACCGGCACCGTGTTGTAGGAGCGGATGAGGGCGGCGGCGAGCGAGACGCGCCCGGCATAGCCGCGCCCGTAGTTGCGCGGCATCCAGCCGCCCCAGTTTATCGGGGCGTCGGAAATGATCGAGTCGGGCGTGAAGCCGGCCTCCATCGCCGCCGTGTAGACATAGGGCTTGAAGGACGAGCCGGTCTGGCGCAGCGCGCGGGTGGCGCGGTTGAACTGGCTGCGGGCATAGTCGCGGCCGCCGACGATGGCGCGGACCGCACCGTTGGTCTCGAGAAGGACCATCGCCCCTTCCGAGACGCGATAGGCCTGGCCGTGCTGGCGCAGGTGGAATTCGAGCGATTCCTCGGCTGCCTTCTGCAGGTCCATGTCGAGCGTGGTGCGGGCGACGAGCGAGCGCGGGGCGTTCCTCGGTGCGATCTTCTTGACCTCCTCGAATGCCCAGTCGAGGTAATAGTCGGGCGTTTCCGCGCCGGCGCGGTCGACGGAGGTGGCCGGGTGGAGGCGGGCGGAAAGGACCTGCCCTTCGGTCATGAAGCCGGCATCGACCATGTTGGAAAGGACGACGTTGGCGCGGCCGCGCGCCGCCGGCAGGTTGATGTGCGGCGCATAGTTGCCCGGCGCCTTGAACAGGCCGGCGATCATCGCTGCCTCGGCCAGAGTCAGCTCCTTGACGCCCTTGTTGAAGTAGAAATCGGACGCCGCCGCGATGCCGAACGTGCCGCCGCCGAGATAGGCGCGGTCGAGATAGAGCTGGAGGATGTCCTTCTTGGTCAGGTTCCATTCCAGCCACAGCGCGAGATAGGCTTCCTTGATCTTGCGCTCCATCGAGCGCTCGTTGGTCAGGAACAGGTTCTTGGCGAGCTGCTGGGTGAGGGTCGAGCCGCCCTGGACGACCGAATTGGCGCGCACGTTCTCGCTCAGCGCCCGGGCGAGGCCGATGAAGTCGATGCCGAAATGCTCGAAGAAGCGGCGATCCTCGGTCGCCAGCACGGCCTTGACGACGTGGTCCGGTATCTCGTCGACCGGGACCGAATCGCGCTGGATGATGCCACGCTGGCCGATCTCGTTGCCGTAGCGGTCGAGGAAGGTGACGGCGTAGTCGCCTTGGCTGCGCCAGTCCTTGGCGGTCTCCTCGAAGGCGGGGAGCGCGAGCGCGAGCAGGACGATGGAACCGGCGGTCCCCATCGTGAAGCCCTCGCTCAGAAGCTCGATCAGGCCGCGCCGCCAGCCCTTCACGCGGAAGCGGCGGAAGAAGATGGTGATGTTCTCCCACCTTTCGCGCGCGCGAAAACCGGCTTCGTAGAGGGTGGAATCGATCCAGGCATCGATGGCGAGGAAGAATGTCGCCCGCGGTACTCTCGATTTGCGTTTCCTGAACGGATTCAACATCGCATCTGCGCCCAAACCGACGGCCCAGCCTATCCTTCCAACCGCATCGGGGCGGTTTGAGGGCAATCCGTGCCGGGACGCTTGCCCGGCTGTTCTTGCCGATTTCCCCGCGTGCGGCAAGGACCGGGCCGGTAAATCGACGGTGATCGCGGGGCAAAAACAAAAATAGGAATATTTTCTTGACACCGTCACGGAGCTTTGCTAGTGTATCCTTATCGTCGGAAAACTGCGCTCGCAGGCCGGACAGAGCCGGGGCGAGCCGACGACGAAAAGCTCTCCTTCTCACAGGATCGGACGATGGCGGCAGGCAAGGCGAAAGCGGCCTGGGCGGCGCGGCGCGCGCTTGTCGAAGGCGCGGCGGCGACGCTTGAACTCGTGGCGGCGGCCTGTGGCCTGAACGCCCGCGCGCTGGGCGAGCGGGCGGCCCGGGAGGGATGGCGGGTCGCCGACGGGGCCGGGCTGACGCGGGCCGAGCGGATCGCGCGCGTGCATGACCGGCTGCTCGAAAGGATCGAGCGCGAGCAGCTTCGCGGCGAGGACGGCAATGCCCCGCTCGACAAGGCCGGGGTCGCAGAACTCGCGGCGACGGCCCGCATCCTCGCGAAGATAAGCGAGATCACGCGCGACGAGGACGGCGCGAAGGAAAAGCAACTGGAGCGGGATGCCGACATTGCAGCGATTCTCGACAGGCTCGACCGGCAGATCGTCGACCTTGCCCGGCATCTCGCAGCGGAAATGGCTGGAGGCGACGTTCACGGCGCGGGAGCTGCTGCTGGCGAGCCTTGAATGGGTGGCGCTGGCGCGCGGCCGCCAGTATCGGCCCGCATGGCGGCCGGAGGGTAAGGCCTGCAACTGGCTGGTCGTCGGCGGGCGCGGGTCTGGCAAGACGCGGCTCGGCGCAGAATGGGTCAACGCGCTGGTGCGCGGCTTCGCGCCATTCGCGCGCGGCAGGCGGCACATGCGCATCGCCCTCGTCGGCGAGACGCTGGGCGACGTGCGCGAGGTGATGGTGGACGGGCCGTCGGGCATCGCCGCCATCTCGCGCTGGAGCCGCCCGCGCTACGAGGCGACGCGGCGCAGGCTGCTGTGGGACAGCGGGGCGGTTGCGCAGGCGTTCTCGTCGGAGGACCCGGAAAGCCTGCGCGGCCCGCAGTTCGAGGCGGCCTGGTGCGATGAACTGGCCAAGTGGAAGAACGCGGACGCCTGTTTCGACATGCTCCAGTTCGGGCTGAGGCTGGGCGAGGAACCGCGCCAGCTCGTGACCACGACGCCGCGGCCGATGCCGCTGTTCAAGCGGCTGCTCGGCGATCCCGGCTTCACGGTGACGCGGATGCGCACCGAGGAGAACGCGGATAACCTCGCCGAGGGCTTCCTCGCGGCGGTGCGCGCCCGCTATGCCGGGACGCGGCTGGCGCGGCAGGAGCTCGACGGCGAGCTGATCGAGGACAGGCCGGACGCCCTGTGGAACCGGGCGATGCTGGAAGCGGCGGGCGGACCGCACGGGGCGCTGGGGCGCATCGTCGTCGCGATCGATCCGCCGGCGACGGCGCGGCGCACCTCCGACGCCTGCGGCATCGTCGTCGCCGGGCTCGACGACACGGATCGCGCCGTGGTGCTGGAGGACGCGACGCTGGCCGCCGCCCGGCCGCAGGACTGGGCGGCGCGGGCGGTCGCGCTCTATCGCCGCTACGAGGCCGATTGCATCGTCGCCGAGGTCAACCAGGGCGGCGACATGGTTGCTGCGGTGCTGCGCACCATCGACCCCGCCGTGCCGGTGAAGGAGGTGCGCGCCAGCCGCGGCAAGTGGCTGCGCGCCGAGCCGGTGGCCGCGCTCTATGCGCAGGGGCGCGTGGTGCATGCCGCGCGGCTGCCGGAGCTCGAGGACGAGATGTGCGATTTCGGGCCGGACGGGCTTTCGGGCGGCCGCTCGCCCGACCGCATGGATGCGCTCGTCTGGGCGATCCACGACTTGCTGCTCGGCCGCGCCATGCGACCACGGATCAGAAACCTGAGCTGAACGGGAACCGATGATGGGTTGGAACTGGCCATGGGCGAAGCGCCCGGCCGGCGCGCCGGCGCGCGCCGACACGAAAAGCGCGGGGTTGGGTTTCGTCGCCCTGCACGGGCAGGGCGAGGCGCTGTGGACGCGTGGCGACTACGGGGCGCTGTCGCGCGAGGGCTATATGCGCAACCCGGTCGTGCATCGGGCGGTGCGGATGATCGCCGAGGCGGCGGCCGCCGTGCCGTGGCTGCTCTACGAAGGCGCGGCGGAATTGACCGAGCATCCGCTCTCCGCGCTGCTGGCGCGGCCGAACAGGCAGACGGGCGGCGCCGGCTTCATGGAAACGCTTTACGGACATCTCCTGATGTCCGGCAACGCCTATGTCGAGCTGGTCGAGGCCGGCGAGGCGCGAGAGCTTCACCTCCTGCGCCCCGACCGGGTGGCGGTGGTGGCCGACGCCGCCGGCTGGCCGGTGGCGCTCGAACACCGGGAAGGCACGGGCAAGCGCAGGGTCGCTCTGGAGGGGCGGGGAGAAAACGCGACCGGGCAGGGCGGGGGGCTGCATCTTCGGCTGTTCCACCCGCTCGACGATCATTACGGCTTCCCGCCGCTCCAGGCGGCGCTGATGGCGCTCGACATCCACAACGCCGCCGGGCGCTGGAACAAGGCGCTGCTCGACAATTCGGCCCGCCCGTCCGGCGCGCTCGTCTATGCGCCGAAGGAAGGCGGCAACCTGACGGAGGAGCAGTACGAGCGGCTGAAGAGCGAGCTTGAGGACGGTTATTCCGGCGCGCGGGCCGCCGGGCGGCCGCTGCTGCTCGAGGGCGGGCTCGACTGAAGCTGACGCTCAAGCTGACGCTCGACGGCCTGATGCGCGCCCTGCGCGCGCAGGCGCATCGCAGGGCCGAGGAGATCGAGGCCGGCCGCCTTTTGCCGCGGGCGGCTCCCACGTCGCCGCGCCGGACGACGCGGCGCGAGAAGAGGATGACGGATCGTGACCGCAGCGGCGATTGAGGTGCAGAAGGCGGTGTTCGCTGCCCTTCAGGGTGATGCCGCGCTGGCGGCAGTGCTCGGCGGGGCACGGGTTTACGACCACGCGCCGGCGCATGCGCCGTTTCCCTACATCACCTTCGGGCGCTCATCTTCCAGCGACTGGAGCACGGCGAGCGAGGACGGGGCGGAGCATATCTTCACCGTCCATGTCTGGTCGAACGCGAGGGGGAAGGTGCAAGTCGCGGCGATCATGCAGATCGTGCGCGACCGGCTCCACGATGCCGACCTTGCGCTGGCGGGTCATGTCCTCGTCAACCTGCGCCACGCGTTCGACGAGATCCGCTTCGACGACGACCATGACGTCTACCACGGCGCGATGCAGTTTCGCGCCGTGACCGAACCGGCCGGCTGAGCCGGCCACCCGTTTCACAAAGGGATAGAAGGAGGCTCGCTGTGGCGGCACAGAAGGGCAAGGATCTTCTCTTGAAGATCGACAATGGCGGCAGCTACGTCACCGTCGCCGGGCTGCGCACCAAGCGCCTCGCCTTCAACAGCGAGACGGTGGACGTGACCGACGCGGATTCGGCTGGGCGCTGGCGCGAGCTGCTCGGCGGCGCTGGCGTGCAGCGTGCCGCGCTGAGCGGGGCCGGCATCTTCAAGGACGCGCAATCCGACGCGCTGATCCGTGACCGTTTCTTTTCCGGGGCGATCGCCGCCTGGCAGCTTGCAATTCCCGGCTTCGGCACGGTCGAGGGGCCGTTCCAGATCACCGCGCTCGAATATACCGGCAACCATGACGGCGAGGTGACGTTCGACATCGCGCTGGAATCGGCCGGCGCGCTTTCCTTCGCGGGCCTGTGATGGCGGCGAACAGGAGACGCGGCGAGATATCCGCCCGGATCGACGGCGAGGAGCGCATCCTTTGCCTGACGCTCGGCGCGTTGGCCGAGCTGGAAAGCGCCTTCGCCGTGGACGATCTCGCCGCGCTCGCTGAGCGGTTTGCCAGCGGCCGGCTCGGCGCGCGCGACCTGATCCGCGTCGTCGGCGCGGGCCTGCGCGGCGGCGGCATGAAGGCGAGCGACGAGGAGGTCGCCGCCATGAAGGCCGAGGGCGGGGCGGCGGGCTTCGCGAGAATCGCCGCCGAGCTGCTTTCGGTGACGTTCGGCGCGGGTGATGCAGGCGAGGGGGCGGACGCGGACCCTTGAGCGCCGCGGCAGGCGAAGCGCGCCGGTTTCCCTGGGACGAGGTCATCGCCCTCGGGCTGGGCCTGCTGCGGCTTGCGCCGCGCGATTTCTGGAACGCGACACCACGCGAGATGGCGCATGCGCTGCGCTTCCATGTCGGTGGCGCGGCGGCGACGCCGCCCGGCCGGACGAGCATCGAGGCGCTGATGGCGCTGTTTCCCGACGACAAGGAGTGACGAGAAATGGCAGAGACGGTCGCGCCGGTGACGGTCCGGCTCGAGGCGGACACGCAGCCTTTCACCGACGCGCTGAGCAATCTGGAAAAGCTGGCCGGCTCGTTCGGCCGCCAGCTCACCGGCGCATTGGCCAGTGCGACGGCGAGCGGCAAGTCGCTCGACGACATGCTACGGCAGATCGGCATGAACCTCGCCGGCATGGCACTGTCGCAGGGGCTGAAGCCGCTTGGGGACCTGACCTCCACTCTGTTCTCCGGCCTGTTCAGGGGCATCATGCCGTTCGCCAAGGGCGGGGTGGTGCCGGGAGCGGCGGCGTCAACGTCGTCTTCAACGTCACCGCCCCGGACGCGGCCTCGTTCCGCAAGTCCGAGGCGCAGATCACCGGTATGCTGGCGCGGGCGGTCGCGCGCGGCTCGCGCGGCCTGTGACGGAGGCGGACATGGACAGCTTTCACGACGTGCGCTTTCCCGTCGCGGTTTCTTTCGGGGCGACGGGCGGGCCGGAACGACGCGTCGAGATCGTCGCGCTGACCTCGGGCCGCGAGAAGCGCAACCTGCGCTTTGCCCATTCGCGCCGGCATTTCGACGCCGGGACCGGCGTGCGCTCACTGGCCGACCTTCACGAGATCGTCGCCTTCTTCGAGGCGCGGCGCGGCTCCTATCACGGCTTCCGCTTCCGCGATCCGTTCGACATGAAGTCCTGCGCGCCGGACGCCGCGCCCGCGCCGGGAGACCAGGTGCTTGGCACCGGGGACGGGGCGAGGGCGGCTTTCCAGCTCGTCAAACGCTACGGCGAGGGCGGCGATGCCTATGAGCGCCCCATCCGCAAGCCGGTGGCGGGGACGGTGCGCGTTGCCGTCGACGGGGTGGAAAGGGCGACGCCGGCGCAGTTCTCCGTCGATCACGGGACGGGGATCGTCACCTTCTCGCCGGGCGCGGTTCCGCCTCCGGGCGCGCTGGTTTCGGCCGGCTTCGCCTTCGACATCGCCGCGCGCTTCGACACGGAACGCATCGCCATCAGCCTGTCGGCCTTCAAGGCCGGGCAGATCCCGTCCATCCCCGTCATCGAGATCGAGCCATGAGCGAGATGTCCCTGCGCGACCATCTGGAGCGCGACTGCACCACGCTGTGCCATTGCTGGCGGCTGGAGCGGCGCGATGGCCGGATATTCGGCTTCACCGACCATGACCGCAGCCTTGCCGTCGGCGGGCTGGACTACGAGCCGCAGAGCGGCTTCACCCAGACCGAGGCGCGCGCCTCGCTCGGCATGGCGGTGGACGCGGTCGACGTCGAGGGGGCGCTGTCGTCCGACATGCTCGACGAGGCGGACATCGCGGCCGGCCTGTTCGACGGGGCGGTGGTCGAGACGCTGCTGGTCAACTGGAACGATCCGCAGCAGTTCGCATCCATCCGCAAGGCCGTGATCGGGCGCATCCTGCGCGCCGACGGCCGCTTCGTCGCCGAACTGGAAAGCGTGGCGGCGAGCCTCGACCGGCCGAACGGGCGCTATCTACGGCGCAACTGCGACGCACGGCTCGGCGATGCGCGGTGCAAGGCGGACATTTCCGGCGGCGCCTTCAACGGCACGGGCGCGGTGCTGGCCGTCACCGCACCCTCGACCTTCGTCGCGAGCGGACTTTCCGGGTTCGAGCCGGGCTGGTTCGCCTTCGGCGAGATCGCCTTCTCGGACGGCGCGCTGGCCGGGCGCGTGCTGCCGGTCGTCGATCATCTGGCAGCGGAGGAGGGGGCCGTCCTCGTCCTGCCCGCGACGGGGCCGTCGCCCGAGCCGGGGGACGGTTTCACCATCGTCGCCGGCTGCGACAAGCGTTTTGCCACCTGCAAGGCGAAATTCGCCAATCCGTTGAATTTCAGGGGCTTTCCCCACCTGCCGGGCAACGACGCGGCCTATGCGTATGTCAGCGAGGGCATGGAGTTCGACGGCGGGGTGCTGGTCGAATGAGCGGGCCGGACACGCCGACCGCGGCGGGGGCCGCGGTCATCACGGAGGCCATGGGCTGGCTCGGCACGCCCTATCGCCATCAGGGATCGCGTAAGGGGGTGGGATGCGACTGCCTCGGCCTCGTGCGCGGGGTCTGGCGCGGCGTCTATGGCGGCGAGCCGGAGCGGCCCGGCCCCTATTCCCCCGACTGGGCGGAAGCCGGAGGCGGCGATCCGCTGATCGAGGCGGCCCGCCGCCATTGCACCGGGAAGCCGCTCGACCAGGCGCTGCCGGGCGACCTCTTGGTCTTCCGCTGGCGGCCGCACCATGCCGCCAAGCATCTCGGCATCCTCCTGCCGCGCGCGCGGTTCCTGCATGCCTATGAGGGGCATGCGGTGACGATCTCGCCGCTGATCCCGCAATGGCGGCGCAAGATCGCCGGCATTTTCGCCTTTCCGGAAGTTCGATAGATGTCGACAGTCATCCTGCAATCGGCCGGCGCCTTCATCGGTAGCCTTTTCGGCCCCATCGGCAGCGCCATCGGCTCCGCGCTCGGCGCGGTGGCCGGCTATGCGATCGACCGCAGCCTGCTGATGAGCACCCAGCGGATCGAGGGGCCGCGCCTCGCAACCATGCGGCCGTTCTCGGCCGAGGAGGGCGCGCCGCTCGCGCGCGTCTACGGCACGGTGCGGCTCGGCGGCGACATCATCTGGGCGACCCGCTTCCAGGAGCGGCGCAAGACCGAGCGGCAGGGCGGCAAGGGCGGCGGCCCCAAGGTCACGACCTATTCCTATTTCGCCAATGTGGCGCTCGCGCTGTGCGAGGGCGAGATAGGCTGCGTGCGGCGGGTATGGGCCGACGGGCGCGAGCTCGACCTCGACGAGGTGACGCTGCGCGTCTATCGCGGCGACGAGGACCAGCCGGTCGACCCGCTGATCGCCGCCCGGCAGGGCGACGGCAACGCGCCCGCCTATCGCGGCGTCGCCTATGTCGTCTTCCAGCGGTTTCCCATCGGCGACTACGGCAACCGCATTCCGCAGTTCCAGTTCGAGGTGGTCCGCCCGGTCGGGCGGCTGAACCGGCAGATCAGGTCGGTGGCGCTTCTGCCCGGCTCGACCGAGTTCGGGCTGCTGCCGCGCCCCGTCACCCGCAAGAGCCGGCCCGGCGTCACCGAATCGTCCAACCGCAACATCCTCCATGCGAGCTGCGACCTCGTCGCCTCGCTCGACGAGTTGCTGGCGCTGTGCCCGGCGCTGGAAGAGGTGGCGATCATCACCGCCTGGTTCGGCGACGACCTGCGGGCGGGGACCTGCACCTTGCAGCCCAAGGTGACGGATAGTGGCCAGACCGGGTGGAAAGAGAACTGGCGGGTCTCCGGCCTTTCGCGCGGGTCGGCCGCCGTGGTGTCGAAGGTCGACGGCGCGTCGAGCTATGGCGGAACCCCCTCCGACCGGTCGCTGGTCGAGTGCATCGCCGAGATCAAGGGACGGGGGCTGAAGGTCGCGCTCTATCCCTTCGTCATGATGGACGTTCCGCCGGGAAACGCCTTGCCCGACCCCTATGGCGGCGGAGCAGGCCAGCCGGCCTTTCCCTGGCGGGGGCGCATCACCTGCGATCCCGCGCCGGGCCAGCCGGGCAGCGCCGACAGGACAGCGGACGCCCGCGCGCAGGTCGCGGCATTCTGCGGCGCGGCCGAGCCGGCGCACTTCACCGTATCGGGCGGCCATGTCGACTTTTCCGGTTCGTCTCCGGACTGGGGCTACCGCAGGTTCGTGCTGCATCACGCGCGGCTGGCGGCGCTCGCCGGCGGGGTCGACACCTTCATCCTCGGCTCGGAGCTGCGCGGACTGACGACGCTGCGCGACGGCGAAGGCGCGTTCCCCTTCGTCGAGGCGCTGTGCGGGCTCGCCGCCGACGCGCGGGCGATGCTGGGTCCCGGAACCGACATCACCTATGGCGCGGACTGGAGCGAGTATTTCGGCCACCAGCCGGCGGACGGCTCCGGCGACGTGCTGTTCCATCTCGATCCGCTGTGGGCGCATCCGGCCGTCAGCTCGGTCGGCATCGACAATTACATGCCGCTCTCCGACTGGCGCGACGGCGATTATGCCGGCGGCAACCCGGACGGGTTTCGCGGGCCGTACGACCGGGACGGGCTGCGCGGCGAGATCGCTGCCGGGGAAGGGTTCGACTGGTATTACGCCGATGCCGCCGCGCGGCAGAACCGCCAGCGCACGCCGATCACCGACGGGGCCTACGGCAAGCCGTGGGTGTATCGTCCGAAGGACCTGAGGGCCTGGTGGGAGAACCGGCATTTCGACCGCATCGGCGGGGTGGAGGTGGCAGAACCGACGCCATGGCAACCGCGCGGGAAGCCTATCCGATTTACGGAGCTCGGTTGCCCCGCAGTCGACAAGGGGCCGAACCAGCCCAACGTGTTTCCCGACGCGAGATCGTCGGAGAACGCGGTGCCCTATTTTTCCTCGGGCGGGCGCTCGGACATGGCGCAGGCCCGGTTTCTCGAAGCGCATTTCGATCGCTGGGACCCGGAAAGTCCGGATTTCGAGCCGGAGGCGAACCCGGTTTCGCCGGTCTATGGTGGGCGAATGGTCGACCCGGCCCATATCTGCGTCTGGGCATGGGACGCGCGGCCGTTTCCCGCCTTTCCGAGCTACGGCGAGATCTGGCGCGACGGCGACAACTGGCATCGCGGCCATTGGCTGAACGGACGGCTTTCGACGGCGCTGGCGGGCGAGCTGCTCATGGCGATCCTTGCCGATCACGGCCTTTCCGGCGTCGATGAGACGCAAGGGAGCCACAGCATCGCCGGCTATGTCGTCGACAGGCCGCTAACCGCCCGCGCCGCGCTCGAGCCGCTGGTCGACCTCGGCGGCATCGCCGTTCTCGACCACGACGGCGTTATCGAGCTGCGCGACGAACTCGCGCCCGGTCGGTCTTCCGTTTCCCTCGACGAACTGGCGGTTCCGGAGACCGGCGAGGTGATCGAGCGGACGCGGACGCCCGGGCGCGACATGCCGCGCGAGGTCGAGCTTACCTTCGTCGATCCGTTCCGCGACTACCAGCTCGCCACCGCCCGGCTCCACCAGCCGGGCGGGGAGGGCGGAAGCGAGGCGTTTCCTTTTTCAGGTTGTCTCGAAGCGGGCGCGGCCGAGGCGCTGCTCGCCGACTGGATGCAGCGCAAGCTGAGCGCGCGCGAAACCGTCGGCTTTTCCGTGCCGGCCTCGCGGACCGACATCGTGCCGGGGGCGCTGGTCTCGCTGCCGGCGGCGGCCGGCGGCGGCGAGTTCCTCGTCACCGAGGTCGAGACCGGCCTTGTCCGCGCGGCGCGGGCAAGGCACATCGCAAGGGCCGTGCCGACGCCGTGGCGCTCGGGCAGGATGGCGGCGGCGAAGCCGCGCTCCGGCGTTCTCGGGCAGCCGCATGTCCTTTTCCTCGACCTGCCGATGCTGCCGGGCGCGCAGGCCGCGCACGAGCAGTTCCGGATCGCCGCCTTCGCCAGCCCGTGGCGCAGCCAGATCGTCTATTCCTCGCCGGAGGAAGAGGGCTTTGCCCATGTCGCCACGGTGCCGCTGCCGGCGGTCCTCGGCGAAGCGGTTTCCGCCAGCGCCGGCTTCTTCGAGGGGCGATACGACCGCATCGGCGCGATGACGGTCGCGCTCTATGACGGTGCGCTGTCGAGCGTCTCGAAGGCGGCGCTGCTCAACGGGGCCAACACGGCGGCGGTGCGCGCCGACAACGGCGAGTGGGAGGTCTCCCAGTTCGGGCAGGCGGAGGAAATCCTCCCCTCGGTGTGGGAGCTGACCCTGCTGCTGCGCGCCCAGTGCGGCACCGGCGACGCCGCGGCGTCCGGCATTTCGCCGGGTGCGCCGTTCGTTCTTCTCGATGAGGCGGTGGTCAGGGCCGGCCTCGCGCCGGAGCAGGCAGGCCTGCCGCTGAACTGGCGGATCGGCCCGTCGGGCAAGGATTTCGCCGGCCCGTACTTCGTCGACCTGCAGATGGCGGGCGGGGTGCGGGCGCGATTGCCGTTGTCGCCCGTCCATCTGCGATGCGCGGCTATGGCGGACGGCGACCTTTCGCTCACCTGGGTGCGGCGCGGCCGCATCGACGCCGATTCATGGCTCGGCGAGGACATCCCCCTCGGCGAGGAGAGCGAGCGTTACCGGATCGAGATCGCGCCGGCCGGCGGCGGCTCCGCGCTGCGGACGGTCGAGACCGAGGAGCCGCGATGGACCTATCCGGCCGCCTTGCAGGCGCATGACTTCCCTTCGCGCCCGGTGGCGATCGCGTTCACCGTCCGTCAGATCAGCCCTTCGGCCGGCGCTGGCCTGCCGGCGGGCAAGACCTTCACCCTCATTTGACACAGTCGAGGAGAAACGACATGGAAGTCTTCAAGCCGTGGTATCTGTCGCGCACGATCTGGGCATCGGCGATCGCGGTGGTGGCGACGCTCGCCAGCGCCCTCGGTTTCCCTTTCGACGCAACCGATGTCGCCGCGCTGCCCGACGCCATCCTTCAGGCCGTGGCCGCGGTGGCCGGCGTCGTCGCCATTCTCGGCCGGCTCTCCGCCAGCATGCGTATCGGATAGATTTTTGCCTGCGCTTGTTCATTTCGTATTCAGCCGCATTGCGCTAGAAATGCCGGTATGAAAACGCTCCGACCCTTTCTGCATGCGCTGGTTGCCGGCTTCCTGCTGGCAGGACCGCTGACGTCGCCTGCGCCGGCCGCGCCCGACTGCCATGCCATCGGCCAGCGCCAGGCGGCGCAGATGGGCGGCCAGCTTGCCCGCGCGACCCCCGAGGTGCGCGGCGGCCAGCAGGTCTGCGTCATCGTCGTGCTGATGCCGGCCAAGGACGGCCAGCGCCCGCGCCGCAACGAGATTGTCGTTCCGGCCGGCTGACGGTGCGGAAGAATCCGGCCATAGTGGACACGGCCAGCCAGGAGACGGAGAGGGATGCGCATACTCGTTGTCGAGGACGACAAGGATCTGAACCGTCAGATTTCGGACGCGCTTGCCGATGCCGGCTATGTCGTCGACCGCGCCTATGACGGCGAGGAAGGCCATTTCCTCGGCGACACCGAGCCCTACGACGCCGTCATCCTCGACATCGGCCTGCCGCAGATGGACGGCATATCCGTGGTCGAGCGCTGGCGGCGCGACGGGCGCAAGATGCCGGTGCTGATGCTGACGGCGCGCGACCGCTGGAGCGACAAGGTGGCGGGCATCGACGCCGGGGCCGACGACTATGTCGCCAAGCCGTTCCATATCGAGGAGGTGCTGGCGCGCTTGAGGGCGCTGATCCGCCGCGCGGCGGGGCATGCCTCGTCGGAGTTGATCTGCGGCGCGTTGCGCCTCGACACCAAGGCGTCGAAGGCGGACCTGAACGGCATCCCGCTGAAGCTGACCTCGCACGAGTTCCGCCTGCTCGCCTATCTGATGCACCATATGGGCGAGGTGGTGTCGCGCACCGAACTGGTCGAGCATCTCTACGACCAGGATTTCGACCGTGATTCCAATACCATCGAGGTGTTCGTCGGCAGGCTGCGCAAGAAGATGGGCGTCGATCTGATCGAGACCGTGCGCGGCATGGGCTACCGCATCCGCGAGACGCAGGATTGATGGGGCGGCCATGGCCGCGGCCGTGAGCGGAAAGGGTCTCATTGCCATGCTCGGGGCCGCGCTCGGGCGGCAGACGAACTCGCTCGCCTTCCGCGTCGTCGCCTTCTCCACCGTCTGGGCGCTGGTGGCGCTCGTCGTCATCGCCACCATCATCTCCACCCTGTTCCGGCAGGCCAGCGAGCGCGGCTTCGAGAGCCTGCTCACCGCGCATCTGTTCAACCTCATCAGCTCGGTCGGCGTCAGCGATGGCGGCGCCCTGCAGGGCGAGCCCAATCTGGGCGACCTGCGCTTCACCGTGCCGCGTTCGGGCTGGTACTGGTCGGTGGAGCCGGTGTCCGGCGTCTCCGGGCGGCTGGCGTCGCTGTCCCTCGTCGAACCGTTGCCTTCGCCGACCCCGCGGGAAGTGCCCTTCAACGCCGAGTTCCAGCGCAGCTATCTCGCCGACGGGCTGGCCGACGAGACGATCGAGGTGTTCGAAAGCGAGTTCGTGCTCGACCAGGACAACCGCGTCGCGCGCTTCCGCGTCATGGGCAACCGCAGCGAACTCGAGGACGACATCGCCGCCTTCGAGAACAAGCTCTATCTCTACCTTTCCCTGTTCGGCATCGGCATGATCGCCATCAACGCGCTGGCGATCCTGATCGGCCTTCGGCCGCTCGCGCGCGTTCGCCGGTCGCTCGCCGAGATCAGGGCCGGCGCGGCGCAGCGGCTCGACGGCGATTTCCCGCGCGAGATCGCGCCGCTCGCCAATGAGACCAACGAGCTGATCGAGAGCAACCGGCGCATCGTCGAGCGCTCGCGCACCCAGGTCGGCAATCTTGCCCACTCGCTGAAGACGCCGCTTGCCGTGCTGACCAACGAGGCGCGCTCGATCGGCGGCGTGAAGGGCAACCTCATAGCCGACCAGGCGGCCGCGATGCGCCAGCAGGTCGAGCATTACCTCCAGCGCGCGCGCATGGCCGCGCAGCGCGACACCATCGTCTTCCGCACGCCGGTCGGCGCGACGCTGGAGCGCATGGTGCGGGTGATGGCCAAGCTCAATCCCGGCGTGAAGCTGACCTTCTCCCTGCCCGACGAGGAAGTCGTCTTCACCGGCGAGAAGGAGGATCTGGAGGAGATCGCCGGCAACCTCCTGGAGAATGCCATGAAATGGGCGCGCGGCGCCGTCGCTGTCACGGTCGCGCGCGCGCCGGAGGACGAGCAGCCGCGCCTGTTCACCCTCGTCATCGAGGATGACGGCCCCGGCATTCCGGAAGAACAGACGCGCGAGGCGCTCACCCGCGGCCGCAGGCTGGACGAGACCAAGCCCGGAACCGGCCTCGGCCTCGCCATCGTCGCCGATCTCGTCAAGGAATATGGCGGCAGGTTGCATCTGTCGCGTTCGTCGCTGGGTGGCCTGAAAGCCACGGTCGCGCTACGGTGCGTGCAGGAATGAAGGCGCGCGCATCATGTCATCGCATTGCCAAAGTCGCGGGCAAGAGCATGGAACCAAAGGCCGGCCCTGCGATTCTTGAGGGAGACGAACGGAGAGACATGTCGGGAATGAACTGGAAGGTTGCGGCGGTGATGGCCGCTATCGTGCTTTCGGCATGTTCGACGACCGGGGCCGGCGGCTCCGGCTCGGCCGCGCGGGCCTTCGCCAAACCCGACGAGGCGGCGCGGCCCCCGGTGGGCGCGGCTATCGTCCAGGCGATGGCGGGCGGGCTGATCGGCGGGCAGGTCGGCGCCAATCTCGACGCGCGCGAGCGCCGGCGCGCGCTGGAAGCCGAATACCGCGCGCTCGAATACACGCCTGCCGGGCAGAGCGTGACCTGGGGGCAGGCGGGCAGCCGCAGGCATGGCGAGGTCGTCGCCGGCTCTCCCTACCGCGTCGGCGCGCAGGATTGCCGGCAATATGCGCACACCGTCAATCTCGACGGTCGGGCGCAGACCGCGCGCGGAACCGCCTGCCGCAATCCCGACGGAAGCTGGACGCCGCTCGCCTAAAGCGCGTCGCGATCTTTCAGATTCGCTTCCCACGCTTTAGTTCCTTGTTTTGCGCATGTCTTTATCCCGAAACCGGTTCCCACTTTCAGGAGACATGCGTTAGGGCCGAGCCGGACGGACGGGCGATAGCATTTGCGTTATCGCCAAAAAGCCGCACTCCTTCGTCATTGGCATGGGGTGACGTAACGATTATCTGGTAGTCATGCCCTTCTGGATCGCTGCCGCATTTCTGACCCTCCTTGCCTGCCTGCCGCTGCTTCTGCCGCTGGCACGGCGCAACGCGGCCCTGTCCGACGATGCCGGCTTCGACGTCGCCGTCTATCGCGACCAGTTGGCCGAACTCGACCGCGACGCCGCGCGCGGCGCGATCAGCGAGACGGAAGCCGCCGAGGCGCGGGCCGAGATCGGCCGCCGCATCCTCAAGGCGTCCGCCCCGACTGAAATGCAGGCCGCGCAGAAGCCGCGCGGGCAGGGTTTCAGCCGGGTCGGCCGCCTCGTCGCCTCCGCCGCCGTGCTGGCGGTGCCGCTGGCGAGCTGGGGCATCTACGCGGCGATCGGCTCGCCGAACCTGCCGGCGCAGCCGCTGAACGCCCGGCTCGACAAGAACCCCGCCGAGAACACCATCTTCGAACTCGTGGCGCGGGCCGAACGCCACCTCGAGGCCAGCCCCGAGGACGGGCGCGGCTGGGAGGTGATCGCGCCGATCTATCAGCGCATCGGCCGCTATCAGGACGCCGCGACCGCCTACGGCAATGCGATCCGGCTGACCGGCTCCACCGCATCGCGCCAGATCGGGCTCGGCGAGGCGCTGACCGCCGCCAGCGGCGGCGCGATCACCGCCGAGGCAAAGGCCGCGTTCGAGCGCGCGCTGGCGCTCGAACCACGGAATCCCAAGGCACGCTTCCTCACCGCTGCCGCGCTGGCTCATGAGGGCAGCAGCGTCGAGGCGGCCGCCGCCTTCCGCGCGCTGCTCGACGACCTGCCGGAGGCCTCGCCATGGCGGCCGACCGTCGCCCAGGCGGTGTCCGACCTCGAAGGCCGGCAGGAGCCCGGCCCGACGGCCGCGGATGTCGAGGCGGCGGGTTTGATCTCGGACAAGGAACGCGCCGACATGATCGGCGAGATGGTGGCGGGACTCGACGAGCGCCTGCGCCGGAACCCGGACGACCCGGAAGGCTGGCAGCGGCTGGTGCGCTCCTACGCGGTCCTGAACCGGGCCGACGACGCGGCGGACGCGCTGGCGCGCGGGGTCGCGGCGCTCGGCGAGCAAAGCGAGGCGGCGGCCGAGCTTCGGCAGCTTGCCGCGTCGCTCGGGGTGAACGGGAAGGAACAGGCGCAATGACGCGCAAGCAGAAGCGGCTTTCGGTGATCGGCGGGGCGATGGGCTTTCTGGCCATCGCCGCGACGCTGGTGTTCTACGCGCTCGGGCAGAAGACCTCCTATTTCTACATGCCGGCGGAGTTGCAGACCGCTTCGGTCGAGCCGGGGCAACGCATCCGGCTCGGCGGGCTGGTCGAGAAGGGAACGGTCATCCGCGGCGAGGGGACGCAGATCGCGTTCGCCGTCACCGACGAGGTGCATTCGGTCCAGGTCGCCTATAGCGGCATCCTGCCGGACCTGTTCCGCGAGGAGCAGGGCATCGTCACCGAAGGGGCGTTCCGCGACGACGGCGTCTTCGTCGCCGACAGCGTGCTCGCCAAGCATGACGAGAACTACATGCCCAAGGAAGTGGCCGACGGGCTGAAGGAGAGCGGCCTGTGGCAGCACGCGCAGTAGCAAGGCCGGCGGGCCGCGCAGACGGGGCAGGGCGATGATCGTCGAGATCGGACATTTCGCGCTGGTGCTGGCCTTCGCGCTGTCGCTCGTCCAGTTCGCCGTGCCGCTGGCCGGAACCCGGATGGACGACCAGCGGCTCATCGCCGTCGCCGGCCCTTCGGCGCTGGCGGGGTTCGCGCTGACGGCGCTGTCCTTCGCGGTGCTGACGCTCGCCTATGTCGTTTCCGACTTTTCCCTCGCCAATGTCTGGGAGAACTCGCATTCGGCGAAGCCGATGCTCTACAAGATCACCGGCGTGTGGGGCAATCACGAGGGCTCCATGCTCCTGTGGGTGCTCATCCTCTCCTTCTTCGGCGCCCTGGTCGCGTGGTTCGGCAAGAACCTGCCCGCCTCGCTCAAGGCCAATGTTCTTTCCGTGCAGGGGCTTGTCGGCGCGGCGTTCCTGCTGTTCATACTCGCGACCTCCAATCCCTTCGCCCGGCTCGACCCCGCGCCTATGGAAGGGCGCGACCTGAACCCGATCCTTCAGGACATCGGCCTCGCCATCCATCCGCCGCTGCTTTATCTCGGCTATGTCGGCTTCTCCATCTGCTTCTCCTTCGCCGTCGCGGCGCTGATCGAGGGCCGGATCGACGCGGCATGGGCGCGCTGGGTCAGGCCGTGGACGCTCGCCGCGTGGGTTTTCCTCACCGGCGGCATCGCGATGGGCTCATACTGGGCCTATTACGAGCTCGGCTGGGGCGGCTGGTGGTTCTGGGACCCGGTCGAGAACGCCTCGTTCCTGCCGTGGCTGTCGGGCACCGCGCTGCTGCATTCGGCCATCGTCATGGAGAAGCGCTCGGCGCTGAAGATCTGGACGCTGCTCCTGGCGATCCTGACCTTCTCGCTGTCGCTGCTCGGCACCTTCCTCGTCCGCTCGGGCGTCCTGACCTCGGTCCACGCCTTCGCCACCGATCCGGCGCGGGGCCTGTTCATCCTCGTCATCCTCATCTTCTTCATCGGCGGGTCGCTGGCGCTGTTCGCGCTGCGCGCCGGCACGCTCGCGCAAGGCGGTCTGTTCCACCCCGTCTCGCGCGAGGGCGCGCTGGTGCTGAACAACCTGTTCCTGACCACGGCCGCCGCAACCGTCTTGACCGGGACGCTCTACCCGCTTCTGGTCGAGGCGGTGACGGGCGACAAGATTTCCGTCGGCGCGCCGTTCTTCAACCTGACCTTCGTGCCGCTCGCCGTGCCGCTGCTCGCCGCCGTGCCGTTCGGGCCCTTGCTCGCCTGGAAGCGCGGCGATCTGTGGGCCGTGAGCCAGCGCCTTTACGCCGCCCTCGGCGGCGCGCTCGCCGTCGTCGCCATCGTCTTCTTCCTCGTCGACGGCGCGGGCGTCGCCTCCGCGCTCGGCATCGGCCTTGCCGTGTGGCTGATGCTCGGCGCGCTGACCGATCTCGCGACCAAGGCCGGCGCGGGCAAGGAGCGCGCCCCGGTCGTGCTGCGCCGCCTGAAAGGGCTTTCGCGCTCGATCTACGGCACCGCGTTCGCCCATTTCGGGCTCGGCGTGACGGTCCTCGGCATCGTCGCCGTCACCTCGCTGGAGAGCGAGCATATCGCGGTGATGCATCCCGGCGACACCATGCCCGTCGCCGGCTACACCCTGCAGTTCGAGGGGCTCCGGCCGCATCGCGGCCCGAACTTCACCGAGGAGCAGGGCCGTTTCGTCTATTCGCGCGGCGGCGTGCGGGTGGGCGAGATCGTTTCCTCGAAGCGGCTCTACACCGCGCGCCAGATGCCGACGACGGAAGCCGGCATCGCCACGCGCGGCTTCAGCCAGCTCTATGTCGCGCTCGGCGACGCCACCGCCGATGGCGGCATCGTCGTGCGGGCGTGGTGGAAGCCGCAGGTGCTGCTGATCTGGATCGGCGGGCTGGTGATGATGGCGGGCGGCACGGTCTCGCTGCTCGACAGGCGGCTGCGCGTCGGCGCGCCGGCCCGGCGCCGGCCGCGCCCGGCGGCGACGGTGGCGGAGGCGCCCGCCGAATGAGACGCATCCTCGCCGCCGCGCTGCTGCTCTTTTCCCTCTGCGCGCCCGCCCTTGCGGTGCAGCCTTCGGAGATGCTCGAAGATCCGGCGCTGGAGGAGCGCGCGCGCAATCTTTCGGCCGGCCTGCGCTGCATGGTCTGCCAGAACCAGTCGATCGACGATTCGGATGCCGAGCTGGCGCGCGACCTGCGCGTCCTCGTGCGCGAGCGCATCGCGGCCGGCGAGACGGATGCGCAGGTGATCGACTACGTCGTCTCCCGCTACGGCGAGTTCGTGCTGCTCCAGCCGCGCTTCAGCGTCCGCAACGCGCTTTTGTGGGCGACGCCGGCGCTGCTTCTGGCCTTCGGCGGCGGCTTTCTCCTGCTGCACGCCGCGCGTCGCCGCCGCGTCGCATCCGTGCCTCCGGCCGCGCTCAGCGCCGAGGAAGAAGCGCGGCTGAAGGACATTCTCGACAGGGCTGAATAAAGCAATTCCAGGAAAAGTGTGAAGCACTTTTCCGTCCGGAAATGCGGCAGAAAAAGAGATAGGCTCACGCCGGGATACCGTCGGAATCCGGCAAAGATTACGAAAGTTTCATGCGGCGGCAACGGCCCCGTAAGGTTGAAGTCCCTATCTCTGTTTCCGAACGATGCGCCCCTGCCCGCATCATCCCTTTGAGGAAGGAAACCGAGACATGCAAAACCCCACCAGTTCCCCGTCGAAGACCCGCAGCCGCCTCCTGGCGGCGACTGCCTCGCTCGCCATCGCCGGTGCGATCGGGCTTGGCGCGGTGACGACCGGAACCGTCCCCGTGCTGGCCGAGGCCGTGCGTGTGGAAGGCGTCCAGGCCACCGGCTTCGCCGACGTCGTCGAGAAGGTGACGCCGGCCGTCGTCAGCGTGCGCGTTCAAGCGAGGGTCGACGCCGCGTCCGACCGGGGCGGCTCGCCGTCCTTCGGCTTCGACATGCCCGGCTTCGACGACCTGCCGGACGACCATCCCCTGAAGCGCTTCTTCCGTGAGTTCCGCGGCGATCGCGAGTTCCGTGGCGACCGCGGCCCGCGTTCCGAGCGCCGCGCCGAGCGCGACCATCGCCGCCACGGCAACCGCGAGCGCAACCGCCCGGTCTCGCAGGGCTCCGGCTTCTTCATCTCGGGCGACGGCTACATCGTCACCAACAACCACGTCGTGCAGGGCGGCCAGAGCTTCACCGTCGTGCTCGACGACGGCTCCGAGCTGGAGGCCAAGCTGGTCGGCGCTGATCGCCGCACCGACCTTGCCGTACTCAAGGTCGAGGCCAGCCGCGACTTCACCTACGTCACCTTCGCCGATGACGGCAAGGTGCGCGTCGGCGACTGGGTCGTGGCCGTCGGCAACCCGTTCGGGCTCGGCGGCACGGTCACGGCCGGCATCGTCTCGGCCCGCGGCCGCGACATCGGCGCCGGCCCCTATGACGATTTCATCCAGATCGACGCGGCGGTGAACCGCGGCAATTCCGGCGGCCCGGCCTTCAACCTCTCGGGCGAGGTCGTCGGCATCAACACCGCGATCTTCTCGCCCTCGGGCGGCAATGTCGGCATCGCCTTCGCCATTCCCGCCTCGACCGCCAAGGAGGTCGTCGGCAACCTGATCGAGAACGGCTCGGTGCTGCGCGGCTGGCTCGGCGTGCAGATCCAGCCCGTCACCGACGAGATCGCCGAATCGGTCGGCCTGAAGCAGGCCACCGGCGCGCTCGTCACCGACGCGCAGGCCGACGGCCCGGCGCGCGACGCCGGCGTCAGGGCCGGCGACGTCATCACCGCCGTCAACGGCCGCGACGTCGCTTCGCCGCGCGAGCTGGCGCGGGTGATCGGCCGCCTCGCGCCCTCGACCGATGTCGAGGTCACGCTATGGCGCGGCGGCTCGGAGCAGAAGGTCTCGGTCACGCTCGGCAAGCTGCCGGCCGAGGAAGGCCGCGCCGACGCCGCCCCGCAGACGCCCGATGCGCCGGCAAGCGCCGCTACGCTCGACGATTTCGGCCTGACCGTCGCCCCCGCCGACGATGGCGAGGGGCTGGTCGTCACCGAGGTCGAGCCGGGCAGCCCGGCGGCAGAGCGCGGCATCGTGGTGGGCGACGTCATCGTCAGCGTCAATTCCTCGCCTGTCGCCAGCGCCGAGGATGTCGACCGCGCCGTCGAGGAGGCGGCCGACGCCGGCCGCAAGGCGGTCCTCGTCCAGGTCAACCGCGACGACGCCAACCGCTTCGTGGCGCTGCCGCTGGCCGATGGCTGAAGCGTAGTTCCCTAGTCTTTCATGAAGGCGGCGGCTCCGGCCGCCGCCTTTTTCGCGTATAGTCGAGCCATGAAGATTCTTGTCATCGAAGACGACCGCGAGGCGGCCGACTACCTCAGGAAGGCGCTGGCCGAGGCCGGCCACACCGCGCATGTCGCCTTCGACGGCGAGCAAGGCTTCGCGCTCGCCTCCGAGGGCGACTACGACGTCCTCGTCGTCGACAGGATGCTGCCGCGCCGCGACGGCCTGTCGGTGATCGCCGAACTGCGCGCGCGGGGCATCGGCACGCCGGTGCTGATCCTGTCGGCGCTGGGCGAGGTCGACGACCGCGTCACCGGCCTGCGCGCCGGCGGCGACGATTATCTGACCAAGCCCTACGCCTTCAGCGAGTTGCTGGCACGCATCGAGGTGCTGGACCGGCGCACCGGCGGCAAGGAGGTCGAGACGCATTATCGCGTCGGCGATCTGGAGCTCGACCGGCTGTCGCACACGGTGAAGCGCGCCGGGCAGGAGATCCCGCTCCAGCCGCGCGAGTTCCGGCTGCTCGAATATCTGATGCGCCATGCCGGGCAGGTCGTCACCCGCACCATGCTGCTGGAGAATGTCTGGGATTATCATTTCGATCCCCAGACCAACGTCATCGACGTCCATGTCTCGCGCCTGCGCTCCAAGATCGAGAAGGGCTTCGGCGCGCCGGTCCTGCACACCGTTCGCGGCGCGGGCTACATGCTGAAGGCCGACTGATGCGGCTGCCCGCCGTCATGAAGACCACGGCGGCGCGGCTTTCGGCGCTGTTCCTGATCCTGTTCGCGCTCTGCGCGGCGGTGCTGGTCGCCTACATGTCCTCGTTGTCCGTGCGCATGCTGACCAGCCAGACGCAGGAAACGATCATGGCCGAGATGCAGGGGCTGGACGATGCCTACCGGCGCGGCGGCCTGCCGACGCTGGTGCGCGTGGTCGAGGTGCGCTCGCGCCAGCCGGGCGCGAACCTCTATCTGATCGCCGACCCGAACGGGCGCATCCTGACCGGCAATGTCGAGAGCCTCGAGCCGGGCGTGCTCGAGGTCGAGGGCTGGACGCAGAAGGCCTTCGCCTATCGCCGCTACGGCGACAGCGACGCGGCCCGCCGCGCCCAGCGCGGCGAGGGCGAGGAACCGGCCGCGGCCCCGGCGGCGGAGACGCGCCACCATGCGCTGGCGCTGGTGCTGCGCCTGCCCAACGGGATGATCCTGCTCGTCGGCCGCGACCTCGGCGAGCCGGAGCAGCTTCGCGGCATCGTCAACCATGCCCTGCTTCTCGCCTTCGCCATGATGGGCGTCGGTGCGCTGCTGATCTGGCTCTTCGTCGGCCGGCACGCGCTGAAGCGCATCGATGCCGTGTCTCAGGCCAGCCGCCGGATCATGGGCGGCGACCTCTCGGGCCGCCTTCCCGTCACCGGCTCCGGCGACGAGTTCGACCGGCTGTCGGAGAATTTGAACGTCATGCTGGCGCGGATCGCGCGGCTGAACGACGGGCTGAAGCAGGTCTCCGACAACATCGCCCATGATTTGAAGACGCCGCTGACGCGCCTGCGCAACCGCGCCGAGGCCGCCCTTGCCGGCAAGCCGCGCACCGCCGACTACCGCGCCGCGCTCGAGGCCGCGATCGCCGAATCCGACCAGTTGATCCGCACCTTCAACGCCATCCTGATGATCTCGCGGCTCGAGGCCGGCTATTCGGCCGAGCAGACCGCGCCGGTCGATCTCGCGGCGATCGTCGCCGACGTGGTCGAGCTCTACGAGCCGCTGGCGGAGGAGGTCGGCGTCGCGCTCTCCGTCGGCACGGTCGCGACTGTCACGCTCGACGCCAATCGCGAGCTCGTCGGGCAGGCCCTGTCCAACGTCGTCGACAACGCCATCAAATATGCGGCCGGCTCGGGCGATGCGCCTTCCGTGAGGGTCTCGCTCGTCCGCAGCGGCGGCGATCTGGTGCTGGAGGTGGCCGACAACGGCCCCGGCGTTCCCACTGAGGATCTGGAGCGCGTCACCGAGCGGTTCGTGCGGCTGGAGCAGAGCCGCTCGCAGCCCGGCTCCGGCCTCGGCCTCAGCCTGACGCGGGCGGTGATGGAATTTCACGGCGGCAGGCTTGAATTGTCGGCGCAAAACCCCGGACTATCGGTCAGGATGGTCTTTCCGGGCGATTCGAAACGGCATGGCGACACCTGAGACGGGCGAGAACTGGTTCGGCAGGCCGGTGGCAGTGCTGGCGCCGCTCGACGCGGACAACGCGGCCGCGATCCTGCGCGATCTGGCGCAAGGCGCGCGCGAGCGGGACCTGCCGCGTCTCGCCGCGCTCGCGGCCGGCGCGTCGCCGCTCGCCGCCTTCCTCGGCGCGGTGCTCGACCTTTCCCCCTTCATGCGCGATGCGGCGCGGCGGCGGCCGCAGATGCTCGATGCCCTTTTCGACACGCCGGCCGACCGGCGCATCGCGGAGCTGAACGCGGCCATCGCTCTTGCCGGCGACGAGGAGGGTCAGACCGAGGCCGGCCTGATGCAGGCGCTGCGCGAATTGAAGGGCGAGGCCCATTTCCTGATCGCGCTCGCCGATCTTGCCGGGGCCGCCGACGCGCAGGCGACGGTGCGGCGGCTGAGCGCGCTCGCCGATGCATGCGTCGCCGCGACCGTGCGCTTCCTGCTGCGCGAGGCGCATCGCGCCGGCAAGATCGCGTTGCCGGACCTTGCCGACCCCGGCAAGGGCTCGGGCCTCATCCTGCTCGGTATGGGCAAGCTCGGCGCGCACGAGCTCAACTTCTCCTCCGACATCGACCTGATCGTCTTCTTCGATCCGGCCGCGCCCGCGATCACCGACCCTTATGAGGCGACGGACCTATTCGCCCGGATGACCAAGCGTCTGGTGCGCATCCTTCAGGACCGAACCGGGCACGGCTATGTCTTCCGCACGGACCTTCGCCTGCGCCCCGATCCGGGCTCGACGCCGCTCGCCATCCCCGTCGGGGCCGCGCTCGTCTATTACGAGAGCCGCGGCCAGAACTGGGAGCGCGCGGCGATGATCAAGGCGCGGCCCGTGGCCGGCGACATCGCGGCCGGCGCGGCGTTCCTGAAGGAGCTGACGCCCTACGTCTGGCGCAAATACATGGATTTCGCGGCCATCGCCGACGTCCATTCGATCAAGCGCCAGATCCATGCCCACAAGGGCCATGGCGAGGTCGCGGTCAAGGGCCACAACGTCAAGCTCGGCCGCGGCGGCATCCGCGAGATCGAGTTCTTCGTCCAGACCCAGCAGCTCATCGCCGGCGGCCGCTTCCCCGAGCTGCGCGGCCGCGAGACCGTGGCGATGCTGGACGCGCTGGCGAAGGGCGGCTGGATCACGCCGCAGGCAGCGCAGGCGCTCGCCGGCCAATACTGGTTCCTGCGTGATGTCGAGCATGCGATCCAGATGGTCGCCGACGAGCAGACCCACACCCTGCCGGAGGACGACGAGGGGCTGGAGCGCGTCGCCCACATGCTCGGCTTCGCCGATGCGGAGGCGTTCTCGTCTTCCTTCCGCGCCTCGCTGCACATGGTCGAGGGCCATTACGCGGCGCTGTTCGAGGCCGCGCCGCAGCTTTCGCGCGGGGTCGGCAATCTCGTCTTCACCGGCGACGTCGACGACCCCTCGACATTGCAGACGCTTTCGGAGCTGGGTTTCCAGCGGCCGAGCGACATCTGCCGCGTCATCCGCACTTGGCATTTCGGCCGCTACCGCGCGACGCAGTCGGCCGAGGCGCGCGAGCGGCTGACGGAGCTGACGCCGGCGCTGCTCGAGACCTTCGGCAAGACGCGCCGGGCCGACGAGGCCCTGATGCGCTTCGACGAGTTCCTCTCCGGTCTGCCGGCCGGCATCCAGCTCTTCTCGCTGCTCCAGTCGAACCCGGCGCTGCTCGGCCTCATCGCCACCATCATGGGTGCCGCGCCGCGGCTCGCCGCCATCGTCACCCGCCGGCCGCACGTCTTCGACGGGCTGCTCGATCCCGGCCTGATGAGCGAGCTGCCGAACAAGGCGTACCTGAAGATCCGCCTCGATACCTTCCTGCACGGCGTCGAGCTGCACGAGGAAAAGCTCGACCGCCTGCGCATCTTCGCCGCCGAGCAGAAATTCCTGATCGGCGTCAGGCTGCTCACCGGCGCCATCGACGCCGTGCGCGCCGGCAAGGCGTTCTCCGACCTCGCGGACCTGACCATTGCCGCGGCGCTCGACGCGGTGAAGGCCGAGTTCGCCTTGCGCCACGGCAAGGTCGCGGGCGGCGAGGTCGCCATTCTCGGCATGGGCAAGCTCGGCAGCCGCGAGCTGACCGCCGGCTCCGACGTCGACCTGATCCTGCTCTACGACCATGACGAGCGGGCCGAGGAATCGGACGGCGACAAGCCGCTCGCCCCGTCGCACTATTATGCGAGGCTGACGCAGCGGCTGATCGCCGCCGTCTCGGCGCCGACGGCCGAAGGCGTGCTCTACGAACTCGATCTGCGCCTGCGCCCCTCCGGCAACAAGGGGCCGGTCGCGACCCATATCGACGCCTTCCGCAAGTACCAGCGCGAGGATGCCTGGACCTGGGAGCACATGGCGCTGACGCGCGCGCGCCCCATCGCCGGCGGCAAGGCGCTGTGCGAGCGGGTGGAGGCCGAGGTCGCCGACATCCTCGCCCGCCCGCGCGATGCGCGAAAAGCGTTCGCGGACGCGGCCGAGATGCGCGCGGTGCTCGCCGAGGAGAAGCCGCCGCGCGACATCTGGGACCTGAAGCTGATCCCCGGCGGCCAGATCGACCTTGAATTCATCGCCCAGTGCGCGCGGCTGACCGACGCCATCCTGCCCGACGTGTGGCCGCCGACCTCGACCGGCGACGCGCTGGCGCGGCTCAGCCCCGACTTCTGCGACGCGCAGGCGCGCGACGAGCTCGTCGCGGCCTATGAGCTTTACCTCACGCTGACGCAGATCGTGCGCCTGTGCCTGACCGGGCCGCTCGACCCGAAGGACGTGCCGCCGGGGCTGGCCGACCTCCTCCTGCGCAGTACCGACCTGCCGGACCTGTCGGTGCTCGAAGCCCATATCGGCGAGACGGCGGCGCGGATCGAGGCGCATTTCGCGGCGCTGGTGAAGGACCGCGCGGGGTAGGGAAGGGTGCGGCTCAGGCCGCCTTCCTCGCCGGGTTGCGCACGGGGATGCGCACCGAGACGATGGTGCCGACGCCTTCGGTCGAGCGGATCTTCAGCGCCCCGCCATGCAGCTCGGCGAGGCTGCGCGAGATCGCGAGCCCGAGCCCCGAGCCGGTATGGTTCTTGGAGAACTGGTTCTGCACCTGCTCGAACGGGCGGCCGAGCTTCTTCAGCGCGTCCTTGGGGATGCCGCAGCCCGTATCCTCGATGCTCAGCATGATCGCGCCCGCCACCTTGCGCGCGCGCATGGTGATGCGCCCGCCCTCGCCGGTGAACTTCACCGCGTTGGACAGGAGATTGATGACGATCTGCTTGATCGCCCGCCGGTCGGCGTAAAGCACCATGTCGGCGGCGATCTGCGTGTCGAGCGTGATCGCCTTTTCCGCCGCCTGAAGCGCCACCACCCGCACCGTCTCGTCGATGAGCGGGCTGAGGTCAATGCCCTCGCGGTCGATGGAGAACTGGCCCGCCTCGATCTTCGACATGTCGAGGATGTCGTTGATGACGCCGAGCAGGTACGAGCCGGCGGAATGGATGTCCGTGATGTATTCCTCGTACTTCTCGCTGCCCAGCGGCCCGAAATAGGCCTGCTGGATCATTTCCGAGAAGCCGATGATGGCGTTGAGCGGCGTGCGCAGCTCATGGCTCATATTGGCGAGGAACTCGGACTTGGCGCGGCTCGCCGCCTCGGCGCGCTCGGTCTCGCGCATGTATTTGCGGTTGATCTCGACCAGCTCGGCCGTGCGCTCGCCCTCGGCCTTGCGGGCCAGCGACAGGTCGTGGATCGTCGCCATCAGCCGCTGCTCGCTGTCCTGCAGCTTGGTCTGATGCTGCTTCAACTGGGTGATGTCGGCGCCGACCGACACCATGCCGCCGTCGCGCGTCTTCAGCTCGTTGACCTGGAGCCAGCGCCCGTCGGCGAGCTGGCGCTCCCAGCTCGCGCCGCCGGAGGGGCCGTTGGGGTTGGCGAGCCGGCGCTCGGCGGCCAGCGCCGTCATCCGTGTCTCGACCGTGTCGCGCGGCGTCCCCGGCACCACGTCGTCGTCGGAAAGCCCCATGTCCTGCTGGTATTTCGAGTTGCACATCACGAGGTTGCGGCCCGAATCCCACAGGACGAAGGATTCCGAGATGCTCTCGATGGCGGTGCGCAGGCGCAGATCCGCCGTCTCCGACTGCTGCGCCAGCGTGCGCTGCTCGGTGACGTCGACGGCGATGCCGATCAGGTGGATGTCGGCCGCGTCCGGGTCGTTCACCTGCGCCTTGGCCCTGATCCACACCCATTGCCCGTCGGCGCGGCGCATGCGGAAGACGTGGTCGATCTGGTCGACCTCGCGCGAGACGATCCGGTTCGCCATCTCGAACAGGTCGCCGTCCCCTTCGTGGATGATCTCGGCCACCGCGCCGAAGGACAGCATCGCGTCGGACGGCTCGTAGCCGAGCATGTCGTACATCGAGCGCGACCAGTACATGCGTCCGCGCATCATGTCCCAGTCCCACAGGCCGCAGCGCCCGCGCACCAGCGCCATATCGACGCGCTGATGCGCCTCCATGTAGAGCCGGTCCGCCGCCTGCGCCCGCGCCGCCTGGCTGAAATAGGCATAGAGGATGATGAGCAGGACCGCCGCCGTCGCCACGAACAGGGTGATGTTGAAGGTCGCGGTCTCGCGCCAGTCGGCGAAAACGGCGTCCTGGGCGATCATGGCGACCGCCGCGCCCTGCCGCGCGCCGGAAAGGTTCACCGCCGCCAGCCACGGCTCCCCGGCGATCGTCACCTCCATGACCCCGGCGCGCGCGCCGAACAGAAAAAGCGGCTGGCCGCCGGCGATGAAGGTCTCGATCGCAAGCCCCTGCCACCGCGCGCCCGACGGCGTCGCCGCGCGCACGGTCAGGTCGCCGTCCGTGACCAGCAGCACGTGGTCATGGTTGAGCGCCCCCGCCGCCGCGGTCTCGGAGACGAGTGCGTTCCACGCTTCCGCGTCCGGCTCGTTCCCTTCCGCCTCGCCGGGCGCGCGCGTCAGCGCGACGGCGTGGGAAAGCTGGCCGGCGGCGAGCGAGAGGACGCCCCTTGCCTGGCGCTCGATGTCGTCGCGGTCGTTCATCAGGGCGAGCCCGCGCGAGATGGCGATGACGGCGAGGAAGACGATGATGAGGATCGGGATGACGCGGCGCAGCACCGGCTCGGCCGCCAGAAGCCGCTGATAGGCCGGCTCGGCGATGAGGCGCGCATTGCCGATCAGCCCGGCTTTCGCGCGGCTTGCCGCCGTGCGACGGGCATGAAAGCTCCCTCCGGTCGCGCCCCACGCGTCCGTCTTGGCCATGAATGGCTCTCCGATCCTGTCCCCTTGCGACCCGGCAACCCCGTACGCCCGAATCACCCATAAGGAATCAGAGGTGATTCGCCGTGTCCAGAGCGGGGAGAGGCAAAAGTTGAGAAATTGTTGAGAGCGAGCGAATAGCGAATAGGGAGTAGCTGGAATCCCTACTCGCTACTCCCTATTCGCTTAAGCCAACGTCCTCTCGACGATGTCGCGCAGGTCGCTCGACAGGTCCGGCGGCGCGGCTAGGGCGGTCAGGGCTTCGCGGGCGGCTTGCTGGCGCTCGGGTTCGAGCGAGCGCCACGAGCGCAGCGCCGTCGCCAGCCGCGCGGCGAGCTGGGGGTTGCGCTTCTCGATGTCCAGCACGGTCTTGACGAACAGGCGGTAGCCCGCGCCGTCCGGGCGGTGGAAGCCGGTCTGGTTCATCGTCGAGAACGTGCCGATCAGCGCCCGCACGCGGTTGGGGTTGGAAAGCGAGAAGCCGCGATGGCGCGTCAGCGCCTCGACCATCGCCACCGCGCTTGCGCCCGGAACGGTCGCCTGCGTCTGATACCACTTGTCCATCACCAGCGGGTCGTCGCCGTGCCGCGCCTCGAAGGCGCGCAGCGCGTCCACGGTTTGCCGATGGCCGGGGAAGCGATGGGCGAGGACGGTCATCGCCGCCGCCTTGTCGGTCATGTTGGTGGCGTCGGCGAACTGGGCGGCGGCGAGATCCGGCGCGGCCGCCCCGGCCGAGAGATAGTCGAGAAGGACGTTGCGCAGCGCCCGGCGTCCGGCGCTTCGCGCGTCGGGGCTGAACGGGCCGCCGTCGGCCAACTGGCCGTAGAGGTCGGCGAAGATGCCGGCATTGGCGGCGGCGAGCGCGGCGACGAGCCCCTCGCGCGCGGCGAGGATGGCGTCGGGGTTGATGTCCGCGCCGATCTCGCGGGCGATGTCGGTTTCCGCCGGCACGGTCAGCGCCAGCGCGCGATAGGCCGGCTCCAGCGTCTCGTCGGCCGCGATCGCGCCCGCCGCCGCGATCAGTCCGTCGTCGAAGCTCGCCGTCTTCTGCGCCCGGATCGCGTGGTAGCCGCGGATCAGCGCCTCCGTGAACAGCGTGTTGAGCGCCTGCCAGCGCGCGACGAGATCGCCGTCGTTGCGGGCGAGGAAGGCGAGGTCCTGCCCGCTCTGCTCCATCGCCAGCGTGATCGGGGCCGAGAAGCCGCGGTTGAGCGACAGGACCGGCCGTTCCCCGACGCCGCCGAAGCGGATCGTGTGCCGCCGCTTCCTGACATGGATGACGCCGTTCTCGACCGTCGCGCCATCGACCGAGGCCGGCTCGATGTCGCGCCCGTCCGGCCCGACGAGGCCGAAGGCGAGCGGGATGTGCATCAGCCGCTTGCGGCTTTCCGATGGCGTCGGCGGCACCGACTGCTCGATCTCGACCGTGAACGCGCCCGCTGCCGCGTCATAGGCGGAGGTCGCCGCGATGTTCGGCGTCCCGGCCTGATGATACCAGAGCGCGAACTGCTCCAGCTCGCGCCCCGAGGCGTCCTCGAAGGCGCGGATGAAGTCCTCGATCGTCGCGGCCTCGCCGTCATGGCGCTCGAGATAGAGCTTCAGCCCGCGCCGGAAATCCTCCGGGCCGAGGATGGTGCGGATCATCCGCACCACTTCCGAGCCCTTCTCGTACACCGTCGCCGTGTAGAAGTTGTTGATCTCGCGATAGCGGCGCGGCCGCACCGGATGCGCCAGCGGCCCCTGGTCCTCGGGGAACTGGTGCGCGCGCAGCGTGCGCACCTCGGCGATGCGCTTGACCGGGCGCGAGCGCATGTCGGCGGAGAATTCGTGGTCGCGGAACACGGTCAGCCCTTCCTTGAGGCAGAGCTGGAACCAGTCGCGGCAAGTGATTCTGTTTCCTGTCCAATTGTGGAAATATTCGTGGGCGATGATCGCCTCGATATTGGCGAAGTCGGCGTCGGTGGCCGTCGCCTCGTCGGCGAGGACGTATTTGTCGTTGAAGATGTTGAGGCCCTTGTTCTCCATCGCGCCCATGTTGAAGTCGCTGACCGCGACGATGTTGAACACGTCGAGGTCGTATTCGAGGCCGAACACCTCCTCGTCCCAGCGCATCGAGCGCTTGAGCGCGTCCATCGCATAGGCGGCGCGCGCTTCCTTGCCGTGCTCGACATGGATGGCGAGCACGACCTTGCGCCCCGATGCGGTGACGAAGCTGTCGGTGACGACGGCGAGGTCGCCGGCGACCAGCGCGAAGAGATAGGACGGCTTGGGGAACGGATCGTGCCAGACGGCGTAGTGCCTGCCGCCGTCCAGATCGCCGCTCTCGACCGGGTTGCCGTTGGAGAGGAGGAGCGGCGCGGCGGCGCGGTCCGCCTCGATCCGCACCGTATAGACCGACAGGATGTCGGGCCGGTCGGGGAAATAGGTGATGCGGCGAAAGCCTTCCGGCTCGCACTGGGTGCACCAGACGCCGCTGGAGCGGAACAGCCCCATCAGCGTGCCGTTGCGCGCCGGGTCGAGCCGCGTGCGGATGGTGAGCCGGAACGTCCTCGCCGATGGCGGGCGGGCGATGGTCAGCCCCTGCGGCCCGGCCTCGTAGGCCTCCGGCCCAGCCGCCTTGCCGTCGATGGCGAGATCGACGAGCGCGAGTTCGTCGCCGTCGAGAAAAAGCGGCGCGCCTTCCGGCGCGTCCTCGCGGCGCTCCAGCGTAAGCTGCGCCGTGACCAGCGTTTCGTCGGCGCCGAGGTCGAAGGCGAGCGCGATGGCGGGAACCGTGTAGTCGCACGGCCGGTAATCCTCGATGCGGAAGATCCGGCCTGTGTCCTTGCGCATGCGGTGTTGCCCTTTGCTGGAATTCGAGCCTTCGTCTTACATGATCGCGCCGCGGCGCAAAACAGGGGATCAGCCCTGGGGGCGGGGAGGGAGGCAGGGGCCTTGCCAGCTTCACAGAACGGGCCGGATCGTCCATACAGGAGAAAGTTCCGCTACGGAGGGTCCGTTTGGCGGAATTTGATTCTGGCCTGCCCGAAGTGAGCCGCAACATGCCTGTCCCTTGTGCCGCCGGCCCCGCCCGGCGGCAGATGCAATCCTGACCATGGCGAGGAAAATCGCTCCCGTGCCCGGGCCGTCGGGCAACACGTTGCGCGGCATCGGGCTCAAGGTGCTCTCGGTCTCGGTGTTCGTCGCCATGTCCGCCTGCATCAAGGCGGCGGGGCAGTTGCCGGCCGGGCAGATCGTCTTCTTCCGGGCGTTCTTCGCCATCTTCCCGATCCTCGTCATGCTCGCCTGGCGCGGCGAGCTGGCGACGGCGCTGCGCACGTCCAACCCCCTCGCGCACATCGCGCGCGGTACGATCGGCGTCCTGTCGATGGCCTTCACCTTCATCGCCCTGACCCGGCTGCCGCTGCCGGAGGCGATCATGCTGAACTACGCCCAGCCGCTGCTGGTCGTCCTGTTCAGCGCCGTGTTCCTGCACGAGGTGGTGCGCGCCTATCGCTGGACGGCGGTGATCGTCGGCCTGGTCGGCGTCGTCATCATCTCCTGGCCCAATCTGTCGCTGTCCGGCGGCGAGGCAGGGTCGGAACGGAGCTTCGGCGTGATGGCCGCGTTCATGGCGGCGACGTTCTCCGCCGTCGCCATGCTGCTCGTGCGCCGCCTCGTCCACACCGAGCGCACGCCGACCATCGTCATGTGGTTTTCTCTTACGGCAACGGTCGCGTCGCTGCTGACGATCCCGTTCGGCTGGTCGCCGCTCAGCGCTTCGCAGACCGCGTTCCTCGTTCTCGCCGGGATCTGCGGCGGCGTCGCCCAGATCCTGATGACCGAGGCCTATCGCCACGCCGAGGCCTCGACCGTCGCGCCGTTCGAATACACCTCGATGATCCTCGGCATCGTCGTCGGCTTCCTCGCCTTCGGCGACGTGCCGACCGTCTACACCATCGTCGGCGGGCTGATCGTGGTCGGAGCCGGCATCTTCATCATCATGCGCGAGCGCCGGCTCGGGCTCGAGCGCGGCAAGGCGCGCAAGGTCGCCCCGCCGCAATAGCCCGCATAGCGTGCCTCAGCGCCGCGCCTCGGCCAGCCGGCGCAGGTGCAAGGCGGTTTCCTCGTCGGCCGGGAAGAACGATTCGATCGCCAGCTCCGACAGCGTGACGTCGAGCGGCGTGCCGAACACGGTGATCGTGGTGATGAACGACAGCACCGCGCCATCGATGTCGACGCGCATCGGCACGGCGATCCCCTCGGCCGGCTCGCGTGCGCTCCCCGACGCCACCGGCCGTCCGGGATAGGCGGTCAGCTCCTTTTCGAGAGCGATGAGCCGCGCGTCGGCCGTTGCATCGATCTGCTGGCGCAGGCGGCCGATCAGGTGCCCGCGCCATTCGTCGAGATTGAGGATGCGCGGCGCGAGCCCCTGCGGGTGGAGGGCCAGCCGCAGCACGTTGACGGGCGGCTGGAGCAGGCCGGCATCGGCCACGCCGTCGAGGAAGGGCGCGGTCGCCGCATTGGCCAGCACCATGTTCCAGCCCCGGTCGACGGCGATCGCCGGATAGGGCTCGTGGCCCCTGAGGACGAGCTCGACAGCGACCAGCGCCGGCTTGAGGCGCGGGTCGGCAAGGTCGCGCTCGCCGTAGGAGGGGGCGAAGCCCGCCGCCATCAGCAGATGGTTCCTCTGCCGCAGCGGCACGGCCAGATGCTCGGCCAGCCGCAGCACCATCTCGCGCGAGGGGCTGGCGCGGCCGCTTTCCATGAAGCTCAGATGGCGCTGCGAGATTTCCGCCTCCAGCGCGAGGTCGAGCTGGCTCATGCGCCGGCGCATCCGCCATTCGCGGATCAGCGTCCCGGGGGCTGTCCTCGTCGCATCCATTTCCTGTCTCCTCGGCAATCGCCCATAAGGGTAGCGCCGCCTGCGCGCATTTCTATTACCTGCCGCGTAATCGCCAGATGCCCTTCCTTGCGTCCATGCTCCGGTCATCACGTTCAAACCAAAGGATGGATGCCATGACGATCGACAACACACCGTTCCTGCGCAACACGCTCCTTGCCGATGCCGCGATGGGCGCGGGCGCGGCCGCGCTCACCATTTTCGGTTCCAGCTTCCTTGCCCGGCTGCTCGCCCTGCCGGCCGGCCTCATCTTCTGGGCCGGCGTCGCGCTCGTTCCCGTCGCCATCTTCCTGACGGTGATGGCGAGCCGCCGCGCCATCCCGCGGGCATGGCTGCGCGAAATCGTGTTTATCAACTGGGCCTGGGTGGCGGCGAGCCTCGGGGTTCTCGCTTTCGCGCCCATCGCGCCGAACGCGCTCGGCGTCGCCTTCATCCTCGCCCAGGCGGTGGCGGTCGCGGCCTTCGCGGTCCTCGAAGGGGCGGCCCTGCGCCGGCCGGCGGAAGCCGCGGCCTGACTTTAGCCTGAGACCGCGTCGAGCTTCGCCGCGATCTCGAGGAAATCGCGCCAGGCGAGCTTCTTGTGGGCGGGGTTGCGCAGGAGATAGGCGGGATGCAGCGTCGGCATCGTCGGTATCTCGACGCCGGAGGCCGTCACATGCGTCTTCCACTTGCCGCGCAGCCTGAGCACCCCGTCGGTGGCGTGAAGCAGCACCTTGGCCGACGGCCCGCCCAGCGTCACCAGCACCTTCGGATTCGCCAGCTCGATCTGCCGCTCGATGAACGGGCGGCAGATCTCCGTTTCCAGCGGCGTCGGCGTGCGGTTGCCCGGCGGCCGCCACGGAATGACATTGGCGATGTAGGCGCCATCCGCCCGCGCGACGCCGATCGCCGCCAGCATCCGGTCGAGCAGCCGACCCGAGCGGCCGACGAAGGGCTTGCCCGCGATGTCCTCGTCGCGGCCGGGCGCTTCGCCCACCAGCATCAGCGGCGCCCGCGGGTCGCCGTCGCTGAACGCGGTCTGCTTGGCCGTCAGCTTCAGGTTGCAGCCGTCGAAACGCTCGAGCATCTCGCGCAGCTCGTCGAGGGTGCGCGCCTCGCGCGCCATCTCGCGCGCTTTCGCCGCCTGCGCCTCGTCGGGCACGGCGAGCGCCGGGCGGGCGGGCGGCGGCGGTGCCGCCGCCTCCTGCCGCGCCGCCGTCTCCGGCCGGCGGGCCGGAGTGGGCGCGGCCTGCGCCGCCGTCGCCTCGGCGAAGCGGTCGACCGGCTCGTCGCCGATGGCGTCGTCTACCCCCGCCTCGGCATAGAAGCGAAGGAGATCGGCAAGCTCCGGCAAGGGGTCGGTCTGGTGCGTCATCGACATCCCCGCATTGTCGCTCGCGGCGGAGGCGGGAGCAAGGCCGCGCGGCGGAAACGGAAAGGTTTTCCGTCTTCGCACGAGGAGCGATCTGCCCGGCCTTCCCATGGCAGCGAGCCTCCATCCGCGATTGGAGCGTCCTCTCCCTCAACCCGGAGACGGCGAGGGCAGGGGACGAAAGATGGAAGAAGGCATGGCCCATTCATGGATTTTGACGTTTACGTCAACGTAATTTAGCCCTATATTTCCCCGGGTGCGACAAATGCAATGCGCCTTCGGGCGCTTAGGCGGTTTCGTACCGCCAAGCGATGCGCTATGAGCGCAGGGAGCTTGAGTGCCGACGGGCTGACGCGGAGGATCTTTCGATGAGCGACACTGAACGCGAGAGCATGGAGTTCGACGTTGTGATCGTGGGAGCGGGGCCGGCCGGCCTTGCCGCGGCGATCCGGCTGAAGCAGTTGAACCCGGAGCTGTCCGTCGTCGTCCTCGAGAAGGGCGCGGAAGTCGGCGCGCACATCCTGTCCGGCGCGGTGGTCGATCCGGTCGGCATCGACCGGCTGCTGCCCGGCTGGCGCGACGAGGCCGACCATCCGTTCAAAACGCCGGTCGAGGCCGACCATTTCCTGATCCTCGGCCCGGCCGGCTCGATCCGCCTGCCGAATTTCCTGATGCCGCCGCTGATGAACAATCACGGCAACTACATCGTCTCGCTCGGCAATGTCTGCCGCTGGCTCGCCGGCCATGCCGAGGCGCTGGGCGTCGAGATCTATCCCGGCTTCGCCGCCGTGGAAGTCCTCTACAACGACGAGGGCGCGACGATCGGCGTCGCCACCGGCGACATGGGTATCGAGCGCGACGGCTCGAAGGGGCCGAACTACGCCCCCGGCATGGAGCTGCTCGGCAAATACGTGCTGATCGGCGAGGGCGTGCGCGGCTCGCTCGCCAAGCAGCTCATCGCCAAATTCGGCCTGTCGGACGGCCGCGAGCCGCAGAAATTCGGCATCGGCCTGAAGGAGCTGTGGCAGGTCAAGCCGGAGAACCACAAGCCCGGCCTCGTCCAGCACTCGTTCGGCTGGCCGCTCGGCTCGGCGACCGGCGGCGGCTCGTTCCTCTATCATCTGGAGGACAACCAGGTCGCGGTCGGTTTCGTCGTTCACCTGAACTACAAGAACCCGTATCTGGCGCCTTTCGAGGAGTTCCAGCGCTTCAAGACCCATCCGGCCATCGCCGGCACCTTCGAGGGGGCCAAGCGCATCTCCTACGGCGCGCGCGCCATCACCGAGGGCGGGTTCCAGTCCGTCCCGAAGCTGACCTTCCCGGGCGGGGCGCTGATCGGCTGCTCGGCCGGCCTCGTCAACGTCCCGCGCATCAAGGGCTCGCACAATGCGGTTCTGTCGGGCATGCAGGCGGCCGAGCATGTCGCCGAGGCGATTGCCGCCGGGCGCGCCCATGACGAGATCGCCGGCTACGAGGCGGGCTGGCGCGAAACCGACATCGGCAAGGACCTGAAGAAGGTCCGCAACGTCAAGCCGCTGTGGACGAAGTTCGGCCTGTGGCTCGGCGTCGGCCTCGGCGGGCTCGACATGTGGCTCAACACCCTGTTCGGCTTCTCGCCCTTCGGCACCATGAAGCACGGCAAGACCGACGCCGCCGCGCTGGAGCCGGCCGCGAAGCATAAAAAGATCGACTATCCCAAGCCCGACGGCGTCCTGACCTTCGACCGGCTGTCCTCGGTGTTCCTGTCCAACACCAACCACGAGGAGGACCAGCCGATCCACCTTCAGGTCAAGGACATGGAACTGCAGAAGCGGTCCGAGCACGACGTCTTCGCCGGCCCGTCCTCGCGCTACTGCCCGGCCGGCGTCTACGAATGGGTCGACGCCGACGGCAACGCCGCGGCCGACCGGATGGACATCGAGGTCAAATACGTCATCAACGCGCAGAACTGCGTCCACTGCAAGACCTGCGACATCAAGGACCCGAACCAGAACATCAACTGGGTGCCGCCGCAGGGCGGCGAAGGGCCGGTCTATCCGAATATGTAGGATGAAGCGAGTAGGGAATAGCGAATAGGGATTACGTCTTCAGACGTGATCGCTACCCTATTCGCTATTCGCTAATTTCTATTCGCCACCACCGTCTCCACCGGCTGCTCCGCCGGCGTTACCGAAAACTCCAGCATCACCGGCAGGTGGTCGGAGCCGACGTCCTCGAGCGTCGCGGGTTCGCCCGCCATGACCCCGCCCTTCACCATGATGTTGTCGATCGGCAGGCCGATCCAGCCGATCAGCGCCGCCGGCAGCCGCCGGTCGAGCCATGTCGGGCCCGCGCCGCGCAGGATGCGGGCCTTGGCGGCCGCGGCGAGGCGGCGCGCGGCATGGCTCCACGGTGCCGCGTTGAGGTCGCCGGCGATGATGGCGCTCGCGCCGACCTTGCCCAGCAGCGGCTCCAGCCGCGGTATCTGCCACGGCTGCTCGAACGGCCACGGCCAGCCCATGTGCAGCGCGACGATCTCGATCCTCCGCCCGCCGAAATCGATGCTGGCATGGGCGAACGCGCCTCGATTGCCGCAGGAGGGCGTCGAACCCTCGACGAAGGGCCGCCGCGACAGGATCGCCGCCCCGCCGATGAAGGTCGGGCGCTCGCAGACGATGCGGTAGGGATAGGCCGCCTCGATCGAGGCAAGCCTTGCCGCCCACGGCTCCGACACCTCGGTCAGGGTGATCGCGTCCGGCCGCGTCCGGCCGACCAGCGAAAGGAACGCCTCGGGCGTCGCATTGTCGTAGCGCAGGTTGAGGTGCATCAGGCTGTAGACGGCCCGGTTCGCCGCCACCTCGCCCGTGTCGGGGCTGCCGAAAAAGGCGAGCGTCTGGATCGGCGCGGCGAGGCCGAGCGCCAGCGCGAACAGCGCCGCGGCGCGCAGGCGCAGGACGGCGAGCGCCGGAACGAGAAGGAGGAGCAGCGCGGCGAGATGCAGTCGCAGATGCGAGAACGAATCGAAGGCGAAATGCAGCCGGCCGAGATAGCCGAAGGTCAGCGCCGTTCCGAGGCCGGCAACGGCGGCGAGCGCGAGGAGCCGAAGGGCCAGCGCGCCGCGCCCGAGGTGCTGCGAATCCGGATCCACGCCTCGGCCCTACTGGAACGCGGTTTCGGAGAAGCTGCGCAGCTTGCGCGAATGCAGCCGCTCCGGCGGCATGGCGGCGAGCTTCTCCAGCGCCCTGATGCCGATGGTCAGGTGCTGCGCCACCTGCCGCTTGTAGAAGTCGCTGGCCATGCCCGGCAGCTTGAGTTCGCCGTGCAGCGGCTTGTCGGAGACGCACAGCAGCGTGCCATAGGGCACGCGGAAGCGGAAGCCGTTGGCGGCGATGGTGGCCGATTCCATGTCGAGCGCGATGGCGCGGCTCTGCGACAGCCGCTGCACCGGCCCGCGCTGGTCGCGCAGCTCCCAGTTGCGGTTGTCGATGGTGGCGACGGTGCCGGTGCGCATGATGCGCTTCAGATCATAGCCGTCGAGGCCCGTCACCTCGGCCACCGCCTCCTGCAACGCCACCTGTATCTCGGCCAGCGCCGGGATCGGCACCCACACCGGCAGGTCGTCGTCGAGCACGTGGTCCTCGCGCACATAGGCGTGCGCCAGCACGTAGTCGCCCAACGCCTGCGTGTTGCGCAGGCCCGCGCAATGGCCGAGCATCAGCCAGGCATGGGGCCTGAGCACCGCGATATGGTCGGTGATGGTCTTGGCGTTGGAGGGGCCGACGCCGATATTGACCATGGTGATGCCGCCATGGCCGGGCTTCGTCAGGTGATAGGCCGGCATCTGCGGCATGCGCGGCGGCACCGCGCCGTCCGAGGGCTCGCCGTGGCCGGCGCGGGTGACGAGGTTGCCCGGCTCGACGAAGGCGTCGTATCCGCCGCCGCCCTCGGCCATCAGGCCGCGCGCATGGGCGCAGAACTCGTCGATGTAGAACTGGTAGTTGGTGAACAGCACGTAGTTCTGGAAATGGTGCGGGCTGGTCGCTGTGTAATGCGACAGCCGGTGCAGCGAATAGTCGATGCGCTGGGCGGTGAAGGGGCCGAGCGGCATGGCCTCGCCCGGCAGCGGCTCGTAGGTTCCGTTGGCGATGAGGTCGTCGGTGGCGTTCAGGTCGGGCACGTCGAACAGGTCGCGCAGCGGCCGCGTGATGCGCTCCGCCATCGCCGCGTCGACATAGGCGCCCTCGAGAAAAGCGAAATGCAGCGGGATCGGCGTTTCCGACTCGCCCACCGTCACCGGCACGCCGTGGTTGCGGATGAGGAGCCGCAACTGGTCCTGAAGGTAGCTCTCGAACAGGTCGGGCCGGGTGATCGTGGTGGTGTAGCGGCCGGGTTCGGGCAGGTGGCCGTAGGCGAGGCGGGAATCGATCCGGCTGAACGAGGCGGTGGCGATGCCGATCTCGGGATAGAAGGCGCGGTAGCGTTCCTGCCGGTCTACCCCGTCGGCGAGCGCGGCGAACGCGCCGCGCAGGAACCCGGTGTTGCGCGCGTAAAGGCCCTTCAGCGCCGCCACGGCCTCGCCGGCGTCGGTGAAGCTCTGGCGGGCAAACGGCTCGGGCGTCGAGATCGATTCGATGGCGTCGTGGCGGATTCGCTTTTCCATGGCCCATCATAATGGGTTGCCGCCGATGTTTCGAGGGGCGGCCGGCGTCTCGCCGCGCGCCCGTCAGGCGGCGCCTAGCCGCGCTGAAGGCCGACGACGAGCACGATGCCCGCGCCGCTGGAAAGCTTGCGGCTGTCCTCGATGAAGCTGTCCGCGCCGGCCTCGACCGAATGCATCGCCAGCAGCGGGGCGAACAGCGCCGCCATCAGGAAGGCGAAGCGCGGCAGGGCGGCGGCGATGTCGGAGCGGGCGCGGAGGCGGCGGGTCATGATATGGGCTCCTCAGCGCCGCAGGCCGGTGGCGCAGCCGGCGAAGGTCGTGTCGCAGAACTGGTAGACGACGCCATGGTCGCGGCCGGTGCGGCTCTTCTCGGCGACGAGGACCGACAGCCCCATGCCGAAGAGGCTGATGAGCAGGCACACGATGGTGAAGCGGCGGGCGAGCATCGGGGCGATCTCCTTCGTTTATGGCGAAAGGATGCCCGAGCGTGGCTGAACCATGGCTGAGAAGCTCGTTCATGTGCGGTTCAATCACCTTAACAGCAGCTTAAGCCGGTTTCATTGGCGCCGGCCATGCGGCTGTGCTTTGGTCGCCGAAGCAATGGAGACAAGGCATGACCGACCAGACCGCCCCCATCGAGCTCTACTACTGGCCGACCCCGAACGGCTGGAAGATCAGCATCATGCTGGAGGAGCTCGCCGTCCCCTACGTGGTGAAATATGTCAATATCGGCGCGGGCGAGCAGTTCGAGCCGTCCTTCCTGAAGATCGCGCCCAACAACCGCATGCCGGCGATCGTCGATCCAGAAGGGCCCTCTTCCGACGGAAAATGGGGTGGCGCACCGATCTCGATCTTCGAGTCGGGCGCGATCCTGCAATATCTCGGCCGCAAGTTCGGCCGCTTCTACCCCGAGGACGAGCGCGCCCGCGTCGAGGTCGACCAGTGGCTGTTCTGGCAGATGGGCGGGCTGGGGCCGATGGCCGGCCAGGCGCATCATTTCCGGCAATATGCGCCGCAGGAGGTTCCCTACGCCATCGAGCGCTACACCAACGAGGTCAACCGGCTCTACGGCGTGATGAACCGTCGCCTCGACGACCGCGACTACCTCGCCGGCGACTATTCCATCGCCGACATGGCCTGCATCGGCTGGGTCAAGCCCTACAGGAACCAGGGCCAGGATCTGGGCGACTTTCCGAACCTGAAGCGCTGGTTCGAGACAGTGCTAGCGCGCCCGGCCGTGGAACGCGGCTGCGCCGTCGGCAACGAATACCGGAAGAACCTCGCCGAAGACAAGGAAGCGCAGAAGGTGCTGTTCGGCCAGAAGGCGAGGTGAAAGGGAAGCGAATAGGGAGTAGCGAATAGCGAATAGCAGAAAGCGAACAGGATAAACCGGCGTTTTCGCCGGCACCCTATTCGCTATTCGCTACTCCCTATTCGCTCTTTCCTACTGCCTCCTCCAGTTCTGCGTCTTGCAGAACACGACCGCGACGCAGCCCTGCATGGCGAGGCTGTTGCCCTTGAGCGTAGCGTTGCCCGAATAGGTCTTGTCGTCGGCCGGGTCGGTGATCGTGCCCTTGTACTTGCCGTTGCCGGTGGCGCTCATCTGGCCGATGCGCTTGCCCTTGTGCTTGCCGGTGCGCAGCGTGATCGCGAAGCCGCTGCCGGCGGCGGCGATCTGCGCGGTCTCGCCGCTGTCGGTCTTCCAGTTGCCGACGATATTGTCGGCATGAGCCGATCCGGCCATCATCGCCACCGCTGCCGTGGCCAGCATGATCGAACGAAGCATGGTCTCCTCCAGTCGGCCCGGATGACGATCGCGCAGGGGCCGAAGCTGCGTTTACGGGAACGTAAGCGTAATCCGGAACGCGGCGGCGCGAAAGCCCCCTGATGCACGCTCCGCACAGCCGTAGCGATGGTCGGTCGCGGGGCGCGTATCGATCTCCGGCCGGCCCTTTCGCCATATTCCGCGCAGATGCCAGTCTTTCGCGTGGTTAGCGGAGTCTTGCCGTCTCCATCGCGGATTTTATCTGCATTTTCATCGAATCCCTTGGAATCCGCGAGCTCGCATCGTTAATGAATTTCGGGATTTACCTCTTGTTTTAATTTTGTTTTCTTCAAATTAAGCACGCCATTTAACGACGGATTCAAGGCTCCCCGCCATTCTGAGACCCATAGACGGCAACGACCGGACAGGCCGAAACAACGGCTCTCGGGACTGAAACAGGGGATGTGAAAATGGCTCGTTTCGAAATGCACGACGCCGGCATCGGCGCCAACGCCCAGGCGGAAATCCTGTTCGAGCTGGGCATGATGTACGCAACCGGCCGCGACTGCGACGTCGACCTGATCGCCGCGCACAAGTGGTTCAACATCGCCGCGATCAAGGGCTCCGCACGGGCCGCGGAACTCAGGGCCGAGCTGTCGGCGACGATGAGCAAGCCGGAGATCGCCAGGGCCCTGCGCGAGGCGCGCGAGTGGATGACGGTTCACTGAGCCAAGCTGCCGGACGACGAATTACACAGGGAAGGCGACAAGGCGGACCAACCGCCGCGACTTCACAGGGGCGAAAAGGCCGCGACCGGAGGAAACAGCCGGCGCGGCCTTTCCATGTTCAGCTTACGCCGACATAGCGGCCGGGCCGGTGGTTGAGCGCGAGGACGAGGTTGATGGCGAGCGCGCCCAGAAGCGACAGCGCCACCTTCTCCGCCGGCACGACGAACAGGCCGCCGAGCAGGATCGCCGCGTCGATGGCGAGCTGGACATAGCCGGCGCGCCAGCCGAACCGCTCCTGAAGAAAGAGGACGAGGATATTGACCCCGCCGAGGCTCGCGCGATGGCGGAACAGGATCAGGAGGCCGACGCCGATGATCGTGCCGCCGATCAGCGTCGCATAGAGCGGGTCGAGCCGCGAGAAGCCGATCCAGTTTCCCGTCTGGCTGGCGAGCAGCGAAACGAGGAGCACGGCGCAGAAGGTCCTGAGCGTGAATTTCCAGCCCATCTGCATGAGCGCCAGCGCGTAGAACGGCAGGTTGAGGACGAAGAACACCGGCGCGAAGGGCAGGCCGCTGGCATACTGGACGAGGAGCGCGAGCCCCGCCGTGCTGCCGGTCAGCAGCGTGGCCTGCGCGTAGATCGTCAGGCCCAGCGCGACGAGCGCCGTGCCGACGAGCAGCGCCAGCGCGTCCTCATAGGGCCGGTGGGGAGAAAGGGTCGGAGATTGCGTCTGCGCCACCACAGGCTGCCTCGCTGTTGCCGCGATGCAGCATTTGCGCACTTTTCCCGCGCCGCGCAAGCCGAATGCGGCCGGCTATTCGGCTCTCAAGCCGTCTCGCCGATGGCGGGCATCGTCACCCGGTGGCTCTTGTCTTCCTTCGGCCGTTCGAGCGGCAGCTGCTCGCCCGTGACCATGTGGTAGACCGTCTCGGCGATGTTGGTGGCGTGGTCGCCGATGCGCTCTATGTTCTTGGCGCAGAACAAGAGGTGCGTGCAGGGCGAGATGTTGCGCGGGTCCTCCATCATGTAGGTCAGGAGCTCGCGGAACAGCGAGGTGTACATGGCGTCGATCTCGCCGTCGCGGTCGCGCATGAAGGCGATGGAGTCGATGGAGCGCGAGGCGTAGATGTCGAGCACCTGCTTCAGCTGGGTCAGCGCCAGCGTCGCCAGCGCCTCGATGCCGCGGAACAGCTGCACCGGCTGGCCCGCCTCGGCGATGGCCACCACGCGCTTGGCGATGTTCTTGCCGAGATCGCCGACCCGCTCGAGATCGGCCGAGATGCGGACCGCGCCGATGATCTCGCGCAGATCGTCGGCCATCGGCTGGCGGCGGGCGATGAGCAGGATCGCATAGTCGTCGATCCAGCGCTCGCCCTCGTCGAGCACGGCGTCGTCGGCGATGACCTTGCGCGCCAGCGCCGTGTCGTCGTTGATGAGCGCCGCCACCGCCTCGTCGACCATGCGCTCGGCATGGCCGCCCATGGCCGCGATGCGGTTGCCGAGAACGGCCAGTTCCTCGTCATAGGCGGTAACGATGTGGCGGGTGTTCATGATTCGCATTGGCCCGAAGCGGTTTTGACGCTGGAATCATAGGCCGCCCGCATGACAGGAACAAGAAGGCCCCATGGCGGGGGCATCACGGCTCCGGCAGGTAGACGGTGAAGGCCGCGCCTTCGCCGGGGCGCGAGCGCACGGTGAGCCGGCCCTCGTGGCGGGTCAGGATGTGCTTGACGATGGCGAGGCCGAGGCCGGTGCCGTTCTTCACCCGGCTCTTTTCCGCGTCGATGCGGTAGAAGCGCTCAGTGATGCGCGGAATGTGCTCCTCGGCGATGCCCGGCCCGTAATCGCGGAAGGTGGTGGCGATTTCCGGGTTGGGGCCTTCCTCGACGCGCTCGATCGTGATGTCGACGCGCCCGCCGGCCTGCCCGTATTTGCAGGCGTTCTCCAGAAGGTTGACGAAGACCTGGATCAGCTCGTCGCGGCTGCCCGAGACCAGCATCGGCCCGGGCGGGCGGGCGAAGACCACCTCGACGCCGTATTCGGCGGCGAGATAGCCGAGCGAATCGACGACGCTGGCGATCGTGTCGACGAGGTCGAGCTTCTCGCGCGAGGGCAGGTGCGGCTTCATCTCGATGCGCGACAGGGTGAGCAGGTCGTCGATCAGCCGCGCCATGCGCGAGGTCTGCGTCTGCATGATCTGTAGGAAGTTGTCGCGCGCCTTCTCGTCGTTGCGCGCCGGCCCGCGCAGCGTCTCGATGAAGCCCGAGATCGAGGCGAGCGGCGTGCGCAGCTCGTGGCTGGCGTTGGCGATGAAGTCGGCGCGCATGCGGTCGATGCGGCGCGTCTCGCTCTGGTCCTTGAAGTGGATCATGTAAAGGCCGCTGCCGGCGCCGAGCGGCGTGGCGAAGATGCGGAACGCCCGCTCCATCGGCACGCGCTCGCCATAGTCGATGGCCCCGGCGCGTCCTTCCCGCAGCAGCGTGTCCATCAGCCGCTGCATGTCCGGCGTGCGGAACCTGTGCGTCAGGATCGTGCCCTGCGGGATCGGCCCGAAGAACGAGATCGCCGCCTCGTTGACGTAGCGGACCGTGCCCCTCGCGTCGACCATCACGATGGGGTCGGGCACCGCCGCGGCGAGATCGCGCGCCGACAGCCTGTCGAGCGCCTTATCGTCATACTGGAACTGCGCCTGCGGCATGCTTCACCTCGGGACGGACCGGACCATCCGGCATTGATGCTTAGCCAGCGTTACAGAAATATCTCAGCCGCCGCCCGTCAACGATTTTGACCGGCGCGTCACGCGCCGTTCCGTCCGCCGGCCTCGTCAGGCCTTCGCCTTCGCCGCGGCGAGGGCGAGCGGGAACGCCTCGGCGAGCGCGTCCATCTCGGCGGCCGGGCCGGTGCTGATGCGGATGCAGCGGTCGAGCCGTGGGGCCGCCGGCTTGCGCACGAAGATGTCGCGCTCGATAAGCTCCTGAAACACGCGAAACGCCAGCGCGCCGTCGCCGCCGCAATCGACGGCGACGAAATTGGTGGCCGAGGGCAGCGCGGAAAGCCCGGCTTCGCCGGCGATCCGTGCGATACGCGTCCGGCTTGCGGCGACCTCGTCGAGAACCTTGCCGAGATGGTCGCCGTCGGCGAGCGCAGCGAGCGCCGCGGCCTGCGTCATGCGGCACATGCCGAAATGGTCGCGCACCTTGTCGAAGGCGCGGATCGCCTCGCTCTCGCCGACCGCATAACCGCAGCGCATGCCGGCAAGGCCGTAAGCCTTGGAGAAGGTGCGCATGCGCAGGACGTTCGGCCGCGCGACGTCGAGCGGCGGAATGGCCGATGCCGGCGCGGTCTCGCCATAGGCCTCGTCGAGCACCAGCATCGTCGTTTCCGGCAGCGCCTCGATCAGCCGGGAAATCTCGTTCGCCTCCCACCACGTTCCCATCGGGTTGTCGGGATTGGCGAGATAGAGCAGCGGCGCGTTCTCGCGCCGCGCCGCCGCGACGAGCCCGTCGAGGTCCTCGCGGTCGTCGACATAAGGGACGGTGACGAGCCGGCCGCCATAGCCCGCGACGTGATAGTTGAAGGTCGGGTAGCCGCCGAGCGAGGTGACGACGGGCTGGCCCTTCTCGACGTAAAGCCGGACGATCAGCCCGAGCAGCCCGTCGATGCCGCCGCCGACGGCGATATTGCCGGCACCGACGCCGAGATGGGCGGCGAGCGCGGCCCTCAGCTCGTGGTTTTCCGGGTCGCCATATTTCCACACGTCGGTCGCGGCCGCCTGCATCGCCGCCACCGCCTTCGGCGACGGGCCGAAGCCGCTTTCGTTCGCGCCGATGCGGGCGCGGAACGGCCGGCCGCGCGAACGCTCCTGCGCCTCGGGGCCGACGAAGGGAACCGTTGCCGGCAGTTCGGCCGCGAGCGCGGTCAGCGCGGGACGTGCAGCAGTCATGGCGATCGGGAACCTTTCTCGGACAGGGCCGGCAAGCCGGAACGGGCGTTTCTGACGGGTTTTTCGTAAACGACGGACGATGCGCGATGCAATAGAGCCAATCGCGCATGTGCGGAAGGGCAGTCTCTACGGCGCGTCGCCGAACGCGCGCGCGATCTGGCCGAGCATGCGGATCTCGAGCGCCGTGGCGTCGTCGTCGCTTGGGTCGGGGCGCGAGGCGGTCTTGGCGATGACGGCGCGGCTTACGGGGTCCGTCCACAGCCACTGGCCATGGATGCCGACCGCGGCGATGCTGCCGCGCCCGTCGCCGACATCGTACCAGCAGGAGCGATAGCGGCCTTCAGCGAACATGTCGGCGAAATTGCCGTCCACCCATGCCCGGCGGTCGCCATTGGCGCGCATGTCGGCGATCCAGTCGCGCGGCACCACCTGCGCGCCGTCCGTGGCGCGGCCGTCGTCGAGCACGAGCTGGCCGAGGCGGGCGAGGTCGCGCGTCGTCAGGCACACGCCCCCGGCCGCGCGCGCCGTGCCGGCGCGGTCGACCGTGACCCAGGCCGCGCCGCGCGCACCCATCGGCTTCCACAGCCTCTGCGCGAGATAAAGAGGATAGCGCATGCCCGCCGCGCGCTCGACGACGAGGCCGAGCAGGTCGCTGTTGGGCGAGGCGTAGTAGAAGCGGCGCCCATGCCCGCGCCCATGGCCGCCGAGCGTGGCGAGGAAGGCCTCCATCGTCTCAGGCGTGGTTCCCAGCCGCTCGGGGTTCCACAGCATGGCGCGGCGATAGCGGTCGAACGCGCCGCCGTCGTCGAGATACTCCTCGTCGAAATCGAGATCGACCGTCATGTCGAGAAGGTCGCGCACCCGCGCGCTTCCATAGGTCGAGCCGGCCATCGACGGCACGTAGTCCGTCACCGGCGCGTCCGGGTCGAGCAGTCCCTCGCCGGCGGCGATGCCGGCGAGCAGGCCGGTGACGGATTTGGAGATCGAGAAGACGAGATGCGGCCGGTCCGGGTCGGCGGTGTCCGCGAGCCATTCGGCGATTACCCTGCCGCCGCGCATGACGACGAGATGGTCGGCATAGGAGCGCCGCATGTGGTCGAGGGCGGCAACGGGGCTGCCGTCCGGGTCGCTCAGCGTCGTCTGCGCAAGAAGGGCGGGGCCGGGGGAGGGTTCTTCCGTCCCGGCCGGCATTGCCACCATCGCCACGGGTACGAATTCGCTGACATGCTGGAAGCTGTAGCGGCTGTTCGGATGCACCCGCCAGTCGGCTAGGGTGATCGCTGCGCGCGGCGGGATCGGTTCGGCCATCGGTCTCGTCTCCTTCGACGGCCGGCACAATCCGGATTCGCGCCGCCGGATGCAAGAAGGAAGAAAGCCCGGCAGTCTCCTGCCGGGCTTTCGCGAACGGGTGCCGATTGGTGGCGGGTTACTTGCCGCGCAGCGCCGACCAGGACGTGTCGACCGACAGCGTCACGACGAAGCGGCCGTGATTGGCCGGGTTGTCGGAGTCGTGATAGCGGCCGTCGATGGTGAAGGTCTCGGCGACGGTGTAGGACAGGCCGATGTTCCAGTCGACGTCGTCGCTGCTGTCGTCGAGCCATGTGCCGACCGCCGCGGAGAGGGTCACGTCGTAGGGCAGGACGACCGCCGCGTTGGCGACGCCGTAGACGGTGTCGCCCTCGGGATCGAAATAGAGCTCGCCGCCGGCCGAGAACTGCTCGGTGAAGGTGTAGGTGCCCTTGGCGTAGAACTCGCCGCAGCAATCGCCGCTGGCGTCGTAGACATAGCGGGCATAGCCGAGGTCGAGCGCAAGATTGCCGAATTCGGGCCGGATGCCGGCGTAGAAATTGATCTCGACATCGTCGCGGGGGTCGATGCCGACGGTGGCGCCGTCGACCGTCGAGCCCCAGATACCGACATAGAAGATGCCGTAGGACGGCTCGATATAGGCCTGGAAGGCCGGGCCGTCGGACTGGTCGACGCCGCGCGAGATGTAGCGGCTGGTGACGGCCGCGCCGAAGGCGATGTCGAACTGCGACGCGATGTCTTCCTGCGTGTATGTCTCGTCGGCCGCCATGGCGGACGAGGACAGGAGCGTTGCCGCGGCCAGGAAAGCGGCTTGACGGATGAACTTCATGGACCCCTCGCACGAAAATTAGGTTTCGTATTTCCCGGAACGGCAGGCGACTTCCGAGCCGTCACGCCTTCGTGATTCGAAAGTGATTCAGCGGCGTGATTCTGGCAATCGAATTCGGTTGCCGGCTTGGGTGGCAACAGTCATTGCGACCCCGCCGTTGCAGAAATGTCCCAGATTAGAGCGCAAAAGATAGGCACCAACAAAGAGCCGCCCAAGTCGACGGCATGTCTTGCCGAAAGTATGGGCAATAATTCCGGCCCGATACTGCTTCCGCAACGGAAGGCGAAGGAACGGTGAGAGGGGTGAAGCGTTCGGCGCAAGAAATCCTGCCTTTCCGCGCCTCGACGGAGTCGGGAGAAAAATCCTCCTTGAATTAATTGAACGTTCGTTTTATTAAATCCCTCGGGAGGACTATCATGGCGCGCACCGCAGGTTCGGACGGGGAGAGGACGCAGGCCGCGATCCGTGAGGCGGCGGTCGATCTCATCGCCCGCTATGGCTACGAGGCCGTCTCCATGCGCCGGCTGGCGGCGGAGGTCGGCGTCCAGGCCGCCGCGCTCTACCGCTACTTCCCGACCAAGGAGGACCTGCTGTTCTCGCTGATGCGCGCGCACATGGAGGCGCTGGCGCAGAGCTGGCAGGCCGCGCGCCCGCCGGCGGCCGACCCGGCGCGGGAGCTCGCCGCCTTCGTGCGCAACCATATCGGCTTTCACATCGCCCGCCGGCACTCCACCCATGTCAGCAACATGGAGCTGCGCGCCCTTTCGCATGAAAGGTTGAGTGCGATCCTGCGCCTGCGCGGCGCATACGAGAAGGAGCTGCGGCGCATCCTGCGCGAGGGCGCGGAGAGCGGCGCCTTCACCGTCGGCGACGTCGCATTGACCGCCATGGCGATCATCCAGATGATGACGGGCGTGATCGTCTGGTTCCGGCCGGACGAGCGGCTTTCCGTCGACGAGGTCGCCGATACCTATCACGATATGACGATGCGCCTCGTTGGCGCGCGCCCGGATGGGGAAGAGAACAGGGAGGACGTTCATGTACGATCACGCGATGAACTTCGGGCTTGGTGAGGACATAGACGCGCTGCGCGACGCCGTGCGCCGCTTCGCCGGCGAGCGCATCGCGCCCATCGCCGCCGACATCGACCGCGACAACGACTTTCCCGCCCATCTGTGGGAGGAGATGGGCGCGCTCGGCCTGCTCGGCATGACCGCCGATCCCGACCATGGCGGCACCGGCATGGGCTATGTCGCGCATGTCGTGGCCATGGAGGAGATCTCGCGCGCCTCCGGCTCGGTCGGCCTGTCCTACGGCGCCCATTCCAACCTGTGCGTCAACCAGATCAACCGCTGGGGAACGCCGGAGCAGAAGGCGAAGTACCTGCCGGACCTGTGCGCCGGCACCACCGTCGGCGCGCTCGCCATGTCCGAGCCGGGGGCCGGCTCCGACGTCGTCTCGATGCGCCTGCGCGCCGAGAAGAAGAACGACCGCTACGTCCTCAACGGCTCGAAGATGTGGATCACCAACGGCCCCGACGCCGGCACGCTTGTCGTCTATGCCAAGACCGACCCGGAGCGGCAGTCGCGCGGCATCACCGCCTTCCTGATCGAGCGCGGCATGGCCGGCTTTTCCGTGGCGCAGAAGCTCGACAAGCTCGGCATGCGCGGCTCCAACACCGGCGAGCTGGTGTTCGAGGATGTCGAGGTGCCGTTCGGGAACGTGCTTCACGAGGAGGGGCGCGGCGTCGAGGTGCTGATGTCGGGCCTCGACTACGAGCGTGTGGTGCTGTCGGGCGGGCCGCTCGGCCTGATGGCCGCGGCGCTCGATGCCGCCGTGCCCTACGCGCAGGAACGCAAGCAGTTCGGACAGCCCATCGGCGCGTTCCAGCTCGTCCAGGGCAAGCTTGCCGACATGTACACGACGCTGAACGCCTGCCGCGCCTATGTCTATGCCGTGGCCGCCGCTTGCGACCGCAGGGAGACGACGCGCAAGGACGCCGCCGGCTGCATCCTCTACGCGGCCGAGAAGGCGACGCTGGTCGCGCTCGACGCCATCCAGCTTCTCGGCGGCAACGGCTACATCAACGACTATCCCACGGGCCGCCTGCTGCGCGACGCCAAGCTCTACGAAATCGGCGCCGGCACGTCGGAAATCCGCCGCTGGCTGATCGGCCGTGAGATGATGGACGAAAGCGCCTGATCGCCGCCGTCCCCGCTTCCCTTCCACCGCCCGTTCCAGACTGGCCGAAAGACCCGAGGAAACCATGCCTGTCCTGAGCTCGCAGATTTCGCCCGCCTCCGACGCCTTCAAGGCCAATGCCGGGCGCATGAAGGCGCTGGTCGCCGACATCGCCGCCAAGGCCGGGATCGTCGAGCGCGGCGGCTCCGACGAGGCGCGCGAGCGCCACGTCGCGCGCGGCAAGCTGCTTCCTCGCGACAGGCTCGCCCAGCTCCTCGACGCCGGCTCGCCCTTTCTCGAGATCGGCCAGTTCGCGGCGTGGGACATGTATGACGACACCATCGCCTCGGCCGGCATCATCACCGGCATCGGCCGGGTCGAGGGCACCGAATGCGTCATCGTCGTCAACGACGCGACCGTGAAGGGCGGCACCTACTATCCGCTGACCGTGAAGAAGCACCTGCGCGCGCAGGAGATCGCCGCGCAGAACAACCTGCCCTGCATCTATCTCGTCGATTCCGGCGGTGCGAACCTGCCGAACCAGGACGAGGTGTTCCCCGACCGCGAGCATTTCGGCCGCATCTTCTTCAATCAGGCCAACATGTCGGCGGCCGGCATCCCGCAGATCGCCTGCGTCATGGGCTCCTGCACGGCCGGCGGCGCCTATGTGCCGGCGATGTCCGACGAGGCGATCATGGTGCGCAAGCAGGCCACCATCTTCCTCGGCGGCCCGCCGCTGGTGAAGGCGGCGACCGGCGAGGAGGTGACGGCCGAGGAACTGGGCGGCGCGGACCTCCACACGCGCGAATCCGGCGTCGCCGACCATTACGCCACCGACGATGCCCACGCGCTGGCCATCGTGCGCCGCATCGTCGCGAACCTGAACCGCCGCAAGCAGCCGGAGCTTGCCCTGCGGCCGCCGGCCGCGCCGCTCTATCCGGCCGACGAGATCTACGGCATCGTGCCGTCGGATCTGCGGCAGCCCTACGACGTGCGCGAGGTCATCGCCCGGCTGGTCGACGGCTCCGAGTTCGACGAGTTCAAGCAGAATTACGGCACCACGCTCGTCACCGGCTTCGCGCATCTGCACGGCATGCCGGTCGGCATCCTCGGCAACAACGGCGTGCTGTTCTCGGAAAGCGCGGTCAAGGGCGCGCATTTCATCGAGCTGTGCTGCCAGCGCAGGATCCCGCTGATCTTCCTGCAGAACATCACCGGCTTCATGGTCGGCCGCAAATACGAGGCAGGCGGCATCGCCAGGGACGGCGCCAAGCTGGTCACGGCCGTCGCCACCGCGCAGGTGCCGAAGCTCACCGTCATCATCGGCGGCTCGTTCGGGGCCGGCAATTACGGCATGTGCGGCCGGGCCTACTCGCCGCGCTTCCTGTGGATGTGGCCGAACGCGCGCATCTCGGTGATGGGCGGCGAGCAGGCCGCGACCGTGCTGGCGCTGGTCAAGCGCGAGGGCATCGAGCGCAAGGGCGGGACGTGGAGCGCGGAGGAAGAAGCCGAGTTCCGCCGCCCGACGCTGGAGAAGTACGAGCGCGAGGGCCATCCGCTCTATTCCTCGGCGCGGCTGTGGGACGACGGCATCATCGACCCGGCCCGCACCCGCGAGGTGCTGGCGCTGTCGCTGTCGGCCGCGCTCAACGCGCCGATCCCTGACACCAAGTTCGGCGTCTTCCGGATGTGACGGATTAGGACCGCAACCCGCTCACCGCCCCGTTGACCACATAGGGCCGAATGCGATAGGCACATGTTCGAAGCACCCGTAGCTCAGCTGGATAGAGTGCTGCCCTCCGAAGGCAGAGGTCACAGGTTCGAATCCTGTCGGGTGCGCCATCTTTCGTTCCTCACGCTGTCGCGGCCTGCGGCCGCTTCGCTCCGGAAGGGGCGCCGGATAGCCGGCGACGGCCGCTTGGCCTTGCGAACCCTGCGGGTTCGGGGCTTCCACAAACGACGTCCGCTTCTTTCCCTGCGCTCAGCCGCCGTTGACGAGCGCGAGGATCAGGCGGTGGACATTGCCGCCGTCGCGCATTTCCTCGCGGTCGAAGTCGCGGCTCTTCTGGCGCTGCGCCTGCGACAGCGGGCCGAGCTTGGCTTGCAGCGCCGCGCGCACCTTCTGGCAGCCGGGGTCGGCGGGCGCGCTGAGGCCGACCGAGACGGCCTCGATCTGCCGCACCATCTCGACGATGATGTCGCCATGCACCTTCTCATGCGCGGTGATGCCGGAAACGAAGGCCTGCCATGCGCGCCGCGTCGCCTCCGGCAGGGTGTCGGGCGCCTTGGGCAGGCGGTAGGTGATGGTGAGGTTCGGCCGCGCCGTGACCAGCTTGCACGAGCCGTCCGGCTGCGGGCGATAGTCGCGCGACCACAGCAGCTTGAAATCGGTGTAGGCGACGGCGCGGCCGACGCCGACCACCGGCCCGTTCTCGCCGATCGAGCGGTAGAGCTCGATGCCGGTGCGGCCCGAGACGCGATAGGTCTCGACGCGCTCGGCCGGCTTCCACTCGGCATGGGCGGCGGCCGAGGCCCCGATCAGGGCCGCCGTGACGGCCAGCGCGCGAAAGCCGTATCCCATCGTCCAACCCCGCTTCGTCCGTTCAGTCTCATAGCCGACGCGGGTGGCGAGCCGCATCGTCGATTCTCGACCATTACCACAAGGGGAGCAAAATCATGACCGACACCGGCACCGTCGAAACCAGCCACGGCAGGATCGCCTACGCGCAGTCGCGGGCCGACGGCCCCGCGATCCTGCTGATCCACGGCAATTCGAGCAGCAAGGAGGTCTTTGCCGGCCAGTTGGCCGCGCCGGAGCTCGCCGGCTGGCGCGTCGTCGCCTTCGACCTGCCGGGCCACGGCGCGTCGGACGACGCGGCCGACCCGGCGCGTAGCTACACCTTCGGCGGCTATGCCGGGATGGTCGAGGAGGTGGCGGCAGCTCTCGGGCTCGATCGGCCGGTCGTGTTCGGCTGGTCGCTCGGCGGCCACATCGCGCTCGAGCTGATCGGCCGCGGCTTTCCGGCGCGGGGCGTCATGATCAGCGGCACGCCGCCGGTGAAGGCGGAGATGGAATCCCTGCTGGCCGGCTTCAACATCGATCCGGCGGCGGAAAACCTCACCGGCAAGCGCGATTTCGCCGAGGACGACGTCCTCGCCTACACCACCCACACCTCGGCCGTGAACGGCGTAGTCGATCCGCACCTCCTTGCCATGTGCAGGCGCACGGACGGGCGCGCCCGCGAGACCATGTTCGGCTCGGTTGCGCAGGGCCAGGCGCTGGACGAGCGCGAGATCGTCGCCACGACGACCGTGCCGCTCGCCGTGGTCAACGGCGTCGACGACGTGTTCATCCAGGCCGGCTATTTCGACGGCCTTTCATGGTCGTCGCTGTGGCCGGAGGGCGTGGTGCGGCTGGAAGGCGCGGCGCACGCGCCCTTCCTGCAACAGCCGCAGAAGTTCAACGCGCTGCTGGCGAGGTTCGCGTCAAACGCATAGCGCCAGCTCTGAGGAGGAGCCGATGTTCGACAAGATCCTGATCGCCAATCGCGGCGAGATCGCGTGCCGCGTCATCCGCACCGCCCGCAGGATGGGCGTCGCCACCGTCGCGGTCTATTCCGATGCCGACGCACAGGCGCTGCATGTCGCGATGGCCGACGAGGCGGTGCATATCGGCGCTTCGCCCGTCGGCGAAAGCTATCTCGTGGCCGAGCGCATCATCGAGGCGGCGAAGGCGACCGGCGCGCAGGCGATCCATCCCGGCTACGGCTTCCTGTCGGAAAACCCCGGCTTCGTCGAGCAGGTAGAGGCCGCCGGCCTCGTCTTCATCGGCCCGTCTTCGAAGGCGATCCGGGCGATGGGCTTGAAGGACGCGGCCAAGCGGCTGATGGAGAAGGCCGGGGTTCCGGTCGTGCCCGGCTATCACGGTGAGGGGCAGGAGATCGTCATCCTCGCCACCAAGGCGCGCGAGATCGGCTATCCCGTGCTGATCAAGGCCCGCGCCGGCGGCGGCGGCAAGGGCATGCGCAAGGTCGACCACCCGGACGATTTCGCCGAGGCGCTGGCGGCGGCACGGCGCGAGGCCAAGGCCGCCTTCGGCGACGACCGGGTGCTGGTCGAGAAATATGTCGAGAAGCCGCGCCATATCGAGGTGCAGGTCTTCGGCGACAATCACGGCAACGTCGTCCACCTCTACGAGCGCGACTGCTCGGCCCAGCGCCGCCACCAGAAGGTGATCGAGGAAGCCCCGGCGCCGGGCATGGATCAGGCCACGCGCGACGCCGTCACCGCCGCCGCCGTGCGCGCCGCCAGGGCCGTCAACTATCAGGGCGCAGGCACCATCGAGTTCATCGCCGACGCCTCCGACGGGCTGAAGGCTGACCGCATCTGGTTCATGGAAATGAACACCCGACTGCAGGTCGAACATCCGGTGACCGAGGCCATCACCGGCGTCGATCTGGTCGAATGGCAGCTGCGTGTCGCGGCGGGCCAGCCGATCCCGCTGGCGCAGGCCGACATTCCGATGAAGGGCTGGGCGATGGAGGCCCGCCTCTACGCCGAGGATCCGGCCAACGGTTTCCTGCCGTCGATCGGGCGGCTGGATCACTTCGTCATGCCCGACGACATCCGCGTCGACACCGGCGTGATGCAGGGCGGCGAGGTCAGCCAGTTCTACGACCCGATGATCGCCAAGCTGATCGTCCACGAAGACACCCGCGAAGCCGCCGCCGCTCGTTTGGCCGACGCCTGCCGCGAGGTGGAGGTCTGGCCGGTGAAGACCAATGCGGGCTTCATGGCGCGCTGTCTGGATCACCCGCGTTTCGTCGAGGGCGACGTGGACACCGGCTTCATCGCGGCGGAAGAGGGGACGCTGATCGCCCCGGCTCAGGTTTCCGCCCGCGCCCTGGCCGCTGCGGCCGGACAGATCGGGCTGGAAGCGGACGCCGCCGCCTTCGACGCGCCGGATAATGTTCTGGCCCCGGCCCGCGCGGGGCTGTTCGGCTTCCGCCTGAATGCGGCGCCCCAGGCGCATACGGCGGTTCATCATGACGGCGCGGCTCACGCCCTGACCCTGACCGGCGAGCCGGGCTGGTATGGCCGTTCGTCCAGCTTCACCGTGAGCGGCGAATTCGGCTCGGCTCAGATCTATGGCGAGCCGGGCGTGGTTGTGGTCGACGGCGAGGTGGTCAGCACCCTGTCGCCCGACGCTGGGCGGGTTCTGGTGTTCGACGGCGGCGACGTGGTCGAGTTCCACCGCCGCAAATCCAGCGGACCGGCGGGCGGCGCCGCCTCCGACGGCGGCCTGCGCGCGCCGATGCCGGGCAAGATCGTCGCCGCGCCCGTCAAGGCCGGGGACAAGGTGGCCAAGGGTCAGCCGGTCGTGGTGCTGGAGGCCATGAAGATGGAGCACGCCCTGACCGCGCCCTTCGACGGCGTGGTGGCCGAGTTCAACGTCGCCGTCGGCGATCAGGTCTCGGACGGCGCGGTTCTGGCCGTGGTCAAGGCGGCGGAGGCTGCCTGAACGCGCTCATCCGTGGAGCTGAGCGGGCTGCACGGGTCAGCGAGGGAGGCCCGCTCCGCCCAGCGGCTCTGTTTCGGTCCGGCTGCCGAAACCGGCGATCAGCGGACGGCCCTTGGCGATGGCGGCCTGCACGGCGGGCAGTTGCAGCGAGGCGCTGTGGCTGTCCCGACTGTCCCACACTTCGGTGATCCACAGAGCGTCGGCGTCCGTCGAATCGCGCGCCACCACATAGTTTAAGCAGCCCGGCATTTCGGCGGTCCCTTCCAGAAGAATGGCGGCCAGGGCGTCGCGCTGGCCGGGCTGGGCCTTTATCTGGCCGATGAGTCCGTACATTGGGGGCTCTCCAAATGTTGGCTGGGCCGCCGTCATGGCGGCGAGGCCCAGGCCTGCGGCGATGATTTGACGGCGGTCGAGGCTCATGACGCGCAGCATGGCGCCGTTCGAGCGGAATGTCCGCCATGACGTCGCCGGTAATCTGATGCTAGAGGCCCCTCATGTCCCTGCACATGATCAAGCTCTGCGTCGGCGTGTCGGAAGTCGAGACGCTGGAGGCGAACGCCGCCCGGTCCGACTGGCGCATCGTCCACACCCGCATGACGCCCAAGCGCGCGGCCGAGATCGAGGACGGCGGTTCGCTGTACTGGGTGATGAAGGGCGTGGTGACTTGCCGTCAGCGCATCCTCGACATCACCACCATCGGCGAGGGCAAGGCCAGTCGCTGCGAGATCAAGCTGGACAGCCAGGTCATCCGCACGGCGCCTCTGGCCCGGCGCCCCTTCCAGGGCTGGCGTTATTTCGAGAAGGACGTGCCGCCGGACCTGTCGATCGCCGAGCCGACGGATCTGCCGCCGGACCTGGCGCGCGAACTGCGCGAGCTGGGCGCCTGGTAGGCGCCTGAAACGGCCGGAAAATCATTTGACCCGCGCCCGCGCGCGTGGCTGTTGCGGCCTCCGATGGTCCAGTCCCTGTTCAGCTTCCATAATCGCGCCACCCTGTCCGAGCTGCTGAAGCTGGCATGGCCGGTCGTGCTGGCGCGTCTGGGCATCATGACCATGGGGCTGACCGACGCCATCGTCGTCGGCCACTACGCCAGCCGCGAGCTGGCCTATCACTCCCTGGCCTGGGCGCCGTCTTCGGTCATGCTGACGACTGCGGTCGGTCTGATGATGGGGGTGCAGGTCATGACCGCCCGGCTGCTGGGCGAGGGACGAGGCGACGAGGTGGGGGCGGTGCTGCGACGCGGCATGACCTACGCCCTGCAGATCGGCTTCATCGCCATGATCGGCCTGTTGTTGCTGGGGCCCTTCGGCCTGGTGCACATGGGGCTGGAGGACGGCCTGGGCGAGGGCGCGACGCCTGCCCTGATGGTCTTCGCCCTGTCGATGCCGGCCTATCTGATCTCGGTGTGCGCCCAGTTCTTCCTTGAAGGTCTGCATCGGCCCAAGGCGGGCATGGTCGCCATGTGGGTGGCCAATGCGGTCAATCTGGCGCTGAACCTCCTGCTGGTGCCGGACCTGCTGGGCATCGGCCTGCACGGCGCAGTGGCCTCGGCCTGGGCGACTTTCGGCGCGCGCACGGCGCTGGCGCTCTTTCTGGTGATCTTCATCCTGCGCCTGCCCGAGGCGCGGACCTGGGGCGTGTTCAACAAGCCCAGGCGCGACAAGGCGGTCGAGAGACAGCAGATGCGCGTCGGCCTGGGGGCGGGCGCGTCCAACTTCATCGAGGTGGGCGCCTTCGCGGCCATGACCCTGTTCGCCGGTCAGCTGGGCGCGGCGGAAACCGCCAGTTGGGCCGTGGTCATCAACGTTTCCGCCATCGTCTTCATGGTGCCCATGGGCCTGTCGTCCGCGACGGCGGTGCTGGTCGGCCGCAGCTACGGCGGCGGCGACAAGGCGGGGGTCATGCGAGGCGGGCTGGCGGGCGTCGGCGTGGTGACGGTGCTGGCCTTCATCATCGCCATCGGTCTGTGGCTGACCGCGCCGATGGTGGTCAGCGCCTATACGACCGACCCGGCGATTCTGGCCATCGCGGCGCCGGCGCTGGTGCTGGCGACCCTGTTCTTCGTCGCGGACGCCCAGCAGGTGGTCGCGGCCCAGGCCAATCGCGCGGCGGGAGACGTGGTGTGGCCGACGCTGATGCACCTGCTGTCCTATGGCCTGATCATGATCCCGCTGGGCTGGTTCCTGGCGCACAGGATCGGCGTGGACGGCCTGGTCTGGGCCGTGATCGTCGCCAGCCTGATCTCGGGCGCTCTTCTGACCGGGCGGTTCGTGCGGATCGCGCGGCGATTGCCCCCGGCAAAGGCGACGCCTGTCTTATAAGACACTTGGCCCATAAAAGGTGACGTTCGGGTCTGCGCCCTCTATATCCGACGCCTCCCTGTCAGACGTTGGAAGACCATGGCCCGCATCCTCATCACCTCGGCGCTGCCCTATATCAACGGCATCAAGCACCTTGGGAATCTGGCCGGGTCGATGCTGCCCGCCGATGTGTGGGCGCGCTTCATGCGGGCGAGGGGCCATGACGTCCTCTATGTCTGCGCCACCGACGAGCACGGCACCCCGGCGGAACTGGCCGCCGCCGCCGCCGGTCAGGACGTCCGCACCTACTGCGACGAACAGCATGAGGTTCAGAAGAAGGCCGCTGACGCCTTCAGCCTGTCGTTCGACATCTTCGGCCGCAGCTCCAACGCCCCGAACACCCGCCTGACCCAGCACTTCGCCAAGGTGCTGGAGGAGCGCGGCCTGATCGAGGAGCGCGTCGACCGGATGATCTATTCGATCGACGACGCCCGCTTCCTGCCCGACCGCTACGTCGAGGGCACCTGCCCCCACTGCGGCTATGAGAAGGCGCGGGGCGACCAGTGCGACAACTGCGGCCGCCTGCTGGATCCGACCGATCTGATCAATCCCTATTCGGCGGTGTCGGGCAGCCGCAACCTGGAGGTCCGCGACACGCGCCACCTCTATCTGCTGCAGACAAAGATCGCCGATGAAGTGCGGGGTTGGGTCGACGCCCGCTCGCCCCAGTGGCAGCCGCTGGCCCGCTCCATCGCCTACAAGCATCTGGACGAGGGCCTGATCGATCGCGGCATCACCCGCGACCTGAAATGGGGCGTGCCGGTCGTCGGTCCCGACGGCGGTCCGCGTCCGGGCATGGAGGGCAAGGTCTTCTACGTCTGGTTCGACGCCCCCATCGAATACATCGGCGCGACCGAGGAATGGGCCGAGAAGACGGGCGGGAACTGGCGTTCCTGGTGGCGTCTGGACGAGGGCGCCGAGGACGTGCGCTACGTCCAGTTCATGGGCAAGGATAACGTCGCCTTCCACACGGTCAGCTTCCCCTCGACCCTGCTGGGCTCGGGCGAGCCGTGGAAGACGGTCGATCAGCTGAAAGCCTTCAACTGGCTGAACTGGTACGGCGGCAAGTTCTCAACCAGCATGGGCCGAGGCGTCTTCATGGATCAGGCGCTGGAGTTGCTGCCCGCTGACTACTGGCGCTGGCACCTGACGGCCTACGGGCCGGAACATTCCGACGCGGCCTTCACCTGGGAGCAGTTCCAGTCGACGACGAACAAGGATCTGGCCGATGTGCTGGGCAACTTCGTCAACCGCATCGTCAAGTTCACGGAATCCAAGTTCGACGGCGTCGTGCCCGAGGGCGGCGAACCGGGCGCGCTGGAAGAAAAACTGGCTGTCGACGTCAAGGCCGCGCTGGCGACCCTGACCTATGAGTTCGAGGCCATGGAGTTCCGCAAGGCGGCTCAGGCGGCCCGCGCCCTGTGGGTGCTGGGCAATGAGTATCTGCAGGAAGCCGCCCCCTGGACGGCGCTGAAGACGGACCGCGAGCGCGCCGCCGTCGTGGTGCGCACGGCCCTCGGCCTGGTGGCTCTGTTCGCCCGCGTCACGGCGCCCTTCATGCCTGAAGCGGCCGAACGTATCGCGGCCACGGTCGGGGCGACGGACCTGTCCTGGCCGGACGTGGAAGGCGATCTGCTGAACACGCTGCCGGTCGGCCAGGCCGTGGCTTCGGCCCAGGTGCTGTTCGCCAAGATCGAGGACGCCCAGGTCGCCGAATGGACCGAGCGCTTCGGCGGCGCCGAGGGATGAGCGCGGGGTTCGCTTCACCGGTTTTGAATACGGTGTCGCCGGATCGACGCGCCGTCATTCGCGAGCGGTTGCAACGGACGGGACGTGCTCAGGTCGAGAGCTTGCTGACCGACTCTTCGGCCGCAGCGCTGTATGATCTGGCGTGCAGGGCGGACTACAACGTCGTGACACGGCGTGGAAGCGGCCATGTGGACCTGCCATCTGCATGGCTGGCGTCGCTTGCGCCGGATCAGAAGCGCGGGCTTGGGGAGATGATCCAAAAATCGGCCGCCAGGGAATTCCAGTATCTCTACGACAACTATCCGGTGTTCGATCTGGTGCAGGACGGCCATGCGGAGGCGCCTTGGCGCGACTTGGCGGCCTTTCTGAACGGGGAGGATTTCCTGGGCTTGATGCGCGACCTGACAGGGGAGGAGCGTATCGCCATGGCCGACATGCAGGTGACGCGGTATCGCGTCGGGCACTTCCTGACCGAGCATGACGACCACGCCGAGGGGAAGAATCGCTACTTCGCCTATGTGCTGAACCTGACGCCGGGCTGGCGGATCGACTGGGGGGGACTGCTGGCCTTCCACGGCGAGGACGGAAATGTGTCCGAGGCTTTTACGCCGCGCTTCAACGCGCTGAACCTGCTGCGCGTGCCGGCTCCGCATTCAGTGACTCAGGTGGCGCTGTCGGCGGCCGGTGATCGAATTTCGATCACCGGCTGGCTGCGCGGCCGCTGAGGCGAGGCTAGATATGAGAAAGGCCCGGAGTGATCCGGGCCTTTCGTGTTTCTAGGAGGCGGGTTTCAAGGGTTCGACCGTTTGCGGCGGCGGATCGCGTCGCTCGCGACCGCCGGGCAAGGCGTGGGGCGTGTGGGAATCGGCGCCCTTGCCGGTATGCTTCATATGCTTGGCCTGTTCTTCGGCGCTGATGGCGAGGAAGGCGGGGGCCGAGGCGTTGAAGGCGTCGGCATGGCCGGTGCGCACGATGACCGAGCGCCCGCCGTCCCAGATCATGTGCAGGGCGACGTACAGGACGATGGCCAGACCCACATAGGCGATCCAGCGGTAGCGGTTCAGCAGCTTGGCGATGAAGGTGGCGGCCAGGCCCATCAGGGCGATGGACAGGATCAGGCCAAACACCATGATCCACGGGTGTTCGTGACTGGCGCCGGCCACGGCCAGGACATTGTCCAGGCTCATGGTCAGGTCGGCGATCATGATCTGTATCAGGGCGGCGCCGAAGGTCTTGCGCTTCAGGCCCAGCTCTTCGGGAGAGGGGCCGCCGCCATTCTCCATGGCCATGGCGCGCTCGATTTCGGCTTCGGCTTCGGCCTGGTCGTGCGTGGCCTGCTCACGCAGTTCGCGCCACATCTTCCAGCACACCCACAGAAGCAGGAAGCCGCCCGCCAGAAGCAGACCGACGATGGCCAGAAGCTGAACGGTGATCAGCGCCAGGCCGATGCGCAGGACGACGGCGACGGCCAGGCCGACCAGGATGGCCTTGCGGCGTTGCTCCTGGGGCAGGGCGGCGGCGGCCAGGCCCACGGCCACGGCGTTGTCGCCCGCCAGGACGAGGTCGATCATCAGCACCTTGCCGAGGGCGGAGGCCTGACTGATCAGTTCGGGATTGGAGAGGAAGTCCATGCCGGACTCATAAGGCCCGACCGGACCCGCGCCAAGTCGCCGCAGGGCGAGTTGACGCGGGGGCCCGATTCCTAGGCTGCGCGTCCCTGGGCGCGGGCCGCTTCATACAGGGCGATGGCGGCGGCGTTGGAGACGTTCAGGCTCTCGAAGCCGCCGGGCATGGGGATGCGGGCCATCGCTTCGCAGTGTTCGGCCACCAGGCGGCGCACCCCGTCGCCTTCGGAGCCCATGACGATGACGGTCGGTCGGGCGTCGAGCGCCTGCTCCAGCGTCAGGTCCGAACCGCCGTCCATGCCGATGGCGCGCCAGCCGTGGTCGGCCAGCTTCTCCAGGGCGCGGCTGAGATTCGTCACGCGGGCGCACGGCAGGCGCTCGGTCGCGCCGGCGGAGGCCTTGGCCAGGGCGCCGGCCAGGGCGGGGGAGTGACGGTCCTGCACCACGATGCCGCGCGCGCCGAAGGCCAGGGCCGACCGGAAGATGGCGCCGACGTTCTGAGGGTCGGTCAGCTGATCCAGCATGACGATGACGCCTTGCGCCGGTTCCGCCAGGTCTTCCAGAGCGACGCCTTCCAGCGGCTGAACCTTGAAGGCCATGCCCTGGTGCACGGCGCCGGCCGGCAGCATCCGGCCCAGGGCGAGCGAATCGACCACCTCGATTCGGTGGCCGTTGGCCAGATTCTCGCGCTGGATCTCCTCGGCACGGTCTTCCGTGACCATCAGACGGCCGGTTCCACGGCGCGCGGGATTCGCCAAAGCGGCCAGAACCGGATGACGTCCCCAAAGAAAATTATCGGCGTCCGGGCGCGAACGGGCCGGCCGTCGCTCTGCATCGCCTGCGCCGCGTCCTTGCGGGGCGGGTGTTTGAGCTCGATTTGGGCGTGCTTCGTCCCTCTTGTGGAAAGATTGTTTTTTACCGGTTTTCCGGTCGTTGCGTTCTCGAAATGACGACACTATAAGACGGCCTCCGATTTGGGCCCCAGGGCTTTCGGTTCAGGCGCTTCCTCTACTGCAGGCGTCGCCCGACAGCGAAGGCTTTCGTCGCGAATGATCGAAAGATTGTTCACGGTGTTTCCAGACCGGCATTGACATAGGCGCGCTGGGGGAATGTCCCGAGCGGCAAAGGGGGCGGACTGTAAATCCGCTGCGTAAGCTTCGCAGGTTCGAGTCCTGCTTCCCCCACCACGCGCCTTCAATGCCCGACGGGCCGGGAGTCCAGATAGGAATCGGGTGCGGAACCGTCGCTCTTCATTTGAAGGGCGGTGCAACCGCATTCTTCGTGCGGGTATAGCACAATGGTAGTGCAGCAGCCTTCCAAGCTGAATACGCGGGTTCGATTCCCGCTACCCGCTCCAGGTTTTATGAACTGAGCACAGCGCCCCTCCGTTCCGGACCCGGGCCACAGGAGTTTGGCCATGGCCAAGGAAAAGTTCGAACGCACGAAGCCGCACGTGAACATCGGCACGATCGGTCACGTTGACCACGGCAAGACGACGCTGACGGCGGCGATCTCGATGACGCTGTCGAAGGCCGGCGGCGGCAAGGCGATGAACTA
>JBBCKE010000009.1:0-318330 GCA_037190985.1 Alphaproteobacteria bacterium
GAGCGGTGCGACATGACGGCGGTGTAGCTCGCCTTGTGCGCGGTCTCGACGGCGTCGAGCGTCTCGGAGAGCGAGCCGATCTGGTTGACCTTGACGAGGATCGAATTGGCGACGCCCATCTTGATACCGTCACGCAGGCGCGCGGAGTTGGTGACGAAGAGGTCGTCGCCGACGAGCTGAACCTTCTTGCCGATCTTGTCGGTCAGCGCCTTCCAGCCATCCCAGTCGTCTTCCGCCATGCCGTCCTCGACCGAGAAGATCGGGTACTTCTCGGTGAGTTCCGCAAGGTAGTCGGCCATGGCGCCCGGCTCCAGCGTGCGGCCTTCGCCTTCGAGCACGTACTTGCCGTCCTTGAAGAACTCGGTCGAGGCGCAGTCGAGCGCGATGAACATGTCCTCGCCCGGACGATAGCCGGCCTTCTCGATGGACTTCATGATGAAGTCGAGCGCGGCGGGCGCCGAAGCGAGACCCGGCGCGAAGCCGCCCTCGTCGCCGACATTGGTGTTGTGACCGTCGGCAGCGAGCTGCTTCTTCAGCGTGTGGAAGACTTCCGAGCCCATGCGCACGGCGTCGCGCACGGTTTCCGCGCCGACCGGCACGATCATGAATTCCTGGAAGTCGATCGGGTTGTCGGCATGGGCGCCGCCGTTCAGGATGTTCATCATCGGAACGGGGAGCACATGCGCGCCCGCCCCACCGACATAGCGGTAGAGCGGCAGCGCGGCGGCCTCGGCGGCGGCGCGGGCGACGGCCAGCGAGACGCCGAGGATGGCATTGGCGCCGAGCCGCGCCTTGTTCGGCGTGCCGTCGAGATCGATCATCGCGCGGTCGATCTGGATCTGGTTCTCCGCCTCCAGCCCGCCGATGGCCTCGAAGATCTCGCCGTTGACGGCGTCGACGGCGTTTTGCACGCCCTTGCCGAGATAGCGCGCGCCGCCATCGCGCAGCTCGACCGCCTCATGCGCGCCGGTCGAGGCGCCGGAGGGGACGGCCGCGCGGCCCATGGAGCCGTCCTCCAGCACGACATCGACCTCGACGGTCGGATTGCCGCGGCTGTCGAGGATTTCGCGGCCGACGATGTCGATGATGGCGGTCATGGCAGGTTCCTTCGCATGGATGCGGTGCAAAATTCGCCGCCGTCTTAGCGAAAGCCTCCTGCCGAGGCAATCTCCGCCATCATTTCCCGCACGGGCTCAGAGCCAGTAGCGGGGAACCTTGTAGTAATCGTAGGAGGTGTCGCGCGCCTGCGTGCCGTCCTCCTTGGTCAGGTCGTTGATGTCATAGACCGGGGCGGCTTCGAGCTGGCTGCGGGTGAAGGGCACGACATAGCCCCCGCGATGCGGCTCGTAATCGAGGCTCGACCACGGAATGGTGTGGTATTTCTCGCCGATGCCGAGGAAGCCGCCGAAACCAACGACGGCGTACATGATGTTGTTCGACGACTTGTCGAGCATGACGTCCTCGATGGTGCCGATATGCTCGCCTTCGGTGTTGTAGACATCGGTGCCGATGACGCGCGATGCCTGAATGGCCTGGGTATGTCCTGTGGCGGTAGCCATGATGATCTCTCCTCTGCGCCTGCGCCCCCTTGCATCAACAACGGGGCAGACGGCGAGGAAGTTCCGCTACAGCCCCTTGGCGATGCGGTCGAAGGCCAGAAGCGTCTCGATCAGGCGCGGCATGTCGGAGAGCCGGACCATGTTCGGCCCGTCGGACGGGGCATTGTCCGGGTCCTGGTGCGTCTCGATGAAGATTCCGGCGACGCCGACGGCGACGGCCGCGCGCGCCAGCGTGCCGACGAAGCGGCGCTCGCCGCCCGAGGAGCCGCCCTGCCCGCCCGGCTGCTGCACCGAATGGGTGGCGTCGAAGATCACCGGTGCGCCCGTCTCGGCCATGATCGGCAAAGAGCGCATGTCGGAGACCAGCGTGTTGTAGCCGAAGGACGCGCCGCGCTCGGTCAGCAGCACGTTGGCGTTGCCCGAGCCCGTTACCTTGGCGACGACGTTCTTCATGTCCCACGGGGCGAGGAACTGGCCCTTCTTGACGTTGACGACCCGGCCGGTCCGCGCCGCCGCGATCAGAAGGTCGGTCTGGCGCGACAGGAACGCGGGGATCTGGAGAATGTCGACCGCGTCCGCGACGAGCGCGCACTGCTCCTCGGTGTGGACGTCGGTCAGGAGCGGCAGGTCGAGGTCGCGCCGGAGGTCCGCGAAGATCGGCAGCGCGGTTTCCAGTCCCGCGCCGCGCGTGCCGGAAAGCGAGGTGCGGTTGGCCTTGTCGAACGAGGTCTTGTAGACGAGGCCGACGCCGAGCTTCGCGCAGATTTCCTTCAGGCTGCCGGCCATGTCGTAGGCATGCTGGCGCGTTTCGAGCTGGCACGGCCCGGCGATCAGCGCCAGCGGCGCGTCATTGGCGAAGCGGACATTGCCGACGCTGACGGATGGATTCGGCGCGGTCATGGCGTTTCCTCGAACACGAACTCGACGCCCTGCCCGCTTGCCGGCGGCACATGAAGGCGTCCCTCGCGCTCGTCGTAGCCGATGCCGTTGGCGTTGAACAGCGCGCGCACTGCCGCGAGGGAGCGCACGCCGAACGCGATGCCGCAAAGGCGCGGGCGCGCGGCGTCGTCGCTTGCGGCGACACGCAGCGCGGCATTGGCGAGCGCGACCTCGCTCGTCCCGCCCCTGTCCGTCGCGACAGCGCGGCCGGCGGCGGCGAGGAAACCGGCGAAGCGCGCGGGGTCGGCCGCCTCGGCGGCAACGGCGGCGATCCGCGTCGCGCCGTTCGCGTGGCGCTCCAGCGCCGAGCGGTCGATGGCCGGCACCTTGCGCCGCTCGCAGGCGAAGAAGAAGGCGTCCGCGCCGCCTTCCGGGGCGGCGAAGGCGAGCAGGAATGACGCGATGTCGGCCTTGCCGTCCGGGTCCATCGACGGACGCGAGAATTCGACCATAGGTCCGCCGGAAATGCCGAGCCGGGAAAATTCCGCGTGGTCGGCTTCGGCGTCGCCGGTGGTGAAGACGAGGCCCGAAAGCCCCTCCTCGCCTTGCGTCTCGCGAAAGCGCCGGTCGCCGGCGACGAAGCTGTTGCCGGCGGCGACGGCAGCATTGGCGATTGCCGCATCGCCGACAGTGAGCGGCTCGATGAACGTGCCGTCGGCGAAGTAGACGCAGGCATTGATCGTACCGAAGGGATGGGTTCCCTGCGGCGCGACGGTGAAGCCCAGCCGCTCAAGCCGCGCCCGCGCGGCGTCGAGCCCGGCGACAGGCAGAACGAGATGGTCGAGGCCGCGCGCGCTCACACCAGCCGGCTCTGGTCGACCGCCGCGGCGATGAAGCTGGCGAACAGCGGATGCGGCTCGAACGGGCGCGACTTCAGCTCGGGATGGTACTGGACGCCGATGAACCAGGGATGGTCGGCATATTCGATCGTCTCCGGCAGCACGCCGTCGGGCGACATGCCGGAAAACACCAGCCCGCACGCCTCCAGCCGCTCCTTGTAGTCGATATTGACCTCGTAGCGATGGCGGTGGCGTTCGGAGATATCGGTCGCGCCGTAGATCGAGGCGATCCGCGTCCCCTCGACGAGGGAAGCGTCGAACGCGCCGAGGCGCATCGTGCCGCCGAGGTCGCCGGAGGCCTTGCGCTTTTCGAGCATGTTGCCCTTGAGCCATTCGGTCATCAGGCCGACGACCGGCTCCTCCGCCGCGCCGAACTCCGTGGACGACGCGTTCTCGATGCCGGCGAGCGAGCGCGCGGCCTCGATGCAGGCCATCTGCATGCCGAAGCAGATGCCGAAATACGGCACCTTGCGCTCGCGCGCGAACTTGGCGGCGAGGATCTTGCCCTCCGCGCCGCGCTCGCCGAAGCCGCCGGGAACGAGGATGCCGTGGACCTTCTCGAGGAAGGGCGACGGGTCCTCCCGTTCGAAAACCTCCGATTCGATCCATTCGAGCTTGACGCGCACCCGGTTGGCCATGCCGCCATGGGCGAGCGCCTCGATCAGCGATTTGTAGGCGTCCTTCAGGCCGGTATATTTGCCGACCACCGCGATGGTGACCTCGCCCTCGGGATTGTGGATGCGCTCGGAAATCTCGTGCCAGCGCTCCATGCGCGGCTTGGGCGCGGGGTCGATGCCGAAGGCGGCCAGCACCTCGCTGTCGAGGCCTTCCTTGTGGTAGGCCATCGGCACGTCATAGATGTGGGCGACGTCGAGCGCCTGGATGACGGCCGATTCGCGCACGTTGCAGAACAGCGACAGCTTGCGGCGCTCTTCCTTGGGAATCTGCCGGTCGGCGCGCACGAGCAGGATGTCCGGCGCGATGCCGATGGAGCGCAGCTCCTTGACCGAATGCTGCGTCGGCTTGGTCTTCAATTCGCCCGCGGTCGGAATCCACGGCATCAGCGTCAGGTGGATGTAGACCGCCTGCCCGCGCGGCAACTCGTTGCCGATCTGGCGGATGGTCTCGAGGAACGGCATCGCCTCGATGTCGCCGACCGTGCCGCCGATCTCGCACAGGACGAAGTCGTAATCCTCGTTGCCGTCGAGGACGAAATTCTTGATCTCGTCGGTGACGTGCGGGATCACCTGCACCGTCGCGCCAAGATAGTCGCCGCGCCGCTCGCGCTCAATGATGTTCTTGTAGATGCGGCCGGTGGTGATGTTGTCGTGACGGTCGGCCGAGCGCCCGGTGAAGCGCTCGTAATGGCCGAGGTCGAGGTCGGTCTCCGCGCCGTCGTCGGTGACGAAGACCTCGCCGTGCTGATACGGGCTCATCGTGCCCGGATCGACATTGAGGTAGGGGTCGAGCTTGCGCAGTCGCACACGGTAGCCACGCGCTTGCAACAATGCTCCGAGAGCCGCCGCAGCAATGCCTTTGCCGAGTGAGGAGACCACGCCGCCGGTTATGAAAACATATCGCGCCATGGGAACCGAGCCTTAGCCGGGCGAATCTGATTCCGCCAGCGGAAAATCACGCAATCCGGTTTTTCCCAAAACGCATATCTTGGCGCAGCGGCCGCTTGATCGAGCGCAAGGAAGCTGTCATGCGAAAGGATATGGGTTTCCACGGCGGAAGGCCGACATCAAGAGGGAGAAAGCCATGTATCGCACCATCATCGTTCCGATCGACCTTTCGCAGGAGACGAAAGGACGGCGCATCCTCGATCTCGCCATCCGGCTCGGGGGCGACGAGGCCCGAATCATTCTCGCCAACATCCTCGAGGAGCTGCCGGGCTATGTCGCCATCGAGCTGCCCGCCGGCCTGGTCGAGCAGTCGCGCAAGGACGCCGAGGAAAAGCTGAAGGCGATCGCCACCGACGCCGGCGTCAAGGCCGAGGTCACCGTGCGCGTCGGCCACCCCGGCAACCAGATCCTCGAGCTGGCCGACGAGACCAAGGCGGACCTCATCATCGTCGCCTCGCACCGTCCCGGCCTTCAGGATTATTTCATCGGCTCGACCGCCGGCCGCGTCGTGCGCCACGCCAACTGCTCGGTGCTCGTCACCCGCTGACGCGCCGCGCGAGGCGCAAAACGAAAAACGGGCGGATATCCGCCCGTTTTTTATTGCCCTGATGAAGCCGAAGGCCGGCCTACTGGCCGCTCGGCACCTGCGGCTGCGCCGGCTCGGCCGGCGCGGCGGGAACGTCGGAACCGCCGAGCTGGTCGAGCACGCCGCCGCTGCCGGCCGGGGCGCCCTGCTCGGTCGACTGCGGGACGCGGTCGAGGATGTCGATGGGCTGCTCGCCGTAGCGGGCGATGATGGAGAGCGCGAGCGAGGTGACGAAGAACAACGCCGCCAGGATCGCAGTGGTGCGGGTCAGGGTGTTGGCCGCGCCGCGCGCCGTCATGAAGCCGGAGCCGCCGCCGATGCCGAGGCCGCCGCCTTCGGAGCGCTGCAACAGCACCACGCCGACAAGGGCGAGGACGACCATCAGATGGATGACGATGAGGATTGTATGCATGGCTCGCTTCCGGAATTCTGGGTCCGCGCGGCTGGCGACGCCTGCCGGACGCGGCTCAATACACGGCTTCGCCGCGCTTTCCAACCCATATGGTCCCGCGATGCGGAGTAAAAAAGGCGGCCGGAGCAATTCCAGGAAAAGTGTGAAGCGCTTTTCCGTCCGGAATTGCACGAAGACGGGCCCCACCCGCTTCCGCGTTTCCGTCAAACCTGAAACGGGCGGGGCGAAATTTCGCCTCAGAGCGAGCGATAGGCTTCCGCGATGCCGAGGAAATCGGTGGCCTTGAGGCTCGCGCCGCCGACCAGCGCGCCGTCGACATTGGCGATCCCCATCAGCTCGACCGCGTTGCCCGGCTTGACCGAGCCGCCATAGAGGATGCGAACCCTGGCCGCTTCATCGCCGAGCAGCTTTTCGAGCTCCTTGCGGATATGGGCATGGGCCTCGGCGACGTCGCCGGTCGACGGCGTCAGGCCGGTGCCGATGGCCCAGACCGGCTCGTAGGCGACGACCGCGTTGGCGGCCGTGGCGCTCGCCGGCACGGAAGCCGCGATCTGGCGCGACAGCACGTCGAGCGTCCTGCCCGCCTCGCGCTCGTCCTTCGTCTCGCCGATGCAGACGATGGCGGCGATGCCGGCCCGCCACGCGGCCATGGCCTTGGCGTTGACGGTTCCGTCCGTCTCGCCATGGTCGGTGCGGCGCTCGGAATGGCCGACGATGACGAAGGACGCGCCGGCGTCCTTCAGCATCTCGGCCGAGACGTCGCCGGTGTGCGCGCCGCTTTCCTTCGCATGGCAATCCTGTCCGCCGGTCTTCACCGGGCTGTTGCGCAGGACGTCGGACGCGCGGGCGAGCAGCGTCGCCGGCACGCACAGCAGCGCGTCGGTCTCGGTCTCCAGGCCGTGCATGAAGCCGTTGCCGATGGCGATCGCCTCGGCCAGCGAGGCGCTGGTGCCGTTCATCTTCCAGTTGCCGGCGACGAGCGGGCGGATACCGGGGGTCATCGGGCGTGTCCCTTCCTTGCTTTGGCCATGTTGGCTGGCTTCCTAGAGCAATTGCAGGAAAAGTGTGAAGCACTTTTCCGTCCGCAGTTGCGGAAAGCAGGGATCTAACGAAAACAGGGCACAAAGCAATCGACACCGGCCGGGAAGGACGGTATTGCCCTTTCTCGCATCTGTTAACCGGAAGACGACATGCTCACCATCCTCAGAAACGCCGCCGGAACATGGGTCGCCAAGCTGCTTCTCCTCTTGCTGGTGCTGTCCTTCGCCGTCTGGGGCATTTCGGGGCAGATCGTCGGCGGCCTCGGCTCGCATGTGGTGAGCGTGGGCGAGACGCGCGTCTCCGTCACCGAGTACCGCCTTGCATATGACCGGCAGGTGTCGCAGTTCTCGCAGCAGTTTGGCCGCCCGATCACCCGCGAGCAGGCACAGGCCTTCGGCATCGACCAGATGGTGCTGGCGCAGCTCGTCGCCGGCGCGGTGCTGGACGAGCAGGCGCGCGAGATGCGGCTCGGCCTGTCGCGCGACCGGCTGGCGGCGCTGACGGCGGAGGACCCGGCGTTCCGCGGCCCCGACGGGCGCTTCGACCGCAACCAGTTCGAATGGGTGCTGCGCCAGGTCGGCATGTCGGCCAACGACTATCTGAAGAATCGCGGCCAGGTCGCGGTGCGCCAGCAGATCGTCGAGGCCGTCTCCGACGGCATGAAGGCGCCCGATGCGCTGCTGCGCGCGGTCTCGCTCTATTCCGGCGAGGACCGGACTGTCGACTATCTCGTCCTGCCGCGCTCGCTGGTCGAGCCGGTGGAGGCGCCGTCCGAAGAGGCCGTCGCCGCCTGGTTCGAGGCCAACAAGGCAAGCTATGCCGCGCCCGAATACCGCAGGATCTCCTACGTCAAGCTGGAGCCGGACGACATCGCCGACCCCGCCGCCATCAGCGAGGACGATGCGCGCGCCTATTACCAGCGCACGATCTCGCGCTTCACCAGCGCCGAGCAGCGCACCATCGAGCAGGTCGTCTTCGCCGACGAGGCGAAGGCCTCGGCCGCGCTGGAGCGTATCCGCGGCGGCGCGACGTTCGAGGACATCGTCGCCGGGGAAGGCAAGACCATGCCCGACGTGCTGCTCGGCACCTTCGAGAAGGACAAGGTGGCGGACCCGGCGATCGCCGAGGCCGCCTTCGCGCTCGACCAGGGCGCGGTCAGCGAGGTCGTGGCCGGCGCGTTCGGGCCGATCCTGCTGCGCGTTACCGCGATCACCCCCGAGCGCGTCACCCCTTACGAGGACGTGGCCGAGACAGTGCGCAAGGAGATCGCGCTCGACGAGGCCAACCGGATACTGCTCGACGTCCACGACGCCTATGAGGACGCCCGCGCCGGCGGCGACGGGATGACCGAGGCCGCGGCCAGGCAGCGCCTCAGGGTCGTCACCATCGACGCCATCGACCGCAACGGCCGCACGCCGGAAGGCACCGTGCTGACGGACCTGCCGCAGTCGAGCGAGCTTCTGCGCGAGGCGTTCGAGGCGGAACCGGGCATGGAGAACCCGCCGATCAACATCGGCTCGGTCGGCTTCCTGTTCTACGAGGTCGATTCCGTCACCCCCGCGCGCGACCGCACGCTGGACGAGGTGCGCGACCGCGTCGCCGCCGACTGGACGGCCAACGAGGCGTCGACCCGGCTGGCGCAGAGGGCCGTCGAGACCGAAAAGGCGATCGCCGGCGGCCGGCCGATGGCCGAGCTGGCCGGCGAGCTCGGGCTGGAGGCACAGACGCGCCGTGGCCTGAAGCGCGACGGCACCGATGGCGATCTCGGGGACGCGGGCATCGCCGCCGTGTTCGGCGTCGGGCGCGGCCAGACCGGAGTCACCCCCGGCGAGAGCGGCGACACGCAGATCGTCTTCCATGTCACCGACGTCGTCCACCCGGTCGATGCCGGCCCGGACGCGGTGCCGCAGGAGATGCGCGACCGGTTTGCCAGCGGGCTCGCCGACGACCTCCTAGACCAGCTCGTCGCGAAATTGCAGAGCCAGTATCCGGTCAGCGTCGACCGCGCGGCGATGCAGCAGGCCCTGAGCTTCTGAGGCCGCGCGGATGGCGGACCTGAAAGCCCACATCGCCAAGGTTGCCAACGGCACGCCGCTTTCCTTCGAGGAAGCGCGAGAGGCGTTCGACGTCATCATGTCGGGCGAGGCGACGCCGAGCCAGATCGGCGGCTTCCTGATGGCGCTGCGCGTGCGCGGCGAGACGGTGGCCGAGATTTCCGGCGCGGTCGCCACCATGCGCGCCAAGATGCTGCCGGTGAAGGCGCCGGCGGGCGCCATCGACATCGTCGGCACGGGCGGTGACGCCTCCGGCTCCTACAACGTCTCGACCTGCGCCGCCTTCATCGTCGCCGGCGCGGGCGTGCCGGTCGCCAAGCACGGCAACCGGGCGCTGTCCTCGAAATCGGGCGCGGCAGACGCTCTCGCCGCGCTGGGCGTCAATATCGAGATAGGCCCGGACGCGATCTCGACCTGCATCGGCGAGGCCGGCGTCGGCTTCATGTTCGCGCCGCTGCATCATTCGGCGATGCGCCATGTCGGGCCGACGCGCGTCGAGCTCGGCACCCGCACCATCTTCAACCTGCTCGGACCGCTCTCCAACCCGGCCGGCGTCAAGCGCCAGCTCGTCGGCGTCTTCTCGCCGCAATGGGTCGAGCCGGTGGCACATGTGCTGAAGGAGCTCGGTTCGGAAGCGGTGTGGGTCGTCCATGGCGACGGCCTCGACGAGATGACGACGACCGGCACGACGCTGGTCGCGGCGCTGGAGAACGGCAAGGTCCGCACCTTCGAGGTGACGCCCGAGGAAGCGGGCCTGCCCCGCGCGGACCCGCGCGACCTGAAGGGCGCGGACGCCGCCCACAACGCCGCCGCGCTACGCGCCGTGCTGGCCGGCGAGAAGAACGCCTATCGCGACATCGCGGTGCTGAACGCCGCCGGCGCGCTGGTCGTCGCCGGCAAGGCGAAGACCCTTGCCGAAGGCGTCGAGATCGCCGCGCATGCGATCGACAACGGCTCGGCGCTTTCGGTGCTGGAGCTGCTCGGCCACGTCTCCAACCGGGGGACCGTCTCCAACCGGGGGACCGGGGCATGAGCGACATCCTGCGCCGGATCGAGGCCTACAAGCGCGAGGAGATCGCCGCCGCCAAGGCTGCGCTGCCGCTCGCCGAGGTCAAGGCACGTGCCGCCGATGCCGCGCCGCCGCGCGGCTTCCGCGCCGCGCTGGAGGCGAAGCACCGCGCCGGCCGTTTCGCGCTGATCGCCGAGATCAAGAAGGCGAGCCCGTCCAAGGGGCTGATCCGGGCCGATTTCGACCCGCCCTCGCTCGCCCGCGCCTATGAGGCCGGCGGCGCGGCCTGCCTTTCGGTGCTGACGGACCGCCCGTCCTTCCAGGGCGCGCCCGAGTTCCTGACCGAGGCGCGCGAGGCGACGGCCCTCCCGGCCCTGCGCAAGGACTTCATGTTCGAGCCCTATCAGGTTCACGAGGCGCGGAGTTGGGGCGCGGACGCGATCCTCGTCATCATGGCGAGCCTCGCCGACGACGAGGCCAAAGCGCTCGAGGACGAGGCGCACAGCCTCGGCATGGACGTTCTGGTCGAGGTCCACGACGAGGCGGAGCTGGAGCGGGCGCTGAAGCATCTTTCCTCGCCGCTCCTCGGCATCAACAACCGCAATTTGCGCACCTTCGAGGTCGGCCTCGAAACGTCCGAGCGGCTGGCGCGGCTCATTCCCGCCGGCAAGCTCGTCATCGGCGAAAGCGGCATCTTCACCCATGCCGACTGCCTGCGCCTGAAGGAGAGCGGCATCGAGACCTTCCTCGTCGGCGAGAGCCTGATGCGGCAGGACGACGTCGCGGCCGCGACCCGCGCCCTGCTCGGGCTGGCGGGATAGGCCATGGCCTCGCTCACCCATCTCGGCGCGACCGGCGAGGCCGACATGGTCGATGTCGGCGGCAAGGACGAGACCGAGCGCACGGCGATAGCCGAAGGCGCTGTCGTCATGAAGCCGGAAACGCTCGCGCTCATCCTCGAAGGCAACGCCAAAAAAGGCGACGTGATCGCCACGGCGCGGATCGCCGGGATCATGGCCGCCAAGCGCACCCATGAGCTGATACCGCTCTGCCACCCGCTGCTCTTGACCAAGGTGTCGGTCGACATCGTGCCGGACGAGGCGCTTCCCGGCCTGCGCGTCACCGCGCTCGCCCGCGTCACCGGCAAAACCGGCGTCGAGATGGAGGCGCTGACGGCGGCGTCCGTCGCGTGCCTGACCGTCTACGACATGGCAAAAGCCGTGGACCGGGAGATGACCGTCACCGGCATACGGCTCGTCGAGAAGCGCGGCGGCAAGTCGGGCGACTATCGCAGACAGGCGGACTGACATGGCCGCCGGCCTCCTGCCCGTCGACGAGGCGCTGGCGCGGATCCTCGACGGCGTCGTTCCCCTTCCGGCAGAAGAAGCCCCTCTCCACGAAGCCGGCGGCCGGGTTCTCGCCGCCGACATCGTCGCCACGCGGGCGCAGCCGCCCTTCCCCGCATCGGCCATGGACGGCTACGCCGTGCGCGCGGCCGACGTCGCCACCGTGCCGGCGACACTCGCGCTCGTCGGCCGGTCGGTTGCGGGCAGGCGTTTCGCCGGCAGGGTCGGCCCCGGCGAGGCGGTGCGCATCTTCACCGGCGCGCCGGTTCCCGAAGGCGCGGATGCGATCCTGATCCAGGAGGATGCCGACGCCGGCGAGGACGGCACCGTCACGGCGCGCGAAAGCGTCGCCACCGGGCGCCATATCCGCCGCGCCGGCCTCGATTTCGCGGCCGGGGAAACGGTACTGGCGCGCGGCCGTGTCCTCGACGCCGCCGCGCTGGCGCTGGCCGCCGCCACCGGCGCGGCCGTGCTTCCGGTCGTGTGCCGGCCGCTGGTCGCCATCCTGTCGACCGGCAGCGAGCTGGTGCCTCCCGGCGCGACGCCCGGACCGGACGAGATCATCGCCTGCAATGCCTACGGCGTTGCGGTGCTGGTCGGGCAGGCCGGCGGGAGGGCAGCCGATCTCGGCATCGAGCCGGACGACGAGGCGCGGCGGCGCGCCGCGATCCGCCGCGCGCTGGCGCTCGGCGCCGACGTGATCGTCACGCTCGGCGGCGCGTCGGTCGGCGAGCACGATCTCGTCGCCTCCGCCCTTGCCGCCGAGGGCATGACGCCCGGCTTCTGGAAAATCGCCATGCGCCCCGGCAAACCGCTGATGTTCGGCCGGCTCGGCGACGTGCGGGTGCTCGGCCTGCCGGGAAACCCGGTTTCCAGCCTCGTCTGCTCGCATCTCTTCCTGAAGCCGCTGGTCGCGGCGCTGGCGGGGCTGCCCTATGCCCCGGACATGCGCGAGGGCGTGCTCGCCGCGCCGATGGCGGCGAACGACCATCGCCAGGACTACGTGCGCGCCGAAGCGGTCAGCCAGGGGAAAGACCTTTCCGTCACGCCGTTCGCCACGCAGGATTCGTCGATGCTGAAGACGCTGGCGCGGGCGAATGCGCTGATCGTGCGCGCGCCGAACGCGCCACCGGCCGCGGCCGGAGAGGCTTGCCGCGTCCTCATTCTGCGCTGAGGATAGGCTGCCGCGCTCCCCGTACGATGGCGTACGCTGGCACAACTTTTTATGGAACCATCCCTGACAAAACCTGTTATTCTGGCTTGGAAGGGCAAATAGACGGACCATCAGGAGAACGTGATGTTCAAGATCGTTTCCACTGTGTGCGCGGCAGCGATGATGTTCACGCTGCCGTTGACAACGCCCGGATTTGCCATGCCGAAAGCTGCGCCCTCATGGGTTGAGCAAGGTGCGACGCAGGTTCAGGTCGAACGCGACTGGCGACGCGGCGATCGTCAGTGGCGTGGCGACCGTAACTGGCGCGGCGGCGACCGGGACTGGCGACGCGGCGATCGGCGCGGACCCCGCTATAGCGGCGGCTGGGAGCGCCGCGGCGATAACTATTATCTTCGCGGCCATCGCGGCTATCGTCACCATCGCCCGGGCTATCGCCAGCATAACGGCTGGTGGTTCCCGCCGGCAGCCTTCATCGCCGGCGCGATCATCGGCGGCGCCATCGCCGAGCCCCCGGTGCAGTACCGTCCGCGCGGGAATGCCCATATCGACTGGTGCTATGACCGCTATCGCTCGTATCGCGCGTCGGACAACACCTACCAGCCCTATAACGGCCCGCGCCGCCAGTGCAGGTCGCCCTACGGCTGATGGCAGATACCGGATCGGCCTTCCCTGACGGGAAACCGCCACCCAAAAAGGAAACCCCGCCTCTCGGCGGGGTTTTCGTTTTTCAGGAACCTTCGTGTCTACTCGTCGGCGGCGGCCAGCAGGCTGGCGTTGCCGCCGGCGGCGGTGGTGTCGACGCAGACGGCGCGCTCATGCGCGTAGGCGACCGGGTCTATCGCCTGCGTCACCAGCCGCACGATCGGCCCGTCGCGTCCGGCGAGTGCCGTGCGCAGCGCGCGCAGCGTGTCGCGGTCGGCATCGCAGGCGACGACGTCGACGTCGATCTCGCCCAGAAGGGCCGGGTCGAGCGTTCCTTCCAGCGCTTCCAGCGGCAATCCCTTGCCGATCAGCGGCGCGAGCGCCGCGCGGGCGCCGCGGGCGACGGCAAGCACGGCATTGCCCGCCGCGAGCGCCTGGATCGCCTGCGCCAGCAGCGTCTCGGCATCCGGGCCGAGGCAAAGCGCCGTGCCGCGCGGGCAGAGCTGAAGCGTGTTGGCCTCGCCGGTCGGCCCCGGCAGATCGACGGGGCCGAAATCGACCGAGGCGGCGGCGGCGATCGCCGAAGCCCCCTTGCCGCGCAGGTGCTTGCGCAGGATCTCGACCCGGTCCGCCCTGCCCGACCAGCCGTCGCGGGTCGCATCCGGCCTATGGTCGCGCAGCGCCTGAAGCGGGACAGCGGGCGCATCTGCCGGCTTCGCTCCGCCCGCCGACGCGGCCTTGCGGAAGCGGCGCAGGTAATGCGGACCGCCGGCCTTGGGACCGGTGCCGGAAAGCCCCTCGCCGCCGAAGGGCTGCGAGCCGACAACCGCCCCGATCTGGTTGCGGTTGATGTAGATGTTGCCGGCATGGATGCCGTCGACGAAGTGCTGCACCCGCGCGTCGATGCGGGTGTGCAGGCCGAAGGTGAGGCCATAGCCCCTGGCGTTGATCGCCGCGATCACCCGGTCGATGTCGTCGGCCTCGAACGTCGCGACATGGAGGATCGGGCCGAACATCTCGCGCTCCATCTCGCCGATCCCGGCAACGCGCAGGATGTGCGGCGCGACGAAGCGGCCGGCCGACGGCGCGTCGAGCCGGGCGACGAGCTTCCCCTTGTCCTCTATCTGGCGCGCATAGGCGAGAAGCGCGTCGCGCGCCTCGTCGTCGATCACCGGGCCGACATCGGTTGAGGCCAGCCACGGATCGTCGAGGTTGAGCGCCTCCATCGCGCCTTGCAGCATCTCCAGCACCTTCTCCTCGACGTCCTTCTGGACATAGAGGACGCGCAGCGCCGAGCAGCGCTGGCCCGCGCTCTGGAAAGCGGAGGCGACCACGTCGCGCACCGCCTGCTCGGGCAAGGCGGTGGAATCGACGATCATGGCGTTGAGGCCGCCGGTCTCGGCGATCAGCATCGCGTCGGGCGCGGCGGTCTTCGCCAGTTGCCGCTCGATCAGGCGCGCGACCTCGGTCGAGCCGGTGAAGCAGACGCCGGCGATGCGCGGATCGGCCGTCAGCGGCGCGCCGACCGAGGGGCCGTCGCCGGGCAGGAGCTGAAGAATGTCGGCGGGAACGCCGGCCTCGTGCAGGAGCGCGACCGCCCGGGCGGCGATCAGCGGCGTCTGCTCGGCCGGCTTGGCGATCACCGCGTTGCCGGTGGCGAGTGCCGCCGCCACCTGGCCGGTGAAGATGGCGAGCGGGAAGTTCCACGGCGAGATGCAGGCGATGACGCCGCGCGCGCTCGTGCCCTTCTCGGCGGCGGCGGCTTCGGCCGCGTAATAGCGCAGGAAATCGACAGCCTCGCGCAGTTCGGCGACGGCGTCGGGCAGGATCTTGCCGGCCTCGCGGGCGCAGAGCGCGAAGAACTCGATCGCGTTCGCCTCGTAGAGGTCGGCCGCCTTCGAGAGCGCGGCGGCGCGCGCGGCGACCGGCGTCTTCTCCCATGCCGGCTGCGCCTTCAGCGCCTTGCCGACGGCCTTCTCGACGGCGGCGGCATCGGCCTCGAACACCTCGCCGACGATCTCGTCGGGCTTTGCGGGGTTGACGATGGCGCGCGCCGTCTTGCCGGCTCCGGCCTTCCAGCGATGCGGCGCGGCGAATTTCGCCCGCCCTTCCTCGATCCGCGCCATCGTCACCGGGTCGGTGATGTCCCAGCCGGCGGAATTGGCGCGGCTGGCGCCGAAGATGTCTTCCGGGCGCGGGAGGGCCGGATTCGCGGCCGGGCCCTGCTTCGCCACCGCGTCGAACGGGTCGCGGGCGATCTCGGCGGCGCTGACACTCTTGTCGACGATCTGGTGGACGAAGGAGGAGTTGGCGCCGTTCTCGAGCAGGCGGCGCACCAGATAGGCGAGAAGGTCGGAATGCGCGCCGACCGGGGCATAGATGCGGCAGCGCGTGCCCTCGCTGGCGCGCACCGCCTCGTGCAGCGCCTCGCCCATGCCGTGCAGGCGCTGGAACTCGAACGCGTCCTTGCGCCCGCCGGCCAGCGCCAGGATCGCCGCCACCGTATGGGCGTTGTGGGTGGCGAATTGCGGATAGATGCGGTCGGTCATGCCGAGCAGCTTCTTGGCGCAGGCGATGTAGGAGACGTCGGTGTTGGGCTTGCGGGTGAAGACGGGATAGCCGGAAAGCCCCATCACCTGCGCGCGCTTGATCTCGGTGTCCCAGTATGCGCCCTTGACGAGGCGCACCATGATGCGGCGGTCGAGCTTTTCCGCCAGCGCGTGCAGCCAGTCGATGACGAAGGCCGCGCGCGGGCCGTAGGCCTGCACGACGACGCCGAAGCCGTCCCAGCCGGCAAGCTCGGGATTCTCCAGCGTGCGCTCGATCACGTCGAGCGACAGGTCGAGCCGGTCCGCCTCCTCGGCATCGACATTGAGGCCCATGCGCGCCTTCTTCGCGGCGAGCGCCAACGCGGTCAGCCGCTCGACCATGACGGGGAGCATGGCCTCCTTCTGCGTCGCCTCGTAGCGCGGATGGATCGCCGACAGCTTGACCGAGATGCCGTGGTTGCGGGCGATGTCGTCGCTGGCGGCGCTCTCGGCCAAGGCGCCGATCGCATCCGAATAGGCGCGGTGATAGCGCAGCGCGTCCGCTTCGGTGCGGGCGGCCTCGCCCAGCATGTCGAAGGAGTAGAGATAGCCCTTCTTCGTGAAGTCGCGGCCGCGCTTCATCGCCTCGGCGATGGTGCGGCCGAGCACGAACTGCTCGCCCATCTCGCGCATCGCCGCCGACACCGCCTTGCGGATCACCGGCTCGCCCAGCCGCCGGATCATCGAGCGCAGCGTGCCCTCGATGCCGCCCTCGCCGTCCTCCAGCACGCGCCCGGTCAGCATCAGGGCCCAGGTCGAAGCGTTGACGAAAATCGAGGACGAGCCGGAATGCGACGACCAGTCGTGCGGCGCGATCTTGTCGCGGATCAGGTCGTCCATCGTGTCGGCGTCGGGCACGCGCAGCAGCGCCTCGGCAAGGCACATCAGCGCGACGCCCTCGCGGGTCGAAAGGCCGTATTCGGAGAGGAATATCTCCATCAGCTCGGGGCTCGCCGCCCCGCGAACCGCCTCGACCAGCCCGGCGGCGCGAGACGAAATCCCGGCGCGGGCCTCGCCCGAAAGGTCGGCGAGCTTGATAAGGCGCGCGAGCGCCGCATCCTCGTCGGGCAGGTAGTTGTCGCGGATGGAAATGCGGAGCGAGTCGAGCGTCTTCGATGCCATGGTTGACCGTCGCGGGAATGGAGTTGGACCTGTCGGCGACATTACCATGCACGCCGAAACGCAGCCTGTCCAAACCGTTCGACTTTATGGGTCACCCGGTCTATTGATGAGGGCAAATCAGGTAGTTTTGGCCCGGATTTTCGATGTCGGAAGACCAGATAGACCGGATGGACCGCAGCATCCTCGCCGCGCTGGCGCGCGACGGGCGGCTTTCGATGGCGGAGCTCGCCGAGAAAGTCGGGCTGTCGAAGACGCCGGTGCAGGCGCGGGTGCGGCGGCTGGAGCGCGATGGCTATATCCGCGGCTACGCCGCGATCATCGACCGCGCGCGCATGGGCGAAGGCCATGTCGCCTTTGTGCAGGTCAAGCTGTCGGATACGCGCTCGGCGGCGCTCGACGCCTTCAACAAGGCGGTGCTGGCCGTGCCCGAGGTCGAGCAATGCCACATGATCGCGGCGAGCTTCGACTATCTGCTGAAAGTGCGCACGCGCGACATCGCTGCCTATCGCCGGGTGCTCGGCGAGCGCATCTCGGCCCTGCCGCATGTGGCGCAGACTTCGACCTATGTGGCGATGGAGACGGTGAAGGACAAATAGGGGCGATGCGCCCGCTGGCTTTATAGCCGCCGTCGATCTGTCGGGGCTTTCAGGATTTGCGAGTCACCCTGCCTGTCCCTTACTCCCTAGGCTCAGGACAAGATCGTCAGCGCCGACATAGAAAAAATGTGTCTCGGTCCTGAGCCGCAGCTCTATTTCGGCGGTGCCGTCGGTCATCAGACCGATAAACCGAAAAGGCCTTGAGGCGATGCCTTCGCGGATCGCCTGCGCTTCGTCCGCCGGAAGATCAGTTACAAGAGCTTCAATACTACCTGTAAATCGCACCGGATCGCCGTTCTTAATGCGCAATACCATGCGTCCGGCGCTCTACCGGCCCTCGATCAGTCGATGTCGGCGATGGGCTGGCCCGCGCCGCCCTCGATGCGCTGGGAGAGCGCCGCTTCCATGAACTCGTCGAGATCGCCGTCGAGCACGTCGGACGGGCTGGTGCTCTCGACCCCGGTGCGCAGGTCCTTGACCAACTGGTAGGGCTGAAGGACGTAGGAGCGGATCTGGTGGCCCCAGCCGATGTCGGTCTTCGACGCCTCGGTGGCGCTGGCCGCGGCCTCGCGCTTCTTCAGCTCGTCCTCGTAGAGGCGCGAGCGCAGCATCTCCCACGCCTTGGCTCGGTTCTTGTGCTGCGAGCGCTCGGCCTGGCAGGCGACGACGATGCCGGTGGCGAGGTGGGTGATGCGCACCGCGGAGTCGGTGGTGTTGACGTGCTGGCCGCCGGCGCCCGAGGCGCGGTAGGTGTCGATGCGCACGTCGGATTCCGAAACCGCGATGTCGATCGAATCGTCGACCACCGGATAGACCCAGACGCTGGCGAAGGAGGTGTGGCGGCGGGCGTTGGAATCGAAGGGCGAGATGCGCACCAGCCGGTGGACGCCCGATTCCGTCTTCAGCCAGCCATAGCCGTTGTGGCCCTTGACGAGGATGGTCGCGGACTTGATGCCCGCCTCCTCGCCGTCATGCACCTCCAGCACCTCGACCTTGAAGCCGCGGCGCTCGGCCCAACGCACATACATGCGCAAGAGCATGTTGGCCCAGTCCTGGCTCTCGGTGCCGCCGGCGCCGGCATGGACCTCGAGATAGGTGTCGTTGGCGTCGGCCTCGCCCGAGAGCAGCGTCTCGATCTGGCGCGCCTTGACCTCGCCGCGCAGCGAGCGGATCGCGCTTTCCGCGTCGGAGACGACCGACTGGTCGCCCTCCTCCTCGCCGAGCGCGATCAGCTCGATGTTGTCGTCGAGCGCGCGGGTCAGCTCGGTGACGGCCTTGATGCCGTCCTCCAGCCCCTGCCGCTCGCGCATCAGCTTCTGCGCTTCCTGCGGGTCGTTCCAGAGTGCGCCGTCCTCGGCGCGCGCGTTCAGGTAATCAAGTCGCTTTACGGCCTGATCCCAGTCAAAGATGCCTCCTCAGCAGGGTTATGGCCTGCCTGATCTCGTCGGTGAGCGTCTCGATTTCCGCGCGCATGGCGTAGCAATGGTCCCTGAAAACTGAATCGGCGCGGACCATAGGGAGCGGGCCGTCGTCTGTAAAGGCGAAACGGCCGCGCCGGCGCGACCGCCCGACGGGGCATCGATCCGCTTTGCAAGGATGCGGCCGATTTGGCAGGATGAGCCGGAAGGGCACGCCGGTTATCGGCGCAGCCGGCCGGGAGAGCGACGCCATGGTGCGGATTTACGGCCACCCGTTCGCCGCCTTCTGCTGGAAGGCGTTCATCGCGCTCTACGAGCGCGAGGTTCCGTTCGAGTTCCTGATCGTCGACGCCGACCACCCTGAAAACGTCGAGGCCGTCGGCCGCCTCGCCCCGACCGGCCAGTTCCCGGTGCTGGTCGACGGCGCGCGCACGGTGGTCGAATCGGCGGCGATCATCGAATATCTCGATCTTCACCACGGCGACGCGCCGCCGATGGTTCCGGCCGATCCGCGCGCCGCCGTCGAGGCGAGGCAGATGGACGGCATCTTCGACGATTACGTCATGGCGCCGCTGTCGCGGATGGTCTTCAACGTCCTTCGCGAAGAGGACAAGCGGGACCCGCATCTCGACGGCGAGGCGAAGGCGGTGCTGGACAAAAGCTACGTGTGGTTGAACCGATGGATGGAAGGACGCGAATGGGCGGCGAACGACACGTTCGGCATCGCCGACTGCGCGGCCGCGCCGGCCCTGTTCTACGCTCATTGGGGCCATCCGATCCCGCCGCCCCTCGCCGCGCTTCGGGACTATCGCGCGCGGCTGCTCGCTTGGCCGTCGATCGCGCGGGTGGTGGACGAGGCGAGGCCGTGGCGCGAGAACTTCCCCCTCAAGGGACACAATAGCCCGGACTGACGGCCGGTCCGATGCTGGGACAACCGGCGGCAAGCCTCAGTAGAGGCCGCCGCCGCCTTGCAGGATCGCCTCGCTGGCGGAGGGCGACAGTTCGCGGGCGCGCTCGGCGGCCTGGATCTCGTCCATGCCGATGACCCAGTAGCTGTCGGCCGGGCCGGTGCCGGGCTTGAACGCCTCGACGATGGCGCCGCCGGCGCCGGCCTGCGCCTGCATGCCGGTCTTGCGGTCGACGGCGATCATGTGCATGCCCTCCGGCACGCGGAACTCGACGGGGCGCGTGCCTTCCAGCACGTCGGCCATGAATTCCTTGAAGATCGGCGCGGCGAGGCCGCCGCCGGTCGAGCCCTTGCCCATCGGCGTCGGCTTGTCGTAGCCCATGTAGAGGCCGACAACGAGGTCGGGCGTGTAGCCGACGAACCAGGCGTCCTTCTCCTCGTTGGTTGTGCCGGTCTTGCCGGCGATGGGGCGGCCGAGCTCGGCGAGGGTGACGGCGGTGCCGCGCTGGACGACGCCCTCCATCATAGAGGTGATCTGGTAGGCGGTCATCGGGTCGAGGACCTGCTCGGCGTCGTTGACCAGCTCGGGCTCGCCCTGCCCCTGCCAGTCGGCCGCGTTGCAGCCCTCGCAGCCGCGCTGGTCGTGCTTGAACACGGTCTTGCCGTAGCGGTCCTGGATGCGGTCGATCAGCGACGGCACGATATGCTTGCCGCCATTGGCCATGATCGAATAGGCCGAGACCATGCGCATCACGGTCGTCTCGCCGGAGCCGAGCGACATGGCCAGCACCGGCAGCATCTTGTCGTAGACGCCGAAGCGCTCGGCATATTCGGCGACGAGCGTCATGCCCATGTCGTTGGCGAGGCGCACCGTCATCAGGTTTCGCGAGCGCTCGATGCCGGCGCGCAGCGTCGACGGGCCGGCCGCGCCGCCGCCGTAGTTCTTCGGCTCCCAGACCTGGTTGCCGATGCGGATCGAGATCGGCGCGTCGAGCACCACTGAGGCCGGGGTATAGCCGTTGTCGAGCGCGGCGGCGTAGACGATCGGCTTGAACGACGATCCCGGCTGGCGCCACGCCTGCGTGGCGCGGTTGAACTCGGACTGCGAGAAGGAGAAGCCGCCGACCATGGCCAGCACGCGGCCGGTGTGCGGGTCCATCGCCACCATGCCGCCGGACACTTCCGGCACCTGGCGCAGGAGCCAGCCCTCGCCCTCGCCTTCCTTCTTCTCGATCAGCACCACGTCGCCGGGCTTCAGCACCTCGGCCGGCGAGTCCGCCTTGACGCGGCGTCCCTCGACCGTGTGGCGCAGGGCCCAGCCCATGTCGGCCGCGGCAACTGACGCGGTCTTGCGCTCGGCAGACAGCGCGCCGGAGACTTCCCGGCCGGGCTGGAGGCCGACTGTCAGGCCGTCCTGGCCGGATTCGAGCACCACGGCGAGCTGCCATTCCGGCACGTCGGAGAGCCGCGCGACCTCGCCGAGCGGCACGCCCCAGTCGCCGGAAACGTCGATCGAGGTGACGGGGCCGCGATAGCCGCGCAGCGTGTCGTATTTGAGCAGGCCGTGATGGAGCGCCTTGCGCGCCTTGACCTGCATGGCGGGGTCGAGCGTGGTGCGCACCGAAAGGCCGCCCTCATAGAGCGCGTCCTCGCCGTAGCGGGCGATGATGGCGCGGCGCACCTCCTCGGTGAAATACTCGCCGGCGAAGAGATAGTTGCCGGTGCGGCGCGGATTGACGCCGAGCGGCAGCGCCTTCTGCCTTGCCCCTTCCTCGGCCTCGACATAGCCGTTCTCGACCATGCGGTCGATCACCCAGTTGCGGCGCTCGATGGCGCGCTCGGTCTGGCGGAACGGATGGTAGTTGGACGGCCCCTTCGGCAGGGCGGCGAGATAGGCGACCTCGGATACGGTCAGCTCGTTCACCGACTTGTCGAAATAGGTCAGCGCCGCGCCGGCGATGCCGTAGGCGCCGAGGCCGAAGAAGATCTCGTTGAGATAGAGCTCGAGAATCCGGTCCTTGGGGTAGGCCTGCTCGATGCGGAAGGAGAGGATGATCTCCTTGATCTTGCGCTCGTAGGTCTGGTCGGAGGAGAGCAGGAAGTTCTTCGCCACCTGCTGGGTGATGGTCGACGCGCCGACCGGCCTGCGGCCGGAGCCGAGATTCTGGAAATTGGTGACGACGGCGCGGGCGAGGCCCGTCACGTCGACGCCAGGATGGTTGTAGAAATTCTTGTCCTCGGCCGAGAGGAAGGCGGCCTTGACGCGGTCGGGAATGGCCTGGATCGGCAGATAGAGGCGGCGTTCGCGGGCGAACTCGCCCATCAGCGCGCCGTCGGCGGCATGAACGCGCGTCGTCACCGGCGGCTCGTAGCGCGCCAGCACCTCGTAGTCGGGCAGGTCGTTCCCCAGCGAGCCGAGATAGATGGCGACGCCCGCCGCCACGACGAGCGCGAGCGCCACGCCGACGCCGAAGAAATATCCGATAAGCCGTATCATGCCCACTCCAGTCAGCGACCCGAAGCAATGCGGCGCCCGCAAGGCGCGCATCCTTCCGCGTCCGAATTCCTTTTCGGTCGCCCTTGTGGGCAAATTGCGGCGACAGGAAAGCGCCTTGTCGTGATTCCTGCAATAAAATACCGCCTGTGGCTCCGTGGCAACGGCGGCGTGCCTTTCGGCAAGGAGCTCACCCGCCCGCCCCCTGCCGCGCCGCGGCGAAGACGCCGATCGCCTCGACGATGCCGCGCGCCGCCTTTTCCCGCCATTCGGGATCGCGCAGCAACGCCTCGTCCTGCGCGTTGGAAAGATAGCCGAGCTCGAGCAGGACCGAAGGGACATCGGGCGCGCGCAGCACCTTGAAACCGGCGAAGCGGTGCGGATTGGTCGGAATCATGCGAATCGCCGTCGAAAGCTCGCCGACGAGCGAGCGGGCGAAGCGGATGGAAAAGCTCTGCGTCTCGCGGCGGATCAGGTCGGCGAGGATGTCCGCGACCTCCTGATTCTCCTCCTCGACCGCGACGCCGGCGATGGCGTCGGCAAGGTTCTCGCGGATCGCCTTGGCGGCGGCCTCGGCGTCCGAGGCCTTGTCGGCGACGGTATAGACGGTCGCGCCGCGCACGTTCTTCAGGCGGATGGCGTCGGCGTGGATCGAGATGAACAGGTCGGCCTCGTGCTGCTGGGCGATTCGCACCCGCTCGTCGAGCCGCAGGAACAGGTCCCTGTCGCGGGTCAGAAACACGTCGAACTGCCCGCTGCGCTCCAGCGCCTGCTTGAGCTCGAGCGCGAAAGCGAGGGTGATCGTCTTTTCCTGCGTTCCCGTCTCGCCTTCCGCGCCGGTATCGGCGCCGCCATGGCCGGGGTCCACCACCACCCGGAAGCGCCGGTCGCCGGGCGCGGCGATCTTGCCCAGCCTGTCGGCCTTGGGCGTGGTGCGGGTCGAGGCGGTAGTCTCGACCTGCTCGGCCATCACCCTGTCGAAGGCCGCATCGGAAGAAGCCGCGACGTCGGCCACGAGGCGGAAGCCGCCATCGGATTCGTTGGCGAGGATGTCGAGACGCTCGACCGAGAAGGGACCGTCGAACGAGACGATGATGCGCGAGCGCCCCTGCCCGAGATTGCCGTAATCGACGGAGGCGACCATGCCGCGCGCCGAAAGATCGTCCACGTCGAAAGAGAAGCCGGCCTCCGGCATGTCGACGACCAGGCGGTGCGGCGCCTTCATCACGAACCAGCGGAATTCGGGGTCGCGGTTGAAGTTGACGACGATTCGCATGCGCGCCGCGTCGCCGGCCATCTTGTAGCCGCGCGCATGGAGCAGCTCGTCGGCCTGCGCCGCGAAGGCGGCGAGCAGCACTGCCAGAAAGATCAACGCCGCAAGCCCTGCCCGGCAGACCGGTATGGGGCGAAACCGGCAGGGATTCGTCTGCATGGCGTTCCATCGGCTGGCGGTCGACAGGACCGGATTTGTACTCTTAAGGAGAAGTAACGCCGCATGGTTAAGCAACTCTTTAATCCGCGATCCGACCGCAGCCGCGCGACGCCGGCGCATGAATCGGGGTTGCCACAGCCTGCGCCAGATCATAAAAGCGTTGTCGGATCACCATCATGTCTGTGATCGTTCAAGCCTGCCGCATGCTTCTTCGCTCTGGCAGAGAAGATCAGCCTCGCGGCGTTCGAGGCCCGACCGATTCCGGTAGCGGTGTTTCCGACGAATTTTCTTGCAGGTCGCGTCCGCTGCGCGGTGCGTTCCTGGCGTGAGGAAAACGGCAAGGCCCCCGGCCGCGCCGGCTCGGTACGAGCACATCAGCGGGTCCGTCGGAGCGGACCTTGGTTTAGAAACGGTTCGCATGTAGCGCGATGATCGCAAGCCCGACCACGCCCCAGCCCGGAAGAAACCGCGCCGTCACGGCCGCGGCCGGAATGGCTGGCCGGTCCCGGCCGCGCGCAGCGAACGCCCCATCATCCGGCACGTTTTCCGGAAACGCACGACACGGCCGCGCGACAGCACGGCGTCGTCTTTCCGCCCGCGCCGGGGAGACAAGACATTATGCCCAACAAAATGCTTATCGATGCCTCCCACCCGGAGGAGACCCGGGTTGTCGTCGTTCGCGGCAACCGGATTGAAGAATTCGACTTCGAATCCCAGAACAAGAAGCAGCTCAAAGGCAATATTTACCTCGCCCGCGTGACGCGGGTGGAGCCTTCGCTGCAAGCCGCCTTCGTCGAATATGGCGGCAACCGCCACGGCTTCCTCGCCTTTTCCGAAATCCATCCCGACTACTACCAGATCCCCGTCGCCGACCGGCAGGCGCTGCTGCGCGCCGAGGCCGAGGAGGCGCAGGCCGAGGAGGACGAGGAAGAGGAGAACGAGGAGCGCCGCAACGGCAAGCGCCGCCGGCGCGGCCGGGGACGCGGCAGGGCCAGCGACGCCGGCAAGGCCACGGCCGCCAGCGAGACCGCCGACGCGGCGGAGACCGTGCCCGAGGCCGATGAAGACGCGGCCGCGCCGGACGGCGCGGACGACGACGCCGGCGACGGCCCGGCGATGGCCGAATCGGTGGTTGCGGATGTCGTCTCCGAGGAGGTCGCCGAAGCCGGCGGGAGCGATGGCGCGGACGAGGACACCAGCGACAGCGGCGACGACAACGGCAATGGCGACGACGAGGTCGTCTCCGTCGGCGCCGACGACGCGCTGGAGGAAGTCCACGAGCGCCGCCGGCCGCAGCGCAAGCAGTACAAGATCCAGGAGGTCATCAAGCGCCGCCAGATCCTGCTGGTCCAGGTCGTCAAGGAAGAGCGCGGCAACAAGGGCGCGGCGCTGACCACCTATCTCTCGCTCGCCGGCCGCTATTCCGTGCTGATGCCGAACACGGCGCGGGGCGGCGGCATCTCGCGCAAGATCACCAATGCCGCGGACCGCAAGCGCCTCAAGGACGTGGTCAAGGATCTCGAGGTGCCGCAGGGCATGGGCGTGATCCTGCGCACGGCGGGCGAAAGCCGCACCAAGGCCGAGATCAAGCGCGACTACGAATATCTGATGCGGCTGTGGGACAATGTCCGCGAGCTGACGCTGCAATCGACCGCCCCTTCCCTCGTCTACGAGGAAGGCTCGCTGATCAAGCGCTCGGTGCGCGACCTCTACAACAAGGACATCAGCGAAATTCTCGTCGCCGGCGATGAAGGCTATCGCGAGGCGAAGGACTTCATGCGCATGCTGATGCCGAGCCACGCGAAGGTCGTCCAGCCCTATCGCGAGACGGTGCAGATCTTCGCCCGCAACGGCATCGAGGCGCAGCTCGACAGGATGGTGCAGCCGCAGGTGACGCTGAAATCGGGCGGCTACCTCATCATCAACCAGACCGAGGCGCTGGTCGCCATCGACGTCAACTCCGGGCGCTCGACCAAGGAGCACTCGATCGAGGACACGGCGCTCCAGACCAATCTGGAGGCGGCCGAGGAGGTCGCGCGCCAGCTTCGCCTGCGCGACCTCGCCGGGCTGATCGTCATCGACTTCATCGACATGGAGGAGAACCGCAACAACCGCGCGGTCGAGAAGCGGCTGAAGGACTGCCTCAAGAACGACCGGGCGCGCATCCAGGTCGGCCGCATCTCGCATTTCGGCCTGCTCGAAATGTCGCGCCAGCGCCTGCGCGCCTCGGTGCTCGAATCGACGATGCAGGTGTGCCCCCATTGCGGCGGCACCGGCCATGTGCGTTCCGAATCGTCGGTGGCGCTGCTCGTCATCCGCGCCGTCGAGGAATTCCTGCTCAAGGACTCGCGCAACCACATCACCGTGCGCACGCCGACCTCGACCGCGATCTACGTGCTCAACCACAAGCGCAGCACGCTGGTCGACCTCGAGAACCGCTTCGGCCTGAACATCAGCGTCGAGGCCGACGAGAGCGTGCGCTCGCAGCACTACGTCATCGTCAAGGGCGAGATCGCCGAGCGCCCCGCCGGCTTCATGCCGGCCGCGGCTCCGGTCTATCCCGACGAGCCGGAAGATGACATCGACGACATCGTCGAGGAAGCGGACGACGAGGCCGAGGAGGAGGCGCGCCCGCAGCAGGCCGCGCGTCAGGCCGATGGCGAGGACGGCAACGGCCAGCGCAAGCGCAAGCGCCGCCGCCGGCGGCGCAAGGACCGCGACGGCCCGTCCACCGAAGGCGAGCAGCCGGCGGTCGCGGCGGACGGCGAAAGCCGGACGGACGATGAGGACGCGGACGACGACGATGCTGGCGCAGCAGTGGCCGGCACTGACGAGGACGCCGACGGGCAGCCCAAGAAGCGGCGGCGCGGCAAGCGCGGCGGCCGCCGCAACCGCCGCGACGAGGTGAGCGGCGAGACCGCCGAAACTGCGGAAGACGGCGTGCAGGACGTGGTCGAAGCGGGCGAGACCGCGCTCACCGATTTCGCCGCGCAGGCGGCGATCGAGGCGACGCCGGCCGACGATGTCGTCGCCGAGGTCGCGGAGATCGAGGAAGCCGTCGCCGAGGAAACGCCGAAGAAGAAGCCCGCCCGGCGCGCGCCGCGCAAGGCCAAGCCGATCGAGGTCGAGCCGCCGGCCGAGGCGGAGGTGGCCGAGGCGGTCGCGGTTCTCGACGACGCGCCCCCGGCTGAGGAAGCCGAGGACGCGCCCGCCAAGCCCAAGCGCGCGCCGCGCCGCAAGAGCACGGCCAAGGCGAAGGCGGAAGCCGCCGAGGAAGCCGCGGCGACGGTCAGCGAGGTCGTGGCGGAAGCCGCCGCCGAGCCTACCGAAACCTCCGTCGCCGAGGTGGTGGAAACCGTCGAGGTCGAGGAAGTGCCTGCCGCGCCCCGCGCTCCGGCCAAGCCGGTCGTCACCTCCTCGCGGCCGGCCGAGAGCGCCGAAGGCGAGAAGCCGCGCAAGGGCGGCTGGTGGCAGCGGAAGGGGTTCTTCTGAGCCCGGGCCGCCTGAGGCTTTGACCCGTCAAATGCAGAAGAAACCGGCAGTTTTGCCGGTTTCTTCATTTTAAGCTTCAGCTAAAGCCAGTTCCGCAAGCGCTCCAGCGCCGTCGCCACGTCGGCCTCGCTGCCGGCATAGGAGAAGCGCATGAACCGGCTGCCCTCGGCCGTGTCGAAGTCGAGGCCGGGCGTCGCCGCGACATGGCATTCGGCAAGCAGCCGCCGGGCGAAATCCATGCTGTCGTTGGTGTGGCGCGACACGTCGCAATAGGCGTAGAAGCCGCCATCCATCGGCGCGGCCAGCGGCAGGCCGAGCCCGGGCAGCGCGGCGTCGAGCAGGGCGCGGTTGGCGCGGTAGCGATCCTTCACCACCTCGAGCACGTCGCTCGCCTCGAACGCGCGGATGGCCGCGACCTGCGACAGCTCCGGTGCGGAGATGTAGAGGCTCTGGGCGATGCGCTCGACCGGCCGCACCAGCCTTTCCGGCAGGACCATCCAGCCGATGCGCCAGCCGGTCATGCAGTAATATTTCGAGAAGGAGTTGATCACCGTCACGTCGCCGCCGAGCGACAGCGCGGTCATGTCCTGCCCGGCATAGGCGAGGCGGTGGTAGATTTCGTCGGAAATCACCGTCACGCCCATGGCGCGCGCCGCCTCCACCAGCAGGGCGAGCTCGGCGTCGGGGATGACCGCGCCGGTCGGGTTGGCGGGGCTGGCGAAGAGCACGCCCTTCAGCGGCTTCTCGCGATGCGCGGCCTCCAGCAGCGCGGCCGTCAGGAACCCCTGCCCCTCCAGCCTGATCTCGACCGCCTCGATGCCGAGCGCGGCGAGGATGTTGCGATAGGCCGGATAGCCCGGAACCGTGATCGCGACGCGGTCGCCTGGATCGAACATGGCGAGGAAAGCGAGGTTGAAGCCGGCCGACGAGCCGGTCGTGACGGCGATGCGGGCCGGCTCGATCTCGACGCGGTAGTGGTCGCGATAATGGTCCGAGATCGCCCGGCGCAGATCGGCGAGGCCGAGCGCGTCGGTGTAGCCGATGCGGCCGCCGGCGAGCGCGGCGGCGGCGGCCTCGCGCACGATGGCGGGCGCGGGGTCCGACGGCTGGCCGACGGCGAGCGAGACCACGGGGTGGCCGGCCGCCTTCAGCCTGTTCGCCTCGGCCAGCACGTCCATGGCATGGAAAGGCTCGACCGCGCTGCGTTTCGAAATGGCGACCGCCATATCTGGTCCTTCCGGCTCTTTGAACGGGATGCGCCGCACAAATGCCCGAAAGATATGGGGATCACAAGTTGATGAATGTTCGCGCGGTGGCTTTTCACCGTTCCCGCTGTCGGCTAGCTGTGTCTCACAATGCTGTCTGTGCTTTCGAGAACCGTCACCCGCTTCGCCGCCACCGCCGCGCTGTGCGTCGCGCTCGCGCTGCCGCCGGTTTCGCCGGCCGCCGCCCAGCGTGGCATATCGGTGGTGCGCGACGCCGAGATCGAGGCGCTGGTCGCCGACTATGCGCGGCCGATCCTTGAAGCCGCCGGCCTCGGCAAGTCGGGTATCGAGATCGTCCTCGTCAACGATCCGTCCTTCAACGCCTTCGTCACCGGGCGGCGCATCTTCATCAACACCGGCGCGCTCTTGATGGCGGAGACGCCGAACGAGATTATCGGCGTCCTGGCGCACGAGGCCGGACACATCGCCGGCGGTCACCAGCAGCGCCTGCGCGAACAGCTTTCGCGGGCGCAGACCATGGCGGTCATCGCCACCCTGCTCGGCGCCGGCGCGGCCGCCGCCGGCGCGGCGACCGGAACCGGCGGGCTGGCGCAATCGGGCGCCGGCGTCATGGTCGGCGGTGTGGAAGCGGCGCGGCGCTCGGTGCTCGCCTACCAGCGCACCGAGGAGACGACGGCCGACCGCTCGGCCATCACCTATCTGGAGCGCACCGGGCAATCGGCGCGCGGCATGCTGAAGACGTTCGAGCGGCTGGCAAGCTCGATGGCGCTGTCGGGCGTAAGGGTCGACCCCTATCAGATCAGCCACCCGGTGCCGCGCGAGCGCATCGCCAACCTCGAGACGCTGGCGCGGGCTAGCCGGAACTTCGAGCGCGCCGATCCGCCGGCGCTCCAGCAGCGCCACGACCTGATGCGCGCCAAGATCGCGGCCTATACGCAGGGCCAGGCGGCCGCCTCGCGCCTGTTCGGCCGCACCTCGCGCAGCGTCCCGGCGCTCTATGCCGACGCCATCGGCACGATGCTGTCGGGCAATGCGCGCGCCGCCGTGCCGAAGATCGACGCACTGGTCAAGGCGGCGCCGAAGAACCCGTATTTCCACGAGATCCGCGGCGAGGTTCTGATGAAGGCAGGCCGGCCGGCCGAGGCGGCTGAGGCGTTCGCCGCGGCGATGCGCAACGACCCGCGCAAATCCGGTATCATCCAGATCGGCTACGGCCAGGCGCTGATGGCCACCGGCAAGCCGGAGAACCTGCGCAAGGCGGTGAACGAGCTGAAGTCCGGCCTGTCGCGGGCCAAGGAATACGGCGCCGGCTACCGCTACCTCGCCCAGGCCTACGGCCAGCTCGGCGATGTCGGCGAGGCCGAGCTGGCGACCGCCGAGGGCCACTTCTATTCCGGCAACCCGCGCGAGGCGCGCAATTTCGCCGCGCGCGCCCAGCAGAAGCTCGCCAAGGGATCGCCGTCCTGGGTGCGCGCGCAGGACATCATCAATTACCGGCAACCGGGCCGCTGACGGCCGCAGATTTGAGGACAGTTCCATGAGCAAGGCCATCGCCCTCGGCATCACCGGCGTCGCCGTCTCTTTCGCCATGCTCGCCGCGGGCTTCGTCGCCGGGAACCGCTCGGACCTCAACGCCGCGCCCTACGGCGCCGGCGAGGCTCAGCCCTCGCTCGCCCGCGCGGTCTCGCGCGGCGACGTCGAGGCGATCGTGCGCGACTACCTGCTGCAGAACCCGGAAATCCTGACCGACATGCAGGCCGAGCTGGAGGACCGCCAGCGCGAGGAGCAGCGCCTCGCTCTGCTCGACGCCATCGGCAGCTCCTCGGACGCGATCTTCAACGCCTCCTATGACGGCGTCGTCGGCAATCCTCAGGGGTCGACCACGGTGGTCGAGTTCTTCGACTACAATTGCGGCTTCTGCAAGCGCGCCTATGACGACATGGCCGCGCTGGTGGCCGACGATTCCGATCTGCGCTTCGTGCTCAAGGAATTTCCGATCCTCGGCCCGGACTCGCAGAAGGCGCACATCGTCTCGATGGCGTTCCGCACCCTTGCCCCGGAAAAGTACGGCGACTTCCACCGCACCCTCCTGATGGGCGGCCGCGCCACCGAGGCGACCGCCATCGCGGCCGCGGTCGCGCTCGGCGTCGACGAGGCGGCGCTGCGCGAGGAGATGAAGAACCCGGCCATCGCCGACGCCTTCAACGAGACCTACGAGCTGGCCCAGCAACTGGCCATCACCGGCACCCCCTCCTATGTCGTCGGGCAGGAAGTGGTGTTCGGCGCGCTCGGCAAGGCCGTGCTCAAGGAGAAGGTCGAGCTGGCGCGCGCGCAGGACTGATGTTCGCCCCCGCTGTGTGCGGGCGGGCAACATCGGCTGTGGACACGAAAAGAACGCACTTGCGCTCTTTGCCTCGCTGCATATGCCCTTTATAGAGGTGCGCGGTGTGCGTGAGGCAGGAATTCGTTCGTGCCCGAGGCCGCCTTCGCCAGACCGACCTGCCCGCCCCGGGCCGCGCTCCCGCAGCCGGCCTTCGGGAGATGCGGGGATGACGGCCTGAGCCGGAGGCGCCGCGATCTGGCGGGCGGAAGAACAACCAAGGGACGGGAAACGATGTCGACGAAGAAATCCGGGATTGACCAGCAGCTCATCCGCGATCTCGCGGGCATTCTGGAAGAGACCAATCTGACGGAGATCGAGGTCGAGCAGGAGGATCTGCGCATCCGGGTGTCGCGCACGCCGGCGCCCGTGCAGGCCTATGCGCCGGCGCCCGTCCAGGCCGTTGCCGCGCCCGCGCCCGCCGCGCAGGCCGCCGCTGCCGCGCCCGCCGCCGACGTCTCGAAGAACGCGGTGCCCTCGCCGATGGTCGGCACCGCCTATGGCGCGCCCGCGCCCGGCGCCACCCCGTTCATCGAGGTCGGCCAGAAGGTCAAGGAAGGCCAGACCCTCCTCATCATCGAGGCGATGAAGACCATGAACCAGATCCCGTCGCCGCGCGCCGGCACGGTCACGGCCATCCTGTTCGAGGACGCGCAGCCCGTCGAGTTCGGCGAGCCGCTGGTCGTGATCGAGTGACGGGAGCGCAGCCGGTGTTCCAGAAGATCCTGATCGCCAATCGCGGAGAGATCGCGCTGCGCGTGCTGCGCGCCTGCAAGGAGCTCGGCATCAAGACCGTCGCGGTCCATTCCACCGCCGACGCCGACGCCATGCATGTGCGGCTTGCCGACGAAAGCGTGTGCATCGGCCCGCCGCCCTCCCGCGACAGCTATCTGAACATCCACCAGATCGTCGCCGCCTGCGAGATCACCGGCGCGGACGCGATCCATCCCGGCTACGGCTTCCTGTCCGAGAACGCCAAGTTCGCCGACATCCTCGCCGCGCACAACATCGTCTTCATCGGCCCCACGGGCGACCATATCCGCACCATGGGCGACAAGATCGAGGCCAAGCGCACCGCAAAGCGCCTCGGCATCCCGGTGGTGCCGGGCTCGGAGGGCGCGGTGTCCGACGAGGGCGAGGCCAAGCGCATCGCCGCCGAGATCGGCTATCCCGTCATCATCAAGGCGTCGGCCGGCGGCGGCGGGCGCGGCATGAAGGTGGCGCGCTCGGAGGGCGAGCTCGCGGTGGCGCTGGCGACGGCGCGCTCGGAAGCGGGCGCGGCCTTCGGCGACAACGCCGTCTACATCGAGAAATATCTGGAAAAGCCGCGCCATATCGAGGTGCAGGTGGTCGGCGACGGCGCGGGCAACGCCGTCCATCTCGGCGAGCGCGACTGCTCGCTGCAACGCCGCCACCAGAAGGTGTGGGAAGAGGCGAACTCGCCGGCGCTGAACGCGGCCGAACGCGCGAAGATCGGCGGCATCTGCGCCCGCGCCATCGCCGATCTCGGCTATTCGGGCGCCGGCACCATCGAGTTCCTCTACGAGAACGGCGAGTTCTACTTCATCGAGATGAACACGCGGCTTCAGGTCGAGCATCCGGTGACGGAGGCGATCACCGGCATCGACCTCGTCCACGAACAGATCCGCGTCGCCTCGGGCGGCGGGCTGTCGATGAAGCAGGAGGACATCCGTTTCCAGGGCCACGCCATCGAATGCCGCATCAACGCCGAGGACCCGAGGACCTTCACCCCCTCGCCCGGCACCATCACCCACTACCACACGCCCGGCGGGCTCGGCATCCGCGTCGATTCGGCGGTCTATTCCGGCTATCGCATCCCGCCCTATTACGACAGCCTGATCGGCAAGCTGATCGTCCACGGCCGCAACCGCGTCGAGTGCATGATGCGGCTGCGCCGCGCGCTCGACGAGTTCGTCGTCGACGGCATCAACACCACCCTGCCGCTGTTCCGCGACCTGATCGGCAATATCGACATCGCCAACGGCGACTACGACATCCACTGGCTTGAGAAACACCTCGCTAAAGGCGAGTAGCGGAAGAAAGGGCGCGGATGACACGACCTCTCGCGCCGGGAGATCGCATCGCGCCGGACCTTTTGCTGCGCGCCTACGCCAACGGCGTCTTCCCGATGGCCGAGAGCGCCGACGACCCGGAAGTGTTCTGGGTGCGGCCGGAAATGCGCGGCGTCATCCCGCTCGACGCGTTCCATACGCCGAAGAGCCTCAGGAAGACGCTCCAGCAGAACCGCTTCGACATCCGTTTCGACACCGATTTCTCCGGCGTCATCGACGGCTGCGCCGAGGCGCGCGAGGCGCGTCCCTCGACCTGGATCAACCAGCCGATCCGCGAAGCCTATGGCGAACTCTTCGCCCGCGGCTATTGCCACACCGTCGAGGCGTGGCAGGACGGCGTTCTCGTCGGCGGCCTCTACGGCGTGACGCTCGGGCGGGCCTTTTTCGGGGAAAGCATGTTTTCGCGCGCGCGTGACGCCTCGAAGGTCTGCCTCGCCCATCTGGTCGAGCGGCTGAAGGCGCGCGGCTTCGTGCTGCTCGACACCCAGTTCACCACCGAGCACCTGAAGCGCTTCGGCGCGGTCGACGTGCCGCGGGCGAAATACGAGACAATGCTGGAAGAAGCTTTGCAGGGCGAGGCCGAGTTCTGACCCTGAAGGTCAGTTGCTGGCGGCCTCGGGCGGCGGAACGTCCGATTGCTGCTTGCAGGCTTTCAGCCACACGTCGTAGACGGCGTGCTCGACGGCGTTGAGGCCGGGGCTTTCGGCGAACATCCAGCCGGTGAAGATGCGCCTGATCTTGCGGTCGAGCGTGATCTCGTCGACCTCGACGAAGGAATCCGTCTTCGGCTCCTCGGTCTCGGGCGACGACCAGCAGACGCGCGGCGTCACCTGCAAGGCGCCGAACTGCACCGTCTCGTCGATATAGACGTCGAAGGTGATGATGCGGCCGGTGATCTTGTCGACGCCGGTGAACTCGGCGACCGGATTGGAGATGCGCTCGGCGGCGGCCGGCGCAACGGACAGCGCCAGCGCAGCGAAAACGCCCGCCGCGACACGGCGGCACAAATGAAACGTCATGATAGAATCGTTGCCCATGCGGCGGGAAGGTCCGGTTCCGGCGTCACGCGAATGACCACCGCATAGACGGGAAATGTGGCGAGACAAGCGGTTCATCGCGAAGCCGCCGCCGATTTTCCCGACGCTCAGGACGGCGTCCATGCGTCGTAGTCGCCGCTGACGCGCGGCCGCTCGCCCGTGCCGAGCACCGAGCCCTTCGGCCTGTAGGCGGCAGCGGTGCCGGTCATGTTGGCGATATGCGGCTTCTGCCACTCGCGGGGGTGGTAGTCTTCCTTGGTCGGCGGGGTGTCGACGCGGTGGTGGATCCAGCCGTGCCAGCCGGGCGGGATCGCCGAGGCTTCGGAGTAGCCGTTATAGATCACCCAGCGGCGGGTGCGGCCGTCCGAATCCGTTCCGCCCTCGTAATAGACGTTGCCGACTTCGTCCTCGCCCACGCGCGTGCCGTGGCGCCAGGTGTGGAAGCGCGTTCCGAGCGTCTGTCCGCTCCACCATGTGAAGAACTGCGCGAGAAAGGCTTTCATCGATTCCTCCGGCCGTCCAGCCGCCGTCAGTGCCTTATGCCGCCACGAGGCCGGCTTTGCAAGCGGCGGCGGTGCGGCGAATTCGTTTGCGCACGTCTGGCGAGGACGCCTCAATCCGCCCAGACGATGGGGCGCTCGAGGACGAGAACGTCGATCGCCGCCCCGCCCGCGCCGGAAACGCTGCGGCGGGCGCGCTCGGTGAAGCCTTGCGCCCGATAGAAGGCCATGGCCTTCGCGTTCTTCTCCTCGATCTCGGCCTCGATACGGGCCGCCTCGGGAAAGCAGCCTTCGATCTCGTCGAGGAGAAGTCCGCCGATTCCCCTGCCCTGAAGCTCCGGCAGGACATAGAGCTGTTGCAGGGCGACGCTCGTGCCGTCGTCGGCCATCACCGCGAAGGCGACGCCGCCGATGCGGGCGCCGTCGTCGGCGACGAGGAACTCCGAGCCCGGCCTTTCGAGCCGCGCGGCCAGCGCCGGCACTGAATGCCATTCGTCAGTGATCGCCGTCACCCGATCGGCCCCGTAAATGCCGTCATAGGTGTCGTGCCATGTGGCGACGAGCAGCGCGCGGATCGCCGGCAGATCGCGCGGCGAGGCGGTACGGACGAACATCCGGCCGCTACTCGATGCCGAGCCGCGCCTTGACGAGGTCGTTGACGGCCTGCGGGTTGGCCTTGCCGCCGGTCGCCTTCATCACCTGGCCGACGAACCAGCCGGCGAGCGAGGGCTTCTCGTTCGCCTGCGCCACCTTGTCGGGGTTGGCGGCGATCACCTCGTCGACGGCCTTCTCGATGGCGCCGGTGTCCGTCACCTGCTTCATCCCGCGCGTCTCGACGATGGCGCGCGGGTCGCCGCCCTCGGTCCAGACGATCTCGAACAGGTCCTTGGCGATCTTGCCCGAGATGGTGCCTTCCCTGATCAGGTCGATGATCGCGCCGAGCTCGTCGGGCGAAACCGGAGTGGATTCAATGTCCTTGCCGGATTTGTTCAGGGCCCCCAGCAGGTCGTTGATGACCCAGTTGGCGGCGGCCTTGCCGTCGCGCCCGGTGGCCAGCTTCTCGAAATAGTCGGCGATCGCCTTTTCCGAGACCAGCACCGAGGCGTCGTAGGCGGAGAGGCCGAGCTTCTCGATCAGCCGCGCGCGCTTGTCGTCGGGCAGCTCCGGCAGGTCGGTGGCGAGCGCGTCGACATAGGCCTGATCGAACTCGAGCGGCAGGAGGTCGGGATCGGGGAAATAGCGGTAGTCGTGCGCCTCCTCCTTGGAGCGCATCGAGCGCGTCTCGCCCTTCACCGCGTCGAACAGGCGGGTTTCCTGATCGATGGCGCCGCCGTCCTCCAGAATGCCGATCTGGCGGCGCGCCTCGTATTCGATGGCCTGGCCGACGAAGCGGATGGAGTTGACGTTCTTGATCTCGCAGCGGGTGCCGAACGCGCCGCCCGGCTTGCGCACCGAGACGTTGACGTCGGCGCGCATCGAGCCCTCGTCCATGTTGCCGTCGCAGGTGCCGAGATAGCGCATGATGGTCCTGAGCTTGGTCAGATACGCCTTCGCCTCGTCGGACGAGCGCATGTCGGGCTTGGAGACGATCTCCATCAGCGCGACGCCCGAGCGGTTCAGGTCGACGAAGGACATGGTCGGGTGCTGGTCGTGGATAGACTTGCCGGCGTCCTGCTCGAGATGCAGGCGCTCGATGCCGATGTCGATCTCCTCGAAATTGCCCTGCCGGTCCGGTCCGACGGACACCCTGACCACGCCCTCGCCGACGATGGGCTGCTTGAACTGCGAGATCTGGTAGCCCTGCGGCAGGTCGGGATAGAAGTAGTTCTTGCGGTCGAACACCGATTTCAGATTGATCTGCGCCTTGAGGCCGAGCCCGGTGCGGATCGCCTGCCTGACGCATTCCTCGTTGATGACCGGCAGCATGCCGGGCATGGCCGCGTCGACGAGGCTGACATTGGCGTTCGGCTCGGCGCCGAAGGCGGTGGACGCGCCGGAGAACAGCTTCGACTGCGACGTGACCTGCGCATGGACCTCCATGCCGATGACGACTTCCCAGTCGCCGGTCGCGCCGGGGATGAGACGCTTGGGATCGGGCGTGCGCGTGTCGATGATCGTCATGGCAATCCGGTTCTGTGCTGAAGGCGGCCGAGAGGCCCAAAATTGATTGGGATTGGCTAGATCAATCCGAGCGCGCATGCAAGCGCCGCGGGGTTCAGGCGCGGGCAAAGCTTGGCATGCGGCCGCCGGGCCCTTATATCGGCGCTTCGACCAAAAGGTGTTTTATGCGTCACGCATGTGAGTCCCGCTGAGGCCCTGACGCTCGTTTCGACCGTCAGGGCGTGAAAAACCGAACCGCTGCCGCTTCAAGCGACGGCATGATTTTCTGTGGCCTTCACAGGCCCGGTTTTTCCGGACTCATATCATGGACATCACGCGCGCCGAACAGCGCATCCTGCATCTGCTCGCCCAGGGCGGATGGATCGTCGTCGAAAAGGACGAGAAGGGGCGGATCGAAGCCGCCCACTGCCACACCCGCGACAACTGGCGTCATGCCGGCTTCGACATCGGGCTCTTCCGCCGGCTGCGCCGCCGCGCCGCCATCGCCTCCAGCAAGGGCGGGCCGTACCGCATCACCCGGCGCGGCCTCGCGCTGGTGCGGGCGCGGCCCGACAACCGCTGAGCGGAAGCCCGCCTTCAGAAGCGTCCGCCTGACGGCGGGCGCTTCCCGGGCCCCCGCCGTCAGGCGGTGGCGATGTATTCGCGGATCTGGTCCGCCTCGCGCTCGACCATCTCGATGCGCCGCTTGACCACGTCGCCGATGGAGACGATGCCGTCGAGCCGGCCGTTCCTTTCCACCGGCAGGTGGCGGAAGCGGCCGCGCGTCATCACCTCCATGACGTGGTTGACGGTGTGGGCCTCGCGGCAGGTCGTGACCTTGGCCGTCATCGCCTCGGAGACCTGCATGGCGAGCGCGTTCGCGCCGGCGTGGCCGATGGTGCGCACGATATCGCGCTCCGACAGGATGCCGAGGATGCGGCCGTCGCCGTCCGTCACCACCACCGCGCCGATTCGCTTCTCGGCCAGAAGGCCGATGGCGGCGGCCAGCGTCACATCCGGGCCGAGGGTGACGACGTCGCGGCCCTTCTCGTCAAGGATCGACTTCACAGTCATTGTGCGCTCCTCCGGTTGGTGGCGCATGCTGATATCGCATGGCCGGCCTGCCTCCCCGTCACATGAGCATGGTGCGCCGAAGATGAACGCTTTTCAAGGGAGGATCAGCGCGCCCTGTCGAAGGCGCGGGTGAGGAGGAATCCGGCGAGGAAGCCGCCGATATGCGCCTCCCAGGCGATGGTTCCGCCGTCGTCCGGCGCGCCGAAGCCGAACCCGGCGGCGAAGTTGACGGCAAACCAGATGGCGAGGAACGTGACCGCCATGCGCGAGGCGAAGACCTGCGGGATCGACAGGATGCGCCCTGCGAAGGCGGCGCGGCCGCCGCTGCGGTCGATATTGAAGCCGAAGCGCGCCGCGGCCCCCATCATGCCGGATATGGCCCCCGACGCGCCGACCAGCGGCACGGCCTCGGAAGGATGCAGGACGTAGTGCAGCGCCACCGCCGCGAGCGAGGTCACGGCCCAGAACAGCAGGAACCGCACTGCTCCGATGCGGTTGGCGAGCGGCGAGCCGAAGGCGGCGAGCCAGATCGTGTTGACCGCGAGATGCCCCCAGCCGCCGTGCAGGAACGCATAGGTCAGAGGCGCGAGGAAGGCGTCCGCGTCGAGCAGATAGTCGCCGGAATAGCGCAGCGGGATGAAGGCGAAGCGCAGGATGACCTCGAAATCCTGCTGCGGCGTGAGCAGCCAGACGCGGACGAGATGCACGCCGACGCAGGCGACGATGAGCGCGATGACGACGCCGGGCAGGTTGAACATCGGCTCGCGCGCCCGCTGACGCGGCGCGATCTCCATCTCTCGCGCCGGGTCGTGGCGCGGCGGATCGTCCTGCGCGGAAGGGTCGTTCTGGTGGTCGCTCATCGGCAGGAGGGCTATCAGAGGGGCGGCCAAATGAAAAGCCGTCCGGGACGGCGGCTTCGCGTCCCGGACGGCTTTCGGTCGAGCCCCCTGCTCACTCCTGAGACGTATCGCGGCCGTGTGCTGTGGTACGGACGCTCCCCTCTTGATGGCGAAGACGTGCCACGCGCCGCCGTCGCTCGCAACGTAAAGCTTTCATTAACCTTAATAAAACGGAAAGCCGTGAACAACGGTTAACGGGGGTGGCATGGCCCGTGCTTGGTGAGGCAAGAAGGTCCCGCGCGTCGGGGCTTCTGTTCGCCAATGAGACACACCCATGGAACATCTGACACCATGGGACAGGGGGCGCTGAGGGTATGAAACAAAAAGGAACGATTGCCCTGTTCCGGTACTGGGACAGGTTGCGCGGAGAAAGGCCCGCGCCGCAACGGACCGAGATAGAGCCCGCCGACATCAAGTCGCTGCTGGCCGACACATTCATTCTGGAGAAGGACGCGCGCGGCGAGGCGATCTTCCGGCTGGCCGGCACGCGCCTGTGCGCCGCCCATGGCCGGGAGCTGAAGGGCTACGCCTTCCCTCTCCTGTGGTCGCGGCGCGACCAGCGTATCATTTCGCGTCATGCCTATTCGGTGTTCCATTACAACGCCGTCGTCGCCATCACCTTCGAGGGCGTCACCGTCGGCGGCAAGGCGGCCCCGTTCGAGATGGTGCTGCTGCCGCTCCACGGCGAATATGGCAGCCTGCGCGCGCTCGGCTGCATCGTCCCGGTCGAGAAGCCCTACTGGCTCGGCGCCGACCCCCTGACGGAAAACCGGATCGACACGCTGCGGGTCGTCGACCCCGACCACGAGCGCCTGTTCCTCGCCGAGCGGCCGACGATCGACGGCCCCTCGCTGATGCCCGATCATCTCGACGCCACAGCGGACGGCGAAGGCGGCCGCCGCATCAAGCATCTCGTCGTCTTCGAGGGCGGACGGGACGGTTAGCTGCACGTGCCGCAAGGCTTGCGCGCATGAAAAAGGGGCGGCCCGAGACCGCCCCTTTTGAACATGAGGGCCGAAGCTCAGCCCTTGTTCTTGAGAACCGCGCCGACGATGCCGGTCAGCAGCGCGCCGCCGCCGGCGCCGCCGAGCACGTCGCCCAGCAGCCCGCCGAGCGCGCCGCCCGTCGCCGCATCGGCCGCCGCGCCGCCGCCGCCGACCAGGGCGCCGAGGATCTGGCCGCCGGCCACGCCGCCGATGGCGCCGCTGAGCAGCTTGGGAAGCTGGCCCATCGCGGCCGACTTGATGGCCGCGCCGACGGCCTGACCGCCGACCACGCCCGAAATGACCTGAATGATGATTGGAAGAAGAGCGTCCACTTAAATTCCCTCCGGAAAAGCCGACTCCGGCAGTCGGCTTGCGGATGGAATGCCTAAAATTGACCAAAGTCAAAGGGGGAATGGAATCCGGCGCGGACAAAACCGGGGACAACGGTCCGCCAGCGAGCGGGCCCCGGATGAACGAACGGCCCGCCCCACGATGAGGGACGGGCCGCCTTCAGGCGCATCGGTGAAGAAGCCCCGCCCCTGGCGGCGGGGCTTTCGCGGTTACTCGGCGGCGGCCCGCTTGGGCTGCACTTCCGCCATGTAGTCGTTCATCAGCGTCTTGGTCATGTCGCCGACGGTGAACGTCCACTGGCCGATCTCGGCCACCGGCGTCACCTCGGCGGCCGTGCCGCACAGGAAAGCCTGCTCGAAGCCGTCCAGTTCCTCCGGCATGATCGCGCGCTCGATCACCTCGATGCCGCGGCGCTTTGCGAGGTCGATGACGGTGCGGCGGGTGATGCCGTCGAGGAAGCAGTCCGGCTTCGGCGTGTGCAGCTTGCCGTCCTTGACGAAGAAGATGTTGGCGCCGGTCGCCTCGGCGACCTGGCCGCGCCAGTCGAGCATCATCGCGTCGGCGTAGCCCTTCGCCTCGGCCGCATGCTTGGACAGCGTGCAGATCATGTAGAGGCCGGCGGCCTTCGACTTCGACGGCGCGGTGCGCGGATCGGGACGGCGATACTCGGCGACGTCGAGGCGGATGCCCTTCAGCCGCTGCTCGGGGTCGAAATAGCTCGGCCACTGCCAGATGGCGATGGCGCAGTTGATGCGGTTGTTCTGCGCCGAGACGCCCATCATCTCCGAGCCGCGCCAGGCGACCGGGCGGACATAGGCGTCGGTGAAGCCCTGCATCTTCAAAAGGTCCCGGCAGGCCTGATCGATCTCGGCCACCGAATAGGGGATGGCGAAGCCGAGAATCTTCGCCGAATCGTGCAGCCGCTGGCTGTGCTCGGTCAGCTTGAAGATCTCGCCGCCATAGGCCCTTTCACCCTCGAACACGGAGCTGGCATAGTGCAGCCCGTGGGTCAGGACATGAATCTTGGCGTCCGCCCATTTGACGAATTCGCCATTCATCCAGATATGACCATCGAGCTGGTCGAAAGGAACGGATGCCATTTATGTCTCCCTAGGGGGCGAAAAGCCCTGTTTTCGTTGGACGCGCCGCGCGCGCTCCGCTAACCGGAGGCGCGAAACCATAAATCTACGCCGATTGCGAGACGGATTGAAGGAAACACCGGCAGAAAATTCCGCCATCTTTCACAATCATGCGCGAACGGCCCAGAAGATTGTCAAAAATTATCCCTTCGCCTAAATTATGTCAATAACACTGACATAAATCGGACTGGCACAAACGCGACTGAGAGTTATGACAGGCAACACGACGACAGCCCATGCCGGCACGGCCCAGAGCGAGGCCTCGCAGACCGGCGAGCGCAGCACCGAACCGATCAGGGCTGCCCTGTCGGCCGGGGACGGCCTCGACTTCACCATCATCGAGCTGCTTTTCTTCGCCTATCGCGACTTCACCTCAGATCCCGACCAGATCCTCGCCGAATACGGCTTCGGCCGCGCCCACCATCGCGTGGTCCACTTCGTGAACCGCCGGCCGGGCCTGACGGTGGCCGAACTACTCGACGTCCTCAAGATCACCAAGCAGAGCCTCGCCCGCGTCCTCAAGCAGTTGCTGGACACCGGCCATATCGTCCAGATCCAGGGTCCACGCGACCGCCGCCAGCGCGAGCTCTACCCGACCGCGCGCGGGCGGGAGCTGGCGCTGGCGCTGGCCGCGCCGCAGTCGCGACGCATCGCCGCCGCGCTGGCCGAGGCCGGGCCGGACGAGCGCGCGGCGGTGGAGCGCTTCCTGATGGGGATGGTCGACCCCGAGCTGCGCGAACAGATCGCACCCGGCACGCGACGGGCAGGATGACCGCGATGGACAGGCAGGTTACACTCGGGCCGGGCGGGACCACCACCCAAGCGGAGGATCATCTGTCGATGATGCATGATGCGGTCGTTCCGGGCGACGACGCCCCTCACCTCCTGGTCGTCGATGACGACACGCGCATCCGCACCCTGCTCAGGCAGTTCCTGAGCGAGAACGGCTACCGCGTCACCGTGGCCGGCAACGCGGCCGAGGCGCGGCGCAAGCTCGCCGGGCTCGACTTCGACATGATCGTCCTCGACGTGATGATGCCGGGCGAGAGCGGCGTCCAGCTCACCCGCTCGCTGCGCGAGGAGAAGAACGTCCCGATCCTGATGCTGACGGCGCTGTCGGAGACCGACAGCCGCGTCGCCGGGCTCGAGGCCGGGGCCGACGACTACCTGCCCAAGCCGTTCGACCCGCGCGAATTGCTGCTGCGACTGAACAACATCCTGCGGCGCGGCGGGCCGCAGCCGGCGCCCAAGGTCGAGCAGATCGTCTTCGGCCCCTACACGTTCCAGATCGCCCGGCGCGAGCTGAAGAAGAACGGCGACCTGATCAAGCTCACCGACCGGGAGCAGGAAATCCTCGCCATCTTCGCCGAGCGCGCCGGCGACACCATCCCGCGCCACGAGCTGATCGGCTCCGATTCGGAGGTCGGCGAGCGCACCATCGACGTCCAGATCAACCGCCTGCGCCGCAAGATCGAGCGCGATCCGTCCAACCCCGTGTGGCTGCAGACGGTTCGCGGCGTCGGATACAGGCTGAGCGTCGAGTAGAAGCGCCGCCGCGCGTGGCGGAGAAGGGCCGCATGGCAAGTTCCGACATCGAGACGCGCAGGAGCGACGGGCAATCCGCCGATCCCGGCTTTCCGCGCCCGGCCGCGAAAGCCCTGAAGGGCGCGCGATGGCCCTGGCGGTATATCGGGCAATGGATGCCGAAGCGGCTCTACGCCCGCTCGCTCATCATCGTCATCGCGCCGATGATCCTGCTCCAGTCGGTCATCGCCTTCGTCTTCATGGAGCGCCACTGGCAGACCGTCACCGAGCGGCTATCGACGGCAGTCACCCGCGACATCGCCGCCATCATCGACATGATCGAGACCTGGCCGCAGGATCGCGACCTCACCGAGGTCGCCCGCATCGCCCAGGAGCGGCTCCAGCTCAAGATCGACCTCCTGCCGCCCGACCCACTGCCTTCGCCCGGCTCGAAGCCGTTCTTCTCCATCCTCGACTATTCGCTCGGCCAGCAGATCACCCGCCAGATCAACCGGCCGTTCTGGCTCGATACGGTCGGCGATTCCTCGATCGTCGAGATCCGCATCCGCCTCGACGACAAGGTGCTGCGCGTCTTCGCCCGGCGCAGCCACACCTACGCCTCCAACACCCACATCTTCCTGTTGTGGATGGTCGGCACCTCGCTGGTGCTGATCGCCATCGCCGTCGCCTTCCTGCGCAACCAGATCCGGCCGATCCTCAATCTGGCCGAGGCGGCCGAGAGCTTCGGCAAGGGCCGGCCGATGCCGAGCAACTTCAAGCCGCGCGGCGCAGACGAGGTGCGCCGCGCCGGCCTCGCCTTCATCCAGATGCGCGAGCGCATCGAGCGCCAGATCGAGCAGCGCACGGCGATGCTGAGCGGGGTGAGCCACGATTTGCGCACCATCCTCACCCGGTTCAAGCTCCAGCTCGCCCTCAGCGGCTCCAAGGCGGATCGCGACGCACTCAACCAGGACGTCGACGACATGCAGTCGATGCTGGAAGGCTATCTCGCCTTCGCCCGCGGCGAGACCGGGGAGAGCGCCGTCAGCTTCGACCTCGCCGGTTTCTTTGAGAAGCAGGTCGAGGAAGCGCGCCTGCGCAAGCGGCAGTTGCGCACGTCGCTGACGGGCGACCCCGAGATCACCGTCAAGCCCAACGCCTTCTCGCGGCTGCTTTCCAACCTGATCGGCAACGCCCTGCGCTATGCGAAGACCGTCGAGGTCAACGCCACCCATGCCGGCGGCCTGCTCCTCATCGTCGTCGACGACGACGGGCCGGGCATCCCGCCGGACAAGCGCGAGGAGGTGTTCAAGCCCTTCGTGCGCCTCGACGACGCGCGCAACCAAGATTCGGGCGGCACCGGACTCGGCCTCGCCATCGCCCGCGACATCGCCCGCAGCCATGGCGGCGACATCGCGCTGGAGGACAGCCCGCTCGGCGGCCTGCGCGCCGTCATCTCGATTCCGGCTTAGAAGGGACGGCTTCGCCGAGATGGCGAAGGACGAAGTCGGCGCGCGCGTCGACGCCGACCCGCGGCACCTCGACCAGCCTGTAGCCCGCGGCGCGATAGCCCTCGACCAGCGCCTCGTATTCGCGGCAGGCGTCCTCGAACGATTTTTGGCGCTCGGCATCGGCGGTGAATATCTCGGGCCATGGCGGAACCACGAACACGTCGCGCCGGTAGCGGTAGGTCTCTACCGCCCGCTTCAGATGGGCGGGCACCCCGATGCACTTGAGGTCGAGAAAGGAGGTGAGATCGACCAGCGACCTGTCGAAGAAGACCGGCCTTGTCGAGGCGACGGCGGCGTTGAAGAAATACATGGTGCGCGAGGCGGCGAGCGCCACGAATTTCGCGGCATCCGCCCATGGCAGGCCGTCGCCGCCGACATGCATTTCCTCACGCACGATCTGGCGGCCCGCTTCCGGCCACACGGCGTAGCCGCGCGCCACCAGCGCATCGAGGAGCGTCGATTTCCCGCCGCCCGAGCAGCCCGACAGAACGACGGCGAGGCCGCTCTCGCCGAGCGCCGGGTTTCCGGGCGGGCAGGCATTTTCACTGGTCATGGGCATCTCGGAGGCGCGACAAGCCTCAGAACAATTTGCCGCCGTTCGGGACCGGCTTGTCGACGACCGCCAGCACCACCTCGCCGTCGGCGTCGGGAAAGCCGAGCGTCAGCACCTCCGACAGGAACTTGCCGATCTGGCGCGGCGGGAAGTTCACCACCGCCATCACCTGCCGGCCGACGAGGCTTTCGGGCGTGTAGTGCCGGGTGATCTGGGCCGACGACTTCTTCTCGCCGATGCCGGGGCCGAAATCGATGCGCAGCTTGATCGCGGGCTTGCGCGCTTCCGGATACGGCTCGGCCGCGACGATGGTGCCGATGCGGATGTCGACCCGCTCGAAGTCGGCATAGCCGATCTCGGGCCGCACGACCCCGGACATGTCAGAACTCATGGCAGCCTCAGCAGGTCCCTTGCGTCTCGAACAGGACGTTCGCCAGCGCCTCGCGCGCATTGGTGCCCGACCAGACGACGAACTGGAACGCCGGATAGTAGCACTCGCAGGCCTCCAGCGCCGAGGAGAGCAGCACCTCGACCTGCTGGCTGGTCGGCTCCGCGCCGCCGGCGAGCAGCAGCGCCTGGCGGAACATGATCGCGCCCTCCTGCTCCCACAGATCGAAATGGCCGATCAGCATCTGCTCGTTGATGAGCGAGAGCAACCGCATCACCTCCAGCGTGCGCGCCTCCGGCACCTTGAGGTCGAAGGCGCAGGCCAGGTGCAGCGCCTCGAAATCCTCCATCCACGAAAACGAGACGTGATAGTTGGCATAGGTGCCGGCGACCGAAATCGCGATCTCGTCGTCGCCGGTGCGCTCGAAGGACCAGTCGTTCATCGTGGCGACGTGCTCGATGACATCCACCGGATGAAGGTCGCGGGCAATGTCGAGTTCCAGCAGATTCATAAGGAAGTCTCTTCCTGTCAGTCGCAAAAGGGCGTTCGCGTACGCCATGGGTCGGAGCACGCGTTACGGAAACCGGCACTCGAGGAAAGCGGGATGGCGGGCGACGCAACCTCTGCCCGGCCGGCCCCCGCCGCCCGGCGCATGCGAGCGTCAAATCACGCTTCGAATCATGCAGCAAATTCAGTCTATTGCAGCGGAGTCGTCTGAACAGCCCCTTTTTTGAGGCGTAACAATCTGCGGTGTGGATAGAAAGCCGGCGCGCCGCGCGCGGCATCGCCTAAGCGACTCTGGCGCAAGCACTTTTCGCTGCACCGCAATGTGGATAAGCCCGGCGTCGTCAGTCGGCTTTTTTCGCCCGCGGTTTCGCCGCCGGCTTCTTCGGCTCGTCGCCGGCCGCGGCGAGCCCGAGCTTCGCCTCGAGCGCGGCGATGCGGGCGGACAGCGCCTCGTTCTCGGCGCGCGCCTTCAGCGCCATCTCGCGCACCGCCTCGAACTCCTCGCGCTGGACCATGTCCATCGAGTTGAACAGGCGCTCGGCCTGGGCGCGGAACGCCGTCTCCACCTCGCGGCGCACGCCCTGCGCGGCCCCGGCCGCGTCGGTCATCAGCTTGGCGAATTCGTCCAGAATGCGGTTCGGTCCGGTGGTCATGGCTGGCGGCCCTGCTTTCGCTCGACAGGAGGGAAGTAGTCCCCGGCGCGGCGGATTGCAAGGTGCGCGGCGTCGCAGGCCGCTTCGCGGCGCTTGTCTTTGCCTTGACCTCGGCGGCGCTTGCGCTCCATATGCGGCACCATGCGCAGCCACTGAACCGGCAAGGAAACACCCGTCTTGAGCGACCTCCTCTTTCTGCCGCTCGCCGCCCTGCCCTTTCCCGAAATCGACCCGGTGATCGTCCGCATCGGCCCGCTGGCGGTCCACTGGTACGGGCTCGGCTATGTCGTCGGCATCCTGTTCGCCTGGTGGTACGCCAAACGCCTCGTCGCCAACGACCGCCTGTGGGCGGGCGGCAAGGCGCCGATCTCGGGCGTCGACATCGACGATTTCCTGCTGTGGGCGGCGGCCGGCGTCGTCCTCGGCGGCCGGCTCGGCTACATCCTGTTCTACGATTTCGCCCGCTACATGCAGAACCCCGGCGACATCCTCGCCGTCTGGCAGGGCGGCATGTCGTTCCACGGCGGGTTGACGGGCGTCACCGTGGCGATGATCCTCTTCGCGCGCCGACGCGGGTTCAGCGCATGGAGCCTGTTCGACGTCATCGCCGCCGGCGTGCCGGTCGGCTTCGGGCTGGTGCGGCTCACCAACTTCATCAATTCCGAGCTGTGGGGCCGGGTCGGCGACGTGCCCTGGGCCTTCGTCTTTCCCAATGGCGGGCCGGAGCCGCGCCATCCGAGCCAGCTCTACGAGGCGCTGCTCGAGGGGCTCGTCCTGTTCGTCGTGCTGCGGCTCCTCACCCATTCGGCGCTGAAGCTGAAAGCGCCCGGCTTCGTCGCCGGGGCGATGGTGGCCGGCTACGGCATGGCGCGCATCCTCGTCGAGTTCTTCCGCGAGCCGGACGCCCATATCGGCTATCTCGCCGGCGGCTGGCTGACCATGGGCATGGTGCTGTCGGTGCCGATGGTGCTGATCGGCCTGTGGGCGATGCTGCGCGCGAAGGCCGCCGCCTCATGACGGCGCTGAAGGATCGGCTGCGGAAGCTCATCGCCACCGCGGGCCCGATCTCCGTTTCCGACTACATGGCGTCCTGCCTGTTCGACCCGGAAGCCGGCTACTACACCACGCGCGAGCCGTTCGGCGTCGCAGGCGACTTCACCACCGCGCCGGAAATCAGCCAGATGTTCGGCGAGCTCGTCGCCGTCTGGGCCTATTCGGCCTGGGTCGCCATGGACCGGCCGATGCCGATGACGCTGGCCGAGATCGGCCCCGGCCGCGGCACGCTGATGGCCGACATGCTGCGCACGCTCGACCGGCTCGACACAGGATTCGTCACCCGCGCGCGCATCGCGCTGATCGAGGCGAGCCCGCGCCTCGCCGCGCTCCAGAGGGAGCGGCTCGCCAGCGGGCGCGGCCGGCCGACATGGTTCTCCGAGATCGCCGCGCTTCCCGCGACGCCGCTCGTCATCGTCGGCAACGAGCTGTTCGACGCCCTGCCGGTGCGCCAGTTCGTCAGGACGGCTTCAGGCTGGCGCGAGCGCATGGTCGGTCTCGACGATAACGGCGCGCTCCGCTTCATGGCCGGCGCGGCCGGCATAGACCCCGCCCTCCTGCCGCATGGGGCCATGGAGGCGCCCGAAGGCGCGATCTTCGAGACCGCCCCGGCGCGCGAGGCACTGATGGCCGGGATTTCCGCCCGCCTCGTCCGCGACGGCGGCGCGGCGCTCTTCATCGACTACGGCCATCTCCGGCCGGGGCTCGGCGACACGCTGCAGGCGGTGCGCAGGCATGAATATGACGACGTGCTCGCCAATCCCGGCGAGGCGGACCTGACAAGCCATGTCGATTTCTTCGCCCTCGCCCGTATCGCCGAGGCGCATGGCCTCGATGCGCGGACGACGACGCAAGGCGCGTTCCTCCTCGGCCTCGGCCTTCTGGAGCGCGCCGGGACGCTCGGCGCGGCGGCGGACGAGGCCACGCGCGAGCGGCTGCGCGGCGAGGTCGAGCGGCTGGCCGGGCCGGAGGCGATGGGCGATCTTTTCAAGGTGCTGTGCGTCACGCGCAAGGGGACGGTGCTGCCGCCATTTGCCGCGCAGAGCTGACAGCGGCAACAGGGCGGATTGACAGCGCGCCCCCGCCTGTCTCACGATCCGCAGCGAACCAACAGGGCCGCGCCGAACCACGAGGGGTCGCGAGGCGTGAGGAAAACACGCCTTTCAGGGCGGCCGGAAGGACAACAGGACAGCGGATGCACGACAGCGTACAACCGGACCCGATCCGGTCACCCGCGCTTGAAAAGCTGGCGCGACAGGGGCTGAGGCACGGTTTCTTCACCCGTGCCGGCGGCGTGTCGGACGGCATCTATCGCGGGCTGAACGCCGGCGTCGGGTCGCAGGACGCGCGCGAGAACGTGGCCGAGAACCGTGCGCGAATCGCCGCTTCGCTCGGCGTCGCGCCGCAGAACCTGCTGAGCCTCTACCAGATCCACTCGCCCGACGCGCTCGTCGTGCGCGAGCCCTTTGACGGCGAGCGGCCGAAGGCCGACGCGCTCGTCACCGATCGGCCGGGACTGGCGCTCGGCGTCCTGACCGCCGATTGCGGCCCTATCCTTTATGCCGACCCGCAAGCCGGCGTGATCGGCGCGGCCCATGCCGGCTGGAAGGGCGCGCTGACCGGAGTCCTCGAATCGACCATCGAGGCCATGGAGAAGCTCGGCGCGCGGCGCGAGCGCATCGTCGCCGTGCTCGGCCCGTCCATCGGGCCGGACAATTACGAGGTCGGGCCGGAATTCGTCGACCGCTTCGCCGCCGCCTCGGCCGCCAACGGCGACTATTTCCGCCCGTCCCCGAAGCCGGGGCATGCGCTTTTTGACCTGAACCGCTATACGCTCGACCGCCTTGCCCAAGCCGGCGTGAGCGCGCACGGCATCGACCGCTGCACCTATGCCGAGGAAGAGAGCTTCTTTTCCTACCGGCGCGCGACGCACCGGGGCGAAGGCGACTACGGAAGACAGATTTCGGCTATCGTGCTGGAGGACCGCTGATGGCGCTGCATTTCGACCAGACAGAATTCGACGCGCGGCGCGACCGGCTCACCATCGAGATGGCGCAGAAGAAGCTCGACGCGCTGCTCGTGTTCTCGCAGGAAAGCATGTACTGGCTGACCGGCTACGACACGTTCGGCTTCTGCTTCTTCCAGTGCCTCGTCGTCAAGGCGGACGGGCAGATGGTGCTGATGACCCGCTCGGCCGACCTCAGACAGGCGCGCCAGACCTCGACCCTCGACAACATCGTCGTCTGGACCGACCGCGACGGGGCCAACCCGGCGGCCGAGCTGCGCAACCTGTTGAACGATCTCGATCTTCTCGGCTGCCGCATCGGCGTCGAATACGACACGCACGGCCTGACCGCGAAGAACGGCCGCCTGCTCGACGAGGAGCTGAAGACCTTCGGCACGACGGAGGACGCCTCCGCGATCATCCCGCGCCTGCGGCTGTTCAAGAGCGCGGCCGAGATCGCCAAGGCGGAAAAGGCGGCCGCGCTTTCCGACGACGCGCTCGACGCGGCGTTGCCGCTCATCAAGCAGGGCGGCGACGAGGGCGCGATCCTCGCGGCGATGCAGGGCGCAGTGTTCATCGGCGGCGGCGACTATCCGGCCAACGAGTTCGTCATCGGCTCGGGCGCGGACGCGCTTCTGTGCCGCTATAAGAGCGGGCGGCGCAAGCTCAACAAGAACGACCAGCTGACGCTGGAATGGGCCGGAGCCTTCCACCACTACCACGCGCCGATGATGCGCACGATCCTGACCGGCAAGGCGACGAAGCGGCACCAGGAGCTCTACGAGGCCGCGTATGACGCGCTGGTCGCCTGCGAGGAGGCGATGGTGCCGGGCAACACCTTCGGCGACGTGTTCGACGCCCATGCCCGAATCATGGAAGCGCACGGCCTGACCCGCCACCGGCTGAACGCCTGCGGCTATTCGGTCGGCGCGCGCTTCGCGCCGTCGTGGATGGAGCCGCAGATGTTCCTCGCCGGCAATCCCGAGCCGATCGCGCCGGGCATGACGCTGTTCGCGCATATGGTGGTGATGGATTCCGATTCGGGAACGGCGATGACGCTCGGCCGCACCTACCTGACCGCGGAAGGCGCGCCGAAGCCGCTTTCGCGGCACGGTCTCGACTTGATCGTCCGCTGACGGCATTATGCGCGGATGTCGCCGCAACGGCCGATGGCGGCCGCCGTCGTGCCGTGCGCGGCGCAGGAGGGCTTCATGATGCCACGCGCGCCTCACATCGTCTTCGCCGCGGCCGGCCTCGTCGGTGCGGCGTTCGGCCTTGCCGCCTGCACCAGCTCGCAGGTGATGGAGCCGACCGCGCTGGTCGGCACCGATCCCGCCCCCGCCGCCTCGCCGGCATTCCCGCTCGCGACGCCGGCGCCCGGCCAGCCCGGCGCGAGCGCGGGCGACGTCGCGGCGATAACCACCGATGCGCGCGTCCAGTTCGCGCCCGTGGTCGGCGCGCCCGCCAATGCGGCGACGCCGCTTGCCGGCAGGCTCTCCGCACGGGCCGGCGCGCACGGCATCGCGCTGGTCGGCACCGGCGATTCCTCGGCGACACTGGTCATGAAGGGCTATTTCTCGGCGATCTCCGACAGTGGCCAGACGACGGTCATCTATGTCTGGGACGTGACCGACCCCGCCGGCACCCGCGTCCACCGCATCCAGGGGCAGGCGAAAGCCCCCTCCTCCGGCGCGGACGGCTGGGACGACGTGCGGCCGGCGACGATGGAATCGATCGCCGACGAAACCATAGACCGCCTCGCGACCTGGCTTTCGGGGCGCCAGGGATAGCGGAACGCCGATCCAATTCTGCGGAAACAGGGCGCATTCCGCCCGTTCGCGCTTGCAATACGGGCTGACGCCGTTAAAAGCCCGCTCATATCCTTCGCCGGGGAACGTTCATGAAGCTTTTTGCGGGCAACTCCAACCGGGTTCTGGCCGAGGCCGTAGCCCGCTATCTCAACATCCCGCTCGGCAAGGCCAGCGTGCGCCGCTTCGCGGACCAGGAAATCTTCGTCGAGATCCAGGAGAACGTGCGCGGCGAGGATGTCTTCATCCTTCAGTCGACCTCCTTTCCGGCCAACGACCACCTGATGGAGCTGCTGATCATGATCGACGCCTTCCGCCGGTCCTCGGCGCGGCGCATCACGGCGGTCATCCCCTATTTCGGCTATGCGCGGCAGGACCGCCGCGCCTCGGGCCGCACGCCGATCTCGGCCAAGCTGGTGGCGAACCTCATCACCCAGGCCGGCGCCGACCGCGTGCTGACGCTCGATCTTCACGCCGGACAGATCCAGGGCTTCTTCGACATTCCGACCGACAACCTGTTCGCCGTGCCGGTGCTGGCCCGCGACGTAAAGCGCCACTACGAACTGCCGAACGTGACGGTGGTGTCGCCCGACGTCGGCGGCGTGGTGCGCGCCCGGGCGCTCGCCAAGCGGCTCGACGCGCTGCTCGCCATCGTCGACAAGCGCCGAGAGAAGCCCGGCGAATCGGAAGTGATGAACATCATCGGCGACGTGCGCGGCAAGGACTGCCTGCTCATCGACGACATCGTCGATTCCGGCGGCACGCTGTGCAACGCGGCCGACGCGCTGCTCGCCAACGGCGCGACGAGCGTCACCGCCTACATCACCCACGGCGTGCTTTCGGGCGGCGCGGTGACGCGCATCACCTCCTCCAAGCTCAAGGAGCTGGTGATCACCGATTCGATCCAGCCGACCTCGGCGGTCGAGGCCGCGCCCAACATCCGGGTGATCTCGATCGCCGACCTGATCGGCGAGGCGATCTCGCGCACGGCGAGCGAGCAGTCCGTCTCCAGCCTGTTCGACTGAGCCTGTTCGACTGACGGCGGGAAACGCCGGCGGTTGGCAACGGGCGCGGATTCTGCCACATACGTGCCTCATCTGCAGAGCAGAGACGCTCGATGACCGGTTCGCGCCTGCCCGTTTCCGCCTATGTCATATGCTGCGACGAGGCCGCCTATCTTGGCGGCTGCATCGAGAGCCTTTCGGATTGCGCCGAGATCGTCATCGTCGATTCGGGCTCCCGCGACGGCACGCTGGCGCTGGTCGAGGACTATATCTCCAAAGGCTATCCGATACGCCTGTTCGAGCGGGCATGGCCCGGCTACGCCGCGCAGAAGCAGTTCGCGCTCGACCAGTGCACCCAGCCCTGGTGCCTTTCGCTCGACGCGGACGAGCGCCTCGACGAGGCGCTGCGGCAAGAACTCGGCGAGCTTGCCGCCGCGCCCACCGGGGTCAACGCGTGGCGTCTCGATTTCCGCCTGTCGCTCTATGCCTATGGCTACGTGCCGGAGGCGGTGCGCTACGGCGCGGCCGTGCGCCTGACGCGGCGCGGCTTCGCCGCCTACGCGACCGACACGCTGGTGCATGAGAGCCTGTTCGTCGAGGGCGAGACCCGGACGGCCCCGCGCGGAAAAATCCTCCACGCCCGCGCGCTGCCGCTGGAGGAGCAGATCGTCAAGGAAAGGACCTACGCCAACCTCAAGGCAGAGCAGTTGCTGCGCGCGGGGAAATCGCCGCGCCTTTTCCGGCTGGTCTTCAACCCGCCGCTCTATTTCCTGAAGCTCTATTTCGCCAAGCGGTTCTTCCTGTGCGGGTGGCCGGGCTTCATCCACGCGGCGACGGGCGCGGCCTATGCCTTCATGGCCGAGGCGATGCTCTACCAGAAATACCATGCCGCGCGACGGCCGGACGCCGGGCCTGCTTCCTAGGTCCCGAGGCGGTTCTTCAGGCGCACCGAGCCGCGATAGAGCGGGCGGCGCACCTCGCGCATGATGGTCTCGATGATCCCCCGCCGGCTTGCCTGGACGAGCGTTCCGCCCAGCTCCTTGCTGATCTCCTTCGTCACCAGCGGCCGCGCCGAGAGGATGCGCACGCCGTGCAGCCAGCGCATCTGGAGGACGGCGTCGACCGGCCGGTCGAAGGTTTCCGTCGCCGCGAGCAGCTTCTGCGCCGCGTCGCGGCCGACGAGCTGCATCACCATGCCGAAGGCGGGCGTCACCGGCTCGATGAGCGACGCGCCGCCGCTGCCGGTTCCGACGACCGGCCCGGTCTCGCCGCCGTGCTTCTGCGGGAACCGCACGAAATCTCCCGGCCCGGCGCGCGTTTTCACGAGGTCCATGATCCGCGCCAGCCCGTCGATGTCGACGCTGACGTCGTCCTCGACGACCAGCCCGGCGTCGAGGCCGCGCTCGACGATCTCGCGCCACGCCTTGCGATGGCTGAGGAAGCAGCCGATCTCGCCGCAATTCAGCGCGAAGGGATAATGCGGCCGATAGAGCGCGGGCCGGCAAACGGCGGCGATCCCGGCCGGCGTCATCTCCCGGCCGTCGACGGCGTCGATCACATGGACCGGTATCGGCAGGCGGGCACGCAATGCCTCGACCTGCGGCCGGCGCTGCGTGGCGCGCGCGAGATGGATGACGAAGCCTTCAACACGCATCGATGCCCTTCGCTTCGCGGCCTTCGGCAAGCCGCCTGTAGATTTCGATCAGTCGCCCGGCCTCATCAGAAAGCCGAAAGTTGGCCTCGACATGGCGGCGGCCGGCCTCGCCCTGCTTTGCCGTGAAGGCAGGGTCGGCAAGATAGGGCTCGACGGCGGCACGCATCGCCTCGAGGTCGTTCGCCGGAACGATGCTGCCGGTCTCGCCCGGAACGATGAGCTCGGAGAAGGCGCCGACATCGGTCGCCACCACCGGCGCGCCGCTCGCCATCGCCTCGAGCGGGGTCAGCCCGAACCCTTCCCACCGCTGCGGCGCGACATAGAGCGACAGCGCGCGATACCAGCGGTCGATGTCGCGATGCTCGCCGACGAACAGGATACGGTCGGTCAACCCGGCCTGCGCCACCCGCGCTTTCAGCTCCTCCTCGAAGGCAAGATGGCCGGACGTCGCCCGGCCGGCGACGAGGGCCGACCATCGCGGATGGTGCGGCAGGAGCGCGATCATCGCGTCGACGAACAGATCGGTGCCCTTCTGGCGGCGCACCCGGCCGAAGCAGCCGGCATAAAGCCGCGCCGGGTCGAGGCCGAGTTCGCGCGCCGCCTCGGCGCGGTCGCCGGGCGGGCGGAAACGCCCGGTGTCGATACCGTGCATGATGACGGTGTTCGGCACCTTGAGATAGGCCGAGGTCTTGCGGCTGGTGGCGATCACCCTGTCCATGCGGGCGATGAGGAAGCGCGTCCAGCCGGTGTGGACGCGCTGGGAGGCGGAGGTGAAGACGAGCTTCAGCGGCGCGCGGAACACATGGCGCAGGATCAGCCCGCCCAGCATCTCGACATTGCGCCGCGCATGCCAGACGCGGAACGGCGCGTCCTTCGGCCGCTTGAGCAGCGCCGGCACCTGCCACCAGGCGATCCTCGGCAGCGCGTCCGGCAGGCCGGGGCCGAGCGTCGCGACGCCGATCATCTTCTTCTGGAGGGGAACGAGCTGGATGATCGTGCTCGTCACCCCGGAAAGCCGCTGCTTGAAATTCGGAACGACGACCTCCACCCGCGACATCTCGACGCGGGCGGCTTCAGGCCCCGGTTCGCGCGGCGCGCTCACGCCCAGCGCAGTTGGACGATCTCGTACCCGCGCGCGCCCCCCGGCGCGTTGACCTCGATCTCGTCGCCGACGGCCTTGCCGATCAGCGCACGGGCGATCGGCGAGGAAATGGAGATGCGGCCGGCCTTCACGTCGGCCTCCTGGTCGCCGACGATCTGGTAGGTCTTCTCCTCCTCGGTGTCCTCGTCCACCAGCACCACGGTCGCGCCGAACTTGATCGTGTCGCCGGAAAGCTTCGTCACGTCGATGACCTCGGCGCGCGCGATCAGGTCCTCCAGCTCGCCGACGCGGCCCTCGTTCAGGCTCTGCGCCTCCTTGGCGGCATGGTATTCGGCGTTCTCCGACAGGTCGCCGTGTGAGCGCGCCTCAGAGATCGCCTCGATGATGCGCGGACGTTCCTCCTGCTGACGCCAGCGCAGCTCTTCCTTCAGAGCCTCGAACCCACCGACCGTCATCGGAACCTTGTTCATGTCGTTCGACCTTTCGTCCTTTTCCGTCCCGCGCCCCGGAGAGCGCGCCACACAAAAAGAAAACGGTCCGGCAGCCTCGGCCAACGAACCGTTCTATGCTTCTCACGCTTAAATATAGCAATTCCTGTACGCTTTTCACGCGAAATCTTGGCGCGCGGCAAAGGGTCCGGGCGCGGCGGGCCGCGCATGCGGGGGATGGGAAGCGGGTTACGCCCGGAAGATGACGGCCGCGCCCGCCGCGATCAGCGCGAAGCCGAGGAGGTGATTCCAGGTGATCGCCTCCTTGAGGTAGAACACCGAAAACACGACGAAGACGCAGAGCGTTATCACCTCCTGCATGGTCTTCAGCTCGGCCGCCGAATAGACCTCGTGGCCGATGCGGTTCGCCGGCACCGCCAGCCAGTACTCGACGAAGGCGATCATCCAGCTGAACAGGACGGCGGCGTAAAGCGGCGCGGTCTTGAACTTCAGATGCCCGTACCAGGCGAAGGTCATGAAAACGTTGGAGGCGACGAGAAGCAGGATCGGCAGGATCTTGGGCGACAGAAGGGACATCGAATCGTTTCCAGACAAGAAGTCGCAATCTCATTGGCACATCCGTCTCGTCAAAATCACGGCAAATCCGCTATCATCCTCCCGTCAATGGAGGCTCTCATGCGCAGACCCCTGGAAAAGGAATGGGAACTGACGATCGACCCCGACACGGTGCGTCTGTTCATCCTCAAGGCGAAAGCCATCGCCGCCGGCCTGAGCAGCGACTACGAGGCCGGGTCCGAGCATGAGGTGGAGCTGGACGATCAGTCGCGCGACGGCCACCAGCACGACGGCCTCGCGGAGGAGGAAGAGGAAGACCTGACCGAGCGCGAGCTCCGCGCCCTCATCAACGACCTCAATGTCGACGAGGCGGCCGAGCTGATCGCGCTCGCCTGGATCGGCCGCGGCGATTTCGATCCGTCCGAATGGGACGACGTCGTCACCGAGGCGCGCCAGCGCGGCCAGGGCAGACGGGCGTCGAACTATCTCCTCGGCATGCCGATGCTCGGCGACTGGCTGGAGGAAGGGCTGGAAGCCATCGGCGCCTGAAATGGCGCGTAACGCGATGTGAAGCGGCGAACCGTTGCGGGACGCCCGCCCTTTGCCCATCTCGAAGGGATGTCCACGGCAACACGCGCCGGCTTCGCCGCATTCCTCGCCCTTGCCCTGCCCGTTTGCGGGCACGCGCAGGATTTGCCGGAAACGATGCCGCCGCCGGCCGAGAAGCCGCAGGCGCGGGAGCTGCCGGAGACGATGGTCTCGCCCGCGCCGAAGCCGAGTGAAAAGCCGGCCGACACACCCTCGCCCGCGTCAGAATCCTCGCCCTCCCCGATGCCCGACGACGAGAAGCGCTGCCGCGAACGGCTGAAGGCGCTCGGCGTCGTCTTCGCCGAGGCCGCGCCCATAAACGAGCCGCAAGGCTGCGCCGCGCCCCACCCCATCACCGTCTCGAAGCTTTCTCCTACGGTCGCGCTGGAGCCGCAGGCGGTGTTGACCTGCGCCATGGCGGAGGCCTCGGCGCGGTTCGTGCGCGATCATGCCGCCCCACTTGCCAAGGAGGCGTTCGGCGCGCCGCTCGCCACCGTCGAGCAGGCGTCGTCCTATGTCTGCCGCCCGCGCCGCGGCGGGGCGAAGCTGTCCGAGCACGCCTTCGCCAACGCGCTCGACTGGAGCGCGCTGACGCTGGCCGACGGCACGCGCATCGAGGTGCGCGCCCATGACGCAGAAAAGGAGCCCCGCGCCTTCAAGCTGATCTCGACGCTGCACAAGCGGGCCTGCGGCCCGTTCGCGACAGTCCTCGGCCCCGGCTCGGACGCCGATCATGCCGACCATTTCCATTTCGACCTCGCCAAGCGGCGCAACCCTTTCTGCCAGTGATCGGCGCCCCATTTGCGCCACAGGGGTAAAGGCCGGCACTGAGGTTTCCTTTACCGTTCGGCGCTAGCATTCCGGTTCCAGGGACAGGGAATTCGGGAAGCCCAGCGTGTTGCGTATCCGGGCATTGAGACTTGCGGCAGGGTTTGCCGACGCGTTGCGCCGGCGCGCGCGCCTCGCCACGGCGCTTGGCGTGATCGGCGCGGGCGCGCTGGTCATCTCCTCCTGCACGGCCTCGGACGTCCTGACCCCGCGCGTCGATGTCGGCACGCAGACCTCGTCGGTCGGGGCCCAGCCGCGCGGCCTTGCCCGCCTCGCCTCACCCTCGGCGATGATGAGCGTCGGCTATCCGCGCCTGCAGCGTCCCTTCGCCGAGCCCGGCGCGCAGATGCCGGCAAGCGAAACCGATTGCCGCCGCCAGCTTCGCCGCCTCGGCGTCACCTTCCGCGACCTCGCGCCGATCAACGACGGCGGCGCCTGCCGCATCGACTGGCCGGTTCAGGTGTCGGGGCTGCCCGGCTCGGTCGATATGAAGCCGGCGGCGACGCTGTCCTGCGACATGGCCCTCGCCTTCGCGACATGGACCCGAAAGGAGCTGACGCCCGCCGCGCGCTGGCGCTATCTCTCCGGTGTCAAGACGATCCATCAGGGATCGAGCTATTCGTGCCGCAACATCCGCCGTTCCGGCGGCGTCGCCTCCGAGCATTCGAAGGGCAACGCGCTCGACGTGATGCGGATCGAGCTGCGCAACGGCCGCGACATCGACGTGCGCAAGCCGGGCTGGTTCTCGTTCCGCGAGCGCGGTCTGCTCAACAATGTCCGCGCCGGCGGCTGCCAGTACTTCACCACCGTCCTCGGCCCCGGCTACGACGCCGACCACGCCGACCACTTCCATTTCGACATCAAGAACCGCAGGAACGGCTACGTCGCTTGCCGCTAGAGCATTTTGCAGCCAGACGGACTCGTCTGGCGTCGCATAAATGCGGCAAGAACAAGCAGCTAGAGCGGCAGCCCATCCGGGCGTCCGCCGCTCTAGCGGGCGCTGCCCGTGAAAATTCCTGTCGCGCCCGCGCCGCGCTGATGGTATCAGCGACATCATGCTTACCGTCGAAATCGCCATCGTCGTTGTTCTGATCTGCATCAACGGCCTGTTGGCCATGTCCGAGCTGGCGGTCGTGTCCTCGCGGCCGGGCCGGCTGAAAGCGATGGCCGACCGCGGCCATTCGGGCGCGGAGACGGCGTTGAAGCTCGCGGCCAATCCCGGCCGCTTCCTTTCCACGGTGCAGATCGGCATCACGCTGGTCGGCGTCCTGTCCGGCGCCTTCTCCGGCGCGACGCTCGGCCTCAGGCTGACCGACTGGCTCATCCAGTCCGGCGTGCCCGCGGGCATGGCCGGCACGCTCGGCGTCGGCTCGGTCGTCGCCGTCATCACCTACGGCTCGCTCATCATCGGCGAGCTGGTGCCGAAGCAGATCGCGCTGCGCAACCCGGAGGCGGTCGCCTCGCGCATCGCGCCGGCCATGCGCGGCCTTTCCGTCGTCGCCGCGCCGCTGGTGTGGCTGCTCGACATTTCCGGCCGCACGGTGCTGCGCCTGCTCGGCCAGGCCGACGAGGGCGGCACCAAGGTCACGGACGAGGAGATCGCCAGCCTGATCGCCGAGGCCGAAAGCCACGGCGTCGTCGAGAGCGACGAGCGCAAGATGATCGCCGGCGTCATGCGCCTCGCCGACCGCAGCGTGCGCGCGATCATGACGCCGCGCACCGAGGTCGAGTGGATCGACCTCGAGGCCTCGAAGACCGACAACCGCCGGAAGATCCTCGAATCCGGCCACGCCATCCTTCCCGCCGGCCGCGGCAGCGTCGACCAGATGGTCGGCGTGGTGCGCATCCGCGAGGCGCTGACCGCGCTCGTCGGGCGCCAGGCGTTCGACCTCGAGACCTTCGTGCGCCCCGCGCCCATCGTCCACGATAATGCCGACGCGCTCGACGTCCTCGCCACGCTCAAGGAAGCCGAGGTGCCGATGGCGCTGGTGCATGACGAGTATGGCGACTTCGAGGGCGTGGTGACGCCGGCCGACATCCTCGAGACCATCGTCGGCGTGTTCCGCTCCGACGTCGACGAGGACGAGGAGGAGATGGCGGTCGAGCGCGACGACGGCTCGTGGCTGCTCGCCGGCTACATGCCCATCGACGAGATGGCCGACACGCTCGGCATCCCCCTGCCGGAAAAGCGCGACTACGAGACGCTGGCCGGCTTCGTGCTGTCACACATGCACCGTCTGCCGCAGGTCGGAGAGCATGTCGACATCATGGGCTGGCGCTTCGAGGTGATGGACCTCGACGGCCGGCGCATCGACAAGGTCCTCGCCTCGCGCAGCATCCTGACCCACCGCGAAGCCCGCGGCTGAGCGGGAGCCTCGGCCCTCGGGCTATGCCGCTTTCCTGTCGGTGAGGAAATCGAGGATCGCCTCGCAGAACACGTCGTTGCGGTCGCCGGCGACCATGTGCCCGGCCCCGCCGACATCGACATAGCTCGCCGACGGCGCGCGGTCGACGAATTCCCTGACGTAATCCTCGTGAACCAGCTCCGACTGCATCCCGCGCACAAGCAGCACCGGCAGGTGCAGGCGCGGCAGCTCGGCCAGAAGGTGCTCCATGGTCTCGCGCGAGCGGAAATTGATGTTGCGCTCGCTTTTCATGAAGGCCGGGTCCCAGTGCCAGCGATAGCGGCCGTCGGCGTCGAGGCGCAGATTCTTGCGCAGGCCGTCGAGCGAGCGCGGCCGCTTGCGGTTGGGCAGGTAGCCGGCGATGGCCTCGGCGGCTTCCTCCAGCGAGGCGAAGCCCTCCTCCATGCGTGCGCCCATGAAACCCTGGATGCGGTCGACGCCGCCGACATCCATGCGCGGCGTGATGTCGACCAGGATGAGGGAATCGAGCAGCGGCCCGTGATCGAGCTCGGCGATGAGCGAGGAAAGGCCGCCGAGCGAGGCACCGACCGTCGAGGGCGCGGCATGGAAGCGCTCGGCCGTCTGGCGCACCAGCGCCGCCACGTCCGCGCCGTAGGCGGCGAAGCTGTAGTCGCCGCTCTTCGCCCACTCGCTCTCGCCATGGCCGCGCAAATCGACGGTGATGGCGCGCATGCCGGCATCCGCCACGCGGCGGGCGGTCATGTCCCAGGCGCGGCGCGTCTGGCCGCCGCCATGCAGCAAGAGGACGGGATGGCCGCGCCCGTCCCACAAATCGGCGGCCAGCCGGTTGCCTTCGGGGCCGGCGAATTCGATCGGCTTCGGGGTCATGGGATCGGATGGTCCTTCAGGAATTCGAGAACTTTCGCCTTCCAGGCGCGGTCGCCGACGGAAAGCATGTGATCGCGGCCGACGATGTCGAACGGCTCGGCATCGGGCATGACCGCGGCAAGGCGCTCGGCGGAGCCGGCGATGTCGTCCTTGGTGCCGACGCCGATCAGCGTCGGCGCGGCGATGCGGGCCATCTCCTCCTCCGAGAGCAGCTCGCGCGAGGTGGCGATGCAGGCGGCGAGCGCGAGGCGGTCGCTCTTCGTCTGGTCGGCGAAGGCGCGGAACATCTTTCCGCGCGGGTGATCGACCGTCGCCGGGTCGTCCGCGACCAGCGCGGCGGCGATGGGGTCCCAGTCGCCGACGCCGTCGACCATGCCGTAGCCGAGCCCGCCGAGGATCAGCGTCGCCACCTTTTGCGGATGCCTCAGGGCAAGAAACGCCGAAATGCGCGCGCCCATCGAATAGCCGAAGACATGGGCGCGCGGCAGGCCAAGATGATCGAGCAGCGCCGCGGCGTCGTCGGCCATCAGATGCGGGGTGTAGTGCGCCGGGTCGTAGCTTTTCTGCGAGCGGCCATGGCCGCGATTGTCGGGCGCGATGACGCGATAGCCGGCATCGCCCAGTGTCTTGGCCCAGCCGGGCGCGACCCAGTTGACGTGATGGGTCGAGGCGAAGCCGTGAATGAGGAGGACCGGCTCGCCCGCGCCGGATTCCGGCCGGCGGTCGAGGAATGCGATCTCGAACCCGTCATGAACGAAACTGAACATCGATTGCGGCGATCCCTTTCCGCGACCGATCAATTCCCCCGCGAAACGCCGTCGATCCGGGGGTGGCTGACACGGTCGCCACTGGCAATGCCGGTCTTTTCAGCCGTTCCGGCCTTGAGTTCAAGCACAAAACGCGCCGGGGCCTCCGGGGCGATGGGCGCGACCGAGAACGGCTCGCCGGCCAACACGTCGACCACCCTGCCCTCCTCGTCGATGAAGACCAGATCGAGCGGCATCGGCGTGTTCTTCATCCAGAAGGACAGCCGGCGCGTGCGCTCGAACACGAACAGCATGCCGTGGTCGTCCTTCATCTCGGTGCGGAACATCAGCCCGGCGGACCGCTCGCGGTCGTCGTCGGCGACCTCGATGGAAAAGCGCATCTCGCCCGCATCGGTCTCGACGCTGAGCGGCGCGGGGTCGACGGGCAGGATCATCGGCTCCGACGCCTGCGCGGGCGAAAGGCCGGCAGCGCCGGGCGCGAGGCCGGCGGCAAGCACGAGGGCCGACGCAAGCAGGAGAGGCCGCAAGCAACGCATCATGGTTCACCTTGCCTGCCGGGATTGAATGGCGAAATCAGTGGGATGCCGGCAGCGTGCCAATATCGGGATGAATTTCGGCAGCCATAAGACCCTTGTCGCCGCGCCCGAAGCGGACGAGGACGACCTGTCCGGGCCGCAGCTCGGCGATGCCGTAGCGGCGCAGGGTCTCCATATGGACGAAGATGTCCTCCGTCCCCTCGCCGCGGGTCAGGAAGCCGAAGCCCTTGGTGCGGTTGAACCACTTGACGAGGGCGCGCTCGAGCCCGCTTTCAGCCACCACCTGGACATGGGTGCGCTGGACCGGCTGCTCGGACGGATGGACCGCTCCGGTGTTGTCCATCGACACCACCTTGAACGCCTGCAGGCCGCGCTCGCCGCGATGGATCAGGCAGACGACGCGCGCGCCCTCGAGCGCGGTGTTGAAGCCGTCCCTGCGCAGGCAGGTGACGTGAAGGAGCACGTCGTCCATGCCCGGCTCGTCAGGAAGGATGAAGCCGTAGCCCTTGGCAACGTCGAACCACTTGATCGCGCCGGAAATCTCCGTCAGCGCGACCTCGTCCCCGTTGTCCGGATTCAAGGCTTGGTCACTGGCCGCATATCGCCCTTGCGAGGAGGCCTTGTCCCCCATCCTGACGCACCTTCCCTGCAACCACCCGATTGATTCTGAATTGGCAGAATAGCACTTCGTCTTTGCATGTTAGCAAGTACCAAGCCGTATTTTTCAACATATCCCGCTGCAAAAGAGCCGGTTTCGGAGCGGTTCGGAGGTTGCCGAGCCGCTACGGTCGCGCCATATCATCGCCAGTCGACGAAACGGGAACATGAATGCGATGCGTTATCTCCACACGATGGTCCGCGTCAAAGATCTGGACGAATCCCTCGATTTCTACTGCAACATGCTCGGGCTGAAGGAGGTTCGCCGCCACGAAAGCAGCGAGGGGCGCTATACGCTCGTCTTCCTCGCCGCGCCGCAGGACGAGGAATCCTGCGTCGCCAGCCAGGCGCCGCTGGTCGAGCTGACCTACAACTGGGACCCGGAGGACTATGCGGGCGGGCGCAATTTCGGCCACCTCGCCTATGAGGTGGACGACATCTACGCCACCTGCCAGTGGCTGATGGACAAGGGCGTGACGATCAACCGGCCGCCGCGCGACGGGCGCATGGCGTTCATCCGCTCGCCCGACGGCATCTCGATCGAGCTCCTGCAGAAGGGCCATACCCAGCCGAAGGCGGAGCCTTGGGCGTCGATGGCCAACACCGGAAGCTGGTAGCCGGCCTTTACTTCGCGCGGCGCTTGGCCTCGTCGATCAGCATGTTGGCGATCTGCATCCTGAGGACGGCGCGCTCGCGCATCTCCTCCGGCACGCGGTCGGGGTGGTAGCGCAGGGCGAAGCTGCGCCGTGCGCGGTCAAACTCCTCGGCCTTCGACATGCCGTCGATGCCGAGCTCGCGCGAGATCGACTGCGGATCGAGGAAGAACAGGTCGTCGAGCGCCGGCTGGAGATCGGGCGCGGCCTTCGGCGCCTCGCTTTTGCGGGTCTGGGCACCACCCTGGGCGCCATTGCCGGCGTTGTCGCCGTATTCCTTCATCGCCCGGTCGGCGAAGACCGGGCGGCTGTGCGCCTGAAGCCGCTCGATCTGGGCCAGCATGTCGACGCGCAGCGACGGCGCGGCCGCGTCGTCAGCCTCCTCCCCGGCTTCGGCCGTGGCGGCAAGCAGATCGTCCAGCAATTCGGTGAAATCCAGCTCGGCCTTGACGCCCACAGAAACCTCCACCCGGGGCAACGCATACTCGGGACCAGAGTTGCAGGATCAGGTTAAAAACCTTCCCTCATAATCGGGCGGATTTTCTGCATGGCTGCCATGTGCATGCTGCACTGCACAATCGCAGGCGACCATCCTATGTTTCCCATGGGAGGAAGCCTTGCGAATCGGAGCCTGTCATGGGTTTCTTCACCGAGATGTTCTCCCGCCCGCGACCCGAAGAGGTCGAGCGTTACCGCAACGCCCTGGTTTTCCTCGAATCGATGAGCCCTGCCGACCGGTCCGACATCGGCATCCGCCCGGCCGATTTTCCGCGCGTCGCGCGCGAAATGGCGGAGCGTCGCCCCTCCTGATGCTTTGCGTCGCGCCCCCGCGGCGCGTACCATCCGGCGTCCGATGGAGGGAATCATGCGCTGCCCGCTCTTGCCTGTCCTTTTCGCCGCTGCCGTCGCCACCGCCGCCCATGCGCAGGACGCCACCGAGGGCGCGGCGCTGATGGAAAAGGCCAGGGCGATGTTCGAGGCGACCGCCGCCGCGACCTGCGACCCGGACGGGCCGGGAAGCGAGGACAGCGCGCCCGGAAAGCCACGCCATCGGCTTCCGCTACAGCTACGACGCCGAGGAGGACCCGGAGCGGACGGCGCATCTCTTCCGCTTCTTCTGCTTCAGCGGCGCCTACAATGAAATCCACGTCTACTACATCACTGATGGCGAAGGCGCGCTGTCGCCGCTTCACTTCGCCGAGCCGCAATACGACGTGCGCTATGCCGGCGAGAGCGATGAGAAGGTCGAGGCCGTCACCATCACCGGCTTCGCCGCCACCGGCCAGCTCGTCAATTCCGGCTACGACCCCGAGACCCGTACCATCACCGCCCATTCGCTGTGGCGCGGCATGGGCGACGCCTCGTCCACCGGCACCTGGACCTTTTCCGACGGCACGTTCCGCCTCGTCCATTACGAGGTCGACGCCTCCTATGACGGCGAGATCAATCCGCAGGCGATCGTCGATTACCGCGCGCCTTGAGCGCGCGCCTCAGCGGCCGGCGACGGAGGCCATCCAGTTCAGGGTCCCGCGCCAGTCCGACATGCGGATCGGCGTGCCGTGGCTCCCCGTTTCGAAACGGACGAAGCGGGCGGGATAGCCGGGCGTGCGGGTGAGGATGGCGCGGAAGAAAGCTTCCTGCTTTTCAACGGGATAGACCCGGTCGTTGCCGCCATGGCCGAAGAACAGCGGCACCTTGCGCTTGTAGGCGCGGCTGGAGAAGAACCCCTCGTCCCAGTGCGAGCCGAGCAGCAGCAGCCCGCCGAGGCGGGGCACAAGCGCGGCGTCGTCGGCGAGACGCCAGCACGGGCCGCCGCCCATCGAGCCGCAGGCGACGAAGACCGGCGCGCCGGGCGAACGGGTAGCGTAGTGGCCCGCCAGCTCGGCGACGAGGCGCGCCCCGCCGACGCCGAAATCGGGGAAATCCACCGTCAGGTAAAGGCCGTCATTGCCGGCGGCGAGGTTCTTGATGCGGTTGAAATTGCCGCCGAAGGTGAAATCGTCCATGCCCTGCCGGCGGCTGCCGCCCTGCCCGTGCAGATAGACGACGATGAAGCGCGCCTTCTCCTGCCGGCCGACCGCCATGTGGGCGATGCGCCCGGCGGCGGTCTCGGCGACGAGGTCCTTCTGGGCGCGGCGCACGCCGAGATCGACATAGGTGCCGTGAACGCGGCGCTCGGGGACCTCGTCGCGGCCGTTGATGTCGCGCTCTTCGCGATAATCGACCGTGACGTGCCGGCCGCCATCGGCCTCGGCCAGGATCGCCGGATAGGCGAACAGCCTGTCCTTGAACGGGGAGAGGAGCTCCGCAGCGGCGGCGGGCAGCGCCAGAAGCAGCGCGAGGGCGGCCGCGAGGACAGGCATCGCTCTGGTCTTGGCTTTATTCTTGCCGGGGCCGGTGCGCGTCATCCTGCGGTCTCCTCCTGCCCGCCGGTCGGGCGGGTTGGCGTTCAGTCTCCGCCCAGCCGGCGATAGGCGCGCCGGAAATAGAGCAGCGGCTCGTCGGCCTCGCCGATCCTGATATCCGTCACCCGGCCGAGCAGGATGCGATGGGTGGCGAAATCCTTGGCCTCGACCAGATGGCAGTCGAAGGTGGCGAGCGCGCCGTGCAGGATGGGCGCGCCGGACGAACCCGTCTCCCACTCGCCGAGCGCGAAGCGTTCGTCCTGGGTGAGCCCGGTCAAGCCGGAAAAGGCGTCGGCCAGCGGCTGCTGCTGCGGCGACAGCGTGTTGAGCGCGAAGACGCCGTTGTCGGCGAAGCAGTCGTTTTCCGGCTTCATCCGGTTGAGGCAGACGAGGATCGTCGGCGGCTCGTCCGAAACCGAGCAGGCGGCGATGATCGTCGTTCCGCGCCGCCCATGCGCCCCGTCGGTCGCCACCACATGCACCGCCCCGGCGAAGCGGCTCATCGCCTCGCGGTAAAGCGGCGGCTCGACAGCATTCTTGTTCAGCACGTTTTTCACCTGCACTTGATGGTTTCCGCCGCATATAGGCAACCCGGCCCCGCCGGCAAACATGCTGCTCCTAACCTGTTGCACGCCTTCCCGCCAGCCTTTACCAAGTTGACGGACCGTCCGGCACGAGGCTTCCCGAAAAGGCGAACGATGCAGCCCGCCCTGAAAACGATGCTCGCCGCAGCCGCGCTCGCCCTTGCCGGCGGCGCGCAGGCGGACACGCTGCGGGTCGGGCTCGCCGCGCCGCTCGACGGGCCTTTCGCCCTGCTCGGCGCGCAGATGCGGGCGGGCGCGGAAATCGCGGCCGCCGATGCCGGGGCCGAGCTCGTTATCGCCGACGATGAATGCACTGCCGAAGGGGGCGTGGCAGCGGCACAGGAACTCGCGCAGGCCGGCGTCACGGTCGTTGCCGGCTTCCTGTGTCTCGAAGCCGTCGAGGCGGCGCTGCCCGTCTTCAAGCAGGCCGGCATCGCCGTCGTCACGCCCGGGGTGCGCGCCAACGGCCTGACCGACCGGCGCGTACGCACCGGCTGGCCGGTGTGGCGGCTCGCGCCGCGCGCCGAGGCCGAGGCGGCGGCCATCGGCGCAATCCTGCCGCGGCAATGGCGCACCGAGCATTTCGCCATCGTCGACGACGGCACGATCCATGGCCGCGAGCTTGCCGAATCGCTGCGGCTCGCCGCCGAGATCGCCGGGCTGAAGCCCGTGTTCCTCGACACCTACCGGCCGCAGATGGAGAACCAGATCGGCCTCGTCGGCCGGCTGGCGCGCGCGGGGGCCACTCACATCTTCGTCGGCGGCGACCGTGACGACATCGCCATCATGGCGCGTGACGCGGCCCAGCTCGGCCATAGCCTGACCTTCGCCGGCGGCGAGGCGCTGCGCGCGCCGGGCGACGTGCCGCTGGCGGCCGGAACGCTGATGATCGCCCCGCCCGAATGGGCCGACCGCCTCGACGGCGACACGCTCCGGCGCTTCGCCGAAGCGGAAATCGTCCCGGAAGGCTATGTCCTGCCCGCCCATGCCGCCGTGACTGTCGCGTTCGAAGCGCTGCGGCGGGCGCGGGCGGAAAACCTCGCGCCCGCCGACATCCTCACCCGCGAGCGGTTCGAGACGCTGATCGGCCCCGTGTCGTTCGACGACAAGGGCGATCCGGCGCAATCGCCCTTCATCCTCCATCGCTACGACGGCGAGCGCTTCCTGCCGACAGAATAGAGCCCGCCCATGCCCTTCGTTCCCGGTCCGAAGAACCTCATCACCGACGTCGCCGGCCTGAAGGTCGGCAATGCCGGCGATGCGCGGCTAAAAAGCGGCGTCACCGTCGTCCTGCCGGACGAGCCCTGCGTCGCCTCGGTGCAGGTGCTGGGCGGCGCGCCGGGCACGCGCGAGACCGACGCGCTGGAGCCGCATAACACGCTCCACGAGTTCCACGGCTTCGTGCTCTCCGGCGGCTCGGCCTTCGGGCTCGACGCGGCCTCCGGCGTGCAGGCGGCGCTGCGCGAGAAGGGCATCGGCTTCAGGGTTGGCCCGGCGCTGGTGCCAGTGGTGCCGGCAGCGATCCTGTTCGACCTCATCAATGGCGGCGACAAGGGCTGGGGCCGCTACCCGCCCTATCGCGAGATGGGCTACGAGGCCGCAGCGAATGCCGGCCCCGACTTCGCCATCGGCACGGTGGGCGCGGGCATCGGCGCGCTGACCGCCGGGCTGAAGGGCGGCCTCGGCTCGGCCTCGACGCAGCTACCGGACGGCGTCACCGTCGGCGCGCTCGCCGCCGTCAACCCGGTCGGCTCGGTGACGGTCGGGCGCGGGCCGCATTTCTGGGCGGCCCCGTTCGAGATCGGCGGCGAGTTCGGCGGCCTCGGCCTGCTCGCGCCGCTGCCGCCGGAGGCGACCGACCTGCGCTGGAAGTTCGGGGAAGGCCCGCTGCCCGGCCGCGCCACCACCATCACCATCATCGCCACCGACGCGAAGCTGTCCAAGGCGGCGGCCAAGCGGCTGGCGGTGTCGGCGCATGACGGCTTCGCCCGCGCCATCTGGCCGACGCACACGCCGGCCGACGGCGATCTCGTCTTCGCGCTGGCCACGGGCAAAAGCGGCGTCGAGCTCGGCATCGAGGGCGCGGCCGCGCTCTACGCCGCCGCCGGCGCGACCATGGCCCGCGCCATCGCGCGCGGCGTCCATGCAGCAAAGCCGGCCGAGGGCGATCTCTATCCCGTCTGGTCGTCGCTGCGCGGCTGATCGCGCTCGCGCGGCCGCCAGGGCTCCAGCCCGCGCGCGGCACGCGAGAAGCGGCGATGCTCGTGCCAGGGGCGATACGGCTCGGTGATCGCGAAGCGGATTTCGGCGTGCCCCTGCCCGAACCGGATCTCGGCGCTGCCTTTGCGGGCAAGGTCGCGAGCGGTGACGATGATCGCCTCTTCCCCGCCGCACGGACTGCGCGCCGTCGCATCGGCGATCACGATCAGGCGGGCGACGCCGCAAGCCGGGCGCGCGGCAGCGGCATCCATCGCATGGGCCAGCACCGCGCCGTCGCCTCGGCCCACGAGGCAAAGGCCGTCGCGGCAGGAGAAGCTGGCTGCGGCCAGCCGGCTTTCCATCGCCTCGCCCGATACCGCGTCCACCGGCCGGACGATCTCGCCGCCGCCGAAGGCGCGCCGCCAGTTGTCGAGGGTGAAGGCGCGCGGGCGCGGCCGGTTGACGGCGATGCGCCCGTCCTCCAGTCGCATGGCGACGAGGGCGGCATCCTCCGACACGAATGCGTCGGGCAGGTCGCGCGCGGCGAGAAGGCCGACGCCGAGCCCGAGCAGCGGCAGCGCGGCCCAACGCAGGGCGCTCGTCGCCATGGTCAGCACGGCGAGCGCCACGGTCAGCACCAGTACCGCCATGAGCGGGATCGCGCCCGTGGCGTCGAAGGCGGAACGCTCCGCCAGCCACAGCGCGATGGCGTTCATCGCCGCGATGCCCTGCCCCATCACCCAGAGCGGCGCGGCGTCGAGGCCGAGAGGCATCAGCAGCGCGGCGAGGACCGCCATCGGCATCACGGCGACGGACACCACCGGCATGGCTGCCAGGTTGGCGACGAGGCCGAGCGGCGAGACCTGCTGGAAGTGCCACGCGGTGAACAGCGCCGTCGCCAGCCCCGCCACCACCGAGGTCATCGACAGGCCGGCGGCGTAGCCCAAGCCGGTGCGCAGCATGGCGGCGGGCACACCCCGGTCGTGCCGCGCCCGCGGCCGCCGCTCGCGGTGGTCGCGCCACGCGGCGTAGGCGGCGACCAGCGCGGCGGTGGCGGCGAACGACATCTGGAAGGACGGGCCGACGACCTCGTGCGGCGCGACGATCAGGATGATGAGCGCGGAGATCGCGAGGTTGCGCATGGTCAGCGCCGCCCGGTCGACGATGACGGCGGCAAGCATCACGCCGAGCATGATGAAGCTGCGCTGGGCCGCGACGTCGCCGCCCGACAAAGCGAGATAGAAAGCGGTGGCGGCAAGGGCCGCGCCGGCGGCGTATTTCTTGACTGGGCGGCGCATGGAGAAGGACGGGAACAGCGCGAAGCCGGCGCGCAAGGAAACCATCAGCGTGCCGGCCACCAGCGCCATGTGGAGGCCCGATATCGAGATGATGTGGTAGAGGCCGGTGACGCGCAGCGCCGCGTTGATCTCCTCGGGGATGCCGGCGCGGATGCCGGTGATCAGCGCGGCGGCGATCGCACCCTCCGGCCCGCTAATCTGCGCCTCGATACGCGCGGCCATGCGCCCGCGCCACTCCTCCACCCATGCGGCGAGCCGCTCGCCGAGGTCCGGCGGGCCGGTCTCGATCACCCGTTCGGGCCGGGAGAGGAAGAACCCGACCGCGCCGATGCCGGAAAAATAGCTCTCGAAGGCGAAATCGTAGCTGTCGGGGCGCACCGGGCCGGACGGCGGCATCAGCCGCGCCACGCCCTGCACCGTCTCGCCCGGGACGAGCCCGTCCGGCGCGGCGCGAGCGGTGGCGCGAACGCGGCGCGGCGGGTAACGCAGTTGCGGCCGCTCCGTCGCCACGAGATCGAGCGTCAGCCGCACGCGGCCGCTCGCCTGATGCTCGATGCGCACGACGCGGCCGGTCAGCCGGGTGGTGATCTCGGCCCCCAGCATCGGCGTCGCCGCGCGCCACGTCTCGACCTTGCCCGCCAGCATGCCGGCGCAGACCATCGCCGCCGCGACGAGCGCGGCATGGAGGAGCGGCCGCGACGGCAGCGCGAGGGCGAGCCCCGCCGTCAAGGCGAACGACAGCAGGAGCGGAAGGAAGGATGGCTCGGCCGCGAGGGTGAAATAGGAAAGCGCCCCGGCCGCCATGAATACCGGGGCGAACAGGAAGCCGTTGCCGCGCTCCAGCTCGCCGTCGAGCGCACGGCGCAGCGTTGCCGGCAGGCCCCGGACCGCCGCGACAGGAGGATGCGAGGAAGGGCGTTCCGGAAAAGCCGGGCGAGGATCGGCGGGGATGGTCTCGCGCGGCGCGGGCGCAAGCGGCGCTGCGGCCGGCAGCGCGAACTGCCGGCGCTCGTCGGTGCGCCCCGCTTCCCTCGCCTCCATGCCGCGCTCCCCGGCCCTGTCCCCCGGGGGGCCGATCTCCCGGTAATCGCTTGCACGTCGAAGCGCCTATGCTACATGAGCGCCAGAAAAAGATCATCGGGCATCGCCCGCCCGCATCCGTCCCCTTCTCAAGGCAGGAAGCCATGTCCGACAAGGTCGTCACCCGCTTCGCCCCCTCGCCCACCGGCTATCTGCATATCGGCGGGGCGCGCACCGCGCTGTTCAACTGGCTGTTCGCGAAGCACACCGGCGGCACGATGCTGCTGAGGATCGAGGACACCGACCGCGAGCGCTCGACGCAAGGCGCCACCGCCGCGATCCTCGACGGGCTGACATGGCTCGGCCTCGACTGGGACGGCGAGCCGGTGTCGCAGTTCGCCCGCGCGCCACGCCACCGCGAGGTGGCCGAGGAGCTGGTGCGCCTCGGCAAGGCCTATCATTGCTACGCCACGCCCGCCGAGCTCGACGAGATGCGCGAGAAGGCCCGCGCCGAGGGCCGCCCGCCGCGCTATGACGGCCGCTGGCGCGACCGCGATCCCTCCGAGGCTCCGGCGGGCGTCAAGCCCGCCATCCGCATCAAGGCGCCGCAGGAGGGCGAGACGCTGGTGCGCGACCGGGTGCAGGGCGACGTGCGCTTTCCCAACAAGGACCTCGACGATTTCATCATCCTGCGCTCGGACGGCAACCCGACCTACATGCACGCCGTGGTCGTCGACGACCACGACATGGCCATCACCCACATCATCCGCGGCGACGACCACCTGACCAACGCCGCGCGCCAGACGGTGATCTACGAGGCCATGGGCTGGGAGGTGCCGGTGATGGCGCATATCCCGCTGATCCACGGCCCGGACGGGGCCAAGCTCTCCAAGCGCCACGGCGCGCTCGGCGTCGAGGCCTACCGCGCCATGGGCTATCTGCCGGAGGCGCTGCGCAACTATCTCGCCCGCCTCGGCTGGAGCCATGGCGACGACGAGGTGATGTCGACCGAAGACATGGTGCGCTGGTTCGAGATCGAGGACGTCAATCGCGGCGCGGCCCGCTTCGACTACGCCAAGCTGGAGGCGCTAAACGGGCTCTACATGCGCAAGAGCGACGACGCCGACCTTCTCGAGCGCTTCCTCGCCACCCTGCCCTTCATCGATGAGCGGGGCGCGATTCCGGCCGAGCCGAACGAGCAGCAGAAGGCGATGCTTCTCGCCGCCCTGCCCGGCCTGAAAGAACGCGCCAAGACGCTGGTCGAGCTGGCCGACAGCGCGCAGTACCTGTTCGCGACCCGCCCGCTCGCCCTCGACGAGAAGGCGGCGCAGATCCTCGACGCCGGCGCGCGCGCGACGATTTCCGGCCTGCTGCCGGCGCTGGAGGCGTTGGGCGACTGGTCGGCGGAGACGACAGAAGGGGCGGTGCGCGCCTATGCCGACGAGGCCGGGCTGAAGCTCGGCAAGGTGGCGCAGCCGCTGCGCGCGGCGCTGACCGGCCGCTCGACCTCGCCCGGCGTTTTCGACGTGATCGCGGTCCTCGGGCGCGACGAAACCCTCGCCCGCCTGCGCGACCAGGCGGCGTGAGGCGGCGGCGTTTCCACCCTATGGTGCAACGCCGAAGCGCAATTGCGGAATCGCTTGGCAGGCCCCTGCAAATCGGATAGCAAGGGCGCGCAATCGGGAGTTGGTTGCCTATTTAATCCAATGGATTGGCCCACGGGATTGGCAATGAGGCGGGGCGCCCTGAATTAAGAGGTGATGGTGATGAGCAGTTCGACCGCAAAGCTTGATTTCGACGGCAAGACCCAAGAATTCAAGGTCCGAAAAGGGTCGGTCGGGCCGGATGTCATCGACATCAGCGCGCTCTACTCCACCACCGGCGCCTTCACCTACGATCCCGGCTTCACCTCGACCGCGAGCTGCGAGTCGAAGATCACCTATATCGACGGCGACGAGGGCATGCTGCTGCACCGCGGCTACCCGATCGAGCAGCTTGCCGAGCACGGCGATTTCCTCGAGGTCTGCTACCTGCTGCTCTATGGCGAGCTGCCGACCAAGTCGCAGAAGGACGATTTCGACTACCGCGTCACGCACCACACCATGGTGCACGAGCAGATGTCGAAATTCTTCTCCGGCTTCCGCCGCGACGCGCACCCGATGGCGGTGATGTGCGGCGTCGTCGGCGCGCTGTCGGCGTTCTATCACGACTCGATCGACATTTCCGACCCGCACCAGCGCATGGTCGCCTCGATCCGGCTGATCGCCAAGATGCCGACCATCGCCGCCATGGCCTACAAGTACCATATCGGCCAACCCTTCATCTATCCGAAGAACGACCTCAACTACGCCGCCAACTTCCTGCATATGTGCTTCGCGGTGCCGTGCGACGAGTACAAGGCCAACCCCGTGCTCGCCCGCGCCATGGAGCGCATCTTCATTCTCCACGCCGACCACGAGCAGAACGCCTCGACCTCGACGGTGCGCCTGGCCGGCTCGTCCGGGGCCAACCCGTTCGCCTGCATCGCCGCCGGCATCGCCTGCCTGTGGGGCCCTGCGCATGGCGGTGCCAACGAGGCGGCGCTGAACATGCTGGCCGAGATCGGCTCGGTCGACCGCATCCCCGAATTCGTCGCCCGCGCCAAGGACAAGAACGACCCGTTCCGCCTGATGGGCTTCGGCCACCGCGTCTACAAGAACTACGACCCGCGCGCCAAGATCATGCAGCAGACCACGCATGAGGTGCTGGGCGAGCTCGGCATCAAGGACGACCCGCTGCTGGACGTCGCGATGGAGCTGGAGCGCATCGCGCTGACCGATGAGTACTTCATCGAGAAGAAGCTCTACCCGAACATCGACTTCTATTCCGGCATCACGCTGAAGGCGCTCGGCTTCCCGACCACCATGTTCACCGTGCTGTTCGCGCTGGCCCGCACCGTCGGCTGGATCGCGCAGTGGAAGGAGATGATCGAGGACCCGAGCCAGAAGATCGGCCGTCCGCGCCAGCTCTACACCGGCCACCCGCCGCGCGACTACGTGCCGATCGCCAAGCGCTGAGCGGCATTCGCATCCGGACAGGAAAGGGCGCTCGAAGCGCCCTTTTTCTTTCCCAATCCTGTTGCTGCGACGTTTTCCTAAAGCGGAGTATGAGCATTCTCGATCAGCGACAGCACCGCTTCGGCGGCGAGGTCGCCGGCCGGGCGTTCGGTCGTCATCCGCGCGGCCACCTGGGCGAGGCCGTCCACCTGCGCCGCGCGCGCCGGCGTCGCGGCCCATAGCTGTTCGATCAGCCGGGCGAGATAGGCCGGCCGCAGATACTCGTTGTAGGCCTCCGGCACGACGGGCCAGTCGGCGATCAGGTTCGGCAGCGACGCGGACCAGACGGTGACGAGGCGCATGATGGCCGACAGTATCCAGTCCGTGCGGTAGCACGACACCATCGGCACGCCGCACAGCGCAAGCTCCAGCGAGACGGTGCCGGAGGCGGCGAGCGCGGCGTCGGCTTCGCCGAAGGCCTGCCACTTGCCCTCCTCGCCGGTGACGACGCGCGTGCGCACCGGCCAGTCGGCCACCGCTTCCTCGACCAGGCCGGCGACATGCGGCACGGTCGGGACGATCACCTCGAATGTGTTGCCGCGTTGGCCGAGGGCGCACAGCGTCTCGCCGAACGGGCCGAGCAGCCGGCGCACCTCGCTGCGCCGCGAGCCGGGAAGCACGAGCAGCCGACGCGGCGCGTCCCGCGCGCCGGCGGGCCGGGCCGCCTGCGCCGCCCGCGCGGCGAGAACGCCCGGATGCGTCGTCAGCCGATGGCCGACATAGACGCCCTCGGGGCCGTCGAGACGCTGAAGCGCCTCGGGCTCGAACGGCAGCACGCACAGCACCTTGTCGACATGGGTTGCCATCGCCGCCGCCCGGCCGGGCCGCCAGGCCCAGACGCTGGGGCAGACATAATGGACGATCGGGATGCCGGGCGCGGCGGCGCGCACCTTCTTCGTCACCCTCAGCGAAAAATCCGGGCTGTCGACGGTGATGAGGCAATCCGGCCGCGCCTCGGCGATGGCGGCGGCGGTCTGGCCGATCCGCCGCATCAGCCGCGGCAGGTCGCGCAGCACGGCGGTGATGCCCATCAGGGCGATCTCCGAGCCGTCGAACAGCGGCTCCAGGCCCAGCGCGGCGAGATGGCGGCCGCCGACGCCGACGAGCTCGACCGGCCGCCCCGTCCGGCGGGACAGCGCGGCGACGAGGTCGGCGGCGAGCAGGTCGCCCGATTCCTCGCCGGCGACGACGCCGATCCGCAGGGGGCGCGCCGCGTTCATGCACCGGCCTCCGGCTTCAGGCCGACGACGAACAGCCCTTCGCGGTCGGCGAGCGCGACGGTCTGCGAAAAATCGAGGATGAACGAGGCCCCGGCGTCGAGCGCGATGCCGGCGAGCCCCGCGGCCTTCGCGCCTTGAACCGTCTGCGGCCCTATCGCCGGCAGGTCGGCGCGCCGGTCCTGCTGCGGCTTGCAGCACTTGACGAGAACGCCGCCGGCCTTGCCGGCCAGTCGGCCGTGGCCGCGCATCTGCGCGGTGCGCGCCAGAAGCCCGTCCGTCCCCTCTATGCCCTCGAGCGCAACAGTGCGGCCACCGATGGCGATCGCCGCCTGGCCGATGTCGAGCCTGCCGATGGCGCGCGCGGCCGTTGCCGCCGCCTCGATGTCGCGCCGGTCGGACGCGGATGGCTTTATCCGCGTCATCACTCCTTCCGGCGTCAGCAGGTCGGGCACGATCTCGTGCGCGCCGACGACCGCGATGCCGTTGGCCTCCATCATGCCGATGACGGCGCGCAGGAGGCCGTCGTCGCCGCTCAGCAGGCCTGCGGCGGCGCGCGGCAGGCCGGCCAGCAGCCTGAGCGACCAGCGGACGGAAAGAAGGCGCGGCCGGCGCTCGATGAGGCCGGCGAGCACGACCCGACCGACGCGTTCCTTGCGCAGGCGCGACAGCAGCGGCCCGAAATCCTCGACGGAAACGGAGAAACGGTCTGCGCCTTCATAGTCGGCGTCGTCGGCCTCGCCCTCGACCACGGCGACGAGCGGCGCGTGCCCTCTGGCGAGCAAGGTGCGGACCACGGCGACGGGCAGCGTGCCTCCGCCGGCTATGACGGCGATGCGCCCCTCACCGGCCTCATCGGCGGCGGTCGATGGTTCAATCCCCGCCATCGCCGGCATCTTCGCCACGGTCGTCGAGCGCCGGCACGGTGAAGTGCCGCTTGCCGCGGCTGGTCAGGAAATCGAGGATGTCCATCACCGCCGCGGAATCGGCGAAGGCCTTGCGGACCTCCTCCGCGTTCTCGGCCACGGTCATGTCGGGCGAGAACAGCATGCGATAGGCGGCGCGCATCGTGCCGAGCTCGCTGCGGCTCATCCCCGACCGCTTGAGGCCGATGATGTTGAAGCCGCGCAGCCGCGCCCGGTCGCCCATCGCCATGCCGTAGGGGATCACGTCGCCGACCACGGCGGCCATGCCGGCGATGAAAGCGTGGTGGCCGATGCGCACGAACTGGTGCACGGCGGCATGGCCGCCGATGATGGCGCCGTCGCCGACCTCGCAATGGCCGCCGAGGGTGGAGGCATGCGTCAGCGTGACGTTGTCGCCGACGATGCAATCGTGGGCGACGTGCGAATAGGCGAGGAAGAAGCCGTTGTTGCCGACGACCGTGGCGGCGCGGCCATAATCGGTGCCACGATGCATGGTGACGGATTCGCGGATGTCGCAGTTCTCGCCGATGGTCAGCGTCGAGGGGCCGCCCTTGTGCTTCCTGTCCTGCGGCAGGCCGCCGAGCGCGGCAAAGGCCTGGACCTGCGTGCCGGCACCGATGGTGGTGTCGCCGATGACGGAGACCTGGTTGGCGAGCCGGACGCGGTCGCCCAGCACCGCGCCGGAACCGACATAGCAGAGCGGCCCGATCTCGACATCGACGCCGAGTTTGGCGCCCGGCTCGACCACCGCACTCGGATGGATGACGGTTCCGCTCATTTCTGTTCCCTTCAGGCGGCCGGCTTCGGCGACATCATCGCCGAGATCTCGGCCTCGGCGGCCTTGGCGCCGTCGACCAGCGCCTCGCAGGCGAACCGCCAGATGTTGCCGCGCTGCTTCAGCTTGCGGACATGGATTTCCAGCCTGTCGCCCGGCACGACCGGCCGGCGGAACTTGGCGTTGTCGATGGTCATGAAATAGACGAGCGAAGGCTTGTCCTCGCCGGTCGAGCGGATGCAGATCGCGCCCGCGGTCTGCGCCATCGCCTCGACGATGAGGACGCCCGGCATCACCGGCTGCCCGGGGAAATGGCCCTGGAAATGCGGCTCGTTGAAGGTGACGTTCTTGATGCCGACGGCGGAATTGTCGCCGTCTATGTCGACGATCCGGTCGACGAGGAGAAACGGATAACGATGCGGCAGGAGCCGCAGAAGCCCGAGAATATCGACGCTTTCGAGCGCCGCCGCCTGTTCAGCCATCGCGTCCTGCCTTCTTGGTCTCGCCCCTGTTCCTGCCGGTCATCGCGCGCAGCATGGCGATCTGGCGCATGGTCTGCTTCATCGGCTGCGCCGGCACGCCGCCCCAGCGCTCGCCGGCGGGCACGTCGGTCATCACGCCGCTGGCGGCGGCGATCTGCGCCCCCGCGCCGATGGTAAGGTGGTCGGCGATGCCCGCCCGCCCGCCGAGCATCGCCCCGTCGCCGATGGTCACCGAGCCCGAGATGCCGCAATGCGCGGCAAGCACGCAGAAGCGCCCGATCTGCACATTATGGGCGATCTGGACCAGATTATCTATCTTCGTCCCCTCGCCGATCACCGTGTCGGACAAGGCGCCGCGGTCGATGGCGGCGTTGGCGCCGATCTCGACATCGTCCTGGATGACGACGCGGCCGAGCTGAGGCACCTTTTCGAGGCCGGCCGCGCCCGGGACGTAGCCGAAGCCGTCCTGACCGATGCGCGCGCCGGGGTGGACGACGACGCGGTTGCCGAGAAGCGCATGCTGGATCGTCGCGCCCGCCCCGACATGGCCGTCGCGCCCGATGCGGCACGACGGTCCGATGACGGCGTTGGGGCCGACGATCGTGCCCTCGCCGACCTGCGCCTCGGGGCCGACGACCGCGCCGGCCTCGACGACCGCGCCCGCCTCGACGAGCGCGGAGGGGTGAATGTGGGCGGCAGGGGAAATGCCGGTTTCGCCGGTCATCGCGCCCGGCCGGCTCGCCGCCGGGAACATCAGCCGCCCGATCATCGAGAAATCGCGATGCGGATGCTTCGAGACGATGACGGCGACGCCTGCCGGCGCGAGCTCGGCCACGTCCTGCGAGCACAGAAGCACCGAGGCCTCGATGCCGGCGAGCATGCCGGCGTTGCGCTTGCCGTCGACGAAGACGAGCGCGCCCTTGCCGCCGTGATCGGCCTGGGCAAGGGTCACGATCTCGTTGCTGGCATAGTCTGGGTTCAGAAGCGTCGCGCCGGTCAATGCCGCCACTTCGTCAGCATTGAAACGGCGCGACGGCGCAAAGAATACCGGATCGCTCATGCAAGCCTTCTCTTCCGGGCCTCGAACGAGGCCCGGAAGCGCGCTACCCGATTGCTAGAAGCGGGTCGAGACGCCGAAGTTGAAGTTCTGAACCCGGTCGCTGTCTTCCTTTGCAACCGGAACCGCGTAGTCGACGCGCAGCGGCCCGAAGGGCGAAGCCCAGATGATGGAGGCGCCGACGGACGCGCGCCACTCCATATCGGTTCCGGCAACAGCACCAAGCCCCCTCAGGTCGCTGCCGTAGAGGGTGGCGGCATCGGCGAAGACCGCGCCACGCAGGCCGATGCCTTCGGACAGAACCGGGAACGGGAACTGGACCTCGGCCGAACCGTGGAAATAAGTCGTGCCGCCGAGATGCCGGCTTTCACGTCCCCTTGCATCGGGATCGAACGGACCGATGCCGTTGTGCTTGAAGCCGCGAATGATGCGGTCGTTGCTCTGGAAATGGTCGAAGACCCGCAGCCCCTCGCTGCCGAAACTCTCGATATGACCGCCGCCAAGGGAAAGCATGCCAACCAAATCCATCTCGTCGGACAGGGTCTTGTAATAGGAACCGCGGCCCGAAAGCTTGACCCACTGCGCGTCGCCGCCGAGACCAGCGGCCTCGAGTGTCAGGTTGGCATAGATGCCGCTACGCGGGTTCTTCATGTCGTCGATGGTATTGTAGAGCAACGTGCCGCTCACCGACGACTTCACCCACGGGCTCTGCTCTTCAATTGCGTGCTGAAGATAACGGGAGATGCGAGCAGTTCTTCTGTAGTCAGGATTGAGAGCATCAGAACCGCACTCGCCAGGATCAAGTATACCGTTACGCGGGGTGTTATCATCGCAGCGGTCGGTGTACTCGTACTTCTCCTGAGTCAGGTTGTACGCAACCTGCGCCGTCAGGGCCTGCGTGATCGGCAGGCCGAAGCGCACGGTGCCGCCCGTCAACTGGGTCTTGTAATCGTCGTACTCGGCCGTGTTGCGGTAGATGTCGAAGCCGGCGCTGATGCGGCGGCCGAGGAAGTACGGCTCGGTGAACGAGAACTGGTAGTTGCGCGAGTCCTTGCCGCCGCCGGCCGAGAACCGGATGGCCTGGCCGCGACCGAGGAAGTTGCGCTCCGCTATGGAGCCCTCGACCGAGAAGCCCCTGTTCTGGCCGCCCGTCGAATAGCCACCGCCGATCGACAGCTCGCCCGTGGATTTCTCGACCACGTCGATGACCAGCACGACCTGATCCGCCTCGGAACCGGGCGCGGTCGCGATGTTGACGGTTTCAAAATAATCAAGGCGTTCCAGGCGTCGCTTCGCGCGCTGGATGAGCGCCTGGTTAAATGCGTCGCCTTCGCTGATGTCGAACTCGCGGCGAATGACATAGTCGCGCGTGCGCGCATTGCCGCGGATCTCGATGCGTTCGATATAGGCGCGCGGTCCCTGGTCGATCGAATAGACCACCGAGATCGTCTGGTTCTCGAAATTGCGGTCGCCGCGCGGCGTGACCTGCGCGAAGGCGTAGCCGAGGCCGGCGGCCTGCTCGTTCAGCGCGACCAGCGTGTCCTCGACGGCCTTGGCGCTGTAGTGGTTGCCTTCCTTGGTCTTGATCGAGCCCTTCAGCGCCTCGCCGTCGAGACCGGCGACGGTGCTCTCGACCTCGATCGAGCCGAAGCGATAGCGCTGCCCCTCGTCGATGGTGAAGACGACGCGATAGCTGTTCTTGGCGTCGTCGAACTCGGCGTTGGACGAGATGACGCGGAAGTCAGCATAGCCGCGATTGTAGTAGAACCGGCGCAGCAGCTCCTCGTCGGCGCGCAGGCGGTCCTCGTCATAGACGTCGTTGCGCGACAGGAAGGACAGGAGGCCCGAGCGCTTGGTGGCGATGACGTCGCGCAGGCGCGAGTCGGAATAGGCGTCGTTGCCCTCGAACGCGATGTCCGCGATCTTGGTGCGGCTGCCTTCCTGGATGTCGAAGACCACGTTGACGCGGCCGTCACCGAGGTCGACGACCTGCGAGGAAACGGCGGCGTCGTCGCGCCCGATGCGGGCGTAGGCCTGGCGAATCGTCTCCACGTCCGCGGCAAGCAGCGAATCGGAGAACGCGTTGCGGGGCTGAAGCTGGATCTGGCGGACGAGATCGGCGTCCTTGATCTTCTTGTTGCCCTGGAACAGCACCTGGTTGACGATCGCATATTCCTCGACGCTGACGACGAGCGTCGAGCCGACCTGGTTGATGCGCACGTCGGAGAACAGACCGGTCGAGAACAACCGCTTCACCGCCTCGTCGATGTCGCCGGCGCCGAAGTTCTGGCCCGGACGGATACCGACATTGCTGCGAATCGTTTCGGCATCGACGCGCCGATTGCCGCGAACCTCGATCGAGCTGACGACCGCCGCCTCTGCCACGCTGACGCTGGCGAATTGCAGAGCGGTCGCGCCGGAAACCACGAGGCCGGCCGAAAGAGCCACCGCCGAAACGGCGCTCATGAAACTGGAAACTGCCTTCATTGGGCTTTGAAACCTTTTATTCTCGTAGTCCCCACGGCGAGAAGACCGGGCGACGCGGTCAGTCCGCCTACCGTATTACCCGGATTTTCCCTACAAGCAAGGCTCCGGGTTAACATGCGTTTACTAAAATGCGCGGCGTGACATTCGCGTCACGTCTGCGCCGTTCTATGGTAAATGACCGGTCAACGCCACCTGCCCGGCGGATAGTGCGCTCCTTCAGCATCCGAACAGGTCGTTCCAGAAGACGAAGGCCATGAAGGCGAGCACGGCCAGCATGCCCACCCTGTAGAAAAGCTCCATGATCCGTTCCGATACGGGCCGGCGCATCACCGCCTCGACCCCGTAGAAGGCGAGATGCCCGCCGTCGAGCGGGGGAATCGGCAGCAGATTGAGGAAGCCGATGCCCACCGACAGGATGGCGACGAGCTGCACCAGCCATTCGAAGCCGAGCGAGGCGGCCTTGCCGGCCATGTCGGCGATGCGCACCGGCCCGCCGAGCTGGCAGCGGTCCTCCCGCCCCGAAACGAAGCGCTGGAGGAACTGGCCGGTGCGGGCGATGATGTGGCCGGTCTCCATGACCGCTTCCGTCACCGATTCGACCGGCCCGTACTCGATATGGCGCGGCTGGCCCAGCTCCTCGTTGTTGACGACGCCGATGACGCCGATGCGGATGGTGTTGCCGAGCGCGTCGCTCTGCTCGACCAGCTCCGGCGTCGCGGTCAGGGTCACTTCACCCTCGCCGCGCGCCATGACGAAGACGATCGGGTCGCCGGCGCGGCCGGAGACCAGCCGCTGCACATCGCCGAAGGTATGGACGCGCCGCCCGTCGACCGTGACGAAGCGGTCGCCCGGCAGGAAACCGGCCGCCTCGGCCGGAGACCCGGCGCGCACCTCGGCCACCATCGGCTCGGAGATCGTGCGCCCGTAGATCGAGAACATCACCGCGAAGACGGCGATGGTGAGGAGGAAATTGAAGGCGGGACCGGCGAAGACGGTGGCGGCGCGCTTCCAGACGGGCTGGAGGTGGAAAGCCGTGCGACGCTCCTGCGCGCTCAGCCCCTGGTCCTCCTGTGACGAAGGATCGCTGGTCACGCTCATGTCGCCGACGAACTTGACGTAGCCGCCGAGCGGGATGGCGGACAGCTTCCAGCGCGTGCCGCGACGATCGTTGAAGCCGACGAGCTCGGGACCGAAGCCGACGGAGAACTCGCGCACGCCGATGCCGCACCAGCGGCCGACGAGGTAGTGGCCCATCTCATGCACGAAGACGACGATCGTCAGCACGAACAGGAAGGGAATGATCGTCGTGAAGACGATGTTTTCGAAACTGAAGAAGGTGCTCGCGAATTCCGCCACTGTGATCCCTGTCCGTCCCTCGGCGCCGGCAATGCGCTGACATCAAACCCAATACCGGCAATTCCGTGTCCGAGCCTGACCAAATCCGCAACGGCAGATCATGGGACGGCTGTACGGGGTGCCGTCAGCGTACGGCGCGCAGGATGCGCTTCCAGATCGTTCCGCCGAGAAACCTGTTGAAGACGACGAAATAGGCGACGATGAGCGCGAAGGCCAGCAGTGCCCTCCAGCCTTCCAGCTGAAAACCGTTCCCGGTGAGGCCACCGAATACAACGCCGACCAGCAGGCCCGCCACGAAGAAGGCGGTTATCGCGTCGAGAAAAAAGGCGAGGATGATGCGCCAGCTCGCCACTTTACCTTGCTCCGTCATCGAAGCCTCCTCTCATTTGCCGACCCGCGACCGGGGTGTACGCCTTCCTGTCAATGGCCGAAGAACGCGCTTGCCGGCGCGTTTGGCCCGGCGATGGCCGCGCCGAGAAGGAACAGCGCGAAGGCGGCCGTGGCCAGCCCGTCGACCCTGTCCATCACGCCGCCATGGCCGGGAATGAGCTGACTCGAATCCTTGGCGCCGAACCGCCGCTTGATCCAGGATTCGAAGAGGTCGCCGCCCTGCGAGACGACCGAAAGGACAAGCGTCAGCGCAAGCAGCGCGGCCCAGCCGAGCGGCGAGCCGAGCTGGCCGGCGACGAAGATACCGGCGAGAACCGCCGCGACCGTGCCGCCGGCCGCGCCGCTCCATGTCTTGCCCGGCGAGATGGCGGGCGCGAGCTTCGGCCCGCCGACGGCCCGGCCGACGAAATAGGCGAGGATGTCGGTCGCCCAAACCACCGCGAACAGGAACAGCGTCGCCGACAGGCCGGCGGCATCGGCCCCGCGCAGCGCCGAAAGCGCAATGCCGAGCAGCCCGGCATAGGCAAGGCCGAGGGTGGGCCAGACGCCGGCCTCGAAGCGGGCCGCATGCGCACCGGTGACGACGATGGCCCCGACGAGCGCCATCGACAGGAACGAGATCGACGCGCCGGTGACGAGCAGGATGAGGAGGACGGCGATGAGGCCGATGGCCAGCCAGCGGTTCGAGGGCTTTTCGGAGCGGGCGGTCATCGCGAGCCATTCGTAGAGCACCGCCCCGGAGATCGCCGCCGCGAGCAGGCGATACCAGACGCCGCCGGCCCATGTCAGCGCCAGCGCGACGACGATGAGCACGGCGCCCGAGATAACGCGCTGCTGGAGGTTGCTCGCCTGCCCGCCACTCATGACGCGACCGTGCGGGCGACCACGCCGCCGAACCGTCTTTCCCGCTCGGAAAACCGCTTGATCGCCTCGTCGAGCTCGGCAGGGCCGAAATCGGGCCAGTAGCACGGCATGAAGACGAGCTCGGAATAGGCGCTCTGCCACGGCAGGAAGTTGGACAGGCGCTGCTCGCCGCTGGTCCTGATGACGAGGTCGGGATCGGGGATCAGGCGCGTGTCGAGGAACTGGGCGAACGCCTCGGGCGTGATCTCGGCCGGGTCGAGCGTGCCGGCGGCGACGGCCTCCGCCACCTGCTGCGCGGCGCGGGCGATCTCGTCGCGGCCGCCATAGTTGAAGGCGATGACGAGGTTCATCGCGCGGTTGGCCGCCGTCAGCGTCTCGGCTTCCTCGACCAGCGCGCGGATATCCGGCGACAGGCCCTCGCGCGCGCCGATCATCCGCACCCGGACGCCGGACTGATGCAGCTCGGCGAGATCGCGGCGGATGAAGGTCTTGAGCAGGCCCATCAGGTCGCTGACCTCGGCCTTCGGCCGCGACCAGTTCTCCGACGAGAACGCATAGACGGTCAGCCAGTCGATGCCGAAATCGCCGGCGGCGCGCACGGTGCGGCGCAATGCCTCGACCCCGGCGCGATGGCCGGCGGCGCGCGGCAGCCCGCGCGCCTTGGCCCAACGGCCGTTGCCGTCCATGATGATAGCGATATGGGCAGGCTTCACGATGCGGCCCCTTTCAGGAGAACCCATGCCGGCGCGCCGATACCGGGTTTCGCGGCGCGCCGCGCTCAAACCTGCAGGATTTCCGCTTCCTTCTCGGCCAGCAGGCTGTCGATCGCGGAAATCGTGTCGTCGGTCGCCTTCTGGACCTTCTCGTTCTGGACGCGGGCGTCATCCTGGCTGATGTCGCCGTCCTTCTCCGCCTTCTTGGCGTGGTCGATGCCGTCGCGGCGGACATGGCGCACGGCAACCTTGGCCTGCTCGGCATACTGATGGGCGATCTTGACCAGCTCCTTGCGGCGCTGCTCGTTGAGCTCGGGCAGCGGGATGCGCAGCGTCGTGCCGTCGACGATCGGGTTGAAGCCGAGGTTGGATTCGCGGATCGCGCGGTCGACCGCGCCGACGAGCTGCTTGTCCCAGACCGAGACGGACAGCATGCGCGACTCCGGCACGCTGACCGTCGCCACCTGGGAGATGGGCATCGGCGAGCCATAGGCCTGGACCTGGATCGGGTCGAGCAGGTTCGCCGAGGCGCGGCCCGTGCGCAGCGAGGCCAGATCGTGCTTGAAGGCGGAAATCGCGCCGTCCATGCGCCGCTGCAAATCCTTGAAATCGACTCCGGTGCTGCTCATTCGACTCTCCGCTGCCGGCAGGCCGGCATCCTTGCTTGCTGTTCGCGCCAGTTCCGGTTGCGTCCGGGCGTCGCCTCAGGCGTCGCTGACGACGGTGCCGCGGCCCTCGCCCCGCAGAATGGCGCCGAAACCGCCCTTCTCATGAATCGAGAAGACGATTATCGGGATGTTGTTCTCGCGCGCAAGTGCAATTGCGGCCGTATCCATGATCGCGAGGCCGCCGCGGATCACCTCGTCATGGGTGATGCGCTCGTAGCGGCGGGCCGTGGGGTCGCGCTTGGGATCGGCGGTGTAGACGCCGTCGACCTGCGTTCCCTTGAACAGCGCGTCGGCGCCGATCTCGGCCGCGCGCAGCGCCGCCGCCGAATCCGTGGTGAAGAAGGGATTGCCGGTGCCGCCGGCGAAGATCACCACCTTGCCCTGGTCCATGTAGGCGGTGGCCTGACGCTGCGAGAAGCTCTCGCACAGCTCCGGCATGGCGATGGCCGACAGGACGACCGTGTCGATGCCGAGCTTGACCAGCGAGGTGCGCAGCGCCAGCGAGTTGATGACGGTGGCCAGCATGCCCATGTGGTCGCCGGTGACGCGGTCGCCACCGGCCGAGGCCACGGCGACCCCGCGAAAAATGTTGCCGCCGCCGATGACGATGCCGACCTCGACGCCCATGGCGCGCGCCTCGGCGACGTCCGCAGCGATGCGGTCGGCGACGGAGACGTCGATGCCGAATCCCTGCTCGCCCATCAGCGCCTCGCCGGACGCTTTGAGAAGGACACGGCGGTAGGCTGGCCTGGACGTCATGGATCTTCCTCTTCCCCGGGATACGCGGTCAGGCGATACACGAAGGGCGCCGCGATGTCACGCGGCGCCCTGCGTTCGATTGGTGGAAGGTCGAGGCGCTATCAGCTCTTGACGGCCGCCGCGACTTCCGCGGCGAAATCGCTCTCTTCCTTCTCGACGCCCTCGCCCAGCGCGAAGCGCACGAAGCCCGCGAGCTTCGCCGGTGCGCCGATGTCCTTCTCGGCGGCCTTGAGCGCCGCCTCGACGGTCAGGTCCGGGTTCATGACGAAAGCCTGCTTCAGGAGCACGACTTCCTCGAAGAACTTGCGCATGCGGCCTTCGACCATCTTCTCGATGATGTTCTCCGGCTTGCCCGACTCGCGGGCCTGCGCGGCGAAGATCTCCTTCTCGCGGGCGACGGCCGCCGGGTCGACCTCTTCCGGGGTCAGCGCCAGCGGGCTGGTGGCCGCGACATGCATCGCCACCTGGCGCGCGAAGGCGCGCGCGGCTTCCGCGTCGCCCGTCGTCTCGACGGCGACGAGCACGCCGATCTTGCCGAGGCCGTCGGCGGCGGCGTTGTGGATGTAGGTGGCGACGACGCCGGCCGGAACCGTGAGCTTCGCCGAGCGGCGCAGGCTCATGTTCTCGCCGATGGTGGCGACGGCGTCCTTGATCGCCTCGTCGACCGGCTTGCCGGCGGTCGGATAGGTGGCGGCGCCGACCGCGTCGCGCGTGCCGTCGGTGCCCAACGCGACCTCAGCCACGGAGCGCACCAGATCCTGGAAGGCCTCGTTGCGGGCGACGAAATCGGTCTCGGAATTGACCTCGACCACCACGGCGCTCGTGCCGTCGGCGGCAACGCCGATCAGGCCTTCGGCGGCGGTGCGGCCGGCCTTCTTGTCGGCCTTGGCGATGCCCTTCTTGCGCAGCCAGTCCACGGCGGCGTCGATGTCGCCATTGGTCTCGGCCAGCGCGGCCTTGCAGTCCATCATGCCCGCGCCGGTCATGTCGCGCAGTTGTTTGACCTGTGCAGCAGAAATGCTCATTGTCGCCTCTTCAAATCCGTCTTCTTCAAAAGGAGCGGCGCACCGGGATGGGAATGTCCAGGTGCGCCCGCCTTGCTTGCATGGTGTCGGTCACACGGCTGTGACCGGAGCGGGATCAGGCGTCCTTGCTCTCGCCGGCGTCCTCGCCGAGCACCGGCTCGACCGGGGCCTCGGCCGCGGCGCCGATGTCGACGCCGAGCGCGCCCTGCTGGCGGGCGATGCCGTCGAGGGCGGCGCGCGAGATCAGGTCGCAATAGAGCTGGATGGCGCGGGCCGCGTCATCGTTGCCGGGGATCGGGAAATCGACGCGGTCGGGATCGCAGTTCGAATCGACGACGGCGACGACCGGGATGCCGAGGCGCTTGGCCTCCTGGATGGCGATCGCTTCCTTGTTGGTGTCGATGACGAACATCAGGTCCGGCGTCGAGCCCATGTCCTTGATGCCGCCGAGGGCCTTGTCGAGCTTCTCGCGCTCGCGCTCGAGGTTCAGGCGCTCCTTCTTGGTGAAGCCCTGGGCCTCTCCGGCCAGCAGCTCGTCGAGCTTGCGCAGGCGCGAGATCGAGTTCGAGATCGTCTTCCAGTTGGTCAGCATGCCGCCGAGCCAGCGCGAGTTGACGTAGTACTGGGCCGAGCGGCGCGCCGATTCGGCGACGATGTCGGAGGCCTGGCGCTTGGTGCCGACGAAGAGCACGCGCCCGCCGCGGGCGACGGTGTCGGACACCTGCTTGAGCGCCTGGTGCAGCAGCGGCACGCTCTGCGACAGGTCGATGATGTGGATGTTGTTGCGGGCGCCGAAGATGTAGGGCGCCATCTTCGGGTTCCAGCGGTGGGTCTGGTGGCCGAAGTGAACACCAGCTTCGAGAAGCTGGCGCATGCTGAAATCAGGCAGAGCCATTCGTTTCTTCCTTTCCGGTTTGCCTCCACGGGCCAACGACGGAAAGGGCGCGATGCCCCGCCGCCACCGGAGGTTCGGCCCGGATTTCTCCCGGACGCAGACCTTAAGCCCGTGTGTGGAATGAGCGCGCATATAGAGGGTATGGCCGCAAAAGGCAACCGTGCACCCCCGCGCGGCGAAAAAGCCTACTGCGTGCAGTTGTCCGGCGCGTCGAAGGTGGCGAGGTCGACCAGCGTGCCGGTCATGGAGAAGGTGCCGTAATCCATGACGAGGTCGCGCGTCATGCCGTTCTCGTAGAGCTTGAAGCTGATGCGGTAGGTCGGCAGCTCCTCGCCGTCCGCGCCGCCGTCGGCGAGGTCGAAATAGGCCATGTCCACCGGCCAGAACGACGCGCCGGCGAGATCGCCCATCGCCTTCAGCTCGGGGTCGGCCGCATTCGCCTTCGCCGGCTTGCCGATGATGACGGTGGTGGTCATCACCTTGTCGGCGTCCTCCGAGCCGTCGAACAGCGCGGCTTCGTAGAAGGTCTCGCCGCTCCGCGCCCGTGACAGCAGGTCCTTCAGGTGCCGGGTGGGAAACTGCGCCGCCTCCAGCGTCACGTCCTGCTTCTCGGGCTTTTCCAGCGAGACGAGCATCTCGTCGTGCTCGAGGCGGGCCGAGCCGCGCAGCTCGGTCTCCAGCGCCTCGTCGACGAAGGAGCGGGTGACGAAGTTGAAGCTCGCGCCCTCCCCGTCCTCATAGGTCGTGGTCTGCTGGTCGGTCAGGCGCGAGGTGTCTTCCGTGTCGATGCGGGTGACGAAACGGAACGTCACCGTATAGCCGTCGCAGGGCGAGCCGGCGAACTCGTAGACCATGCGCCCCGAAAGGCCGGTGATGCCCGAGCGGTCGGTGGCGTTGTCGAGCGCGAGGTCGTAGACGGCGCGGTGAGGCACCAGCGTCACCGCGCCCGCCTCGGCCGCGGTGGCGGCGAAGGGGGACGCCAGCGAGGCGGCGAGAACGAGATTGGCAGCAAGCGCGGCGCGCATCTTCATCGGGTCTCCATGCGGCAAACCGCATTCACTCTTGGCCAAGGGCCTGGCCGGGCACTATTCGCCGGGGGCGCTATTCACCACGGCGAGCATTCGTGGCAGAAGCAAGGCGTAGCCGCGCGGTCTTTTCCCGCGCGCATCAGCATAAGGAATAGACCATGGCCGACACAATCAAAAATCGCCTCGCCGCGCTCGGCGTCACGCTGCCCGCCGCCCCGGCGCCCGCCGCCAACTACGTTCCCTTCGCGCAGGCCGGCAAGCTGATCCTGACGTCGGGCCAGCTTCCCCTCGATCAGGGCAAGCTCGTCGCCACCGGCCTGCTCGGCCGCGAGCTCGACGTGGCGGCCGGCAAGGAAGCGGCGAAATACTGCGCCATCAACGTGCTGGCCCAGCTCCAGGCCGCGACGGGCGACCTCGAAAAGATCGCGCGGCTGGTCAAGATCACGGTTTTCGTCGCCTCGACGCCCGATTTCACCGAGCAGCACCTCGTCGCCAACGGCGCGTCCGACTTCCTCGTCGAGGTGCTGGGCGAAGCGGGCAAGCACGCCCGCGCGGCCGTCGGCACCGCCTCGCTGCCGCTCAACGCGCCGGTCGAGGTCGAAGCCATCGCCGAGCTCGCCTGACATCATGGGCGACTTGTCCTGGCTGACGCGGCGGCCGATCGCCCATCGCGGCTATCACGACCTGAACCGCACGCGCTGGGAGAACACGCTGTCGGCCTTCGACGCGGCGATCGAGCACGACTACGCCATCGAATGCGACGTGCATCTCTCGGCCGACGGCGTGCCGGTCGTGTTCCACGATTCGGTGCTCAACCGGCTCGCCGGGCGCGACGGCTTCGTCCACGAGATGACGGCGGCCGAGCTCACCCAGCTCCGGATCGGCGGCACGGAAGACCGCATCCCCACCCTCGCCGAGATGCTGGCGCGGGTGCGCGGGCGCGTGCCGCTGGTCATCGAGCTGAAGGGCGTCGAAGGCGAGGATGAAGGGCTCGTTGCCGCGGTGGCGAAGACGCTTGCAGGCTATGATGGCAAGGCCGCGATCATGTCGTTCGACCACTGGCTGGTCCGCCGTTTCGCTGTGGACGCGCCCGGCATCCCGGCCGGGCTGACGGCGGAGAAGATCACGCAGCCGGCGCTGGAGGCGCATTTCTCGATGCTGGCGCATCCGATCTCCTTCGTCTCGTTCAGCGTCGCCGACCTGCCCAACCCGTTCGTCGCCTTCGTGCGCGAGAAGCTCGCCATGCCGGTCATCACCTGGACGGTGCGCAACGAGCACGCGAAGGCCGCGACCTTCGCCCATGCCGACCAGATGACCTTCGAGGGCTTCGAGGCGTGAGCCGCTTGCAGCGCCCGGGCCGCGACCTATCTGCAAGGCCATGACGAAACGCCGCGATGACAGCATGACGGAGAAGGACGGGGATTTCGTCCTTCGGGTCGCGCAGGGCATGGCGGCGTTCTCTCCCGAGGAATGGGCGGCGCTCGACGGCGCTTCGCGCATCGATTCAGCGGCTTCGGATTTCGAGTCCGGCAGCCCATACAACCCGTTCGTTTCGCACGATTTTCTCTCGATCCTCGAGGAAAGCGGCTGCGCGGACGCCCGCACCGGCTGGCAACCCCTTCACCTCAGGCTGGAGACGGCGGGCGGCATTCTCGTCGGGGCAGCGCCCTGCTACGCCAAGAGCCACAGCCAGGGCGAATACGTCTTCGACCATGGCTGGGCCGACGCCTTCGAGCGCGCGGGCGGGCGCTACTATCCCAAGCTTCAGGTCTCGGTGCCGTTCACCCCGGCGACCGGCCCGCGCTTGCTGGTTCGGCGCGGCATGGACGGCACAGCAGTGCGGGCAGCGCTGGCGCGAGGGTTGAAGGCGCTGGCCGGGCAGATCGGGGCGTCGTCGGCGCATGTCACCTTCGCCGGGGCGGCGGACATGGCGGCGTTGGAGGGATCGGAGTTTCTTCCCCGCACCGACACCCAGTTCCATTTCCTCAACGAGGGTTATCGGAGCTACGACGATTTTCTCGCCACCCTCGCCTCGCGCAAGCGCAAGGCGCTGAAGCGCGAGCGGCGCGAGGCGCTGGCGCCGGGCATCGAGATCGACTGGCTGACCGGCAGCGACCTGACGGAGGCTGTGTGGGACGATTTCTTCGCCTTCTACATGGACACGGGCAGCCGCAAATGGGGCCGGCCCTATCTCAACCGGGCGTTCTTCTCGCTGATCGGCGAGCGGATGGCGCGCGACATCGTCCTCGTCATGGCGCGGCGCGGGCGGCGCTACGTTGCCGGCGCGATCAACTTCATCGGCTCGGACACGCTCTACGGCCGCAACTGGGGCTGCATCGAGGATCATCCGTTCCTGCATTTCGAGGTCTGCTACCATCAGGCCATCGACTTCGCCCTCGCGCACGGGCTGAAGGTGGTGGAGGCCGGCGCGCAGGGCGAGCACAAGCTGGCCCGCGGCTACCGGCCCGTCACCACTCGCTCGGCGCACTACATCGCCCATCCGGGCCTCCGCCGCGCGGTCGCCGACTATCTCGAACGCGAGCGGCGCGAGGTGGAGGCGGTGGGGGATTATCTCGAGGAGCATGGGCCGTTCAGGAAGGGAGGGAGTAGTGAATAGCGAGTAGTGAGTAGAGGCGCTTTGCCTCGCTTGGCTCCCCAATTACTATTCGCTATTCACTACTCGCTATTCCCTACTCACCCGGAGTTCCCATGACCGCGCCCGCCTATGACCCCGACAACATCTTCGCCAGGATCCTGCGCGGCGAATTGCCGGCGCACAAGCTCTACGAGGACGACGACACCTTCGCCTTCATGGACATCATGCCGCGCGGCGACGGGCATTGCCTCGTCATACCGAAGCATCCGTCGCGCAACATCCTCGACGTCGACGCGCAAAGCCTCAACGCGGTGATGGCGACGACGCAGAAGCTCGCCCGCGCGGCGATGAAGGCGTTCGCGGCCGACGGCGTCACGGTGCAGCAGTTCAACGAACAGGCCGGCGGACAGGTGGTGTTCCACCTCCACTTCCATGTCATCCCGCGTTTCGAGGGGGTCGCCCTCAAGCCGCATACCGGGCAGATGGAAGATCAGGGCGTGCTTGCCGCCAACGCGCAGAAGATCAGGGACGCGCTCGCCGCGTCCTGACGGCTATCCATTGAAGCCGATGGCGTAGAGGCCGGCCAGCAGGACGGCCTCGCCGATCAGGATGCCGAGCAGGACGCTCCGGCGCAAGGCGAGATAGCCGGCAAAGCCGATGGCGATCGAGGCGATGCGCATCCATAGCGGTGCCTCGGCCAGCGCGCCGGACGGGAACACGACGAGATTGCCGATGACGGCGGCGACCAGCGCCGTCGCCAGCGCGCGCACGGCGACCAGCGCCTCCGAATCCTCGGCGATGCGCCCGCCGAAATAGACCCCGAGGAAGCGGAAGCCGTCCGTCGTCAGCCATCCCCCGAAGAGGATGAAGACATAGGGCCACCACCAGACGTCGAGGGCGGAGAACGTCATGGCCTCGCCTCGCCGCCCCTGCCGCGCCGGCGCTTGCCGAGGCGATGGAGAAGATAGGCCGTCCCGCCGCCGACGAGGCCGGCGCAAAGCAGGTCGAAGCCCGGCGTCAGCACATGGAAGACCGGCCCGAGAACGATGCCGAAGACCATGGCGAAGTGGCTGGCGCTCTCGCGCGCCGATCCCCAGAGCGATGTCAGGAAGTAGAGCGGCGTCAGCATCAGCAGCGCGGCCGAGAGGATCGGCGGCAGGCTTGCAGCCACCTGATAGACGACCGCGACGACGACGACATTGACGATGACGAGGGCGCTTCCAAGGCCGCAATACCACGCCGTGCGCATCGGGCGCGGCACGTCGCGCATATGCTCCATCGCCAGCACCCACGAGGTGACGGCGACGAAATGCGACAGGAGATAGAGGGTGATCGGCCGTGTCCTCTCCGTGCGCAGCTCGGGCACGATGGAGACCACCATCGGCGTCAGCCGCACCGACGACAGCGCCACGGCGAAGGCCGCGGCCGGCAGGCTCGCGCCGGTCATGATACCGCCGAGGAGAACGACCTTCGCCGGCAGGGCCCAGACGATGCCGGTCATGAACACGGTCTGCGCCAGCGAGATGCCCGCCTCCCGCGCCAGCCCGGCGAAGCCGACGAAGGCGCTCATCAGGATGACCAGCGGAACGGAAAAGGACGCCCACACGCCGCGGAGGAACCAGTGGCGGTAGTCGGGGAATGCCGGCTCGATCTGGGGCTCTGGTTCGGCCATCGCAGCGACGAAAGGGATGCGCGGCGAACCGCCCGGAGTGGATGCCGCCACGCACGGCGGGCCTTGCGGCCCCGCCGCGCGTGGCGGAACGGTTGGTTTACTTGCGCGGAAGCTGCGGCACGGAGCTGCGCTTTTGCGGTCCCCGCTCGGCCTTCGCTTTCGGCTCGGCCTTGGGCTTCGCCTTCGCCGCCGGCTTCTTCGCCGGCTTCGCCCGCACGGGCTTCGGCTCCGGCTCTTCCTTCTTCGGCCTGACCGGCACCTCGTCGGCGATGGCGTCGAGCTTCAGCACCTCGTCGCCGGCCTCGTTCGTGGCGACGCCGACGCGGACCGTGCCGCCTTTCCTCAGCTTGCCGAACAGCACCTCGTCGGCCAGCGGCTTCTTGATGTGCTCCTGGATGACGCGGGCGAGCGGACGGGCGCCCATGCGCTCGTCATAGCCCTTGTCGGCGAGCCAGGCGACGGCCTCCGGCGACAGCTCGAAGGTGACGCGACGCTCGGCGAGCTGCGCCTCGAGCTGGAGCACGAACTTCTGCACCACCTGATGGATGACCGGGACCGGCAGCGAGCCGAAGGGGATGATGGCGTCGAGGCGGTTGCGGAACTCCGGCGTGAACAGCCGGTTGATCGCCTCGATGTCGTCGCCCTCGCGCTTCGTAGAGCCGAAGCCGATCGCCGCCCTCTGCAGGTCGGACGCGCCTGCATTGGTCGTCATGATCAGGATGACGTTACGGAAGTCGATGGACTTGCCGTTGTGGTCGGTCAGCTTGCCGTGGTCCATGACCTGCAACAGGATGTTGAACAGGTCCGGATGCGCCTTCTCGACCTCGTCGAGCAGGAGCACGCAATGCGGGTGCTGGTCGACGCCGTCGGTGAGCAGGCCGCCCTGGTCGAAGCCGACATAGCCGGGCGGCGCGCCGATCAGCCGCGAGACGGTGTGGCGCTCCATATATTCCGACATGTCGAAGCGCAGCAGCTCGACCCCGAGCGAGGCGGCAAGCTGCTTGGCCACTTCCGTCTTGCCGACGCCGGTCGGGCCGGAGAACAGGTAGCAGCCGATCGGCTTCTCCGGCTCGCGCAGGCCGGCGCGGGCCAGCTTGATCGAGGAGGACAGCGCCGTGATCGCCGTGTCCTGGCCGTAGACCACGCGCTTCAGCTCGGCCTCGAGATTGGCCAGCACCTTCTCGTCGTCGGCCGAGACCGTCTTCGGCGGGATGCGGGCCATGGTGGCGATGGTCGCCTCGATCTCACGGATGCCGATGGTCTTCTTGCGCTTGCCCTCGGGCAGCAGCATCTGCGAGGCGCCGGTCTCGTCGATGACGTCGATGGCCTTGTCGGGCAGCTTGCGGTCGTTGATGTAACGGGCCGAAAGCTCCACCGCCGCCTTGATCGCCTCGTTGGTGTACTTGACCTTGTGGAAGTCCTCGAAATAGGGCTTCAGCCCCTTCATGATCGCGATGGTGTCCGGCACGGTCGGCTCGTTGACGTCGATCTTCTGGAAGCGGCGCACCAGCGCCCTGTCCTTCTCGAAGAACTGGCGGAACTCCTTGTAGGTGGTGGAGCCGATGCAGCGGATCGCGCCCGACGACAGCGCCGGCTTCAACAGGTTCGAGGCGTCCATCGCCCCGCCCGAGGTCGCGCCCGCGCCGATGACCGTGTGGATCTCGTCGATGAACAGCACCGCGCCGGGGAACTCCTCGAGCTCCTTGACGACCTGCTTCAGCCGTTCCTCGAAATCACCGCGATAGCGGGTGCCGGCGAGCAGCGTGCCCATGTCGAGCGCGAAGATGGTGGCGTCGAGCAGCACTTCCGGCACGTCGCCCTCGACAATACGCTTGGCCAGCCCTTCCGCGATGGCGGTCTTGCCGACGCCGGGATCGCCGACATAGAGCGGGTTGTTCTTGGAGCGGCGGCACAGCACCTGAATCGTCCGGTTGATCTCGCTGTCGCGGCCGATCAGCGGGTCGATCTTGCCGGCGCGCGCCTTGGCGTTCAAATCGACGCAATAGGCAGTGAGCGCGTCCTGCTGCTTCTTGCGGCCGTCCTCGCCCTCGCCGCCGCCCTGCTGGCCCTGGCTTTCCTCCTCCGCGCCGCGCGGGGCGCGGGCCTCGGAAGCGCCCGGCCGCTTGGCGATGCCGTGGCTGATGTAGTTGACCGCGTCGTAGCGGGTCATCTGCTGCTCTTGCAGGAAATAGGCGGCGTGGCTCTCGCGCTCGGCGAAGATGGCGACGAGCACGTTGGCGCCCGAGACCTCCTCGCGCCCCGACGACTGGACATGGATCACCGCGCGCTGGATGACGCGCTGGAAGCCGGCCGTGGGCTTGGAATCCTCGTCGTAGCCGGTGACGAGGTTGTCGAGTTCGGTGTCGATATAGGTCAGGACCATCTGCTTCAATTCGTCGAGATTGACGTTGCAGGCGCGCATGACGGCCGCCGCGTCGGCGTCGTCGAGCAGCGCCAGAAGCAGGTGCTCCAGCGTCGCATATTCATGGTGGCGCTCGTTGGCGAAGGTGAGCGCCTGATGGAGCGCCCGCTCGAGGCCTTGGGAGAATGCCGGCATTCAGAACCTCATTTCTTTTCCATCACGCATTGTAGCGGATGCTGGTGCTGTCGGGCGAAATCCATCACCTGGGCCACCTTGGTCTCGGCAACCTCGTATGTATAGACCCCGCATTCCCCCACTCCGTGGTTGTGGACGTGCAGCATGATGCGCGTCGCAGCCTCGCGGTCCTTCTGGAAGAAACGCTCCAGGACGTGGACCACGAACTCCATCGGCGTGTAGTCGTCGTTGAGGATCAGGACACGATAGAGCGACGGCTTCTTGGTCTTGGGCTGCGTGCGGGTAATGACCGCCGTCCCGCGGCCAGTTCCGTCGCCGCGTTCATCGTCGCCCTGCATCCTTGCCGCAAAGTTCGGCATGGTTTGCCTGCCGGTCTTCACATCGTCTTCCTTCACACCTTGCGCAGGGTGCGACATGTAGGCACTCCCGCACGAATTGTAAGCCCTTCTTTCCCGCTGACAATATGGCGGACCGGCGTGAGCCGGTGAATTTGTCGCCCATGGCCGTCCCTAGCGGGGCGCGGGACAGCAAAAACCCGGCCGCGCGACGGGGCGGGCCGGGTTGAAGCGGAGCCTTTCGGCCCGAAACGGCGAATCGCGGAAGCGGCCGTTACTTCGCCTTGGCGACGACGGTCTCGAAGGGCTTGTAGGCTTCCTTGGCGATCTCGGCGTAGAGCTCGCTGACGCGGGTCGACTGCGCGACGAAGCTCTCATAGGCCTGGCGGGCGTAGTCGGTCTGGATCTCGACCGCCTTCTCCAGCGTGCGGGCGCCGGTCAGCTTCTCGATCGCGGCGGCGCCGTCCTCGAACGTCTTGCGCGAATATTCGGCGGCCTCGGCGGCGAGCGCCTGGGCGCTCTTCGACATCGCGGCGAAATTCTTCAGGCCGGCGTCGAGGAATTCCTTGCCGGCCTTGCCGGCGTCTTCAAACGACTGAACCATGACGGGTTCCTTTCATAGGGGGTGGAGGCGCATTCCATATGCGTTGCACCCTATTTATGTTGCACTGCACAATTTGTCAAGAACTGCGATTCTCCACCCTCCCCGACGATGTCCGGTTCTTAATTTGAAGTTGAGCGAAATGGTGAACGGGCCGGTTACCATAAACGGATTGGTAACGGCCCGGCCGTTATCGTCGGGTCTCAGGGTGCGGACAGGGCGCTCCGGATTTCTTCGGGTAACAAACGGGCGTAACAGGTATGGTTTCGAGTAAAGCGTCGGCGAGCTTTCTTTCGCGGATCGCCGGGTATGCCGGCCTTCTCATTGTCGCATTGGGTGTCGCTCTCGGCGGCCTGACGGATCGGGCCTCGGCCAATCCGCGCTATGCCGCCTATGTCATCGACGCCAATACAGGCCAGGTGCTGTTCGCGCGCAATGCCGACGCCCGCCGCTATCCGGCCTCGCTGACCAAGATGATGACGACCTACCTCATCTTCGAGGCGCTGGAATCCGGAAAGGTCAGCAAGAACACCCGCATCCCGATTTCGGCCAAGGCCGCGGCCGAAGCGCCGTCCAAGGTCGGGCTGCGCGCCGGCTCCTCGATAACGGTGGAGAACGCCATCCTCGCGCTCGTCACCAAGTCGGCCAACGACGTCGCCACTGCCGTCGGCGAGCATCTCGGTGGCTCGGAAGCCAATTTCGCCCGGATGATGACGGCCAAGGCCAAGCAGCTCGGCATGAGCTCGACCCAGTTCCGCAACGCGCACGGCCTGCCGAACAACCAGCAGTACACGACCGCCCGCGACATGGCGATTCTCGGCATCGCGCTGCGCGAGCACTTCCCGAAGCACTATTCCTATTTCTCGACGCGCTCGTTCACGCTCGGCAAGGCGCGCTACGGCAACCACAACCGGCTGCTCGGCCGCGTCAAGGGCGTGGACGGCATCAAGACCGGCTATATCCGCGCTTCCGGCTTCAACCTCGTCTCGTCCGTGCGCGACAACGGACGCTCCATCGTCGCCGTCGTCATGGGCGGCCAGTCGGGGCGCTCGCGCGACGACCACATGGCGGCGCTGATCCGCGAGCACCTGCCGCGCGCCTCGCGCCGGGACAGCGGCCCGGTGGTCGCCTCGCGCAAGCTGACGCCCGGCATCACGGCGGTGTCGGCCGGCGCCGCAGCGACCGCCGTCGCCCTGCCGCGCACCAACATCCCGATGCCGGCCTTCCGCCCGACCGGCGAGACCGTCGACGTGGCGTCCGCCGTGACCGCCTATGCGGCGACGCCGCGCAACACCGCGCCGATGCCGACGACGGCTGCTCCCGTCCCGTCTGCGCCGGTCCCGACGCCGGTGGCCGCCGCCGACGATCGCTTCTCCAACGCCATCGACCCGATGCAGACGGCCTCGACCGCGCCGATGTCCGGCTGGGCGGTGCAGATCGCCTCGTCGCCGTCGCAGTCCGAGGCGTTCGCCGCCCTCGTGCGCACCGGCAAGGAAGCCTCCGGCGTCCTCGGCGCGGCCAACGCCTTCATCGAGGAGTTCGAGAACAAGGGCACCGTCTACTACCGCGCGCGCTTCGGTGGCTTCGCCTCGAAGAACCAGGCGTGGAACGCCTGCAACGCACTCAAGAAGCAGAAGATCGATTGTTTCGCGGCGCAGCTCTAGCGCCCGGCGTACCCGCGTAGAAGGGGAGTTTACCTGTGACCGTCCAGCAGAATTTCCTTGGCCTCGTTGATCCGCGCCGCAAGGAACGAGGAACCGCCGAGATCGGGGTGCAGGCGCTGCATCAGGCGGCGATGCGCCTTGCGGATATCCGCCGCGGAAGCGCCCGCTTCAAGACCAAGGATCTCGTAGGCCTCCTGCTTGGTCATGGCGCCCGAAGCTGGCGCGCCAGCCTGCCGCCCGCCCGTATCCGCCTTCGCGTGCTCGCGCCAGACGGGAAAACGGCTGTCAAGATAGGCTTCGAGTAGCTGGACGCTCTCGGCGTCGCTGGCCAGTTCCCGCCCGAGATCGAGCAATTCCTCCAGCCCCAGATCGGCAAGCCGCGCGCCTTCGTGGCGGCCGGTCAGGATATGCCCTTCGAGCATGCCGCTGTCGTGATCGAGCTCCATTTCGAGGGCCGCGGTGCGCACCCGCGAGCGCCGGCCGGGAGTCGGGCGCGTAGACCGGCGACGGCGCGCGTTCATGTACCAGGCAAGGGCGCCCGAGATCAGCATTCCGCCCGCACCGGCACGGCCGGCGAGCAGGAGGACGACCCCCGCGAGGCCGACCGCAACCGGCCCGACCGTGCGCAGGCCGGTCGCCAGCCGCGCGGCGTCCAGGCGCACGAAGGCGGCGGCAAAAAGCCCGACGACCAGAGCGCCGGCAACGACGTAGAACAGCACCGTCATCCGCGCCCGCCCGCCTTCTTCAGGTGCTCGATCATCAGCCTGTCCTCGGGCCGTCCCCTCGCCTCAAGCGCCTTCAGCCCGCCCGAGGCGAACACGGCGACGGCCGAGAGCAGCTTCGACAGCGTGTCCGCCGCGTCGCGGTCGAAGCGGAACCACGCGCCTTTCGACAGCCGTGCGATCTCGCGGAACGCGGTCTCGGCGACGGGGTCGTGCCCTTCCTGGAAGGCGAAGACCGGCACGCCGTGCAGGCCGAGCCGGCCCGCCTTGGCCGCCAGCTCGTCGACCTCCTCCTCCATGGCGTCGCCGATATAGACGAGCGCGTTGACCTTCTGCCGGCCGGTCTCCTTCAGCGCATGGGCCAGCACCTTGCTTATCTGCGTATGGCCGCCGCGGCAGTCGATCCGCGTCATCAGGTCCTTGAGGGAACTCGTGTCGCGCACGAAGCGCGAGGCCCGGCATTCGCCGAAGCCGCGGAAATAGACGAGTTGCACCGAGAGCCCGCCCGCCTTGCCGACCGCGTCGAACATCTCGCCCTGGAGCCGGCAGGCCAGATCCCAGGTCGGCTGGCGGCTCATGGTGGCGTCGAGCGCGAGGATCAGCCGGCCTTCCCCCTCGCCGGAGGGGGTGGCGAGCGCCCTCGCCTGCCGCACGAAAGCGTCGATGGCCGCGCTGTCGGACCGCTTGACGGCCGGCGGCGTATCGGAGGCGCTGCGCTGTGGAATCCTGTCCTTGCCCATGCCTGCAAGATGTGGCTGCCGGGCGCGGCTTGCAAGCCCCGGCCCGGTCACATGACTGCGTTCACAGAAGGCCGAGCTCGGTCAGCTCGCGCCGCAGGGCGAGCGGCAGTTCCTCGCCCGTTCCGGCGCCCGCCAGATCGGCCGGCGCATCCTTGGGATCGAGGTAGCGCCAGCCCTGGAACGGGCGGCGCGGCTGCCATTCGGTGCGAACCACGACGGGATCGAGCATCAGCCGGCAGCGGCCGATGCCCTCGGCGTCGGTGAACGGCCTGATCTCGGTCAGCCGCTGGCGGCATTGCACCCCGCCCTTGATGATCCAGTAGAGCGAGCCGCCGTCGACGAGGTCGTCGACGCGCTTCGGCACCATGCGCGTGGTGTGGAACTGCTCGACCGGCAGGCCGGCCCGGCGCTTTTCTTCCAGCTTCTCGGCGATCCAGTCCTCGAGGTCCTCGACGCTGTCGCAGCCGACGCAGAGTTTTATCAGGTGGAGAGGCATGGGGTCAGTCTAGAGCGAATAGCGAACAGGGAGTAGCGAATAGGGGAAATTATCCACCTGTTACTCACTACTCACTATTCCCTATTCGCTGCTTCCTCAACATTCGACGACGTTCACCGCGAGGCCGCCGAGGCTGGTTTCCTTGTAGCGCTCGTTCATGTCCATGCCGGTCTGGCGCATGGTCTCGATGGCGGCGTCGAGCGGCACGAAATGGCTGCCGTCGCCCTTGATCGCCAGCGAGGCGGCCGTCACCGCCTTGACCGCGCCGAGCGCGTTGCGCTCGATGCACGGCACCTGCACCAGCCCGCCGACGGGGTCGCAGGTCATGCCGAGATGATGCTCGAGCGCGATCTCGGCCGCATTCTCGACCTGCTCGGGCGTGCCGCCCATCACGGCGCAGAGGCCTGCCGCGGCCATGGCCGAGGCCGAGCCGACCTCGCCCTGGCAGCCGACCTCGGCCCCCGAGATCGAGGCGTTGTGCTTGATGATGCCGCCCACTGCCGCGGCCGTCAGCAGGAAATCGCGGATCGACGCCGGATCGGCCTCGACATGGAAATGCAGCCAGTAGCGCAGGACCGCCGGCACGACGCCGGCCGCGCCGTTGGTGGGCGCGGTCACGACGCGCCCGCCGGCGGCGTTCTCCTCGTTGACGGCCATGGCGTAGACGGAGAGCCAGTCATTGGCGAGCAGCGGATTGGGCCGGTTGCGGCTCCACTCCTCCTGCAACCGGTCGTGCAACTGGCGGGCGCGGCGCTTCACCTTCAACCCGCCCGGCATGATGCCCTCGCGCGCGATGCCGCGCTCGATGCAGCCGCGCATCGCTTCCCAGATGCGGTCGAGCCCGGCGTCGAGCTCGTCGCGCGGCATGTGGGCCTCCTCGTTGGCCCGCTTCATCGCGGCGACGGAGAGGCCGCTGCGCGCCGCCATCGCCAGCATCTCCTTCGCGCTCCTGAACGGATAGGGCACGCCCTTGTCGCCGCTGCCACGCACCGGCCCCTCGGCCTTGAGGCGCTGCAACTCCTCCTCCGACACGACGAAGCCGCCGCCGATGGAGAAGTAGACGCGCCGCAGCAGCATCCGCCCCTGCTTGTCATACGCGCAGAACGCCATGCCGTTGGCATGGCCCGGCAGCGGCGTCTTCCTGTCGAGCACGAGGTCGGTCGCCGGATCGAAGCGGTAGAAGGGATGGCCGGGCGGCGAGACGCGTTTTTCGCGCGCCACCTCCTCCAGCACGGCCTCCACCGTGTCGGGGTCGACGGTCAGCGGCGTCAGGCCGGTCAGGCCGAGGATCACCGCCCGGTCGGTGCCGTGGCCGATACCGGTATAGGCGAGCGAGCCGTGCAGGCTGGCCGTCAGCCGGTGGACCTTCGCTCCCGCCGGCCGCGGCCAGTCGCCCCCCGCGATCTCGTCGAGGAAGCGTACCGCCGCCGTCATCGGCCCCATCGTGTGCGAGGAGGAAGGGCCGATACCGATCTTGAACAGCTCGAACACGGAAAGGAACATTGCGATCTCCGAAACGACGCCCGATGTTTCGCGCCTTTCCCGGCGTTTCGCAACAGGCAAGCCGACACGCGATGCGCGGCCGGCGACATTTCATGCACAGGAAGAGGCCCCAAACGCAAAGACGCGGCCCGAGGCCGCGTCCTTGAAAAAAAGATCCTTCAGTCTGGTGGGGCTGTCAGCCGCCGGCGACGACCGTCGCGACTTCCGCGCCTCCGAAGAGCCATGCCAGCATCATGATGCCGGCGAAACCGATTACTGCCTTGGCGGTCACGCCCCAGCAGGATTTCTGAACGCTTTCGTCCATTTTTTCCCTGTCTTCAGTTTCCTTCCCGATCCCGACTGCGGTTCGAGAGGGCTGCTAGATAGACCTTTCGCCTTCCTTTCGCAATGCACAAAAAGGCGGAACCGTGGCAGCGCCGGCGAGGTCAAACGGTTGAAATATGCAATTCGATGCAAAATCAAACGATTAGACACGCCGTCTCGTGTTGACTGATTTTAAACCTGCGTGGCGAAATCGTGGCCGTTCAATCGGGCAGGATCCGGTCGATCCGGCCGGTGGCGCGATAGGCGACGAGGCCGATCCACTCGCGAATCGCCAGCGCGAGGTTGCGCAGCGAATCCATGGCGTTGTCCTGCGCGAGGCCGAAGGTCTCGGTGCCGGCGGTCTGGTAGTCGGCGGGCCACGGCACGACGTCGAAGCCGGCCTTGCGGAACAGGCCGACCGAGCGCGGCATGTGGAAGGCCGACGTCACCAGCAGCCACGTCTCGCCGGGCCGCGGCTCGACCAGTTCGCGGGTGAAGCTGGCATTCTCCTGCGTATTGCGCGCCTGCGTTTCGAGGACGAGGCGTTCGGGCGCGACGCCCAGCGCCGTCAACAGCCGGGGCGCGGTGTCGCCGTCGCCCTCGCCCGACAGAAGCAGGGCGCCGGCGCCGCCGGTGACGACGACGCGCGCCTCCGGGTAGCGGCGGGCGAGCACCGCGGCCTCGACGAAGCGGTCGCCCGAGGCGTTCAGCTCGTAGCCGCCGCGGGCGAGGTTGACCCCGCCCTCGAAGCCACCGCCGAGGACGATGATGCCGGCGACCTCGCGCGGCGCGGGGTCGGGCCGCGCGAAGCGATCCTCCAGCGGATGGAGGAGCACCGCCCCGAGGCTCGACCACGCGCCGAGCGCCAGGATGAGGAAGCCGGCGAAGGACAGCGCGATCCCCGACCCTCGGAAGCGGAGCAGGGCAAGGACGATGCCGGCGAGCACAAGGATGCCGATCAGGTTTATCGGCTGGACGACGATCCAGAACAGCTTGGAGAGGTAGAAGAACACCGGCGCGTCAATCCTCGCTGGGGGCCTCGCTGGGGGCCTCGCTGCGGGCCTCGTTGCGGGCCTCGCCGCCGGACGCGCCGGGCGGCGCGTCGAGCGGCAGCGCCCGGCGGATGGCGGCGAGCGAGGCTTCCGCCTCCTCGCGCGTCATGCCGACGCCGAAGCTGCGCGCGGCGCCCGCCGCCTTGTACTCGATCGAGCCCAGGGGAATGGCGTTGGCGGCGGGATCGCCCTTCAGGTTGGCGCGGAAGCCATCGACCTCGGAGAGCGGATAGACGCGCTTGCGCTGGAACGAGCCGAAACCTCTGGAATGGACCAGCATGCCCTCGGTGATGAACAGCCGCTCGGAGCCGAACAGGTTCCACAGCAGGACCCTGGCTGCGACAAGACCGCCCAGCGTCCAGAACGTCACCCAGAAGAGCAGGAACAGCGAGCCGAAGACGTTGCCGCCGCGCAGGATCTCCGACAGTGCGAAATACTCGCCGAACGCCCAGCCCGTGAGCCACAGCATGAGAAAGAGGACGAGGACGATGTTGCGGCGCGCCGGGTTGTAGATGCCGAGGCCGTCGAGCGTCTCGCGGATGGTGATCCGGTTCTCGGAGGTCTCGATCGTCCGGGCCTGCCCATCCCCGGTCGTCTCCCTTACCTGCGGCACCCGCGCCATGAACAGCCTCTTCGCCCCGAATCTGCGACGAGGATAGCAGGATCGCGCAGCGGAAGGCGAGAAGGCGCGGCCGCGCCTACCACCACTTCCGCGGCGTGAAGCGGCCGGCGGCCCGCTCGACGGCGTGGGCGGCGGAAAACAGCGTCTCCTCGTCGAACGGCCGGCCGATCAACTGGAGGCCGAGCGGCAGCCCCTGCCCGTCGAGCCCGGCCGGAACCGCGATGCCCGGCAGGCCGGCCATGTTGACGGTGACCGTGAAGACGTCGTTCAGGTACATCTTGACCGGGTCGGAGGCGAGCTCCTGGTCGGCGATGCCGAAGGCGGCCGAGGGCGTCGCCGGTGTCAGGATGGCGTCGACGCCGGCGTGGAAGGCGTCCTCGAAATCGCGCTTGATCAGGGTGCGCACCTTCTGCGCCCTGACGTAATAGGCGTCGTAGTAGCCGGCCGACAGCACATAGGTGCCGATCATGATGCGGCGCTTGACCTCCTGCCCGAAGCCTTTGGCGCGGGTGTTCTCGTACATCTCGACGATGTCGCGGCCCGGCACGCGCAGGCCGTAGCGCACGCCGTCGTAGCGGGCGAGGTTGGACGACGCCTCGGCCGGCGCGACGATGTAGTAGGTCGGCAGCGCATATTTCGTGTGCGGCAGCGAGATGTCGACGATCTCGGCCCCCGCCTCCTTCAGCCAGGCGATGCCCTGTTGCCACAGCGCCTCGATGTCGTGCGGCATGCCCTCGACGCGATATTCCTTCGGGATGCCGATGCGCACGCCCTTGAGCGAGCGGCCGAGCGCGGCCTCGTAGTCCGGCACCGGGCGGTCGACGGAGGTGGTGTCCTTCGGATCGACGGAGGCCATCGATTTCAGGAGGATCGCGGCGTCGCGCACGTCGCGGGCGATCGGCCCGGCCTGGTCGAGCGACGAGGCGAAGGCGGCGATGCCCCAGCGCGAGCAGCGGCCATAGGTCGGCTTGATGCCGACCGTGCCGGTGAAGGCGGCCGGTTGGCGGATCGAGCCGCCGGTGTCGGTCGCGGTCGCGCCGGCGCAAAGACGCGCGGCGACGGCTGCCGCCGAGCCGCCGGACGAACCGCCCGGCACGAGGTCGCGGTTCGAGCCCTCGGCACGCCACGGGTTCTTGACCGGGCCGTACCAGGAGGTCTCGTTGGATGAGCCCATGGCGAACTCGTCCATGTTGAGCTTGCCGAGCATCACCGCGCCGTCCGCCCACAGATTGGCGGTGACGGTCGATTCGTAACGGGGCTCGAAGCCGTCGAGGATGTGGCTGGCCGCCTGGGTGTGGACGCCCTCGGTCGCGAACAGATCCTTGATGCCGAGCGGGATGCCTTCCAGCGCGCCCGCTTCGCCGCTCGCCAGCCGCGCGTCCGACGCCTTCGCCATCGCGCGCGCCTTGTCGTGGGTGACGGTGACATAGGCGTTGAAGGTCGGGTTGAAGGCGTCGATGGCTGACAAATAGGCTTCCGTCAGTTCGAGGGCCGAGAAGTCCTTGGCCGCCAGCCCCTCGCGCGCTTCGGCAATCGTCAGGTTCGTCAGATCGGTCATCGGGAAAACTTCTTCTCGTAAAATCGCGAATAGCCGGAATCGGGATAGTCGAGCACCGCGCCGCATACCGTGAAGCCGCCGCGCTCGTAGACGCGCCACGCCGGCTCGAAACCCGGCGCTTCGCCGGTCTCCAGCACGATGCGGGCAAGCCCCTTCTCGCGGGCGAGTTCCTCGATGCGCTCGAGGAGCTGCGAGCCGACGCGCTGGCCGCGGAGCTCGGGCAGCGTGTACATGCGCTTGATCTCGCCGAGCCCGTCGCCATGCTCCTTGAGCGCGCCCATGCCGACGGCGCGGCCGGAGGCATCGCGCGCGACGAACAAAGTCAGCGCGGACTCGTCCATCTGCTCGACGGTCATCTGGAACTGGAACTCGTCCGGCGTCAGCGGGTCCAGGTGGGCGTTCAGCTCGGCCACGAGCCGGCGCACGTCGTCCTGAAGCGGTGTCTCGGCCGCAATCTCCACCGTCACGGCCTACTCCACCACCTTGGGAACGAGGAAGAAATTCTCCTCGGTCGCCGGGGCGTTGGCGACGATGTCGGCCGCCTTGCCGCCGTCGGTGACGGCATCCTGCCGCTTGCGCATCTCCATCGGGATGACCGAGGTCATCGGCTCGACGCCCTCGACGTCGACCTCGGAAAGCTGCTCGACGAAGCCGAGGATGACGTTCAGCTCGCCGGTCATGCGGCCGGCTTCCTCCTCGGTCACGGCAATGCGGGCAAGCCGCGCCACGCGCTTCACGGTGTCGAGATCGACGGACATTCTTCGCTCCGGCGAATGGATGGGAAACAACTCACCGGGCTATAGCGGCGCGGTCCCGCAAGCGCAACAGGCCGGGCACGACAGGGCGGAACCGTCAAAGTTCGAACGGTTCGCCGATCTTCGGCACCAGCACCTTCGTCTTCGAGCCTTCCAGCCCGTCGACGAACTTGTCGGCGCTCTGGTCGAGCAGGCCAAAGGTGGCGTAGTGCGCCGGGATCACGGTCTCGAAGTTGAAGAAGCGCCGGCAGGCGAGCGCCGCCACCGCGCCGCCCATGGTGAAGCGGTCGCCGACCGGCACGATGCCGACCTTCGGCGCGTGCAGCTCCTCGATGAGCGCCATGTCGGAGAAGATGTCGGTGTCGCCCATATGGTAGAGCGACTCGCCGTCTGCGAAATGCAGCACCAGACCGAGCGGGTTGCCGAGATAGACGTTGCCGCCGCCGTCCTGCCCGAAGGACGAGGAATGCAGCGCCTGGACGAAGGTAACGGTGAAGCCGCCGCAATCGACCGTGCCGCCGGTGTTGCCGGGATTGATCCGCTCGCCGCTGACGCCTTCGCCGACGAGATACATGCACAACTCGTAATTGGCGACGAGCTGCGCGCCGGTCTTCTTCAGGATCGCGGCGGCATCGCCGACATGGTCGTTGTGGCCGTGGGTCAGGAGAACATGGGTGACGCCCTCGGCCGCTTCCTCCCAGCCCTTGCCCCATGAGGGATTGCCGCTCAGGAACGGGTCGATGAGGATTCGCGCCTCGCCCGCCTCGACGGCGAAGGCGGAATGGCCGTACCAGGTCAGCTTCATCGCAGGCTCTCCTTCACATGCTCGCTTTCGGCTTTGCGGCAGGATAGAAGCGGGAAGCGACGAGGCAAAGGGGCGACGCGAAAAATGCCGGTGATCGACATTGCCGACGTGCCTGCCGTGCTTTCGCCGGGGGCGACGCTCGCGGGGATCGACCTCGGGACCAAGACCATCGGCCTCGCCGTGTCGGATGCCGGCCTCTCCTTCGCCCATCCGCGCCCGGTGATCGCACGGAAAAAATTCACGCTCGACGCGCAGGCGCTTCTCGCCGCGCTCGACAGGGAGAAGGCCGCCGCGATCGTCGTCGGCCTGCCGGTCAACATGGACGGCTCCGAAGGGCCGCGCGTCCAGGCGACGCGGGCCTTCGTGCGCAACATGGAGCGGCTGACCGCCCTGCCCTTCGTCTACTGGGACGAGCGGCTGTCGACCGTCGCGGCCGAGCGGACGCTGATTTCCATGGACGTGTCGCGGGCAAAACGCGGCGAGCGCATCGATTCGGCCGCCGCCGCCTTCATTCTGCAGGGGGCGCTCGACCGGCTTGCGGTTCTGGCGCGCTGACGCGCGAGGCGTTCCACCATGCCGCGATCTCGCGCCGCTTGCGGAAGCCGTAGATCGAGAAGATCAGCGCCGTGTCGATGACGCAGGCGCGCATGACCATCGGGCCGATGGTCGCCGGGTCGATGCCGATGATGTTGCCGTAGAAGCCGAAGGCGTAGTCGTGGACCGCGCGCGAGAGGACGAGGAAACCGAAATTCATGTCGTGATACGACAGATAGTACCAGCCCCAGAACAGCCCCATCGGCACGGCCCAGAAGATCAATATGTAACGCATGGCGCGGCCTCTCGAGAGCGGAACGCCGCGCCGATGACGCGACCGGCCGACACTGAACCCGTCGCATGCAAGCGGCAATGGAAACCATTCGTTAAGGTTAACGGCGGGGCCCGAACCGGGGAAAACTCCCGGCGCGCCGCGCTCGCGGCCCCGGCGACGGGGAATCTTCAGCCGAGTTCGGGATAGAGCGTTTCGAGGATGGCGCGCGAATCGTGGCGGGCGTCGAGCATGCCGTAGCTGGTGCGCCACTGGCCCGCGAGGCGCGTCTCGACGAAGGCGTCGGCGATGCGCCCTGCTCCCAGCCGGCGCAATTCGGCGGCGGCGGCCGACAGCGCGAGCTGCTCGGTCAGGATGCGGGCCGAACCCTCGTCGGACGCCGCGACCTGAAGCGCGGCGCGCAGCACGCCGAGCACGCCCTTGCCGGCCGCACCGAGATCGCGGCCGATTCCCGCGAGCACTTCCTCGAAGAGCTGCGGCGCGCGGGCGAGCACCCGCAGCACGTCGAGCGCCATGACGTTGCCCGAGCCTTCCCAGATGGCGTTGACCGGCGCCTCGCGATAGGCGCGCGCCAGCGGCCCCTCCTCGACATAGCCGTTGCCGCCGAGGCATTCCATCGCCTCGTAGGTGAGCGGCGGCGTGATCTTGCACACCCAGTATTTCACCACCGGGGTCATGGTGCGGGCGAAGGCCGCCTCGCCGGCATTGCGGGCGGCCTCGTCGAAGGAGCGGGCGAGCCGCATGGAGAGCGCGGTCGCCGCCGCGACGTCGAGCGCCATATCGGCCAGCACGCGCTGCATCAGCGGCTGGTCGACCAGCGGCGCGCCGAACGCCTTGCGGTGGCGGGTGTGGTGTACGGCCTCGGCGAGCGCGGCGCGCATGATGCCGGCGCTGGCCAGCGCGCAGTCGAGCCGCGTCAGCGTCACCATGTCCATGATGGTCCTGACGCCTTTGCCCGGCTCGCCGACCATCTCGGCCAGCGCGCCGTCGAACTCGACTTCCGAGGAGGCGTTGGAGCGGTTGCCGAGCTTGTCCTTCAGGCGCTGGAGTTCGAGGCCGTTGTGGCTGCCGTCCTCGCGCAGGCGCGGCACGAGGAAGCAGGAAAGCCCGGCCTCGGCCTGCGCCAGCATCAGGAAGGCGTCCGACATCGGCGCGGACATGAACCATTTGTGGCCGGTGAGGCTGTGGAAGCGGCCGCCGGCGGGCACGGCGCGCGAGGTGTTGGCGCGCACGTCGGTGCCGCCCTGCTTCTCGGTCATGCCCATGCCGAAGGTCAGGCCCGCCTTCTGCGCCATCGGCTTCTGCGACTGGTCGTATTTGCGAGTCAGCACCCGCGGGGCGAGGTCGCGGAAGAGCTGCGGGCTCGCCATCAGCGCCGCCAGCGAGGCGCTGGTCATGGTGATCGGGCACAGATGCCCGCATTCGAGCTGGGCGGTGAGGAAGAAGCGCGCCGCGCGCACCTGGTGCCGCCGCCCCGCCTCCTCGCGCGCGTCCTCCCAGATCGAGGAATGCAACCCGAGGGCGATCGAGCGGCGCATCAGCGCGTGATAGGCCGGGTGGAAGTCGACGAGGTCGATGCGGCGGCCCTGCCGGTCGTGGGTCCTGAGCTTCGGCGTCTCGACGTTGGCGAGCCGCGCCATCTCCTGCGCTTCCGCCGAGCGGACATAGCGGCCGACCTGCTCGAGATCGCGGCGTACGGGCTCCGGCCACCCTTCCGCAAGCTGCACCAGCAGCGGGTCGGCGCGCCAGGCGCTCGTTCCCGACAGGGGCGGGCTTTGGTTCAATACCTGATGCGTCACGTCTGAAGCCTCCGTCAGGCCGGTCGATTCGGGAGCTTGCGCCCAGTTACAGGCAAATGATGGCGCAGTGCGAGGAAATTCACCGCTGGAAATCGCCGGCACAGCCCGAAAGCGGCTTGCCGGTCGGCCCATGCATGCCTATAGCACGGCTTTACCATGACAGCGCGCGCGCCCTTCCCGCTCTACCCCCACCGACACCTTCTCGGCATCAACGGCCTATCGCCGCTCGACATCGAGCTCCTGCTCGACCGGGCGGACGTGGCCGTCGGCCTTTCGCGCCAGAAGGAGAAGAAATCCTCGACCTTACGCGGCCGGACCCAGATCAACCTGTTCTACGAAGCCTCGACCCGGACGCAATCCTCGTTCGAGCTGGCGGGCAAGCGGCTCGGCGCCGACGTGATGAACATGGCGGTCGCCTCGTCCTCGGTGAAGAAGGGCGAGACGCTGATCGACACGGCGATGACGCTCAACGCCATGCGCCCCGACATCCTCGTCATCCGCCATTCCTCGGCCGGCGCGGCAGCGCTCCTGGCGCAGAAGGTCGGCTGCTCGGTGGTCAATGCCGGCGACGGCGCGCACGAGCACCCGACGCAGGCGCTGCTCGACGCGCTGACCATCCGCCGCGCCCGCGGGACAATCGCCGGGCTGACGGTGGCGATCTGCGGCGACGTTTCGCATTCGCGCGTCGCGCGCTCCAACATCATCCTGCTCAACGCGCTCGGCGCGCGGGTGCGCGTGGTCGCGCCGTCGACGCTCTTACCCTCCGGCATCGGCCCGCAGATGGGCGTCGAGGTCTTCAACCGCATGGAGGACGGGCTCGCGGGGGCCGACGTCGTCATGATGCTGCGCCTCCAGCGCGAGCGCATGTCCGGGGCCTATGTGCCGTCGGTACGCGAATATTTCCGCTATTGGGGCCTCGACGCGGAAAAGCTGAAGGCGGCGAAGGAGGATGCGCTCGTCATGCATCCCGGCCCGATGAACCGCGGCGTCGAGATCGCCTCGGCCATCGCCGACGGCCCGCAGAGCGTCATCCAGGAGCAGGTGGAGATGGGGGTGGCCGTGCGCATGGCCGTGATGGAGGCGCTGCTCGACCCGCGCCGCGACGGCGCGGAAGGAGACGCGGCATGAGCGTCACGGTCTTCGAGAACGCCCGCATCGTCGATCCCTCGCGCGATCTCGACGAGACCGGCACCGTCATCGTCGAGGACGGGACGATCCGCGCCGCCGGCGCGGACGCGCGCAATCAGGGCACGCCCGAGGGCGCGAATATAATCGACTGCACCGGCCGGGCGATCCTGCCGGGGCTGGTCGACGCGCGCGTCCATGTCGGCGAGCCCGGCGCGGAGCATCGCGAGACCATCGCCTCGGTAAGCCGGGCGGCGGCGGCCGGCGGCGTCACCTCGATCGTCACCATGCCCGACACCGACCCGGTGATCGACGACGTGGCGCTGGTCGAGTTCGTGCTGCGCACGGCGCGCGACACGGCGCTGGTCAACATCTTTCCGGCGGCGGCGATCACCAAGGGCCTCGAAGGCCGGGAGATGACCGAGTTCGGCCTCTTGCGCGAAGCCGGCGCGGTCGCCTTCACCGAGGGGCGGCACACCATCGCCTCCAGCCTCGTCATGCGCCGCGCGCTGACCTATGCCCGCGATTTCGGCGCGGTGATCGACCACGAGACGCAGGACCCCGACCTCGCCTCCTCCGGCGTGATGAACGAGGGGCTTTACGCGAGCTGGCTCGGCCTGCCCGGCATCCCGCGCGAGGCCGAGGCGATCCCGCTCGAACGCGACCTGATGCTGGCGCGGCTGACGAAGGGCCACTACCACGCCGCCAAGATCTCGGCCGCGATGTCCGCAGGGGCCATTGCCCGCGCCAAGGCGGACGGGGCGAGCGTCACCGCCGGCGCGGCCATCGCCAGCCTGACGCTCAACGAGAACGACGTCGGCGAGTACCGCACCTTCTTCCGCCTGTCGCCGCCGCTGCGCGGCGAGGACGACCGGCAGGCGATGGTCGAGGCGCTGCGTGACGGCACCATCGACATCCTCGTCTCCTCGCACGACCCGCAGGACGTCGACACCAAGCGCCTGCCCTTTGCCGATGCCGCCTCGGGCGCCATCGGGCTGGAGACGCTGCTTTCGGCAGCGCTTCGCCTCCATCACAATGGCGACGTGCCGCTGATGCGGCTCGTCGACGCCCTGTCGACCGCGCCGGCGCGGCTCTACGGCCTGCCGGGCGGCACGCTCGCGCCCGGAGCCGCGGCCGACCTGATCGTCGTCGATCTCGACCATCCCTGGGTGGTGCGCGAGGAGGACATCCGCTCGCGCTCCAAGAACACCTGCTTTGAGGGCGCGCGCCTGCAAGGCAAGGTCTTGCAAACGCTCGTCGCCGGCCGCACAGTCTACAGCCTGGAAGCCTGACGGCCGGCTCGAGGGAGGGGAAAGCCGCATGACGACGACCATTCTGATCGCGCTCGCCTTCGGCTATCTCCTCGGCTCCGTGCCGTTCGGCCTGCTCTTGACCCGCGCCGCCGGCCTCGGCGACGTGCGCAAGATCGGCTCCGGCAATATCGGCGCGACCAATGTCCTGCGCACCGGCAACAAGGGGCTGGCAGCGGCGACGCTGCTGCTCGACGCGCTGAAGGGCGCGCTCGCCGTCCTCATCGCCCAGCGCTGGGGCGTCGAGGCCGGCATCGCCGCCGGGTTCGCCGCGTTCCTCGGCCATCTCTTTCCGGTCTGGCTCGGCTTCAAGGGCGGCAAGGGCGTCGCCACCTATCTCGGCGTGCTCGCCGCCTTCGCATGGCAGGCGGCGCTGGTCTTCGCCGTCGTCTGGCTCGCGGTCGCGTTCCTCACGCGCTACTCGTCGCTCTCGGCGCTCGTCGCGGCGGTCGCCTCGCCGCTCGCGCTCCATTTCCTCGGCCTGCCCCTCCATGCGGCGGCGCTTGCCGTGATGAGCATCATCGTCGTCATCAAGCATCACGCGAACATCTCCCGCCTTCTCGCTGGCACGGAATCGAAAATCGGCCGGAAGGGATGACGGCGATGTCGCCCGCCGGCCCGATGCTCAGCGGCCCGACACTTACAGATCGCCAGCGACTGAACTGGCTTCGCCTGATCCGCACCGAGAATGTCGGCCCCGCCTCGTTTCGCGGCCTGATCAACCGTTTCGGCTCGGCCGAGGCGGCGCTGGCCGTCCTGCCGGAGCTGGCGCTCGCCGGCGGGGCGCGCCGGCCCTCGCGCATCCCTTCCGAGGCGGAAGCGGAACAGGAGATGGAGGCGGCCCGCCGCTTCGGCGCGCGCTTCGCCGCCATCGGCGAGCCCGACTACCCGCCGATGCTGCGGTGCATGGAGCTGCCGCCGCCGCTGGTCGCGATCAAGGGCGATGCCGCGCTGTTCCAGCCGCCGGCGGCGGCCATCGTCGGCGCGCGCAACGCGTCGGCCGCCGGCACGCGCATGGCGCGCATGCTCGCCGCCGGGCTCGGGCACGCCGGCTTCGTCGTCGTCTCCGGGCTCGCGCGCGGCATCGACGCGGCAGCGCATGAAGGGAGCCTCGCCACCGGCACCATCGCCGTGCTCGCCGGCGGTCTCGACCGCCCCTACCCGCCCGAGAACGTCGCCCTCGCCGAACGAATCGCGACCGAGGGCGTGCTGATCTCGGAAATGCCGTTCGGCCACGCGCCGCGCGCCCGCGATTTCCCGCGCCGCAACCGGCTGGTGGCGGGGCTCGGCCTCGGCCTCGTCGTCGTCGAAGCCGCGCAGCGTTCCGGCTCGCTGATCTCGGCCCGGCTGGCCGGCGAGATGGGCCGCCTCGTCTTCGCCGTGCCGGGCTCGCCGCTCGACCCGCGCGCGGCCGGCACCAACGGCCTGATCAAGGACGGCGCGACGCTGGTGACGCAGGCGCAGGATGTCGTCGAAGCGCTGACGCCCCTGTCGGGCTCGTGGGACGGCGCAACCCGGTTCCCGCCGATGCTGCCCGTCGAGGAAACGGAGGACTTCGCCGCCGTGCCGCCTCCAGCCGAGGGCGAGCGTGCCATCGTGCTGGAGGCGCTCGGCCCCACGCCGGTACAGAGCGACGAACTCCTGCGCCATACGGGCCTTCACCCGGCGCAGCTCGCGACGGTGCTACTGGAACTTGATCTTGCCGGGCGTCTGGAACGACACGCCGGAGGCGCGGTCTCGCTTCTCCTCCCCGACCCGTAGCGGCCGCTCGCCGCGGACGATGTCGCTGACCTCGACATAGGCCATCTCGATCAGGTAGGCGAGCATGTCGCAACGCTCGGCCTCGGCCATGGTGCGAAGCTGTCCCAGCATGGACTGCATGTAATCCAGCGTCTCGGTGCGTCTCCGGTTCGGCCCTTGCCGCATGTGCCTTCCTCCGCCACTCCCAAATCGATTGCATAAAATCGAACAAGCAACTTATGCGTGAATTAGAGTTTAATGAATTTATCTATAATTGCAATCTCGTGAGATACGATTTCCGGTTGTATTCCTGGTCCGGTTCCAAGAAAACGGCCAAGACCCTTGACCGGACCGTCAAGCACGGCCATGTCACGGTCTGTTTTGCTGTAAAGACGCCGGCGGAAAAACGCCGCGCGTGAGGGGAACTGCGTCACCACATGGATGTCGTCGTCGTCGACTCGCCGGCCAAGGCCAAGACCATCAACAAATATCTCGGCTCGAACTATAAGGTTCTGGCCTCCTTCGGCCATGTCCGCGACCTGCCGGCCAAGGACGGCTCGGTGCGGCCGGACGACGATTTCGCCATGTCCTGGGAGGTGGACGGCCCCTCCTCCAAGCGGCTCGGCGACATCGCCAAGGCGGTGAAGGACGCGGATTCGCTGATCCTCGCCACCGACCCCGACCGCGAGGGCGAGGCGATCTCGTGGCATGTCCTCGACGTGCTGCGCCAGAAGAAGGTGCTGAAGGACAAGCCCGTCAAGCGCGTCGTCTTCAACGCCATCACCAGGCAGTCGGTGCTCGACGCGATGGCCAACCCGCGCGACATCGACGCGCCGCTGGTCGACGCCTATCTCGCCCGCCGCGCGCTCGACTATCTCGTCGGCTTCACGCTCTCGCCGGTGCTGTGGCGCAAGCTGCCGGGCGCGCGCTCGGCCGGCCGCGTGCAGTCGGTGGCGCTGCGGCTCGTCTGCGACCGCGAGGCCGAGATCGAGCGTTTCGTGCGCGAGGAGTACTGGCAGATCGCCGCGCTGCTGGCGACGCCCCGCGCCGAGGATTTCGAGGCGAGGCTGACCGGCTTCGAGGGCAAGCGGCTCCAGAAGCTCGACATCAAGACCGGGGACCAGGCCGCCGACATCAAGGCGATGCTGGAGGGCGCGGCGTTCAAGGCGCTGTCGGTCGACGCCAAGCCGACGAAGCGCAACCCCGGCCCGCCCTTCACCACCTCGACGCTCCAGCAGGCGGCGTCCTCGCAGCTCGGCTTCTCCGCCTCGCGCACCATGCAGGTGGCGCAGCGGCTCTATGAGGGCGCGGACGTCGGCGGCGAGACCGTCGGCCTCATCACCTATATGCGAACCGACGGCGTGCAGATGGCGCCGGAGGCGATCACTGCCGCGCGCTCCGCCATCGGCGCCGAGTTCGGCGACAAGTACCTCCCGGAAAAGCCGCGCTATTATTCGACCAAGGCCAAGAACGCGCAGGAAGCCCACGAGGCGATCCGCCCGACCGACTTCCGCCGCACCCCGGCCAGCGTGCGCAAATATCTCGATGCCGACCAGGCGCGGCTCTACGAGATCGTCTGGAAGCGCGCCATCGCCAGCCAGATGAACCCGGCCGAGATCGAGCGCACCACGGTCGAGATCGAGGCGGTGAACGGCGCGCGCCGTGCGGCCCTGCGCGCCGTCGGCTCGGTCGTCCGCTTCGACGGCTTCCTCGCGGCCTATATCGAGCAGAAGGACGAGGATTCCGAGGACGAGGAAAACCGCCGCCTGCCCGAGATCAAGGCCGGCGAGACGCTTGCGCGCAAGACGGTGACGGCGACGCAGCACACCACCGAGCCGCCGCCGCGCTATTCGGAAGCCTCGCTCATCCGCAAGATGGAGGAGCTCGGCATCGGCCGCCCCTCCACCTACGCCGCGACGCTGAAGACGCTGGAAGACCGCGACTATGTGACGATCGAGCGGCGCAGGCTGCTGCCGCAGGCCAAGGGCCGGCTCGTCACCGCCTTCCTCGAGAACTTCTTCGAGCGCTATGTCGAGTACGATTTCACCGCGGCGCTGGAGGAGAAGCTCGACGAGATCTCCGACGGCAAGCTGTCGTGGAAGGACGTGCTGCGCGATTTCTGGCGCGACTTCTCGGCCCATGTCGACGAGACCAAGGAGCTTCGCGTCACCGACGTGCTCGACGCGCTGAACGAGGAGCTGGCGCCGCTGGTCTTCCCCGCGCGCGAGGACGGCTCCAACCCGCGCATCTGCCCGAAATGCGGCAGCGGCAACCTGTCGCTGAAGCTCGGCAAGTTCGGCGCCTTCGTCGGCTGCTCCAACTATCCCGAATGCGGTTACACCCGCCAGCTCGGCGAGGCCGCGGGCGGCAATGGCGAGGGCGGCGGCGAGGCCGGCGACAAGGTGCTGGGCAAGGACCCCTACACGCAGGAAGAGATCGTGCTGAAGAACGGGCGCTTCGGCCCCTACGTCCAGCGCGGCGACGGCAAGGAGGCCAAGCGCGCCAGCCTGCCCAAGGGCTGGAAGGTCGAGGACATCGACCACGAGAAGGCGCTGGCGCTGCTCGCGCTGCCGCGCGACGTCGGCCAGCACCCCGAGACCGGCAAGATGATCTCGGCCGGCATAGGCCGCTACGGCCCGTTCGTGCTGCATGACGGGACCTACGCCAATCTGGAGACCGTCGAGGACGTGTTCTCCATCGGCCTCAACCGCGCCGTCACCGTGCTCGCGGAGAAGAAGTCGAAATTCGCCAACGGCCGCGGCCGCACCGCCGCGGCGGCGCTGAAGGAGCTGGGCGACCACCCCGACGGTGGACCAATAACCGTCCGCGACGGCCGCTATGGACCCTACGTCAACTGGGGTAAGGTCAACGCCACGCTGCCCAAGGGCAAGGACCCCGCCTCGGTGACGGTCGAGGAGGCGCTGGAACTGATCGCCGCCAAGGGCGGCAAAGCGGGGGCCGGCAAGAAGACGGCGGCAAAGAAGGCTCCCGCCAAAAAGCCCGCCGCGAAGAAGGCCCCGGCGAAGAAGGCTTCAGCGAAGAAGACCGCCAGCAAGAAGGAATAGCGCAGCTTGGCAAGACGGATTTCCGGGGGCAAAGGCGGGCGCGTGTCCGAGGGCTTCCGGCCGTCGCGCGACGAGATCGTCGCGTTCGTGCGGGACAATCCCGATCAGGCCGGCAAGCGCGAGATCGCCCGCGCCTTCAACCTGAAGGGCGCGGACCGCATCTGGCTCAAGGACATGCTGCGCGAGCTCCAGGACGAGGGCCTGCTGGAAAAGCGCGCCAAGCGCCTCGTGCGCACCGGCGCGCTGCCGCACGTCGTCGTGCTCGACGTGTTCTCGCGCGATCCGGACGGCCTGCTTCTCGCCCGCCCGTCCGAGTGGCCGCAGGAGAACGGCGCGACTCCCATCGTCTCGATCCGCCCCTCGCGCAGCGACAAGGCGCGTGTTCCCGGCATCGGCGAGCGGGTGCTGGCCAAGGTGTTCCCGGCAAGCGAGGGGGCGGGCGAGGAGGAAGGCCCGGCCTATACGGCGCGGGTGATGAAGGTGTTCGAGAAGCGGCGCGAGGCGGTTCTCGGCATCTTCCGCGTCCTGCAGGACGGCTCGTTCCGCATCGAGCCGGTCGAGCGCCGGCAGGCGGAGCTGACGGTCGACGCCGACTACGCCAACGGCGCGAAGGCCGGCGACCTCGTCGAGGTCGAGCAGATCTCCAGCGGCCGCTACGGCCTGCCGCGCGCGAAAGTGCTGACCGTGCTGGGCTCGCTGACCAGCGAAAAGGCGATCTCGATGATCGCCATCCACGCCCACGACATCCCGCACATCTTCCCGCCGGAGGTGATCGCCGAGGCGGAAGGGGCGAAGCCGGCGACGATGCAGGGCCGCGAGGATTTCCGCGATCTTGCGCTGATCACCATCGACCCGGCCGACGCCAAGGACCATGACGACGCCGTGCATGCCGCGCCGGACACGGACGAGGCCAATCCCGGTGGCCATGTCGTCACCGTCGCCATCGCCGATGTCGCCGCCTATGTCACCGACAGCTCGGCGCTCGACCGCGAGGCGCTGCTGCGCGGCAATTCGGTCTATTTCCCCGACCGGGTGGTGCCGATGCTGCCCGAGCGCATCTCGAACGATCTGTGCTCGCTGCGCGAGGGCGAGGACCGTCCGGCGCTCGCCGTGCGCATGACCTTCGCCGCGGATGGGCGCAAGCTCCGCCATTCGTTCCACCGCATCATGATGCGCTCGCACGCGAAGCTCTCCTACCCGCAGGCGCAAGCGGCGATCGACGGCCAAGCCGACGACAAGACCGGGCCGATCCTCGACACCGTGCTCCGGCCGCTATGGGACGCCTATGCCGTGCTGAAGCGCGGCCGGGCGGCGCGCGAGCCGCTCGAACTCGACCTGCCGGAGCGCAAGATCCTGCTGAAGCCGGACGGCACCGTCGACCGGGTCCTGGTGCCGGACAGGCTCGACGCCCACAAGCTGATCGAGGAGTTCATGATCCAGGCCAACGTGGCCGCGGCCGAGACGCTGGAGGCCAAACGCCTGCCGCTGATCTACCGCATCCACGACGCGCCGTCGCTCGCCAAGCAGGAATCCTTGCGCGAATTCCTCGCCACACTCAGCCTGCCGCTCGCGCGCGGCGCGCAGATGAAGCCGTCCTCGTTCAACGGCATATTGTCGCGGGTCAAGGGCTCCGATCACGAGACCCTCGTCAACGAGGTGGTGCTGCGCAGCCAGAGCCAGGCGATCTACTCGCCGGAGAATATCGGCCATTTCGGCCTGAACCTGCGCCGCTACGCGCATTTCACCTCGCCGATCCGCCGCTATGCCGACCTCGTCGTCCACCGCGCGCTGATCGGCGCGCTAAGGCTCGGAAAAGACGGCATTTCCAGCGAGCAGGAAAAACGGCTCGACGAGATCTCGGCGCTGATCTCCGCCGCCGAACGGCGCGCCATGGCCGCCGAACGCGAGACCGTCGACCGGCTGATCGCCACCCATCTGGCGCAGCGGCTGGAGGAGAGTTTCGCGGGCCGCATCTCCGGCGTCACCAGGGCGGGCCTGTTCGTCCAGCTTCCGCAATACGGCGCCGACGGCTTCATACCGGTGTCATCGCTGGGCGACGATTACTATATCTACGACGAATCGGCGCATGCGCTGTTCGGCGAGCGGAGCGGAAAGGGCTATCAGCTCGCCGACGAGGTCGAGGTACGGCTGATCGAGGTCGCGCCGATGGCCGGCGCCATGCGTTTCGCGATGCTGAGCGAGCCGAAGCCCCTGCCCGGCTCGAGACAGTCGTTCCACAAGGCGCGCCGCGGCAGGGCCGGCGCGCAACGGCCGCAGCCCCGCGGCCGCTCCCGGAGAAGATGATGGAAGAGAAAATCTTCGGCCAGCCGGCCGAGAGCCCGCGCTCCCTGGCGCAGGCGATGGGCCGCGGCTTCAGGGGCAGATGCCCGCATTGCGGCGAGGGCCGCCTGTTCAGGAAGTTCCTCAAGGTCGCCGATTCCTGCGACGTCTGCGGCGAGGAATACCACCACCACCGCGCCGACGACCTGCCCGCCTATCTGGTGATCGTCGTCGTCGGCCACATCATCGTCGGCGCGTTCATGGGGTTCGAGACCATGTTCGAGCTGACCACGTGGCAGCATCTCGCCATCTGGGTGCCGATAACGCTGGTGATGACCATCGGCCTGCTCCAGCCGACCAAGGGCGCGGTCGTCGGCCTGCAATGGGCCTTGAGAATGCATGGATTTTCGGGCAAGCCGGACGCGCTCGAAACACATCCGGAATTGTGAGGCAGGCATGACGGGCGACAGGATCGGCATGACGGGGATGACGCGGGCGGAGGTCGACCGCATCGAGAACAAGGACTTCGCCCTCGGCAGCGGGCCGAAGCGCCCGCGCGACGCGGCGACGCTCATCCTGCTCGACCGCAAGGGCGGCGACGTGCGCGTGCTCATGGGCCGGCGCCACATGCGCCATGCCTTCATGCCGGGCAAGTTCGTGTTCCCCGGCGGGCGCACCGACCCCGCCGACAGCCGCATCCCCGTCGCCTCCGGCCTCCACCCGGAGGTCGAATCGAAGCTCGCCCGGGGCCGCACGACGGCGGCGCGCGCGCGCGCCATCGCGCTCTCGGCCGTGCGCGAGACCTATGAGGAGGCCGGCCTGCTGATCGGCCGGCCCGGCGATTTCGCCACCCCGAAGGTCGACTGGCACGGCTTCGTCGAGCACCGCGTCGCGCCCGCGCTCGACGGCCTGCGCTTCGTCGCGCGCGCCATCACGCCGCCCGGCCGCGTGCGCCGCTTCGACACCCGATTCCTCGCCGCGTTCCGCGACAACGTCGCCGTCGAGCTGGCCGAAGGCGGCCCGACCGACGAGCTCGAGGAGATCATGTGGCTGCCGCTGGAGAAGGCCGGCGAGGCCGACATCCCGGCGATAACGAGGACCATCCTCGGCGACCTCCTGGCGCGGCTGCGCGACGATCCCGAATTGTCGCCCGCCTCGCCCGTGCCGTTCTATTACATGCGGCACAACCGCTTCTGCCGCGACATCCTCTGACATCGTCCTCATCGCAGGTGACGTGATGGTAGAGCCGCCGTCCGCTTCCAACGGTGCCACCGGCGAGGCCGACGGCGTGCGCTGGCTTTCGATCGCCGCGGCCATCGCCTCGATCAGCGTCGTCGGCATGGCGATCGGCCTCGGCGTGCCGCTCCTGTCCGTCATCCTCGAGACGCGCGGCTATTCGGCGACCATGATCGGCGCCAACACGGCCATCGCCGGCATCGCCTCGATCGCCGCCGCCCCCTTCGCCACGCCGCTTGCCGCGCGCTTCGGCGTCGTGCCGCTGATGCTGGCGATGATCCTCGCCGGCGGCCTCGCCTTCGTCGGTTTCTACTTCGTGCCGTATTTCTGGATGTGGTTCCCGCTGCGCGCGGTCCTGCATTTCGCGCTGACGGTGCTGTTCATCCTGTCCGAATTCTGGATATCGACCTCGGCGCCGGCGCACCGGCGCGGCCTCATCCTCGGCATCTACGCGACCGTGCTGTCGCTCGGCTTCGCCTTCGGGCCGTGGCTGTTCGCGCAGATCGGATCGGCAGGCTTCGCGCCGTTCGGCATCGCCTTCGGGCTGATCGCCCTCGCGGCGATCCCGGTCTCGCTCGCCTGGCGAGAGAGCCCGGACATCGCCGGCTCGGCCCATGATGGCAAGGGGGGCAGCGGCGGCTTCGCCCGCTACATCTGGCTGGTGCCGACGGCGACGGCGGCCGTCCTCGTCTTCGGCGCGGTGGAAACCGGCGGCTTCGCGCTCTTTCCCGTCTACGGCGCGCGCATCGGCTATCCGGAGGCGGACGCGGCGCTGCTCCTGACCGCCGTTGGCCTCGGCAACGTGCTGCTGCAGATTCCGCTCGGCCTCGTCAGCGACCGCATGCGCGACCGGCGCATCCTCCTCGCCCTGTGCGCCTTCGTCGGCCTGATCGGCGTGCTCGCGCTGCCGTTCGTCGCGGGCAACTGGCGCGCGAGCGCCGCGATCCTGTTCGTCTGGGGCGGCGTCGTCGCCGGCCTCTACACGGTCGGCCTCGCCCATCTCGGCTCCAAGCTGTCGGGGCGCGACCTCGCCTCGGCCAACGCCGCCTTCGTTCTCTGCTACGGCATCGGCATGCTGATCGGCCCGCAGGCCATCGGCATCGGCATGGACATCGCCGGCCCCAACGGCTTCGCCTGGACGCTGGCGCTGTTCTTCGCCGCCTATCTGGCGCTGGCGGCGGTGCGGCTGCTCGGCGTCGCCGGCCGCCGCTGAATCCCGCCGCTGAACCCCTCGTCATTGACGGGACATCGTCGCGCGCTACCTTGGCTCGCGCAACAATCAACGAGGATGCCGGCATGGAAACCAACGAACTCTACCGTGGCCGCCTGATCGACCACATCCAGCTCGTCGTCCAGGACGTCGAGGCGAGCCGCCGCTTCTACGAGGCGGCGCTCGGCGCGCTCGGCATCCCGATCGGCGGCGTGGGCGACGATTATTTCTGGGCCGACGAGCTCTTCGTCTCCTCGGCGAGCAGCCCCGCGGCGCTCGGGCGGCTGACGGGACGCGTCCACCTCGCCTTCCAGGCGCAGGACCACGCGGCGGTCGAGGCGTTCTACGATGCCGGCCTCGCCAACGGCGGAAGCGACAACGGCGCGCCGGGCGAACGCCCCTATCATCCGGGCTATTTCGCCGCCTTCGTCATCGACCCGGACGGCAACAACATCGAGGCCGTCTACCACGGAGAGGCGAAGAAGAGCGCGGATTCGATCCGGATCACCTTCTGAACGCCGGCTGAAATCCGGCCCGCGCACGAACGGGCTTGACTTTCCGCCATCCTTCTTTATGTCTCCGCGCGAGATTTCCGCAGCCGGGCTCGCCGCCCGAACCTATGCGGCGACCTGACCCTCAAGAACAGCGGACACGAAAATGGCCAAGGCTACGACCATCAAGATCAAGCTTCTGTCCACCGCGGACACCGGCTTCTTCTACGTCACCAAGAAGAACAGCCGCACCATGACCGACAAGATGACGAAGCGGAAGTACGATCCGGTCGCCCGCAAGCACGTCGAGTTCAAGGAAACGAAGATCAAGTAATCCTCGATCCTCGCGGACAAGAAAAAACGCCGCCCTTTCAGGCGGCGTTTTTCGTTTCGGCCATGGAATGCCGGAAATAAGGGGGCCGGTCAGCAATCTGGCAGCGGTACGAGGAGGCCACTATGTACCAGCGCCGACCGGCCGACCCCACGAACCCAGGAGATGCGGCGGACCTGAGCATCATGGGGTATTACGTCTACGAAAAGGGGAAAAGAAGGGCTCTCGCGCCCCGTTCAACCCCGCCCCGTATGTCCCACGGGCACAGTTGCGCACAGGCGCAATAAAATCAACACTTTCTTAACTACGGCGCCAACTCTCCACAAACAGGGTAAATTTGGCGCAGGAAGCGGCTGGAGCCGCTTGATTCAAATCAATTTTTGCTAAAATCCCACCGCATTGCCGTCTCAGGCGGCGGCGGCGACGACCCGGTTGCGGCCGCCGTTCTTGGCCTCGTAGAGGGCAAGGTCCGCGCGCTTCATCATCGCCTCCACGGCATCCGCCTCGCGCATCATCGCCGAGACGCCGACGCTGACCGTCACCGTGATCTCGCGCCTGTCGGCGCCGACGACGAAGGGCGTATCGGCGATCTGGGCGCGGATGCGCTCGGCGACCTTCTCGGCGACGGGCCCTTCCGTGTCCGGCATGACGACGACGAACTCCTCGCCGCCCATGCGGCAGGCGAGGTCGATCCCGCGCACGTTCTTGCGCAGGCGGGCGGCGAACTCGCGCAGCACCTCGTCGCCGACGTCGTGGCCGTATGTGTCGTTGATCGCCTTGAAGCGGTCGATGTCGGTGATCATCAGCGACAGCGGCCGGCGGCGGTTGCGCGCGCGCTCGAACAGGGTCGTCAGATGGCTGTCGAGATAGCGGCGGTTGTGCAGCCCGGTCAGGCCGTCGGTGACGGCCATTTCGATGGTCTGGGCGACGGATTCGCGCAGATGGTCGTTGTAGCGCTTGCGCTTGATCTGGGTGACGAGGCGCGCAACCAGCTCGTGCTGGTCGATGGGGCGCACCAGATAGTCGTTGACGCCGAGCTCCAGCCCGCGCGCCAGCCGCGCATCCTCCCCCTGATCAGCCAGCAGCATGATCGGCACGAAGCGCGTGCGGTCGAGCGTGCGCAGCTGCGAGCAGAGCCTGAGCGGGTCGTAATCGGAAAAGGCGGTCGAGACGATGATGCAGTCATAGTCGCCGTCGGCGGCCTGGAAGAACGCCGCGTTGGGATCGACCGCCACCGAGAGCCGGCAGCGGCCGCGCAGCATCTTCGCCACGCGCTCGGCCGCCGAGGCGCGCTCCTCGACGAGCAGGACATCGGCCGGCGCTTCCGTCACCGCGTCGCGGCGGCTCAGCAGCTCCTCGATGCCGATGTCACGTGTGGTGGCGGCGCGCAGCCGCAGCTCGTCGGTCAGCGTCTTCAGCCGCACGAGGCTCTTCACCCGCGTCATCAGTTGCAGGTCGTTGACCGGCTTGGTCAGGAAGTCGTCCGCCCCCGCCTCCAGCCCGCGCACGCGGTCGGAGACCTGGTCGAGCGCCGTCACCATCACCACGGGGATGTGCTGGGTCGCCGGGTCGTTCTTCAGCCGGCGGCAGACCTCGAAGCCGTCCATGTCCGGCATCATCACGTCGAGCAGCACCACGTCGACCCGGCCGTTCTCGCAGGCGTCGAGCGCCTCCGCGCCGCTGAAGGCCGGGATGACCTCGAAATATTCCGCGAGCAGCCGCGCTTCCAGCAGCTTGACGTTTGCCGGCACGTCATCGACGACAAGGATACGGGCGGTCATTGCGCGACGAACTCCAGAACGACGAAGAGCGCGGCCATCAGGCGTCGCCCAGATACGACTTGATCGTCTCGATGAACCGGGCCACCGAGATCGGCTTGGAAATATAGGCCTCGCACCCGCCCTGGCGGATGCGCTCCTCGTCGCCCTTCATGGCGAAGGCCGTGACCGCGATCACCGGGATGGTGTGCAGCTCGTCGTCCTCCTTCAGCCATTTGGTGACTTCCAGCCCCGACACTTCCGGAAGCTGGATGTCCATCAGGATGAGGTCGGGCCTGTGGGCGCGGGCGAGGTCGAGCGCCTCGAGCCCGTTGCGGGTGCGCACCGTCTCGTAGCCGGAAGCCTCGATCAGGTCGCGGAAGAGCTTCATGTTGAGCTCGTTGTCTTCGACGATCATAACCTTCTTCGGCATGTCTTCCCTAACCCCCGCCAGGATTCACGCACGCCCGCTCCCGGCATCCGGCCGCCGCGGCGGCTGATAATCCACGCCTACCCTAGCGCAATTTGATTGACGAATGGCAAACCCGCTTGCCCGGCCCCTTATGCCTGCGCTACAGCCTCTCCCATGCGCCCGCCCTCTCCCGCCAGAATGGACAGCGAAACCGCCGAGGCGGTCGCCATCGCCGCGCTCGGCTTCGTCGCGGCCGATCCCGTGCTGCTGCCGCGCTTCCTCGCCATCACCGGCATCGAGGCCGGGCAGATCAGGCGCGCGGCGGCCGAACCCGGCTTCCTCGCCGGCGTGCTGCAATTCCTGATGGCGCACGAGCCGACGCTGACCGCTTTCTGCGAAGCGAGCGGCGACGGGCCTGCGCCGGTCACGCCGGCCCATGTCGCGGCCGCGCTTGCCGCCCTGCCATTCGGCGACGACCGTTTCGAGGCCTCGACATGACGACCCTGGACCCTGAAACGCTGCGCCAGATCGAGGCGCTGGTGCCGGACGCGCGCTTCGCGCGCGAGCGGCCGCTGCTCGTGCTCGACGTCGACGACGTGCTGCTGCATTTCGTCGGGCCGCTGCTGCGCTATTTCGAGGGCCATGGCTGCACGCTCCGGCTCCAGACCTTCCGCCTGTTCGGCAACGTCTTCGACATCGAGACCGGCGCGGCGGTGGAGAACGAGAGGGTTACGTCGCTGCTCGACGGCTTCTTCGCCTCCCAGACCGACTGGCAGACGCCGGTCGAGGGCGCGGCGCAGGCGGTGGCGAAGATCGCCGGCAAGGCCGAGGTCGTGCTGCTGACCGCCATGCCGCATCGCCACCGCGACACGCGGCGCATGTTCCTCGACCGCATCGGCCTCACCTACCCGCTGCTGACCACGCAAATGGCCAAGGGGCCGGCGATCCGCCACCTGCGCGGCGAGAGCGGGCGCGCCGTCGCCTTCGTCGACGACATGCCGCACAACCTCGCCTCGGCGCGCGTCTCGGTCGCCGATTCCCATCTCTTCCACCTGATCGCCGACAATTCGCTGCGCCCGCTGCTGCCCGAGCTGCCGCAGGACACGGCCATCGCCATGGACTGGCGCGAGGCCGGCGACGGCATCGCGGCCGCCTTGCTGCTCTGAGCGGCATCCGCCCGCCGGCGGCTTCCGATTCCTGTTGCCAGGCATGGCGCCGTCGCCGCGTCCGCTCCCGTTTTCGCGCGGCATGCGCTAGAGCGGCGGACGCCCGGATAAATCCGGGGCTGCCGCTCTATCTGTTTGTTTCAGCCGCATTTATGCGACGCCAGACGATTCCGTCTGGCTGCAAAATGCTCTAGGGTGGCGGCGCTCCTTCTGCGGTCAAGCGATGAACAGTGCCGCCAACGATCCCGAGCACGGTTTCTGCCGTGACTGCCTGACCCCGCAACGGACGGCGCGCACGCGCTGCCAGTCCTGCGGCAGCCCGCGGCTCGTGCGCCACAGGGAGCTCTACGCGCTGTCGCTCGCCCATGTCGATTGCGACGCCTTCTATGCCGCGGTGGAGAAGCGCGACCGGCCGGAGCTGCGCGACAGGCCGGTGATCGTCGGCGGGGGCAAGCGCGGCGTCGTCTCGACCGCCTGCTACATCGCCCGCATTCGCGGCGTGCGCTCGGCCATGCCGATGTTCAAGGCGCTGGAAGCCTGCCCGGACGCGGTGGTGCTGAAGCCCGACATGGAGAAATACGCCGCCGTCGGGCGGCAGGTGCGGGGGATGATGCAGGCGCTGACGCCGCTGGTCGAGCCGCTTTCCATCGACGAGGCGTTCCTCGACCTTTCCGGCACCGAGCGGCTGCACGGCAAATCGCCGGCCATGGTGCTGGCCGAGTTCTGCCGCCGGGTCGAGCGCGAGATCGGCATCACCGCCTCGGTCGGGCTGTCCTACTGCAAGTTCCTCGCCAAGGTGGCGTCGGACCTTCAGAAGCCGCGCGGCTTTTCCGTCATCGGCGAGGCGGAGGCGCTGGCCTTCCTCGCGGACAAGCCGGTGTCGATGATCTGGGGCGTCGGCAAGGCGTTCGCCGCCACGCTCGAGCGCGACAGGATCGTCTCGATCGGCCAGTTGCAGACCATGGCGCGCGACGAGCTTTTGCGCCGCTACGGCACCATGGGCGACCGGCTCTACCACCTGTCGCGCGGCGAGGACGACCGCAGGGTCGATCCCGGCCACGACGCAAAGAGCGTCTCGGCCGAAACGACCTTCGACATCGACATCGCCTCGCTCTCCGACCTGGCCCCGGTGCTGCGGGCCTTGTCGGAAACGGTGTCGGCGCGGCTGAAGAAGGCGGGCATCGCCGGCCAGACCGTGGTGCTGAAGCTGAAGACGGCCGATTTCCGCATCCGCACGCGCAATCGCCGGCTTGCCGACGCCACGCGTCTCGCCGACCGCATCTTCTCGACGGGGCTCGACCTCCTGCGCAAGGAAACGGACGGCACCCGCTTTCGCCTGCTCGGCATCGGCGTCGCCGACCTGACCGACGACGCGCGCGCCGACCCGCCCGACCTCGTCGACCAGTCGGCGCGCAAGCGCGCGCAGGCCGAAGGCGCCATCGATGCGCTCCGGGCGAAATTCGGCGGAAAGGCCGTGGAGACGGGCTACACTTTCGGCCGCGGCGTCAGGGGGAAAGGGAAGGCGAAAAGTGAGAGCGAATAGGGAAAATCGCGTTTCCCTATTCGCTACTCCCTATTCGCTATTCGCTCATATGCCGATAGCTGGGCGGCGCGGCTGCGGCGCGCCGGGGTCCGCGGACGGATAGGTCTCGGCCGGGTAGGATTCGGCCGGATAGGCTTCCGCCACCGGCTGGGGTTGCTGGTCGGTGCCGATCTGGCGCGCCACCCATTCCGGCACTTCCTTCTGCGGATACATCAGCGGCTCGTTCTGGAGCACGACGACGACCGTATCGAGCGCGATGCGGTTGTAGAGGTCGATGATGTCCTGGTTGAACAGGCGGATGCAGCCCGACGACACGGCGAGCCCGATCGACCACGGCTCCGACGTGCCGTGGATGCGGTAGAGTGTGTCCTGGTTGCCCTGGAACAGATAGAGCGCGCGCGGGCCGAGCGGATTGGTCAGCCCCGGCTCCATGCCGCCGGCATACTGGCCGTAGCGCGCCGGCTCGCGGGCGATCATCGCCGGCGTCGGCGTCCAGCGCGGCCACTGGGCCTTGCGGGCGACGCGCGCCGTTCCCTCGAACTCAAGGCCGGCCTTGCCGACGCCGATGCCGTAGCGCATCGCCTTGCCGTTCTCCTGCACGAGGTAGAGGAAGCGGTTGGCGGTATCGACGACCAGCGTGCCGGGCGGCTCGTGGCGATGGTAATCGACCTGCTGGCGGAAGAAGCGCTCGTCCACCCTGGTGATGTCGGTCGCCGGCAGGGGGAACTGCTCTTCCGGCTGCGGGCCGTACATCGCGACGTAATAGGGATCGGGCCCGGTGGGGGCGATGCTCTCGAGCCCTCCTCCGGTCGTCGAGCACGCGGCGAGAAAGGCCGGCATGGAGACCATGAACAGGCGGCGCGACATCACGCCGGCAGACGAGGCCCCTTCGCGCAGCGGGGAGGCAGTCTTGACACACATCAAAAGAAATCCGGAACCTGTTATCGTTGCATGCGAACGCGCTACACCAGCGCCGGTTCCGTCACTGGCCGGTAAATGGGGCTTCCGCTGGGGCGAGATGCGGCGGAAACGTGGCAGGCGTGTACCTGTTGCACGAATGCCACATCCCCGCCGCCTGCACCTCAGTCGGCGTCGAGCACCTCGCCATAGGCGTCGAGCGCCGAGGGAATGCCGAGGCCCGACAGGATCGCCCGCCCCTGCGCCGGCCCGGACGCGGCGGGCTCGCCGCCGTCCTCCCGCGCCCGCATCACCTGATAGGCGGCGGCGAGCGAGCCGGGGCTGATCGTCGAGATCACGCTGAAATGCGCCGAGCGGTCCTCGGCTTTCGCCGGGTCGCCTGTGGGCGGCCGGGCGTATGCCGTGCCGGTTTCGCGCGACGCGGGCGCATCCTGCCGCGAGCCGGACGCACCGGTGCGCGCGAACAAGTCGGCGTAAAGTGAACCTGTAACAAGCATTGAAAGCCCCAAACCGCAGTACCATAGCCCTTCGTCCGCTTCGTAGCAGGGCGGCGGTAGCGATCCGGTTCAATCCGGCGACGCAACTCGATTCAAATGCGACCGACCGGGACGAAGCGCCGGTGCCGGGGCCTATGCGTCGAGCATTTCCTTGACGGTGGTGGCGAGCTGCTTGAGCGTGAACGGCTTCGGCAGGAAGCCGAACTTCGCCTCCTCGGGCAGGTTCTTGGCGAAGGCGTCCTCGGCATAGCCGGAGACGAAGATGAACTTGATGTCGGGCTGGCGCTTGATCAGCTCGCCGAGGAGCGTCGGGCCGTCCATCTCCGGCATCACCACGTCGGAGACGACGATGTCGACCTTGCCGTCCAGTTCCTCGTAGAGCTCCAGCGCCTCGACGCCGGACGAGGCCTCGTGGACGGTGTAGCCGCGCGAGACCAGCGCGCGCACGCTGCCCATGCGCACGGCGTCCTCGTCCTCGACGAGCAGCACCGTGGCCGAGCCGGACAGGTCGGTGGCGGCGGCCGGGGCCTTGGGCTGGGCCTGCGCGGCCGCGCCCTCGCCCGCCCCGTCGGCCGCGCCCTCGCCCGCCCCGTCGGCCGGGGCCGGCTGCGCTTCCACGGCATGGCGCGGCAGGAAGATGCGGAAGGTCGCGCCCTTGCCCGGCTCCGAAACGCAGAAGATGAAGCCGCCTGTCTGCTTGACGATACCGTAGACCATGGACAGGCCGAGGCCGGTGCCCTTGCCGACTTCCTTGGTGGTGAAGAACGGCTCGAAGATCTTCTGGGTCAATTCGGGCGGGATGCCGGTGCCGGAATCCTCGATCTCGACCATCACGTAGTCGGCGGCGGGCAGCTCGCGGTGGCCGAAGGCGGCGCATTCGGCTTCCGCCACGTTGCGCGTGCGCACGGTGAGCGCCCCGCCGTCCGGCATGGCGTCGCGGGCGTTGACGGTCAGGTTGACGACGACCTGCTCGAACTGGCCGATGTCGGCCTTGACCGGCCACAAATCGCGGCCGTGCTCGATGCCGAGCTTGATCTCGTTGCCGACGAGGCGCGAGAGCAGCATGCGCAAATCGGCCAGCACGTCGGTGAGGTTCAGCACCTCCGGCCGCATCGTCTGCTTGCGCGAGAACGCCAGCAACTGCCGCACCAGCGAGGCGGCGCGGTTGGCGTTCTGCTTGATGTTCATGATGTCGGGGAACGACTGGTCGGACGGCCGGTGGTTGGCGAGCAGCAGGTCCGAGGCCATGATGATGGCGGTCAGCACGTTGTTGAAGTCGTGGGCGATGCCGCCGGCGAGCTGGCCGACCGCCTGCATCTTCTGGCTCTGCGCCATCTGCGCCTCGAGCGCCTTCTGCTCCGTCGTCTCGACGGCGTAGACGATGGCCGCCTCCTCGACGCTCTCGCCCGGCCCGGCGTCGGCGACGGCGTTTACGTAGAAGCGGATGTGGCGCTCCTCGTTGTCGGGCAGCACGGTGTCGATCGGCGTGATGTCGGCCTGGTGCTGGCGCGCCTTGGCCAGCGCCGTCTCGAAGGCGGCATGGTCGCGCGAGTGGATCACGCTTTCGAGCTTGATGCGGCGGTCGAGCATGTCGCGGTCGACGGCCGGCGAGAACAGCGACAGGAACGGCGCGTTGGTGCGCAGGATGCGCCCCTCGCCGTCGATGCCGGCGATCGCCATCGGCGTCGAGTTGAAGAAGCGGGTGAAGCGCACCTCGGCGGCCCGCAGGTCGGCGGAGGCGTCCTCGCCCTGATTGCGGTTGAGGACGATGGTCCGCGAGGGCCCTTGCGCGCCGTCGCGCCCCGCCACCACCCGGTGCATGAAGCGCACGGGCAGCCCCGCGCCGCCGGCCGTCAAAAGGTCGAGGTCAATGACGGCGTTGCGCGTCTGGCCGGGCTCGGCCCTGACGGAGCGGACCAGCGCCATGCCGTCGCCGGCGACGATCTGCGCGAGGGTAAGCGAGCCCGGCGTGAAGGAGGCGAGGTCGACACCGAGCCATTCGGCGAGCGTCGCGTTGATATAGGTGACGCGGCCCGACGCGTCGGCGGCGAAGAAGCCGGCCGGCGCGTGGTCGAGATGGTCGATCGCCTTCTGCAGGTCGAGGAAGAAGCGCTCCTGCTCGGCGCGCTCGGCCGAGATGTCGGCGATCTGCCACGCCGAGAGCGGCTGGCGATAGCCGGGAACCTTGAAGGTGCGGGCCTTGACGCGATACCAGTGGGCGCGCGGCTCGGCCCCGGCGCGGATGGCGCGCGGCAGGCGGAACTCGCCGTCCCCGGCGACGCCGTCGCGCAGGCCGGCGGCGAGCCGATAGACGACCGGCGAGGCCTCGACGCTGTCGGAAAGCAGCCCCTCCACCGTGCGCACGTCCGGCGCGGAGGCCGCGCCCGTCATCTCGGCATAGGCGCGGTTGGCGTAGATGATCCGCCCCTTGACGTCGGTGACGATCAGCCCCTGCCCCATCGTGTCGACAAAGGAGCGCGACAATTCGTCCGCCGTCGAGCGCGGGGCGACGTGGATGAAGCCGATGGCGGCGGTGAACAGGAAGCCGACGCCGATCATCGCCAGGATGCCGAGCAGGCCGAGCAGGAACGGATCGCCCATCCGGTCGCGGAACAGCACGAAGGCGATGGCCGAGAAGATCAGCACGACGATGAAGATCAGCAGGCGAGCGATGACGCCGGGGCGCGTGCTCTGGTCCACGATAGGAGCAGGACGGGCCTGATCGCCGCTTTCTTTCGCCATTCGTTCCTGCCTGCCGTGGCTATAACGGTTCGTGGAATGGCCCGGCATACATCATGGCGTTCGCAGTCCGCAAGGCCATGGAAGGCGGCGCGCAGGGTTCGCTCAAGCTTCGGCGGGCAAATTCCGGTCTCGAAACACGATGGAATCGGGCTCGCCGCGAGGGTTCGCTGCAAGTCCGGGGCATCGCGGCCGAAGCATCGGGTTTTCCCCAGAACGCGATTCCCCTTTCCGGCCCGATGCTCTACTGTCCGCCGGGGAAAGAACGCGCGCCGGGACGGCCCGCGCCAAGGAGGGTGGCATGAAGGCATGGCTGGAGAACCTGGTGGGGCCGGACTACGCCTCGGCCCTGTTGTGGACCATCGTCGCCCTCATCGTGCTGCTCGTGCTGCTGGTGCTGATCCGCATCGCGCGCGGCCTGAGCATCGGCACCTTCGTCTCGGGCGGGCGCAACCGCAAGGCCCGTCTCGCGGTGATGGACGCGACCGCCGTGGACAGCCATCGCCGCCTCGTGCTGGTGCGGCGCGACGACGTCGAGCACCTGATCCTGATCGGCGGCCCGACCGACGTTGTGGTCGAGCAGAACATCCGCCTGGCCTCGCCGACGCGGCGGGCCAGCGGCGACGAGCCCTATCCGCCGCATTTCCACGAGCATCACGCACCCGAGGAGCCGCGCGCGCCGCGCCATGCCGAGCCGGCACCCCGGCCGGCCGCTCCTCGCCCCGCCGCGCCGCAGCCCGTTGCCGCGCCGGTTTCCGCGCCTGTCGCGGCGCTGACGCCGGCACGGCCCGAGGCGCGGCCTTCACAGCCCGCCGCCGCCGCGCACGGCAGCTCGTCCTATGGCACGGCGGCCGCGCCGCGCCCCGCTCCGGCCCCTGCTTCCGGCATCCAGCCGATGCGCCCCGTGGTCGCGCCGGTGACGAGCGCCGCGCCGCCGCCGGTGCAGAAGCCGGATGCGCCTGCGAAGACGGACCTCGACGACGCGCTCGCCAGGGAGCTCGAGGTCACGCTCGACAAGGAAAAGCCCGGCGCGCCACATCCGCAGCCGGCGCCCGCGCCGCAGTCCGCCGCGAGCGCGTCGCTGGACGACGCCCTCGACGAGGAGATGAGCAAGCTGCTCAGCGACCTCGCCGGCAAGCGCTAGCTTCCACCCCGCGCTTCGACTGGACGGCCCGCCCGGTTTCCCGGGCAGGCGTTCCGGCGCTCCTTCAGAATTCCTTCTTCAGGACGTTGCGGTCGACCGAGAGCGGGCCGCCGCCATAGGCGGCGAAGAGCGCCATGCCCAGCGTCCACAGCAGCGACAGGTGCTCGGCCTTGCCCTGCACCTGATGGAGGAACTGCGTGCCGCCATCGGCCAGCCGGCGCATCGCCTGCGGCGTGAACAGCTCGCTGTTCGCGGTCAGCGCCTCGATGCCGGCCGGCGTCAGGAAGGCGTCGCCATAGGGATTGACCGCGTGGAACCAGAAGGTGATGGCCAGCATCACCGCATTGGCGAGCGCGACCGGGCGGGTGAACAGGCCGACGGCCACGGCGAGCCCGCCGAAGAACTGGAGGGCGGCGAGGAACGGCGACCAGAACCAGCCGGGATAGAAGCCGATGCTCTCGACGAAGCCGGTCATGGCCATCGGCGCCATCATCTTCGACCAGCCCTCGATGGCGAGGATGACGCCGACGGCGACGCGCAGCGCCACCCAGGCCGCGGGCTGGGCGAAGGATCGGTAGAAGCCGCCAAGGGCCGGGATAATCAGTCTGACGGAATCGGCGTTGCCGGGATTGCTGCTCATCGGGTTCCTCCTCATGGGGTGCATCGCTCTGCGGCCGTTTCTGTGCCGGCCCGCGCGCGCCGGCATGACGCGCGGCAAGCCAGCCTAGCGCCGTCGGGGCGCGGCCGAATTTGCGCAAAAGCGAAGACGAAGGAGAAACCTGTTCGTCGCTGGGCTGACGCTCGGTAAGCCCGGCCTGGCCTTCAGGCTCCGCCGATGAGGATGCCCGCGGCGAGGACGAGGCTGCCGCCGAGCACAACCTGGAAGGTCGCGCGCAGGAACGGTGTTTCCATGAAGCGGTTCTGGATCCAGACGATGGCCCACAATTCGAGGAAAACCACGGCGAAGGCGATCATCGTCGCCGTCCAGAAGGAGGGGATGAGATAGGGCAGTGCGTGGCCGAGCCCGCCGAGCGCGGTCATGACGCCGGAGGCGAGCCCGCGCTTCCACGGCGCGCCGCGCCCGGAAATCCTGCCGTCGTCGTGAGCGGCCTCGGTGAAACCCATCGAGATGCCGGCGCCGACCGAGGCGGAAAGGCCGACGAGGAAGGTCGTCCACGGGTCCTGCGTGGCGAAGGCGGTGGCGAAGATCGGGGCAAGGGTCGAGACCGAGCCGTCCATCAGGCCGGCGACGCCCGGCTGCACCCATGTCAGGATGAACTGGCGGCGCGAGGCGCGGTCCTCCTTCTCCATCTCGCCGCCGCCGAGATGCTCGTCGGCGAGCGCATGGGCGCGGGCGCGATGCCCGGCCTCGGCCGCGGCGAGGTCGCCGAGGAGCCGGCGCGTCTCGGCGTCGGTGGCCCGGGCGGCGGCCCGCGCATAAAAATCCTCGGCCTGCCGCTCCATGTCGTCGGCCTCGCGGCGGATGCGCTCGAGGCCGAGATTCTCGACGAGCCACACCGGCCGCCGCGACGGCATGCCCGCGACATGGTCGCGCCGGACCGGGACGATGACGTCGCCGAAGCGCCTGACGTAGAGGTCGATCAGCCGCTGGCGGTGGATGTTCTCCTCCGCCGCCATGCCGTCGAACACGGCGGCCGAAGCCGGGTACGCGCCGCGCAGCATGGCGGCATAGGTGGCGTAGACGCGGGCGTCCTCCTCCTCCGACGAGATCGCGAGCGCCAGCACCTCGCGCTCGCCGAGCTCCTCGAGACGCGGCTTGCCGGAGAAATCGGGCAGATGGAGATGCGCGAGCACGGAACACCCATAATTTAGAACTATTCTAAACTACAGGAATCCCTCGCCGCGTTCAAGAGGCGTCCGGCGCCCGCTCCGGCGACGGGATGCCGCGGCGGGCAGCCTCCGGCCGCAACGGGAAAGGGCGCGACGGTCGTCCCGTCGCGCCCTTTTCCGATCGTTCATGCGCCCGCGCCGGCCTCAGGACCGCGCGTGCGGCCGAACCGTCATGTCACCGGCGACAGGTAGATCTCGACGCGGCGGTTGAGCGCGCGGCCGTCCGGCGTCGCGTTGGTCGAGACCGGCTGGTTGGGGCCGAAGCCGTTGATGGCGAGGCGGCGGCCGTCGACGTTCTGGCTGACCAGATAGTTGCCGACCGACATGGCGCGGCGCTGCGACAGCGCCATGTTGTGCTGCATGGAGCCGGTCGAATCGGTGTGGCCGTTCACGTCGACGAAGGTGCGGTTGTACTTGTTGAGCACCAGCGCCACCGCGTTCAGCGTCTGGTGGAAGGCCGGCATGACCTGGTCCTGATCGGTGGCGAAGGTGATGTTGGACGGCATGTTGAGCACGATCTGGTCGCCGTTGCGGGTGACGGAGACGCCCGTGCCCTGGAGATAGCCGCGCAGCTCGGCTTCCTGCTGGTCCATGTAGGAGCCGATGGCGCCGCCGGCGAGTGCGCCGATGCCCGCGCCGATCAGCGCGTTGCGGCGGTCGTTGCCACCCGCGAGCATGCCGACGCCGGCGCCGGCGAGCGCGCCGAGGGCCGCGCCGCCCGCCGTGTTGGAAACCTTCTGCTGGCCGGTATAGGGATCGGTGGTGCACCCGGCCAGAAACGCGGCGGCGGCAACCCCGAGCACGATCTTCTTCATTGCTGAAACCCTCTCCTGAATGTTTGCGCGCGGCAAATCCCTGCACGCGCATGTCCCTGTCGGCTCTATTTCTCCCGAATATGGCGAAAAACCGCCAGGGGCAAGCAACCGGCTAGAATTTCGCCGCCTCGCGCGCGTCGGCCTCGGGGTCGCGGTCCTTGCCCTCCGTGGAATAATAGAGGTCGCGCAGGTCCGGCATCGGGTCGGTCTTCATGTTGGGCGGGATGCCGTAGGAGCCGGAGCGATAGGCGATGATGCGCCATTTCCCGTCCTCTTCCTGCCGCTCGAGGATGAAGTCGCTGTCGGCGGCGGATTCGTAGGTGCGCTGGGTGGCGGCGGCATAGAAATAGCCACGCTCCCACACCGAGACCCGGGCAAAATTGGGGTCCACGCGCCTGATCTTCACGTCGTAGGCGAATTGCAGCGCCCTCGCCGCAAGCGAGGAATAGATGCGCGGGCCGAGCGCGGCCGAGCCGTTGTCGGCATAGTGGTAATAGCGCGTCGCCTCGAAGAAGGGCCGGCCGACGACGAGGTCGACGCGCCCCTCCTCCTTCTTCAGCAGTTCGTCGTACCACTGCGCGATCGCGGCGCGGATTTCCGTTGCCGCTCCGTCGCCGCCGTCTTCGGCGAGAGCGGGTCCCGACAAGAGCAGGACGCAGGCGACCAGTCGAACGAGACGCATCGGCAAACCTCCGTGGAAGCCGATGTTTCGGCGGCGATTCCGGCGAATAGAGGGCGGAAGGAAGCGGCGGCGAACGTGCGCCGCAATAAAGCAACGTCTCCGCCGTTTGGAGAAAGTGAACGGCGGCGCACGACTTTTTTCCGCCCCCGCCACAGTCTCGGCAGGTTGAAAGGGTTCGGTCCTGTCCGGTCGTTCGCAATCCCGGCGCGGGGGGCGATGCGGCTTGCGAAGGCCTTTTTCGTCCGAAACCGGACACATGAAGAGGAATGAAGCATGACCTTGAACAAGATTCTGCTGTCGGGCCTTTCGGCGCTGGCCATCGGCCTCGGTGCGTCGCTCGGCGCGGCGACCGCGCAGGAGGCCGTGCCGGCTCCGGCCCCCGCCCCGCAGACCGAAGCCCCGGCCGCGGCGCCGCAACAGGCCGATGACGCGAAGCTCAAATCCTTCGCCGTCGCCTTCATCGAGGTCGCGAAAGTGACCCAGTCCTATCAGCCGCAGATCGAATCGGCCGGCACGGCGGAAGACCAGTCGCGCCTGCGTCAGGAAGCCGGAGAGAAGATGGTCGAGGCCGTCAACGAGGCCGAAGGCATTACCCTCGACGAGTACAACACCATCATCCAGGCGGCGCAGACCGATCCCGATCTTGCCCAGAAGATCAACGGCCACATCGCCGAAGCGGTCGGCGAGCGGCAGGAGCCGGCGCAGGAGCCCGCACAGCAACCCGCGCCCCAGTAAGGGAACGCGCGCCGCACGGCATCGAAGGAAAGCGGATGGCGGTTCGCCCGCCATCCCCGGTGATCGGCGGCCCGGCGAGCGCCCTCCAGCTCAGCCGCGGTGCGCGGTCTCCAAAGCGTGCCGGGCGGCGTTCCGCCGCCTTCGGCTAGACGAGCTCCACCTCGACCACGCCCGGCACCGCCTTCATCGCCGAGGCGACCTGCGGCGTGATGCGGTAACGCTCGGGCAAGGTGACCTCGATCTCGCCCTGCCCCTCGCCGCGGATGACGATGAACGACACCTGCCCTTCGCCGCGCGTGGCGAGCTGGGCGGCGACGGCGCTCACCGGGCCGGGCTCGCGCAAATAGATGCGCAGCGACTTCTGGATGCGGCTCGCCTCGTGCTCCAGATCCTGCACCGTCTGGATGCGCAGGTTGACGCCCTCCGGCCGGTCCTCGGCCGACACGGTGATGACGACCGAGCGCCCCGGCTCCAGCATGTCGCGGAACTGCGCCAGCGTCTCGGAGAACATCACCGCCTCGAACTGGCCGGAGCGGTCGGAGAAATTGACCACGCCCATCTTGTTGCCGGTGCGGGTCTTGCGCTCCTGCTTGGAGGTGACGGTGCCGGCGAGCCGGCCGGCGGTCGCGCCGCGCTTCACCGACGCCTGGAACTCGGTCCAGTTCTGCACCCGCATCTTCTCCAGCACCTGCCGGTATTCGTCCAGCGGATGAGCGGAAAGATAGAAGCCGACGGCGGCGAACTCGCGGTGCAGCCGGTCGGCCGGCAGCCACGGCTCACAGGCCGGCAGAACGAGCTTCTCCGGCTGCACCCCCAGCGCCGCCCCGAACATGTTGCCCTGTCCCGAAACGGCGTCCTCCTGCGTGCGGGCGGCAAGCCCCATCATCCGCTCCAGCCCGGCGAACAGGGCCGCCCGGTCGTGGCCGAAGCAGTCGAGCGCGCCGGCCGCGATCAGGCTTTCCAGCACCCGCTTGCCGACGATACGCGGATCGACCCGTTCGCAGAAATCCTCCAGCGAGGCGAATTGCTTTTCTGCCCGCTTGTCGACGATGTGGTCGACCGCCGCCTCGCCGACGCCCTTGATGGCGGCGAGCGAATAATAGATGCGGTTCTCGCCGACCTCGAACGGCCGGTAGGACGTCGTCACCGAGGGCGGCACCACCTCGATGCCGAGGCGCATGGCGTCGGAACGGAAATCGGCGAGCTTGTCGGTGTTCGACATGTCGAGCGTCATCGACGCGGCGAGGAACTCGACCGGGTAATGCGCCTTCAGATACGCGGTCTGGTAGGAGACGATGGCGTAGGCGGCGGCGTGCGACTTGTTGAAGCCGTAGTCGGCGAACTTGGCCAGAAGGTCGAAGATGAAATCGGCCTGCGGCTTGTGGACGCCCTTCTCGACCGCGCCGGAGACGAAGCGCTCGCGCTGCTTGTCCATCTCGGCGCGGATCTTCTTGCCCATGGCCCGGCGCAGGAGGTCGGCTTCGCCGAGCGAGTAGCCGGCCAGCTCCTGCGCGATCTGCATCACCTGTTCCTGGTAGACGATGACGCCCTGCGTCTCCTTCACCAGATGGTCGATCTTCGGATGGATCGAGGCGATCTCCTCCTCGCCGTGCTTGCGGGCGTTGTAGGTGGGGATGTTCTCCATCGGGCCGGGGCGGTAGAGCGCCACCAGCGCGATGATGTCCTCGATGCGGTCCGGCTTCATGCCGATCAGCGCCTTGCGCATGCCCGCCGATTCCACCTGGAACACCCCGACCACCTCGCCGCGCGACAGCATGGCGTAGGTGTCGGGATCGTCGAGCGGGATGCGCGTCAGGTCGATGTCGACGCCGCGGCGGCGGATCAGCTTCACCGCCGTGTCGAGCACGGTCAGCGTCTTCAGGCCGAGGAAGTCGAACTTCACCAGCCCGGCCTGCTCGACATATTTCATGTTGAACTGGGTGACCGGCATGTCCGAGCGCGGGTCGCGGTACATCGGCACCAGCTCGGAAAGCGGCCGGTCGCCGATGACGATGCCGGCTGCGTGGGTCGAGGCGTGGCGGTAGAGCCCTTCGAGCTTCATGGCCGTGTCGAGCAGGTTCTGCACCACCGGCTCCTTCTCGACCTCCTCGGCGAAGCGCGGCTCGGCCTCGATGGCGTCCTTGAGCTTGACCGGATTGGCCGGGTTGGCCGGCACCATCTTGCACAGCCGGTCGACCTGCCCGTAGGGCATCTGGAGCACGCGGCCGACGTCGCGCAGCACCGCGCGCGCCTGAAGTGTTCCGAAGGTGATGATCTGGCCGACCTGGTCGCGGCCGTACTTCTCCTGCACGTAGCGGATCACCTCCTCGCGGCGGTCCTGGCAGAAATCGATGTCGAAGTCGGGCATCGACACGCGGTCGGGATTCAGGAACCGCTCGAACAGCAGCGAGAAGCGCAGCGGGTCGACGTCGGTGATGGTCAGCGCGTAGGCGACGAGCGAGCCCGCGCCCGAGCCGCGCCCGGGGCCGACCGGAATGTCGTGGGCCTTCGCCCATTTGATGAAGTCCGACACGATCAGGAAGTAGCCGGGGAACTTCATCCGGGTGATGATGGAGATTTCGAACTCGAGCCGCTCGCGGTAGTCGTCCTCGGTGTAGCCTTGCGTGGGGCCATGGGCGGCAAGGCGGGCCGCCAGCCCCTCATGCGCCTGCCGCGCCAGCTCCTCGGCCTCGGCGATCTCGGCCGCCTCGCCGTCGACGCCCGCGCCGGCGAAACGCGGCAGGATCGGCTTGCGGTTCTGCGGGAAGTACGAGCAGCGGCGCGCGATCTCGACCGTCGAGTCGATGGCTTCCGGCAGGTCGGCGAACAGCGCCGTCATCTCGGCCTGGCTTTTCAGGTAATGGTCGGGGGTCAGCCGGCGGCGCTCGTCCACCGCCACCACCGAGCCTTCGGCGATGGCGAGCAGCGCGTCGTGCGCCTCGTAGTCGTCGCGGCCGGGAAAGAACGCCTCGTTGGTGGCGACGAGCGGCAGGTCGTGCGCGTAGGCGAGATCGATCAGCCCGGCCTCGACCGCCCGGTCGTGGCCCTTGTAGCGTTGCAGCTCGACATAGAGCCGGTCAGTGAAAATCTCCTTGAGGCGCAAAAGGCGCGATTCGGCGACCGCATGCTGCTCGGCCTTCAGCGCCGCGCCGACGGGACCGCGAAAATCGCCCGTCAGGCAGATGATGCCCGCGGCCAGCGTCGCCAGCCAGTCGATGCCGACATGGGGCGCCTCGCCCGCCGGCACGTCGAGATAGGCGCGCGAGACGAGGCGCACGAGGTTGGCGTAGCCCTCCTCCGTCGCCGCGATCAGCACCAGCGGCTGCGCCTGCGGTCCCTGCCGGCGGTGATGGCGCTGCTGGGCGTCGGCGTCCGCGTCGTCGAACGCGACGTCGAGCTGGCAGCCGACGATCGGCTGGACGCCGTCCTTCGTCGCCTTCTGGGCGAATTCGAGCGCGCCGAACAGGTTGTTGGTGTCGGTCACGGCGATGGCCGGCGCGCGATCCTTCACCGCGTGGCCGACGATCTTGCCGACCGGCAGCGCCCCTTCGAGCAGCGAATAGGCGGAATGGACGCGCAGATGCACGAACAGGCGCGCCGCGGGCGATGGCGGCGTCGTCGCCTCCTTCGCCGCGCGCAGGATCGGGTCGCGTGTGCCGGCCATCGCTTTTCGCCTCGTCCTGTCCAACGGGAATCTGGCAGCTATTGTCAGCTTCCGCCGCTCTATGTCCAGTCACGGACTGGAACATCCACACCCGCTCGCAGGTGCCTTGATCGGAGGGCCAAAAGCTGAAACCCTTCGCCGCAAACGATTTCGCCCCGAATTGAGAGAGGACAAGCCGATATGAAGACACGCGCCGCCGTCGCCGTCGCCGCCGGGAAGCCGCTGGAGATCATGGAGGTGGACCTCGAGGGCCCGCGCGCGGGCGAGGTGCTGATCGAGGTCAAGGCGACGGGCATCTGCCACACCGACGAGTTCACCCTGTCGGGCGCGGACCCGGAAGGCATCTTCCCGGCGATCCTCGGCCACGAGGGCGCGGGCGTCGTCGTCGATGTCGGCCCGGGCGTCACCACGCTGAAGAAGGGCGACCACGTCATCCCGCTCTATACGCCCGAGTGCCGCTCCTGCCCCTCCTGTCTGTCGCGCAAGACGAACCTCTGCACGGCGATCCGCGCGACGCAGGGGCAAGGGCTGATGCCGGACGGCACCAGCCGCTTCTCGATCGGCAAGGACAAGATCTTCCACTACATGGGCTGCTCGACCTTCGCCAACCATACGGTGCTGCCGGAGATCGCGGTGGCCAAGGTCAACCCGGACGCGCCGTTCGACACGATCTGCTACATCGGCTGCGGCGTGACGACCGGCATCGGCGCGGTCATCAACACCGCCAAGGTCGAGATCGGCGCGACGGCGGCCGTGTTCGGCCTCGGCGGCATCGGCTTGAACGTCATCCAGGGGCTGAAGCTCGCCGGCGCCGACATGATCATCGGCGTCGATCTGAACAACGACAAGAAGGAATGGGGCGAGCGGTTCGGGATGACGCATTTCGTCAACCCGACCGAGATCGACGGCGACGTCGTCCAGCACATCGTCAACATGACCAAGCGCGGGGCCGACCAGATCGGCGGGGCGGACTACACGTTCGACTGCACCGGGAACGTCAAGGTCATGCGACAAGCCCTTGAATGCGCTCATAGAGGCTGGGGCGAATCGATCGTCATCGGCGTCGCCGGCGCGGGGCAGGAAATCGCCACGCGCCCGTTCCAGCTCGTCACCGGCCGCACCTGGAAGGGCACCGCCTTCGGCGGCGCGCGCGGGCGCACCGACGTGCCGAAGATCGTCGACTGGTATATGGAGGGCAAGATCCAGATCGATCCGATGATCACCCACCGGCTGACGCTGGACGAGATCAACAAGGGCTTCGACCTGATGCATGCCGGCGAATCGATCCGCTCCGTCGTGGTCTATTGATCGCCGTGCAGCCGTCCCTCTACGTCGACGCCGACGCCTGCCCGGTCAAGGACGAGGCGGCAAAGGTGGCGGCGCGGCACGGCCTCGTCGTCACCTTCGTCTCCAATGGCGGCCTGCGCCCCTCGCGCGATGCGATGGTGCGGCATGTCGTGGTGCCGCAGGGCGCGGACGCCGCCGACGACTGGATCGTCGAGAACGCCGTCGCCAACGACATCGCGGTCACGGCGGACGTGCCGCTGGCCGCGCGACTGGTCGAGAAGGGCGTGCATGTCCTGGGCCCCACGGGGCGGCCGTTCACGCCGGAGACCATCGGCATGGCGGTGGCGATGCGCGACCTGAAGCAGCATTTGCGCGAGACGGGCGAGATCAAGGGCTACAATCCCGGCTTTTCGCCGCGCGACCGCTCGGCCTTCCTGTCGGCGCTCGACCAGACGGCGCGGCGCGCGCTTAACGCGGCGGCAGCGCCATGAGGCACAGCCGGCACCTGCCGTTCTACCTCGCGCTGGCCGCCGGGCTGGCCGCCGCCCTGTCGGCGCTGTGGGTGGCGCCGCTCCTCGCCACGGTCATCGCGGCCAACGCCTTCTTCGCCACCTATCTCGCGGCCACGCTGGCGCGCTTTCCCCGGCTTTCGCCGGAGGCGCTGCGCAGGCGCGCGGCGCAGGACGACATTCCCGTCGCGGCGATCTTCGCGGTCGGGCTGGCGGCGGTGGTCGCGGCTCTCGCGGCGCTGTTCATCATGCTCAACGCCGCGCATGCCTCTCATGGCTGGGCGCTGGCGCTCGCGCTCTGCGCCGTCCCGCTCGGCTGGATGACGATCCACATGATGGCAGCCGCCCATTACGCGCACCTCTTCTGGCAGGCGGGAGAGAGCGAAGGCGCGGCGCGCGGCCTCGACTTTCCCCGGACGCAGGAACCGGGCGGCACGGAGTTCATCTATTTCGCCTTCGTCATCGGCATGACGGCGCAGACGTCGGATGTCGTCATCACCTCGCGCGCCATGCGGCGAGTGAACATCCTCCACGCCGTCGTCTCGTTCTTCTTCAACACCGTCCTTGTGGCGGCGGCGGTCAACGCAGCCGTCACGCTCAGCAATTGAGGTCGATCATGAAAACCGTCTCCACCGCGAAATCCCATGGCGGCGTGCAGGGGGTCTATTCCCACGCCTCGGAGGAATGCGCCTGCGACATGACCTTCGCGGTGTTCGTCCCGCCGCAGGCGAAGGACGGCCCCTGCCCCGTGCTGTGGTATCTGTCGGGCCTGACCTGCACCCACGCCAACGTGATGGACAAGGGCGAGTACCGCCGGCTGGCGGCCGAGCTCGGCCTGATCGTCGTCTTCCCCGACACCAGCCCGCGCGGCGACGACGTGCCCGACGAGCCCGACAACTGGCAGTTCGGCAAGGGCGCGGGCTTTTACGTCGACGCGACGCAAGCGCCGTTCACGAAGAACTATCGGATGTATTCCTACGTCACGCGGGAGCTACCGGCGTTGATCGCGAAGGAGTTTCCCGCCGACATGGCGCGGCAGGGCATCTTCGGCCACTCGATGGGCGGGCACGGCGCGCTGACCATCGCGCTGAAGCATCCGGACCGTTTCCGCTCGGCCTCCGCCTTCGCGCCCATCGTCCAGCCCTCGACGGCAGGATGGTCGAAGCCGGCACTGGAGAAGTATCTCGGGCCGGATGAGACCGCGTGGCGCGCCTACGACGCCTGCGCGCTGGTCGAGGACGGGGCGCGCTTTCCCGAATTCCTGATCGACCAGGGCACCGCCGACGGCTTCCTCGACGAGGGCCTCAGGCCATGGCTGTTCGAGGAGGCCTGCAAGGGAACCGGCATCGCGCTGACGCTCGCCATGCGCGAGGGGTACGACCATTCCTATTTTTTCATCTCGACCTTCATGGACGACCACCTGCGCTGGCACGCCGAACGGCTGGGGGCGCGGTGAGGTAAAAAACGAATCGCTTCAGGGTGTTGGGGATTCTCTTCAAGACCTTGATTCAACAGCGTTAAGGCCGGCGGGTTGCATCGGGGCCGTCAGTTCCTATCCTTTGCCCCTCGCCCGCCCGCCGCTTCGCGGGCGTCTTCCGAACACGGCAAAGGAGGTGGGACGGGTGCCCGACACCACGACGATCTATTCCGAAATTCCCGATTCAGGCACGCTGGGCGACAGGCTGGCGCGCGCCCGGAACGCGGCGGGCCTGTCGACGGCGCAGCTCGCCCACCGGGTGGGCGTGCAGAGCGCCACGGTCCAGTCCTGGGAGGACGGCCGCTCGCAGCCGCGCGCCAACCGGCTGCCGACGCTGGCCGGTGTGCTGAACGTCAGCCTGTCGTGGCTGCTGCACGGCGTCGGCCCCGCGCCGGCCGAGGAAGACCCGCAGGCGGCGCAGAACCTCGGGCTGCAGCTCGCGCGGCTCAAGCGGCTGCATCGCGAGACGGCGGAGATCATCGTCCGGATCGAGCGGCACATGGATCGCACCGCCGCGCATTGACCCCGCTCCTTGACCTTGGCCTTGCCGCTGCACGACATTTTCCGTCGCAGGCAGGTGACAGGGCAGACGGCTTCGGCTAGGACTCGTCCGGTCAAGGGCCCTCGGGTCCTGCCGGTTTGCGGGAGAGAGCAGCGCGAAGCTGCCGCCGAAGGGGAAATCGCCCGAAATCTCTCAGGCAAAAGAACCGTTGTCCGGTCAAGACGCTCTGGAAAGTCGGGGACGGCACGTTCCCGCGCCGAAGGTGTAAGGGTCGCCGACAGGGTTCCGGCGTCCCGAGTCTCTCAGGCTTCCGACAGAGGGGCGCGGACTGCCGCATGTCGCGGCCGTCCCGTGCTGCTCTGGAGGAATGATGGCCGCGACCACCGACGAAACACCCGCCAACCAGACCCTGGCCGAACTGCCCCTGAAAGCCCTGCACGAGGCCGCGAATGCGCGTTTCGGTGGCTTCGCCGGCTGGTCGATGCCGATAACCTACCCGCTCGGCGTCCTGAAGGAGCACCTTCACACCCGCGAGAAGGCCGGCCTGTTCGACATCTCGCACATGAAGCTGATCCTCGTCACCGGCCCGCAAGCGGCGAAGGCGCTGGCCCGCGCCTGCCCGCTCGACCCGGCGGCGCTGGAGGAAAGCCAGTCGAAATACACCTTCCTGCTCGACGACAAGGCCGGCATCCTCGACGACCTGATCGTCACGCGGCTCGGCGAGACGCGGTTCATGGTGGTGGCCAATGCCGGCAACGCGGCGCAGGACGTCGCCCGCCTCACCGAGGTGGCGGCGGCCTTCGATGCCAAGGTCGAGCCGCTGGAGCGCGTCTTCCTCGCCCTGCAAGGGCCGGCCGCCGAGGCGGCGCTGGCCAAGGCTGGGCTCGATCTCGGGCATCTGACCTTCATGCACGGCACCGAGCCTCGCGCAGGCTGGTTCGCCAGCCGCTCAGGCTATACCGGCGAGGACGGGTTCGAGGTGGCGCTGCCGCTGCCCGAGGCCGAAACTTTTGCGAAGGCGCTGCTCGCCGACGAGAATGTCGAATGGATCGGCCTCGCGGCGCGCGATTCGCTCAGGCTCGAGGCCGGGCTTTGCCTGCACGGCAACGACATCACGCCCGAGACGACGCCGGTCGAGGCCGGGCTGATGTGGGCGGTCGCCAAGCCGGTACGCGAGGCCGGCGGCTTCATCGGCGGAGAGGCGCTGAAGGCCGCGATTGCGCAGGGCGCGCAAAGGAAGCGCGTCGGCCTGAAGCCGGAAGGCCGTCAGCCGGTGCGCGGCGGAGCCGAACTCTTCGACGCCGACGGCAATCCGGCCGGCAGCGTCACCTCCGGCGGCTTCGGCCCGTCTTTCGGCGCGCCGGTGGCCATGGGCTACGTCTCCGCGCCGCTGGCGCAGGCGGGCACCCAGCTTTTCGCCGACGTGCGCGGCAACCGCGTGCCGGTTTCGATCCATCCCCTTCCCTTCATGCCGCATCGCTACCGAAAAGGATGATCCTCATGGCAACGATCTATTACACCGAAGACCACGAATGGCTCTCCGTCGAGGGCGGCGTCGCGACCGTCGGCATCACCGACTACGCGCAGGAGCAGCTCGGCGATCTCGTCTTCGTCGAGCTTCCCGAGGCCGGGCGCACCCTTTCGAAGGGCGACGCCACCGTGGTTGTCGAATCCGTCAAGGCGGCCTCGGATGTCTACGCGCCGGCCGATGGCGAGGTCACGGAGGTCAACGAGGCGCTGACCGCCGATCCGGCGCTGGTCAACAGCGCGCCGCAGGGCGCGGGCTGGCTGTGGAAGCAGACCATCGCCGACGAAAGCCAGCTCGCCGGCCTGATGGACGAGGCCGCCTACAAGGCCCATATCGGCTGAAGGACCGCGCAATGAGCCATACCGAAGCAAGTTTCACCGATCGCCATGTCGGCCCCGGCACGGACGATGTGCGCGCCATGCTGGCGACGCTCGGCGTGCCCTCGCTGGAAACGCTGATCTCGCAGGCCGTGCCGCAGTCGATCCGGCTCGGCCGGGCGCTCGATCTGCCGGCCGCGGCATCGGAGGCCGAGGCGCTCGCCGAGCTTTCCGAGAAGATGAACCGGAACACGGTGCTGAAGAGCTTCATCGGCGCGGGCTATCACGGCGTCCACGTGCCGCCGGTCATCCAGCGCAACCTGTTCGAGAACCCCGCCTGGTACACGGCCTACACGCCCTACCAGTCCGAGATCAGCCAGGGGCGGCTCGAGCTTCTGTTCAACTTCCAGACGCTGGTGTCGGAATTGACCGGGCTTCCCGTCGCCTCCGCCTCGCTGCTCGACGAGGCGACGGCCGTCGCCGAGGCCATCGGCATCGCGGTGCGCCACCATCGCGACAAGCGGGCCGAAATCGTGCTGGCGGGCGAATTGCACCCGCAGGTGCTCGACGTGACGAAGACCCGCGCCGACCCGCTCGGCCTCGTCATTGGCGCGCCGGAGATCGGCGAGAATACCGCCGCGCTCGTCGTCGCCTGGCCCGACACGCACGGCGTGTTCGGTGACCATGGGGCGATTATCGAGAAGGCGAAGGCGGCCGGCGCGGTCGTCGTCTTCGTCTCCGATCCGCTGGCGCTGACGCTGACCGACACGCCCGCCGCGCGCGGGGCCGACATCGCCGTCGGCTCGATGCAGCGCTATGGCGTGCCGATGGGCTTCGGCGGGCCGCATGCCGCCTATTGCGCGGTCTCGGACGCGCTGACGCGGCTGATGCCGGGCCGGCTCGTCGGCCAGTCGACCGACGCGCACGGCCGCCCGGGCTATCGCCTCGCGCTGCAAACGCGCGAGCAGCACATCCGCCGCGACAAGGCCACCTCCAACATCTGCACCGCGCAGGCGCTGCTCGCCAACATGGCGGCCGCCTTCGCCATCTGGCACGGGCCGGAGGGGTTGCAGGCCATCGCGAGGCGCGTCAACGGGCTGGCCGAGCGGCTGGCGGCGGGCTTGAGGGCCGCAGGCGTGACGCTCGCGGGCGACGCCATCTTCGACACGGTCACGGCGCGCGTTCCCGGCAAGGCGAAGGAGATCGCCGGCAAGGCCGAGGCCGGCGGCAGGCTGCTGCGCGTCGTCGATAACGACCGCATCGGCGTCAGCTTCGACGAAACCTCGACCGAAGGCGATCTTCAGGCCATCGCCGCCCTGTTCGGGGCGAGCGTGCCGGCCGAGGCCGCGAGCAGCGTCCCCGGCGCGGCGCGCGGCAAGGCATTCCTGACGCAAGCACCGTTCCACGACAACCGCTCCGAGACGGAGATGATGCGCTATCTGCGCCGGCTGGCCGACAAGGACCTCGCGCTCGACCGGGCGATGATCCCGCTCGGCTCGTGCACGATGAAGCTCAACGCCGCCGCCGAGATGATGCCGGTCTCGTGGCCGACCGTCGCCAATCTGCATCCCTTCGCGCCGGCGGCCCATTCGGCCGGCTACAAGGCGATGACTGACGATCTGGAGGCATGGCTTTCCGAGATCACCGGCTTCGACGGCGTCTCGCTCCAGCCCAATGCCGGCAGCCAGGGCGAATATGCCGGGCTGATCGCCATCCGCCGCTATCATCTGTCGCGCGGCGATGCGGGGCGCACCGTCTGCCTCATCCCCTCCTCCGCCCACGGCACCAACCCGGCGAGCGCGGCGATGGCGGGCATGGACGTCGTCGTCGTCAAATGCACCGAGGACGGCAACATCGACGTCGAGGATTTGAAGGCCAAGGCCGCGCAGCACGCCGAGCGGCTGGCGGCGCTGATGATCACCTACCCTTCCACCCACGGCGTGTTCGAGGAAGGGGTGCGCGACATCTGCGAGACCGTGCACGCCCATGGCGGACAGGTCTATCTCGACGGGGCGAACCTCAACGCCATGGTCGGGCTGGCGCGGCCGGGCGACATCGGCGCGGACGTCTGCCACATGAACCTGCACAAGACGTTCTGCATCCCGCATGGCGGCGGCGGCCCCGGCGTCGGGCCGATCGGCGTCAAGGCGCATCTGAAGCCGCACCTGCCGGGCCATGTCGCGCTCGGCTCCGACCATGCGGTGTCGGCCGCGCCGTTCGGCTCGGCCTCGATCCTGCCGATCACCTGGATGTATATCCGCATGACGGGCGCCGCCGGGCTGAAGCGGGCGACGGAAACCGCGATCCTGTCGGCGAACTATGTCGCCGAGCGGCTGAAGGGCCGCTACCCGGTGCTCTATGCGGGCAGGAACGGCCGCGTGGCGCATGAGTGCATCCTCGACACGCGCGTCATCAAGGCGGCCAGCGGCATCGGTGTCGAGGACATCGCCAAGCGGCTGATCGACTACGGTTTCCATGCGCCGACCATGTCGTGGCCGGTCGCCGGCACGCTGATGGTCGAGCCGACCGAAAGCGAGCCGAAGCGCGAGCTCGACCGCTTCATCGACGCCATGATCGGCATCGCCGACGAGGCGGAGAAGGTCGCGCGGGGCGAATGGCCGAAGGACGACAACCCGCTGGTCAACGCGCCGCACACGGCGGCCGAGACGATGGCCGACGCATGGAGCCACGCCTACCCGCGCTCCGTCGCCGCCTTCCCGGACGGCCGGCAGGATCTCGCCGCCAAGTACTGGCCGCCCGTGTCGCGGGTGGACAATGTCGGCGGCGACCGCAACCTCGTCTGCGCCTGCCCGCCCGTCGAGGCGCTGGCGAGCTGAGGCGGCGGCTCCCGTTTTCGGGGAGACATGCGCTGGAAAGCCCCCTTGCCGGGGGCTTTCCGTCAGGTGCGATGCGGGTTGCATTCCACCCGCCCGGATGTGCTACGAACGGAACAGGAACCGTGGCACAGTCGCCCTGATTCGCTTTTCTTTACCTGCCGAGGCCCATGACACAACCGGACGACCTTTTCGGGAATCTGCTCGACCAGCCCGCCTCCCCCGAGCCCGCGCGCGCCGCGCGCCCGGCCGATCCGCTCGTCGCGGCGGCGAAGGCGAGGCCCGCGCCGCCCGCCCGCGACGGCAGCGACGGCTACAGCGCCGCCGACATCGAGGTGCTGGAGGGGCTGGAGCCGGTGCGCCGGCGGCCGGGCATGTATATCGGTGGCACCGACGAGAAGGCGCTGCACCACCTGTTCGCCGAGGTGATCGACAATTCGATGGACGAGGCCGTCGCCGGCCATGCCACCTTCATCGAGGTCGAGCTGTCGGCTGACGGCACGCTTTGCGTCACCGACAACGGGCGCGGCATCCCGGTCGATCCGCATCCGAAGTTCAAGGACAAGTCGGCGCTCGAAGTCATCATGACGACGCTGCATGCCGGCGGCAAATTCGACTCCAAGGTCTACGAGACCTCGGGCGGCCTGCACGGCGTCGGCGTTTCCGTCGTCAACGCGCTGTCGGACTTCCTCGAAGTCGAGGTGGCGCGCGGGCGAAAACTCTATCGCCAGCGTTTTTCGCGCGGCGTCCCGCAAGGGCCGCTGGAGAATCTCGGCGACGTCCAGAACCGGCGCGGCACGCGCACGCGCTTCCATCCCGATCCGCAGATATTCGGCAAGAACGCCAGGTTCGAGCCGGCGCGGCTCTACCGCATGGCGCGCTCGAAGGCGTATCTGTTCGGCGGCGTCGAGATCCGCTGGTCGTGCGACCCCTCGCTCATCCCGGAAAAGGACGAGACGCCGGCGAAAGCCACCTTCCACTTCCCCGGCGGACTGAAGGACTATCTCGCCGCCTCGCTCGGTTCCGACTATCAGGTGACGCGCGAGATCTTCGCCGGCAAGAGCGAGAAGCAGAGCGGTCACGGCTCGGTCGAATGGGCCGTGACGTGGTATGGCGGCGACGGCTTCGTCAATTCCTACTGCAACACGATCCCGACGCCCGAGGGCGGCACCCACGAGATGGGCTTCCGCAACGTGCTGACGCGCGGGCTGAAGGCCTATGCCGAGCTCGTCGGCAACAAGCGCGCGGCCATCGTCACCTCGGAAGACGTGATGATCTCGGCCGCCGGCATGCTCTCCGTCTTCATCCGCGAGCCGGAGTTCGTCGGCCAGACCAAGGACCGGCTGGCGACGGTCGAGGCGGTGCGCATCGTCGAGAGCGCGATCCGCGACGCCTTCGACCACTGGCTGGCCGACAACCCGGCCGAGTCCGGCAAGCTGCTCGACTGGGTGATCGCCCGCGCCGACGAGCGCCTGCGGCGCCGGCAGGAAAAGGAGATTTCCCGCAAGTCGGCCGTGCGCAAGCTCAGGCTGCCCGGCAAGCTGGCCGACTGCACGCAGACCGCGGCGCAAGGCGCGGAGCTGTTCATCGTCGAGGGCGACTCGGCCGGCGGCTCGGCCAAGCAGGCGCGCGACCGCGCCTCGCAGGCCGTGCTGCCCTTGCGCGGCAAGATTCTCAACGTCGCCAGCGCCGGCCACGACAAGCTGACCGCCAACCAGCAGATCGGCGACATCGTGCAGGCGCTGGGCTGCGGCACGCGCTCGAAATACCGCGAGGAGGATTTGCGCTACGACCGGGTCGTCATCATGACCGACGCCGACGTCGACGGCGCGCATATCGCCTCGCTGCTGATGACCTTCTTCTACCAGGAGATGCCGCAGCTCGTGCGCGGCGGCCATCTCTACATGGCCGTGCCGCCGCTCTACCGCATCAGCCAGGGCGGCAAGGTGATGTATGCGCGCGACGACGCCCACAAGGACGAACTGCTCAGGACCGAGTTCGCCGGGCGCGGCAAGGTCGAGATCGGCCGGTTCAAGGGCCTCGGCGAGATGATGGCCGCGCAGCTCAAGGAAACCACGATGGACCGCAAGCGCCGCACCCTGCTGCGCGTCGAGGTCATCGACGACGAGGCGGCGACCAAGGCCTCGGTCGAGTCGCTGATGGGCACCAAGCCGGAAGCGCGCTTCCGCTTCATCCAGGAACGGGCCGAGTTCGTCGAGGAACTGGATATCTGACGGCGCGCGCCGCCGTCGACTGGAGAGCTTCATGCCGCTGCGCATCGTCTATGTCTCGACGCTCGAGCCGGATGTGTCGGAAGACGACATCGCGGACCTCGTCGACAAGGCCGCCGCCGTCAACAAGGCGCACGGCATCACCGGCGTGCTCGCGTTGGAGGACAGGCGCGTGTGCCAGATTCTCGAAGGCCCGGACGCGGCGGTCGAGGCGCTGTTCCGCTCGATCGGCCGAGACCCGCGTCACAGCGGGGTGACCGAGATCGTCAACGTGCCGATCGACGCCGTGACCTTCGAGGATTGGGGCATGGTGCGCCGGCGGATGATCGACATGGTCATCTCCGCCTTCGCGCTTTAGACCGTTTCAGATCTTGACGGAAACGGTCTAGCTCTTTGTTTGCCGCAATTCCGGACGGAAAAGTGCTTCACACTTTTCCTGAAATTGCTCTGTAAACGCGCCGCGCTCACGCGGCGGCGATGGCCAGCGCATGCTCGCGCGCATTGTCGCGCAGGGCTTCGAGATGGATGGCCTTGATCAGCGCCGCCACGTCGCGCGCGCTTTCCGCGGGCCCCGGCTGGCCCGGCGCCGCGCCGATCTCCTGAAGCATCAGCCAGCTCACCTCCTGCGCGCCGGCGACACGGCGGCCGGCGGCCACCTCGCGCCAGACCTTCAAAGCGCGCAGGAAGACGCCGTGCAGCGGCCTCGCCAACCCGGATGCGCCGAACAGGGAGCTGACGGCGACATCGCGGCCGGAGGCGAGGATCGCCCTCACCCGCGTCTCCGAATGGCCCGAGAGCGTCATCAGCACGGAGCCGAGGAAATCGACCTTGCCATGGGCGATCGCCCGGAGAAGGAAGCCGGCGGTCAGTTCGCCGCGCAGGCGCAGATGCTCGATCAGCGCCGCGTGCTCGCTCGCCGCCGTATGCTCGATCAGCGTCAGCGAGGCGCGCAGGCAGGCCTCGCGCGTCACCCGCTCGGCCCGCGCCTCGCCCATCAGCGCCCGCACCAGCGGGGCATGGCGCAGCGCCTCGCCCAGCGCCACCAGCAGCATGTGGCGGCACTCGCCGGGCAGGCGCGGATCGTCGAGCAGCGCCGCGCGCAAGGCGGCCTCGTGACCAAAACGCTCGGCCATGCGGCGGAACGACAGCGAGGCGATCTCGGCCCCCTCATTGCCGACGAGGGCAAGGCAGGCCTCGAGCGCGCCGACCTCGGCGATGGCGGCCGACAGGCTCATCGAGACCACGGGACGCGAGGCGATCAGCGCCTGGATCGACGGGCGCGAGGACGCGACGCGGTCGATCAGGTCGACCTCGGTAAGCAGCGGCGAACGAACGAGGACGCAGGCCGCGACCTCGTCCTGGTCGGAGGCGAGCGCGGCGACGATCTGCGGCGGGGCGTGGCGACTGGTCGACAGTGCCTCGGCCAGCGCCGCGCGCACCTTGGGCGACGGATCGTCGAGCAGCAGTGTCAGCGCCGCCTCGGCCTCGCAGCGGTCTTCGAAGGCGATCTGGTGATCGAGCAGCGCGCGGGCCAAGGCCCCTGCCGCCGCGGCGCGCTCGCCGACGCGCGCATTGCCGATCCATTTGAGGAAGTGCCTGACAATCATCGACGCCCACGCCAAACTTGAATGCTGTGGACGTTAGGGAAAAATGGTTTACGAACGGTTCACCATGAATCTTGACCGGGCGTAAACCATGGTTGCGCCGACGAAAGGGAGGGCTGCCGGATGGCGGGGTTGTATCTGGAAGAGTTCGCCGTCGGGCAGGTGATCCGCCACCCGATGACGCGCTCGGTCACCGAGAGCGACAACGTGCTGTTCTCGATGATGACGATGAACCCGCAGCCGCTGCATATCGATTTCGACTATGCGGCCAGGAGCGAGTGGGGAAAGCCGCTGGTCAATTCGCTGTTCACGCTCGGCCTGATGATCGGCATCTCGGTCCATGACACGACGCTCGGCACCATCGTCGCCAATCTCGGCATGACCGACACCACCTTCCCGCACCCGCTGTTCCACGGCGACACGGTGCGCGTCGAGACGGAAATCCGCTCGGTGCGCGAATCGAAATCGAAGCCCGACCGCGGCGTGGTCGAGATGGAGCATCGCGCCTACAACCAGCACGGCGACCTCGTGGCGCGCTGCCTGCGCCAGACCATGGTGCAGAAGAGGCCGGCCTGATGCGCTCGCTGCTGTTCGTTCCCGCCGATTCGGAAAAGAAGCTGGCCAAGGGTCTCGGCTCGGGCGCGGACGCGCTGATCATCGACCTCGAGGATTCCGTCGCGCTCGCCAACAAGGAGGCCGCGCGGCGGATGGCGGCGGAGTTCATCGCCTCGGCCAAGGGGGGGGCGGCGGGCGGCCCGGCGCTCTATGTCCGCGTCAACGACCTGTCGAGCGGGCTGACGGACGACGACCTCGCCGCCGTCATCGCGGCGGGGCCGGCCGGCATCATGCTGCCCAAGTCGAATAGCGGCGAGGATATCGCCCGACTCGCCGTGCGCCTGCGTGTCCACGAGGCCGAGGCCGGCATCGCGGACGGGTCGACGCGGATCATTCCGATCATCACCGAAACGCCGGCCGGCGTGCTGGCGGCGGGAAGCTATGCCGGGAGCCATGCCGGGACGGGCGGCCGCCTCGCCGGCCTGACATGGGGCGCGGAGGACCTGTCGGCCGAGATCGGCGCCGCCGCCACCCGCGACGAGGACGGGCGCTACACCGACGTCTTCCGCTTCGCGCGCCTCTCGACCATCCTCGCCGCCTGCGCCGCCGAGGTCGCGCCCATCGACACGGTGTTCCCGAACTTCCGCGACGAGGCCGCGTTCCTGCGCGACACGCGCGAGGGCGCGCGCGACGGCTTCACCGGCCGCATGGCCATCCACCCGGCGCAGGTGCCGGTCATCAACGAGGTGTTCACGCCGTCGGCGGCGGCGACGGCGGAAGCGCGCGCCGTGGTCGAGGCCTTCGCGGCGGCCGGCAATCCCGGCGTCGTCGCCATCGACGGCAAGATGTACGACCGGCCGCACCTGAAGCGCGCCGAGCGCCTGCTGGCGCGGGCGAAGGCGGCGGGAGCGTCCTAGCGCGCCGAACGGCGTGCAAGGCCATGCCGGCCGGCATCGCGAAGCGAAGCAGGGAAAGGGACAGCCGTTGCACCTCGATCTCATCCTTTCGCAGGGTCGCATCGCCGACCGGACGTCCGGCGCGATCAAAGGGGCGGCGCTTGCCGCGGACGCGCTTCTGCCGCTCGTCAGCGGCGAAAAGACGGTGATCGGCGTGCCCGAACCCGGGGCGGACGACGACTGGACACAGAGCCTGCCGCAGGCGGCCGCAACGCTTGCCGGCCTGCAACGCGCTGTCGCGCGGAGCCTCGGCGAGGGACGGGTTCCCCTCATGGTGGCCAACACCTGTTCGGCGAGCCTCGCCTCGCTGCCGGTCGTGGCGCGCGAGCGGCCGGACGCGACGGTGCTGTGGATCGACGCGCATGGCGATTTCAACACGCCGGCAACCACCGGCTCGGGCTATCTCGGCGGCATGGTGCTGGCGGCGGCCTGCGGCCTGTGGGACAGCGGGCACGGCGCCGGCCTGCAGCCCCGACAGGTCGTCCTGATCGGCGCCCGCGACATCGACGAGGCGGAGGGCGAACTGCTCGCGCGACACGGCGTCCGCATCGTCCCGCCCGCCGAGGCGACCCCGGAGCGGATCGCACGAGAGATCGGCGACTCGCCGGTCTGGATCCATCTCGACTGGGATGCGCTCGAGCCCGGCTACGTGCCGGCCGCCTACAAGGTTCCCGGCGGGCTGACCCCGGCCGAGGTCAGGGCGATCTTCGAGGCGATCCCGGCCGGGCGGATCGCCGGCATCGAGCTGGCGGAGTTCGAGGCGAGCGGCGATGCGGCGCGGGATGCCACTGCCGTGGACATCATCCGCGACGTCGCCGCCGCGCTGCTGACGGGAAAATGACGGGCGGTGATGCGTTTCCGGGACTGGCTGGCGGCGGAAGCGGGCGATGCGGCGCGCAAGCCCTGACGCTCACTCCTTCCGCCACTTCGGCCGCTGCATGGAGAAGGTTTCGGTCACCGCGGCATAGTCCATGTAGCCGAGGCGGGCGACGCTGCCGGCCTTGACGATGTCGAACAGGCCGTCCGTCATCACCGCCTCGTCGATGTGGATGCCGACGACCTCGCCGATGACCATGAACCGCTCACCGCTCGCCCCGTCCAGCCCCTTCGGCCGGTGGATCTCCGTCACCTTGCATTCGAGCGCGGCGTGGGCCTCGCCGACGCGCGGCGGGCGCACCAGCCGCGAGGGCTGCGGCGTCAGCCCGGCATAGTCGAATTCCGAGACGCCGCGCGGGGCGTCGACGCTGGACGCGTTCATCCTCTCCACCAGATCGTGGCTGACGAGATTGGCGACGAACTCGCCGGTCTCGCGCGCGAAGGTCACGCTGTCCTTCTCACCCTCGGACGAGAACATGACGAGATGCGGGTTGGTGCCCAGCGCGTTGAAGAACGAATAGGGCGCGAGATTGAGCGAACCGTCGCGGCCCATCGTCGATATCCAGCCGATGGGGCGCGGGGCGACGATGGCCTTGAACGGGTCGTGCGGCAGGCCGTGGCCCTTCGACGGTTCGTAGAACATGGCTTTCCTGTCTATCCTTGCCAGGGCCCGGCGTAATCGGAAACGATGTCGGCCAGCTCCGGGCGCGGGCGCTCGGGCGTCGTCCCCTCATAGGTGCCGATGTGAACGAAGCCGACGACGCGCTCGGCCGGGGCGATGCCGAGGATGCGCTTGCCTTCCTCGTCGTCGGCATACCAGTTGGTGATCCAGCTCGCGCCGTAGCCGAGCGCGCCGGCGGCGATCAGGAGGTTCATCGCCGCCGCGCCGCCGGAGAGGAACTTTTCCCAGTCCGGCACCTTGGGGTGGTCGCGCGGCACTGAGACGACGCCGACGACCAGCGGCGCGCGCGAGAACCGCGCCAGCTCCTGCTGGCGGCGATGCTCTGGCAGTTCCCCCTCGCGCTTCTCGGCAAGCCGGACCAGCTCTTCGCCGATGCGGCTGCGCGCATCGCCGCGATAGAGGATGAAGCGCCACGGGGCGAGCCGGCCATGGTCGGGCACGCGGGCGGCGGCGGTGATGAGGGTGCGGATCTCGGCGTCCGAGGGGCCGGGCTCCTTCAGCTCGCCGATCGGCTTCGACCTGCGCGACAAAAGGAAATCGATGACTGGCTGGTTCACTTCTCGTCTCCCGGAGGTTGGGGAAAGCCGGTTGTCGGGTACCGGACTTCACGCCGGATGCCTGTCGGGGACGCATCGCGGGACCGTGGATGCGTTTGGCCTTGAAATTGCCACCGCTCTGCGGTTCAAAGCAAGCCATGAGAGGGGTTGTGACCAAACCGTTCACAAGGCTGCTTACCAGAGGCTTCGCCGGGTGGCTGGCGCTGTGCGCCGCGCTCGGCGCGGGGCTGCCTTCCGCCGCAGCGCAGGAGGCGGGCGGCGACGTGCTGCGCAACCTCAACATGCCCGGCCTTTCCGGCTATGCCTCGCCCGCGCAGCAGGGGCCGCTCGCCGCGCGCGGCGAAGGCCAGGTGACGCTTTCGGCCCATTTGACCGAAGACGGCCCGGTGATCACGCGCGGGCTGGTCTGGCGCGTGTTCAGCCCCGACGCGGACGCCGACGGCAAGCTGCCGATGGTCGCCTCCTCGCAGGGCGGCAGCGGCATCTTCACGCTGGAGCCGGGCAGCTACCTCATCCACGCCTCGTTCGGCCGCGCCGGGGCGACCAAGCGCATCACCATCGGCAAGGACGCCAAGACCGAATCGGTCGTGCTCAACGCCGGCGGCCTCAAGCTCGACGCGGTGCTGTCGGGCGGCGTGCGCATCCCGCCGGCGCGCCTGCGCTTCTCGATCTACGAGGCGGAAGCCGACGTCAACGGCGAGCGGGCGCTGATCATCCCGGACGTGCAGCCGAACGCGGTGGTGCGGCTCAATTCCGGCACCTACCACGTCGTCTCGACCTACGGCACGGTCAACGCGGTGATCCGCTCCGACATCCATGTCGAGGCCGGCAAGCTGACCGAGGCGACGGTGGAGCACAAGGCCGCCGAGCTGACGCTGAAGCTGGTGCGCGACAAGGGCGGCGAGGCCATCGCCGACACCTCGTGGTCGGTGCTGACCGATTCCGGCGACGTGGTCCACGAAAGCGTCGGCGCCTTCGCCTCGATGGTGCTGGCCGAGGGTGAATACGCCGTCGTCGCCAAGAACCGCGAGCGCATCTACCAGCGCGAATTCACCGTCACCGCCGGCCGCAACCAGGACGTCGAGGTGCTGGTGACGGAGGCGGAAGCGGACGGGGATACGGACTGAGCCGCACTACTTCCTGCAAGGTCGGCGCCGCCCCTCACCTGCCTGCCGGCATCCTCTCCCCGTGAACGGGGAGAGGAGACACTGCCGCGACGTTGCCACTTTCCCTTCTCCCCGGTCACGGGGAGAAGGTGGCCCGAGGGGCCGGATGAGGGGCAGCGCGGAGGACCGACGGTCAGCGAGGACGGCTATGCCGCCCTCACGCGCCGGATGTCCGGCGGCGTCGCCTCGTCGACCAGCGCGGCGATGGCGGCGTCGAGCGTCATCGCCTCCTGATCGCGCGAGCCGAGGCGGCGCAGGTTGACGGTCCCCTCCTCCGCCTCGCGGCGGCCGCAGACGAGGATGACCGGCACCTTGGCGAGCGAATGCTCGCGCACCTTGTAGTTGATCTTCTCGTTGCGCAGGTCCGCCTCGGCGGCGAGGCCGGCGGCCTTCAGCTTCGCCGCGACGCTTTTCGCGTAGTCGTCGGCGTCCGAGGTGATGGTCGCCACCACCACCTGCACCGGCGCGAACCACAGCGGCATGTGGCCGGCATGGCTCTCGATCAGGATGCCGAGGAAACGCTCCAGCGAGCCGCAGATGGCGCGGTGGATCATCACCGGCTGCTTCTTCTCCGAATCCGCGCCGATATAGAACGCGCCGAAGCGCTCCGGCAGGTTGAAGTCGACCTGCGTGGTGCCGCATTGCCATTCGCGGCCGATGGCGTCCTTCAGCGTATACTCGAATTTCGGGCCGTAGAACGTGCCCTCGCCCTCGTTGATGCCGGTCTTGATGCGGTTGTCCTCGCGCGCCATGCGCTGGAGCGCGCGCCGCAGGATGTCCTCGGCGTGGTCCCATGCCGCGTCGGTGCCGACGCGCTTCTCCGGCCGCGTGGCGAGCTTGACCACCACCTCCTCGAAACCGAAATCCTTGTAGACCGACATCATCAGGTCGTTGATCTTGAGGATTTCCGCCTCGAGCTGATCCTCGGTGCAGAAGATGTGAGCGTCGTCCTGCGTGAACGCGCGGACCCGCATGAGACCATGCAGGGCTCCCGACGCCTCGTAGCGGTGGACGTTGCCGAATTCGGCAAGCCTGATCGGCAGATCGCGGTAGGACTTCAAGCCGTGCTTGAATATCTGGACGTGGCCGGGGCAGTTCATCGGCTTCAGCGCGAAGACGCGCTGGTCGGCCTCGGGATCGTCCGGATGGGTGAAGGCGTGCGCCGACTTCACCGCGAACATGTTCTCCTGATACCAGCCCCAGTGACCGGACGTCTCCCACAGCGACTTGTCGAGCACCTGCGGCGCGTTGACCTCCTGATAGTCGTCGCCGAGCCGGCGGCGCATGTAGGAGATCAGGTTCTGGAACATCTTCCAGCCCTTGGCGTGCCAGAAGACAACGCCCGGCCCCTCCTCCTGGAAGTGGAACAGGTCCATCTCGCGGCCGAGGCGGCGATGGTCGCGCTTCTCGGCCTCCTCCAGCATGTGGAGATACTGGTCGAGCTGCCCCTGATCGGCCCATGCCGTGCCGTAGATGCGCGTCAGCATCGGGTTGTTGGCGTCGCCGCGCCAGTAGGCGCCGGCCACCTTCATCAGCTTGAAGGCGCTGCCGATCTGGCCCGTCGAGGCCATGTGGGGGCCGCGGCACAGGTCGAACCAGTCGCCCTGATAGTAGATCTTCAGGTCCTGCCCTTCGGGGATCGCGTCGACCAGCTCGACCTTGTAGGCCTCGCCCTTGTCGCGGAAGACCGCCTTCGCCTTCTCGCGGTCCCACACCTGCTTGGTGAAGGGTTTGTTGCGGGCGACGATCTCGCGCATCTTCTTCTCGATGGCGGGGAAATCGTCCGGCGTGAACGGCTCGTTGCGGGCGAAGTCGTAGTAGAACCCGTTCTCGATCACCGGGCCGATGGTCACCTGCGTTCCCGGCCACAGCTCCTGCACGGCCTCGGCCAGCACGTGGGCGGCGTCGTGGCGGATCAGCTCCAGCGCGCGCGGGTCATCGCGGGTGACGATCTCGATCCGGCCGGATTGGCCGAGCGGATCGGAAAGGTCGCGCAGCGTGCCGTCGACCGCGTAGGCCACGGCCTTCTTGGCCAGCGACTTCGAGATCGATTCCGCCAGCGCGGCGCCGGTCGTCGCCGCGTCGTATTCGCGGACGGAGCCATCGGGAAATGTCATGGAAACGGGTGCCATCGGAAATTCTCCTATCCAGTCCCGCCTACGAACGCGGGTGGCCAGTCAAGACGCGGCGCCGGCGGCGATGCACGGCCGGCGTCACGGCGCACCCATACAGGCGCGCCCCCGATGCGTAAAGAGCCGGCACCTTGCGGCACCGGCTCTTCATTCGTTCAGGAAGGAGGCAGGATCAGCTGTTGTCTTCGACCGGCGCGCCGGGGCCGTTCTTCTTGATCGAGTCGATGGCGTTCTGGGCGCTCGCCTTCGAGGTGTAGCCCTCGGTCGAGAACATGATCTCGTTGTTGTACCTGAAGCGGACGCGATACTCGCCAGCCTTGTCCTTGTAGATCTCGAACTTGTGCATCGATGCCTCTCCTGTTGACTGATTCCGGTGTCCCTGACGGAAATTCAGCGCGAACGCATATGGCAGTCAAGAAAAAGCCGCCTCCGCGTGTCAGCTTTCACGGTCTGTACCCGGTTTTTTCCGCGAAATCGCCCAGTAGCGCCACGGCTTGTACCAGACATAGGCCGAATCGAGCGTCTCGGGCACGAGGTCGATTCCATGGGTGCCGCCCGGCCCGCAGCGGGCGAAGCGGAACAGCCCCATGAAGCCGCCGGCCCACAGGCCATGGCGGGCGATGGCCTCGTAGGCATATTCCGAGCATGTCGGGAAATGGCGGCACGCATTGCCGACGAAGCCGGACAGGGTGAGCTGGTAGAGCCGCACGAGGGCGGTGCCGAGGACGCGCCCCGGCGTCTTGCGCCACGGGCCGGGCCAGTTGCGCGAACGCCTGTTGCCGGACATCGCCCAAGCCTCCCGTTCAGGCCCCTGCGACGCGCTTCTTCTCGATCTGGCCGATGGCGTCGACCACCGCGTCGAAGGTCAGCATGGTCGAGGCGTGGCGGGCCTTGTAGTCGCGCACGGGCTCGAGATATTTCAGATCCTCGAACCGCCCTTCGGGCGGCGGCCCGTTCTCCTTCAGCATCCTCAGCATCGTCTCGCGCACCATGCGCAGCTCGGCCGCCGTCGCGCCGATCACGTTGCGCGCCATCACCGAGGACGAGGCCTGTCCGAGCGCGCACGCCTTCACCTCATGGGCGAAATCGGCGACGGTGTCGCCGTCCATCCGGATGTCGACGATCACGGTCGAGCCGCACAGCTTCGAATGGGCGGTCGCGGTCGCGTCCGGCGCATCGAGGCGGCCGATCCGGCCGATATTGCCGGCAAAGCCAAGAATTCTGGCGTTGTAGATCTCGTCGATCATGGATTTTCGGCCTCGCCGGCTCTTGCAGAACGGCGCACCTTCCAATCGCGCCGATTGCCCTTATATAATGGTCGAGTTCCGCCAGCCACAAGCCGCGCCCGGCGCGGCATGATGGCGTGGCGGACGACAATGCCGCCGCTTGCCGGAGGCTGGCCCGCCAGCTTCCCGTGAAGGGCAGTGGTCCGTTCAACTCGTTCCTTCCGCGAAAGGAACTACGGGAGACGCCCTCATGGACGCCGTGGTCAAGACCTTCCCCCCTCGTGCCGATTCCACGCAAGCCCCCGCCGGCGAGCCGGAAAAGGCGCGTCCCGCCTATATGGACAAGCCTGTCACCGACCGCCCCTCGCAGGACGAGGTCGAGGCGGCGGTGCGCACGCTGCTGCGCTGGACCGGCGACAATGTCGAGCGCGAGGGGCTGGTCGACACGCCCCGGCGCGTCGCCAGCGCCTTCCGCGAGATGTTCTCCGGCTACGACCAGTGCCCGGCCGAGGAGCTCGGCCGCACCTTCGAGGAGGTGCAGGGCTATGACGACATGGTGCTGGTCAAGGACATCCGCTTCCATTCGCATTGTGAGCACCACATGGTGCCGATCATCGGTAAGGCGCATGTCGCCTACCTGCCGGCCGGGCGGGTCGTCGGCCTGTCCAAGATCGCCCGCGTGGTCGACATCTTCGCCCGCCGCCTGCAGACGCAGGAGGCGCTGACGGCGCAGATCGCCGGCGTGATTCAGGACGTGTTGAAGCCGCGTGGCGTCGCGGTCATCGTCGAGGCCGAGCATATGTGCATGGCCATGCGCGGCATCCGCAAGGAAGGCTCGACCACGCTGACCACGACGTTCACGGGCGCGTTCCGGGACCACCCGGAAGAGCAGGCCCGCTTCATGATGATGCTGCGGAACGGCTTTGCCGGCTGACCCGGCCGGACGCCGCGCCGCCCTCCAAGTCACAGGCCCTGACATGCCCTTCTTTCCCCTCCCCGCTTCCGACAAGGCCGAGCTCGAGGAAGGCGACCTGTTCACGCCCCGCTTCGACGCCGGCGGGCTGGTGACGGCCGTCGTCACCGACGCCGGCGACGGCGAGCTGCTGATGGTCGGCCACATGAACGACGAGGCGCTCAGACTGACCCTCGAAACCGGCATCGCCCATTTCTGGTCACGCTCGCGCGGCAAACTATGGAAGAAGGGCGAGACCTCCGGCAATCTCCTGCATGTCGACGAGGTCAGGACCGACTGCGACCAGGATGCCGTGTGGCTGAAGGTCTCGGTCGGCGGCCACGATGCAACCTGCCACACCGGCCGGCGTTCCTGCTTCTACAGAAGCGTGCGCATCGAGGACGGGAAGGCGCGGCTGGCCGACGACGGCAGCGGGGCGAAATTCGACCCCGAGGCCGTCTATGGCGGCAAGGACTAGCCGACCCGTCCCCATAAAACGGCCGCAAAGCCGCATTCACGCTTTCGATACGACCGGGGCGTATGGTGGCCTTGGGGAACGGGAGTGAAGTGCGATGCTCGAGTGGGCGTCTTTGCGTAGCAGGCATGAGGGCGGCAATGGCGGCGACCTGCCGACAGAGCCCCGCATCGTCGAACCGACACCGAAGAAGAAGGCCGGCATCGCACTGGCGCTGGGCGGCGGGGCCGCCCGCGGCTGGGCGCATATCGGCGTCCTGCGCGCGCTCGACGAGGCCGGCATCGAGATCGACATGATCGCCGGCACCTCGATCGGCGCGCTGGTCGGCGGCTGCTATCTCGCCGGAAAGCTCGACGAGCTCGAGGAGTTCGCCCGCTCGCTGACCAAGCGGCGCATCTTCGGCCTGCTCGACCTCCATCTCGGCGGCAGCGGCCTGCTCGGCGGGCTGAAGCTGACCGCCAGGATGCAGGAGCATTTGAACGGCACCACCTTCTCGGACCTTAGCCGGCCCTTCGTCTGCGTCGCCGCCGAGATCCGCACCGGCCACGAGATCTGGCTGTCGAGCGGCTCGCTGATCACCGCCATGCGCGCCTCCTACGCCCTGCCCGGCGTGTTCGAGCCGGTCGCCTGCAACCGGCGCGTGCTGGTCGACGGGGCGCTGGTCAATCCGGTGCCGGTGTCGGTCTGCCGCGCCTACGAGCAGCCGCTCGTCGTCGCCGTGAACCTGCATTACGACCTGTTCGGCCGCGCCGCCGTCATCAAGCACAGCGCCGACACGGCCGACGGCGAAGGCGAGACGGAGCTCGTCGTCGACCGCGGACCGAGCGAGCGCGAGGCCAAGCTCGGCATCACCGGCGTCATGGTCGAGGCGTTCAACATCATCCAGGACCGGATTTCGCGCGCCCGCATGGCCGGCGATCCGCCGGATCTCTCGCTGCTGCCCAAGCTCGGCCATATCGGGCTGACCGAGTTCCACCGCGCCGACGAGGCCATCCGCCTCGGCTACGAGACCGCGCGGGCGCAATTGGGCGAGTTGGAGCGGCTGCGCGGCGTCCTCGCCTGACCGATCGACAAAAAAGACGCCGGCAAATACCGGCAAATTCGCGGCGGAATCATGATCTTGCCTCAATTCACCCATAGCCGGAAGGTTGCGGAACGGTTCGGGATTCGTTAGGTCTCGTGCCGGCAATCGGAAACCGTCGACATGCGCAAGGGCGCCGGACGCCTCAACGGTCGCGGTTTTTCCGGCCTTTGGAAGAGGGATGGTTCTTTGAAAGCTGAGGGGACGCGCCTGATACGCAGCGGAAAACGCGCCCTTTTGGCGGCGTTCGCATCCGCGCTCCTCGCGTCCTGCGCCACCTCCGATTCCGACGTGCCTTTCGGCTTCGCGGCCGCCGACATCGCCCCCGTCCAGTCGCAGCAGGCTTCGGCCGAGCCGCCGCTCGCCGCGAATGCCGGCCAGACGGCGACCGGCGAAACCGTGGCGAGCTTCGTCGTCGAAGAGGGCGACCCGCTCCTTCCCGACAGCGTCGTCGCCGCGCCGGCGCTGCGCCCCGGCTCCGAAGTCGCGGCAGCGACAGAGATCGCAGCGGCCGGGCAGCTCACCATGGCGACGCCCACCCCTTCCGACAGGGCCCCGCTCGAGGAGCAGGGCTCGACCGACAGCGAAGAGGCCGCCGCGCCGGCTGCCGGCGACCCTGCCCCGGTCGAGGTCGCGGCGCTTGCGCCGACCGCGCCGGCGCAGAAGAAGCGCAGCTTCCTGTCCTCGTTCTTCTCGCCCGCCGCCCCGGCCGCGCCGCAGCAGAGGACCGCCCGCCCCCTGATCGACCCGACCGCGTCCCGGCCGGCGGCCGCCTCGACGGCGACGCCCGCCCAGCCGATCGTACAACTGGCCTCTACCGGCCAGCCCGCCACGCCGCTGGTGACGACCGGCCCGTCTTCCGGCAACGCCTCGCCGCTTCCCGGCGTGCGCGAGGGCGGTGCGCTCTACGAGATATCCCGCCGCTCCGGCATGGACGACGACAGCGACATCGACTTGCACGAGGGCGAGGAGCCCGGCGTCCAGTTCGCCTCGGCCGCGGGCTTGGCACGCCTCGCTCCCAACGGGCTGATGAAGCAGACCGACCATGTCGACGTCGCCTGCCTGAAGCCGTCGCTGGTGCGCGTGCTCAAGGCGGTGGAAAAGAACTACGGCAGGAAGGTCGTGGTGACCTCGGGCTACCGTTCGCCCGACAGGAACCGCCGCGCGCGCGGCGCGCGCAACTCGCTGCACATGTACTGCGCGGCGGCCGACGTGCAGGTCGAGGGCGTCTCGAAATGGGAGCTCGCCAGCTTCGTGCGCTCGATGCCCGGCCGCGGCGGCGTCGGCACCTATTGCCACACCGATTCCGTGCATATCGACGTCGGCCCCGAGCGCGACTGGAACTGGCGCTGCCGCCGGCGCAAATAGCCCGCCCGCCCCGCCGCGAAGCGGTGCCCGGCTCCCCTCTTTCGATATTGTGGACGCGGCAAATTTTCCTTCCGATCGCGCCCCCGGTGGGTTGCCCGCCGGCCCTTTGCCCCCTATAAGCCACTTCGTTCCGGCCAGCGCCCATCGTCTAGCGGTCTAGGACGCCGCCCTTTCACGGCGGAAACACGGGTTCGAGTCCCGTTGGGCGTGCCATTAAAATCAAATATTTAGCGATTTTCTTCCGAAGCCGTCGAATATACGTCGAATAAGCGGCGGTGGATTACGATGGATTCGTTGGCTTCCGGGCACGTCCCGACCGATCAAATGCGAGTCGTTCGATCCACCGGACGTTAGCCCGCTGATGCGACATTGGCCGGATGGCTAGGGGCTATCAAAACCGCCGCAATACGAATGCAGGCCGTCCTTACCGGCACAAGCCGGGCCGATTGATGTATCGTATGGTCTGGCCCTTTGTGCTGGTATCGGTGTCCGCCGTCTCGTTCGGCTGGTCCAGTGGCGCGATGCCCGACCTGACCGCCGCTCCCTTGATAGCGATGCTGCCCGGCTCGGGCTGCGACATCAAAGGCAACGTGTCGATTGAAACCGGCGAGCGCATCTATCACGTGCCGGGCCAGAAATTCTATCAGCAAACCCGCATATCACCCCAGCACGGCGAACGCTGGTTCTGCACCGAGGATGAAGCCCGCAAGGCCGGGTGGCGGAAGTCAAGACAATGACCGGGATGGGCATATAGATGTTTCCGGTCGATGAGCTGACATTTCATATTCTTTTGCTGATCGGGATTTTTCTATCTTCTGCGCTGGCGATGTGTTTCAGTTGGAACTGGCGTATTCCTCTGCTGTTCGTTGCAATTGGCCTGCCGGTTGCGCTGCTTTGGTCAGACCCTCTGACCGGTCAGTATGCCGGACTCACGTATATTCTCGTGATCGGCGCCTCCTTGGCCACCATGGTGCTTGGGGTCGTTGTCGGCAGTCTCTTGCGTCGATTCGCTATTGCTCATTGGGTTCTGGGTGCCATCGCAGCGGTCGCCGCCGTCTTCGTTCTGTGGCACCAGCATGTCCCGAATGCCTGCCTTGGGGCACCTCTCCCAGTCCGCATCGGCGGGGTAGACCTAATTATCCCGCCCGAGATGCGACCTCGCCTTGAAGCCGGCGAGCGCGTCATCACCTTCGGTTCGATGGATCAAAAATCCAGCTATGCCCAGCTCTGTCGCGAAAGCCGTAATGGAGCGCGCCCCATCGAGGTCGATACAATTTGGCTCTGGCCGGCATCGACCCACACTGCGATGACAAGAACTTGCAACGGCAGCACACCGCCAGCGTGGTGCGAAACCTATTCTCCCGATCCATATAAGCACATACGCAGGATACTGATAGCGCCGGCCTCGCAGCCGGGATTTCCGAGAGATTACTGGAAATCAGGGTCTCCGAATTATGACAAGCAGGGTGATCTGATCGAGGGTTCTATTTGCTTGATGGCCAGCGTAACCGAGTGCTGGATTTGGGGTCCATTTGGTCACGATTCCCGTTTGATAGTCAGCACCAGTAATCTCGATAAGATATTTACGAACATGTCAGTCGATGACGCCCGCGAAATGATCGTCAGAACACGCGAGATGGCGATTTCCATTATTTCGCGGTGAATGGGTGGCCCGGCACGCCAACGGATCGGTCCTTGGGCAATGTGCGCGGCAATGGTGCCCCAATCACATCGTGATGACTATCTTCCCCCTGACTTTCCGGTCGACGATCAAGGATAGAGCGTCCGCGATCCGGTTGAGCGGAAGATGCTTGTCTATTTTCGGAGACAGAAGCCCCTCGGCCACTTGCTTCAGCAGCCATTCGGTGTTGCGCCTGTGAGCTTCCCGCTCTCTCTGCGCCCACGCGCTCCAGTGAATCCCCATGATGTCGATCGATTTAAGCATGACCAGATTCAATGGCAGCCGCGGTATCTCGCCCGCAGCAAAGCCGACCACAAGGTACCGGCCGCCCCACCCTGTCGCGCGCACAAGCTGCTCGGTAAGGCGCCCTCCGGTGACGTCCAGCACGACATCCGCGCCGTTGTTGTTGGTAAGTTTGCGTACAGCCAGTTTCACATCATCAGCATCAGGATCCACAAACAGATCGACGCCTCGAGCACACAGCTCGGAACGCTCGCCATTGGTGCAGGCAAGGATGCGCGCGCCGAGCAGTTGACCGAGCTCGACAGCGGCGCTCCCCACGCCGCCCGTCGTGCCCGTGAGAAGAAGGGTTTCCCCTTCGCGTATGCCGGCGCGGTCCCTGAGCGCATAGAGCACGGTTCCATAGGTAACGATGAGCGCGGCCGCCCGATCCAGCGGAACCGCGTCGGGAACCCGTATGAGACTCGATTCCTTTACGGCAACCTTCTCTCTCGCGGCGCCGTAGCCGACATAGGCGCAAACCCGGTCGCCGACCTGAAAGCCGCCGACGGCCGAGCCAACCTCGATGATGCGACCTGCGCACTCCCCCCCGGGAGAAAACGGTCGCGGCGGCTTCACCTGGTAGCGGTCGCGGATAATCAGCGTATCCATGAAATTGAGCGCGGTCGCCTCCACGGCGATGATGACCTCATCGGGCCCGGCTACCGGTGCATCGATATCGTGAATTTCAAGGCTGTCGACCGGACCGGCCACAATGGAAAGAGCTGCGCGCACGATTTGTCCTTGTTTGCGGTTTCAGGCCGATTCAGCGATGCACGAAGGCGAGGCGTTCGCATGTTCAGACGTTCCTGCGTTTGCCTTCGAGGAGGTCGAGGACGGCGCAAAGCCCGGCGAGAGATTTCCAATCCAAATCAATAGGCTCCGCTTGCGATGCCGCCGAACGTTCAGATTGGAAAACACCGCGCCTACGAGAATGGTGCTTGCTAGAAACGTTTTATCATTTTACTATTATCGAACTCTCGTGACAAGCTCGCATCATCCCGATCATGTGGCGAGACTTGCATCGCCGCGTTCAATCTCAGGAGCGTCCCGCCGGCCCGGTTCGGGCTGCAGAACCGTCTACGCCCAATCATAACAAGCCAGGAGGAGCCAAAGCATCATGACCGAACCGCTCGTACTCTACGAAGTCGACGACCGCGTCAGCATCGTCACGATAAACCGTCCGGACAAGCTGAACGCCATCAGCCCGGACCTCAAGCAGGCGCTGCTCGACACGCTTCATCAGGCCGACCGGGATCCCGACACGCGGGTCGTGCTCCTGCGCGCCGCCGGGCGTTCGTTCTGCGTAGGCTACGACATCGGCAGCCCCAAGGATCCGGAACGGGAGAAGTGGCGCTATGACGCGCTCCGCTGGCATGAATCGCTGCGTGCCTCGATCGTCTTCGAGCTTGCGCCTTGGGACATGAAGAAGCCGGTCGTCGCGCAGGTGCAGGGCCATGCGCTGGGCGGCGGTTGCGAGCTGGCCATGCTCTGCGACGTGACGATCGCAGGCGAAAGCGCGCTGTTCGGAGAACCCGAGATACGCTTTTCCAACGCCGGCCCGGCCATCGTGATGCCGTGGTTCATCGGCTTGAAGAAAGCGCGCGAACTGCTCTATCTCGGAGACATGATCGACGCCAAATCCGCGCTCGATCTCGGCATGATCAACAAGATCGTGCCGGATGCGGAACTAGGAGCCGCGGCCCTCAAATTCGCCAAGCGCATGTCCCTGATCTCGGCCGACGCGCTCTACAACACCAAGCTTTCGATCAATCGCGGCGCGGAGGCCATGGGCTTCCGGAACGCGGTCAATGTCGGGGTCGACGTGGTGTCTATGCTGTACGCCGCCAGGACGCCGGAAGGTGACGAGTTCAAGGAAATCACGGCCGAAAAGGGGCTCGGCGCAGCCCTGAAATGGCGTGGCGACCAGTTCAAGGCGTAATGGCTTCGAGCACGAACTCGCCGTGATGCGGCGGATGAATCTCCGGCGGGCCGATCGTGAGGGAGCGGCTGCCGGGGGAAACGAGAATGCCGTCGCCGTGCCGGCCCGGGGCAAGACGATATCGACCTGATTGACGATTTCCCATCTTCCCCGGCCGGGGCCAGCATCGGCATGGACGCGACGACGCGCGATCCCGGTACGGCGAAGATGGGTCTTTCCGGGGCGCATCGTGCATCGGGGTATCCATGGACCTGAACCCGCCGGGGGATGAACAGCGTACCAACCGCGCGCAGGCTTCGCCCGCGCCGAGCGTTTCCTTGCCGTTGCTGGTCGTCATCACCGCCCTTCCGGCGATTACGATCAACATCTACCTCCCGTCCATGCCGGGACTCGTAACGCATTTCCGGACCGATATTCCGACCATCCAGTACGCGTTGTCACTGTATCTGCTCGGCCTTGCCATCGGCCAGCTCACCTATGGACCGCTGTCCGACAGGCTTGGACGCCGCCCGGTGCTGCTGGCGGGCATGGCGGTCTACTGCATCGGCTCGCTTTTGTGCGCCCTGGCGCAAGGGATCGAGATGTTCCTTCTGGGCCGCGTGTTGCAGGCGGCCGGCGGCGCCGCCGGCCTGGTGCTGGGCCGCGCCATGGTTCGCGACGTTCACGACAATGCCCGCGTCGCGTCGGTGCTGGGCTACACGGTGATGATCACCACGGTCGCCACCGCGGTAGCGCCGATCGTCGGCGGCACGCTCGACGAGCTGTTCAGCTGGCGCGCACCCTTCCTGTTCCTGACGGGATTTGGCGGGGCCGTGCTCCTCGCCTGCTTCGTGTGGGCGAAGGAGACGGCAACCCTGTCGACCGCGCGGTCCGGCAGGTTCTGGACGGGCTATGCGCAGGTTCTGAGGTACCGGACGTTCTGGCGTTTCCTGCTCTATTCGTCGCTGCTCAATGCATCCTATTTCGCCTTCATCGCCGGCTCGCCGATCGTGGTGATCGAGTTGTGGCGCTACAGCCCGACCAGCTTCGGCGCCTGGTGGATGATCGGCTCGCTCTCCTACTTCATCGGCAGCTACATAGCGGGCAGGTTTTCCGAACGACTCGGCACGGAGAGCATGCTGCGCCTCGGCACGCCGATCATTCTCCTGGGAGCCGCCATGCTGATGGCGCTGCTGGCGGTCGGGCCGCGCCATCCGCTCTCCGTGTTCGTGCCCATCGGCATCATTTTCATCGGCTCCGGCGTGATGCAGCCCAACATCATGTCGAGCGCGATCAACGTCGACCCCAGGAATATCGGCTCCGCGTCCGGGCTGCTCGGCTGCACGCAGATCCTGTTCGGAATTCTGGCGATCTCGCTGCTCGGGCTTTTCCCGACCGACGAGCCGCTCTATTTCGGCATGGTCTGCTCCGGCGCGCTCCTTGTCGGGGTGCTCATCAGCATCGCCCTGAAGCGCTAACGTCTGGCTCGGCCGGCCTCCATCGGGTCGCCGGGTAGGCCGTCGCGATCCCCAGGGCCGCGATCGTGGCAATGCCGAAGGTGAGATAGCGGGCCGAGGCGAGCGGGTCGTCGCCGCCCAGAGCCATGAAGCAGCCCGCAAGGGACGACGTCACCGCAAAGGCGATGGTCTGTGTGGTCGCAAGCCCGGCCGCGGCCTTGCGTCCCTCCTTCGGGTCGGGAGAGCTGCTCATCGCCGCAACGCTGAGGAAGGGATAGGCGATTCCGATCCCCACGCCTGCTATGAAAAGTCCCACGAACCACAGGACGATCGACGGCGTTGCGGCTCCGTTCGCCTGAAGCAGGCCGTAGACCACCAGTCCGGACGTCAGCAGAACCGGCCCGGCGCGCATGGCCAGACGCCGTCTGGCGGGATCTTCCACCGACACGACAAGCATCTGGGCGATCACCCAGCCCGCGGACAGGACCGCTCCGAACACTCCTGCCAACAGCGGCGTCAATCCTCCCAGATGCTGGGCGAAGAGAGGGATGAAGTTCTCGATCATGACGCCGGCACACAGGAACCCCGCCGTCAGATAGATCCACTTCAGCGGATTGGTCCGCTCATATGTGGCGGCCGGCAGCAAGGTCGTCGCCATGCGCCGCTCGACGACCGCGAACACGACCAGCAGGAGCAAACCGGCTCCCATGGCGGCAAGCATCAGCCACAAGGGCGAGACAAAGGAGCTGAGGCTGATCGTCAGCGCGGCCAGGAGAAGAACCGCCAGGGACGCGACCGGGACCGGCCGCCGCTGCCCGTCATAGGCCATCTCGCCTTTCCCCGGCAGGGCCCGCCGCGCAACCAGTATCAGAAGAACGGCGGCGGCGGCGACGGCGCCATAGGCCCAGCGCCACGCGCCGAACTCGGCGAACACACCGCCCAGAAGCGGCCCCACCAGCGTGCCCAGCCCCCACATCGACGCGGTGATCCCCGTGGCGCGCGCCCACAGCCGCTGCGGCATGACGGTCCGGATCACGGCGTAGCCGAGGCCGGCAAGGAAGCCGCCGCCCAGTCCCTGCGCCACGCGGGCGAAGATCAGCAGATCGATCGTCGCGCTGAGCGCGTTGGCCGTTGCGCCGATCCCGAAGACGATGAAGGCCAGCACATAGCAAGTGCGGGCGCCGTAAAGGTCGAGGCTGCGATCGACGAACATGGTGCCGACCATGGCGGCAAGAACGAAGCCGATGATCACCCAGGCATAATAGCGCGCGCCGCCGATGTCCTGGACGATCGTCGGCATCAGCGCCGCCGTGAAATACATGTTCATCGCATAGAGAAGCGTGCCGCCGGCCAGCACGAGCACGACGGAAAAGCGGCCGTCGGCGAACAGGTCCGACCATCTGGTCGGCGATCCGTCGCGGTCAATCGGTCCATGGGGTGCCACGCGCTGCTCTCCTCGTGCGACTACGCGACGCCGACCCTGTTCGATTGCCCGGCCGGCGGAATTCTCATCCGCAAGGCGAGCAAACCGATCAGGACGATGTTGACGGCATTCCAGCCGATACCGTTCAGGAAGGCGACGAAATACGACCCGGTCTGGTCATAGATCCAGCCCGACAGCCATCCGCCGAACGCCATGCCGAATATGGTCGACGCCGTGATGAAGCCGATGATCGCCCCGGCCGAGCGCGCGGGAAGGTATTCCCGCACGATCATCGGATAGGACGGCAGAATCCCTCCCTGCGCGAGGCCGAAGACGATGCTCACCACCTGCAGCGAGGCGAGCCCGTCGGCGGGGATGTAGAGGGCGAGCGCCAGCATCTGCAGCAGGGAGCCGACGAGGAGGATGCTGACAGGTCCGACGATGTCGATGATCGCGCCGCAGACGAGACGCGAAACGATGCCCCCGAGAAGCATCAGCGAAAGGAGCTCGCTTCCCTGGCTCACCGTGAAGCCGAGGTCCTGGCACAGGGCCACGAGGTGAATCTGCGGGATCGCCATGGCGACGCAGCAACTGACGCCGGCCACGGCAAGGACCCATTTGATCGTCGCCGGCGACAGGCCGGACTGTCGCGTCTTTTGAGCCGAGCGGCGATCCGCTTCGTCGAGGACATGCGACGGAACGCGGCGGCGCACCAGAAACGAGAGCGGCACCACCGCCAGCAGACCGCCGGCGATCAGCATGTGCACATCGCGCCAGCCGCCATCCCGCAGCACGTCGGCGATGACCATCGTCCAGAAAGCGCCGGACAGATATCCGGCGGAGGACACGACCGCGATCGCCAGGCCGCGCCGCTTGCGGAACCAGTGCGAAATATCGGCGGTGAGAGGCGCGACGCCGACGGCCGCGCCAAGACCGACAAAAAGCTGGGTCAGCAGGAACAGCCAGAAATTGTGCGCCATCGCACCGACCACATAGCCGAGGCTGGCGAGGATGGACCCGACCAGCAGGATTCTGGACACGCCGTACCTGTCGCTCCAGCGGCCGAGCGTCGGCCCGCCCACCAGATAGCCGATCATGATAGCGATGTAGGGATAGGAAGCCTGCGTGCGCGTCAGGGCGAACTCGCTTTGCAGCGAAGGCATCAGCGTTACCGAAGTCCACAGACTTGCGTTGGTGATCATGCCGATGAGCACCGCGTAGAAGACGCGCCGCCAGGAATACCAACTGTCTGTCTCGGTGGCGGACAGTGCATCGCGCTCGGCCATTCGAATCACTCTTCCCGTTCGGTCGACCCAATGCTGTCGGCGGCGGTGCGGTCGCGTATCGTCCTGCGCGGCATGCCCCGTGCGACCGCACCGGCAAAAGGCCGAGGAAGAAGCCGCCTCGTGGGCGCGCTTCGGTCTTGCTTCGGAATCCGTCGGGGGATTCGGGACCGCCGCGCGACAACCCGTCGTCGCGGCGGCCCCGGGATCGAACTACCCCTTCGGTATCACGACGGTGTCGACGATCACGGCAGTCTCGGGCGTGACCATGATCGGATTGAGATCGATCGCCGCGATCCTGTCGCCGAACTCGCGCGCAAACGCATCCAGCTTCTCGATCAGCGCCACGACGGCATCGATGTCGCAAGCCGGTTTGCCGCGAACGCCACGGAGCAGAGGATAACCCTTCAGGCTCTCCAGCATCTGCCTTGCCTCGCCCGCGGCCAATCCCACGGGCCTGACGCAGACGTCGTCGAAGAGCTCGGTCCAGATTCCCCCGGTTCCGACGATCAGGAACGGTCCGAGCTCCTCGTGATTGGTGAAGCCGGCAAAGAGCTCGACATCGCCTTTCATCATCGGCTGGACGATCACGCCGCCGGGCGCGACCGCATCGAGCTTGTTGAACCCGTCGACCACGGCCTGGGCATCCTTGACGCCGACCAGAACGCCGCCGACCTCGGTCTTGTGAAGAAGACCCGGATCGGCAACTTTCATGACGACCGGATAGCCGAGCTCCGATGCCGCCTGCGCCGCGGCGTCCGCCGAAAGCGCGTGGCGCGACTCGACCACCGGCAACCCAGCCGCCGTGAGCAGGTCGGATGTCGGCATGCCGGAAGACGGCGCGGTGATCGCCTCGAAGAGCGCGCGGGTCTTCGCCACATCGAACGCCGGCGCGGGCGCCGCCTTGTGCGGCCCCTTCCCGTCGGCGACCAGGTGGCTCAGCGCCTCCAGCCCTTCCGAGAGGCCGGACAGGACCAGGATATTGTCCTTCAGGCCGCTTTCGGCGATCTCCGCCGGCACGGTGCCGTCAACCGTATCCAGCATCACGACGACCTTGTCGTGCGCGGCCGCCACCGCCTTGTGGGGGACGAGACGGAGTTCCGGGTCGCCCCGGTCGGTGCTGGTCGGATAGGCCGAGAAGCCGCTGGCGCTCAGGACGATGTCGATATTCGGGTCCGAAGCGATTTCCTGCAGCAGGGCCGGATGGTTCTTTTCCAGGTCGTCCATGCCCCAGTAGTCGAGCGGATTGGTGGTCGCCAGGAAATCCGGCAGCCGCTTCCTCAGGAGGCCGGCGGTTTCCGGCGTGAACGGCACATGCGTCAGGTCGGTCTTGTCGGTCTGATCGAGGATCAGCTCGATCTGGCCGCCGGAAGCGGTGATGCTCGCCATGCGGTTGGACTTCGGGCGCCTGTCCAGTTGCATGGCCAGAAGCGTCTCAAGCAGCGCCTCCATCGAGCTCGCGCGATGCACGCCATGGCGCGCGAACCGGGCGTCGTAGAGCCGATCGGGCGCCGCCAGCGCGCCGGAATGCGCCGTCGCCGCGAGAGCGCCCGCCTCGCTTGTCCCGGACTTCAGGATGACCACGGGCTTGCCGGCCGCCTTGGCCCGGTCGCACTCGGCAAAGAAGCGCTCGGGATCGCGGATGGTCTCCAGGAACGCGCCGATGACCTTCACGCCCGGATCGTCGACGAAGTAGCGGAGCAGGTCGGCGCTGTCGACGACGGCCTCGTTGCCGGCGGAAACGATCTGGCTCCAGCGCACGCCGCGATTGTTGTCCGTCAGCGCGGTCGTCACGGAACCGCTCTGCGAGATCAGCGCCACGACGCCGGGCTCGTACGAGGCCACCTTCCCCATGTACAGCGCCGAGCGCGAGGTGAAGTCGATGAGACCTTGGCAGTTGGGGCCGACCAGCGCGAAGTCGGCATCAAGCGAGATCTGCCGCATCCTCTGCTGGCGTTCGCGTCCCGTATCGCCGGCCTCGGCGAAGCCGATGGCCAGCACGACGGCGCCGCCGATGCCCAGGCCGATGGCTTCCTCGACGACCGGAAGCACCCGGTCCCGGTTCAAACCGATCAGGATAGCGTCGGGAACCTCGGGGAGCTCGGTCAGGGACGGAAAGCAGGGCACCCCCGCGACTTCGTCGTACCTCGGATTGACCGCGTACACCTTTCCCTCGAAGCCCAGCTCGGGAAAGCTGAGAATCGTATTCTTCAACCACTGATGAGACGGACTGGCGCCGACAATGGCGACGGACTTGGGCCGGAAAAGCCGCTGCATCGATCGACTGTCTATGTACTTCTTTTTAGGCATAGATATCCACCTCTCCATATAGGGAATACTGGAAATACTCTCGGATCTGCGATGGCTCGGTTGCGGCGGTCCGGTGCCGGGGTCCTCAGGCGGCTTCCTCGGCGGTGTGAGAGCCCCTGACCCGCGTCGTTATCGGCACGGCAACGCATCGGGCGAGATCCAGCGCCATGTCGAGATTGCGCCCGGCCGATGCGGCATCGAGATGGTGACCGGGGACTTCGATCTGGAGATCGGTCCTGACATCCGGGCCATGCGCGATGCCGACGATCCGGGTGACGTCGCCCATGTAGACGGACTCGTGAGCCTGCAGGGTGACGCGCATCTCGTTCGGCTTCACATCCTCCGCAAATCGGAATGCCTGCGCCGGCACCGCGACCGCGAGATCGCCGGAGACATCCGCGCCGGCGAGGATGTCGACCTCCTTGTCGAAGACGGGAATGTTCACCCGGATCATGCCCTCTCCGAGCGGCCGCACGACCTTGCCGGCGACGAGGTTGTGGCCGCCGAAGAACGTGGCGACGAAGCTCGAGCTCGGCTGCCGGTAGAGCCGCTCGGGCGTGTCTATCGCCTCCATGCGGCCGTCCAGCATCACCGCGATGCGATCCGACAGCGTGAGGGCTTCCTCGCGATCGTGGGTAACGTAGACGACCGTCGTCTTCGTCTCCGCATGGATGCGCCGAAGCTCGCCGGCCATCCGGATGCGCAGTTCGCGATCGAGCGCGCCCAGCGGCTCGTCCATCAGGAGAAGTTCCGGGCGGAATGCCAATGCCCTCGCCAACGCGACGCGCTGCTGCTGTCCGCCGGAAAGCTCGCGCGGCAACCGCCCTCCCATTCCGGCCAGGCCGACCAGCTCCAGCATCTCGTCGACGCGCCGGACACGCTCCGGCTTCGCCCATCCCCTCATCTTCAGCCCGTAGGCGATGTTGTCGCCCGCGGACATATGAGGGAACAGCGCATAGTTCTGAAACACCATGCCGATATTGCGTTCGGCCGGCGTCATTCTCGAGACGTCACGACCACTGAGCAGGATCAGGCCGCTGGTTATCTCCGTAAATCCGGCGATCATCCGCAACACGGTCGTCTTTCCCGACCCGGACGGGCCGAGAACCGTCAGGAATTCACCTTGCGCGACCGTTAGATCGATACCACGAACGGCCCTCGCGGCGCCGAAGTTCTTCGTCAGTGACTGCAGCTCCAGCCCCGATACGATAGACGTGCCCGCCATTGCTAAGCGCTCCTCCAGAATTAAAGTAGTGGCGTCTATCTCGTGCTGTTGGTGCGCCAGTAGCTCGCGACCGCAGCCAGTATTCCCGTAAACACCATCAGGATTGTAGAGATCGCCAGGACCACGGGGTCCATGCCGGTCCTCAGCGAGTCGAATATCCCCTTCGGCAGCGTCACCAGCCCGGGTCCGCCGATGAACACGATCAGCGTCGATTCATCGAACGATCCGATGAATGCGAAGACGAACGCCGCGGCCATCGCCTGCACGAGCAGCCGGACGGTGATGTTTATCGTCGCCCGCGTCTTGCTCGCCCCCAGCGTCATCGCGACCAGCTCGAGCTCCTTCGGGATCCGGTTGATGGCCGTTCCGACGATGAGCAGCACATAGGGGAATGCATGCGTCGCATAGACGAGGATCACCCATGCCGGCGACCCCATCACGCGGGCCTGCAGGAAGACCATGTAGACCGCGACCGCATAGGCGACGCCGGGCAGTATCAGCGGCGCCAGGCCGACGCCCGCGAGAACCTGCCTGCCCCAGACCTGACCGCGGTTCAGCGCGATCGCGGCAGGCACCGCGACGGCAAGCGCGAGCACCGCCGACGACAGGGCCAGCCCGAACGATGTCCGCACGGCGCCCAGCCAGAACCTGGCGTCGGCGAGCGTCTCGTACTGCCTGAAGCCCCATTCCCGAGGCGGGAATATCATCAGCTTCTCGTTCGAGAACGACAGCACGACCACCAGAACCGCGGGAACGAGCGTGAACAGCACCGCGATCGTCAGCACCAGGACGAGGAGTGCGGTAAAGATCGCCCTGACACTCCAATGCGCGAGAATTTGGTTCGAGAGGCTGAGAGAAGAGCCCCCATTCATGGCTGTCGTGCTCATCCCAATGCCTTCCTGATACGCTCGGCCCCGACAATCTTGAAGGCGAGGAATATGACGAAAGAAGCCGAGACCACGAGCACCAGCGCCGTTATCGCAGCCGCCGTCAGATCGAAGAACGTGAACACGTTCTGGTAGATCAGGGAGGCCGTGAACGGGGACGTGATGCCGCCGAGGATCACGGGCGTGAGGAAGAACCCGGTCGACAGGACGAAGACGAGCATCGTCGTCGCCAATATCCCCGGGATCGCGAGCGGGATCACGATGGATACGATCGCCCGCAGCCGCGCCGCGCCGAGACCCTCCGCCGCTCGAACGATGTCGAGATCGATGCTCGAGAAGGCCACCATGAGCGGCAGCACCGCGAAAGGCAGCATCTGGCTGACCATGCCGATGACGACCGCCAACTCGTTGTAGAGCAGCGCAAGCCGCGCCTGGTCGCTCACGATGCCGGTCGCCACGAGGAAATTGTTGACGACGCCGTTCGTCTGAAGGATCACGGTCCACGCATACAGCTTGATCATCGTGCCCATCCAGAACGGAACGAGTATCGATGCGAGAAGGATGAACCGGACCGTCGAGCTCCTTGTCGTCTTCAGCGTCCAGGCCAGGGTCCCGCCGAACAGGACGGCGATGATCGTCACGATGGCGGATATCGCATAGGTCGTCCGCAGCACGACGAGGTTGGAGCTGTTGCTGAAGAAGTCGATGAGGTTGTCGAGGGACCCTTCCGAGAACACCGCTATCTGTGTAAGCCGGATGAACGGGTACACGACGAAGAACGCCAGCATGGCGGCAAACGGGAGGACCAGCATCGCGCTCGGCAAGGCGCCGATTTCCGGTCGCCAGGCGCGGCTGCGAGATCGGGGCGCCTTGACAATGGCATTTCTCTCCAGGGCCATCGTCACCGCGCTCCCCCCTTGTTTCCGTATAGTTCATCGACCTGGCTGAACTGCGCGTCCCGCCATTTCAAAGCCGCCCGCAGGCCGTCCTTCGCCTGGATCTCGCGAAAGGCGAGCCCCTCGGCCGTCTCCGAACCGTGAATGATCGAGGTCAGATTGTCGTGGAAGGCGATGGCGTTGCGGAAGCCCGCCATCTCGTAGGTGCGGTTCAAGCCGGCCTTCACGAGGCGCAGGGCAAGAGGCGCGATCTTCGACATCATCTGCGCATGGTACATGGCGGCGCGCTCATGGTCGCCGTCGGGCACGACCTCGTTGATCATGCCGAGCTCATAGGCGCGCCGGGCGTCGATCAGCTTGCCCGAGTAGAGGATCTCCCGCGCCGCCTTCATCGGCACCAGCCACGGAAGCACCAGGGTGGAGCTGGAGGCGAAACGGATTTCCGGCTCGCCGAACTTTGCCGATTCCGCCGAGATCGTCATGTCGCACAGCATGGCGATCTCGCAGCCTCCGCCGACCGCGTAACCATGGACGGCCGCGATGATCGGCTTCGGAAAGTCCCAGATCGCCAGCGGGAAGTGCCCGACCTCGCCGTCATACATCTTCTGGTATTCGGCAACCGTGGGCTTCTTGTCGCCGCTGCCGCCGCCCGAGATATCGTAGCCCGCCGAGAAGGCGCGCCCGGAACCTGCGAGGATCACGGCCCGAACATCGTCGTCGTCAGCGAGTTCCGCCAACACCCTGACGATCTCCTTGCGCAATTCGAGATTGAATGCGTTCAGGCTGCTCGGCCGGTTGAACCTCAGGAGGGCGACGGGCCCATCCCTTTCAATGGTAAGGACGCAATCTGGATTCTCGGACATCGAAGGTTCCTGAATAAGATGACTGACTGAGGAAGGCGGCAGCGCTGGCGGCGGACCGGGTTCTCCGGCCCGCCGCCCAGCGCGATCTCACCGGGCGGTGATGAACTTCTGCCAGGCGGCCCTCATGTCCTTGGCCTGCTCTGCCTGGATGGTGCCGTCGATGAGCACGACATCCTTGCCGACGGGCAGCGACCCGGCGATCTCAGGCGAGATGCGATCGGCCAGCTCCTTGCTCGGCGTCGGATAGGTGAGCGCGGTGGTCCATGCCGCCTGCGCCTCATGCTGACGGCTGAACCAGTCAATGAAGGCGAACGCGACATCGGCGTTCGGCGCGCCCTTCGGCACGGCCCAGCCACCGTCACCGACAAGCATCGCGCTTTCCCAATGGATCTGGAGATTCGGCAGCACGTCGCGCTTCACGACATGGGCTCGCCCGTTCCACATGTAGGCAATCGCCACCTCGCGGTCGACCAGCACCTGCTCCTGCGCGGCCCCGGACTCCGGCCAGACCTTGATGTGCGGACGGATTTCTTCCAGCTTCGCGACGGCCACGTCGATATCGAGCGGCATCAGGTTGTTGCGGTCGCCGCCGGCGGCGATCGCGGCGAGTTGCAGCGAATAGCTCCAGGACCCCAGTATGGCGCGCGAGCCCGGGAAGCCCTCGACATCCCAGAACTCCTGCGCATTGGTCGGGCACTTCGCGACCATGTCCGGGTTGCATACGAGCACGCCCGCCGTGGTTCCGTACGACAGCAGATCGTCGCGGACCGTGCCTTCCCGGCTCTGCTCCTTCAGGGAGGCCACGAGCTCGGGCGGAAAGGTCTCGAGATAACCGTCCTTGCGAAGGAGCGATGCCGTGCCTCCATCGAGCAGGTCGATCTGGAGCGCACCCTGGTCGGACTGCATGCGCACCATGGCGTCGAAATCGCCGGTCGCGGGGATGACGTTGATCTTGACGCCGGTCTCTTTCTCGAAGGGCTCGAAGAAATTCACCCGGCTGGCCTCGGTCCAGACGCCGCCCCAGGAGATGACATTCAGTTCGCGGCCTTTGAGGTCCTGCGCGTTCGCGGTCATCGTCCCCACGGCGCTGAAGCCGGCGACAAGGGATAACGCCACATATGCGCCCATGCGGGCGTTCCTCTGACTCATGTTTTCCTCCCTGGTTCTTGTTGGAATTCTCGGTTGAGTTTGACCGTCAGGCCTTGAGACGCGGCGCGTGCTCAAGACAAGCCGACCACAATACGGAACTGCTCCTGTTCGCGCCGACCCGCCTCATCGGGAGGTGATGAACTTCTGCCAGGCCGCCCGCATGTCTTTCTGCTGCTGCGCCTGAATATCGCCGTCGATGAGGACAATATCCCTGCCGACGGGCAGCGACCCGGCGATCTCCGGCGTTATGCGATCCGCCAGTTCCTTGCTCGGCGTCGGATAGGTGAGCGCGGTGGTCCACGCCGCCTGGGCTTCGTGCTGGGGGCCGAGCCACTTCAGGAAGGCGAACGCGACATCGGCGTTCGGCGCGCCCTTCGGCACCAGCCAGCCGGTGTCATATCCGGCGGTTGCGCTCTCCCAGTAGAGTTCGAGATTAGGCAGCACGTCACGCTTCACGACATGCGCGCGTCCGTTCCACATGTAGGCGATCCCGACCTCGCGATCGACCATCACCTGCTCCTGCGCCGCCCCGGACTCGGGCCAGACCTTGATATGCGGGCGAATCTCCTCCAGCTTCGCCATGGCCGCTTCGATATCGATCGGGTACAGATTCTTGCGATCGGCGCCGGCGGCAAGCGCGGCAAACTGCAGCGGAGCGGTCCAGTTCCCCGTTATCGCGCGCGTGCCCGGGAAGCCCTCGACATCCCAGAATTCCTGCGCGTTGGTCGGGCACTTCGCGACCATGTCGGGATTGCATACGATGACGGTGGCGGTCGTCCCATAAGACAGCACGTCCTCGCGGACCGCGCCTTCCCGGCTGTGCTCTTTCAGGGAGGCCACCAGTTCGGGCGGAAAGGGCTCGAGGTAACCGTCCTTGCGAAGGAGCGCCGCGTTGCCTCCATCGGCCAGATCGATCTGGAGCGCGCCCTGGTCGGTTTGCAGGCGTATCATGGCGTCGAAATCGCCGGTCGCGGAGATGATGTTGATCCTGACGCCGGTCTCCTTCTCGAAAGGCTCGAAGAAGTTCACCCGGCTGGCGTCCGTCCAGACTCCTCCCCAGGAGATGACGTTCAGTTCACGGCCTTCAAGGTTCTGCGCGTTCGCGGCCATCGGCCCCGTGGCGCCAAGACAGGCCACGAGGGACAGCACCATGCATGCGCCCATGCGGGCGTTTCTCTGTTTCACGTTTTCCTCCCTGGTTCTGTAACTTTCGGTTGAACCTGGTCGTCAGTTCTCGAGATGCTGTGCGTTGTTCAAGGTAAGCCAACCATCATGACAATACGGAACTGCTGCTGTTCGCGCCGAGCCGGCGCGCCAACCCGCTTCACCGGGAGGTGATGAACTTTTGCCAGGCGGCCCTCATGTCCCTGGCCTGTTCGGCCTGGATGGCGCCGTCGATGATCACGATATCCTTGCCGACGGGAAGCGACCCGGCGATCTCCGGCGAGATGCGGTCGGCCAGTTCCTTGCTCGGCGTCGGATAGGTCAGCGCGGTGGTCCACGCCGCTTGTGCTTCGTGCTGGCGGCCGAACCAGTCCAGGAAGGCGAACGCGACTTCGGCGTTCGGCGCGCCCTTCGGCACCACCCAGCCCACGTCATTTCCAAGGGTCGCGCTGTCCCAATGAATTTGGAGATTCGGCAGCACGTCGCGCTTCACGACATGCGCGCGTCCGTTCCAGATGTAGGCGATCGCCACCTCGCGATCGACCAGCACCTGCTCCTGCTGCGCGCCCGACTCCGGCCAGACCTTGATGTGCGGACGGATCTCTTCCAGCTTCGCGACGGCCGCGTCGACATCGAGCGGCATCAGGTTATTGCGGTCGCCGCCGCCGGCGATCGCCGCGAAGTACAACGGCGCGGTCCAGTTGCCTATGATGGCGCGCGTGCCCGGGAAGCCCTCGACATCCCAGAACTCGTGGGCGTTGGTCGGGCACTTCGCGACCATGTCGGGGTTGCATGCGATGGCGGTGGCGGTGTTGCCATATTCCAGCACGTCCGCGCGCGCCATGCCTTCCCGGCTTTGCTCCGTCAGGGAGGCTACGAGCTCGGGCGGAAAGGGTTCGACATAACCGTCCTTGCGAAGGAGCGACGGCTGGCCTGCGTCGAGCAGGTCGATCTGGAGAGCGCCCTGGTCGGTTTGCAGGCGCACCATGGCGTCGAAGTCGCCGGTCGCGAGGATGACGTTGACCTTGACGCCGGTCTCCTTTTCGAAGGGCTCGAAGAAATTCACCCGGCTGGCCTCGGTCCAGACGCCGCCCCACGAGATGACATTCAGCTCGCGGCCTTCCAGACCCTGCGCGTTCGCGGCCATCGGCCCCGTGGCGCCAAGGCCGGCAACAATGGATAGCACCATGTATACGCCCGCGCGGGCGTTTTTCTGTGTCACGTTACCCTCCCTGGTTCCTCAGAATTTCCGGCTGGGCCTAGCGGTCAGTTCTCATGATGCTGCTCATTTTTTGGACTGGCCAGCCGTCGATATAACGGTCCTAAAACTATCGAATTGTCAAGGGATATTCGTGCCGCCCGACCGGCCGGGAGCCAACCCAGGGATGCCGCCGGTTTCCTGTGCGGGATGCGTCCTTCCCTTCCCGGGCATCCGGTTGTCGTCTCCGGATTCAGTTTTGACCATTCCGAAGAAGGCCGACACAAAGGGCTGGATTCTCGCGCGCGTTCTCATTAGATAGGTTTCGAACAACGGAACGATTAAGTTGAGAATCTGATGACCATTGAACTTGAACGCTACACCGCAATTTTCACGGCGATGGGCGAAGCTACCCGCCTACAGATGGTGCAGATGATAGATGAGGCCGGCGAGATGCCCTGTACGGCGCTTGTCGAAAAGTTGGGCGTTGCCAAGTCGACAGTCTCCTATCACGTCAAAATTCTTGCCCACGCGAAGCTGATTTCGGTGCGAAAGCAGGGACGCAACTATTTCTACACGACGTGCCGGGACGTTCTCGACGAGGCGATGCCCGGGCTTCGCGCGAAGCTCGCCGGTCCCGTGGCCGCCAGCAACGAACAGAACGCCGCCGAGACGAGCGCCGCTCGCCAATCCGCCGGTGCCTGAGACCTAGCCGCCCGACACATCTGCCGGGCGGCCGTTCTCATCAGGAAGACGCACCCAGGCCGGCCGTGGGGGCGCCGACGAGTATCGTGGTGTTTCCGGCCGGGAGCTTCCCGTTCATCATGTCCTGATGCGCCTGCCCGACCTGGTCGAAGCCGCGAACCTCGCCCATGCACGGATCCACGCGCCCGGACAGGACCAGCTCGTTATAGGCGTTCGATTGCTCGGCATTCGAGCCGTGCGAGCCTTGCAGGCGCTTCTGGCGAACCCAATGATACCGGAGATCGACGACGGCCGAATAGCCGGTCGTGCCTGCGCAGATCACGACCATCCCGGCGGTGTCGCAGCAGAAGATCGATGTCGGGATCGTATCCTCTCCGGGATGCTCCACAATGATGCGCGGACTGCGCCGCTCGCCGAGGATATCCCAGATCTTCTTGCCGAAAGCGCGCGCCTGGGCAGTCCATGCCTTCTGCCCGGCATTGTCGGTCCAATGGGGCGGCTGCCCCCAATGCGTAAACTCGCGGCGATCGATATAGCCGACGGCGCCGAGGGACTTGCAGTATTCGCCTTTGCTTTCACCCGATACGACCGCGATGGGGATGGCTCCCGCTTCGCGCGCGATCTGGATGGCCTGCGAACCGACGCCGCCCGAGCCGCCCCAGACCAGAACCACATCGTCCTTCTCGACGGCATGCTCCTTCCAGCCATGGAGCATCCGATAGGCAGTCGCTCCGACGAGTGTAGGCGCTGCGGCCTCCTCCCACGTCAGATGCTTTGCCTTGGGCATCACCTGGTGATCGTAGGCGAGGCAGAATTGGCCGAACGAGCCGAAATTCGTATTGTAACCCCAGATCTGGGCGCTGGGGGCCAGCATCGGGTCCTTGCCGGCCAGCACATGAGGATCGTTCGGATCCCAGCTTCCCGGCGCCACGACGACCTCGTCGCCCACCTTGATGCTGGAGACCTTCGATCCCACGGCATAGACGATGCCCGAAGCGTCGCTCCCGCCGATATGAAAATCGTGAGGAGAGCCCTGAGCCTGACGGGCCGCAATGACGTCGATCGGCACGCCTTGCGCCGCCCACACATTGTTGAAGTTCAGGCCGGCCGCCATCACGGCGATCAGCACCTCGTGTTCGCCGGGCGCCGGAACGTCTATTTCCTCGACCCTGAAGGCCTCGGCCGGATCTCCCAGCCGGTTCGAGCGCACGGTTTGCGCATACATTCGGGCGGGAATCTCCCCTACCGGCGGCAAGGACCCAATCGGTACAATATCAATCATGGTCGACACTCTTGCTCCTCTTGAAAATGCTGATCTGGTCCCGCTGCGCATCCTGAAAGGATGCCTGGCCGGTTGAGCACGTCCTCCAGGCCGGCTCCGGCCAATCCGATGAACCACGTCAATCGTTTCCGATGTGGATTTGCGTAATCCCGCTCTGCATCCGAACGAGCGGATCAGGACAACCTCAGTCGCCAGCGCCTGAAGGGTCCCCACGAAGTCCTTCGCCGTATGCTACGGCTCCGATCGCGTCCGACGCCATCGCCGCTGAGATCGCGTTCCGACCATTGCCGCACCCCCTACCGTATCCCTCTCGCACCGAATTATGCTGATCGCGCGGATGCGCGATATAAGTTCGATAATAGTAGAACGGTAGAACATTTCCCGCAAGCGCCATTCTTACGGATGTTCATTTTTCCATCCATGGCCGTGATCAGGCCGGGAGGCCATGCGCGGGCGCGGCGTGGCGACGTAGCAAAGCGGCCGTCGCGGGGACGCGACGGCCGCATACATCCGGGACCGGAATCCGGTTATGGCTCGCGCAGCGCCTTCAGACGATCATGGGCGGCGGAAAAGCCCTTGAGCGACACGGAGAAGGCCACCTTCGCGCCGTCGTCGTTGGCGGTCGCTTCCAGGTTCATCATGGTTGCGGGCCGCAGACGGGCGACGGCGTCCGCCTCGAACGCAAGCGGCACGAGGCAGCCGACCGGCAGGCAGGTCGAGAACGAAGCCGCCAGCCAGGCCGACTGGTCGTCGTCCTGCAGGACGACACCCTGCGCCAGCCTCAGCCCGAAGGGCAGGACGATGTTTCCGGCCAGCGCTTCGCCCTCCCCCGCCGCCAGTTCCACGGCCAATGCGAGCTGGCCGCTTTCGCGATGGCGCTGCTGCTGGCTCATCGCGCAGGTCCGGCCGGCTTCGCCGCGCGCGCAGTTGACGGTCCAGTCCTGGTAGGTCTCGCGCAGTGTGGACGGACCTTCGCCATCCTGCGCGAGAGCCGTTTCGGCGGCCGTGGCCGCCATCGCGAGGATGGCGGCCACGGCAAGCGATGAGGGTGTGAACGGGCGCATCAGAAATTCACCCTGAAGCGCGCGTTGACACCGTTCTCTCGCGCTCCGGAGCCGAACTGGCCAGTGTACGACAGACCGAAGATCGCCGTGGGTGAGACCTTGAGATCGAGCCCGGCCTCGAGCACCGCCACGTTCTTGGCGATCGGCACGCCGGAAACGGTGAAGCTGTCGCTGCCGGCGAAGGCGTGGGTCGAGCGCGGATCGACATCGCCGAAGGCGTGCCGCCAGCCCAGCCCGCCGCGCGCCACCGCCTGCACGCCGCCGAGGCCGAAACTCGACGCGACCCGGACGCCCAGCGTCGTGAAGGTGGCGTTCACCGTCTCGCCGGCCACCGTCAGCGCGGAGAGGCCGCCGGTCTCGGTGAAGCCGTCCGTCTTCAGCCGGACATAGGCGAGATTGGCGTAGGGCTCGAACGCGGCGGCCCCCGCGTCGATCCTGTAGCCGAGCTCGCCGAACGCCTGCAGCGTGCCGGCGTCGTAGTCGGCGCGCAGCGTCTCTCCCAGCGCCACGACCGAACGCGCGGTCTCGATGCCGTGCCAAGTGTAGCTCACCCCCGAGCGCAAGGAGAGCGCGTCCCAGCGTGCGCCGGCATAGAGGCCGAGATGGTAGCTGTCGCTCGCTCCTTCCGAGGTCGCCGTGTCGAAGGACGAGCGGCTGTAGCCGGCAAGCAGGCCGAGCCGCCAGTTGTCGAGCATCAAGGCATCGGCGCCGATCAGGACGCCGCCGGTCGTGCGGTCGACATCGCCGATGCCGGCGCCGCCGTCGATCTCGCCCCACGATCCGAAGCCGGAGGCCCAGACGGCGAACGTCTCGCTGCGCGCCAGGGCGGCATCGAAAGGCGCGTCCTTCGGGGTCCTGACATCGGGGCCGTAGGCCATGACCGGCAGGTCGGGCGCGGCCACGTCCTGGAAGGCATCGCGGATGCGGTCGTTGATCGCGTCACGGACGAAATGGCTGTCCTGCACCAGCGCCGCCTGCGTCGACGCATGCTGCGCGCCGGAGAGCTGGTCATAGGTCTCGCGGGCCTGTTCCTCGGTGAGCAGGACCTCCATCAGCCGGCCGGCAAGGAGCGTCTCCAGCGAATCCAGGGCCCGCGCCGTGGCGAGCTGGTTGTCCGTCTCGGCAAACTGCTCGAACGTCACCGGATTCTGCGGCTCGGCCTTCTTGTTGACCGCGAGCACGACGTCGTTGCCGGCATTCTGCACCGTGCCCTCGAGGAACAACGACTCGAAGGCGGGAGTTCCGGCGAACCCGCCGCTCAGGGTCCCGGCGCTGAGGATGGTGTAGTCGTAGGTCGTGCCCTCTTCGTAGAAGGTTTCGCCCGAGAGCGAGGTCACCCGCACGGCGGCGCCGTTGACGGTCGCGGTGCCGGCGACGTCGACCTTGTCGCTCTCGCGGTCGCTGTTGACATGGACGGCATAGGTGGAGCCGGCCTCGAGGACGAGGTCGCCGGCGACGTTCAGCGTGCCGATCTGGCCGGCAAGGCCGGGTGACAGGACGCCGCCGGAGGCAATGGTGACGAGCGATCCCGCGACGGGCGCTTCCTCGGTGCCACTGGCAGCCGTGCCGATGGTGCCCGTGCCGCCGAGCACGCCCGTGCCCGACACGTCAAACGCACCGCTCAGCCTGTCCGTCACCAGCAACGTGCCGCCCAGCACCGTCGTCGTACCGTCGAAGCCAGAGCCGTTGCCGCCATAGGTGGTGGTGCCCGCCAGATGCCGGATGGCGCGGTTGCCGTTGGTTTGTGACGGAACGCCCTTGGTGAAGGTGGCGTTCAGCACATAGTCGGTCTCGGTGTGGTTGAAGACCAGCGTGCTGTCATTGGTGCCGAAGCCGGAACCGAAGGCGATCTCTGGTACGTCGAGGAGACCGGCGCCGCGCGGCCCTGCGCCTTCGGCCGCGCCGATGTTGAGGATGCCCTTGCCGCCGAAGAAGCCGAGCGTGAGGCGATTGGCCTGCAGCGTGCCGCCATCGGCGAGCGTGAGGACGCCCGTGCCCGCGGGGCCGTAGCCGATATTGGCGCCGTTGCCTGCCGTAGCGGTGGCGACGAGCTTGCCGCCATTCTCCACCAGAATCGCGCCATTGCCACCGGAATTGGCGACATGGATCGTCGAGGCCTGCACCGTCGAGCCTTCGCCGTCGATCCGCACCCTGCCGTCGCCGCCATTGGCGTAGCCGACCTGGAGCGCGTTGCTGAGGGTGACGCTGCCCTTGTCGAGGACGGAGAGCAGGCCGCGGCCGCCACCGCTGACGGTGAGCGCGTTCGCCGCGAGCAGCGACCCCTCGCCGGTGACCGTGACCTCGCCGATCGAGCCCGCGCCGGCCGCGACCGTGACGGTCGAGCCGTCGATCACCTTGCCGCCGGCCGAGATCATCAGCGCGCCCTTGCCGGTGTCGCCGATCCTGAGCGTCGATGCGCGCGGGGCCTGCGGGCTGCGCAGCTCGTAGAGCCGCCAGGTGCCGCCGTCGGTGACCAGCACGGAGCTGGCCTCGTCGGTGGCGCTGTCGATGAAGCTGTTGTGGCTGGTCAGATGGCCTGCTCCGGTGATGGTGAGGGAGCCCTGACCGTCGGCCTTGCCGACATCGAAGCGCGTGCCGTAGGCGGTGGCGCCCGCCTCGTCGATCACCGGGCCGTCGCTGGCGATGGTCAGCGTGCCGGTGAAGTTGGTGCTGTCGGGAACGATTCCGGTGTCCCAGTTATCGTCCTCGAACCAGTCGCCGCCGCCCTCGCCCGTCCAGACCGGGTTGTTGGTATCACGCACCTTGCGCTGCACCGAGAGCACGACGTCGTTGCCGTCGTTCTGCACGGTGCCTTCGAGGAACAGGCTCTCGAAGCTGCCGTTGAAGGCGCCGCTCAGGGTTCCGGCGCTGAGGATGGTGTAATCATAGGTCTCGCCGGCCGCGTAGAAAGTCTCGCCGCTGAGCGAGTTGACCCGGACATTGGCCCCGCTGCTGATCGTCGCCGTGCCGGCGACGTTGACGAGGTCGCTTTCGCGGTCGCTGTTGACGTGGACCGCATAGAACGAGCCGGACGCGAAGGTGAGATCGCCGGCGACGTTCAGCGTGCCGATCTGGCCGGCAAGGCCGGGCGACAGCGTGCCGCCCGCGCCGATCGTGGTGGTCAGCCCTGCCGTGCCGATCGTGCCGGTGCCGCCGAGCACGCCCGTGCCGGAGACGTCGAACGTGCCGCCGAGCTTGCCGGTCACCAGCAGCGTGCCGCCGAGAACGCTCGTCGTGCCGTCGAAGCCGTACTGACCCGCCGCCACATCCACCGAATTGCCGCTGTAGATCGTCGTGCCGGCCAGATGGCGGATGGCGCGGGAGCCGTCGGTGGGCGCGACGGCGCGGAGCAGCCTGGCGCTGAACTCGTAGCCGGTCTCGTCGTGGTTGAAGACCAGCGTGCTGTCATTGGTGCCGAAGCCGGCGCCGAAGGCGATCTCCGGCGCGTCGAGGACGCCGGCGCCGCGCGCCGCCTGCCCTTCGGCCGCGCCGATGTTGAGCACGCCCTTGCCGCCGAAGAAGCCGAGGGTGACGCGGTTCGCCTGCAACGTGCCGCCGTCGGCCAGCGTCACGGCGCCCGTGCCGGTGCCGCCATAGCCGATGTTGACGCCGTTGCCGGCGCCGGCGGTGGCGACGAGCTTGCCGCCGTTCTCGACCAGCACCGCGCCGCTGCCGCCGGAATTGGCGACATGGATGGTCGAGGCCTGCACCGTCGAGCCGTCGCCGTCGATCCGCACCGTGGCGTCGCCGCCATTGGCGTAGCCGATCTGGAGGGCGCTGCTGGCCGTGACGTTGCCCTTGTCGAGAACGGTGAGCGTGCCCTTGCCGCCGCCGCTGACGGTGATGTTGCTCGCCGCCAGCAGCGAGTTCTCGCCGGTGACGGTGACGGACCCCTCCGAGCCCGCGCCGGCAGCGACGGTGACGGTCGAACCGTCGATGACCTTGCCGCCCGCCGAGATCGTCAGTGCGCCCTTGCCGGTGTCGCCCACGCGCAGCGTCGAGGCGCGCGGCGCCTGCGGGCTGCGCAGCTCGTAGAGCCGCCAGGTGCCGCCGTCGGTCACCGTCACCGAGCTGGCGGTGCCGCTGCCGCTGTCGATGAAGTTGTTGTGGCTGGTCAGGTGGCCCGCGCCGGTGACCGTCAGCGAACCGCGGCCGCCGGCGTTGCCGACATCGAAGCGGCTGCCCTTGGCCGTGGCGCCCGCCTGCGAGACGACGGGGCCACCGCCATTGGCGATGGTCAGGATGCCGGTGTAGTTGGTGCTGTCGGGAACGGTGCCGGTATCCCAGTTGCCGGCGGTGAACCAGTCGCCGCCATTCGCGCCCGTCCAGACCGGATTGTTCGGATCGGCCGGCTCGACCGGCTCGCTTCCCTTGAGCTTCACGCCGAGGACGACATCGTTGCCCTCGTTGCGGACGGTGCCTTCGAGGAACAGGGTCTCGAATTCCGGCGCGGCGGCGAAGCCGCCGCTCAGGGTTCCGGCGCTGAGGATGGTGTAGTCGTAGGTCTGGCCGGCCGTGTAAAAGGTCTCGCCGGACAGCGAGCTGACCCGCACGTTCGCCTCATTGCTGATCGTCGCGGTGCCGGCGACGTCGACCTTGTCGCTCTGGCCGCTGCTGTCGATATGCACGGCATAGGTCGAGCCGGGCGCGAAGGTGAGATTGCCCGCCACATCGAGCGTTTCGATCTGGCCTACCAGGCCCGGCGACAGCGTGCCGCCCGCGCCGATCGTGGTGGTCAACCCTGCCGTGCCGATCGTGCCGGTGCCGCCGAGCGTGCCTCCCGACACGTCGAACGCGCCGCCGAGCCTGTCGGTGACCAGCAGCGTGCCGCCCGAGACCGTGGTGGTGCCGTCGAAGCCGGAGCCGTCGCCGCCGTAGATCGTCGCACCGCGGATGTGGTCGATGGCCGCGCTGCCGGTGCCGCCGGTCAGGGCGTGGCCGAAATCGAGGGCGGCCGCGTCGGTGGCCGTATGGTTGAAGACGATCCTGCCGGCACCCTCGCCGAAGGCGATGGTCCCGCCGCGCAGGTCGAGCGTGCCCGCCGCGCGCGCGCCCTCGTCCGCCGCTGCGCCGATGTTCAGGGTTCCGTCGCCGTCCGAAGCGCTGGCGACGCTTATCCCCGAGGCCGTGACGGTGCCGCCGTCCGCGACGGTCAGCACGCCCGGCCCCCTGTTGCCGAGGGCGATGGCGGTGTCGCCCGTCACGGTCACGGCGCCGCCATGCTCGACGACGACCGTGCCGCTGCCGGCGTCCAGCGCGAGGTTGGTGCGGGTGACTGCGCCGATGGTAATCCCTGTTTCGGCCAGAAGCGCCGAGTTCGTGCCGGTGACGGTTATCGTGCCGTTGCCGCCGTCACCGTAGCCGAGCCGGACTTGCCCGGTGGAAGCCTTGCCGCCGGCGGCGATCAGGAGGTTTCCTTTTCCGGCGGTCCCGATATTGAATCGATGCGTCCCACCGATCGTCAGCAGCTCCGAGCCGTTGCCGGTAACGATGGCGCGGCCGTCACTACCGCTTGTGCTTCCGATCGACGCCGCGCTGCCCGCCACCTTGCCGCCGTCCTCGACGGTGAGCGTTCCAGAATAGATAACGATATTGGAATTGGCGACGATCTCCGAACCGTTGCCGGAAACCTTTATCGAGCTTTCCGCGGACTGGGTGCTCAGGTTGGTGAAATCGTAGACGAGGCCGCCGTTCAGCACCTCGAGGTGGCCGATGCCGCCTTCCTCCCCGAGAGTGATGGCATTGAAGTTGTTGGGGTTCAGCAGCCCCTGCCTCCTCAGCGTGCCGCCGTCCCTGACCGTCACCGTGCCTTCGGTGCCCTCGGCGTAGCCGATGCGCATGTATGGGCCTGATACGTTGAGGCTGCCGCTGCCCGAGATGGTCAGCGCGGTGCCGGGAGCGCCGCCGATGCGAAGCCCGTACGAGCCGGGGGTGTGGAAGGCCGCGCCCGGCGCGGCGATGACCGCCCCGGTGCCGTTGTCGATGCTCACGCCATAATAATGTTGATACTGCGAGGGGAGAGGATATGCCGGCACGAGGCCGTCCGACCAGTTGGCGGCCGTGAACCAGTTGCCGCCGTCGGGGCCGATCCATGTTGCGCTCGGCCCCGTCTGCGCGAGGGCCGGAATCGCCGCCACGCAGGAGGCGATGACCATCGCCGAAGCGCCGGCCAGCAGGTCGCGCCGCAGCCGTGCCGAGCCGTGCGTGGAGATGGAGCGGGCGCTCGCCGGAGAAGCTGTGTTCATGTCGTCGTTCCTCGTTTCGGCCGGTCCGTTTCCGTCCCCGGGGTGGTTTGCGCTGCCTGCGCCGCGCCGCGTTGCAGTCTTCATGCCTCTGGCTCCGCTCAGAATTTGTAGGAGATGCCGAACCGCACCTCGTCCGAGGTGAGGCGGATGCTGTGGTCGCCCGCGTCCGTGGCGAAGGTCTTCTTGCCGAAGTCGTTGCGGCGGTATTCGCCGCGCAGGATGACGTTGTCGGTCACCGCCTGCTCGACGCCGACGCCCAGCGTCCAGCCGATATGGGTGCCCTCGAAGCTCAGCGGATCGGGAAGCGTCGCCTGGCCGACCGGCGCGTTGATCGCGAAGGACGTGTTCTCGTGGCGGTAACGGGCCACCGCGAGGCCGCCGGCGACATAGGGCATCACCCTGTCGAACGCGACGCCGACCCGCCCGCGCACGGAAGCGTGCCAGTCCATCGACGACGATACGGTCGTCGTCAGCGCCCGTTCGCCGCGCGTCGTGATCGCGGCGAACGAGAACCGGGCCGGGCCGGCATCGGCGTCGAGCTTGCCGTAGGCGGCGTCGAAGCCGAGCACGAGGGGCGAGGAAAGCTGGCGGTTGTAGCCGCCATAGACGCTCCAGCCCATGCCCCTCACGTCCTGGAGGGTGTCGAGCGCCGAGACGTAGTCGTACCAGCTCACGCCGATCCGCGTCGTGCCGGTGACGTCGCCCCGTGCCGCGCCTTCCGCCTTCGAATATCCGTAGTCGAAACCGACGAAGGCGCCGGACCAGTCGTAGCCGCTTTCCGGGTTCGTCCAGCGGGGAAGCCAGCCGTCGCCCGCGCCGGCGGACGAGACGCCGAGCCTGGTGGAGAAGCCGGCGGTGAAGGTGCGGCCGCGCCCGGTGAACTTGGTGCCGTCGCTGGACAGCGCCGCCCGGTAGCGCTCGTCGGTCAGGTTCTCGACGTTGAAGAAGAGCTGGCTGTGGTCGGTCAGCTTCCAGGTGCCGTAGAGGTCGAACAGCGTGTAGGCCGGCACCGTCTCCCAGGCGTCCTCGCCCTCGCGGCTGGTGCTGACATAGCTGCTCGCGCCGACATAACGGGCCTTGGCGCCGAGGGTGAGCCGCCGGTCCATGAGCCGCATACCGACATCGATCATGCCGTAGTCCTTCGGCAGCACGTCGATGTCGCCGAGGCTGGTGTCGCCGCCGATCAGCGGGCCGATCGGCAGGCGGGTCTGCGAACGGGTGTAGGAGAGATTGGCGTAGGCGAAGCCGGCATCGTATCCGCCCTCGATCTCGACGCCGCTCATCGTCGTGGTGCCCGGCACGTTGATCCATGTCGCGCTGCCGATGTAGCACTCGGCGGGACCCGCGCACCTGTCGATGTCGATCACGTGAGCGGTGATGTAGTCGGTGATCCTGTTGTTGAAGTAGCCGACCTTCAGGAACGCGGCGTCGTCCTCGAAGAGGAGATCGTCCTTGCGGATGTTGAAGCCGAGATCCCAGCCCCTGCTGCGCTCCGGCCTCAGCCCGATATTGTTGTGGATGCCCGAGCCTTCCGCTGTCGGATCGTTCGGCAGCAGGCCCCAGAACACCTCCTGCGACACGGGCGGGCGGAAGGTGTGGGCATAGGTGGCGTAGAGCTGGAGCCAGTCGGTCGGCTTGGCGACGACGGAGAATCGCGGGTCGAGCGAGCCGCCCTTCCTGCTCACGTCCTCGGCCGGGCAGTCTTCCGGACCGGGGCATTCCTCGATCCACCCTGCCCCGGTTCCTCCCTGCCGCGCCTGTCGGGTGCCGGAAAGGTCGTAGTGGTCGTAGCGCAGGCCGGCGACGAAATCGAATATGCCCCAGGAAAGCGTCGCGTCGGCGAAGGCGCTCGCCTTCTCCAGAACGCCCGGCGCGTTGGAGCCGCGCGCGACGACGCGGTAATCGTCCTTGCTGTAGGACGCGCCGTAGTGAAGCTTCAGGAAAAGCTCGTCCGACAGGTCGAAGGCGCTGGTGTTGGTGAGGCTGCCGCCCGTCGAGAAGGACTCGATCTCGCGGTCGACATAAGCGCCGATATCGTCGGAGCTGCCGGTGTAGCGCATGTCGGTCTCGTTGAAATACGCATCGAGCCGGACGTCGAACAGGTTGCTGTCGGGGTTGAAACGGTAGTTCAGGCTGTAGGTCCTGTTCTCCAGGTCCCAGTCGTAGCCGGATGCGCGGAACATGTTCGCGTAGCCGACATGGCCCAGATTGAGCGAATGGATGCCGTCCGGCGCGATGCCGAGCTTGAACAGGCGTCCGCTCGGGGCGTTCGAGACCGGGGGATCGAGGAACACGCCGTCGCCGTTGCGGTGGTTGCCGTTCCTCGCTTCCGCCCAGGCCGCGAGGAGGCTGACCTCGCCGGAACCGTCCGGGAAGAGGCCGCCGCGGGCGGCGGCGGCGCCGAGGCCCGACCAGTCGTAGCCGTTCGAGCCCGCCCTCCAGCGCGTGAGACCGCCCAGGGACTCGCCGGGGATGAGCACGTCGTCGACCGAAAGCGACCTGAAATTGGCCGCGCCCGACAGCGTGCCCGCGCCATGCGCGCCCGGAACCGCGCCGCGCGTGATGTCGATGCCGGACAGGAGCTCGGGGTGGATGTAGGTCAGCGTGCCGCCATAGGCCGCGTGCCCTGCCGCGTTGCGAAAAGTCTGGGGCACGCCGTCGATCATCGAGTTGACGCGGCCCATGCCGCTCATGCCGCGGATGTTGACGGCATAGCCGGGCTGGTCGCTGCCCTGTCGGGTGAAGGCGCCCGCGACGTTGCGCAACGCCTGGTTCGCGTCGCCGCCGAACCGCTGCTGGAACGTCTCCGACGACACGGAACTGACCGGCGCGGCGGTGGCATAGGGATCTGCGAGCCCGCCGCTGCTGCCGCTGGTGTCCGTCACGTCGATCGTATCCAGCACCACCGCGCCGTCGGCGTCCGTGACGACGGCCTGCGCGGACGGATCGACGATCCGGACCGTGGTGGCGTTGGTGAAGCTGTAGCCCAGCCCGGTGCCGGCGAGCAGGCGCTGGAGCGCGGCCTGCGGCGCCATCGCGCCGCTGACCGGCGAGGAACGTCTGCCGGCGGCAAGCTCCGACGAGACGAATATCTCGATGCGCGTCTGGCGGGAGAAGGCGACCAGCGCGTCGGCGAGCGATTGCGCCGGTATGTTCAACTGCGCGACCGTCGCCGCGGACTGCGCCCTGACGGAACCCGTCGCCGAGAGAGAAAGGACGGCGGTCCCCGCCATCAGGGCCGCCAGAACGCCCCTGAACCTGCTCGCGGTTCCGGGCGGAAAGCCGCGCCGCACGAATGCCGGAACCGCTCTTGTGTCGCGCATGGTCTGAACCCGTCTCCAAATCCCAATGGAGGCGGCGCGAGAGCAGCCCCCGAATCCGAAGACGCTGGTTCCGGGAAAAGTAATTAGTCGCCGGGCGAACTTTTTTGCGGGCGGCGCGTCAGCCCGGCATGATCGCGGTGAAAAGCCCGGCCACGCCGACGACGCGCAGGCCGAGGCTCTGGGCGATGGTGTCGAGGGCGGCGTCGATGCGCCGCGTGTCGAAGACGGCGGTCACGCGCTTGTGCGCGATGTCGCCGCCGATGATCTGGATGCGGCCGCGCCGGTAGCGCTGGAGCTCGGCGACGACGCGATCGAGCGGGACGTCCCTGAACACGATCTGGTCGTTGCGCCAGGCGACAATCCGGTCGAGATCGGCCTCCTCGACCGCCGATACGCCGTTCGGGCCGAAATGCACCATCTGGCCTTCGGAAACGCGCACGCCCGTATCGGTCGCCGCGCTGACGGCGACGACGTTCTCGGCGACCGCAACGGTCGCGTCGTCTTGGAGACGCACGTTGAAAGCGGTGCCGAGCACGGCGATCTCGCCCTGCCCGGTCGTGACGACGAAGGGACGGTCCGGATCCTTCGCCACGGTGAAGAAGGCCTCGCCGGCCACCAGCGTCACGCCGCGCGTGCCGGCGCTGAAATCGACGTCCAGCGCCGATTCCGTGGCGAGCTCGACCCGAGAGCCGTCCTCCAGCAGAACGATGCGGCGCTCGCCGACGCCGGATCGATAGTCGGAAAAGAGCCCGACCGGGGCAAGCTGCCAGCCGATGGCGACGGCGAGGAGAAGCGTGGCGGCAATGGCGCCGCCGCGCCAGCCGTGGCCGCGGCGCGGAGCGGCGGAACGCGGCTGCAACGGGACGACGTTCGATGCCGGTTGCGACTGTGAAGGCTCCGCTTGCTTCGCGGGCTCCGACAGATCGTCGAGGCCGCTCCACATACGCTCGACCTCACGCAATGCCCTGGCATGGTCGGGGCTTGCGGCCAGCCATTCCTGGAAGCGGCTGCGGTCGTCGTCGGTGGCATCCTCGTCGCGCAGAAGGACGAACCACTGGATCGCTTCCTCGTCGATCGACCGTTCGTCGCGCGTTCCCATGCAAAATCCCTGGGTATGCCGTTGCCCGTTTATCGCCTGGCTTGCAATGCGGCCGTGCCTCGAAGTGATCCGTCGAGCGCCATCATGATTCGACGGCGACTGCCTATCTAATAGGACGCCCGGGGAACGAAAACTAATTAGTCCTGTCGCGGATTATTCTCGCGCAGCCTCGCCTTGAGGGTGGCGAGACCCTTCACCATGTGAACCATCACGGTGTTCTTGGCGATGTCGAGCCGCTCGGATATCTCGGCGTAGCTCAGGCCCTCGAACTTGTGGAGCAGGAGGACTTCGCGTGTCCGGGGCGGCAGCTCGTGCAGGGCGGCTGCAAGAATGGCGCGTTCCTCCGCGGAAATGATGGCTGCATCGGCGAGCGGAAGAGGGTCCGCGATCGTCTCGTCGACGGCGGCGACCGGGTCCACGACGCGGGCGGCGCGCTGCTCCTTGCGGTGGAAGTCCACCGCGACCGTCCTCGCCGTGCGATGGAGATAGGAGCGCAGGTCGCGGATGTCGCCGTTCTCGCTGCGCAACAGCCGCGCGAAGGCCTCATGCACGACATCGGCGGCGCTCTGCGCCGACATGCCGCTGCGGACCAGAATCTGCTTCAGCCGGGCATGCTCGGCAGCGTAAAGAGAGGCGATACTGGTCGAATCCATGGACATGACGCACGCGACATCTGGACGCGGCCTCCGCCGGGAGGCGGCTGAACAACGGAATCGCCCCTAGCAAGCCGGAAATTGCCACGCAACGGCTATGTTTTAGATCGATTCCAGGGTCGCGGAGGCTCATGAACGGCCGAAGCAAGAAAACTTGAGCTTTTTAGTCGTGTTTTCGCCCGTTTTCTTCCGGGCTCGACGGTTTCAGCCGGAGCGTGGACCGGGAAGGCCGTCCTTGCACCCGGATAACGAATTTTAACTGAGTGTATCATCCGCGCCACACATTGTAGCAACGCGGGGGTGTCGGGTGCTCATTCGCCCGGCGGCCCGCTTTTGCGGAGGGAAAACCGCGTCGCGCGACAGGCCATGGCCGCAAGGCTGCATTCCGCGCAAAAGCGTTCCGCCGGAGCCTGCTTCCGGGACAGTCCATACTTTGTCCGCCGCCTACCCGGAGAATAGGCTCCGCAGCGCTTTCGCTCGTCGGCATCGGCCGTCTTTCCAGCCGGATCAAAAGGACAATCGTTATGGTCAATCCTGTTTTCGGGGCACCCGGTACATCGATATTCGAATCCATGTCGCGCCTGGCAACCGAGACCGGAGCGATCAATCTTGGCCAGGGCTTCCCCGAGGGGCTGGAGCCGCCGGAGGTCATCGAGGCCGCCGTCAAGGCGTTGCGCGACGGCCCCCATCAGTATCCGCCGATGCTGGGCCTGCCGGCGCTGCGCCGCGCGGTGGCGGACAATGCAAGGCGATTCCTCGGGCTGGAGGTCGACTGGGAACGGGAGGTCCTCGTCACGTCGGGCGCGACGGAGGCGCTGGCGGACGCGTTCCTCGCCCTTGTCGACACCGGCGACGAGGTGATCGTGTTCGAGCCGGTCTACGACTGCTACAATATCCTGATCCGCCGCGCCGGCGGGATTCCGGTTCCGGTGCGGCTGTCGCCGCCCGACTGGGAGCTGCCACGCGAGGCGCTGAAGGCGGCCATCACCCCGCGCACCAAGCTGATCGTCCTCAACACGCCGATGAACCCCGTCGGCAAGGTGTTCGACGAGGAGGAGATCGCCTTCCTGTCCGGGCTGCTTCTGGAACACGATCTGGTGCTGGTCTCGGACGAGGTCTACGAGCATCTGGTGTTCGACGGGCGCAGGCACGTCTCTCCCTTCTCACGGCCCGAGATCCGCGACCGCGTCGTGCGTATCGGCTCGGCCGGCAAGACCTTCTCGGTCACCGGCTGGAAAGTCGGCTACGTCACCGCCGACGCCCGTCTCCTCGGTCCGATCGCGCGCGCGCACCAGTTCGTCACCTTCACCACCCCGCCCGCGCTTCAGGCTGCGGTCGCGGCCGGGCTCGCCTTCTCCGACAGCTATTTCGACGGGCTGCGCAGCGATCTCGCGCGGCGGCGCGACTTCCTCGTCGGTGCCCTGCGCGCCGCCGGCTTCGAGGTCGCGGACGTGCCGGCCACCTATTTCGCCGTCGCCGACATCAGCGGCTTCGACGCGGCGGGCGACGACCTCGCCTTCAGTCGCCGCCTGACGGTCGAGGCCGGCGTCACGCCGGTTCCGGTCTCCTCCTTCTATGCGGCGCGGGACGTGACCAGCCATGTCCGCTTCTGCTTCGCTAAGCGCTTCGAGACGCTGGAGGACGCGGTGTCGCGGCTGGCGAAATGGCGCGAGGGGCGGCAGCGGGAGGCCGGCGCGGCCTGAGCCGCGCCCCCCCGGCCGTTCCACCAGCCCGTCGACCCGCCCCGTCAGCTTGCGATGCGGTCGATATACGACCCGGCGTCCTGCTTCGCCTCGCGCTTGAGCCAGTCCCAGAACTGCGACACCGCCCTGGTGCGATAGTTGGACTGGGTGCAGACGAAATCGTAGGTCAGCTTGCCGTCCACAGAGACGTTGAACGGATTGACGAGCAGACCGCTCTCCAGTTCGCGCTGGACGAGGATGTCCTTGGCCAGCGCGATCCCATGGCCTTCGGCCGCGAAGCGATAGGCCGCGAAGGCGTTGTTGAAGCGGATACCGCCGCCCGTCTCGACATCCGTGCAGCCGACGGCGCGCAGCCAGCCGTTCCAGTCGATGCCCTCGATGGTCTTGAGCCCCTCGTCGTGCAGCAGCTCGAACCGGCCGAGATCATCCAGCGACCGGATGCCCCGATCGCCCTCCAGAAGCTTCGGGCTGCACACGGCGATGATGCGGTAGGTCATCAGCGGGCGGCGCTCGAGGAAATGCGGGGTGTCGATGCCCCAGACGATGCCGACGTCGTTGGTCTGCCAGGCCGCCTCGACGAGATGGTTCTGGATCGAGACGAGAAGCTCAACCTTCTGCGTCGAACGGAAGCTGTTCAGCCGGGGCACGAGCCATTGCGCAGCGAAGGACGGCGGCGTCACCACCGACAGGCGCGCCTGCTTCTGCGGCGTCACGATCTGCTCGGCCGCGAAACGGATCGCGTCGATCCCCTTGTTGGCGCCGACGAAGAACAGGTCGCCCGCCGGGGTGAGCTTGAGGGTCGACCCCTTGCGGCTGAACAGGTTGACGCCCAGCCACCGCTCCAGCGAGCGGACCTGATGCGTGACCGCCGCCGGCGTGACGCAAAGCTCGTCCGCGGCCATGGTCACGCTTCCTCTGCGGGCCGCGGCCTCGAATGCGCGCACCGCGGTCAAGGGCGGCAGATGTGCCGACATATGCACCTTCTCCCAAGGCTCGAGAATGCCAGATAGGCGACACCCGCAGAGTCCACGAAGCCGGCTGCGATATCGAGGATTTGTTATCCGAAAGTGGCGGAGTTTTGGGAAAAGATGTCCGGCTGCGGACGTGGAACGTCAAGCCGTTCCGGTGAAAGCGCCCGCAGCGCGGGCGCTTCCGGCCGTCGATGACGGCGGGACGGATCAGCCTTCGTCGATCCGGACGTCGGAGAAGCTGCCCTTGATTCCCTCCGAATATTCCGCGTCGCCCTTCACGCGGTTGTTGACGATCGTCACCTGCTTCGGCGCGACCAGCGGGATCTGCGGCAGGTCGGTCTGCACGATGCGCTGGAACTCGAAATAGAGTTCGCGGCGCTTCGCGGGGTCCAGCTCCGCCTTGGCCCGGTCGAGGGCGGCGTCCGCCTCGGCGCTGCTGTAGTTGGCCGTGTTCGAGAACGCCACCCCCGGCTGGAACGCGTTGGAGTGGTAGAGCCGGCTCGTGCCGATCACCGGGTCGGGGCCGACGGCGATCAGGTAGTTGATCGTGTCGAAATCGCGGTCGGTGTAGACGCGCTTCAGGTAGCTGGCATAATCCTGCGAGCGGATCGTCAGCTTGATGCCGACCTTCGACAGCGCGTCGCGGATATATTCGGCCGTTCGCGGATACTGCTCGCCATAGGGCAGGAAGTCGTGCGTGAACTCGAACCGGATGCCGTCCGCGCCCGGCTTCAGGCCTGCCTCGTCCAGCAGCGCGATGGCCTTGGCCGGGTCGTATTCGTAGACCGGCACGTCCGGGGTGTAGAAATCGCCCAGATCCTTCGGGAAGGGCCCCGTCGCCACCTCGCCATACCCGTACCAGACGCTGTCGACGAGGAACTGCCTGTCGATGGCGTGGGCGATGGCGCGCCGCACCCGCACGTCCTGGAACACCGGCTTGTCGAGGTTGAACAGGAAAAAGGTGTTCTGCGCGACGTAGTTGTAACCCCTGGTCTCGATCCGCAGATCGGGCGAGCCGGCGATGCGCGCCAGATCGCTGCCCGGCACGCCGGATTCGCCGACCAGAAGCACTTCCCCGGTCTCGAGCGCCGCGACGCGGCTCGCCGCATCGGGCAGGAAGCGGTAGAATATCTCGCCGACATGGGGCTTTCCGGAATCCCAGTAGTCCTCGTTGCGCACCAGCCTGAGATAGTTGCCACGGTTCCACTCGACCAGCTTGAACGGGCCGTTGCCGACCGGAGCGGTGTTGTGCGGGTTCTTGAGGATGTCGGTGCTCTCGTAGAGATGCTTCGGCACGATCTGCGACAGGTGCGAGGTCAGGCCGTTGAGGATGTAGGGCGCGGGCTTCGACAGCTTCCACACCGAGGTCGCCTCGTCGGGCGATTCCACCTCGACGACATCCTCGAATATCTGCTTGCCGCGGCTGTTGAACTTCTTCCACACGTCGATGAGCGAGAACTCGACGTCGGCCGAGGTGAAGGGCGTGCCGTCGTGCCACTTGGCGTTGCGGCGCAGCCGGAAGGTGATCGTGAGGCCGTCGTCCGAGACCTCCCACGACTCGGCGAGCTGCGGCACCGGCTTGAGGTCGTTGTCATAGGCGAGCAGGCCGTCGAAGATCTTCGGCGAGATGTTGTTCGTCGCGCCGCCGCCGCCGATCGAGGCGGTCAGGATGGACGGCTCCGGATATTGCGCGATGACCAGCGTGCCGCCCTTCGCAGGACCCGATTGGGCGAAGGCCAGCTTCGAGGAAAAGGCGGCGGGGATAAATGACGCCGCGGACAAGGCTGCGCCATATTTGAGGATCGTACGTCTGGTTGTTTCCATAATTATCTCCTGATAGAAACAAGTGCTACATTTGCTTGATTTCTTGGAAATTCATGCAAACATGCATAGATCGATCTTTCCTGATCGAAGTTTTCACCAGACTGTCCACGGCATTCATTCCTTTCAATTGAAAAGAATTTTCCGTCTCGATAGTTTTAATTAAGGATGGGTGCCGTCAGGATCGGGCGAGAATGCGCCGGTCGAGCTCCGCGACCGTGTTGCAGCCGAGATAGGCCATCGTCCGGTCGAGTTCGGAATGCAGGAAGGAAAGCGCCATGGCCGCGCCTTCCTCCCCGCCGGCGGCGACGCCGTAGAGGGTGGCGCGGCCGATCTGCACGGCATGCGCGCCGCGCGCCAGTGCTTTCGCGATGTCGCTGCCGCGCCATATGCCGCCATCCACGAGGACGGTCGTCCGGTCGCCGACCGCTTCGGCCACGGCTGGCAGCAGGTCTATTGGCGCGAGGGCGCTGTCGAGGTTGCGCCCGCCATGGTTGGACACGACGATGCCGTCCGCCCCGTGGTCGACCGCCGCGCGGGCGTCGTCGGCATGCTGGATGCCCTTGACCACGAGCGGGCCCTTCCACATCGCCCTGATGTGCCCGACATCCTCCCAGGTGAGCGAGTCGTTGCGCAGGACAAGCAGCGCCGGGGAGCCGCCCGTGACCGGCCCGCGAAGCCGCGCCGGATAGTTCTCCATCGCCGGCAGCCCGCCGCCGGCGACATAGCGGCCGAGCACGCGCAGAAGCCAGCCGGGACGGCGCAGCATGTCCGCCACCGCGCGCGGGCCGGGCGAGAACGGCAGCGCGAAGCCGTTGCGCCGGTTGTATTCGCGGTTCGGCGGCACCACCGCGTCCACCGTGACGACCAGCACCTCGTAGCCGGCCGCCGCCGCGCGCCCGACCAGCTCGAGCGACAGCTCGCGCTCGCGCCAGATGTTGAGATGGAACCAGAGCCTGCCGCCCGCCTCCGCGGCGACGGTCTCCAGCGACGTCATCGAGCCGGTGGAGACAGTGAAGGGAACGCCTTGCGCCGCGGCCGCGCGGGCGAGCGCGACCTCGCCGCGATGCCACAGCAGCCCCGCAGCGCCGGTGGGCGCGATGACGAGCGGCATCGAGGCCGGCCTGCCGAACAGCGTCGTCGCGCTGCTGCGGCCCGACACGTCGCGCATCACACGGGCGATGAGCTTGATGCGCCGGAACGCCTCGCGGTTTTCGCCGAGCGCGATCTCGTCCTCGGAACCGCGGTCGACGAACTCGAAGATGCCGCGCGGCAGCCGCCCGGCGGCCGCCGCGCGCAGGTCGGCGACGTTCTGGCAATCCGCCAGTCTCACGCCGGCTTACCCGTGCGGGCGCGCCGGCGCGTCGTCATGGCATCAGCCTTCGATGTAAGCATCCGCGAAGTTCGCCTTGATCCCGTCGGCGAGCGCGGTCAGGTTGCGCAGCCGCCTGTTGGTGATCGTGACCTGGTTCATCGAGATCAGCGGGATCTCCGGCAGGTCCTCCTGCACCAGCCGCTGGAACTCGTCGTAGAGCGCCTTGCGCTTCGCCTGGTCCGGCTCGATCTGCGCCGCCTCCAGAACCCTGTCGACTTCGGGATTGTTGTAGCTGGAGCCGTTCGAGTAGGACACCCCGGGCAGGAACGCCTTCGACCAGTAGACGCGCTGGGTGCCGATTGCCGGATCGGGGCCGCATGAGGTGTAGTAGTTGGCGGTGTCGAAATCGCGGTCGGTGTAGACGCGCTTCGAGAAGCTGGCGAAATCGCTGATGCGGACCTCGACCCTGATGCCGACCTTGCCGAGCGCGTCGCGGACGAACTCGGCGGTCTTGGGAAACTGCTCGCCGTTCTGCGCCGCGTCGTGGCGGATCGAGAAGCGGATGCCGTCGGCCCCGCGCGGATAACCCGCCTCGTCGAGCAGCGCCTCGGCCTTCGCCGGATCGTAGGGATAGAGCGGGACGTCGTCCGAGTAGAAGGTCTTCAGCGCCGGCGGCAGCGGGCCAGTGGCCGGCGTGCCGTAGCCGAACCAGATGTTCCTGGCGATGAAATCGCGGTCGATGGCATGGGCGAACGCCTTGCGCACGCGCACGTCCCGGAACAGCTCGTTCTGGAGGTTGAACTGGAAGAAGTGCGTCGGCGCGAGCATGGCATAGCCGCGCGTCTCGTATTCGAGGAAGGGAACGTCCTTCAGCCGCAGGAGATCGCTGCCGGGAACCTTGGATTCCGCGACCGCCAGCACGTCCTCGGCCTCGAGCGCGGCGACGCGGGCCGAGGCGTCCGGCAGGAAGCGGTAGATGACCTGATCGACATAGGGCTTCGGCTGGTCCCAGTAGTCGGGATTGCGCTCCAGCCGCAGGAAGTTGCCGCGTTGCCATTCCGCGAACCTGAACGGCCCGGTGCCGATGGGGTCGGTGTTGCGCGGGTTGGTCAGCGGATCGGTGCCTTCGTAGATGTGCTTCGGCAGTATCTGGGTGATCCAGCTCGACAGGCCGGCCAGGATGTAGGGCGCGGGCTTCGACAGGCGCAGCGTCGCGGTCAGCGCGTCCGGCGTCTCGATATCGGTCAGGTTGCCGTAGATCGCCTTGCCGCGGCTGTTGTACTTGAGCAGAATCTCCTTGATCGTGAAAGCGACGTCGGCCGAGGTGAAGGGCTCGCCGTCGTGCCATCTGACGCCGTCGCGCAGCCTGAAGGTCAGCGACAGGCCGTTGTCGCCCCACTCCCAGCTCTCCGCGAGCTGCGGCCTCGGCTCCAGCGTGTCGAGGTCGTAGGCGACGAGGCCGTCGAATATCTTCGGCGAAATGTTGTTGGTCGCCGCTGCCGCGATCAGGGCCGAGGTCAGCAGCGTCGGCTCGGGGAACTCGGCGATGGCCAGCGTGCCGCCGCGCGCGGGCTGGCCGAAGGCGTCGAGCGGCAGGAAGCCGGCGGCGCCCACGGCCGCGGACCAGGCGAGAAGCTCTCTTCGTGTCATGTTCGGCATGGCTTCATTCCTTCATATGGCGTTCGGTGCGGCGTCAGGCGAAGTGGTCGAGGGAGGGAACGACCGTCTCCCGCTCGATGCCGCGGACGAGCCCGATGATCTTCTCATGCGCGTCGGCGGGCATCCCGAGCGCGCGTGCCTTTTCGGCCACGAGACCGTTGATGAAGTCGATTTCCGTCCTGCGTCCCTTGAGGATGTCCTGCCCCATCGAGGGCCGTTGCAGGTCGCTTCTGTCCGAGCCTTTCGTGCCGGCGAGCAGCACGGCGTTCGCATGCTCGAGCGCCGCCGGATCGCCCTCGGAGGCGCGCGCCAGCGGCTCCGGCTCGATGTTGTAGATGTGCTCGAGATGATAGCCGAGCGCCTGCCCGACCCGCACCGCCTGTCCGCCGAGTCTGATGCCGAAGGCGCGCGTCGCGGGGTTGCGGTCGATGTCGTTGCCCGAAAGGCCGCTCGCCGCCGACAGCGGGTTGCGCATGGCGTTGACGCACAGCTTCGACCACCGCTCGCCCCAGAGGTTGGGCGTGATCCTGACGGTATCGACCGCGGCGACGATCTCGCTCAGCTCGGCGAGCCGCCGCGTCGTCTGGCCATGCACCTCGCCGACCCGCAGCACGGGCAGGAGATCGGCGCGGCCGCGCGGCGTGGTGCGGCGGATGCGGCCGGGCGCGTGAAGCTCGCTCGCCACGCGGGCGCAGACGCAGCCCACGGTCCGGCTCCAGCCGACGACGCCGGCGATGCGCTCCTCGTTGATGCCGTTCTGCACCGAGACCACATAGCCAGCCGGCGACAGGTGGGGCGCGATCAGCGCCGTCGCCCAAACCGTGTCGTAGGACTTGGTCGAGATCATCGCGATGTCGACGGGGCGTTCTTTCGACAGCCGTTGAACCTCCGTCACATGGAGCGCCCTGACCGACTGGGCGAAGGTCTCGTCCTCGATGGAGGCGTGCACCTCGATGCCGTCGCGCCGTATCGCCTCGACATGCTCCGGCCACGGATCGATCACGGTGACGTCGTGCCCCGCCTTGGCGAGGAAGGCGGCGAAATAGCCGCCGACGGCTCCGGCTCCGACGATTGCTATGCGCGGCGACAACGCGATGTCCTCTCCGTGAGGTTTAGCGGACCTTGTAGGTCCTGATGGCCTCGACGATCTTCATGCCCTCGCGCACGCTCTTTTGCTTGCGCGCCTCGGCGTCGGCGAGCTCGGCCGCCCTGCGGGCGACGTTCGCGGCCTCCCCGGCGGGCACCACGACGACGCCGTCCGTGTCGCCGACGACGATGTCGCCCGGATTGACCAGCACGCCTCCGCACACCACCGGCGCGTCAGCCGACACGGTCAGGAAACGGTACTGGCCCGGCCGGATCGAAACGCCGCCGCTATAGGCGCCGAACCCCAGTTCGCCGATCTCGACCGTGTCGCGCACCGCGGCATCGGTGACGACGCCGACCGCGCCGGCCACGAGCGAGCGCAGCGCCATGTTGTCGCCAAAGGTGGAATAGGACGTATCGCCCTGGCCGGCGATGACGAGCACGTCGCCGGATCGCAGCGCGTCGATGACCTCGTAGAGCGCCATCGACAGCTCGGGATGGAGCGCCGCCTGCGTCGTGTTGCGCGGCAGCACGATGCGGCCGACGGTGCGGGCACGGCCCTGGATGCGCGGGCCGGCGATGTGACGGACATCGGGGGAAAGCGCCCCCTCGGGCAGCCCGAGCTGGTACATGGCGTCGGCGATGGTCGAGACCGACAGGCCGTCGAAGCCCGCCACCTCCGGGTCCCGCGCGAGCCCGCGCCCGCCGTCTGCACGTTCACTGTCTGGATGTCCGGTCATGTTCTCGCGGTCCGTCCCTCGTTCCGAAGTCGCCCGAAGGTCGACATTGCGGCCATGCCGCGCAACTCAATTAGATTCAGCCGGTTTGAATTTTTCGCCGAGGCCGGCCGACAGGTCGAACGGCACCAGGCGCGCGAACTGCCCCCGGAAGTCGATCAGCGGCTCGCCCTCGGAGCGGCGCACCGCATTGACGATGCTGCCCGTGACCACCGAATGGGTGCCGTGCTCGCGCAGGTCGGTCAGCTCGCAGTCGAGGCTGGCGAGGCTGTTGACGAACACCGGCGCGCCCGTCGTCAGCGTCGTCCACCCGCCGGGAGCGAAGCGCGCCGCCGCGTCGCCGCGGCAGGCGAAGGCGCGCGCGATTGCGGCCTGCCCGGCGAGAAGGTAGTTGACGGCGAAGCTTTTCGTCCCGACGAGCGCCGCGCGGACCCCGGCATCGCGCTCGATGCAGACGAGGATGCCCGGCGGGTCCGCCGGAAGCGGGCACAGGGCGGTGAGGGTGAGGCCGTCGCGGGCCTCCCCTTGCCCGCTGGTGACGACGGCCACGGCCGCGCCGAGATTGCCCAGCGTGCCGCGAAAGGTAGCGGCATCGACGGTCCGCCGCGATGTATCGAGCTCGACGTCGGTTCCGCCCGGAGCGGCCATCGTCCCGCCTCGCCGCTGGAACCGCAGGATCGTCATGGCGCGCTTCGCAATGCCTCGATGCCGGCCCGGCTTCTGGTGACGAAGTCGGTGGAGACGCGCAGGAGCGGCGGCAGGAGGCCGGTGACGATGACGGGATAGCCCTGCCCGGCGAAGCCGGCCGCCGCCTCCGGCGACTGCGCCGCGATCGCCGTGGCGACGCCATGGCGACGGCCGGCCACGCCGACGGCCGCGATCGCCTCGTCGACCAGCCGCTCCGTGTCCGGGCCGAACCCGATATTGGCGGCGAGATCGCTCGGCCCGATGAGGACGAGATCGACACCGGGCGTCGAGACGATGGCGTCGGCGTTGCGCACGCCGAGCGGCGTCTCGATCAGCACCCCGGCGACGACCCGCTCGTCCGCCGCCTTCATCGCCGCCGGCCCGAAATCGCGGGTGAAGCGATGAGCGCGGGTGTAGAAGGCCAGCCCCCGCCCGCCATGCGGCGGGTAGCGGACCCTGGAGACGACGGCCGCCGCCTGATCCGCGGTCTCGACCTGCGGCACGATGATGCCATCGGCCCCGGCGTCGAGCGAGCGCAGCACGAAATCCGCCGTCGCCTCGGGCACGCGGGCCAGCACCGCGATCCCGGCGGAATGGCCGGCGCGCACCATGTGGACGATGTCGCCGATGGTGATGGGGCCATGCTCGGCGTCGATGACGGTGAAGTCGAACCCGGCGAAGGCGGCGACCTCGATCAGCTCCGGCGACGGCGAGGGGCAGAACGCCCCGAGCAGCGCCTCGCGCGCCTTGAGGCGGCTGCGGAAATCGTGGCGGCTTTTCTGCTGTTCCAATGCGGCATCCATCCTGTCATCCGTGGGGAACGGCAAGCGCCGTGTATCCCCTCCCCCTGATGGGTTCGACGGCGGGACCCTGCCCTTTCCACCCCCGGAAACGGGGCGTCGCCGTCGATTGCGCTGACTGTAGGCGGCGGCCGGTTTCGCCTGAAAATGATTTGAATTGCGCGCGGGCAAAAAAAATTCAGCGGCCGCCGCCGGCAGGGAATGGCGGACGGAAAGCAGGCCGCACGCGGGCGCGGCGGGCGCCTACCGAACTAAAGGCGGCGCAAATCATTTTCAATTGCGGCATGCGGACCGGCGGCCGATGATGCCTTCGACCCGCCGCCAACGGTGCGACCCGCAGGCGCTTCCAACCTCATCGGCCGAGCTGACCGGCCAACCTGATCGGATCGAACTGGAATGAATGGCGCCGAAAGTCTTGCACGAACGCTGGTGGCCGGCGGCGTGGATGTCTGCTTCACCAATCCCGGCACGTCGGAGCTGCACTTCGTCGCCGCGCTCGACAAGGTCGAGGCGATGCGTTGCGTGCTGGCGCTCTACGAGGGCGTGGCGACGGGCGCAGCGGACGGCTTCGCGCGCATGGCGGACCGGCCCGCCTCCACGCTGCTCCATCTCGGTCCCGGCCTCGTCAACGGGCTGTCCAACATCCACAACGCGATGCGCGCCGCCTCGCCGATGATCAACATCGTCGGCGAGCACGCAACCTATCACCGCCGCTTCGACGCGCCGCTCACCTCCGACATCGAAGGCGCAGCGCGGCCGTTCTCGCACTGGGTGCGGACCTCGCAATCGGCGCGCGACGTCGCCCGCGACGGCGCGGAGGCGATCGCGGCGGCAAGCCAGCCGCCGGGCCGGATCGCGACGCTGATCCTGCCGGCCGACACCGCCTGGGAGGATTCCGGCCTGCCGGACGGCGACGTCGCCGCCGTTCCCGCCGTGCCGGCGCGAGAAAGGACGACGCAGGAAGCCGTCGCGGAAGCCGCCCGCATCCTGCGCTCGGGCGGACGCACCGCGCTGTTCCTCACCGACACGGCCCTGCGCGGCGAAGCGCTCGACAACGCCGGGCGGATCGCCGAGGCGACCGGCGCACGGCTGATCTGCCAGACATTCAACAAGCGCATGGAGCGCGGGCGCGGACGCGTCGCGGTCGAGCGCCTGCCCTACCCGCTCGAGCCGGGGCTGGCGATGCTGCGCGACATCGACAACCTGATCCTCGTCGCAGCCAAGGCGCCGGTCGCGTTCTTCGCCTATCCGGGCAAGCCCAGCCTCTTGACGTCGCCCTCCTGCAACATTCACGCGCTGTCGCAGCCGCACGAGGACGCCGCGCACGCGCTCGAATGGCTGGCCGACGAGCTCGGCGTCCGCGCCGCCGCGCCGAAGGTCGCCGCCGCGCAGGAGACCGCCCTCCCCGACGGCGCGATCACCGTGGACAAGCTCGGACACCTGCTCGCGGCGCTGATTCCCGAGGGAACGATTCTGGTGGACGAATCCAACACCAGCGGGCGCACCTTCTTCGGCGCGCTCAAGGGCGCGCCGCAGCACGACCTGATCCAGAACCCCGGCGGCTCGATCGGCTACGGCCTTCCCGTCACCATCGGCGCGGCCATCGCCTGCCCGGACCGTCAGGTGGTCTGCGCCGCGAGCGATGGCAGCGCGCTCTACACGCTTCAGGCGCTGTGGACGCAGGCGCGCGAGCGCACCAAGGTCCTGACCCTCCTGTTCGCCAACCGGGCCTATCAGGTGCTGAAGGACGAGTTCGCCAATATCGGCGGGTCGGGCGCCGGCAGCCGGGCGTTCGACATGATGGACATCGGCAACCCCACCATCGGCTGGGCGCAGCTCGCCGGCTCGCTCGGCGTTCCGGCCGCGCGCGCCACCACGATGGAGGAGCTGGCCGCGGCATTCCGCGCCGGGCTGGACGAGAACGGCCCGTATCTCGTCGAGGTGGTGCTGTGAAGCGGAGGACACGACAGGCCGGGAGCCGCCGATGAGCGCCACGGGGACATCGGGCGGCGTGCGGCTCGCCGGCTATCTGGCGCGACGGCTGATCCACGTCGTCCCGACGATGCTGCTCATCGTGACCGTGAACTTCTTCCTTCTGAAGCTCGCGCCCGGCGACATCGTCGACGTGCTGACGGGCGAGGCCGGCGGCGCCACGCCCGAGGTCGCGGCGATGCTGCGCCAGCAGTTCGGCCTCGACGACCACGTCGTCGTCCAGTTCCTGAAATACATGGGCAACCTGCTGACGCTCAATCTCGGTTATTCGGTCGGCTACAACGACTTCGTGCGCCCGATCATCTTCGAGCGGATTCCGGCGAGCCTCCTGCTGATGGGCACCAGCATCCTCGTCGCGACCATCCTCGGCGTCATCCTCGGCGTCGTCGCCGCCGTGCGGCGGGGAACCTGGGTCGACAGTTTCATCAACCTCGTTTCCGTCTGGGGCTTCGCCCTGCCGCTGTTCTGGCTGGCCCTGATGCTGATCGTGGTCTTCTCGCTGACGCTGCGCTGGTTTCCCGCCAGCGGCATGTACAACGTCTACCAGAATCCCGAAGGCTGGGCCTATGTCCGGGACGTCGCCCGGCACATGGTGCTGCCGGTCTTCAGCCTGTCGGTCTACTATCTGGCGATCTTCAGCCGCATCACCCGCTCGGCGATGATCGAGGTCTCGGGGCAGGACTTCATCCGCTTCGCCCACGCCAAGGGGCTCGGCCCGCAGCGCATCACCGTGCGCCACGTCCTGCGCAACGCGCTTCTGCCGATCGTCACCATCACCGGCCTCCAGCTCGGCGGCATGCTCGGCGGCTCGGTCATCATCGAGACCATCTTCGCCTGGCCCGGCATGGGCCGCCTCGCCTTCGACGCCATCTTCCGCCGCGACCTGAACCTCCTGCTGGGCATCCTGTTCGTGTCGTCGTTCCTGGTCATCCTCGCCAACATCGTCACCGACATGATCTATGCCTGGCTCGACCCGAGGATCGAGCTGAAATGATCTCCGGCTGGTCGCGATTCGGACGGCGCTTCGCGCGCAGCGTCACCGGCATGCTGGGACTGGCGATCGTCGTCGGCATCGCGGCGCTGTCCATCCTGGCGGACGTGCTCTTCCCGACCGATCCGCTGTCCATCGTCGGCGCGCCCTTCGTCTGGCCGGGCGTCGATCCCGCCTTCCCGCTCGGCACCGACGTTCTCGGCCGCGACATCCTGACCGGCATCGTCCACGGCTCGCGCGTGTCGCTCGTCGTCGGGGTCACGGCGACGCTGTTCGCCGTCTTCCTCGGCACGATGCTGGGCGCGCTCGGCGGCTATTTCGGCGGCTGGGTCGATGTCGCCATCCTGCGGCTGGTGGAGCTGTTCCAGACCATGCCGTCGCTGATCTTCACCATCGTCGTCATGGTGTCGCTCACGCCCAGCCTTCCCGCGGTCGTCCTCGCCATCGGGCTGACGAGCTGGCCGCAGGTGGCGCGGCTGGTGCGGGTCGAGGTGCTGCGGCTGCGCGAGGCGGAGTTCATCCTGGCGTCGCGGGTGATCGGCCTGTCCGACCGGCGCATCATCCTCGCCCATCTGTTCCCCAACGTCGCCTCGATCGTCGTGGTCACAGCCTCGATCATCGCCGCGCACGCCATCCTGCTCGAAGCCGCGATCTCCTTCCTCGGCCTCGGCGACCCCAACGCGATCTCCTGGGGCTCGATGATCGGCTCCGGCAAGGAGGCGCTGCGCTCGGCATGGTACATGGCGGCGCTGCCGGGCGTGGCGATCTTCGTCACCGTGCTGTCGCTCAGCGCGCTCGGCAACAGCCTGAACGACGCCCTCCACCCGCACGGAGCGCATCGATGAGCGACGATAGGGCCATCCTCGACGTGCGCGGCCTCAACGTCTCGTTCCGCAGCGCCGGCAAGACGATCCCCGCCGTGCGCGACCTCTCCTTCCGGCTCGCCCGCAAGGAGGTTCTGGCGATCGTCGGCGAATCCGGAAGCGGCAAGTCGGCGACGGCGCAGGCGATCATGCGACTCCTGCCCTCGCCGCCGGCCATCGTCTCGGGCGGGCAGGTGCTGTTCGAGGGGACGGACCTGCTCAGGCTGCCCGAGCGGAAGATGCGCGACCTGCGCGGCAACCGCATCTCGATGATCTTCCAGGACCCGCTTTCGACGCTGAACCCCGTGATGAAGGTCGGCGACCAGATCGCCGAGGTGTTCGTGCGCCATGCCGGCCTCGACTGGACAGCCGCCCGCCGCCGCGCCGTCGACATGCTCGACATGGTGCGCATCCCGCAGGCGGCGCGGCGCGCTCAGGACTATCCGCACCGCTTCTCCGGCGGCATGCGCCAGCGCGTCGCCATCGCCACCGCCATCGCCACGCGGCCGTCGCTGCTCATCGCCGACGAGCCGACCACCGCGCTCGACGTGACGATCCAGGCACAGATCCTCGACCTGATCCGCTCGCTCCAGCGCGAGGAAGGCATGTCGGTCCTGTTCATCACCCACGACATGAGCGTGGTCGCCGAAATGGCCGACCGCACCGTCGTCATGTATGACGGCGAGGCCGTGGAGGAGAACGACACCGCGACGCTGTTCTCCGTGCCGCGCCACAACTACACCCGCGCCCTGCTGTCGACCGTGCCGCGGCTCGGCGCGATGCGCGGCCGGCCGCGGCCGATGCGCTTTCCCGCCATCGACCCGCGGACATGGGAGGCGCGCGCGCCGGCCGAGACCGTGGACACGGTGGACGCGGCCGCCCCGCCGGTGCTCGAGGTCAGGAACCTGAGCGCCCGCTTCGACATCAGGGCCGGGGCGTTCAGCGGCGTGGTCGGGCGGGTGCACGCCGTCGAGGACGTGTCGTTCGACGTCCGGCCGGGCGAGACGCTGTCGCTGGTCGGCGAATCCGGCTGCGGCAAGTCCACCACCGGCCGCGCCATCGCGCGGCTTCTCACGCCCGACGAAGGCTCCATCCTCGTCGACGGCGTCGACATTGCCGGTCTCTCCGGCGCGCCGCTGCTGGCGCTGCGACGCAAGGTGCAGATGATCTTCCAGGACCCCTTCGCCAGCCTCGACCCGCGCATGAGCGTGGGCGCAGCCATCGCCGAGCCGCTCGTCGTCCACGGCATCGCCGGCGGCAGGGAGGCGCGCGCCCGCGTCGCCGCGCTTCTGGCGCAGGTCGGCCTGAAGCCGGAAATGGCCTCGCGCCTGCCGCACGAGTTCTCCGGCGGCCAGCGCCAGCGGATCTGCATCGCCCGCGCGCTGGCGCTGGAGCCGCGCCTGATCGTCGCCGACGAGGCGGTCTCGGCGCTCGACGTCTCGATCAAGGCGCAGGTCATCAACCTGATGCTCGATCTTCAGGCCAGCCTCGGGCTCGCCTATGTCTTCATCTCGCACGACATGGCGGTGGTCGAGCGCGTCAGCCATCGCGTCGCGGTGATGTATCTCGGCGAGATCGTCGAGATCGGCACGCGCGAGGCGATCTTCGGCAACCCGCGACACCCCTATACCCGCAGGCTCCTGTCCGCGGTGCCGATCCCGGACCCGGCGCGACGCGAGCGCATCCGCCCGGTCTCGAACGATGAGGTCAGGAGCGCCATCATGCCGGTGGACTACCTGCGCCCGCAGCGCCACTATCACGAGGTCTCGCCGGGCCATCTGGTGCAGGCCTGGGGACCGGAATGGCAGGCGGCGTGACCCTTTCGCGCATCATATCCGCCCCTCTCGCACGGGACGGGCGAAGCCGCAGGCGACAACCCGAAAGGATGAGGCTTCCATGACCGCCGCAGACAGATCGTCCGCCGCCTCTCCGGGCGAGGTCGTCGCCATCGACACCGCGACCTATCTCGACATTCCCGCGGCGCGACGGATCAGGAACAGCCTGCGCATCACGGTGGTGGAGCGGGCCTTCCGCCCGGAGCCTGAGGATATTCAGGCCGACTGGGTGGCGACGGTGGCCGCGCCGGCCTTCAGGCTGATCGGCGGCGACCGCGCGCGGCCGATCCGGTCGTTCGCGGCCATCGGCACCGGCGTCGGCCTCGACGCGCTGGCCGCCGTCGAGCTGCTCGGCGCAACGATGATCGGCGTGACGGACCTGTTTCCCGAGGTGGTGGAGGCCGCCCGGCGCAACATCCTCGACAATCTCGCGCCGGACACCGCGATCGACCTGCACGCGCGCGCCGGCGACCTGCTCGCGCCCTTCGCCGGCAGCGGCATCGGCTTCGACCTCATCTACGAGAACCTGCCCAACATTCTCATCGACGACGCCGACGCGCTGGAGAAGCGCCGCACCTCGTCGAGCTTCGTGCCGCCGCGCACCGAGGCGGTGCCGCAATTCGCCCGCGACTGGATGCTGGCGCTGCACCACATCGCGCTCGGGCAGGCGCGCGCGCATCTCAATCCCGGCGGCGCGGTGCTCTCGACGCTGGGCGGCCGCGCGCCGCTGGAGGTGCTGGCGAGGCTCGCCACCGACGCCGGCCTCGAACCCTCCTTCCTGACCTACACCTGGAAGGCGCAGGCCGAGGCGCAGGACGTCATCGGCGGCTACGCCGCGCTTCAGGCGAAGGGCTACGGCCCGTTCCACTTCTACCGGGCGGCCACGCTGGCGGAAGCCTTCGCCGGGAGCGACCCGGCCGAATCCGGCCGCCGCGCCTTCGCACTCGAAAAGGAGCTCGCCCCCTGGCGGCTCGACGCGGTCGCCGCGTTCGAGGCGCTGCAACGCGGCGAGCGCATCGGCCACACCGTCGCCGTGCTGCATTCGGAGCTGCGCTGAGCCCATGCCCGACATACTGCCACACGACGCGCTTCGCCGGCTGCTCGACGCCCTGATCGCCCGGTTCGCAGGCGACGGCGCGCCGGACGACGCGGCCGTCGCCGCCGAGATCGCGACAGTGAGCGAGGGGCTGCGCGCGGCGCTCGTCCACCCGCCGGTCCTGCCGCCGCCGGCCTCGCACGGGGTGACGAAGCACCTGCCGCAGGTGCTCGCGCTCGCCGCACGCCATGCGCCGGAACTCGCCGCCGCGCTCGCCCCGGTCGGCGGCGACCTGCCCTGGCGCTACGGCTACCTGCCGCGCGGCGACGCGCCGGGGCTGGAGAACGAGATGGCGTGGGCGGAACTGGTCGGCCCGCTCGCGCCGTGGCGCAGCGACCGCATCTGCCTCGGCCTCACCCTGATCGGCGCGGACAGCTACTACCCCGACCATCGCCACCCGGCCGTCGAGCTTTATACCGTGGTCGCCGGCGAGGCCGAATGGAGCCGGTCGGGCGAAACCTCGCTCAGGCCGCCGGGATCACGCATCCTCCACCACGGGAACGAGGTCCACGCCATGCGCACCGGCGAAGAGCCGCTATTGGCGATCTATTCGTGGAGCGGCGACGTGGTGTCACCCTCCGTCTACGTCTGACCGCCGAAGGATGCGATAGGCCGGCGACCGCTGCGGCGGCCTGTTGTCGACCGGCTCGATGCCCGCGACCTTCCTGCACCTGCCAAGAATCCCGAACCGTTTCGCCGGCCGCGCCCGCCATATCGTCGGACGCGGTCACTTGCGACCTCGCCTTGATATGGCTGAGCACAGAAATCTCCCCTATGCGCGCGAGGTTCCGTCGCCATCGAGGCTGGTCAGGCGGTCCATGCGGATGCGGTCGGTCAGGCGCAGATACCATCCGCCGCCGTGCAGCCGCCCCACGGGGCTGAAGGCGTCCAGATCGACGTGAAGCGTATCGGGCGAGACGATGCCGTCGCGCACGCTCATCGCGAGGACTTCCCCGATCAGCAGCGTGCGCCATTCGTGTCCCACCGGAATGCTCATATATTCCCGGCATTCCAGCCGCACGGGGGATTGCGCCAGCCCCGGCGGCCGCACGCGCGCCGAAGCGATCGGCGTCAGCCCGGCGGCCGCCAGCTCGTCTACCTCGGGCGGGAAATCGATGGCGCAGATGTTCATCTGCTCCATCAACGGCTCATCGACGAGGTTGACGACGAATTCGCGGGTCTCGCCGATGTTGCGGACGGTGTCCTTGTGGCCGTCCCGCCGCGGCTCTCGCCCGCCGATGCCGAGAACGAGCAGCGGCGGATCGTCGGAGACGACGTTGAAGAAGCTGAAGGGCGCGGCGTTCGCCCGTCCGTCCGCATCGACGGTCGTGACGAGGGCGATCGGCCGCGGCACCACGACGCTGACCAGCAGCTTGTAGCGATCCCGGGCCGGAAGGGACGTGAAATCGAAATGCACGGCGCTCACCCGACGATATCCTGAGGGTCTATTCTCTCGCCGTTGCTGTGCTTCTGGATGTTCGTCATCCAGTGGCGGATCTCGTTGTCGATGTTGTCGAACGCGTTTGCCGCGATGTGCGGCGACAGGATTATGTTGTCGAGCCCGAGCAACGGGTTGTCCGCATCGACCGGCTCGCGCTCGAACACGTCGATGGCCGCCGAGCGTATCTTCCCCGTCCGCAACGCCTCCGCCAGAGCGTCCTCGTCGACCAGCCCGCCGCGCGCCGTGTTGACGAGGATCGCGTGCGGCTGCATCCGGTCGAGCTCGGCGGCGCCGATCATGTTCCGCGTCCGGTCGTTCAAGGGGCAGTGAAGGGAGACGATGTCGGCCTTGAGGATGACATCCATGGTGGCGAACCGTATCCCGAGCGCGGCTTCCTCATCCTCGGGCAGCCGGGTGCGCTTGGTGTAGAGGACATCGCAGCCGAATCCGCGCAGCAGCAGGGCGACCTTTCGCGCGATGGCGCCGAAGCCGATGAGCCCGACCGTCTTGCCGGCAAGCATGGTGTTCTGCATCCATAGCTGCTTCTTCAGCCATTGCCCTTCCTTCGTCGACCGATCGGCCACGGTCAGCGACCGCGAACAGGCGAGCATGGCACCGACCGCGAACTCGGCCACGGGCCGGGCGTTGCTGCCGGTGCATTTGGCGACGACGATGCCGAGCTCCCGGCATATATCGAGCGGAACGCCGTCGACGCCCACGCCCCAGCGGTGGAGCAGGCGCAGCCGCTTCGCCGCCCTCAGGGCCTCCCCGGGCACGGACATGCCGAAGGCGACGGCGTAGTCGGCGTCGCCGATCACCTCGACCAGGTCCGGCAGGTCGGTGGAGCGCGTGACATGGAGGACGAACCCGTCGGGGACGAGCGGCAGGACGCGATCCCGCAACTCGGGCGACAGCGTCTGCAGCATGGCGATCTTCAGAACCATTTGCCGGGCACCTCGATTCGTTCGGACATCACCGCCGCCGCCCCGTTTTCGAGGCCGGCGCAGCGTCAATCGCGTTCCATGAACCCGCGCTCGAAGCGGGACAGCCATCTCACGAACGGCCACAGCATCAGGAAGTAGATGAGAGCGGCCGCGACGAGCGGCGTCGGGCTGAACAGGAGGCTCTGCATCTCCTTCGCCACCTTGAGCAGCTCCGAATAGGAAACCACCGAGGCGATCGCCGTCAGCTTCACCAGCTCGATAGTGTTTCCGATCAGGGGCGAGACGACGTTGCGCAGCGCCTGCGGCAGCACCACCCACAGATAGGTCTCCGAGGGGTTGAGGCCGGTGGAATGCGCGGCTTCCCACTGGCCGCGATCCACGCTTTCGATGCCGGTGCGCTGGACTTCGGCATAGTAGCTCGCCGCATTCAGGATCAGCGCCAGCGATGCGGCGAGGAGCGGATCGATCCTCCAGCCGAAGAAAGGCAGGCCGTAGAAGATGACGATGAGGAGCACCACCGGCGGAAACGAGCGGAAGAAATCGATGTAGATTACCGACATCGCCCGGACGATCCACGACCGCGACATGCCCATGATGCTCAACCCGAGCCCGGCGACGAAGGCGCAGGGAAAGACGATGAGCGCGAGGTAGATGGTGTTCAAGAGGCCCCTTCCGAGAGCGGGAAGGATCTCGAGCGCGATGTCGATGTTGAAGAATGTGGCAACAAAGCCGTCCATGTCCGGACCGTCCTTCACATACGGATCGTGTAGGTCCGCTCGATCCAGCGGCTAAGCTGGACGAGAGGGACGAAGACCGCGAGATAGAGAACCGCCCCGACGATCAGCGGCGTCGGGTTCGCATAGGTCTGCTGGGCGCTCAGCGACACGCTGAGTATCTCCTCGGCCGAGATGATCGCGCCGTACGCGGTTCCCTTGGCGACGGCGATGGTCCTGTTCGTCAGCACCGGAATTCCCAGCCGCACCGCTCTCGGCAGGATGATGATGGCGAGGACCTCGGAAAAGTGCAGGCCGCTGGAGAGCCCGGCTTCCCATTGCCCGAGCGGAATGGTCTTGATCCCCGCCCAGAATATCTCGGCCGCGTAGGCCGAGAGGACGAGGCCGAGGCCGATCACCGTGGCGCTTTCGCCCGAGAGCGAGAGGCCGACGTAAGGCAGCCCGAAATAGAGGATCACCAGCACCACGAGGGACGGCACGGCCCGGAAGAAATCCATGAACAGGACCAGAAACTGGTCGAGGACCGGGATCCGGTAGGCGCGCAAGATCGCGATCGCCAGCCCTGCCGGTATTCCGAGGAGAACGGCGCCGACCGCCATCCTGATCGTCACCCAGAACCCTTGCAGCAAAGCCGGCAGGGTCGCGCGGGCAACGTCGACGTTCAGAAAGTAGCGAAGGATGTCTTCCATCTCACCCGCGCCCTCCGGCTATTGCTCGTGCGATCTGATGAGTTGCCGTGTCCGCTCATGCTCGGGGCTTTCGAATATCTTCTCCGCCGGGCCCTCCTCGATGATGCGGCCTGACGCCATGACGACGATGCGGTCGGCGATGCGCCGCGCGAAGCGCATCTCGTGGGTGACGGTGACCATCGTCATGCCGGTTTCCCGCAGCTTGACCATCACGTCGAGGACCTCGTTGACGAGCTCGGGATCGAGAGCCGAGGTGGGTTCGTCGAAAAGCACTGCGTCGGGATTCATCGCGATGGCCCGCGCGATGCCGACGCGCTGCTTCTGGCCGCCCGAAAGCTGCGCCGGATAGCTGTCGATCTTGTCGCGCAGGCCGACGGTGGACAGCGCCTCGATGGCGGCCTCCCTCGCCAGCTCGCGCGGCATCTTCCGCACGCGGCGAAGCGCCAGCGACACGTTGCCGAAGGCCGTCATGTGCGGATAGAGGTTGAACGACTGGAACACCATTCCCAGCCTTCCGCGGATCTCGCGCAGGCGCCTGCGGTGGGTCGTCAGCTCAAGACCGGAAAACCGCACGCTGCCCCGCTCGGGCACCTCGAGCAGGTTCATGCAGCGCAGGAGCGTGCTTTTTCCCGACCCGGAGGAGCCTATCAGAACGACGGACTCCCCCTTGAAGACTTTCAGATCGATGCTGTGAAGCGCTTCGAACGATCCGAAGCGCTTCGACACACCCTCGAGCTCGATCAAGGGGCTGTCAGTTTTCATGCGCGATCCCCGTGGTTCGGTTGGCGCAACCCCGGTTTCATTCGCAGGCGAGTTCGTGCGGGGTCGCGTCGTAATTGTCGAAACCTTCGGGCCCGTAGCCGGCGACGATGTTTATCGCGGGCGAATCCTGCGGGGGCGCGAAGCCGAACCACTTCTCGTAGATCGTCGCCATCGTGCCGTCCTGCTTGAGGCATTCGAGCGCCATGTCGACCTGATTGCGCAGCTCGATGTTCTCGGGCTTGATGGCGAAGGCGAACGCGCCGCCCAGGGCGATGGTCTGCGAGACCTTGAGGGTCGGCTGGCGCGTCGCGAGATAGGCCATGCTGCCGGTCTCGGCGAGCGCCGCGAAGGCGCGCCCGGACTGCACGGACTGGGCGGTGTCGGGAACGTTCAGGTAGCGCTGGATCTCGAAGCCGTATTTCTCGGCGTTCTCCTTGGCCCAGTTGTCGGACACCGATCCGTTGTTGACGGCGAGGATCTTGCCTTTCAGGGCTTCGAGGTTCGGCATCTCCGCATCGGACTTGGTCAGGAAGCCGAGGGACGTCTCGAGATAGCCTTCGGTGAAGGCCATGCTCGACGCACGCTCGGCGGTGATCGTCACCGGGGCGATGATGACGTCGAAATGACCGGCGTAGAGGCCGGAGAATATTCCCGACCATTCCTGGGGCACGAATTCGAATTCGCGCTTCATCTTGGCGGCGACGGCGGCGCCCACGTCCAGAACGTAACCCTGAACGTCTCCTGCGGGAGTCCGGAACGCGAAGGGCGGGAACGTCGGATCGGCCGCCGCGCGGAGCGGCCCGGCGTCCTGCGCGGATGCGGTGTGATAGGGCGCCGCGATGGCCGCGAGACCGACGACGACGCCAAGAATTGTGAGATATCTGCCCATGCTATTCCCCTTTCTTGATGTTATGGATTGCATTCAGCTTGATGTGACGAGCGCGATCGAGGAGCGGAACGCGTCCTCCACCTTGTTCTGATCGCGCCGTATGCGCGCCCGCAGCATCAGGTCCATCGGCGACCCCGCGGCGTGGTGCGCGAGCTCGTCGATCGAGTTCATGATCGGGAGCGGCTTCTTCAGGTCGACGCCGAAGATGTCCTGGCCGTAGCGGCCCTGATACGTGTAGTTGATCCACGACAGCTCGCGCGCCAGCGCCTTGAGCGTCTCGTTCGTCCGGCCGGCATCACGCGTGCCGGCCGAGCGGTAGAAGGCGTCCAGATGCTCCGCGAGCTTCCCGACGAGCGCAAGCGTCCCCGAAACGTCGTAGCGGCCGTCCGCCTGCCATCCCTCCAGGCGCTCGCGCATCCCTGCGACCGTGCGCCGGAAGTCGTAGGGCAGGATTTCGGCGCTGCACAGGCGCACCGCCTCAAGCAGCCGGATCCTGGCGTTCCGTTCGAGATTCACCGGATCGATCTTGTCCAGCGTGTCGTGGTTCGAGTGGTTCCAGTAGCCGAGGAACGCCCCGCCCCACGCATCGGCCTGTGCCTGCGTGAACGCGCCGCGCGTGTAGATGCCGGGCACGCCGACGCCGAAGAAGCCGCGGTCGGCGGTCTTGTTGGCGCGGTGGACGTTGATCTTCGGTTCGTCTCCGACGACGTCGCGGGCGCAGGCCAGCGCGAAATCCATCAGTTCCTCGTTCGCCTCGATCTTGAACTCGGGTGCGTTGGCGAAGCCGGGATTGTCGGTGAAGGAAAAGCAGATAGCGTGCTCGCGCAGCGCCTGCCAGTGATTGTCGAGATACCAGGTCGACGTCGCATAGGCGCCGTTCTCATGGCCCGACACGAACATGAACCGCACCTTGCGCCTGAGCGACTGCCGCGCGTCGTGTAGGACGCGGGCCGCCTCCAGCAGCACCGCGACGCCGCCGCCGTCATCCGACGCGCCGGGGTCCCATGAATCGTGATGGGCGGCCATGATCATGAAATCGGCGTCGTCGCCGAGATGGTCCGGCCCGACATCGGCGATGACCTGATGCGACTTGCCCCAGAACGACTTGATGTTGGCGCTGAAGCTGCCGGTCACCTTGCCCTTGCGGCAGAGGTCGCGAACCCGTTCGTAGCTTCGGCGGCCGATATGCGCCTGCGGGATCGCCTCCTGTTCGCCGATGCGGAAGGCGTCCGGATCGGGCAGCCCCCAATATGTCCAGGTCTGGGGCGCGGTGACGCGCAGGATGTCGACGTCGGACGGCCCCCAATTGCCATAGATCATGCCGGCCGCGCCCTGCTTGCGCGCTTCCTCGGGGGTGATCGGGTAGGAGTAGGAATAGGGGATGACGACGATCTTGCCCGAGAGCTTGCCGGCGAGCTGCCGTGCCTCTTCCGGCGTCTCGATGACGATGAACTCTCCGCTGATCAACTGGCCACGGCCGGTATCGGGCGCGCAGGGGATGTCGATCGGTTCGGGAGCCTCGATGCGCATCGTCGCACCGTCGGGGACGCCGAGCCATGAGTCGACCGGCTGGATCTGCGGCTCGACGCCGATCTCCCGCAGCCTTGCGGCGATGAACTCGGCCGACTGGCGCTCCTGATCCGATCCGGTATAGCGGCCGGGCAGCTTCTCGACGAGGTGCTGGACGTGCGACCAGGCCTTCGCGACATCGAACTGGTCGACGATCTTCTTCTCTATTTCATTCATGTATCACCCCTGAAAGTAAATCCGCTCAGCCAATGCAGGATTTCGGAAATTGAACGCCCGCGACGTAGTTCAGCGTCATTTGCGGGAGCATCTGGTAGACATTCGCGCGCACCAGCGGATTGACCGAGAGTTGCAGATAGGCATCCCGGGCCGTCATTCCGTGATCCTCGACCAGCCACTCGATCATCGACATCGCCGCGCCGTTCAGCGCGTGGTCGAGCGGCCGCGAGAGGTGGAGCGCGATGAGGGCGTCTTGCGTCTCGATGCGCGGCGCGGCGAGAAATCTTGTGCCCACCTTCTCGACCGACAGCTCCACCGTGCCCTCGGTTTCCGCGGCGACGCCGGTAAACTCCATGTCGCCCTGCGACGCGTGCAGGTCGCCGACGAACAGCAGCGCCCCGTCGACCTGAGCGGTCAGGTAGACATGCGAGCCGGCGCGGACGTCCCGGCAATCGATGTTCCCGCCGAACGCCCCCTGCCCCAGCAGGCTTGAATGAACCTCACGCTCGGGCGCGACAGCGAGCGTGCCGATGAAGGGGGCGGCCCCCCAGCTGACCCGCTCGTTGAAATGCACGCGGCCGTCGTCCATCGTCCCGCTCGGGCCCGGCTCGTGGCGCAGGACATGCACCCCGGGCTCGTCCGCCGCGCCCCAGCGCGCGGAATCCTTCAAGGGGCCCCTGCCGGAAGTGAAGGTGAAGCTCTGGCGGGGGCTGACGTCGACCCTGTGGATGGAAATCCGGATCAGGTCGCCCTTGCGGATGCCCTCGACATGGATCGGACCAGCCAGGGGGTTCGACTTCGGCGGGCGAACGTCCTGCCCGCCCCTTTCGGACGGGTGCTGGCTGGCGGAAACCAGCCGGCCGGCAGCCGTGTCCTGCGTTTCCGCCGCGAACCGCTCTCCCGCGCGCACGCTCAGCAGCGGCGGCAGCCGATGGTCCAGCGCATAGCAATCGGAGCGCTCGCGGCTAACCGTCTGCATGGCGGCCTCCCTCGCCCAGCGTCCCGGCTCCGAGATTCTGGTAGTGCGCGAGCTTCTCCGAGATGATCGACGCGTATTTCCCGACCAGAGCAACCAGCTCTTCCCCCGACTGGCCGGTGAAGCGCTGCTCGATGCCCGAGACGGCCAGCGACATCACAGTCGAGCCGTTCCTGTCGACGATCGGGAACGCGACCGCCGCCGCCATTTCGTCGACTTCCGACATGCTGATCGCGTAGCCGCGGCTCCGGATATCCTGAAGGCCTTTTCTGAGCTCCTCGGGATCGGTGATCGTCCCGCTTGCCAGCGGCTTGAGTTCCGTCGTCTTGAGATAGGCGCGCTGAAAATTCTCGTCGGCGAACGCCAGAAGGATCTTGGACGAGGCCGACGCGTAGAGGGGCAGCCTCTCTCCCGCCATCATGGTGAGCTTCAGGCGCTGCGCCGGCTCGATCACCTTGATCGCATGCGAGTATGCGCCTTCGCGCAGGCACAGGAAAACCGTCGCCCCGCCCTCGAAGGTCAGCGCCTCGAGATCGTCATGGATCAGCGAGACGAACTCCTGATAGCCGGGCTCGCCGTTCTGCATGGAATGGAGCCGGTGCCCCGGCATGAACCGGTTGCCGTCCTTGTGGGCGAAACCCTGCTCGACCAGGATTGCCAGATAGCGGTAGATCGTGCTGGCGGGCAGGCCGACGGCCTTGGCCATTTCGGCTGGCGTGATGCCGTTCGAGCGCGATACGCATTCGAGGATAGCCAGCGTCCGTCCGACGGTCGTCTTCATCAGCGGGCGGCCCCCGCCTTGAGCAGGACGCGCCCGAGCGCGTGGGCAGCGGCCGCGCGGACGGGGTCGATGACCGGTATTCCGATGCGGCGCGTCAGCTCCGCCTCGAACGGCGCCATGCCGGCACAGCCCAATACGATCACGTCGCACTGCGCCTGATCCTTGAGCCACAGGCCCTTCTCGACCATGCGGTCCATCGCGTCGGGCGTGGTTTCCAGCTCGACGACGCCGATGCCGACCGACACGTCGCAGCCGATCCGGGACTCGATGCCCATCGCGCCGAACATGCGCCAATGGCGCGGTATCGAGTTCGGCAGGATCGAGATGACGCCGATCTTCTGGCCGAGCGTCATGGCCGTCAGCAGGCCGCTTTCGCCGATGCCGAAAACCGCCGCGCCCGTCGTCTCCCGCGCGGCATGGAGGCCCGGATCGCTGAAGCACGCGATCACGTAGGCGTCGATGCCACCCTCGCGGTCGAGCTTCGCCACGAGATCGACGACCTGCGTCCCCGCGAGGTCACTGTCCGACTGCGACTGCACCGCAGGGCGGGCATGCTCGATATGGACCACCCGGAAGTCGGGGCCGCCCGCGACCTTCAACGGCCGCACGGCCTCGTCGATCCCATGGTCGAGATGAACGGTCGACGTCGGATTGATGATGCATATGGAAGCCATACGAGATAATTTCTCACTCAGTGATAATATAATTATTATCTAATGATAAATAGCTTCTGTCAACTGGCCCAGTGCTGCCGGCTGCTGCGGCGGGACGCTGCGCGGGCTGATCACACGGTGCGCGAAGGCGTGGACGATGCCCTCCCTGAGCCGCCGCGCCCTTCGGCAGCCAAGCACCGGCAGGTCGCACCGTGCGGCGTCTTCTTCGACCCGCGGAGCGTCCTCTGAAACAAGGCCACGGACCGATCCCTCGGGATTGCCCCTCCCCGCGACGGGCCGCCGGGTGGCGCGCACATGGCCGGGCGAGCGGATGGAAGGATCGATGCGTGCCCGCAAATGGACGAGGCCGCATGGTGACGGGCCTCCCCGAAATTCGCTTCCGCGTCGTGTTGACAGCTTTCCTCAAATTCTGCATTCTATAGAAATCAGAAACAACGATGGCGCATTCGGCGAAGGGGACGCTGCGCGATCATCATGAGGAGAAGAAGGGATGTTCAGATCGCAATTCAGCCGTCGGTCGGTCCTCGGCATGGGCGCCGCCGCGGGTGCCGTCATGCTGACGGGAATGCCGGCGCGGGCCGCCGGCCAGATCGTGGTCACGACCTGGGGCGGCGACAACGAGCGGGCCATTCGCGAGTCCGCCGGCGCGGCCATGGGCCAGGAGCGCGGCACGTCGGTCATCTTCGACACCGGCACGCCCTCGGCGCGCAAGACCAAGCTGCTGGCGGAAGCCGGCCGCCCCCGCAACAGCATCGACGTCGTCCACCTGACCGATTCCGACATGTACCAGATGCAGCGCCAGGGCTTCCTGCTCGACATCGATGCGCAGGTCGTTCCGGGATATGACAGGATCCTCGAGGAGTTGCGCACGCCCTACAGCGTGCCGACGAATTTCAGCGCCCTCGTCCTCGTCTACAACCGCAACCACGTCCCTTCGATGACGTCGTGGAAGGATCTGTGGAAGGACGACTACAAGGGCCGCATCGGAATGACGGACCTGTCCTACGACAAGATCATCCAGATCGCGTCGGCGACCTTCGGCAGCGGAACGAGCGACTATGCCCCCGGCTACGAGGCGCTGCTGGCACTGAAGGAGCTGGGCGTGCGCATCTACCCCTCGAACGAGGCCTGCGGCAACGCCTTCGCCAGCGAGGAGATCGTCGCCGCCATCCAGTGGAAGGGCCGCGCCGTGCAATGGGCCGAGGCGGGGCTGCCGCTCGACTACGCCGTTCCGGTGGAAGGCGGCTATCCGACCTCCTTCGAGATGGCGATCACCAAGAACAGCGGCAATGTCGAGGAGGCCGGCGCGTTCCTCGACTTCATGCTGAGGCCGGAGTCGCAGCTCGCGCTCGCGGAAGCGATCGGCCAGGCGCCCGTCGTCCACGACGCCGCCCTGCCCCCCGAGCTTCAGGAGAAGGTTGCGTTCACCGCCGAGCAGCGCCAGAATTTCATCAAGCTCGACCACGAATATGCGGCCAACCACGCCGCCGAAGCGCTGGACTGGTGGAACCAGAAGTTCAAGTCGTAAGCGACGAGGATGGCGACGGCGGTGCCGCCTCCTCGCCATCCTTTCTCCCGGCCGTGCCGGTTCAGTTCCGTTGGATGATTGCCATGCACCACCTGAATGCGACCGCGCAGACGGTCCACCGGGGTTTCCTCGACGCGTCGCGGGAGGCCTGCCTCGCCGCCCCTGACGTGCCGGCCATGGTCCTGCTGCGGAACCGGAAAGCCGAGGGATGACCATGGCAGCGACGTCCCACCCGGCCGCCGCCCGGCGCTGGAACGGTCCCACCCTCGGCGCCAGCCTGGCGCTGGGGCCGGCCCTCCTCGTCATCATCTGCTTCCAGATCCTGCCGCTTCTGACGCTGCTGAGATACAGCTTCAACCGGTTCACGCCAACGGAGTTGATGACGGAGGCGTTCACCCTCGAGAACTATGTGCGCTTCCTGGTCGAGCCGTACTTCCAGGAGGTGCTGCTGACGACGCTCGGCCTGTCCATCCTCTGCACGATCTCGTCGCTGATCCTCGGATACCCGGTCGCCTATTTCCTCGCCCGCACCCAGTCGCGCTTCAAGAGCCTGATGCTCATCATCATCCTCTTCCCGCTGCTGATCGGCAACGTGGTGCGCGCGGCGGGGTGGATGGCCTTTCTCGGGCGCGGCGGCATCATGAACTACGTGCTGCTCCAGACAGGCATCATCAGCGAGCCGCTGGAGCTGCTGTTCACGCCGCTCGCCGTGTTCATGGGGCTGCTCGGCGTCATGCTGCCGTTCATGATCCTGACCCTGCAGGGCGTGCTGGAGAACATCGACCCCAACCTCATCAGTGCCGCCCAGAACCTCGGCGCGAAACCCTCCACCTCGTTCCGGCGCATCGTGCTGCCGCTGTCGATGCCCGGCGTCGCCGCCGGCTGCGTGCTGGTCTTCATGCTCGGCATGAACGCCTATGCGACGCCGGTACTGCTCGGCGGGTCGTCGTTCAAGATGATGTCGCCGATCCTCTACAGCCAGATCTCCGTGGCGTCGAACTGGCCCTTCGGCTCGGCCCTCGCCTTCATCCTGATCCTCGTCACGCTGATCGCCACCCTGGCGTCGACCTACCTGCTCTCCAAGCAGGCGCAGGTGTTGCGCTGACGAAAAACCATTCGCTTCAAGGACTTGCATGATGGTCACGCAAACGGACCTCAAGACCGATCTGTTCATCGCCGGCAAATGGCGCAGCGCCTCGCAGGAGGCCCGGATCCCGGTCGTCGACCCGTCGACCGAGGAGGTCATCGCCAGCGTCGCGGATGCGACCGTCGCCGACGGCATCGCGGCGGTCGAGGCGGCGGTGGCGGCAGCGTCCGGCTGGGCCGCGCGCTCCCCGCGCGAGCGGTCGCAGATCCTCCTGCGCGCCTTCACGCTGATGAGCGAGCGCGCTGAGGCGCTCGCCGTCCTCATCAGCCGCGAGAACGGCAAGGCGCTTGCCGATGCGCGCGGCGAGGTCGCCTATGCGGCCGAGTTCTTCCGCTGGTATGCCGAGGAAGCGGTGCGCGTCGGCGGAGAGATCGGCCGCTCGCCGTCGGGCAACAACCACATCCTCGTCCAGCACCGGCCGATCGGCGTTTCGGTCCTGGTCACGCCGTGGAACTTCCCGGCGGCGATGGCGACGCGGAAGATCGGGCCGGCGCTCGCCGCCGGCTGCACCTGCGTCCTCAAGCCGGCGACCGAGACGCCGCTGACCGCCTATGCCATCGCCGGTATACTGGCGGAAGCCGGCGTGCCCGACGGCGTCGTCAACGTGGTCACGACCTCCCGCTCCGGCGCCGTCGTCAGCGCGATGCTGCATCATCCCGCGGTGCGCAAGCTCTCCTTCACCGGCTCGACCGAGGTCGGCCGGCTGCTGCTCAAGGAGGCGGCGGACCAGATCGTCAGCTGCTCGATGGAGCTCGGCGGCAACGCGCCCTTCATCGTCTTCGACGATGCCGACCTCGATGCGGCGCTGGAGGGCGCGATGGTCGCCAAGATGCGCAATGGCGGCGAGGCCTGCACGGCGGCGAACCGCTTCTACGTCCAGGAAGGGATCGGCGCGGCCTTCGCCGAAGGCCTCGCCGCGCGGATGGCGGCCCTCTCTATCGGGCCGGGCTGCGACCCCGCGACCGAGCTCGGGCCGCTGGTCAACGCCGCGAGCCGCGACAAGGTCAGCGAGCTGGTCGCCGACACGACCGCGCGCGGCGCGCGCGTGCTCACCGGCGGCGAGCCGCTCGACGGCGTCGGCTATTTCTATCCGCCCACGGTGCTCGCCTCGGTGCCGCCGGATGCCGCCATCCTCGACCACGAGATATTCGGCCCCGTCGCGCCGCTGGTCACGTTCAGGACCGAGGCCGAAGCGATCGCCCTCGCCAACCGGACCGAGTTCGGGCTGGTCTCCTATGTCTACACACGCGACCTGCAAAAGGGCCTGCGCGTCGCCGCGGCCATCGAGAGCGGCATGGTCGGCCTCAACCGCGGCCTTGTTTCCGATGTCGCGGCCCCGTTCGGCGGGATGAAGCAGAGCGGGCTGGGCCGGGAGGGCGGCCATTACGGCCTGATGGAATTCCTCGAACCCCAATACGTCGCCGTCACCCTCTGACCCTCTCCTCCTCCCCTCGCTAGGGGGCAGGGCCTTGAGTTTTACGTTCATTATTCTATAGAATATGGAAAGGAGACAAATATGACCATATTCCTCAACGAGCACGACGTGGAAAGCCTGCTCACCGTACCCAACCATGTCGACATGCTCGAAAAGGCGATGATCGACCAGGGCAGGAAGTCCACGGTCAACACGCCGCGCCGCATCGTCAAGACCGAGAAGGTCGGCCTGTCGGTGCTGCAGGCGGCCGTCCCGGCCATCAACAGGGTCGGCTTCAAGACCTACACCACCGCGCCGGGCGGCGTGCGCTTCTGGGTGATGCTGTTCGACGGCAGCCAGGGCAGCCTCGATGCCATCATCGAGGCCGAGCATATCGGCCTCATCCGCACCGCGGGTGCGAGCGGCGTCGCCACCAAGCATCTCGCCCGCAAGGATGCGCGGATCGGCGCGGTGCTCGGCACCGGCTATCAGGCCGGCGCGCAGATCGAGGCGATCTGCCACGCCCGCAAGCTCGACAGGGTCTACGCCTGGAGCCGCACGCCGGAGAACGTGCGCAAGTTCGCCGACGAGCAGTCGAAGAAGCTCGGCGTCGAGGTCGTCCCGGCGGCCAGCGCGCAGGAGGCCGTCGCCGACGCCGACGTCGTCGTCACCATCACCTCGTCGAAGACGCCGATCCTGAAGGGCGACTGGCTCAAGGAAGGCGCGCATGTGAACCTCGTCGGGGCGATGAAGCCGACCAGCCGCGAGGTCGACGACCGGACGCTGGAGCGCGCCGCGCTGCTGACCGTCGACGACTGGAACCAGGCGCATCTGGAAGCCGGCGAATATATCGAGGCCACCGCGGCCGGCGTGATCTCTTGGGACGACATCAAGGAGATCAGCGACGTGCTGGCCGGAACCGTTCCCGGGCGCCAGTCCGACAAGGACATCACGGTCTTCAAGTCGCACGGCATCGGCGTCTGGGACGTGGCGGCCGGCCAGCGCGTGCTCGAACTCGCGCTGGAGCGGAACGTCGGCATCAAGCTTCCCATCGAGCAGGCCGCCCGGCAGCTCGGAAACGGTCTTGACCCCTCGCGCCTCAAGCCGTGAATTAGTCTTTTCAACGCCATGCCCGGCATCGTCAGGATGCCGGGCAATTCGAGGAAAGTGAATCAGAGTGACGAAAGCCTCGGCAGGAGACATAATCGGGCGCGATACGCTCTCGCAGAAGGTTTATGCCGTTCTGCGCGAACGTATATTGACCGGCCAGCTCAAGCAGGGCCAGCGGATAGGCGAGCTCGCCGTCTCCAAGGAGCTCGGGGTCAGCGCGACGCCCGTGCGGGAGGCCCTGCGCCTGCTGAAGGGCGACAGCCTCATCGAATATGAGGGCCGGCGCGGCGCGCGGGTGATCTGTCCGTCCATCGCCGAGATCGTGCAGTGCTACGACGTGCGGCTGGTGCTGGAGACCCTGGCGCTCAAGGAGGCCGACGCCAACTTCACCGACGCCGACCGCGACCATTTCGTCGCGCTGGCGGAAAAGACCTGCGTCGCCGCCCCGCCGCAGGTGCTGTTCATGCGCGACCGCGATTTCCATGCCTTCTTCATCGAGAAGGCGGCGAACACATGGGTCTCCACCTTCTACCGGGCGATCGTCGATTTCCTTCTCGTCGTGCGGCTGCCGAGCTCGCGCAAGCAGCGTTTCGCCGACGCCGGGGCCGAGCATCTGGTCATCGCCAACGCCATCCGCGACCGCGACCTGGAGACGGCGCTGGCCACGCTCGAGATGCAGATCAAACGCTCCCGCGACTGGTCGATCGAGTCGCGCGCCGGCGCGGCCGGGGCCGAACAGGCTTCTCTCGGGAAGATGGCGAAATGAGCGGGAAACGCCAACCGTCGCTGCGCCTGCCCTCGCCCGCGAGCGTTCTCGTCGGCGCATCGATCGTCATCGTCGCCTTCCTGCTGCTGACGCCGGTGGTGATGATCGTGTGGTCGGCGTTCATCGACAGCGTGTTCATCAGCTTTCCCCCGCGCGGCTACACGCTGAAATGGTTCGACGCGGCCATCCGCTATCCCTCCTTCATCAACGGCTTCGTCGTCAGCTTCCAGGTCGCGGCGATAACCGCCACGCTCGGCGTCGTCTTCGGCAGCGCCGCCAGCCTCGTTCTCGTCAGGGGCAGCTTTCCCGGCCGCGGGACGATGAACACCCTGCTCCTGTCGCCGCTGATGGTGCCGAACATCGTGCTCGGAACCGCGCTCTACATGTTCTTCATCGGCGTTTCCGACCGGTTGGGCATCGATGTCTCGGGCGGCATTCCCTCGCTCGTCTGCGCCCATCTTCTCCTGACGCTGCCCTGGTGCGTGCGGCTGATCAGCGCCAACCTGATCGGCGGGGACCGCTCGATCGAGGAGGCGGCGGCCAATCTCGGCGCCAATCCCTGGGTGGTGTTCTACCGCGTGACCCTGCCGCAGATGCGCTCCGGCGTCATCGCCGCCGCGCTCTTCAGCTTCATCATCTCTTTCGAGAACCTCGAACTGTCGCTGTTCCTCGTCGGCCCCGGGCAGACCACCCTGCCGATCGCCATCATGCAGTATCTCGAGTTCAACATGGACCCGACCATCGCGGCGATCAGCACCGTGCAGATACTGGTCATCGCCGGATTGCTCGTCGTCACCGACAGGTTCGTCAAACTGAGCAGGATCGTCTGATGCAACACCTGAAAGTCGACAACGTCTCCCACTGGTTCGGCGAGTTTCAGGCGCTGGATTCGATCTCTCTCGACGTCGAATCGTCCGAGTTGATCGCGTTGCTGGGCCCGAGCGGCTGCGGAAAGACGACGCTGCTTCGGATGATCGCCGGCTTCATCCCGACCCTGAGCGGCCGCATCCTGCTCGGCGGCAAGGACATCTCGGAAAACCCGCCCTACAAGCGCAACACCGGCATGGTGTTCCAGTCCTACGCGCTGTTCCCGCACATGACCGTGTTCGGCAACATCGCCTTCGGGCTCGAGATGCGCGACGTCGGCAAGCCGGAGATCGAACGGCGGGTCGCCGAGGTGCTGCGCCTCGTGCGGCTCGACGCCATGGGCGAGCGCTTCCCCAAGCAGCTTTCGGGCGGGCAGCAGCAGCGCGTCGCCATCGCCCGCGCCCTCGTCGTGCAGCCGGACGCGTTCCTTCTCGACGAGCCGCTGTCGAACCTCGACGCCAAGCTGCGCTACAGCGTCGGCCAGGAAATCCGCGCCCTCCAGCAGGAGCTGGGATTGACTACCGTGTTCGTCACCCACGACCAGAACGAGGCGCTGGCCCTTGCCGACCGGCTCGTGGTCATGGACCGGGGCCGGATCGTCCAGAGCGGCTCGGCGCAGGAGCTTTACGCGCGCCCGGTCAACACCTTCGTCGCCAGCTTCCTCGGGCACGCCAACCTTCTTTCGGGAAAGGTCGCCGGCGAAGGCCGCTTCAGCGGCCCCGGCTTCGAGGTCGCCTGCGACACCCGGCCCTTCGCGGTCGGGTCCGAGCAGAAGCTCTGTCTCCGGCCCGAGCAGATCGCCCTTTCCGCCGACGGCGGTGCGAACAGCCTCGTCGGCAAGGTCACGTCGGCGACCTATCTCGGCGCGACCACCGAGATCGTCCTCCAGGTCGACGGCATGGATCAGGCGATCACCGTCCATCACCAGAACCAGGACGGGGCGACGCGGGTGCCGCGGATCGGCGACGCGCTGCCCTTCTCGTGGCGGCCGGAAAACGGCATCCTCGTCTCCGGCGCCTGAGAGAACGACGCGCGGGCGTTTTGCGACCCTACGGAGCGATGTCGGTATAATCCTTCAGCGGCAGGTCGTCCTCGAGCGGCACGGTCTGCCGCTCGATCATGCGGTGGACGCGCGGGCCGTCCGGTCCCTTGTGGAGCTCGGTCAGCCGGCGCGTCACCTCGGCGTCCGCATGGGTGCGGCGCTGGTGATGGCGGATATATTCGACCCAGGTCGGGACGTGATAGCTCTCGGTCCAGATCGTCGGGTCCTCGAGGTCGCGCAGCAGCACCCACTGCTTGGCGCCGTCGCGAATGCGGATCCGCCGCCGCTCGCTCATCGCCGCGAGGAACGCCGGAACGTCCTCGTGGGCGATGACGTAGTCGACCATGATCAGGATCGGGCCGCTGCGCGCCTTGAGCCCGAGGCGCAGCCGCGGCTCGCGGAACTGGGCGAGCGGCGTCAGGTTGAGCGAGCCGAATTCGGGGACTTTCAGGCGCAGGCCCGCCAGCGCGGTGAGGACGAGCGCGCCGCCGGCGATGGCGAGCGACGACGGCGGGCCGAACCGGTCGGCCAGCATGCCCCACACCCACGCGCCGATCGCCATGCCGCCGAAGGTCATGGTGTGGTAGAGCGACAGCGCCCGGCCGACGACCCAGCGCGGCGTCGAGAGCTGCACGGTGACGTTGAACAGCGACAGCGCCAGCACCCAGCACATGCCCGCCGGCAGCAGCAGGAGATGGCTGAGAACGACGCTCGGGCTGAGCGCGATCCCGACGATGGCCGCGGCGAAACCCACGCAGGCCGCGCGGACGATGACCTCGTTGCTCAACCGCTCGCGCACGCGGGTGTTCGCCATGCCGCCGAGGATGGCGCCGATGCCGAAGGCGCCCAGCAGCGTCCCGTAGACGAGCGCGCTGCTGCCCGGCAGGCTGGTCGCGATCACCGGCATCAGCGCCAGGGGCGCGATCGCGGCGAAGCCGAACAGGAACGAGCGGAGGATGACCGTGAGAAGGTTGGGCGACATCGCCACGTAGCGCAGCCCGGCCGACATGGCGCTGAAGAAATGCTCGCGCGGCAGCGCCGTCTGGCGCGGCGCCGGCTTCCATATCACCAGCGCCGCGATCAGCGGCACGTAGCTGACGGCGTTGACGATGAAGGCGGTGCTCGCGCCGGCCACCGTCACGATCGTGCCGCCGATGGCCGGGCCGACGCTGCGCATCATGTTGAAGCCCATGCTGTTCAGCGTCACCGCTTCCGGCAGCACCTCGCGCGGGACGAGGTCGCCCATCGAGGCCTGCCACGACGGGTTGTGGAGCGCGGTGCCGCAGCCGATCAGGAAGGTGATGGCCAGCAGCGTCCACGGCGTCAGCATGTCGAAGAGCGCAAGGGCGGCAAGGGTGGCGGACGCCGCCATCATCAGGCCTTGCGCGATCAGCATCACGGTGCGGCGGTCGAAATTGTCGGCGAGCGCGCCGGCAGCCAGCGAGAACAGCATCAGGGGAAGCGCCGTCGCCGCCTGCACCAGCGCGACCATGACGTGGGAGCTGGTCAGCGTCGTCATCATCCAGCCCGCCCCGACGGCCTGGACGAGGCCACCGAGATTGGACGCCAGCGTCGCCGTCCACAGCACCCGGAAATTCATGTGCTGGAAGGGCGCGAGCGTGGAGTTTCGTTGCGGCAATTTGCTGACTGTCCTGTTGCGGCCGGAAATGACTGTCTCGCGACGCGAGGGCCGGGAAACCCAGCATAGCGGGGAAAAACCGCGGTACAAAACCGATTTCTGGCCGGCAGCGCCGCTTTCCCTCGGGGATTGCGCGACGGCCGCCATCGCGGCCGCCCTGCCCTCCGTATCGCGCCGCGTTCGCGACAAAACGCTTTGGATCGCGGCCCGACGCGGCTATCTAGGCGCGACGCACCGGCCCAGGAAACACCGACTTGCTCCAGACGACCACCCTGCTGACCCTCGCCCCCGAAAGCGCGTTCATGCTGCTGAAGGCGGGCGCGGCGCTTCGCGGCCTGCCCGTCGAGGAGCGCGAGGACGGGCTGATGCTGACCCTGCCGTGGGGCGAGGTCGTGGCGGCGCGCGAGGCCGACGGCGTGCGCCTGACGCTGAGCGCGAGCGACCGCGCCCGGCTTCACTCGCTTCAGGAGGCGATCGACCGGCCGCTCGACGAGGCCGCGCTCTGCCCGGACCGGCGCTGGTCGTTCGCCGAGACCGGGGCGAACCCGCCCAACATGACGTTCATGGCCGTCGTCTCGTGCCGGCGCATGACGCCGTCCTATTATCGCGTGTGCCTGTCGGGCCCGTCGGTCGAGCGTTTCGCCCGTGAGGGGCTGCATTTCCGCCTGCTCTTTCCGCCGGCGGAGCATGCGGGCGAATGGCCGGTGATGAACGAGGCCGGCCGCACGGAATGGCCGGGCGGCATGGGCGCCTGGCACCGGCCGGTCTACACCGTCCGCACCATCGACACCAAGGCGGGAACGTTCGAGTTCGACGTGTTCGCCCATCCCGGCGGGCGGGTGACGACATGGTGCGAGACCCTGCTGCCGGGCGCGCAGATCGCGATCATGGGGCCGGGCGGCGAGTGGTATCCCAGGGCCGGCTGGATGGCGCTGTTCGGCGACGAGACCGCGCTGCCGGCCATCGCCCGTATCCTCGAGGCCATGCCGGAGGACGGCAACGGCGTCGCCACGATCATGATCGGCGATCCCGGGGACATCCAGGAGATGGAGCGGCCGCGCGGCGTCGCCCTCCGCTGGCTGGTGCGCGGGGCGGACGCCGGCCTCGTCGAGGCGCTTGCGGCGCTGGAGATCCCCTCTGCCGACCGGTTCGTGTGGTTCGCCGGCGAACGCGCCGAAACGGCGGCGGCGCGCCGGCTGATGGCCGAGCGCGGCCTCGCGAAGACCGAAACGCGCGCGGCCGTCTACTGGACGCGATAGGCCGGGAAGGCGCAACGGGGCCGGCTCTTTCCCCCTTTGCCGCAGGCGGCAAATCCCGGGTTGATTAGGCCCGGCCGCGAGGCTAGTCATTGTCGACATCGACACTCAAGTTTTATCGGCCCGCCATGGCATTCCGCTTCCTGTTCGCCCTCATCGCCGGCTTCCTCGTCCCGACGGCCGCGTCGGCCGCGTGCGCGGGGCGTCTCGTCGACAGCCCGCACGTCATGCCCGCGCCCGCCTGCGTTCCCGACAAGCCGCAGCGCATCGTCTCGCTCGATGCCGGCTACACGCTCGGCATGGCGATCGAGCTCGGGCTGCCGGTCGCCGGCGCGCCTCTCTTCGGCATGAGCGACGAGGCGTTGCGCGAGAAGGCCGAGAGCCTTTCCGTCGAAAACCTCGGAAGCCTGACCGAACCGAGCATCGAGAAGATCATCGGCCTCCAGCCCGACCTCATCCTCGGCAGCGGGTTCCTCGGCGAAAACGCCCTTGCGCTGGCCTCCCGGGTCGCGCCGGCCGCCTTCATCACCGCCGAGGACTGGAAGGACTATCTTCGCGCGCTGATCGAGGTTTCGGGCAGCGACAGGAAAGCGGAGGACGTGCTCGCGGACTACGAAAGCCGCGTCGCGCGGATCCGCGCCGAGATACCTCAAGACCTCACGGTTTCCGTCGTCAGGATCACCTCTTGGGATTTCCAGGTCTATCTCGACGCGCCCAACGCCTATGCGCCCTTCGCGGTGCTGCGCGAGGCGGGCGTCAGGCGGACTGCCTACGAAACCTCCGACGGCACCGAGACCCTGAAGCGGCCGGACTGGGAGCAGCTCGCCGGGCTCGACGGCGACGTGCTGCTCTACATCGTCGGCGGCACGAACACCTCCGACACCGACGGCCGGCTGGAAGAGGTCCTGGGCAACCCGCTGTGGCAGCAACTGCCGGCGGTGCAGGCCGGGCGGGTATATCGGGTCGACCCGGCGACATGGATGGAGTTCAACGGCGTCGGCTCCGCCCAGAAGGTCCTCGACGACATCGAACGCTACATCGTTAGCAAGCAGTGAGCCGGGAGCCCGTCCTCTGCCGGGGCCAACGCCGGCCCGGCGCCTGACATGAACCGGCGCCCGGCCGCCCTTGCGCTGCTCGTCCTGCTGCTCGCCGCCGCCTCGGCTTGGGCGGCGACCATCGGCAGCGCGCCGATCGCGTTCAGTGACATCGTCGCGGCGCTGGCGCAGCCGGACAGCTCGCGCGAGCATCTCGTCGTCGCCACGGTGCGGGTGCCGCGCATCGTCTCGGCGATGATCGTCGGCGCTTCGCTTGCCGTCGCCGGGGCGATCCTTCAGGCGATGACCGGCAACCCCCTCGCCTCGCCGGGCATCCTCGGCATCAATGCCGGCGCGGCCTTCGCGGTGGTGCTGGCGCTCGTCTTCCTCGGCTCGCCGTCGCGCGAGGCGCATATCTGGTACGCCTTCGCCGGCGCGGGCGTAGCGGCCGCGCTGGTCTTCGCCATCGCCTCGACCGGCCCCGGCGGGGCGACGCCGGTCAAGCTCGCCCTCTCTGGCGCGATCTTCGCCACCTTCCTCGCCTCGCTGACGGCGGCGATCCTGATCTTCGACGCGAGGACGCTGAGCGCCGTGCGGCTGTGGACGGCCGGCTCGCTGGCCGCGCCGGAAATGTCCTCGGTGCTCGCGGTCCTGCCCTACACCGTCCTCGGCCTCGCCGCCGCGGTGGTCATATCGGGGCAGGTGACGACGCTGAGCCTCGGCGCGGACGTGGCACGGGCGCTCGGGCAGAACCTCGCGCTGTGGAATCTCGTCTGCGGAGCCTGCGTCATCGTGCTCGCCGGCTCGGCGGTGGCGCTCGCCGGCCCCGTCGGCTTCGTCGGCCTCGTCGTCCCGCATATCGTCAGGCTGACCGCCGGGACCGACTATCGCTGGATCATTCCCTTCTGCGCCGCCGGCGGGGCGCTGCTGGTGGTGGTCTCCGACGCGGCGTTGCGCCATCTCCTGCCGGCCAGCGACGTGCCGGTCGGCGTCACCATGGCGCTGATCGGCGCGCCGTTCTTCATCCATCTCGCCCGCAGCCGGACGGGCCTGCGATGAGGCTGCTCGTCCCCGCCCTCCTCCTCGCCATCGTCGCCGTCTCGGCGGCGGCGCTGTCGCATGGCGACTATCCGGTCGCCCTGCCCGAGATCGCGCGCATCCTCACCGGCGGCGAGGCGAACGCGCAGGCCGCGCTGGTGGTCATGGAGTTCCGGCTGCCGCGGCTCCTGCTCGGCATGGTCGTCGGCGTCGCGCTTGCCGTCGCCGGGGCCGTGACCCAGGCGATCATGCGCAATCCGCTGGCCGAGCCGGGCATACTGGGCATCAACAGCGGGGCCGCGCTCGCCGCCGTCGTCGTCATCGTCCATTTCGAGGGGCGCTCGCTGCACCTTCTGCCGTGGCTGAGCTTTCTCGGCGCGCTGGCGATGACGGTGCTGCTCTACCTCCTGTCGTGGCGCAGGGGAACGTCGGCCATGCGCATCGTTCTCGTCGGCATCGGCCTCAACGCGCTGGCCGGGGCCGCGGCGACGTTCATCTCGACATTCGGCGAGGTGACGAGGATGCAGCAGGCCATGGTGTGGCTGGCGGGCAGCGTCTACGACAGCTCGTGGGAAAAGCTGGCCGTGACGCTGGCATGGGTCGCGCCGCCGGTGGCGCTGATCTGGCTGCTGTCGCGCGAGCTGGACGTCCTGACCTTCGACGACCTCGCGGCGCGCGGCCTCGGCCAGCGCGTCGACCGGGCGCGGGCGGCGATGATGCTCCTGTGCGCGCTGGCCTGTGGGGCCGCCGTCTCGGCCGCCGGGCTCGTCGGCTTCATCGGCCTCGTCGCGCCCCACATCGCGCGGCGCCTCGTCGGCCATGCCCATGCGCGGCTGGTTCCCGTCTCGGCGCTCGTCGGGGCGCTGCTCGTCATCTGCGCCGATTTCGCCGGCCGCACCGTCATCGCCCCGGCCCAGCTCCCGGTCGGCCTGACGACGGCGATCCTCGGAGCGCCGTTCTTCATCTATCTCATGTGGAGGCGCCGGGCCTGACATGCCAACGCAACCCGCTCTCGCCGCGCAGTCCGTCTCGATCGGCTACGGCCGCAGCGTCGTCGTCCGGGATCTCGACCTCGCGGTCGAGAAGGGCAGCTTCACCGCCCTCCTCGGGCCGAACGGCAGCGGCAAGTCCACCCTGTTGCGCGCGCTGGCGCGGCTTTTGCCGCTGCGCGGCGGCACGGTCGCGCTCGACGGCCGGCCCATCGACGGGCTCTCCGCGCGGCAGCTCGCCCGGCGCATCGGCGTGCTGGGCCAGGGAACCGCCGCCCCGGAGGGCATGACCGTGGCCGAGCTCGTCCGGCAGGGCCGCTATCCCCACCGCTCGCTGTTCAGCCGCTGGAGCGCGGCCGACGAGAAGGCGTGCGCCGATGCGCTGGCGCAGACCGGCGCGCTGCACCTCAAGGACCGGCTGCTCGAAAGCCTCTCCGGCGGGCAGCGCCAGCGCGCATGGATCAGCATGACGCTCGCGCAGGAGACCGACATCCTGCTTCTCGACGAGCCGACGACCTATCTCGATCTTGCCCATCAGGTCGAAGTCCTCGAGCTGATGCGCGAGCTTGCCGGCGCGCGCGGCAAGACCGTGGTCGCGGTGCTCCACGACCTCAACCTCGCCGCCCGCTACGCCGACCGGATCGCCTTCCTCAAGGCGGGCCGCCTCGTCGCCCACGGCCGCGCCGAAGAGCTGATGAACGCGCAGACGATCGAGGACGTCTTCGGACTCGCCTGCTCGGTCCTCGTCGACCCGTTCACCGGAAAACCCCTTTGCGTGCCGGCGCTTAAGGCACGCGCCCCTGTTGCAGACAAGTGACACCGGCGACGCTCGTACGGCTTGCCATATAATATGATTGATTTTCTCATGTTTTGCTAAGTAAGTGAGGCGAACATCGCTTTCACTTGGGCAATCTGGCATCCGGGGACCATCGGGACATGAGATCGACATCCGCAAGCAGGCGTCTGGCCGGCAACACCGCAAGCTGGGTCATCGCGATAACGACCCTTCTCGGCGGCGCGTCCGTCGCGATGGCGCAGGAGGACGCGACCGCGCAGGACGACGCCATCGTCCTCGACACCATCATCGTCGGCGGCGAGAAGTTCGCCCGCGATCCCTTCACCACCTATACCAGCGTCGAGGTCGTCACCAGCGAGGAGCTCGACGCCCATGTCCGCAAGACGCTCGGCCAGGCGCTGAACAGCGCGCCGAACATCCGCGCCTTCGAGACCGGGGACGGCAACACCAACATCGTCATCCGCGGCAACAACGCCGAGGGTGCGACCCAGCCGAGCCGCTCCAACCCGGTGATTTCCGTCACCGTCGACGGCGCCGAGCAGGGCATCGAGGCGACCCGGCGCGGCACGCGCGGAATCTGGGACGTCGAGCAGATCGAGGTGCTGCGCGGGCCGCAATCCACTCTCCAGGGGCGCAACGCCCTCGCCGGCGCCGTCGTCATCAAGACCAAGGACCCGACATGGGAGCCGGAGTTCATCGTCGAGGGCCTTGCCGACACCGACGACATGAAGTCCGGCGCGTTCGCGCTCTCGGCGCCGATCTTCAAGGACCAGCTCGCGTTTCGCCTGTCGGGGCAGGTGTTCCGCGACAAGAAGGACATCACCTATGTCGATCCCGCCCTCGCCTCGCTCGGCGAGGACGAGTTCGAGGAGTTCCGCGGCAAGCTGCTGTTCACACCGGACTTCCTGCCCGGCTTCACCGGCCTGTTCACCGTCAGCCACACCCATGACAAGCCAGCATGGGCGCTGGTGACCGGCCCGGACTATTTCGACCGCGTCTTCGACGACGTGGCCATGAGCGCGGCCGAGTTCCGCGACACGAAGGTCAACCGCTACACGGCGGACCTGACCTACGAGCTGACGCCCGACTGGACGGCGAAATCCGTCACCTCCTTCGTCGACACCAAGGTGGACATCACCTCGCCGGCGTCCTCCATCCTCGTGCGCGACGACATCCGAGACGGCGGCGATTTCTCGCAGGACCTGCGTTTCACCTACGATTCGCCGGACTCGCCGTTCTCCGGCGTGTTCGGCGTTTATGCCGGCCGCTCCACGATGGGCATCAACTCGAACATCGACGTGCAGAATTTTGCGCTGGTGGGCATGCTGATCGAACAGGGCGCGGACCCGGTCGATGCGAGCAACCTCGTGGCCTTCCTGTCCGGCGGCGGCACCCGGACGCCGTACCAGCGGCTGGACGCAGAGAACAAGAGCGAATCGATCGCGGCCTATGCCGATGTCCGCTACGACTTCGCCGACAGGTGGACGCTGCTCGCCGGCGGCCGGCTGCTCTACGACAAGGTGTCGAGCAACTATGCCGGCCAGTTGCTCGACGTGACGGATTTCACGGATTTCGCGGCGTCGATGGACGAGAAGAGCTCCATCGCCAACACCGCCTTCCTGCCGAAGATCGGCCTCGCCTTCAAGCTGACCGAGGACCAGACGCTGGCGGCGACGGTCAGCCGCGGCTACAGGCCGGGCTTTTCCGAGCTGGTGATCGGCTCGACGGCGATCAACGAGGTCGAGGCCGAGTCTGTGTGGTCCTACGAGCTCGCCTACCGCTCGCGCTGGCTCGACGAGCGGCTGCATCTCAGCGCCAACGTCTTCTACAACGACTATCGCAACCAGCAGATTCCGGTCGCCTTCGACTTCCGGTTCCCGTTCCACACGATCACGGTCAACGCCGCCAGATCGCACTCCTACGGCGCGGAGATCGAGGCGCGCTGGAACGCCTCGCCCAATCTGGAGCTCTTCGCCGGCCTCGGCCTGCTGAAGACCCGCTTCGACGAGGGCGTCGACGAAGCCGGCAACAGCCTGGAAGGAAACAGCTTCACCGAAGCGCCGGCCGTGACCGCCTCGCTCGGCGCGATATGGCGCCACGAATCCGGCTTCTTCGCCGGGGCGGACGTGTCCTATACCGACGGCTATTACAGCAAGGGCAACATCTCCAACACGCCGGCGCTGTCCGTCGACCCGTTCACGCTGGTCAACGCCCAGATCGGCTACGAGACCGAGAACCTGACCTTCACCGCCTTCGCCAAGAACCTCTTCGACGAGCAGTACCTGACCAGCATCTCGTCGGGCGGAACCTACGCCACGATCGGCGACGGAAGATCGTTCGGCATCCAGGTGACGGGCCGCTTCTGATCCCGGATCATATCGCCGAAGCGCAGGAGGCGAATCCGGAGGATCGTGCGGCGTTTCGGCCGCGCCTTGAAGCGGCAACCGGCTGAAAACGCGAATGAAAACGGCGGGTGACCATCCGGTCAGCCCGCCGTTTTCATTGTCTCACGCGCATGTTTCAGACGCGCGCCGCGTCGGCCTCACGAGCAGCCGCTGGTCGAGCCGCAGGTGTCGCACTTCTCGCAGGTGCCGTTGCGGACCATGGTGAAGTTCTGGCACTCGGTGCACATGTTGCCGGTATAGCCCTGCATCATCGCCTGCACCCGGCGCTCGGCGGCGAGCGCCTTGGCGTCAGCGGCCTCCTTCGCGGCCATCTCGGTGAACAGCTCGTCGGCGGCGGTCTCGAGCTGCTCCTCGATCGCCGCTTCCTCGGCCAGTTCCTTCGCCCGCTCCTCGTAGTCGCGGCGGAAGGCGGTGACGACGCCCGTCTCCGCGTCGAGCTTGCGGGCAGTGGCCGCGCCGATGGCCGTCACCGTCGCGCCGCCGGAGGCGGATGCGCGCGGCGCGGAACCGGAAGCACCCTTGGGCTCGCCGCCCGCGCCACCCGAGCCACCCGTGCCGGCCACCAGCGTCGGCTTGTAGCCGCGCGTCCAGCCGGTCGAGATCAGGTTGGTCTTGCCCTCCTGGATGCCCTTGCCGAGCGTGGTGTTGGAGAAGTCCGACGTGTCGACATGGGCAAGGTCGTGGCGGCCGAGATAGGAGATCGCCAGCTCGCGGAACACGTAGTCGAGGATCGACGTCGCGTTCTTCACCGCGTCGTTGCCCTGGACGATGCCGGCCGGCTCGAAGCGGGTGAAGGTGAAGGCCTCGACATATTCCTCGAGCGGCACGCCGTATTGCAGGCCGAGCGAGATGGCGATGGCGAAGTTGTTCATCATCGCCCGGAAGGCCGCGCCCTCCTTGTGCATGTCGATGAATATCTCGCCGAGGCGGCCATCGCCGAACTCGCCGGTGCGCAGATAGACCTTGTGGCCGCCGATCACCGCCTTCTGGGTGTAGCCCTGGCGGCGGTTCGGCAGCTTCTCTCGGTCGCGCACCACCTTCTCGATGACGCGCTCGACGATCTTCTCCGTCACCTGCGCCACGCGGGCGGCGGCGGGCTGGGCGACCAGCTCCTCGGCGCGCTCGTCGGCCTCGTCCTCGTCGTCGGAGATCAGCGAGGCGTTGAGCGGCTGCGAGAGCTTCGAGCCGTCGCGGTAGAGCGCGTTGGCCTTCAGCGCCAGCTTCCACGACAGCATGTAGGCGCTCTTGCAGTCGTCGACGGTCGCCTCGTTCGGCATGTTGATCGTCTTGGAGATGGCGCCCGAGATGAAGGGCTGCGCCGCAGCCATCATGTGGATGTGGCTCTCGACCGAAAGATAACGCTTGCCGACCTTGCCGCAGGGATTGGCGCAGTCGAAGACGGGCAGGTGCTCGTCCTTCAGATGGGGTGCGCCCTCCAGCGTCATCGCGCCGCAGACATGGATGTTGGCGGCCTCGATGTCCTTCCGGGAGAAGCCCAGCGCCGGCAGGATCTCGAACGAGAAATCGTTGAGCTGCTCGTCGGTGAAGCCGAGAACGTCGCGGCAGAAATCCTCGCCCAGCGTCCACTTGTTGAAGATGAACTTGATGTCGAAGGCCGAGGCCGTGGCCGCGTTGAGCGCCTCGATCTTCTCGTCGGTGAAGCCCTTGGCCTTCAGCGAGCCCGGATTGATGCCCGGCGCCTGGTTCAGGTTGCCGTGGCCGACAGCATAGGCCTCGATCTCGGCGATCTGGCTTTCGGAGTAGCCGAGCGTGCGCAGCGCCTCCGGCACGGCGCGGTTGATGATCTTGAAGTAGCCGCCGCCGGCCAGCTTCTTGAACTTGACCAGCGCGAAGTCGGGCTCGATGCCGGTGGTGTCGCAGTCCATGACGAGGCCGATCGTGCCGGTCGGCGCGATGACGGTGGCCTGCGCGTTGCGGAAGCCGTATTCGGCGCCGAGGTCGATGGCGCGGTCCCAGGCGGCGCGGGCGTGCTCGACCAGCTCCTTCTGCCAGACATGGGTCTCGTCGAGCGGCACCGGGTTGACCGACAGCTTCTCGTAGCCTTCCGTCTCACCATAGGCGGCGCGGCGGTGGTTGCGCATCACGCGCAGCATGTGCGGGGCGTTGACCGGATATTCCGGGAACGCGCCGAGCTCGGACGCCATCTCGGCCGAGGTGGCGTAGGCGACGCCGGTCATCAGCGCGGTCAGCGCGCCGCACAGGCCCCTGCCCTCGTCGGAATCGTAGGGGATGCCGGAGGTCATCAGGAGGCCGCCGATATTGGCGAAGCCGAGACCGAGCGTGCGGTACTCGTAGGACAGCTTGGCGATCTTCCACGACGGGAACTGCGCCATCATCACCGAGATTTCCAGCACGATGGTCCACAGCCGGACCGTGTGCTCATAGGCGGCGATGTCGATGGTGCCGTCGCTATTGCGATAGGGCAAGAGGTTGATCGAGGCGAGATTGCAGGCCGTGTCGTCGAGGAACATGTATTCCGAGCACGGGTTCGACGCGCGGATTGGGCCGGCCGCCGGGCAGGTGTGCCAGTCGTTCATCGTCGTGTTGAAGTGGAGGCCGGGATCGGCGCTCGCCCAGGCAGCGTAGCCGATCTTCTCCCACAATTCGCGCGCCTTCAGCGTCTTGTGGACCTTGCCGTCGATGCGGCGGATCAGGTTCCACTCGCCATCCGCCTCCACGGCGCGCAGGAAATCGTCCTTGAGCGAGACCGAATTGTTCGAGTTCTGGCCGGAAACGGTGAGATAGGCCTCCGAATCCCAGTCGGTATCGTAGGTCTTGAACTCGATCGAGGTGTAGCCCTGCTTCGCGAACTGGATGACGCGCTTGATGTAGTTCTCCGGCACCGCGTTCTTCTTCGCCGCGCGAATCTCGCGCTTCAGCGCCGGGTTCATCGCCGGGTCGAAGCAGTCGTCATTGCTGCCTTCGCAGTTGACGCAGGCCTTCATGATCGCGGCGAGGTGCTGCTTGACGATCTTCGAGCCGGTGACGAGGGCGGCGACCTTCTGCTCCTCGTTCACCTTCCAGTCGATATAGGCCTCGATGTCGGGATGGTCGGCGTCGACCACGACCATCTTGGCGGCGCGGCGCGTGGTGCCGCCCGACTTGATGGCGCCGGCGGCGCGGTCGCCGATCTTGAGGAAGCTCATCAGGCCGGAGGACTTGCCGCCGCCCGACAGCTTCTCGCCCTCGCCGCGCAGGTGCGAGAAGTTGGAGCCGGTGCCGGAGCCGTACTTGAACAGGCGCGCCTCGCGCACCCACAGATCCATGATGCCGCCCTCGTTGACGAGGTCGTCGCCCACGGCCTGAATGAAGCAGGCATGCGGCTGCGGATGCTCGTAGGCCGAGGCCGAGCGGGTCAGCTTGCCGGTGAAGGGATCGACGTAATAGTGCCCCTGCCCGGGACCGTCGATGCCGTAGGCCCAGTGAAGGCCGGTGTTGAACCATTGCGGCGAGTTGGGCGCGACGCGCTGGGTGGCGAGCATGTAGGCGAGCTCGTCGCGGAAGGTGAGCGCGTCCTCTTCGGCCTTGAAATAGCCGCCCTTCCAGCCCCAGTAGGCCCAGGTGCCGGCGAGCCGGTCGAACACCTGCCGCGCGTCGGTTTCCGAGCCGTAACGCTCGTCCTCGGGCAGCTCGGCCAGCGCCGCCTCGTCGGCCTCGGACCGCCACAGGAAGGAAGGAACGTCGTTCTCCTCGACCCTTTTCAGGCGCGCGGGCACGCCGGCCTTGCGGAAATATTTCTGCGCCAGGATGTCGGCCGCGACCTGGGAGAACTGCGCCGGCACGTCGATGTCGGCGAGGCGGAAGACCACGGAGCCGTCCGGGTTGCGAATCTCGCTCAGCGCCTTGCGGAATTCGATCTCCGCGTAAGGCGACTGCCCTTCCTTCGTGAAACGACGTTCGATGCGCATCTCTTCTCAGTCCCTATCCTAAATATAGTGTCTTTCGGCTGCGGGAACAGCATCCCTCGTCCACGTCCCGTCAGCCCCTGCCCGCCGCATCCCCGCGGCGGAAAATTCCCGTTGTCCGGCTTGCCCGGCGGGGCGGGTTCCCCGAATCGGCGGCATGAACGCAGGCACCCTCGAACGCTTGCCCCAACGCGCCTTCCGGCGCCCCTGCCAGCGGTGCTTGCGACACCGGCTAACCACATATCTAGCATTTATCCTGATTTAAAACACTAAATATAGTGTTAACAGGAAATTTACGCTAGCCACCGGGCGGCAGGATCGCCCACTCGAGAGGGCAAGAAAACCCCTCTCCCGGCCGCCGCCACGAGGCGGCCGGACCCTGGTAAACTCGCACAGATCTGGAAAAAGGCCGAAAGACAGACTTTCCGGCCGCATCCGGAACGCGGACACGAGCGCCATAAAAAGCGACTCGCCGTGCCCCGTCAAGAACTCGTTTTGCCGAGGGCGACGCCCCCAACATCTTGTGTGCAGGAATGTGGATAGCGGGGAGAATGCGCCGCCGTTTTCCCCATCAGGTAAGGAGGCTGAGCAACAGGAATATGACGGCCGCCAGCGCCGCCGAGGCGGGCACCGTCGTCACCCAGGCGGTGGCGATGGTCATGACGTGGGCGCGGCGCACGAGCCTGCGGCGCGCGATCTCCTCGCGCGAGACCGGCACGTCGTCGATGTCGGGATCACCGATCGCCGCGCCGCCCGCTTCGGCGTCGTCCTGTACCTGCGCCTGGGCCTTGCCCTGCTTGCGGGCGGCGCGCGCCTTGTTGCCCTTGCGCTCCAGATAGGCGCGCCGGCGCGGCGAGTTGGCCGTGTACCACTCGCGGAAGAAGCCGACGCCGAACACCGCGCCGACCGCGATATGGGTGGAGCTGACCGGCAGGCCGAACCACGAGGCGACGATGACGGTGATGGCCGCCGACAGCGCGACGCAAAAGGCGCGCATCGGGTTGAGCTTGGTGATCTGGCCGCCGACCATGCGGATCAACTTCGGCCCGAACAGGACGAGGCCGAGCGAGATGCCGAAGGCGCCGATGACCATCACCCACAGCGGGATGCCGACGACGGACGATTCCTCGCCCGACGCCGCATGGACGATCGCGGCGAGCGGGCCGACCGCGTTGGAGACGTCGTTCGCGCCGTGGGCGAAGGACAGCAGCGCGGCGGAGAAGATCAGCGGCAGGCGGAACAGCTTGCGCAGCGACTGGTTGCGGTTCTCGAGTTCGGCCGCCTGCCTCTCGATGCCGATCTTGGCCAGCCCCCAGACCATGACGAAGCAGCCGATGCCGAGCACGAAGATCTGCAGCCCGGAAATCGAGACGACCCGCTTCAGCCCCTTGGTGGCGAGATAGGCGCCGAAGGCCCCGGCCATGACCGCGATCAGCAGCGGCACCCACAGGCGCGCGGCCGCGATCTTGTCCTCGCGGTAGATGATGTTGGCCTTGATGAAGGCGAGGAAGGCGGTGGCGAACAGCGCCCCGAGCATCGGCGAGACCACCCAGCTCGCGGCGATGCCGCCCATGGTCGCCCAGTCGATGGCGGCGAAGCCCGCCGCGGCGATGCCGGCCCCGGCGACGCCGCCGACCACCGAATGCGTGGTCGAGACCGGCGCGCCGATCCACGTCGCGAGGTTGATCCACAAGGCGGAGGCGATCAGCGCCGCCAGCATCAGGCGGATGAACATGCCCTTGTCGGCCACGGCCGCGGGATCGACGATGCCGCTGGAGATCGTCGTCACCACGTCCGAGCCGGCGATGAGCGCGCCGGCGCTCTCGAACACGGCGGCGATGGCGAGTGCCCCGCCCATGGTCAGCGCCTTGGCGCCGACCGCCGGGCCGACATTGTTGGCCACGTCGTTGGCGCCGATGTTGAGCGCCATGTAGCCGCCGATGGCCGCGGCGGCGATGATGACGACCGAGCCGGGCTCGCCCATCACGAACAGCGCGGCGACGATGCCCGACAGCGCGAGGAACAGCAGCCCCAGCCCCGGCGCGACCAGCCCGCGGGCGACGAAGCTCGCGGCCTCCTCGACATGGGCGAGCTTTTCGAGGTCCTTGTCGAGCGTCTTCTTGCGCGTCTCGGCGGCGAATTCGTTCATCGGTTTTCCCAGAGCGCAGACTTCGGACCCGCGCGGCCAGCGCGCTCGTCCTATCGCTCTAGGCATGCCGGCAAACTATCTCAAGCGGCGAGAGCCGGAAGACATCGTTAGGCGGCAAATTTTCGTGGATTAGTGGCGAAGGAGGCGATCAGCTCGCGCAGCTCGACCTCGGCGACGAGACCGGCGGCCTCCTGCGGCGTGAACCAGTGGCGCTTGCGCTGCTTGCGCTCCGGCCACTTGTCGGCGACGCTTTCGACCTCGAGCGGGAACACGCGCACCTCGCAGCGGCGGCGCGCGCCCGTCGGCGAAACCTTGCCGTAGTAGAAACGGCCGATCTCGGCGGGCTTGACCGGCCCGGCCACGCCTGCCTCCTCGGCCGCCTCGCGGGCGGCGGCCTCGTGCAGCGGCTCGCTCTTCTCGGGCCAGCCCTTGGGCAGCACCCAGCGGCCGGTGCCGCGGCTCGTCACCAGCAGCACCTCGTGGCTTCCCTCGCCGCTCACCCGCCAGGGAAGCGCCGCCACCTGGACGTGCGGCGGCACGCCTCCGAGGAAACGACGGATTCTCTCCCTGAGCAGACTCAGCCTGCTGCGCCCGATCATCACCGGCCTTTCATCCCGAATGAATGGAATTCAAGAATCGAGATTACGCGCAATTATGTGAAGATAAAGGAAAAAATGTGCAATTCCCCGGACGAGGCGGGCCAAACGGCGTCAGGTGTGGCGCATCGGCAAGCCCCGGGCAAGGTTCGGCAAAGTTCGGCCCGGCTCAGGAGCGATGATCCTCGGCGATCGGCTTCTGGTAGGCGAATCCCATGTCCCACGGGAAATAGATCCAAGTGTCCTGCGACACCTCGGTGATGAAGGTGTCGATCACCGCCCTGCCCTTGGGCTTGGCGTAGACAGCGGCGAAATGCGCCTTCGGCATCATCGCCCGCACGATCGAGGCGGTCTTGCCGGTGTCGGTCAGGTCGTCGATGATGAGAACGCCCGCGCCCTCGTTTTCCAGAAGGCCGGGCACCACTTCCTTCAGGACCTTCATTTCGCCCTGCTCGGTGTAGTCGTGGTAGGAGGCGATGCAGACCGTCTCGATCAGGCGGATGCCCAGCTCGCGCGCGATCACCGCCGCCGGCACCAGCCCGCCGCGGGTGATGCACACGATGGCCCGCCATTCGGCGTTGATGCCGGCCAGCCGCCAGGCGAGCGCGCGCGCGTCGCGGTGGAACTGGTCCCAGGAAACGGGAAAAGCCTTTTCGGGAAGGGACATCGGCGCACTCCGGCTGGTGTGGAATGCAGTTTGGATTAGCCGGAACCGCTGGCCTTTGGCAAGGGCCGCCCACGCGGCGATCCCGCTTCCCGGCCCGCCCGACTCGCCATAGACTGGCCGGCGGCGCGGCCCGCGCCTCCTCCCTCCGCACGGGGAAGCATTCTTAATGCAGGGCGATCGACCTCACCACCGACTGTTCGAGCATCGCGCATAAGGAGGGATTGCAGGACCGGCTCGCATCAGGAGGTTGTTTGAAAATGAAACCGTCCGCCCCCGCTCATCGCCTGAAACGGCGCGCGAAGCTGCTTTCGCGCGCGCACGGCATTCCGCTTCACGCCGCGCTCGACCGCGTCGCGCGCGAGGAAGGGTTCGTAAGCTGGAGCATGCTCGCCTTCCACCAGCAGAAAAAGCCCGACGACGGCATCGCCGCGGACGCGGTGTTTCGCGGCCTCGTTCCCGGCGACCTTCTGCTGATCGGCGCAAGGCCGGGCCAGGGCAAGACGCTGATGGGGCTGAAGCTGGCGGTCGAGGCGATGCGGGCCGGCCGCTGCAGCGTGTTCTTCTCGCTGGAATACACCCCGCGCGACATGGCCAGGCGCTTCCGCGCCATCGGCGTCGAGCCGGCGCAGTTCGACGCCCGCTTCACCTTCGACGATTCCGAGGCGATATGCGCCGGCCATGTCGTCGAGGCGCTGGCCGACGCGCCCGCCGGGACGTTCGCGGCGATCGACTACCTCCAGTTGCTCGACCAGCGGCGCGACACGCCGGCGCTCGACGAACAGGTCCGCTCGCTCAAGGCGTTCGCCCGCGCGCGCGGCATCGTCCTCGCCTTCATCAGCCAGATCGACCGCAGCTACGACCCGGCGGCGAAACCGCTGCCGGATCTCGCCGACGTCAGGCTGCCCAACGCGCTCGACCTGTCGCTTTTCAGCAAGGCATGCTTCCTCAACGAGAGGCGCATGAGCTTCCGGCCGGTCGGCTGAGCTAGCGTCAGCGCGACATCAGCGTCGCGACGGGCATGGACTGGAGCAAGGTGCGGGTCGCGCCGCCGAAGAAGAACTCCTTCAGGCGCGACTGGCTGTAGGCGCCCATCACCAGAAGGTCGGCGCGCATGTCGGCAATGCGGTTCTCGATCGCCTCGCCCGCGCCGATTCCGGCGGAGAAGCCCGACGAATAGGTGACTTTCGCCCCGTGCCGGGCCAGCGCCGCGGCGATGTCGGCCCCGGCGACCGCCGCGTCCTGGTCGGCGTCGTCGGAGACGTCGAGCGACAGAACCTCCGTCTCCTCGGCGGCGCGGATGAACGGCAGCGCGTCGAAGGCGGCGCGCGCCGCCTGCTGCGAGCCGTTCCAGGCCAGCAGCACTTTGCGGAAGGCGCAATCGACGGACACCGCATAGGGAATGAACAGGACCGGCCGGCCGCTCTCGAACAGCAGCGCCTCGACATCGGCGAGAAGGCCGGAATCGGCGTTCGGATCGGCCTGCTGCACCACGATCAGGTCGCAGGCGCGGGCAAGGCCGAGCGCGCTCACCGCGCTGTCGCCCGACATGTTGGTCATCGCGCGCCAGCCGTGCGAGATGCCCTCGCTGGCGCAGCGCGCCTCGAACAGGGCGCGGAGCTCGGCGGTGCGCTGCTCGTTCGCCTCCTCGTTCGCGGCGATGAAGTCGGTATCGGGGAACCCCATCGGCGACACGTAGGGCATGGCCATGGCTTCGGCGTGGAACCCGATCAGGTGAGCGCCGTAGCGGACGGCCAGCGGTATGGCGCAGTCGAGCACCCGTTCGGCATCGGCCCTGGTCTGCAAAACGGCGAGAATCGTCTTGTAAGTCATCTGTGTTTCTCCGAGGGCTCCGGCGTTTCACGCCGCCGACGGGTTCACTGTGCCTGTGGCGGCGCATCCGCTCCTTGACCTTTGTCAATCGCGCATGGTCCCCGAAGTTCCTCCAATATGGCCGGCATGACAAGCCGCCAAAGGACCGCAAGACAATGATCTTGAAATTGCCCGCCCGGCGGCCGACATTGCCCTGACGACACGATGAAGCCAAAGGACCCGCAAAACGCATGAACGGCCCGCGCATGATCGATCCCTTCGGGCGCGCAATCAGCTATCTGCGCGTCTCGGTGACGGATCGCTGCGACTTCCGCTGCACCTACTGCATGGCGGAAGACATGGCCTTCCTGCCCAAGAGGGACCTGCTCAGCCTCGAGGAGCTGGACCGGCTGTGCAGCGTCTTCATCGAGAAGGGCGTCAGGAAGCTGAGGCTCACCGGCGGCGAGCCCCTGGTGCGCAAGAACGTCATGCACCTCGTGCGCCAGCTTTCCCGCCACCTCGACAGCGGCGCGCTCGACGAATTGACGCTGACGACCAACGGCTCCCAGCTCGCCCGCTTCGCCGACGAGCTGGCCGCGTGCGGGATACGCCGCATCAACGTCTCGCTCGACACGCTCGACCCCGGGAAATTCCGCGCCGTCACCCGCTGGGGCGACCTCGGCAAGGTGATGGCGGGGCTGGATGCCGCCCAAGCGGCGGGGCTGAAGGTGAAGCTCAACGCCGTCGCGCTCAAGGGCTTCAACGAGGACGAGCTGCCGGACATGCTGCGCTGGGCGCACGGCCGCAGCATGGACCTGACCGTCATCGAGACGATGCCGATGGGCGAGATCGACGCCGACCGCACCGACCAGTACCTGCCGCTGTCGATCCTCAGGGCGAAGCTCGAGCGGCAGTTCACCCTCATCGACACCGGCTACCGCACGGGCGGGCCGGCGCGTTACGTCACGGTCGCCGAGACGGGCGGCCGCCTCGGCTTCATCACGCCGATGACGCACAATTTCTGCGAAAGCTGCAACCGAGTGCGGCTGACCTGCACGGGCACGCTCTATATGTGCCTCGGGCAGGAGGACGCGGCCGACCTGCGCGCGGCGCTGCGTTCCTCGGAAGGCAATGAGGCGCTTGCGCGCGCCATCGACGAGGCGATCGGGCGCAAGCCGAAGGGCCACGATTTCATCATCGACCGGAACACGCGCCGGCCTTCGGTCTCGCGCCACATGAGCGTCACCGGCGGCTAGAGCGGGGCCGCGCGGCGGGCTCTCCCGGCCGGATTCCATGGCATCATGATTCGGGATGGCTGATCCGTTGCGCGAATCCGGGCCACGGCCTAGAGGAACGGTGGACACCGAGCAACGCGACGGACAGGCCAGTGCCCATCTCCTCCAATCTGCGTGCGGCCCTGTTCATGGTCATCGCCATGGCAGGGTTCACCGCCAACGACACCATCATCAAGCTGTTGATGGAGTCGATGGGGCTCGGCCAGGTGATGCTCCTTCGCGGCATCTTCGCCACCGCGATGATCTTCGTCCTCGCATGGCATCGCGGCGCGCTGGCGCGGCCGCGACAGTTGCTTCACCCGACGATGGCGCTGCGCGCGCTGTGCGAGGTGATGGCGACCGTGTGCTTTCTCGGCGCGCTCGCCCATATGCCGCTGGCCAACGCATCGGCCGTGCTTCAGGCGCTGCCGCTCGCCGTCACCATGGGCGCGGCGCTGTTCCTCGGCGAGGAAGTGGGCTGGCGGCGGTGGCTCGCCATCCTGTTCGGCTTCACCGGCGTCATGATCATCGTCCAGCCGGGTTTCGACGGCTTCACCGTCTACTCGCTTCTCGCGCTCGGCTCCGTGGTCTTCGCCGCCGGGCGCGACCTGATCACCCGGTACATTCCCGGCGAGGTGCCGTCCCTGCTCGTCTCGACCTCGACCGCGCTGATGGTGGCGCTTTGCGGCGGCTTCATCACCGTGGTGTCGGGCGACTGGGGCCCGGTTTCCGCAGGATCGCTCGGCCTCCTGCTGACGACGGCCATGCTGCTGCTGGTCGGCTACCACTTCATCATCATGGCGATGCGCGAGGGCGAGATCTCCTTCGTCGCGCCCTTCCGCTACACCGCGCTGATCTGGGCGCTGGTGCTCGGCTATCTGGTCTTCGGCGAGGTGCCCGGCACGGCGATGATCGCCGGCGCGTCGTTCATCGTCCTGTCCGGCCTCTACGCGCTCTACCGCGAGCAGGTCGTCGGCAAGGGCAAGCCCGCCGCCGAAAGCACGAGCCCCAACATGGCGCCGGACGGCCTATGAGGACGGCGCAGCGCAACGCCCCTCGTCCCCGGGCGGGGGACCACGCGTGCGCCTCCCGCGGCGAAGGCTGAGGGGCGGCCGTGGCCGGCTTTCTCGACCGGGCGTCGCCGCCGCACATCTTCACCCTCGTCCTGGCGACCTCGATGTCGGCGCTGGCGACCAACGTGTTCCTGCCCTCGCTGCCCGGCATCGCCCGCCATTTCGAGGCCGACTATGCGCTGGCCCAGCTCACGGTGTCGATCTACCTCGCGGCCACCGCCGTCCTCCAGCTCGGCATCGGCCCGGCCTCGGACCGTTTCGGCCGGAGGCCGGTGATGCTCGTCTGCCTCGGCCTGTTCACGCTCGGCTCGCTGGCGGCGATCCTGGCGCCGACCATCGAGCTCCTGCTGGCGGCGCGCATCCTGCAGGCGTTTTCCGCCGCCGGCATGGTGCTCGCCCGCGCCATCGTCCGCGACACGGTGGCGAACGACCAGGCCGCCAGCCGGATCGGCTACATCACCATGGGCATGGCGATGGTGCCGATGGTCGCGCCGATGATCGGCGGCCTGCTCGACGAGATCTACGACTGGCGGGCGGCCTTCCTGATGATGTTCGCCTTCGGGCTGATCACCTTCCTCATGGTGTTCCTCGATCTCGGCGAGACCAACCGCAACGCCTCGGCCAGCCTCGCCGCGCAGATGCGCGCCTATCCCGGCCTGCTGAAGTCGCCGCCGTTCTGGGGCTATGCGCTCACCGGCGCCTTCTGCATGGCGATGTTCTTCGTCCTCGTCGGCGCCGGGCCGTTCGTCGCGACGGATCTTCTGGGACTCCGGCCTTCCGAATACGGCCTCTATTTCGGCCTGCTGTCGCTCGGCTACATGATCGGCAACTTTTTGTCGGGGCGGTATTCGCGGCGGGTCGGCATCGACGCCATGATGCTGAACGGCAACGTCCTGGCGGTGGTCGGCACCGCGCTGGCGTTCGGCCTGTTCTGGTTCGGCCTCGGCAGCGCCCTCGCCTTGTTCGGCCCCATGGTGATCGTCGGCATCGGCAACGGCATGACCCTGCCCAACGCCGCCGCCGGCCTGGTCAGCGTGCGCCCGGAGCTCGCCGGCAGCGCCTCCGGCCTCGCCGGATCGCTCCAGCTCGGCATCGCCGCGCTGGTGTCGACCTTCACCGGCATCGTCGTCACGGTGGAGACCGGCGTCCTCGCCCTGCTTGCCCTGATGTTCGTCGCCGGCTTCGCGGCAATTCTCGTTTCCCTGCCGCTGGCGTATAGAAAAGGCGGATAGTCGGAGCCGAAAGGAGACGCGCCGATGCCACTTGCGGGCCTCATCCTGGCCGGCGGCCGGTCGAGCCGGATGGGAACGGGCGACAAGGCCCTCGCCATGCTGGCCGGCCAGACGCTGGTCGCGCGCGCGGCCGCGCGCCTTGCGCCGCAGGTCGGGCGTCTTGCGCTGTCGGCCAATGGCGATCCCCGCCGCTACGCCCTGCCCGGCATCGACGTCGTCGCCGACGCGGACGAAAGCCGCTCCGGCCCGCTCGCCGGCATCCTCGCAGGGCTGCGCTGGGCGCGGGCGCTCGACACCCCGCCGCGCGCGCTCGTCTCGGTGGCCGTCGACACGCCGTTCTTTCCCGAGGACCTCGCGGCGCGCCTCGCCGCCGCGTCCGACGAGCCCGGCACCATCGCCGTCGCGGCCTCGCAAGGCGCATGGCACCCGACGGTGGCCTTATGGCCGCTCGACATGGCCGACGACCTCGCCGCCAGCCTCGCCCGTGGCGAACGCGGCGCCGGCACCTTCATCGGGCGGCATCCCCACGTCACGGTCGAGTTCCCGGCCATCGGGGGCCGCGATCCCTTCTTCAACGTCAACACGCCGTCCGACCTCGCCGAGGCGGAGAAGTTCGCTGGGGAGCCGTCATGACCCGACGCGTCATCGGCATCGCAGGGTGGAAGAATTCGGGCAAGACGACGCTCACCGTGGGGCTGGTCGCCGAGCTCAGCCGCCGTGGCTGGCGGGTCTCCACCATCAAGCGCGCCCACCACGACGCGGACGTCGACCACGAGGGCACCGACACCTTCCGTCACCGGCAGGCGGGCGCAAGCGAGGTGATCCTCTCCACCGGCCGCCGCTGGGCGCTGGTCCACGAGCTGCGCGACGAGGCGGAGCCGGCGCTCGACGACCTCATCGCGCGCCTCGCGCCGTGCGATCTCGTCGTCGTCGAGGGGTTCAAGCGCGGCGGCCATCCCAAGATCGAGACGCGGCGGCGCGCGGCGCGCGAGCACGAGCCCCTGCCCGCATCGGCCAATGTCGTCGCCATCGCCGCCGACCATCCGGTCGATGATGCGGCCGTTCCCGTCTTTCCGCTGGATGCGGTTCCGGCCATCGCCGATTTCGTCGAAAAGGCCGCCGGCCTGCGCTGAAACGGCGGAAGCGCTTTGCCGCACCACCTTATTTCACGATTGCATTCGTGCTGAAAACAATGGGAATATCGGATTCAAAGTGCGGCATGCGACCGCGCTTGAGTTTACCGCCGCGCCCATCGGGAAAGCGGCGGACGCACCAACAGAGAGGAATGACATGCGTATCACGTCACGGGTTTCACTGGTTCTGTCGGCAGCCGCGCTGGCCTTCGGCATCGGCGCTGCCGGGGCTCAGGAGAAGCTCCGCATCGGCACCGAGGGCGCCTACCCGCCCTTCAACAACCTGACCTCCGACGGCCAGCTCGTCGGCTTCGACATCGACATCACCCGCGCCCTTTGCGAGGAGATGAAGGTCGAGTGCGAGTTCGTCACCCAGGACTGGGACGGCATCATTCCCGCGCTCCAGGCCAACCGCTTCGACGCCATCGTCGCCTCGATGTCGATCACCGAGGACCGCCTGAAGCAGGTCGATTTCTCCGATCCCTACTACACCAACTCGCTGGTGTTCGTCGCGCCGAAGTCGTCCGACCTGACGCCGGAGAACGCCGACGGCAAGTCGATCGGCGTGCAGGAGGGCACCATCGCCGCGTCCTTCGCCGAGGAGCACTATCCCAACGCCGACGTGAAGGGCTATCCCTCGCAGCTCGAGGCGTGGGCCGATCTCTCCAACGGCCGCCTCGACGCGGTGCTGGCCGATTTCGGCGTCCAGTACGGCTGGCTCGAGGAAGACGGCAAGGAGTGCTGCGAGTTCAAGGGCGACGCCGTCAGCAACGACGACAAGATCGCCATCGCCATCCGCAAGGGCGACACCGCGCTTGCCGAGAAGCTGAACGCGGCCATCGCGGCGATCCGCGCCAACGGCAAATATGCCGAGGTCAACGCCAAGTACTTCCCGTTCGACATCTTCGGCGAGTGAGCGGGCCGACTTCCCGATCCCACGGACGGCGGGGCAACCCGCCGTCCCGTTTCTGCCGGCCGGATCGAAGCCGAGGAGCGGTTTTTCTCCAGAAGCCTTGTAAAAGAACTAGAGCGGCCGGCGCTTCCGTGACACGGTAGCGGCACGGACTGCCACATCGGGGAGGTTCTACCGCCACTTCCGGCGGGATTTCTCATGGAAGGGACGCTGCAACTCCTCGCCTTCGGGCCGGACGGCTGGGGTGACGAACTGGCCTCGGGCCTCGTCGTCACCGTGTCGCTGGCGCTCGCCACGCTGCCGCTCGGGCTGGCGGCGGGCTTCGCGGTCGCGCTCGCCAAGCAGTCGCCCGAGAAGTCGCTGCGCATGGCGGCGAACATCTACACCACGATCTTCCGCGGCCTGCCGGAGCTCCTAACGCTGTTCCTCGTCTTCTACGGCGCGCAGCTCGGCATCCAGCGCGTCGTCGCCTTCTTCAGCCCCGAGGCCTCCATCGAGATCAACGCCTTCGTCGCCGGCATGGTGGCGCTGGGCGCGGTGTTCTCCGCCTATGCCAGCGAGGTGTTCCTGTCGGCGTTCCGCGCCATCCCGCAGGGCCAGTACGAGGCCGGCCACGCCATCGGCCTGACCAACTGGCAGACGATGCGGCTCGTCATCCTGCCGCAGCTCATCCGCCTCGCCTTGCCGGGCCTGTCCAATCTGTGGCTCATCCTCGTCAAGGACACGGCGCTCGTTTCGGTCATCGGCCTGTCGGACGTCATCCGTCAGGCCGGCATCGCCGCGCGCGTCAGCCGCGAGGCGTTCCTGTTCTTCGGCGTCGCCTGCCTGATCTATCTCGGGCTGGCGATCCTGTCCTCGATCGCCTTCGTCTTCATCGAGCGCTGGGCCGGCAAGACGGAGCCGGCGCGATGAGCGGGGCTTCCGCCAGCCGGCCGCTCGCGCCGGACGAGCGCCCGCCCGAGCCGCCGCGCCGCTGGACGCGCGCGCGCATCGCCGGCCATGCGCTGATGGCGGTGTGGATCGCCGGCGGGCTCGGCCTCGCGGCCTTCCTCTACTCGGCCTACGACCCGGCGCTCTTCGCCCGCTTCGCGCCGAACTACCTCTCGGGCCTCAAGGTCACGCTCTCGCTCGTCGGCCTGTCGGTCCTGCTCGGCGCGGCGCTCTCGGTGCCCGTCGCCTGGGCGCGCGACGCGAAGAACCCGATTTTCGCCTGGCCGGCCTATGCCTATGTCTACTTCTTCCGCGGCACGCCGCTCCTCGCCCAGGCGTTCCTGATCTATTACGGCATGGGCAGTTTCCGCCCGCAGCTCGAGGCGATCGGCCTGTGGGTGTTCTTCCGCGACGCGTGGTATTGCGCGCTGTTCGCCTTCACGCTCAACACCGCCGCCTATCAGGCCGAGATCCTGCGCGGCGCGGTGCGGTCGGTGCCGCGGGGCCAGTGGGAGGGCGCGGCCTCGCTCGGCCTCCCGCGCTGGCTGACGCTGCGCAAGATCGTCCTGCCGCAGGCGCTGATCGTGGCACTGCGCCCCTACGGCAACGAGATCATCCTGATGATCAAGGGCTCGGCCATCGTCGCCATCATCACCGTGCTCGACCTGATGGGCGAGACGCGGCGGGCCTATTCCCGCACCTTCGATTTCCAGACCTATCTGTGGGCGGCGGTGATCTATCTTGCGATCGTCGAGACGCTGCGCAACATAATCGACTGGATCGAGCGCCGCATCACCGCCCATCTCAAGCGGTGAAGCGGCATAAAATTCCAAACAGGACCAATAGCGAAGGAGAGCCGTCATGGCGAAGGTTGCATTTCTCGGGCTCGGCGTCATGGGCTATCCGATGGCGGGGCACCTGAAAAACCGCGGCGGCCACGACGTCACGGTCTACAACCGCACCGCGGCCAAGGCCGAGCAATGGGTGGCCGAGCATGGCGGGCGCGCGGCGAAGACGCCGGCCGAGGCGGCAGAGGGACAGGACTTCGTCTTCTCCTGCGTCGGCAACGACGACGATCTGCGCGCTGTCGCCACCGGATCGCAGGGCGCGTTCGGGGCGATGAAGGCGGGCGCGATCTTCATCGACAACACCACGGCCTCGGCCGAGGTCGCGCGCGAGCTCTACGACGTCGCCAAAGGCAGCGGACTCGGCTTCATCGACGCGCCCGTGTCCGGCGGCCAGGCCGGGGCGGAGAACGGCGTTTTGACCGTGATGTGCGGCGGCGACGAGGCGACGTTCGAGAAGTCGAAGCCGGTGATCCAATCCTTCGCACGCATGGTCGGGCTGATGGGGACGGCGGGCGCGGGCCAACTGACCAAGATGATCAACCAGATCTGCATCGCCGGCCTCGTGCAGGGGCTCTCGGAAGGCATCCATTTCGGCAAGAAGGCCGGCCTCGACATCGAGAAGGTGATCGAGGTGATCTCCAAGGGCGCGGCCGGCTCGTGGCAGATGGAGAACCGCCACAAGACCATGAACGAGGGCCGTTACGAGTTCGGCTTCGCGGTGGACTGGATGCGCAAGGACCTCGGCATCTGCCTCGCCGAGGCCGACCGCAACGGCGCGTCGCTGCCGGTCACGGCGCTGGTCGACCAGTTCTACAAGGACGTGCAGGCGATGGGCGGCAGCCGCTGGGACACCTCCTCGCTGCTGGCGCGGCTGGAACGCTAGTCCCGACGGCGGGGCGGCGGCTCTAAGCCGCGCTCGCCCCGCTTTCCTTGTCGAGCACGAGGTAGTCGAGCGGAAGCTGCGTCGTGTTCTTGATCTGCTCCATGGCGAAGGCCGAGGACACGTCGCGGATCTCGATCCTGGCGATCAGCCGCTTGTAGAAGGCGTCGTAGGCGGCGATGTCGGGAACCACGACCCGCAGCAGATAGTCGACCTCGCCGCTCATGCGGTAGAACTCGACCACCTCCGGGAACTCCTGGATCACCTCGGAGAACCGGCGCAGCCATTCCATCGAATGGGCGTTGGTGCGGATCGACACGAAGACGTTGACGCGGGTGTTGATCTTGACCGGATTGAGGATGGCGACGCGCCGCTGGATGACGCCCTCCTCCTCCAGCTTCTGGATGCGCCGCCAGCACGGCGTCGTCGAAAGGCCGACCTTCTTGGCGATGTCGGCAACGGCGAGCGTCGAATCCTCCTGCAACAGGCGAAGAATTTTGCGGTCGAGGCGGTCCATTCGGCATCTCCGTAGAATTTCATGCCAATATGGACAGCGCCCGACAGGCCGGCAAGAAATATTTTCCTGTCAGGCGGCGGATTCCGGCGCACAAAACCTAACCGGGCGGTCCCGCGCGCACTGGTTTTGCGTGCAGGCCGGCCCCGGCTTCACGCCCGTTTCAGGCCGCCGCGCTCGGCCGCGCCGCCAGCGCGGCATGCCAGCGCCGCACATTGGCGAGCTCCTCGGGCACGAAAATGCGCGCCGGCTTCATGAAGTCGACGGCGATCAGGCCGGTGATGTCGGCGATGGAATAGGCGTCGCCAGCGGCGAATTCGCGCCCCGCCAGCTCGCGGTCGAGCAGGCCGAGGAAATCGAGCGCCTTCGGCTTGTTCGCCTCGCCCCATTCGGCGACCTGCGGCACTTCCCACTCCTTCATCGCCGGGTGGATGTGGCGGAAGGCGTGGGCCACCGGCATCAGGAGGTTCAGCTCCATGCGGCGCTGCCACTCCTCCACCTTTGCACGGCCGACCGCGCCGGTGCCAAACAGCGGCGGCTGCGGCTGCACCTCCTCGAAATAGCGGCAGATCGCCACCGACTCGGTGATGACCGTGCCGTCGTCGAGCTCGAGCACGGGAAGGCGGCGCAGCGGGTTGCGGTCCGCCACCTCCGGCGCGCGATGGCCCATCGCCCCCATATCGACCGGCGCCAGCGGCACCTCGATGCCCTTCTCGGCCAGGAAGACGCGCACCCGGCGCGGATTGGGCGCCTTGCCGCCGTCGAACAGTCTCATCGCGAAATCTCCTCTCCCGTTGCGGAGCGTTGCAGCCTCCGTCGACCCAAGGCTATCACCGGAAGGGAGTTTTGGGCGAGCCCGTTTCGCCGCCCTGCCGTCTCGCCGGAGGTTTCGGGCGCTGAAGACGATGATTCATGACGTCCGCGCAACGTCCTGAAATATTTATTCTTATCGTGTCGTTCTATTGCCGCAATCGGTGCCTAGAGACACGCTCATGTGCATGCGGACATTCGTCAGGATTTCGAGGCTTGCCGGGGAAGCACGGTCCTTCGCCCGGGGTGATCTTCCGTCGAATCCGGAACACCGCACCTGATTCCACCACTCCGGGACACCCAGCCGAGATTTGCGGTTCATTTCTGCGGCCCCGACGCCGCTTTGATGGAGCGTACGATGTTCTTTTCCCCTACCCGGCCGTTCTGCCGGGCCTGCAATCGCAACCTGCCGCGCGCCGCCAGCCGCTGCCCCTGGTGCAAGACGCCCTCGCGCCTGGGCGGGCACACCGCACCCGCTTTCCACAACGACTTTGCCGAAGCATTCGCGGGAGACTGCCGATGAACGCCCTGCAACCCCTTCCCCCGCTTGCCGGACCGGCCGATGACGTTCTTCACGGCGTCCTGCCGTGGCGCATGGCGCGCAAGTCCGGCCTGCGCATCTTGCTCGTCGGTTCCGGGGGCGGCGACTGGACGGTTCCCGCCGGCGCGCCGGTGGCCGAGCGCGCCGCCTTCCTGTCCGCGGCGCTTCACGCCTTCGAGGAAGCAGGCGTCATCGGCGAGATCGACACCGTACCGCTACCCGGCACGGCCGATGGCGGGCTGGGCCTTCGCCTGTTCGCGATGAAGGTGCGCGGCACGCTCTCGCACTGGAAGCGGCAGGGCGAGCGGCAGCGGCGCTGGTTCTCGCCGCAGGAGGCGGACGGCCTCGTGCGCGACCCCGCCCTCGCCGCAGCGATCCGCGCGTTTGCCGAGGACGTGGGGGCCTCGCCCGCCGCGGATGGAACGCGCAAGCCCCGTTCCGTCGGATCGCCGCAACCGCTCTCCCCCTGAGGCGGGATCAGAGACCGAACAGGCGGCGCAACCAGCCCACCACCGGGGAAAGCCAATCGTGGCTTTCCTCGGCCGCGCCGCCATGGAGGCGCCGCCAGTCCTGCGGCCGCTCGAACGAGCCGGCCCACAGGCCGCGTCCGGCCTGCCGCGCGGCGGCTTCCGCCTCGCGGTAATCGCCGTAGGCGACCGCCCAGCCGGCCTCGACCATCGCCCGGTTCACCTCGACGCCGCCGGCGACGCAGGTCGCCAGAACCCGCTCGTAACGGTCGCGCTGCCGGCTTTCGCATGAGACGGCATGGCCGGTGACGAGCCGCGCCAGCGCCTCGCGCGCCTCGCGTCCGCACGGATAATCCGCGCCGGCGCGCGTGCAGGTCTGCGTCAGCTCGGGCGCGTCGATCCCTTGCAGGCGGATGCGCTCGCCATCGAGGATCAGGGAGTCGCCATCGGCGACCCGCGCCGTGCCGCGCAGCGTCTCGGCCTCGCGCAGAAAGGGGGCGTAGGCGCTCGCCAGCGCGAGCGCGCCGAGGACGACAAGCGCGAGCGCGAGATCGACAAAGCCGCTTCGGCGCGGGCGGCCCTTTCGCGCCCGCCGTCGCCCCGGCCGGGCGCCCCTCATGGCTTCCTCATGGGCGGAAGGCTCTTTTAATCATTCGCGGCTAGCTTGCCTTCACCGAAAGTTTCCCTGCGGAAATGTCGAACCTCTCAATGCCAGAGCAGCGCCCGACCAGCATCGACAAGAACATTGTGGACCGCACCAAGGCGCGCCGCAACAGCGATGTCGCCCGCGCTGTGCGCCGCACCCGCGACCGTCTTTCCGAGCAGGCCGGAACCCCCGTCTACGACCGGGAGCTGTTGAAGCTGCACGCCAATGCGGTGCTCAACACCGCGCTCGCCATCCCGCTGATGGTGCTCGCCGTCTGCATCGCCGGCTTCGCCGCCGGGGTCGGCCCGGAGATCGTCGTCTGGGCCTTCGTGACCATGACCTGCTACACCGGGCTTTCGCTGGTGGCGCGCAAGGTCGTGCGCACCGACACGGCCGAGATCGAGACCGACACGATCAAGCGCGCCTTTCTCGCCGCCCATGCGGTCAGCGGGCTCGGCTGGGCCTATTTCGCCTGGCTCGGCTGCGACGAATGCAAGATCGAGCAGTTCCTGGTGCTGAAGGCCGTGGTGCTGCTCCTGGTGATGGCCGCGACCGCGATCATCGCCTCGGCGCTGCGCGGCGCGCTGGTCGCCACCTTCGCCGCGCCCGTCGCCGTGTTCGTGTTCCTGCTCGCCGTCTCGCCGCAATGGGAGCCGGTCGACGCGATCATGGTCGGGCTGCTGTTCGTCTCCCTGCCCTTCTTCACCTATGTCGCGGGCCATCTTCATTCCTCGACCGTGATGCTGCTGTCGTTCCGGGCCGAGAAGGACATGCTGATCGCCGAGCTGGAAACGGCGAAGTCGATGTCAGACGAGGCGCGCCGCCGCGCCGAGGAGGCGAACCTCGCCAAATCGCGCTTCCTGGCGACGATGAGCCACGAGCTGCGCACGCCGCTCAACGCCATCCTCGGCTTTTCCGAGGTGATGGCCGGGGAAGTGCTCGGGCCGCTCCAGAACCCCACCTACAAGGAATATGCCGGCGACATCCACGCCTCGGGCAGGCACCTGCTCCACCTCATCAACGAGATTCTCGACCTGTCGCGCATCGAGGCGGGGCGCTACCAGCTCAACGAGGAGCCGGTGACGCTGGAACACATGGTGGAGGAATGCTGCCACCTGATGGAGCTGAAGGCGCGCAACAAGGACATCCGCATCGTGCAGGAGTTCGAGCCGAACCTGCCGCGCCTGTTCGCCGACGAGCGCTCGCTGCGCCAGATCACGCTCAACCTGTTGTCGAACGCGGTCAAGTTCGCGCCGAGCGGCAGCGACGTGCGGGTGCGCATCGGCTGGACGGCCGGCGGCGGCCAGTACGTCTCGATCAAGGACAACGGCCCCGGCATCCCCGAGGAGGAGATCCCGGTCGTGCTGTCGGCCTTCGGGCAAGGGTCCATCGCCATCAAGAGCGCCGAGGAGGGAACCGGCCTCGGCCTGCCCATCGTCCAGGGCCTGCTGGCGCTGCATGGCGGCGAATTCAAGCTCCATTCACGGCTGCGCGAGGGAACCGAGGCCATCGCCATCTTCCCGCCGCAGCGGGTGATGGAGGAGCTGCCGCCCGTGCCGCAGACACGGGCCCCGGCAGCCGCGGGCGGCTACCGGCGCTCGGCCTGAGCCGTCTCAGCTCCCGGCCTTTTCCGCCAGCCTTGCCAGTTGCGTCATCACCACGGCCGCGCCCGACAGGCGCTTTTCCGGCGTCGGCCAGTCGCGCATCAGGACGAGCGACTGGTCGGGCCTGATCTTGGCGAGCACGCCCTGCTCGGCGATGTAGCGCACCAGCCCGGCCGGCTCGGGGAAGGCGCGGTTGCGGAACTGGACGACGACGCCCTTCGGCCCGGCGTCGAGCTTCTCGACATTGGCCTTGCGGCACAGCGCCTTGATGAACACCACCTTCAGGAGGTGGTCCACCTCCGGCGGCAGCGGGCCGAACCGGTCGATCAGCTCGGCGCCGAAGCCGTCGATCTCCTGCGGCGTCTGAAGGTCGGCCAGCCGGCGATAGAGGCCGAGGCGAAGCTGGAGGTCCGGCACGTAGCTTTCAGGGATCATCACCGCCGTGCCGATGGTGATCTGCGGCGACCAGCTTCCGTCCGCCGCCTCGCCGGTGCCGCGCAGTTCGGCCACCGCCTCCTCCAGCATCTGCTGGTAGAGCTCGAAGCCGACCTCCTTGATGTGGCCGGACTGTTCCTCGCCGAGCAGGTTGCCGGCGCCGCGGATGTCGAGGTCGTGGCTGGCGAGCTGGAAGCCGGCGCCGAGCGTGTCGAGCGATTGCAGGACCTTCAGCCGCCGCTCGGCGAGCTGCGTCAGCGTCCTTTTGGCCGGCAGCGTGAACAGCGCATAGGCGCGCAGCTTCGAGCGGCCGACGCGGCCGCGCAACTGGTAGAGCTGGGCAAGGCCGAACATGTCCGCCCGGTGGACGATCATCGTGTTGGCGGTCGGGATGTCGAGGCCGGATTCGACGATGGTGGTCGAGAGCAGCACGTCGTACTGGCCGTCGTAGAAGGCGTTCATGATGTCGTCGAGTTCGCCCGCCGCCATCTGGCCGTGGGCGGTCGCCACCTTCAGCTCCGGCACCTGTTCCTCGAGGAAGCGCCTGATGTCGGGAAGGTCGGAGATGCGCGGCACCACGTAGAAGCTCTGGCCGCCGCGATAGCGCTCGCGCAGCAGCGTCTCGCGGATCACCAGCGGGTCGAAGGGCGAGATGAAGGTGCGCACCGCCATGCGGTCGACGGGGGGCGTGGCGATCAGCGACAGTTCGCGCACGCCGGTCAGCGCCAGTTGCAGCGTGCGCGGGATCGGCGTCGCCGACAGCGTCAGCACATGGACGTCGCTCTTCAGCTCCTTCAGCCGCTCCTTGTGCTTGACGCCGAAATGCTGCTCCTCGTCGACGATCAGCAGGCCGAGATTCCTGAAGGTGATCGACGAGCCGAGCAGCGCATGCGTCCCGACGACGATGTCGACGGTGCCGTCCGCAAGGCCCTTCTTCGTCTCTGCCAGCTCCTTCGTGCCGACGAGGCGGGACGCCTGCCGGACCGTCACCGGCAGGCCGGCGAAACGCTGGCTGAAGGTGCGGAAATGCTGGCGGGCGAGCAGCGTCGTCGGCACCACGACCGCGACCTGGAACCCTTCCATCGCGGCGAGGAAGGCGGCGCGCAGCGCGACCTCTGTCTTGCCGAAGCCGACATCGCCGCAGATCAGCCGGTCCATCGGCCGCCCGGCGGCGAGGTCATCGTTCACCGCCTCGATGGCGGCGAGCTGGTCGTCGGTCTCGTCATAGGGGAAGCGCGCGGAAAACTCGCCATAGAGCCCGTCGGGCGCGGTGATGACGGGCGCGGGCCGCATCTGGCGCTCTGCCGCCAGCTTGATCAACTGGCCGGCCATTTCGAGCAGCTTGCGCTTCAGCTTGGCCTTGCGCGACTGCCAGGCGACGCCGCCGAGCTTGTCGAGCACGGCCTCAGTCGAATCCGAGCCGTAGCGCGACAGGAGCTCGATGTTCTCGACAGGAAGGAACAGCCGGTCGTCGCCGGCATAGCGGATTTCGAGGCAGTCATGCGGCGCGCCGGCCGCTTCGATGGTCTTCAGCCCGACGAAGCGGCCGATGCCGTGGTCGGCATGGACGACGATGTCGCCGGCCGACAGCGCCGCGACTTCGGCAATGAAATCAGACGCCTTTCGCCGCCTTTTCGCACGCCGAATCAGGCGATCGCCCAAAATGTCCTGCTCGGCGACGACGACGAGGCTTGCCGTCTCGAACCCGGCTTCCAGCGGCAGGACCGCGAGCCCCGCCTCTCCCGGCTTCAGCTTCTCCGCCTCGCCGAGCGAGGCGACGCGCTTGAGGTTTTCCAGCCCGTGCTCTTCCAGCACCTGGGTCAGGCGGTCGAGCGAGCCTTCGGAAAAGCCGGCGACGAGAACCCGCTTTCCGCCGGCCCTCATGTCGGCGACATGCTTCACCGCATGGTCGAAGACGTTGGCGTTGGGGTCGGCGCGTTCCTCGGCGAAGCTCCTGCCCGCATGCGCGCCGGCGTGGCGCAGCGCCTTGCCGGCAACGTCCGGCGCGTCGAACGGCGTCAGGTCGACGGCGAGCCGTTCCCCCGCGCGGGCCGCCACCTCGTCCGGCGACAGATAGAGCGTCTCGGGCGGCGCCGGCTTGTAGGGCACGGCTTCGCCCATGCCGGCGGCCGGCTGCTTCGTGCGCGCCTCGTAGTGGTCGAGGATCAGCGCGTGGCGCTCGGAGATCGCCTCGCGCGCCAGATGGTCGAAGACGATCGCCGCGTCCGGCAGATAGTCGAACAGCGTCTCCAGCCGCTCGTGGAACATCGGCAGCCAATGCTCCATGCCGGCGAAGCGGCGGCCTTCGCTGACGGCGGCATAGAGCGCGTCGTCGCGCGAGGGCGCGCCGAACGCCTCGATATAGGCGCGGCGGAAGCGGCTGACGGCCTCGGGCGTCAGCTCGACCTCGCTCATCGGCTTCAGCGACAGTTCCGTGCGCTGGCCGGTGGTGCGCTGGGTGGCGGGGTCGAAGGCGCGGATCGATTCCAGCGAATCGCCGAAGAAATCGAGGCGCAGCGGCTCGCCGCCCGGTGCGTGGATGTCGAGGATGCCGCCGCGCACGGCATATTCGCCGACGTCGCGCACGGTCGAGACCCGCTCGAAGCCGGCGGTGTCGAGCCGCAAGGCCAGCGCCTTCATGTCGATCTGGTTGCCGGGCCGGGCCGTGATCGTCTGGGCGAGCACCGTCTCGGCGGGCGGCATGCGTTGCAGCACGGCGTTGGCGCTGGCGAGGATCACCGCCCGGTGCGGCGCCTCCTTGAGCGCCGCCATGGCGACGAAGGCGTCGAGCCGCCGCGCCGCCGCGTCCGCTCCCGGCGAGACGCGGTCGTAGGGCAGGCAATCCCAGGCCGGCAGTTCCAGAACCGGCAGGCCCGGCGCGGCAAAAGCCAGCGTCTCGGCGATGGCCGGCAAGCGCTGGCCGTCGCGCGCGACGAAGATAACCGGCCGCTCGCCCTGCCCGGCGGCGATGGAAGCGAGCGCGAACGCCTCGTAGCCGTCGGCGACGCCGTCGACAGCGACAACGCCCTCGGCGGGCAGGCGGATGGGGTCGATCAGGCTCATCGAATCCGGTCAGGCCAGCGGCGCTTCGCGATAGGTGAGTATCTTCGCGAACACCGTGTTGTCGTGGCGGGCCGGCACCTTCGCCTCGCCCGTCACCCATTTGAGGATATCGCCGTCCTGCTCGGCCATGAACGCCTCGTAGAGCGTCAGATCCTCCTCGGAAAGGCCGGCGATCTCGCCGTCGGCGAACGAGCCGAGGATGAGGTCGACCTCGCGCATGCCGCGATGCCAGGAGCGGTAGAGCACCTTGCGGCGGCGGTAGTCGAGATCGGCGCTGGAACGCTCGCTTCCGGTCATGGTCGGCGACACCCTTGTGGACGAAGGTCGCATATAGCCTCTGGACGGGGCGATGTCAGCCTTTGCGGGACGGTTCTTCCGAACTAAGCTCCCGGCCATGCGCCCTTCGCTCCTCGACCCGCTGTTCGCGCCCGCCACCACGCTCGACGGCGTCGGCCCGAAGGTGGCCGGGCTGATCGCCAATGTCGTGCCGGCCGACACCGGCGGGCGCGAGGTCAGGATCGGCGATCTCCTGTTCGTGCTGCCGCATGCGGTGATCGACCGTCGCCAGCGCTATGCCATCGCCGACGCGCCCGACGGGGCGCTGGTGACGATCGAGGTCACCATAGACCGCCATCAGCCGGCGCCGCGCGGGCGCGGCTCCGTGCCTTATCGCGTCTTCGCCCATGACGATACGGAGGAGATCGCCCTCACCTTCTTCCATGCCAAGGGCGAGTGGCTGCAAAAGGCGCTGCCCGAGGGCGAGCGCATGCTCGTCTCCGGCCGGCTCGAATGGTTCAACGGCCGCCCGTCGATGGTCCATCCCGACCATATGGTGCCCGTCGCCCGCGCCGACGAATTGCCGGCGCTGGAGCCGGTCTATCCGCTGACGGCGGGTTTGTCGGCCAAGGTGCTGCGCCGCGCGATCCTCGGCGCGGTGGCGCGCCTGCCCGACCTGCCGGAATGGCTCGACCCGGAGCTGATCCGCCGGCGCAGCTTCCCTTCGCTGGGCATGGCGCTTCACCGCCTGCACGAGCCGTCCGACCCGCTCGACATCGACCCGGATTCCGCCGCATGGCGCAGGCTCGCCTATGACGAGCTGCTCGCCGGGCAGCTTGCGCTGGCGCTGGTGCGGGCGAAGCTGCGCCATGTCTCGGGCCGGCCGCTGACCGGCGACGGCAGGCTGGAGGCCGAGATCCGCGCCGCGCTGCCCTATTCGCTGACCGGGGCGCAGGAACAGGCGCTCAGCGAGATCCATGCCGACCTCGCCTCAGAAAAGCGCATGCTGCGGCTGCTTCAGGGTGATGTCGGCTCGGGCAAGACGGTCGTGGCGCTGCTCGCCATGGCGCGCGCGGCCGAAGCGGGCGGCCAGTCGGCGCTGATGGCCCCGACCGAAATCCTCGCCCGCCAGCACCTCGCCACCATCGCGCCGCTCGCCGCACGCGCGGGCTTGCGCGCCGCCGTGCTGACCGGGCGCGAGAAGGGCAAGGAGCGCGCGCAAATCCTCGAAGGGCTGGCGTCGGGCGACATCCATATCGTGCTCGGCACCCACGCCCTGTTTCAGGAAGGGGTGGAATACAGGAACCTCGCGCTCGCCATCGTCGACGAGCAGCACCGTTTCGGCGTCCACCAGCGCCTCGCCATGACCGCCAAGGGCGATGCGCCCGACATGCTAGTGATGACGGCGACGCCGATCCCGCGCACGCTGGTGCTGACCGCCTTCGGCGACATGGACGTGTCGCGCCTGACCGAGAAGCCGGCCGGCCGCCAGCCGATCCAGACCGTGACGCTGCCGCTGGAGCGGCTGCCGGGCCTTGTCGAACGGCTGCGCCACGCGGTGGCCGAGGGGCAGAAGGTCTACTGGATATGCCCGCTGGTCGAGGAATCGGAAGAGGTGAAGCTGATGTCGGCCGAGGACCGCTTCGCCTCGCTGAAGCCGGCCTTCGGCGACCGGATCGGCCTGATCCACGGCCGGATGAGCGGCCGCGACAAGGACGAGGCGATGCGCGCCTTCAAGGACGGCGAGACGCGCGTCCTTATCGGCACCACGGTCATCGAGGTCGGCGTCGACGTGCCGGACGCGACCATCATCGTCATCGAGCATGCCGAGCGCTTCGGCCTCGCCCAGCTCCACCAGTTGCGCGGGCGGGTCGGGCGCGGCGCGAAGGCGTCGTCCTGCGTGCTGCTCTACAAGGAGCCGCTCGGGCTGGTGGCCAAGCAGCGCCTTTCGGTGATGCGCGAGACCGAGGACGGCTTCCGCATTTCCGAGGAGGATTTGAAGCTGCGTGGCGAGGGAGAACTCCTCGGCACGCGCCAGTCCGGCACGCCGGGCTTCCGCGTCGCCCGGCTGGAGCGGCACGGCGACCTCTTGGAGATCGCCCGCGACGATGCCCGCCTCGTGCTGGAGCGCGACCCCGAGCTCGCCTCGCCGCGCGGCGAGGCCCTGCGGATGCTGCTCTATCTCCACGGCCGCGACGACGCGATCCGGCTGCTGCGGGCGGGGTAGAATTGTCCGGATACGCCGCGTTGTCCCCTCACCGGCCCTTCGGGCCACCTCTCCCCAGAGGGGAGAGGAAAGAGGGTGGCGTTTTCGAGCTGGACTTTTCCTCTCCCCTCTGGGGAGAGGTGGCGAGCGCAGCGAGCCGGTGAGGGGTCGGCGCCGCGGTTCCCGAAAGGAACGCCGCCGCCCTACTCCACCGTCACCGACTTCGCCAGATTGCGCGGCTGGTCGACGTCGGTGCCCATGAAGACGGCGGTGTAGTAGGCCAGCATCTGGATCGGCAGCGCGTGGACGATGGGCGCGGCGATCTCGGGCGCGTCGGGCACGACGATGGTGTCGAGCGTCTCGACGGTGGCGTGCCTCGCCCCTTGCGCATCGGTGATGAGGATGATCTTGCCGCCGCGCGCCGCCACTTCCTGCATGTTCGACACGGTCTTGTCGAAGATGCGGTCATGCGGCGCGATGACGATTACCGGCATCTTCTCGTCGATCAGGGCGATGGGCCCGTGCTTCAGCTCGCCCGCCGCATAGCCCTCGGCGTGGATGTAGGAGATTTCCTTCAGCTTCAGCGCGCCTTCGAGCGCCAGCGGATAGGAGGTGTCGCGGCCGAGATAGAGCACGTCCTTGTAGAGGGACAGTTCGCGCGCCAGCTTCTCGATCTGGGGGGCGAGCTTCAGCGCCTGGTTGATGAGCTTCGGCGTCTCGGAAAGCTGGCGCACCAGCGCGGCCTCGCCCTCGCGGGTGATGGTGCCGCGGGCCGCGGCGGCGCGCACAGTGAGCGCGGCGAGCACCGAAAGCTGGCAGGTGAACGCCTTGGTCGAGGCGACGCCGATCTCGGGGCCAGCGAGCGTCGGGAATATACCGTCGGATTCGCGGGCGATGGTCGATTCGCGCACGTTGACGATGGCCGAGATCGGCACACCCTCGCGCCGGCAGTAGCGCAGCGAGGCGAGCGTGTCGGCGGTCTCGCCCGACTGCGAGATGAACAGCGCCGCGCTCCTTGCCGACAGCGGCATCTCGCGATAGCGGAACTCGGAGGCGACGTCGATGTCGACCGGCAGCCGCGCGTAGCGCTCGAACCAGTACTTGCCGACGAGGCCGGCGAGATAGGCCGTGCCGCAGGCCGAGACCGACAGCCGGTCGATGGCGGCGAAATCGAACGGCGTCTCGAAGGGCTTGGCCGCGCCGGTGGTGAAGTCGAGATAGTGCGCCAGCGTGTGCGAGACGACCTCCGGCTGCTCATGGATCTCCTTTTCCATGAAATGCCGGTAATTGCCCTTGTCGACCAGATAGGAGGTGCCGACCGACTGGCGCTTCTGCCGCTCGACGCGGTTGCCGTCGATGTCGAAGATCTCCATGCCGTCGCGGTGGATCACCGCCCAGTCGCCGTCCTCCAGATAGGTGATGGCGTTGGTGAAGGGCGCGAGCGCGATGGCGTCGGAGCCGAGATACATCTCGCCCTCGCCATGGCCGACGGCGAGCGGCGGGCCGTTGCGCGCGCCGATGATCAGGTCCTCCTCGCCGCGGAACATGATGGCGAGCGCGAACGCGCCTTCAAGTTGCGTCAGCGCGGCATGGGCGGCCTCGACGGGGCCAAGCCCCTTCTTCAGCTCGCGGGTGACGAGATGGGCGACGACCTCGGTGTCGGTCTGCGAGGAGAATTCGTAGCCGTCGGCGATCAGCGCGGCGCGCAGCTCGGCGAAATTCTCGATGATGCCGTTGTGGACGATGGCGACGTCGCCGGAAAAATGCGGGTGCGCGTTGGTCTCGTTCGGCACGCCGTGGGTCGCCCAGCGGGTGTGGCCGATGCCGATGGTGCCGGCGAGCGGCTCGTCAAGCAGCCGGCGCTCCAGATTGACCAGCTTGCCCTCGGCGCGGCGACGGCCGAGCCGGCCATGGTCGATGGTGGCGACGCCGGCGGAATCGTAGCCGCGATATTCGAGCCGCTTCAGCGCATCGACGATCAGGGGCGCAACCGGCGCGCGCCCGACAATTCCGACAATCCCGCACATGCCAACCCGGTCCTTCCGCTCGTTGCGCCGAATACGTAGTCGCCCGACGATTGTGGCGAAAATCACATATGGTTTCCGCACATATCGGCGCGAACGCCGCCGGTGACCATCCTTACGCGAAAGGGGTTAATGTCCCTTTCCGCCCAGCTTCTCGCGCAGGCGGCGGCCGAGGCCGGGCTTGTTCTCCTGCCGGGCGCGGCCGAAGGCGAGCGCGTCGTCGGGAACGTCCTTCGTCACCACCGAGCCGGAGGCGACATAGGCCCCCGCGCCGACGCTGACCGGCGCGACGAGCGAGGAGTTCGAGCCGATGAACGCCCCTGCCCCGATCTCGGTGTGATGCTTGGAGAAGCCGTCATAATTGCAGGTGATGGTGCCGGCGCCGATATTGGCCCCCGCACCGATGCGGGCGTCGCCGATATAGGTCAGATGGTTGACCTTGGCCCCCTCCTCGATCACCGCCTTCTTGACCTCGCAGAAATTGCCGACCTTGGCCTTGCGGCCGAGCGCCGCGCCGGGCCGCAGCCGCGCGAACGGGCCGACCTCGGCATTCTCGCCGACGCTTGCCCCCTCCAGATGCGAGAAGGCGCGGATGCGCGCCCCAGTGGCGACGGTGACGCCGGGGCCGAAGACGACGTTGGGCTCGATCACCGCGTCCGGCTCGATCTCGGTGTCGTGGCAAAGATGCACCGTCTCGGGCGCATGCATGGTCACGCCGGCCAGCATCAGTGCGCGGCGGCGACGGTCCTGCCAGACGCGTTCCGCCTCGGCCAGCTCCAGCCGCGTGTTGATGCCGAGCAGGCTCTCATAGGGCGCTTCGGTGGCGCGCACGGAAAGGCCGCGGGCGGCGGCGATCTCGACGATGTCGGTCAGGTAATATTCGCCCTTGGCGTTGGCGTTGCCGACCGCGTCGAGCAGCGACAGCGCATGCGCGCCCGACACCGCCATCAGCCCGCCATTGCAGAAGGTGACCGCCCGCTCGGCCTCGCTCGCGTCCTTGTGCTCGCGGATGGCGACGAGCGCGCCGTCCTTCATCAGCAGCCGGCCGTAGCCGGTGGGGTCGGGCGCGTGAAATCCCATCACCACCACGTCCGCGCCTTCGGCCAGCCCCGCGCGCAGCTCGGCAAGCGATTGCGGCTCGATCAGCGGCGTGTCGCCGAACAGGATCAGGATGTCGTCATAGCCGCGGGCGATCTTCTCGCGCGCGGCGAGCACGGCATGGGCGGTGCCGAGCCGTTCGCTCTGCACGAACGCTTCCGCCTCCGGCGCGAAGGGCTCGACCGCCTTCCTGACCTTCTCGGCCTCGCGGCCGACGACCAGCGCGACGTCGACGCCCGGCTGCCGGCGCGCCGCCTTGACGACATGGCCGACGAGCGACAGGCCGGCCACCTCGTGCAGCACCTTGGGCAGCGCACTCTTCATGCGCGTGCCCTCGCCGGCGGCGAGGATGACGGACAGGCAGCTTCTTTCGCTCATGGTCTATTCCTCGGGGGAAATCTGCGGTCTGGTATCATTCTTTCGCGGTTCGCGCTACGCGCGCGCCGCGTCGACGATCCTGAACTGGACCGAGCGCGCGCCGTTCCACCAGTTGGACGAGAGGTGGCCGGCGACATGGACCGTGCCGCCGCGATTGGCGAACAGGAAGTCGCCGAGCGCGGTTTCCGTCGCGCGGAACGCCATCGCCTGTATCCGCCCGCCCGCCTGCGAGCGCAGGTCGACGCGCAGATGGTTCGCGCCCACCGGCCTCAGGTCGGCGAGCGTGTGGCGCGGCAGGACGAGCAGCGGCTGGGTATGGCCGGAGCCGTAGGGGCCGGCGCTATCGATCAGGTCGAGCAGGTCGAAGGTCGCGCCCTCGGCCGAGAGCGCGGCGTCGATCTCCAGCATCTCCTCGGCGCGCAGGCGCGCGACCTCGCCGGCCGCCCATTCCTCGAAGAAGGCGCGCAGATCGCCGAGGCGGGCGCGCTCGACCGTGATGCCGGCCGCCATGGCGTGGCCGCCGCCCTTGACGATCAGCCCGCGCACTGCCGCCTCGCGCACCATGCGCCCTAGGTCGAAGCCTGGGATCGAGCGGCCCGAGCCGGTGCCGATGCCGTTCGGGTTGAAGGCGATGGCGAAGGCCGGGCGGCGGGCGTGCTCCTTCAGCCGCGCCGCGATCAGCCCGACGATGCCGGGATGCCAGCTCTCGCTCGCGGTGACGATGACGGCCGGCCCGCCGCCGGCGGCCAGCTCCGCGTCGGTCTCGGCGCGGGCCTCGGCCAGCATTTCCTGTTCCATCGCCTGACGTTCGCCGTTCAAGCGGTCGAGCGTCTCGGCGATCGTCTGCGCCTCCACGGGATCGTCGGTGGCGAGCAGCCGGCTGCCGAGCGCGGCGTCGCCGATGCGCCCGCCGGCATTGATGCGCGGGCCGAGCACGAAGCCGAGATGGAACGTCGAGAGCGGCTCGCCGATGCGCGCGGCCCGCGCCAGCGCCGCGATGCCTTGATTGCCCATGCGGCGCATGGCCTGCAAGCCCTTGACAACGAAGGCGCGGTTGACGCCGGCAAGCGGCACCACGTCGCACACCGTCGCCAGCGCCACGAGGTCGAGCCAGCCGAGGAGGTCCGGCGCGGGCGTGGCAAAGCCGCGCTCGCGCAACACGCCGACCGTGCGCACCAATGCCAGGAAGACGACGCCGGCGGCGCACAGATGCCCCTGCCCCGACAGATCGTCGTCGCGATTGGGGTTGACCACCGCGACCGCCTCCGGCAGCGCCCCGCCGACCTGGTGATGGTCGAGCACGACCACCTCCGCGCCCGCCTCGTTGGCGGCTTCTATTGCCGCAGCGCTGTTGGTGCCGCAATCGACGGTGACGATCAGCCGCGCGCCACGCGACACCAGCTCGCGCATCGCGTCGGGGTTGGGACCGTAACCCTCGAACACCCGGTCGGGGATGTAGATTTCAGCCTCGATGTCGTAATGGGCGAAAAACCGCTTCATCAGCGCCGAGGACGCCGCGCCGTCGACGTCGTAGTCGCCGAAGATCGCCACCCTTTCGCGCCGCGCGACCGCGTCGGCGATGCGGCCGGCGGCCCTGTCCATGTCGGTCAGCGCGCGCGGATCGGGCAGGAGGTCGCGGATGGTGGGGTCGAGGAAGCGCGGCGCGTCGTCCTGCCCGACGCCGCGCCCGGCCATGACGCGGGCGACGATGTCGGGGATGCCGTGGTTCTGGGCGATGGCGAGCGCGGCGTTCTCGCCGCGCGCGTCGAGCCGGTGCGCCCAGGCCAGCCCGGTCGCGGATTGCTTCACGTCGAGGAAGAATCGCCTGTCGCTCATCGTATCAGGCTAAGGCCGGCAAGCCGGGCGAAAGCAAGGCGATGACGCGGCTCCTTCAGAACTTGTCGAGATCCTGGTGGCGGGCCTTGATCTCGCGCACCGTGCCGGAGGACGAGCGCATGACGATGGTGTGGGTCTGGATCATGTCGCGGCCGAACTTGACGCCCGACAGCATGTTGCCGTCGGTGACGCCGGTGGCGGCGAACAGCACGTCGCCGCGCGCCATCTCCTCCATGGTGTAGACCTTGTTGGGGTCGGAGATGCCCATCTTGGCGGCGCGGGCCACCTTCTCCTCGGTGTTGAGCTGGAGGCGGCCCTGCATCTGGCCGCCGATGCAGCGCAGCGCCGCCGCGGCGAGGACGCCCTCGGGCGCGCCGCCGGTGCCGAGATAGATGTCGATGCCGGTCTCGTCCGGATCGGTGGTGTGGATCACGCCGGCGACGTCGCCGTCGCCGATCAGGCGGATCGCCGCGCCGGTGGCGCGCACCGCCTCGATCAGGCGGGCATGGCGCGGCCGGTCGAGGATGCAGGCGGTGATCTCGGAAACCGGCACGCCCTTGGCCCGGGCGAGGTTCTCGATGTTCTCCTGCGCGGGAGCGTCGATGTCGACGACGCCGGCCGGATAGCCGGGGCCGACCGCGATCTTGTCCATGTAGACGTCCGGCGCGTAGAGCAGGCTTCCCTTCTCGGCGATGGCGATGACGGCCAGCGAGTTCGGCAGGTTCTTGGCGCAGATCGTCGTGCCCTCGAGCGGGTCGAGCGCGATGTCGACGGCGGGGCCCTCGCCGGTGCCGACCTCCTCGCCGATATAGAGCATCGGCGCCTCGTCGCGCTCGCCCTCGCCGATGACGACGGTGCCCTTGATCGGCAGGCGGTTCAGCTCGGCGCGCATGGCGTCGACCGCCGCCTGGTCCGCGGCCTTCTCGTCGCCGCGCCCGCGCAGGCGCGCGGCGGCAACGGCCGCGCGCTCGGTGACGCGCACGAGTTCGAGTGCCAGGATGCGATCAAGACCAGCGTGGGCAAGACCAGACTGGGCGGAACCGGACGGGGCGGCTTTGGACATGATACTATCGAACCTTATGAAAGATCAGCGGGTTGCCTGCTCAATTGCGCCCCTTTTGTCAAAGAGGCGCAACCCCCGCAAGGGCGATTCGGCGCTCGCCACAAGATCAATCGATTGAATGACAGGCGATTGAACAGGGGCCTGTGACGTCAGCCGGCGCGCTCGATGCGGATGACCTGCGGCTTGGTCGTCAGGTGGCCGTCCTCGGTGATGCCCTCGACCGCCTTGCGCACGGCCGCTTCCGTGGTCTCGGCGGTGACGAGGATGACGGTCTTCTCCGCCTCGCCATTGTCGCCGTCGGCGTGCTGGACGATGGATTGCAGCGAGATGCCGTTGGCGGCCATGCGCCCGGCGATGGCGGCGAAGACGCCGATGCGGTCATGAACGGTCAGGCGGATGAAGTAGCCGCCCTCGTGGCTGCGCATCGGCGCGCGCACGTAAGGGCTCAACTCGTCCGCCGGGCGGCCGAAGACCGGGCCGTGCTGGAAGCCGGGCCGGCTCTTGGCGATGTCGGCGATGTCGCCGATCACGGCCGAGGCGGTGGCGTTGCCGCCGGCCCCGGGGCCGGACAACAGAAGCTCGCCGACGATGTCGGTCTCGATGGCGACCGCGTTGGTGACACCGTTGACCTGGGCGATGACGGAGGCCGTCGGCACCATGGTCGGGTGGACGCGCTGCTCGATGCCGCCCTCGGTGCGCTGGGCGACGCCGAGCAGCTTGATGCGGTAGCCGAGCTCGCTCGCGGCGCGGATGTCGGCCTGCGTGATGTTGGAGATGCCTTCGAGATAGATGTCGTCGGGCGCGATGCGGCTGCCGAAGGCGAGGCTGGTCAGGATGGCGAGCTTGTGGGCGGTGTCGTAGCCCTCGATGTCGAAGGTCGGGTCGGCCTCGGCATAGCCGAGGCGCTGGGCGTCCTTCAGGCACTCCTCGAAGGTCAGCCCCTCGGCGCCCATCCGCGTCAGGATGTAGTTGCAGGTGCCGTTGAGGATGCCGAAGACGCGGGAAACCGTGTTGCCGGCCAGCGCCTCGCGCATGGTCTTGATGACCGGGATGCCGCCGGCGACCGCCGCCTCGTAGTTGAGCAGCACGCCGTTCTTCTCGGCGATGGCGGCGAGCTCGAGCCCATGGCGGGCGAGCAGCGCCTTGTTGGCGGTGACGACGTGGCGGCCTGCCTCAAGCGCGGCCTCGACGCAGGCGCGCGCCGGACCGTCGGCCCCGCCGATCAGCTCGACGAAGACGTCGATGCCGTCGCTCTTGGCCAGCGCGACCGGATCGTCGAACCAGGCGGCCCCTGAAAGGTCGACGCCGCGGTCGCGGCTCCTGTCGCGCGCCGAGACGGCGGCGACGACGATTTCGCGGCCGCACTGGCGGGTCAGCTCCGCCGCCTTGCCGGCCAGCACCTTCACCACCGACGCCCCGACCGTGCCGAGGCCGGCAATTCCCACACGCAACGCTTCGCTCATGCCCCCGGCATTCCCTTTAAAAATCTATCCTTGCAGGCGCGGACGGCCGGCTCTGGCGCATCGCTCGCCTAGCGGCGGGCATTGAGCGCAATGACGTTGTCGAGCGTGTCGGGCGCGGTACCGAGGAAACGCTTGACGTTGCGCGCGGCCTGGCGGATGCGGTGCTCGTTCTCGACCAGCGCGAGGCGGACGTAATCGTCGCCGTGCTCACCGAAGCCGATGCCCGGCGCGACCGCGACATCCGCCTTCTCGACCAGGAGCTTGGAGAACTCCAGCGAGCCGAGATGGCGGAAGGCTTCCGGGATCGGCGCCCAGGCGAACATGGTCGCGGCCGGGGCCGGAATTTCCCAGCCGGCGCGGGCGAAGGAATCGACCATCACGTCGCGGCGGCGGCGATAGACCTCGCGCACCTCGGCGATGTCGGAGCCGTCGCCGTTGAGCGCGGCGGTGGCCGCGACCTGGATCGGCGTGAACGCGCCGTAGTCGAGATAGGACTTGACCCGCGTCAGCGCCGAGATCAGGCGCTCGTTGCCGACCGCGAAGCCCATGCGCCAGCCGGGCATGGAGAAGGTCTTCGACATCGAGGTGAACTCGACCGCGACGTCCATCGCGCCCGGCACTTCCAGCACCGAGGGCGGCGGGTTGCCGTCGAAATAGATCTCCGAATAGGCGAGATCGGACAGGATGATGATGTCGTGCTTGCGGGCGAAGGCGACGACGTCCTTGTAGAAATCGAGCGTGGCGACCTGCGCCGTCGGGTTCGACGGGTAGTTGAGGATCAGCGCCAGCGGCTTCGGGATCGAGTGGCGCACGCCGCGCTCCAGCGCGGGGATGAAATTGTCGTCCGGCTCGACCTGCATCGAGCGGATGACGCCGCCCGACATGATGAAGCCGAAGGCGTGGATCGGATAGGTCGGGTTCGGGCACAGCACCACGTCGCCCGGCGCGGTGATCGCCTGCGCCATGTTGGCGAAGCCCTCCTTGGAGCCGAGCGTGGCGACGACCTGGGTGTCGGGGTCGAGCTTCACGCCGAAGCGGCGGGCATAGTAGTTCGCCTGCGCCTTGCGAAGGCCGGGAATGCCCTTCGAGGAGGAATAGCGGTGGGTGCGCGGGTCGCGCACCACGTCGACCAGCTTGTCGACGATGGCCTTCGGCGTCGGCAGGTCCGGATTGCCCATGCCGAGATCAATGATGTCGGCCCCGTTGGCGCGCGCGGTGGCCTTGAGCCTGTTGACCTGCTCGAAGACGTAGGGCGGAAGCCGGCGAACCTTGTGAAACTCTTCCATAGGGAGAATCCGATTGCGCGTGGGGTTACGGGAGGCCGGCTATACACCCGAATCGGCATCGGGTCGATAGCGCGGCGGAGAAGCGCGAGGGCTACTCGCCCTCGATCTCCTTCAGCGCCGCCTCGCCATGGGTGGCGGCGAGCCGGCGAAGCTCGGCCGACCCGTCGCCGGCCGCGACGCCGCGCGTCTGGCGGGCGAGCGCGTCGCGCTTGGCGCGCAGATCCGCCGTCTCGCTTGCCTTCTGGTCCGGGGTGATCTGCGGCGCGGCGGCAGTGCGCGGCTCGTTGAGGTTGGGATAGACCCCGGCCGTCGGCGCGCGCTCCGGGGGGGACACGGCCGGGGCGGCGGCGTCCGCCTCGGCCAGCGCGCCGGCCGGCACGGCGTCCTCGATCGTCGCCGTGGCGCATCCCGCCAGAAAAAGGCCGAAAAGCAGCGCGATGCACCGCATCGTCATCATTTTATCCCGAAGCAAAACTATCGATCGATATTGGACCAACTTCAGGGTTCCATGGTATTGTGTCAACAAAAGGCCGGGGGAAAAACCACCGGCGCGCAGGGAGGATCGACGCGCAGCATGGCCACACGCAAGGAGTCGGGCGCAGCCCGGGATCACGACGAGCCTCATCCGGCCATCGAGCAGTATCTGGTCAAGGATCCGGAGAGCTTCACGCTGAACCTTGCCCGCGCGGTCGAGGAAGCGGGAAAGGCCGCCGCGGCCTGGACCGCCCCGCGCGAGAAGGGCGAGGTTCGCGACGTGCTCGCCGAGCCGGCGGCCGACATGGTCAAGACCTTCTCCAAGCTGACCGAATACTGGCTGTCGGACCCGGCCCGCGCGGTTGAGGCGCAGACGCGGCTCTTCTCCGGCTACATGAACGTGTGGTCGAACGCCATCCAGCGCGTCGCGGACGGCGACAAGGAGCAGGACGACGCGATCAAGCCCGACAAGGGCGACAAGCGGTTCCAGGACCCCGAATGGGGCAGGAACGCCTTCTTCGACTTCCTCAAGCAGGCCTATCTCGTCACCTCGCGCTGGGCCGGCGACCTCGTCGAGCATGCCGACGGGCTCGACGACCACACCCGCCACAAGGCGCAGTTCTACGTCAAGCAGATCACGCAGGCGCTGTCGCCGACCAATTTCCTGCTGACCAATCCCGAGCTGTTCCGCGAGACGATGGCGTCGAACGGCGAGAACCTCGTGCGCGGCATGAAGATGCTGGCCGAGGACATCGCCGCCGGCAAGGGCGACCTGAAGCTGCGGCAGGCCGACGCCTCGCGCTTCGAGATCGGCAAGAACATCGCCGTCACGCCGGGCAAGGTCGTCGCCCGCTCCGAGCTCGCCGAGATCATCCAGTACGAGCCGGCCACCAAGGAGGTGCTGAAGCGGCCGCTGCTCATCTGCCCGCCATGGATCAACAAGTTCTACATCCTCGACCTGAACCCGGAGAAATCCTTCATCCGCTGGGCGGTCGAGCAGGGCCACACGGTGTTCGTCATCTCCTGGGTCAACCCGGACGAGCGCCACGGCCGCAAGGACTGGGTCTCCTATATCGACGAGGGCATCCGCGTCGGCCTCGACACGGTCGAGAAGGCGACCGGCGAACGCGAGGTCAACGCCATCGGCTATTGCGTCGGCGGCACCCTGCTCGCCGCGGCGCTCGCCCTGTTCGCGCAGGAGGGCGACACGCGCATCGCCTCGGCGACGCTGTTCACCACGCAGGTCGATTTCACCTATGCGGGCGATCTCAAGGTGTTCGTCGATGAGGACCAGATCGCGGCGGTCGAACGCTCGATGTCGGGCAAGGGCTATCTCGACGGCACCAAGATGGCCACGGCCTTCAACATGCTGCGCGCCGGCGACCTGATCTGGCCCTACGTCGTCAACAACTACATGCGCGGCAAGGTGCCGATGCCGTTCGACCTGCTCTACTGGAATTCCGATTCCACGCGCATGACGGCGGCCAACCACTCCTATTACCTGCGCAACTGCTATCTGGAGAACAACCTGACCGAGGGGCGGATGGAGCTTGCCGGCAAGAAGCTGAAGCTGTCCGACGTCACGATCCCGATCTACAACCTCGCCACCCGCGAGGACCACATCGCCCCGGCGCGCTCGGTCTTCGTCGGCTCGGGGCATTTCGGCGGCGAGGTCGAATACGTCATGGCCGGCTCGGGCCACATCGCCGGCGTCGTCAATCCGCCCTCGCTCGGCAAGTACCAGCACTGGACGGGCGGCCGGCCGGTCGGCGACTTCCAGGACTGGGTGGCGAAGGCGACGGAGAATCCCGGCTCATGGTGGCCGCACTGGCAATCGTGGATCGAAAAGCAGGAAGGCGGCCGCGTTCCGGCCCGCACGGTCGGCGGCGGCAAGCTGAAGCCGCTCGCCGACGCGCCGGGCGACTATGTGCGGGTGCGTGTCTGATCCGAGGCGTGTTGCGGTGGGACGGTTTCATTCCACCTAGAGGAATGTATGATTCCTTGCGGAGTCGCGCCTCAGGTTTCGATTCATCGCCCTGACGCATGTCCTTGTCCCGGAATCGGATTCCGCTTTCGGGAAACTTACCCTTCACCCCTTGTCGGCGCGCTCCAGTAGCGCCAGCAGCCCTTCGAGCAGCGCGGTCGGCGACGGCGGGTCACCGGGGATGGCAAGGTCGACCGGCAGGACGCTGCCGACGCCGCCCTCGCAGGCATAGCCGCCGGCGAAGACGCCCCCGGTTGCGGCATCGTCACCGACGGCCACCAGCCACTTCGGATCGGGCATGGCGTTCCATGTCCGTTCCAGAGCGCTGCGCATGTTCCGCGTCACCGGGCCGGTAACGAGCAGCACGTCGGCATGGCGCGGCGAGGCGACGAAGCGGATGCCGAAGCGCTCGATGTCGTAGAAAGCGTTGTTCAACGCATGGATCTCGAGCTCGGCGTCGTTGCAGGAGCCGGCATCGACGGCGCGGATCGACAGCGAGCGGCCGAGCCGGCGCCGCGCCGCGCCCTCGACGTCACCGGCAAGCTGGCGCACCGCCTCGCCGCCCGGCGCGGGGGGCTTTTCGGTCAGGGCCGGCCTTATCAGGCCTTGGAACAGCAGCTTGCGCATCTATAGATCATGCCCTGAATAGGAGCAGTTGAACGACTTGTTGCACAGCGGAAAGTCGGCGACGATGTTGCCCTCTATCGCCGCCTCGATCAGCGGCCACTGGAACCATGACGGGTCGCGCAGATGGCAGCGTTCGACAGCGCCGTCCGCGCCGAGCCGCAGCCAGACGAGGACGTCACCGCGAAAGCCCTCGACGATGGCGACGCCTTCGCGTAGCTCCCCGGCCGGGGCGACCGTGGCGCTCGCCGGCCCGTCGGGAAGCGAGCCGAGCAGGTGCCCGACCAGCGAGAGGCTTTCCTCGACCTCGCGGATGCGCACCCAGACACGGGCGTTGACGTCGCCTTCCTCGAACACCGGCACCTCGAAGGAAAGCCGGTCGTATGGCGCGTAGGCGAAGGCCCTGCGAGCGTCGAAGCCGCGCCCCGAGGCGCGGCCGACGTAGCCGCCGGCCGCGAAGCGGCGGGCAAGCTCGGGCTTGAGCACGCCGGTGGCGACGGTGCGATCCTGAAGCGAGGTGGTGTTGTCGTAGAGCGCGACGAGCGCGGGGAATTCTGCGCGGATTTCCGTGACGAGCGCGCGGACGGCCGCCGCGCCCTCGCCCGTCAGGTCGGCGGCGACGCCGCCCGGCACGACAAGGCCGCGCATCAGCCGGTGGCCGAAGGCAACTTCTGCCGCGCGCAAGGTCCGCTCGCGCAGCACGCCGCAATGGGCGAGCATCAGCGAGAAGGAGGCGTCGTTGCAGATCGCGCCGATGTCGCCGAGATGGTTGGCGAGCCGCTCCAGCTCGGCCATCAGCGCGCGCAGATGATGCGCCCGCGCCGGCGCCTCGACGCCGAGCGCCGCTTCCGCCGCGCTGCAGAAGGCGAGCGCATAGGCGACCGCGCTGTCGCCGCTGACATGGCCGGCAAGGGAAACGGCGCGGTCGAGGCTTGCCCCGCGCATCAGCCCCTCGATGCCCTTGTGGGTGTAGCCGAGCCGCGCTTCAAGCCGCACCACGGTCTCGCCATTGACGGTGAAGCGGAAATGGCCGGGCTCGATGATGCCGGCATGGACCGGGCCGACGGGGATGACGTGCAGCCCCTCGCCCTCGGCCGGCAGGAATGCGTAGTCGTCGCCGTCGGCGGCGGCCGTCGCGGCGCGGCCGAGCGGATGGCGCACGCCCCAGCGTCCATGGTCGAGCCAGGGCCTCAAGTCCGGCGCGTCCTCCGGCACGAGGCCGAAGAGGTCATGGATCGCCCGCTCCAGACGGATCGCCGGCGCATGCAGCCGCCCGACCGAGGGAAAGACGCCGTCCGGGCAGGCAAGCGACAGCACCGCCATGTCGCCCGGTTCCTCGCGGACATGGACGGCCATGTGGACGACCCCGTCATCGCCCCAGAGGCCGAGCAGCGAGAAGCGGCCCGACGACAGGGCCGACGCCGCGGCCAGCCAGTCGTCGCGGTCTACATCGAGCCGCGGTGCACCGGAATGGTGCTGTGCAAGCCGCCCCGAGATGCCCTGCCAGTCGCGTTCCGTCATCGCCCGCGCCCCCTAGCCGAGAAGCCCGGCGACATGCCGGAACCAGCCGACCAGCGCCGGCGGCAGGTAGATGCCGGCCGCCAGCACCAGCGCCAGATGCGCGTAGATCGGCATATAGGCGAGCCAACCCGGCGCGCCGGCGGCGGCCGGACCGGCGCTGGCCGGCGGCTCGCCGAAGGCGATGCCGGTTGCGCGCATCATCAGCGCGCCGAAGGCGACGACGAGGCCGGCGACCAGCGGCACGGCGAGCCACGGCTCGACGGCGAAGGTCGAGGTGACGATCAGGAACTCGCTCATGAACACGCCCATCGGCGGCAGGCCGGCGATGGCCGCGACGCCGACGAGGAAGGCCCAGCCGAGCGCCGGGTGGGTGACGGTCATGCCGGAAATCTCCGTCATCTTCTGCGTGCCCCTGATCTGGGCGATGTGGCCGACGCAATAGAAGATCGCCGATTTGGTCAGGCTGTGCATGACCATGTGCAGCAGGCCGGCGAAATTGGCCAGCGGCCCGCCCATGCCGAAGGCGAAGACGATGATGCCCATATGCTCGATCGAGGAATAGGCGAACAGGCGCTTGATGTCGCGGCGGCGGTAGAGCATGAACGCGGCGAAGACCAGCGAGACGAGCCCCATGCCGATCATCAGCGGGCCGGGCGCGAGCGCGCCGGGGCTGGCGGCGAGCAGGATCTTGAAGCGCAGCACGGCATAGAGCGCGACGTTGAGCAGCAGGCCGGAGAGCACCGCCGAGATCGGCGTCGGGCCTTCGGCATGGGCGTCGGGCAGCCAGGCGTGGAGCGGCGCGAGCCCGACTTTGGTGCCGTAGCCGATCAGGAGGAAGACGAAGGCGAGGTTGAGCAGCGCGGCGTCGAAGCCGGCGGCGTTGGCGACCAGCACCGTCCACACCATGGCGTCGTTGCCCTCGCCGACCACCGGCTGCGCCGCCATGTAGACGAGGATGGTGCCGAACAGGGCGAGCGCGATGCCGACCGAGCCGAGGATGAAGTATTTCCACGCCGCTTCCAGCGCCTCGTGGGTGCGGTAGAGGCCGACCATCAGCACCGTCGTCAGCGTCGCCAGCTCGACCGCCACCCACATCAGGCCGATATTGTTGGCGACGAAGGCGAGGTTCATGCCGAACAGCATCGTCTGGTACATCGCGTGGTAGAAGCGCAAATTCGCCGGGGAGATGCGGCCGCCCTCCAGCTCGTGGCGGATGTAGCCGGCGCTGAACAGGCTGGCGGTGAAGCCGACGAAGGTGTTCAGGACGATGAAGACGATGTTCAGCTCGTCGACGAAGAGGTACTGGCCGGCCTCCCCCTTCCCGCCCGCGAACAGCGACAGCGCGGCGAGGAACGTCAGGAAGCTGGCGAGGACGTTGAGGCGCGCGGCCGCGCTATAGTTGGGCAGAAGCGCGAGGACGGCGGCGGCGAGCGCCGGCACCACAAGCACCGCGACGGTGGCGTCGAAGGACAACCCGCTCATCGCCGCTCCCCGCGGAAATCGTCGAGCGCACCGACATCGACGGTGTCGAACCGCTCGCGGATGCGGAACAGCACGATGCCGATGACGATGAAGGCGACGAGCACGGAGAAGGCGACGGAAATCTCGACCACCAGCGGCATGCCGCGCGCGCCGGCGGCGGCGAGGACGAGGCCGTTCTCCAGCGACATGAAGCCGACCACCTGGCCGATGGCGTTGCGCCGCGTCACCATCATCAGGAGGCCGAGCAGGACGACGGCGAGCGCCATGGCGAGGTCCTCGCGCGCCAGCGGGTCGGCATCGGTGGTGACGCGCAGCATGACGACCATGGACAGCGCCACCAGCCCCATGCCGGTCAGCATGGTCAGGCCGGTTCCGACCGCGTTCTCGATGTCGCGGTGGATGCCGAGCCGGCGGATGATGCGGTGGAGCGCGAGCGGAATGATGAGCGCCTTGAAGACGAGCGCGACCAGCGCGGTGATGTAGAGATGCGGCGCGCCTTGCGCCCATGCCTGCCAGGCGACCGAAGCGGTCAGCACCAGCGCGTGGAGCGCATAGGTGTTGACGAGGCCGTGGAGCCGGTCCTGGTAGAGCAGCATGAAGGAGACGAGCACCAGCCCGCCGGCCAGCATGTGGGCGATGTCGAAGGCGAGCGCGTCGACCATGATCAAAGGCTCCGCGACACGAAAAGGAGCAGCGTGCCGAGCAGGCCGAGCATCAGGGCGACGCCGAGGAAATCGGGCACGCGGAACACCCGCATCTTGGCGATCGAGGTCTCGAAGACGGCGAGCAGGAAGCCGCCGGCCGCCAGCTTGACGAGCCACATCGCGGCCCCGGCCGCGAACGCCGTGAGGCTCGCGCCGGCAGGGGCGATGCCCCACGGCACGAAGACGCAGGCGATCAGCGAGAGATACAGGACGAGCTTCAGCATCGCGGCGAGCTCGATCATGGCGAGGTGCCGGCCGGAATATTCGAGCACCATCGCCTCGTGCACCATGGTCAGCTCGAGATGGGTGGCGGGGTTGTCGACCGGGATGCGGGCGTTCTCGGCGAGCGCCACGATGACGAGCGCGACCAGCGCCATGGCGAGCGAAACGCGCAGGCCGACCTCCGGCGTCGCCAGGACGGACGAGACGGTGGCGAGCTGGGTCGAGCCGGCGACCAGCGCCAGCGCGAACATTGTCAGCATCATCGCCGGCTCGGCGAAGGAGGAGATCATCATCTCGCGCGAGGAGCCGATGCCGCCGAAGGCGGTGCCGACATCCATGCCGGCAAGGGCGAGGAAGAAGCGCGCGGTGCCGAGAAGCGCGATGATGGCGATCAAATCGGCGCTCCACGAGAAGACGAGGCCGCCGGCGAAGGTCGGCACCAGCGCGGCGGCCACCCATGTCGCGGCGAAGACGATGTAGGGCGCGGCGCGGAACAGCCACGACGCGCCATCGGCCACCACCGCGTCCTTGCGCATCAGGCGCGCGAGGTCGCGATAGGGCTGGACGAGCGACGGCCCCTGCCGGCGCGTCAGCCGCGCCTTGACCTTGCGCACGAAGCCGGTGACGAGCGGCGCGAGCGCCAGCACCAGCGCCATCTGCGCGCCCTGGATCGCGATGTCGAGGATCATGTCCATAGCGCCAGAACCAGAAGAAGCGCGACGAGGAACAGGAAGACCAGCGTCAGATACCGGCGGATGGTGAGGAATTGCAGCCGGTTCAACGAGCCGGCCAGCCGGTCGACCGCGCCGGCGAGCGGGACATAGGCGCGCTCCCAGATCGGATCGTGGATCGTCGTTGCCAGCCGCGCCGGCCGCATGTCGCCGGGGGGCGGCATCGTCACCTCGTCGCGGGCGGAAAACAGCGTCGCGCCGAAGATGCGCCGGAACGGCTGGGCGAAGCCGCCGGCCGAATATTGCGTCGCGGGGTCCGGCACGGGGAAGCCGCAATCCCACGCCGGGGCGCGGCGCAGGCGGCGCGAGGCGAAGCGGTGGATGACCGCGGCCGCGCCGAAGCCGGAAACGGCCATGAACAGGAAGACCAGCAGCCCGTTATAGGACGAGCGGCCTTCGGTGATCGGCACGATGGACAGCCACGGCAGGTCGGCCTGAACCGGCATCGCGCCGCCGACCAGGAGCCGCGTCACCGGGGCGAGCGCGTCGATGACGAAGCCGGGCAGGATGCCGGCGAGAAGGCACAGGATTGCCAGCCCCGCCATCGCGGCGAGCGAGAAGCGGTCGACCTCCTTCGCCTCCCCGGCCTCGGGCGCGCGCGGCCGGCCGAGGAAGGCGACGCCGAAGGCGCGCACGAAGCAGGCGGCGGCCAAAGCGGCGGCCAGCGCCAGCATGCCGCCGAGCGCGGGAATAGCGATCTTCAGCCCCCAGCCGTCGAGCGCCGGGCTTTGCAGGATCGCCTGGAAGGCCAGCCATTCCGAGATGAAGCCGTTGAGCGGCGGCAGGGCCGAGATGGCCAGCGCGCCGACGAGGAAGAACAGCGCCGTCGCCGGCATGCGGTGGATCAGCCCGCCGAGGCGCTCCATGTCGCGGGTTCCTGTCGCGGTGAGCACCGCGCCAGCGCCGAAGAACAGCAGGCTCTTGAACAGCGCGTGGTTGAGGACGTGGAACAGCGCGGCGGTGAGCGCCAGCGCCGCGGCCCAATCCATCGCATTGGCGCGGAAGGCAAGCGCGAGGCCGAGGCAGGCGAAGACGATGCCGATATTCTCGATGGTGGAGAAGGCGAGCAGGCGCTTCAGGTCCCGCTCCATCAGCGCGTGGAGGATGCCGAGGACGGCGCTCGCGCCGCCGAGCGCGAGCAGGATGAGCGCCGCCCACCAGGCCGGCTCGCCGACGAGATCGAAGACGATGCGGATGAAGCCGTAGACGGCGACCTTGGTCATGACGCCGCTCATCAGCGCCGAGACGTGGCTGGGCGCGGCCGGATGGGCGAGCGGCAGCCAGACATGCAGCGGGGCAAGGCCGGCCTTCGACCCCGCGCCGAGCAGCGCCAGCACCAGCGCCAGCGAGGCGGCGAGCGGCGTGCGCGTCGCCTCGCGGATCGCGGCGAAGGAATAGTCGCCGCCCGCGCCGGCCATCAGGCCGAAGGCGAGCAGCAGCGCCATGGTGCCGAAGCTCGCCATCACCAGATAGACGGTGGCGGCGTGCCGGTTCTGCGCCTCGCGGTGATGGGCGAGCACCAGCGCCCAGGAGGCGAGCGACATGAACTCCCACGACAACAGGAAGGTGAAGGCGTCGGCGGCGAGCACGACGAGGTTCATGCCGGCAAGGAAGGCCGGATAGAAGGGCAGCACCCGGTGCGGCGCCTCCTCGTGCCGGCCATAGCCGAGTCCGTAGAGGCTGGCCGCCGCGCCGCCGAGATTGACCACAGCGAGGAAGAAGGCCGACAGCGCGTCGACGCCGAAGCGCGCGCCGACCCATGGCAGGCCGAGCGGCAGCACGACGGAGGACGCGGCATTTGACAGAAGCGCCGTGAGGGCGACCGCGAAGCCGGCAAGGCAGGCCGCGAGCGAGGCGGCGTAGACGATGCGGAAAGCAAACGGCCGGCGCGCAAGGGCGACGGCCAGCGCCGCGATGCCCAGCAGCACGCCCACGACCACCAGCAGCGCCGCGCCCGCCTGCATCACATGCTCCCGCCGGCCCCGTTTTCCCGAAGCCTGACGCCGCGCCCGCCCGACTGGCTCGACGCCCCCTCCCCGATCAGCTCAAGCCCGGCGGCGTCGAGCGCCGCGATCAGCTTGACCAGCGAATCGACATTGCCGCGAATGGTGCCGTCGCTGGCCTCCATGCGCTGGATGGTCGGCACCGACAGGCCCGACATGCCGGCCAGCCGCCGCTGGTCGATGCCCAGCAACGCCCGTGCCGCCCGCAACTGCGCCGATGTTATCACGGCTCAATCATCCGTCCTGAAGAGCATGACATGGAGTGTTCCATGTTCATCCTGCATATTCAATGAATGATTGCAACAAGTGATGTCTCATACATCAATTGTGAACGGAAGCGGACGCGATCAGCCGAAAATCAGCTTCTGCCCGACATGCAGGGCGAGGCCGGCGAGGCCGCCGATCAGCATGCCGTTGAAGCGGATATATTGCAGGTCGCGGCCGATGTTCAGCTCGATCAGCCGGGTGAGCTGGACGATGTCCCAGCTTCTGACCTGATCGGCGATGAAGGCGGAAACGCCGCTCTTCTGGTTGTCGACGAAGGTCGAGAGCGCGATGACGAAGCCGTGATTCATGTCGGCGCGGATCGCCGGCTCGTCGCGGAGCTGGCGGCCAACCTCGGCGAACATGTCAGCCAGGTGCCGGCGGATGAGCGAATCGCCGGAGGCGATGTCCTGGTCGGCGAAAGCGCGCAGGCCGGCCCAGAAATTCTCCGCCAGCCCGCGCAGCTCCGGCCGGGCGAGCAGGTCGCGCTTCAGCTTCTCGGCCCGCGCGGCATAGGCGGGCGATTCCCGCAGCTCATGGACGAAGTTCTCGACGAAACGGTCGAACTCGCGCCGCAGCGCGTGGTCGGGATCGGCCTCGGCCTCGGCCAGCAGCGTGCCGGCGGCGGCGACGAGGCGCTTCACGAGGTAGGCGTCGGCCTGGAACATCCGCGCCAGCGACGGCAGCTCCTGCCGGATGCGGTCGCGGATCGCCGCCAGCGTTTCCTCGTCGCGCAAGAGGCCGCCGAATATCTTCAGGATCTCGTCGAACAGCCGCTGGTGACGGCGGTCCGCGGTAACGGTGGAGAGGAGGTCCGCCGCCAGCGGCGCGAGCTCGACCTTGCCTAGCTGGGCCGCGAGCCGCTGGCCGACGAAATCGCGCAGGCCCGAGCCTTGCGCCGCCGCGAGCGCCTGCGGCACCAGCTTGGCCGTGAACCGGGCAAGGCCGGCGGCGCGGCGCGGATCGGCCAGCCAGTCGGCGACGAGCAGGGCGAAATCGACCTGGCGCAGCTTTTCGCGCACCGGGGCGGGCGCGAGGAAGTTGACCTCGATGAAGCGGCCGAGATTGTCGGCGATGCGGTCCTTGTTGCGCGGGATGATCGCCGTGTGCGGGATCGGCAGGCCGAGCGGGCGGCGGAACAGGGCGACGACCGCATACCAGTCGGCCAGCCCGCCGATGGCGGCGGCCTCCGCGAAGGCGGCGACATAGGCGAGCGCCGGCCAGCTTTCCTCGAAGGCCCGGGCCGTCAGGAAGATCGCGACGCACAGCGCCAGCGCCGCTGTGGCCACCGCCTTGGTGCGGCGCAGGGCCGCGAGCTTCTCGCGCTCGACGTCGTCGGGCGTGCCGGGTTCGGACCCGCCCGCAAAAGCCGCTTTCATCGCCTGTCCTTTCAGCGTCGCCGATTCCTGCCCGCCAATGTGGGGATCGCAACAGGTTTCGTCACGCGAAAGAACGCTCTCTAGACCGCCACCGCCGCGAGCGTGGCGAGGAAGCCCGCCCCGGGGCGCGCCGGCAGCGGCGCGGCCGGCTCGAGCTCGATCAGGCCCACCGTCTCGCCCTGATCGAAGCGCAGGCGGGCCTTGAAGCTGCGCGCCAGCCGCTTCATCGGCTCGTTCTGCGGGTGGGTGGTGACGAGCAGGCGCTCGTAGCCGAAGGCGCGCGCGCTCTCGATCAGGCGGGCGAAAAGCAGGCTGCCCAGCCCCTGCCGCTGCAAATGGCGCTCGACGCTGAAGGCGATCTCGCCGGTCGGCTCGGCATCCTCGGGGCGCTCGTGAAGCTCGGCCGCGCCCAGCACCTCGCCCTCGTCGACATAGCCGATGACGATGGTTCCGTCGTTGAAGCAGCGTTCGGCATAGGAAGCAACGAATGTGTCGCTGGTCGGGCCGTTGAAGCGGTCGCGCCGGCTGTCGGCGTCGAGCCTCAGGAGATGGGCCCTGAACTGGGGAAGTTCCGAATGTCTCAGCAGCCTTATCCTCCCCCTCAGAGGCACGGCCGCATTCTTGTTAACGCTCTGCATGTCGCACTCCTCGCGGGTTCCTCCCCGAGTCGTCGCAACTCGACACAGACGCTATATTGTGCATTGCAACATGAAATGCAAGGCCGTTCGCAGGCCGGCCCGCGGCGGGTTGGCGCATCGCCGGAGACGGCATCGTCAAATAAGTTGAAATCCGTACTCCAGATTTCCTTGCAATCTTCTCTGGAATTGTTCTAAGGTATCGACCATATTGCAGGGACGTTCACGGAATCCGAAAGGCTCGCGCCATGCGGCTTACCCGCCAGACCAATTACGCCATCCGCATCCTGATGTATTGCGCGGCCAATGACGGCCGGCTGAGCCGCATCCCCGAGATCGCGGCCGCCTACTCGGTGTCGGAGCTGTTCCTTTTCAAGATTCTCCAGCCGCTGGTCGAGCACAAGCTGGTCGAGACCGTGCGCGGCCGCAACGGCGGCGTTCGTCTCGCCCGCCCGGCCGCCGACATCACCCTTTTCGACGTCGTGCGCGTAACCGAAGAGAATTTCGCCATGGCCGAGTGCTTCGAGAAGGATTCGACCGATTGCCCGCTGGTGGATTCGTGCTCGCTCAACGAGGCGCTGCGCAAGGCGCTCGGCGCGTTCTTCGAGGTGCTGGAAAGCTACTCGATCCACGACCTCGTCAAGGCGCGGCCGCATATGCGCGACCTCCTCGGCCTGACCGACATCCCCGCGCCGCGGGTGATGGCGAGCTGACCCGCCGGGCGGGCCGCGCCGCGCGCCGGACCGCCCCCCTCGCCGCCTTCCTGTCGCCTGCGAGGACCGTTTCGTCCGCCGGGCGGCGCTGCCGACCCTTGACCTGCGCCGCGGGCTAAACTAGGGGTTTTCGTGCTGCGGGCATGGTGAAATGGTATCACAAAAGCCTTCCAAGCTTTTGGTGCGGGTTCGATTCCCGCTGCCCGCTCCAGCCTTCCCCGTTCCCGTACCCCCGCCAATGCCCGCGCGGCGGATTTGACCGCTTCGGCGCGAAGCCGGCCGTCCGATATAGCGGATGGAGAATCGCGCGTGCGCTCTAGGCGTTCCGCGCGCCGATCGCCGCGGCTCCCGGTGCCTGGGCCTTGATCTTCCAGTCGCCCTTCTTCGTGTCCGGAAGCAATATCCAGCTCTTTTCGCCGATTTCGGTGCCGCGGCTTGTCCTGTAGGCGGCGATCGTCAGGACGTTCAGCGGCCCGTCCCGCCTGTGCCGGCACGCGGCGATCACGCCGTCGCTGAACTCGACGAGATTTTCATCACCGACATCCTCCTCGGCGATCGTCACCCGGCATCCGGGATAGGCATGGGTATTGGAAAGCTGAAAGCGCAAGTCTCGTCCCTCCGAACGGCGATGGCTTCGGTTCCGGCAGCCTGTCAGGCCGGCCCGGAACATCGAGACCGGGTGTGCCCCCCAATCCCGGCGAATCCGGGGCAGCCGCGCGACTTCAGGTCAGATGTCCTTGGCGATGCGCAGGCCGTCATAGATGGCGGCGTGGGTGTTGCGGGCGGCGACGGCGTCGCCGATGCGGAACAGCCGGAACGTCCCTTCGGGATTGCGGACGAGGGATTGCGGCGCGCCGGCGATCATCTGGTCGTACGAGACTTCGCCGAGATTGCTCGAGCGCGGCTTCAGCGCGAAATAGAGATCGTCGAGCGGGATCGTCCCGTGGTTGACGACGATCTGGTCGACTACGCGCTGGTGGGCGACGCCGCCATAGTCGCTGCCGATATGGGCGACGAGCCGGTTGCCGTCGCGTTGCGCCCGCTCCAGCCGATACGTGACGGTGAAAGTTACGTCGAGCTTCTGGAGCGCGCGCATATAGGGCACGAGGTTCATGGCCATAACCTCCGGCGCGAAGGCGCGATCCGGCGTCATGATCTCGACTTTCGCGCCCGTCGCGGCGATGAACTCGGCTGCCTGCAAGGCGGCATGATCGCCGGCGTCGTCATAGACGAGGACGTTCGCGCCCGGCTTCGCATCGCCCGAGATGATGTCCCATGAGGAGACGACGAGGTCGTTGCCCTCGCTCAGCACCTCGGTATGCGGCAGGCCGCCCGTGGCGACGATGACGACGTCGGGGCTTTCGGCCAGCACCGTGTCGGCTTCCGCCCAGCTGTTGAAGCGGAAGACGACGCCGTGCTTCTCGCACTGGCTCATGCGCCAGTCGACGATGCCGATCATCTCGCGGCGGCGCTCGCTCTGGCCGGTGAGGCGTATCTGGCCGCCGGGGCGGTCGGCGGCCTCGAACACCACGACCTCGTGCCCGCGCTCGGCCGACACGCGGGCGGCTTCCAGCCCGGCCGGCCCGGCGCCGACGACGACCACCTTCCGGCGGATTTCAGCCCTCGGGGCGACGTGGGGCATCGTCTCCTCGCGCCCCGTCGCCGCATTGTGGATGCAGAATGCCATGCCGCCCTGATAGATGCGGTCGAGGCAGTAATTGGCGCCGACGCAGGGGCGGATGTCGCCCTCGCGCTTCTCGATTATCTTGCGCACGATGTGCGGGTCGGTCATGTGGGCGCGCGTCATGCCGACCATGTCGACCTTGCCCGAGGCGATGGCGTGCCGGGCCGTGGCGACGTCCTGGATCTTGGCGGCGTGGAAGGTCGGGAAATTGGTGACAGCGCGGATCTCGCCGGCGAAGTCGAGATGGGGGGCGCTCGCCATGCCCTGGATCGGGATGACGTCGGTCAGCCCGGCATCGGTGTCGATATGCCCGCGGATGACGTTGAGATAGTCGATCAGGCCGCTGTCCCGGAGGCGCTTCGAGATCTCGATGCCCTCGGCTTGCCCCGTGCCGCCGGGCAGGCGTTCATCGGCCGTGTAGCGCACGCCGAGGATGAAGTCGTCGCCGACCCTTTCCCGCATGGCCCGGAACACATCGAGGCAGAAGCGCATGCGGTTGTCGAGCGACCCGCCATAGGGGCCGTCGAGCTCGTTGGTCAGCGGCGAGACGAACTGGTCGATCAGATGGCCGTAGGCCTCGACCTCGACCCCGTCCATGCCGCCTTCCTTCATCCGCTCGGCCGCGTCGGCGAAATCCTTGATGATGCGCTCGATGTCCCAGTCCTCGATCTTCTTGGGAAAGGCGCGGTGCGCGGCCTCGCGGTGATGCGACGGCGCGACGACGGGCAGCCAGTCGCCCTTGTCCCAGCGCGTGCGCCGGCCGAGATGGGTGAGCTGGATCATGATCGCCGCACCCTCCTCATGGACGGCGTCGGTCATCTGCCTGATCCACGGCACGATCTCGTCCTTGTAGGCGAGCAGATTGTTGAAGACCGGGGGGCTGTCCTTCGACACCGCGGCGGAGCCGGCCGTCATCGTCAGCGCGACCCCGCCCCTCGCCCGCTCCACCGTATAGGCGCGATAGCGTTCCTTGGGCATGCCGTCTTCGGGATAGGCCGGCTCGTGCGACGTGACGATGATGCGGTTGCGCAATGTCAGGTGCTTGAGACGATAGGGCTGAAGGAGAGGGTCGTTGGACACTGCCGGACTCCATTTGGCGCTTGCCGGTCACGCTAGGGCAAAATGTTCACATATGTCAATTCCTGATACATGACCGTCATTGTAATAGACATCCATGCACATTCCGGTTGCCTTGGACCGCCCGGCTTGCTAGCACTGCGTTCATGGAGCAGGCATCGAGCGACAGCGGCTGGCGCGGTTCCCCGGAGGTCTGGCTTCAGGCCGCCTACGAGGCGCTGCTGGAGGCCGGCGTCGACGCGGTGAAGATATTGCCGCTCGCCAAACGGCTCAAAATCTCGCGGACCAGCTTCTACTGGTTCTTCCAGGATCGCGAGGCGCTGCTCGGCGCCCTCGTCGGCCGGTGGCGCGACAAGAACACCGGCGGCATCGTCGGGCAATCGCAAGCCTATGCGGAGTCGCTGGCCGAGGCGATGCTCAACGTCTTCGATTGTTGGCTCGACGATGCGCTCTTCGATTCCAAGTTCGAGTTCGCGGTCCGGAGCTGGGCCTTGCAGTCGCCCGACATCCTTGCGCAGGTGCAGCAGGCCGACCAGGCGCGGATCGAGGCCCTGACCGGCATGTTCATGCGCTTCGGCCATGCGCAGGACACGGCGGATGTACGCGCCCGCACGACCTATCTGGTCCAGATCGGCTACATCACCATGCAGTCGCGGGAAGAGCTGACCGTGCGCATGAAGCGGATACGGGACTACATCGCGATCTTCACCGGTCAGGTGCCCGAGCAACGGGAACTCGACCGCTTCTACGCAAGGCACGGCTACAAACCCGGATAGGAGCGGCCTGCCGGCCCCGCCGATGATCGCCTTTCGCGCTGCTCTCGACGAGGTTCGCCGCTTCGCGGCCAGCCTCAGTACCACGCGTCCGCGGCGGCCGCCTTGCGGCGGGCGATGAAGTCGAGCAGCGCCTCGTCGAGCGGCGGGGCCTCGTATTCGGACAGCGCTCGCTTCCAGAGCCTGTTGGCGCGGATCGCGGCGTCTTCCGCGCCCGCTGCCGCCCATTTCTCAAACGGCTCGTTGTCGGCCAGCTCCGAATCCCGGAAGGCGGCCTCGTAATTCGCCATTGTGTGGGCGCAGCCGAAGAAGTGGTTGCCGGGGCCGACCTCGCGAAAGGCGTCGAGCGCGAGCTGGTCGTCGTCGATCCTCACCCCGTCGAGATAGGTGTGCAGCGCGCCGCAGAGATCGGCGTCCATGACGAATTTCTCATAGGACATCGCATGTGAAGCGGGTCTGCCGGTCGGTCGATTTCGGGGTCATGGTCTACAATCGGGACAACTTCGTGCTGCAGGCGGACACGCTCGCGCGGCTGTGCGATGAATGCCCGAACCTGATCGGCTTCAAGGACGGCACCGGCGATATCGGGCTGGTGCGCCAGATCACCGCGAGGATGGGCGACCGCCTGATGTATCTCGGCGGCATGCCCACCGCCGAGCTCTTCGCCGAAGCCTATCTCGGGGCCGGCTTCACCACCTATTCGTCCGCCGTGTTCAATTTCGTGCCGCAGCTCACCAACGAGTTCTACACCGCGCTCCGCGCCGGCGACCGCGTCCGATGCGAGACGATCCTGAACGATTTCTTCTATCCGTTCATGGCCATCCGCAGCCGCGCGAAGGGCTACGCCGTCTCCGCCGTCAAGGCCGGCGCGCGCCTCCAGGGCTTCTCCGCCGGACGCGTGCGCTCTCCCCTTGTCGATCTCACCAGCGAAGAAGAAGGCATGCTCGCCGCCCTGATCGAGCCCTATCGCCGCTAGGGCGCACAGGAGGTCTCACGCAGCTACTCGTCCTGGCGTCGGGCTCCGCGCGTTTCCCTCACGAAGATGAAGATCCCGCTGGCGATAATCAGGCCGGCTCCGGCGAGCACGTGGAGCGCCGGCAGGTCTGAAAAGACGACATATCCCATGAAGATGGCGATCGGCAGCTGCATATAGCTGAACGGAGCAAGGATAGACGCCTTTGCCAGCCGATAGGCGTACACCAGCAGAACATGGCTCGCCAGGCCAATGGCGCCGAGGGCGATGAACAGCGGCACATGCGCCGGCGCGGGGTTCACCCAGAAAAACGGCAGAAACAGAGTGGACGCGACCGTGCCCACAGCACCCGTATAGAACAAGGTGACCCGCGGCGGGTCCGACCGGTTGAGCACACGGGTCGAAACCTGGAAAAGGGCCCAGGTGAGCGCCATGCCCAAAGGCAGCACCATCGCCCATTGGAAGGCGGTTCCGCCCGGCTGCATCACGATCATGACCCCGAGCAGGCCGACGAATATCCCCGCCCAATGATAGAGGTCGACGCGCTCGCGCAGGAAGATGGCAGCAAGGAGCGTCACGATCAGCGGCGACACGTAACTGATCGTGTAGGCTTCGGCCAACGGCAGTTGCCGCAGAGCGGCCACGAACATCACGGTGCCGCAAAAGAGGATGAGAACCCGGACCGTTTGCAGCAGCGGCCTTGCCGAGTGGAAGTGGTTTCTCCAGCCGATGACCGGAAATGCCGCGATCATCAGGAGAAAATGGAAAAAATACCGCCCCCACACCGCCTGAAGGACGGGATAACCGCTCTGCACAAGAAACTTCGCAATGGAATCTATGACCGTGAACAAGCCGACGGCGCAGATCATCAACCCGATGGCCGCGGCATTCCTGCGCCCGAAAACAGAGCTTGAAAACACGGTCCGGACGCTCGCCATGGCTGGTTGTCCTACAGCGCCCCGATACCGGGGCCTGCCCCGCGCCATTGCAGGGACAGGCGAGAAGCGATCGGGCCGCAAAGGCTGAAGGGGATGGCCACGGCTCATCTCCCCTTGAAGGAAGGAGGCCGCCGCTCGAGGAATGCAGCCATACCCTCTTTCCGGTCCTCCGACGCAAAAGGCAGGCGAAGCGCCTCGCGCTCGTAGGCCAGCCCGGCGGAAAGCCCCGTCTCGAACGACTGCAAGACGGCCTTCTTCGCCGATTTCAGGGCGATGGTCGAATGTGCGGCTATGCCCGCGGCGATGGCCAGGGCACGCTCCAGCAATTGCTCGTGCGGAACCACCTCAGAAACCAGACCGGCGCGAAGGGCCGTCGCCGCGTCGATGTTCTGGCCGCCGAGGATCATCTGCATGGCCATGGATTTGCCGACCGCGCGCACAAGGCGCTGGGTGCCGCCATCGCCGGGGAAAATACCGATCTTGATCTCGGGCTGCCCGAAAAGCGCCTTTTCCGAAGCAACGATGACATCCGCGATCATCGCCAGCTCGTTGCCGCCGCCAAGACAATAGCCGTTCACGGCCGCCACCAGCGGCTTGCCGAAACGCTCGATCGCCGCCCAGTCGGCGAGCCGGTCCGGATTGAAGGGGACCATCTCGCCATATTTGTGCTGGTCGGCGATATCGGCCCCCGCCGAGAAGGCCCGTCCGTTTCCGGTCAGGACGACGCAGCCCACCGCATCGTCCGCTTCCGCCTCGCCCAGCCGTGCCGCGAGCTCCGAGACCACGGCCATGCTCAGCGCGTTGAGCTTTTCCGGCCGGTCGAGGGTCATCAGGACGACCCTGTCCGCCGGGCGTGAAACAACGATATGGCCGCTCATCTGCCTTGGTCCTTCGAAATGTGGCGGTGGGACGTGTCAGCGGCCGCCATGGACGGGCGCGTCACGACGTCCGGCAAGGATGACCTGATGGTTCACAAGTACGAGCTCGTCCTTCTGATTGAAAACGTTGCATCCGACCGTGACCATGCCCCACGTCTCATCCCGCGGCCTGCAATCGAGCAGCCGCATGCGGGAATGGACGGTGTCGCCGTCATAGACCGGTTTCAGATAGCGGATCTTGTCGTGCCCGTAATTGAGGCTGAACGCGAGATGGAAGCCGATCTCATAGGCGAAGAACGTATCGCTGATGCTGAGGACCAGCACGCCCTGGGCGCATGGGCGCTCGAACACGGGATGCCGCTTGCAGTATTCGGCGTCGGTATGGTGAGGATGATCGTCGCCGGTCGCGCCGATGAACAGCCGGATATCGGCATCGGTTATCGTCCTGCCGCGACTGCGGTATTCCGTCCCGACCGCGAGGTCCTCGAAATAGAGCTGGCTCACCTTTCGTCCTTTCCCATCATACCCTCGTTCAATCCTGATCGGCGCTCGCCAGCGACGCGGACAGCCACCGCCCGGCCGCGACGGCGTCGTCCGCCAGGATTTCCGGCGCATATTGACGGCAGTTCCCGGCCACCCGGAGCGGAAAGCCCATGACGGGGGCGATGTCGCGCTCGGGAACGATACCGGGCGCCATCTCGGTCAGAAGCCACCCATCCCGGTCGAGCGTGAACAGTCCCCTCTCCGTCACGATATGGACCTTCTGGCCGCGATCGAGAGCCTGCCGGCCGTTGAATGTCTGGTGTTCGACCGTCTCGACGAATTTGCGGGCGCGCCCTTCCCGGCGCACGACGACGCGGCCGTTTTCCACCGCCACGTCTGTGCCGCCGGCGGTCAGCGTCGTGCAGAACAGGACCGTTCCGGCCCCGCCCGAAATGTTGATGAAGCCTCCGCATCCCATCAAACGTCCGCCGAACTTGCTGACATTGACGTTCCCCTGACCGTCGGCCTGCGCGAGCCCGAGCAGCGTGGCGTTCAGCAAGCCGCCGTCATACATATCGAACACGCTCGGCGGATCGAGGATCGCGTCGGCCCCGACATGCGCGCCGAAAATCGGCGCCTCGAGGTCGCCGTTGATCCCGCCATGCTCGCTGCTGATCGTGACTTCGTCCTCGAGATGGAGCGAGGCGAGCAGCGACGGCAAGCCGGCAGGCAGGCCGACACCGAGATTGACCAGCCAGTTGCGGCGCAACTGCGCGGCCGCCCTGAGCAGGATGACCTTGCCGGTGCCCTCGGGCCCCGCCTCCCGGCGCCGCGGCGGCCGGATTTCGCCGGTCAGACGGGCATCGAAACGCGACGCCGCCGACTGCGGCGCATCGGGCGCAAGCACGACGCCGTCGACGAGATGCTCCGGCACGACGATCGTCTTGGGCGAACGGGAATGCCGTTCCACCAGCCGCTCCACCTGCGCGAAGACCTTGCCGCCATTCGCCTTGGCCGCGATCGCCAGCGCGAGGGAGCCGAGCGTCAGCGGCTCGTTCTCGAAGCTCAGATTGCCCTTGTCGTCGGAGGACGTGGCTTTCAGGAGGGCGACATCGATCGCTGGCGCCTTGTAGAAGAGATAGGGCTTGCCGCCGATGGACATGGGCTCGACCAGGTCTTCGGTCGTGCGCGCATTCATCTTGCCGCCCTCGCGACGCGGGTCGACATAGGTCCCCATCCCGACTTCCGTCACCAGACCCGGGCGGCGGGCGCCGCTCTCGCGCAGCAGCGCGTAAAGAACACCCATCGGGAAATTGTAGGCTTCCACGCCGTCGTTCAGGATCATGTCGGCAAGCCCGGAGCCCTTGTGGAGCGGGAACGCCGAGGCGATGTAGCGCTTGAGAAGGCCGTCATGCGCCAGCCGGTCGACGCCCGTTCCGGGCCCCAGCCCGGCATTGCAGGGAACGAAGGCCGTGATCTGCCGCGGCCTCCCCTCGGTCCGGAACCGCTCCTCCAGCGCCTGCAACAGGCAATCGACGACCATGAAGCTGGCGTTGCCCGGCAGGGTGATCGTCGCCCCATCGCCAATCTGCGCCGCGGCATCCGCCGCGGAGATGACCTTCGACATCTCGCCTCCATTGTCGTAAATCTCCGCCGGCTCCCGGCGTAAGGCCGGAAAGACGGCCTAGTGAATGATCTTCTTCAGGAACTCGCGCGCCCGGTCGGAACTCGGGTGGCTGAAGAAGTCCTGCGGGCTTCCCCCATCCACGATCCGGCCCCGGTCCATGAACACGACGCGATCGGCGACCTCGCGGGCGAAGCCCATTTCATGCGTCACGCAGATCATGGTCATGCCTTCCTCGGCAAGCTCGATCATCGTGTCGAGAACCTCCTGGACCATCTCCGGGTCGAGAGCCGAGGTCGGCTCGTCGAAGAGCATCACCGAGGGCTTCATGCACAGGGCGCGCGCGATCGCCACCCGCTGCTGCTGGCCGCCGGAGAGATAGCCGGGATACTTCTCGGCCTGTTCGGGGATCTTGACCTTGGTCAGGAAATGCATCGCCCGTTCCCTGGCCTGCGCCGCGCTGAGACCGAGCACCGACATCGGCGCCAGGGTGCAGTTCTCCAGGATCGTCTTGTGCGGGAAGAGGTTGAAGCTCTGGAACACCATTCCGGTGCTGCGCCGGACGATGTCGACGTTCTTCGGCTTGTCGTCGAGCGGGATGCCGCCGACGACGATCACGCCCTCATCATGCTTCTCGATGTGGTTGATGCAGCGGATCAGCGTCGATTTTCCCGATCCCGAGGGGCCGCAGATCACGACCCGTTCCTTGTTGGCGATCAGAAGATCGATGTCTTCCAGCGCCGTGAAGGTGCCGAAGCGCTTGAACACGCCCTCCATCCGGACGGCGGGGTGCTCGCCTGCCGCGGCGACGCTATCGGCGGATTTCTCAGACTTGACCATCGGCTTCTCCTGACGGGCCGCGCCGGAATGAAGGAACAGCTTGGTGCATCGCGCTCATCGGTGGCTGTCCATCGCTTTTCCAGCAAGCTGGGAGCGCCCGAAATGCCTTTCGAGGCGACGCTGGAACATGTCCCAAAGGGACGTGAGGACGAGGTAGTAGACCGTCGCCGCGGCATACACTTCCAGGATCTGGAAATCCTGCTGCATGAGCATCTCGCTTCTTCGCAGTATCTCCTCCACGGATATGACCGACGCCAGCGAGGTCGCCTTCAACAGGCCGTTGATCGAATTTCCCAATGGCGGGATCATCAAGCGGAACGCCTGGGGGAACGTGACGCTCGAAAAGGTCTTCGACTTGGACAGGCCGAGCGCCCAGGCCGCTTCCTTCTGGCCGCTCGGCACGGCAAGGAACCCGCTGCGCACGATTTCGGCGAGATAGGCGCCCTCGTTGAGGACGAGGCCCACGAGGGCGCAGGTGAGCACATCCATCTTCAGGCCGATCGCGGGAAGGCCCGAATAGATGATGATGAGCTGGATCAGGAGCGGCGTGCCGCGAAAGAACCAGATGTAGAACTTGGCGATGCCCGACAACAAGCGGTTCTGCGAGGAACGCATGAGCGCAAGGATCATGCCGAGAATAAGCCCGCCGACGATTGCGGCGGCAGTCAGCCCTACCGTGACGGGTATTCCGCCCAGCAGGAACCCATTGAACAGGTAGCCTATGAAAGCCGCACTATCGAATTGTGACACGGGCTTATCTCCAAGCAGGGAATGCAGGGACGATCAGTTCGGCCCGGGTCCACGAATGGCAACCGCCTCATCCGCCGGCAGCGGCGTCATCTTGAACTTGGCAAAAAGCTCGTCATAGGTGCCGTCCTCGCGAAGCTCGGTCAGCGCCTTGACGAAGGCCTCGGCCACGGGCTTCTTCCCGAATGCCATTGCCATGGGGGTCGGGCCGAGGCCGTTGAGCACGACCTTCACCTTGCCTTCTTCCTCCAGCAACCGGGCGGTGAAGTCGGTGACGACGCCGACATCCACCTGTCCGGCGAGCGTCGCGGCGACGACGTTCGTCGCGGTGGTGAACGTCCTGATGTCGATGCGGGGAAGGCCCCGGGCGACCTGCTCCTTGTCCCGTGCCACCAGCCAGTTGGTCTGGGCGCCGTTCAGCTCGCCCGCCGCCGACTTGCCGGCGAGATCCTCGACGCCGGCAGGCGCAAAGGAGCTGTTGGGCGGCACGAACATGCCGATGGCGATGTTTCCGTAAGGCACCATGTACATGATCTTGGAGCGCTCTTCGGTCCAGAACATCCCGGTATTCATGCCGTCCAGCCTTCCGGCGGCGACAGCGGGGATCATGGCGGGGAAGTCCATGCGGATCAGCTCGATCTCCAGGCAGAGCTTCTCGCTGAGCGCGTCGGCCAGCTCGACATTCAATCCCTGCAGCTTGCCGTCCTTGTCCACGAACTGCGCGGGCGGGTTCGTGGGATTGATCGAAAGCTGAACCTTGCCCGGGCTGATCAGATCGCTGTCGCTGATGGCCGGCGTGCAGGCCAGGGCCATCGACGGGGCGACAGACACGGCCAGCGTCAATGCGACGCCATTAATCTTATTCATCTTTTTTCTCCTCTGGATGATTATCTATTAATATTATGGAATTCCCTTCTGGCGTGAATTTCCACAGACTACGAAGCGGTCTCCTTTTCTGTCTTGCCTTTGTTCCCATGGATCGGCCGCAACTGGATTCGGGAGAAGTCATGCACATGCGGCGTGAATTCGAAGAAGCCGCTCACGCGATGATATTCGGGCGTATCAAACGCCCAGTCTCCCGCGACTTCATAGATCGCGGCATATTTCGGGCCTTCGCCGAGAGTCTGGAAACGTCGTCCCGACAACCATCCCGGGCATGACAGGATGTCCGGCAGGTGCTTGTTGTCGTACCAGTCATTGAACTCCTGCTCATAGACTGGATCTATGTTGACTCTGACTATATGAATAATATTCTCGTTCATTTCTTCTATATTCCAGGATGTTCATTTTTCTATTCTGATGCTTCCATTGTCGCGCGCAGTGATCGCGATCGATCCTACTCTGCGTGCGACCTCGGGCAGCAAGGGCATCAGGGGCGATCTCGGATCGGCATTCGCGATGACGCCCAGCGCCTGCAGCGCGCCCTTAATGCGCGTGTGCATGTCGATCAGCGGAGCTTCGCCATAGATGCCGCGCACGACCGGGTGAAGCCGGTCGCTCGCTCTGCGCATCGCCGTGAGATCGGCCGCACGGGCTGCGTCCCAGAGCTCGATGAAGAGATGCGGCACGAGGCTGGCAAGACCGGACAAGATGCCGTCACCGCCAACCGCAAGCTGCGGCAGGAACCAGTTGTAGTTCGACGGCAGGATCAGAACGCCCGGGTTCGCAGCCTTTACCGCTCGCCAGTTCTCTTCGTAGGAAAGCATGAGATCGCTGCCTTCCTTGATCGCGACGACCTCCTCGATCCCGGAAATCTCGACGAGCGCCTCGGTGGTATAACCGAGGCCGGACGGCACGGGATACTGGAATATCGACAGCGGCATGCGCGTGGCCGCGGCCACGCGGCGGACGAAATCGACCGGAGCGCGGGCCGACGCCGACGCCCCGCCTCCCAGCGAGGACGGCGGAAACAGGACCGCGCAATCGGCGCCCGCCTGACGCGCGAGCTCGCTCTCGCGGACGGCCTCGTCGGTCGAGTGGACGATGATGCCCGCAAGGAGAGGCTTGGCGCCGACATGGCTGCGGGTGCGCTCGATGACCTGCGCGCGCTCCTCCTGCGTGAGGGTCGCGCCCTCGCCGGCGTGGCCGTTCACGAACACCGCCGCAATTCCATCGGGCGCCGCGCAGTAGTCGAGCACGCGCCTGTAGCCGTCCCAGTCGATCTTCAGGTCTCGATCGAACGGCAGGACAGTGGCGACCGTAACCCCCCGCAGATCCACTTTCTTCATCTTCGGCCTCATATCGGTTTACGACGCGGAAACTTCAGGGTGGCTCTGGCCTTGAGGACTTCGCGATCGTCTTCGTTGCGGGCGCTCGCTTCCCAGACGACAGTGCGGGTGTCCTCGTGGCATTCGGCGATCCAGACGTCGAAAGAGATCGTGTCGCCGTAGAAGACGGGCCCGGTGAACCAGAACTGGTCCTCGATCGAGACGCCGGCAATTCCCACCAGCTCGCTCGTGAGCACGCTCGTGCAGATGCCGGCAATCATGATGCCGGGCGCGAGGCGGCGGCCGAAACGCGTCGTGCTGGCGAAAGCCTCGTCGATATGGACCGGGCCGAAATCACCCACCGCGGCGATGAACAGCGCGCCGTCGGCCTCGGTGATCGTCTTGTAGATGACCGCCCTGTCGCCGACGCTCAGAGACTCGAAGGGCGTGGGATCATACATCGTCCGGCCCCTTTCCCGCGGGCACAAGCGTGGCGCGCCCCTGCGCGACCACAGCCCCCTCCGTCGGCAGCGTGCGCACGCATGTGATACGGCACTCGACCGTCTCGCCGTCCAGCGCGACCACCTCCGCCCGCGCCTCCACGGAGTCGCCGACGAACACCGGCTCGGGGAACTCGAGCTGAAACGCGCCGATGCGCCGCCCGGCCCCGCCGATATGCCACAGGCAGGTGGTCGCCAAAGCGCCGAGCGCCAGCTCGAAGACGACCATGCCGGGAAGGCCGGCGCTCTTCGCCCGCTTCGCGTCGACATAGAGCCCGCCCATATTGCCGCTTATGCCCGTGAACATCGCCTGCTCGGCGACGGTCATGGTCTTGCGAAACGCAAGGGCATGGCCAACTGCAAGTTCCGAAGGAGCGGATCGCGGCATTCTCATTCCCCTAGATAAAGGTCGGGCCCCTAGATGAACGTCGGGCTTTCGCGCAGCGCGGCGCGGGCGATAAGCATGCGATGGACCTCCGAGGTCCCGTCATAGATGCGGGTCACGCGCGCATCGCGATACATCCGCTCCAGCGGAAGGTCCTTGCTGAAGCCCATGCCGCCGAACACCTGGAGCGCCCGGTCGACCACGCGCCCCTGCATTTCCGAGGCGGCGACCTTGATCATCGAAACCTTGTTGCGGGCATCGAGCCCCTGGTCGATTTCCCATGCGGCGTTGAGGACCATCATCTTGACGCCGAATATCTCGATGGCGGAGTCGGCGATGAGCTTCTGCACCATCTGGAAGTCGCCGATCCGCTGCCCGAACTGCTTCCGCTCGCCGGCATAGGCCCGCATCATCTCGAAGGCGTGCGTCGCCATGCCGACCGCCCGCGCCCCGATATGGGCGAGCCGGACGTTGAGAATGCTCTGCATGATCAGCCGGAACCCTTCGCCGACCTCGCCCAGGACCGCGTCCGCGGGAATCCGGCAGTTGTCGAAGACCAGTTCGGCATGGCCGTAGCCGCGGTGCCCCATCATCGGCTGCTTGCGGGCGACGCCGAACCCGGGCGTGCCCTTGTCGACCAGGAACGTCGTGATCCCGCCGCGGGCGCGCTTTTCCGGATCGGTGACGGCAAGAACCACGACATAGTCGGCAATGTCGCCGTCGCTGATGAAATGCTTGGTCCCGTTGAGGACCCATTCGTCGCCGTCCCTCCGCGCCGTCGTGCTGATGGACGCCGCGTCCGATCCCGCGCCCGGCTCGGTGATGCCCATGGCGCAGATCTTCTCGCCGCGGACGGTCGGCAGAAGGTATTTTTCGATCTGGGCGCCCTTGCACGCCATCAGCATCGGGTAGACCTGCCCGAAGACGCGGCGGATGAGCGCGTCCGTGGTCTTGCCGAACTCCTCCTCGACAAGGCAATGCTCGACACAGGAGAGCCCCCCGCCCCCCACTTCGATGGGCATGTTCATCGCGAACAGTCCGAGGGAGCGTGCCTTTTCCTTCACCGCGGCCAACGCCTGCGGAGGAACCTGTCCGGTCGTCTCGACCTCCGCCTCGAGCGGCCGAACTTCGGTTTCGACAAACTTCCGCACCGTCTCGACGAGCAGGCGGGTGTCGTCGGGGATCGAAAAATCAATCATTGCTGCCCTCTGCCCGTTTCTCGTGAGCGGATTTGCCTGTGCCGCCGACGACCCCGCGCGACAGGAGGTCCGCGATCTTTTCGGCGGGCATCCCGAGCCCTGCGAGGATTTCCTCGCTGTCCGCTCCCTGCACCATCGGCATTCTGACCGTCTCTGGCGCCCGGCCGTCGTAGCGCAGCGGGTGCGAGATCAGCACCGCCTCGCGGCCGTTGACGTCGATCGTCTCGAAAACGCCGTTATGGATCGCCTGCGGGTCGTTGCGCAGGTCTTCGTAATCGCGAACCCGCTCGAACCAGATGCCATGCTCGTCGAAGCGCTTCGCCAGATCGGCGAACTGCCGCGGCCGGAGAAGACGGGCGACGGCCTGCGCGTATCTTTCCCGCTCGGCATAGCGATCGATCCCCTTCAACGCCCGCAACTCGTCGCTGTCGAGCGCTTCGGCCAGGCGCGCCGGATCGTTCATCGACAGGACGATGCGCGCGTCGTCGATTTCGTAGAGGCCGTATGGCGCATCGTGATACCAACTGCCCAGATTGCGCCCCCGCTCCATCAGCGACCGGCGTTGCGGGGCGGCGTAATATTTGGTGAGAGCCTCGACCTGCAAATCGATACCGGCGGAAAACAGGCTGGAATCGACCCGCATCCCCTTCCCGGTCTGCTGCCTCGACACAAGGGCCCCGAGAATGCCCATCGCGAGAAGAGAGCCGCCATGCTGGTCGATGATGGCGGCGCCGATCACGCATGGGCCGTTTTCCCCGCCTCCGGTCACCGCGATCAGGCCCGACCTCGCCTGCATGAGCAGATCCTGTCCGGGGCGGCGGGCGTCGGGGCCATCATGGCCGAGGCCGGACGCGGAGGCGTAAATGATCGAGGGATTGATGGCCTTGACGGCCTCGTACCCCAAACCGAGCCTGTCGAGCGTTCCGGGGCGATAGTTTTCGACCAGCACATCCGCGCTGCGCACCAGTTCACGCGCGATCTCGAGACCCTCGGAGCTCTTCAGGTCGAGCGATATGCTTTTCTTGTTCCTGTTGACGGCCAGAGAAAAGGCGCTGACGCCGTTCACATACGACTTTCCACCAGACCAGTGCCGCTCGAAGGCCCCGCCAAGCGGTTCCACCTTGATGACATCCGCGCCCATGTCGGCGAGATACTGGCTACAGGCCGGCCCCTGAAGATAATGGCAGAAACTGATAACACGTATGTCCAATCTCATGCTGCATCACCCATAAGCATACATTTCATACGATCGATCTATATACGATGGTATAATGAAAATTATTCTTTGAATAATTTCGATTATGCGGTATTATATTGTTTGATTATTGTTGTTTATAAGCAGTGCATGACAAAGACTGTATGCCCCTCCCTCGAAAACACAAGATAGGTTTCTATTATTTATTATGAGAGTTGATAACTGAAAATGATGTATAATTCGTCTGACGCATCGATCCTGACCGCCAGCGCGCCGGTGCCGGCCGCGAAGGCGGCAAGCGCCGTTCGCACGGCTGTCGACGGCGATTTATCGAGGAGAAGACGATGAACCTGCGGCATCTGGAAGTCCTGCGCGCGGTGATGCGCGCGCGCTCGACCGTCGGGGCGGCGCACGATCTCGGCATGTCCCAGCCCGCGGTGAGCAACGCCATAAAGGCGGCCGAAACCAATCTCGGATTTCCGCTGTTCAGACGGCAGAACAAGCGCCTCATTCCCACGGAGGAGGCCTATATCCTCATGGCCGAGGCCGAGCCGCTCTTTCTCATCAAGGAGTCGATCGGCCAGATCGCGACGAGGCTGAAGGCCGGGCGCAAGGGCTCCGTGAGGATCGTCGCGACGTCGGAGCTTTCCGATTCACTCCTTCCGGCGACGCTCGCGCGCTTCCTCAACAAATATCAAAGCGTCGAGATAACGCTGGAAACGCTGCCCGTGGAAACCTTGCTGGAATACGTCGCCATAGGCGCCTGCGACGTCGGCTTCGCGATGCGTCCGCCGCACCGGCACAACCTGGAATTCATCGACATCGCCGACCTCGACATGGTGTGCGCGTTTCACGAGACCAGCCCGCTGGTCGGGCGCGACCATGTAACGCCGGCCGATCTCAAAGGCATGCCTCTCATCAGCACGAGAGGCATGGCGAAGAAGCTGATCGAGGACGCCTTCGTGGCGAGCTCGGTTCCGTTTCTCTCGACGATCGACGTCCGGTTCATGAACATCGCCGCAAACCTTTCCGAGCAGGGGCTCGGGATCACGTTCATGGATGCCCTCACCGCATCGGGGAAGCTGCGGCCGAGGCTGCGCAGCGCCCCCTTCATGCCGATGATGACGATTCCTCTGAAAGCAATCGTTTCAAGCGAGAGCAGCCAGAAGAAGCTGACGGTCGAGCTCATCAACTGCGCGAAGGAGGAAGTAAAAATCCTCCTCAATGAATGAGATATGCCACCTGGATCACTTCCAGACCGTACAACCGGAGGCCAGAGAGATGTACGAACAGTTCGCGGGAATTTATGCGTCCACGATCGTTCCCATGGATGCGAACGAGCAGATTGACCGGAAGGCTCTCGCGCGCCACATGGCGAACGTGGCATCGACCCGCGGCATTCGCGGCCTGCTCATCAACGGCCATGCCGGCGAGAACGGCACGCTGACGGCGGAAGAAAAACGCCTCGTGGTCGAAATCGCCCGCGAGGCCGTCGGCGGGAGCGCCATCCTGATCTCGGGCGTCAATGCCGAGGCGAGTGCGCAGGCGGCAGCCGACGCAGCGACGGCCAAGGCTGCCGGAGCCGATGCCCTGCTTGTTTTCCCGCCCTTTTCATGGGCGCTCCCGCAAAGCCCGGAGGTGGCGATTGCACATCACAGGGCAGTGCTGGCGGCGACCAGCCTCCCCATCATGCTCTACCAGGCATCGATCGGGGCCGGGTCGCTCGCCTACTCCCCCGACACGCTGAAACGATTGCTGACGCTCGGCCGGATTGCCGCAATCAAGGACGGGAGTTGGGAAACCTCCCGCTACGAGGCCAATTACCGGCTGGTCACACGCTGCGCTCCCGAAGTGCTCATGATGCCCTCGGGCGACGAGCATCTGCTGACCACGTTCATCATCGGCGGCAGGGGAAGCCAGGTCAGCATCGCGGCCATCATTCCCGAGACCGTGGTTTCCCTGCACGATGCCGTCGCACGAGGCGATCTGGCCGCGGCCCGGAGTGCCCATCAGCAGATCTATCCGCTGGCGAAGGCGATCTACGGCACCGCACCCGCCAGCAGGGCCACGGCCCGGATCAAGACCTGCCTGCATATTCTCGGACGCATCCCGACCGCAACGATGCGCGCACCCGTCCCCTCATCGGACAAGGAGGAAATCGCCATGCTGGAGGATGCGTTGCACGAAGCCGGGATAGCGGCATGAAGGACGGCCGATCCCGAGAGGAGCCGGAACCCGCGGGCCGACCTCAGACGCCGGGTTCGGACCCCTTGCGAACGGTCCGCTGCAACCGAATTCCGTGACGCCTTATCATCCGGTAGAGACGGGGCTTGGTCACGCCGAGCATTTCGGCGGCGCGCGACACGTTATGCCGGGCGACGAAGAGCGCGCGCGAAACGGCCTCGCGTTCCAGATCGGCCAGGCTGATCACTTCGGCGGGGGTTCTTGCGGCGGCCATCTCGGCGGCTTCGCGCGGCTCGCGGCCGGGCAGATCCATATCGCTGCCGATGAGTTCGCCATCGGAAAAATGGACCATGCGCTCTATCACGTTCTGGAGTTCGCGCACATTGCCCGGCCACGCATAGGCTTCGAGATGGTCGAGGATCGGCTCGGTAAAACCGCGCGCCGGCTTGTCCAGCAGCCGCGCATAGTGCGCCAGATAGTGCCCGGCGAGGATGCGGATATCTCCCTCGCGGTTCCTCAGGGCGGGGACGGCTATCTCGATGACGTTGAGCCGGTAGAAGAGGTCCTCGCGGAACCGGCGTGAGGCCACCAGGTCGCGGATGTCCTGGTTGAGCGCGGCGATGAAGCGCACGTTCACCGGCAGCGGGTCCGACGCCCCGACGCGCGTCACCTCCCGTTCCTGGAGAACCCGCAGGAGCTTGGCCTGAACGTCCATCGGCATTTCCGAAATCTCGTCGAGGAAGATCGTCCCTCCCGACGCGATCTCGAACTTTCCGGGACGGCCGGATTTGTGGGCCCCGGTAAAGCTGCCCGGCATGTAGCCGAAAAGCTCCGCCTCGATCAGATCGCGCGGCAGCGCCGCACAGTTCACCGCCACGAACGGGCCGCCCGCCCTTGCGCTGGCCAGATGGATGCCTTGAGCGAACAGTTCCTTGCCCGTGCCGCTTTCACCGCTGATCAGCACGTTGGACGAGCCGGCCGCGGCCCTGCGCGCGGTCTCCACGGCCCGCAGCAGCGCGGGCGAGTGGCCGATGATGCTGTCGAACGAATAATGCGCCTGGTTGCCGCCGAATTTCTGCGTGACCTTGGCGACGCTTCCGAACTCCCTGAACGTGTTGACGACCGACAGGACGCGCCCTGCCCCGTCCTTGATCGGAACCGCGGTATCGATCAGGTGAAGGTCGGCGAAATCGTTCCTGATCCGGACTTCCTCGTCGGAATAGCCGACGCCGGTGTCGAAGATCGGCGCGATGACGGGCTTGAAGCCGAGGACGTCCGCGAGCCGGCGGCCGATCGACTTCTCCGGCTCGACCTTGAGGATGCGGCCGGCCGGGGCGTTCATGTACTCGATGACGCCGGCGCGATTGACCACCATCGTGCCGTCCTTCATCGCATTGGCGATGGCTTTCTGCTCGGCGAACAGGCGCTCCAGCGTGCTGTTCGAGATGTCGACCTGAAGCATCAGTTCGAGCATCGTCGCCGATATCGAGATCACCGACCGGGCGTTGCGCAGGTCGCCGCCGCTGCGGGTCAGAAGGCCGAGCCCGCCCAGCAACTCCCCGTCCTGCGCGAGGAGAGGATGGGCGATGACGACGGCGTCCTGCAAGGCGGCGACGGTATGGTCGGGCCCCGCCGTGGCGAAGGCGGCCCGGTCGCGCAGGCACAGGTCGAGCGCGTTGGTCCCCGCGAACTCCTCCCGCAGGGACATGGCGCTGCGCCAGCCATGACCGGCCAGATGCCGGGTGATCGCTTCGCCGCCGTCGAATGCGGCAAGCGTACCCGCGGCGTCGACGAGCACGCAGACGCACTCGTCGGGATCGCCGACGATGGACCGCAATTGCGGTCCGATCTTCCTGATCGACCTGACCAGCGCCTCCGACATCGCCGGCGGCTCCGCGCCGGCGGGGGCGCGGAATCGCCCGGATGGCCGTATGTTCTTGCTCCGCAGCCGCTTCCACGAGCGTTCGACCTCGTCGGATACGCTCCCGGCAGGTATTTCCGCCAGTTCGCCCGACAGGAAGCGGCCCTGCATATCGAGGATATTCAAGGTCTCGTCCATCGCCGCTCCGACACAGGATGTTACGGATAGACGATTTTGTGCCGCTCTCCTATGCCCGGTCAAGCGTTACTCCCGACATGCCCTTTCGTGCGCCGAAGGTTCCGCTAGCCTTTCACCGGGAAATTCGCGGAGCGTGCCCGCGCCTCCGCGGTTTTGAACGACTCGATCGTCACCTCTTCCTCAAGGTCGAGGGCGCGGCCCAGATCGGGCGAAATCCCCCGGGTCATGAGGCGCTTCAGGCGCGACAGCGAAAAGGGCGATCTCCCGGCCGCCTTCCCGGCGATCTCGAGGGCTTTCGATCTCACCTCGCCGGGCTGCACCACCCAGTTCACCAGCCCGCGCGCGTGGAGCGCCGCGGCGGATTGCCGTTCGCCAAGAACCAGCAATTCCATCGCAAGCTGATGGCCCAGCGCCTGCGGCAGCAGATGCGTGACGCCGCCGGTGGGGAACTGGCCCCACTCCAGCTCGGGGAAAAAGGCGACCAGATCGTCGGAGGCGACGATGAGGTCGCAGTTGAGCAGCCATTCGAAGCCGCCGCCCACCGCGAAGCCGTGGATCGCCCCCACCACCAGCTTGTCGCAGAACATGAGGTCGCGGGTTATCCGCTGGATCGCCTGGATATGGCGTACCGTCGCCGCGTCGTCGGCGGTCTGGAGATCGAACTCCTTCAGGTCGTCACCGGCGCAGAAGGCGCGGCCATTGCCGCCGAGAACGATGACCCGAATGTCGGGGTCGCTCGTCGCCCGGAACAGCGCCTCGTGCAGGTCGCCGGCGAGCCGGGTCGAGATGGCGTTGAGCCGTTCGGGGCGGTTCAGGGTGACGCAGCCGACAGGGCCCTGCTTGTCGAGCTCGACGAATGACATGGCTATATCCTTTCGATCACCGAGGTCTTGCCGTCCGTGCGCGGCAGGCTCTCGAACGGGATCATCTCGACATCGGCGCTCGCGCCGACCGTGTGGCGGATGCGGGCCTCCAGCTCCCGCGCCACACCGCTCCAGTCCTGCTCCGGCACGTGGCTGGCCGCCTCGGCGCGGATCGCGATCCGGTCGTACGGTCCCGGACCGGACAGAACGATCCTGAAATGGCCGGAGGCGATGTCGCCGGCGCTGGCGATGACCCTGTGAACGGCCGAGGGAAACACGTTGACCCCGCGGACATTGAACATGTCGTCGGTGCGGCCGGTGACGCGGAAGCGAAAGGACGTGCGCCCGCAACTGCACGGTCCCGTCCCGGTGATGGTGATGACGTCGCGCGTCCGGTAGCGGACCAGCGGCTGGCATTCCTTTTCGAGGTGGGTGCAGACCAGTTCGCCGCTGGCGCCCTCCTCGATCTTCAGCCGTTTCCCGGTGGCCGGGTCGAGCAGTTCCGGGAAAATCACGTCGCCGCTCAGGAAATGCAGATCGGTCGTGTGCTCGCACTGGCTGCCCATGGTGCTCATCACCTCGCTGAGCCCGAAATTGGCGTTGCGCACGCTGAAGCCCCAGATGTCCTCGAGCCCCTTGCGGAAGGCGGGGTTGTCGAGGCCGGCCTCGCCCCCGAACAGCGCGAGCCGCAGGCCGAGATCGCGCGGCTTCAGCCCGAACTCGTCGCGGATGATCTTCTCCAGAAGCGCCGGGTAGGACGGGGTGCACGAAATCGCGGTGATGCCGAGATCGCGGATGACCTCGATGAGCCTGCTGGTTCCGCCGGTCCCGTAGGGCAGCACGGTGGCCCCTGTGGTCTCCAGCGTCAGATGGTCGGTCACACCCCCGGTCCACATCTGGTAGTTGAGGCAATGCACGACTCTGTCCGAGGGGCGCAGGCCCGACGCCCACATGCCGCGCGCGCCCTGCTGGGCAATGATCGCGGCGTCGGCGGCGCTGTTGGCGAGGATCAGCGCGCGCCCCGTCGTGCCCGACGTGCGGTGGATTCGCACCACCTTCTCCGGCGTGCAGGCGATGTAGTCGCCATAGGGGTAGTCCCCCTCCTGGGAGGCGCGCAGTTCCTCCTTGTCGGTCAGGGGCAGGTCCTGCAGATCGTCGAGCGTCAAGTCCCCGCGCAACGCCGTACCGAGCTTTTTGTCGTAGAAGACCGAGGCCGCCGCCAGATAGTCGTGCTGTCGACGCCACTTCCGGGCCTGAAGGGCGGCCAGGTCCTGGTCGGAAAGCGTCTCGATGTCGGGATGAAAGTGGGTGTCGTCTTGCATGGTCCTGCCGTTCAACTGCAATGATGGGTGGGGCTGCGCGGCGCGCTCACGCGCCGGAAACGGCCTGAGCGCCGCGCGCGAGGATCGCCGCCTCGGAAACGATGGCACGGGCGATGCGCCCCTTGCCGATGACGCCGACGGCGTCCTCGGCGACGACGTCGAACCAGAACAGGGGCGGCTTTTCCTCGACGAAGCGGGCGGTCGCCCGATAGCGCCCGCCGACGCCGGTCGGCGCGATGTGGCGCACGTCGATATGCGCGCCGACCGAAAGCTCTCCTTCGGAAAGGAACGGTTCGAGAAGACGCGCGCAGGCGCGCTCCATGTCCGCGATCAGGAACGGCGTGGCCAGCACCTCGGGGAACTTCTCGTTCGGGTCCGCGGCGAAAGCGGAGGCGGAGCGCGCCGCCGTCACCACGTTCTCGACGCTGGCCGTCTGGCCCGTCGCAAGCTGTTTGTGCATTTTCAAGCTCCTTTGCCGGCTGGGCTCCGGCTTCCTAGCGGACCAGCGAGGCGACACCCGACGAAAGCGCCGGCACGAAGGTGACGATGAGCTGGACGACGAGGGAGACGGCCAGGAACGGCAGGGTCTCCTTCACGGTCCTGACCACGTCGGCGCTGGCGATCCGGGTGGCGATGAACAGCAGGATTCCCACTGGCGGCGTGACCGCCCCGATCATCAGGTTCAACGAGATGATGACGCCGAAATGGATCGGATCGACCCCGACGGACTGGGCGAGCGGCAGCAGCACCGAGGTCAGGATGATCAGCGCCGGGAACGTGTCGAGGAACATCCCCGCCACCAGCAGGATGAGGTTGATGAGGAGGAGGACGAGCACCGGATCGGTGGTGAAACCAAGCACCGCCTCGGCCAGCATCACCGGAACGCGCTCGACGGCGAGAATCCAGGCGAGCAGGTTGGAGACGCCGATGATGAGCATGGTATCGGCCATGTCGGAGCCGACGCGGAACGCACCGTCGAACAGTTTCGACAGCGTCAGGGTCCTGTAGACCACCAGACCCAGCACCAGCGCCAGGAACACCGCGAGGGCGCTCGCCTCCGTCGCCGTGGTGATGCCGAAGAGGATGGCGGCCATGATGACGACGGGAACGGTGAGCGCCGGCAACGCACTGACCCCGGTCTCGACGATGCGCTTCATGTTGGTCGGCTCGCCGGCGGCATAGCCGCGCCGGTACGAGATCGCGATGGCGGCCGCGAAATGCGCGCAGCTCATCAGCAGTCCGGGCACGATGCCGGCGACGAACAGGCTCGCCACCGACGTGCCCGACAGCGACGCGTACATGATAAACACGATGCTCGGCGGGATGATGGGCCCGACGATGGCGGAAATCGCGGTCAGGGCGGCGCTGAACTCGGCCGAATACCCCGCGCGCTTCATCATCGGGATGAGCAGCGACCCGGTGGCGGAGACGTCCGCGGCGCCGCTGCCGGTGATGCCGGAAAAGAACATGCTGGAGAGCACGTTCACCCCCGCCAGCCCGCCGCGCAGGCGGCCGACCAGCGCCTGCGCGAACGCCACGAGGCGGTCGGTGAGCGTGGCCGAGTTCATGATCTCGCCCGCCAGTGCGAACAGGGGGATCGCCAGCAGCAGGAAGATGTCGATGCCGGTGAAGAGGCGCTGCGCGAACAGCGAGATCGGCAGGCCCTCGATCAGGATGTAGGCGACGCAGGGCAGGCCGATGGTGACGATCAGCGGCGCACTGCGAAACAGGAGGAGCAGGAACAGGGCTCCCAGGACGACGAGGCTGAAGGACATGGCTTTATCTCGAAGGCTGGCGTCGCAGGATTTTCAGCAGCATGATCAACGTGCCCAGCGCGCCGCATATCAGCATCGGCGCGTACACCGCCCACATCGGCAGGCCGAGCGCGATCGACCGCTGGCTGCCCGTGCGGGAGATGAGCGCGAACGCCGACCATGCGAGGACGCAGAAGAAGATCAGGGTCGGCGCATGGGCCAGCAGGCGCTGGCCCACGGTGGTGGTCGGCGGCGGCGTTCCCAGGACGATCGTCGTCAGGCTGTCGCGCTGGAGCAGGAACAGCGACCCCAGGAACGTCATCATGACGAGGATGTAGCGGGCAAGTTCCTCGCCCCAGTAGAGCGAGGAGTTGAGCCCGTACCGGAAGAACACCTGACCCATCAGGATGAGCGCCAGAAGCGCGACTGGAAGGGCGATCCCGGCATGGATCAGCCAGCCGGCCCACCGGCCAAGGCGAGAGCGGAGCGGTTCCATGGGGTGCCCGCCAGCTTACTGGCTGATCGCCTTGAGCCATGCGTCCACGGGCTCGTCGCCGAGCGTGGCGCGGATCCTGGCGATCACGGGCGGCTGCGCCAGCGCCTTCATCGCGGCGATCTCACCGGCGGGCGTTTCAACGACCTCGACGCCAAGGCCCTCGAGCTCGGCGCGTGCCTTGTCGACTTCCGCCTCGACCAGGGTCCGCTCATAGGCCGTCGCCTCGGCCATCGCGGCCGCGACGATCGCCGCATCCGCCTCCGGCAGCGACGACCACCAGTCGTTGCTGGCGATGACCGGCATGGCGTCGTAGATGTGGTTGGTCAGCGACACATGCTTCTGGACCTCGAACAGCTTCTCCTGCGTGACGACGTAAAGGGGGTTCTCCTGCCCGTCGATGATGCCGGTCTGCAACGAGGAATAGACCTGCCCCCACGACATCGGCGTCGGGTTGGCGCCCATCGCCCGCCAGGCCTCGACATGCAGCGGCGCTTCCATGGTGCGCAGCTTCATGCCCTTGACGTCCGCCGCGGTGGCAATGCCTCTGGCGGAGGAGCTGACCTGCCGGAAGCCCTGCTCCCAGATCGCAAGGCCGTGCAAGCCGACCGATTCGAGGTCGGCGAACAGAAGGGTCTGCGAGCCGTCGATCATGTCCCGTGCCGTGCCGGCATCCCCGAAGCTGAAGGGGATGTCGAGAAGCATGAACTGCGGCGCGAACGCCGACATCACGCCGTTCGACACTGACGTGACGTGAACCGCGCCCGTCTGCAGCGACTCGACCAGTTCCCGCTCGTCGCCGAGCTGGCCCGAAGGGTAGACCTCGACCTCGAGCCGGCCGCCGGAATTCTCCTTCACCAGTTCCGCGAAACGCATGAAAGCCTGATGCTTCGGGTGCGCCTGGTTGTCCGCATGCGCGACCTTGATGACCTCGGCCCCGGCGCTCGTGACGAGCGCGAAAGTCACGGTGGCAGCGGCGATCATGCTGTGAAAAAGAGTCATGTTCGATTCCCCTGTTTTTGTTGCTGCCCTACACGCAGCATCTCCCGTGCCACATGGCGACAAGCGAAACGACGAGGGAATTCGTGTTTGTTTTCAGGGTATTGGAGTTTCAGGAAAAGCCGGCAAGGCAGCATGACCGAAACATATCGTTACGGTACATATCATTCCATCCAGAACCAAATGCGATCTCCGACGAGGCACATGCATTGCCATGAGAGCGGCATCGAGCACAGGTTCGGCAGGAAAGCGCCTCGCGCCTATCCTGCCACCGAGAGCTGCCAGTCGCCTCAAGGCCTTAACATGATCGGCGGCAGGTAAAGTGGATGGTTGCTTGGCAGACAACGTCCGACTTTGGCGTGGATACGGCGATGATCGGCGGCTCACTACGCCAGTTGACAGCGATGCGGCAATCGGCGGCAACATCGCACCATAGAGGGCAATCGGCGGTTTATGGCGGGAGGGAACCGAAGAAACGGAGAACTACATCTACGCTATAGCCCTCTAAAGTCAGGAGACCGCTTACCGCGTTTAGCTGCATGAAAAGAGCCGGCAGATTGGCCCGCTGCCATCAAGAGCCAAGCCCGGGAAGCTTTTCCGGAACGACTAAGGTAGGGTTGTCCTCACGCCCGATTTCAAACGGAAATGTAGCGCGCTGGAAAAGAGGCGATACCATCTCCACGCCGATCCTCAAATCGTCGTTTGAGCGATTAGAGAGCTTAAAAACCTCGGCGTCACTGCCTACTGTCGCCATCGCAATGGCATTCAAACGTTCGTCGGAACTGTTGTGCTCCATTCCGAGAAATGCCGATGTCAGAACGGCGCCCAACTTCGGACGGAGAAGCAAGTCTTCATCGACTCGCTGGTTTGGGGCAATGTGAACGAGCGCAGCGACTAGGTCTGCATATCGATCACGCAGGTTTGCTGGCTCGGTTGTCTCGAAAGTTGCGGCTTCCTGCGCAGCGAGGTCAGGCTTCCCTCGGTCAGGTGCCACAACAGTGTAATAATTCTCGATTGCGCCTCGATGCAGAAAGAAACAGCCGAGTTCGGCAAGTGCATTGATCAGCACCAAATAGCGCGTGCACAGGCTTCTCGCATCGCTTGCGGCAATGGCATCGAAGCTTGCCGGATTGGTCAGGATGCGCGCCAGCGTCACCCGGCGCTCGAAGTTGTCTTTCGAATCCGGGCTAGACCAATCGGTATATTCGGCTGCCGCAGACTGAACAGCATGGCTATGTCGGCCCATGAATGCGGCAAGATCATTTCGGAGGTCACGATCCAGATCGATGATATTTGAGCGGCCTAGCCGATCAGCGACTAAAGAGGCTAGCGGAAGTTCGCTGAACGATCGTACCAACGTATTGTCGTCGGCTAGGGCATCTAGATCAGCGAGGATAGCAACCTCCTTGTTCATCAGCCTGAACAGCTTTGCCGCCTCAACGAATTCTCCTTTGCCCGTCACCGGCAAAATCTGGGCATTGCGGGCCAGCAGCCTCAGATCGAGCCGGCGGGCGAGCTGTGTCGCTACGATCTCATCGCTGGGTCCTTCTACGAGCAATACACGTTCAGCGAACATCGCGAGGCGATGAGTCGCGCTCAGACGAGCAACTAAAGCCGTCAGTTTCGCGCGCTTGAGGATGTCAGCATCCGCCGGAACTTGTGCCGGCGCGCTTCGAACAGAATTAAAGAACATCAGCGCTGGTAGCTCGTTGACGGAGCGAAGTGGCAGAAGGGCCGCAGAGTGTGTGGCGATCACTATGATCTTGCGATTAGGCTCTACTGGATCGCCCGCGACACGCTCCATCTCTTCCAAAAGAAAAGCTTGATGCTGTGGATGTAGCGAAATCTCGGGTTCATCGATTAGTAGCGCGCCAATCTCATCATTGTGGATCGCCGCAAGCAATGCCACGAGTTGGAGAATACCGCTGGCCTCGTAATTGGCGGCGTAGGACGGGCCACCACTAACGGGCAGTATCCGAACGTTCAGGCCCGCTTGAGACCACGACAACTGAACACTGCGGTCAAACAATTGTTGCAATCGCGCCTCGATTTTAAGTCGAAGGTCAGCACGCGCGTCCAGTGCCAGCAAGGCACCAGTTACGCTTTCGAAATCCCACCATTGCCGCCGATAGCTGGCGTGGCCAACGGCGGCGTCATTATTATTTGCACCACCCGGTTGATCAACAGCGGCACGAAACGACTCTAGCGGACTACTTCTTCCTGCTGCCAAAAAGTGAATCTTGCGCCCTAAAGCGTCGATCCGGCCGGTCGCTTGCAAAGCGGACTTGATGCCGCGCAATACGCGCGTCTTTCCGCTGCCGTTGGGTCCTACCAGTGTGTTTATGCCGGCTCGAATATTAACGAGAGCTTCAGTCTGTGAATCGCTAAGCAAGTGCAACTTGACATCAAGCGGCCACACGGCAGGTTCTTGAGCGGTATCCAACGTTCTTCTCCCTTAGAGGCAGGACCAGGTCTGCTCTCCGACCGCCTAGTCTCTGCATCTAGCTTCTCAGATCGAGAAATTGTGTCCTGGCAGAACGCCATCCGCAACCCGATCCACCGCCAGTGTTAAGGCCGAGGGATCGATGATCGAGGGATCGTATCGAACACGCATCGTGCTGACGCCGGCACCACCGACGCTAGTCACGCCTCTAATCGCCCTGACAGCCTGAGACAGTTCCTCACGTTTTGCCGCCGGCCAGCCAGAGCATTCAAAGTCGAGAACGGGCTCGCGCCCGATTGAAAGGTCGGTTGTAGGCACAGTAAACATACCTTCACAGGTTACTTTCCAGCCAGAATAGAGAATATCTGCTTGCCTGCAACGATGATGTCCCGCGACGTGGTGTAGCTGGCGGCGTTGGTCGCCGTGCTGTCCGGCATGGCCGGGTTGATCAGCGCGCCACGGCGGGCAGGCTGATGAGGGGATCATCGCTCAACTGGCCGACGCTTTCCAGCGTCATGTA
>JBBCKE010000010.1:0-87319 GCA_037190985.1 Alphaproteobacteria bacterium
GCGTATAGGTGGTGCGCACGATCGGGCCCTCGACCGAACGCGAGACGATCTCGCGCCCGCCATGCTGGATCGCCGCATAGTCGAGTATCTTGTGGCACAGCAGCGGCCAATCCTGCATCAGTCCTAACATCGCGTTCATCCCGATCCTCCCGGTCAAGCGATCGACGCGCCGCCGTCCACCGGGATAACGCTCCCGGTCATATAGCCGTTGACCATGCACGCCACGACCTGCTTCGCGACATCGTCCGGCAGACCCACCCGTTTCACGGGCAAGGCCGCCGCGGTACGCTCCATCATCATGGCGCGCTCATGGGGCGGGAGACGCGCCCACCAGTCCGTATCGACGCGGCCGGGCGATACGCAGTTCACCCGAACGGGTGCCAGTTCGAGTGCCAGCCCTCGTGACAGTGACTCGATCGCCGCATTGATCGCCCCGAGCAGCACCGCTCCCGCCGCAGGTCGTACGCTCAGGACACCGGAGACGAAGGTGAGGGACCCCCCCGGCACGATCCGCGCCTCGCGCGCGACATTCACCGCGCTCCAGAACTTGCTGTCCATCGCTGCCCGCGCATCTTCAAGACTGGCCGCCCGAAGCGGAGCGGCAACGAGCTCGGCGGCCGTCACGACCACATGATCGAACGGATCCCGGGCAGCGAAGAACGCCTGCACCGACCGGATGTCGGCCGCGTCGACCGGACAGGCGGTGCAGTTGGCGATGATCGCCTTTGCGGCATCGAGCTTTGCCATGGATCGCGACGCGATCACGGTCTCCGCACCCAGGTGGCCGGCCAGCTTGGCCACGCCGAGACCGATTCCCGACGATCCTCCGACGACCAGCACTCTTTTTTCCGACAGGGAAAAGGCAGACATCGACAACCTCAATTTCGCATCATCGCAGGCAGCGTCAGCGAGATGGCGGGGAAAGCGATCAGCAAAGCCAGCACCACCAGTTCGGCGCAGATGAACGGCAGGATGCCCCTGAACATATCGGCCGTGCGGATCCTGCCCTCCGACGCGCCCACGACCGCGAACAGATTCATGCCCACCGGTGGGGAAAGGACGGCGATCTCGACGAGCTTGACCACGATCACGCCGAACCAGACACCGTCGAAGCCGAAATGCTTCACGAGCGGATAGAAGAGCGGGAGCGTGACGACGAGCATCGACGTCCCGTCCATGAAGGCGCCAAGCAGTATGTAGATGATCACGATCGAGACGATGAAAAGCCAGCGATCGACGTTCCACGCATTGATCATGTCGGCTATTTCGTTGATTGCGCCGGAAACCAGGAGGAGCCGCGAGAACAGAAGCCCGCCTATGATGATCATGAACAGCGCGCTGGTCAGCGCCACCGTGCTTTCGAGAGACGACCGGAACGCAGGCATCGTCAGGCGCCTTTGAAGCAGCGCGATCGCAAGCGCGCCCGCAGCGCCGACGGCGCCGGCCGAAGACGGTGTCATGAAGCCGGAATAGATGCCCCCGACCACGATGATCGCGAGAACCATGATGGGCCATATCGAACCGAGCCCTTCGAGCCGTTCGCGAAAGGGAAGTCCGGCAGAGGCGGGCGGGGCGATCTCCGGCTGCACCCGCAGCATTATTCCGATCACGACGATATAGGCGAGCGCCGTCAAAAGGCCGGGCACGATGCCGGCGATGAAAAGCTCGCCGATGGGCTCGTCGGTCAGGATCCCGTAGAGGACGAAGCTGATCGACGGAGGAATGAGCGCGGCGAGCGTCCCGGCGGCCGCGATGCAACCCGCCGCGACGCCCTTGTTGTAGCCGAGTCGGATCATCTGCGGCAGCGCCACCTTGGTGAACAGGGCCGCGTTGACGACCGTCGATCCCGAGATGGCCGCAAAGCCGGCCGACGCTATCGTGGTGGCATGGAGGAGAGAGCCTCTCGCTCCGCGCAGAAGCCGCTCGATCAGGGTGTAGAGATTTCCCGTAGCGCCCGATTCCGACGTGATCGCCCCCATCAGGACGAACATCGGCACGACGACGAATATGTATTGCGAGGCGACGTTGTACGGAAGCGTCTGGAAGTTGACCCATGCAAGCGTCTCGCCCGCGATCACCCACAGGCCGGCGACGCCCACGATGCCCATCGACACGCCTATGGGGACGCCGATGCAACCCAGCAGGAGAGCGGCGGCAAAGGCGATGCCCGCTATAAGAAGCCCGCTCATACGGTTTCTTTCCCTTCAACCGCGTCTCGCCCGGCAAGAAGGCTGACCGTCTGCCTGCCGAGTTCGACGGTGGCCAGCACGATCCCCAGGAAGACGAGAATCTTTCCGGGATAGAGCGGAAAGCTCAGATAGCCGATGGCTGTCTCCTTGAGCCGAAGGCTCCTGACCGCCAGCGCCCAGGCGGCGGCGGCCATCGCCGCCATGAAGGCGAGCTCGATGACCGACGAGACGATCAGGAGGCGCCGTGACCACACAGCGGAAAGTCGCTGTGTGAACAGGTCGATCGTGATGTGTCCACGCTGGCGCTGCACCTGCGCCAGGCCGAGAAAGGTCAGGACGGCGAGCGCCGCTTCGGAAAGCTCCACCGCGCCCGGTATGGCGCGGTGCAGCACCTGGGTCATCACGACATCCAGTGCCCCGATGACCATGAGCATCAGCAGCAGTAGCACCGCGACGTAGAAGGCGAGACCGCTGGCCCGCCCAGCGCCCCTGTCGAGAAGAGACCACATGGCGGATGCCTACCTCATGCCGCGCAGCAATTCGGCGATCTCTTTGGCTTGCTCGCCCTTGCCCTGTTCGGCGGCTTTCGTAGCCCACAGTTCCAGCATGTCCGGAACGGCTTCGGCGAGCTTGTCCTGTTCCTCGAACCTGACCAGCTCGGCGCCATCGGCGACCATGGCGGCAAGCGCTTCCTGGTCCGCTATCGTGGAGATTTCGATCGACATCTTCTCGGCGTTCGCGGCCGCATCGGTGATGATCGTCTTCAGGCTCTCGGGCCAGGAATCCCACTTCGACTGGGCCGTGAAGGTCGTATAGGCGTTAATCGTTCCGAAGTTGATGTCGATCAGATACTTCGCGACCTTGTGAAGCCTGAAAGTGTGAAACGTGCCGTAGGTGAGATAGATGCAATCGACGGTGCCCCGTTCCAGGGCTTCATTCATTTCCAGCGGCAGGACGGTGACCGGGATGGCTCCGAGCGCCGCGAACATCTGCGGCACGAAGGCGCCGTAGGTCCTCACTTTCTTGCCCTTGAGGTCGTCAACCGTCCTGACCGGCGTACGGCAGAGCAGCCTGTACTCGGGCAGGTGACGGATGATCAGCGGCTTCAGGTTGGCGGCAGCGAATTCCGCCTTTACCGCATCGTTGTCGTTGAAAAGGGCGCGCGTGGCCTCCACGACCGATTCGTCATCGAAAAAAACGAACGGCACAGCATTCGTCACGCTCGACAAAGGCAGCAGCGAAGGATTGTTTCCCGTCACGATGGTCGCCATGTCGACGGCTTCAGCGCCGACCATCTGCGCCATCTCGGCCTCGCCTCCGAGCGCGTTGGACCAGAAATGCGCGAAGGTGACCCTGCCGTCCGTCTTCTCGGTTATCTCGTTCGTAAATGAGACGTCGACCTTGGAGAGGTAGACCGAGTCCGGGACATGCGCCGCGTAGCGCAGCTTCATCTCGGGTATTTCCTGAGCGATCGCAGCCGGTGCGCACAGGATGCCGACGCTTGCGGCAAACAGCAGTCTTCTCATTTCAATCTCCTCCCACAATGTTGTTGCTAGCGGCTTGCGCCTTTCGAGAGCCATCGGTGGATCTCGGTATGATCGGCGTCCGGGGCGAGCGCCTCGAAGGCGCGTCGCCAGCTTGCCAGGCATGCGTCGCTCTGAGCCGCGTCCACGCCCTCGACCTCTGCCATCCGCAGGGCGGAAGCCATGTCCTTGACCATCAGGCGCATGGCGAAACCGGATGCGTAAGTGCCCGACAACATGAACTGTCGCGCCTTGTTCTCCGTCGTGTTGTTCCGGCCGGTCGAGGTGTTGAACACGTCGACCATGCGGTCCGGGTCGAGCCCGAAGCTTTCGCCGACCCGCAACGCCTCGACGGTCGCCAGCAGGCCGGCAGCGGAAACGAGATTGTTGAGCGCCTTCATCGCCTGTCCGGCACCGAGCGGGCCGACATGGAAGAGCCGGGCACCCATGTTCAGAAGCACCGGCTCGCATAATGCGACATCCTCGACGGTCCCGCCCGCCATGATGGCAAGTTCGCCACTCCTGGCCTTGGCGACGCCGCCGGAGACCGGGGCGTCCACCATCCGTATGCCGCGCTCGCGCAGCGCCGCCCCCACGTCCCGCGTGAGATACGGATCGGACGAGCCCATGTCGACGACCATCGCCCCTCTTCGCAGGACGGAGGCGGCCGCCCCGTCGGCAAGGAGCGCGTCACGCATGACCGCGCCGTCCGGGAGCATAAGGATCACCATATCGGCGTCCCGGGCGGCCTCGGCCGCCGACATGGAAACGGTCGCGCCGGCGAAGTCGTCGCCGCTTATCGGTGCCGCGTCATGGAGGGCGAGGTCGAAGCCCGCCGCCAGCAGCCTTTGCGCCATCGGCGCTCCCATGCGCCCCAGGCCGATGAAGGCGATGCGCCGGGGAGATGGATTCTCCCCGTTCACTTGGAAAGCTCCGTCTCGAGAACCTCCCGCGCGATGCGGAAGCCGTCCACGCCGGCCGGAACGCCGGCATAGATCGTGACCTGCAACAGCGCCTCGCGGATTTCGTCCGGCGTGCAGCCGTTACGCAGGGCACCGGCGACATGAAGGCGCAGTTCGTGCGGCCGGTTGAGCACTGCGATCATGGCGATGTTCAGCAGGCTGCGTGTCTTGCGCGGCAGCCCCGGCCGGTTCCAGATGCGGTCCCAGCAATATTCGGCGACGATCTCCTGCAATGGGAGCGAGAAATCGTCGGCCTGCCCGAGCGCCCGGTCGACATAATCATCGCCAAGCACCTCGCGCCGCGTACGCATCCCACGATTAAAGCTCTCGTTCGCCGTCATGTCCGATCCGATTCTATTAAGGCTGATTGTCGTCGCCGGCAGCTTCCGGCAGCGCGGCCAGCGCTGCCGCGCTTGCGGCTCTGATGTGGTCTATAGTGTGCCGCCAGGCGGCGGGGCCGTCGCCGGCCTCGATGGCCTCGACGATTCTGCGAACCTCGCCGATGCTCGCATCGAGCCGGTCCGGCTGCGACAGCGAGGTGGCGCGCAGCAGCGTCACGCGGGCATGAATCTGGCGCAGCAGCGCATGGGTGGTCGTGCTGCCCGAGCCCTGCAGCAGGGTGTCGTAGAACGCCGTCTTCTTGTCCAGGATCAGGGCGGTGTCGCGGCTGGCATATGCCTCGGCGAGCTCCTCGAAGGACTGCCGCAATCCACGCTTCGCCGCCTCGTCGGCTTGCTCCGCGAAAAGCTGGCTGGCGAGCGCCTCGAGCACGCCGCGCACACGATACGCGTCTGCGGCCGTCTCCCGGGTAAGCTGCGTCACCATGGGTCCGCGATAGGGCGTCACGGTGACCAGCCCTTCCGCTTCGAGCTGGCGCAGCGCCTCGCGCACCAGCGGCCTGCTGACGCCCAGCATCTCGCACAATTCGCGCTCGATAAGCCTCTTGCCCGGCCGAAGCAGGCCGGAAGTGATGGCGTCGTGCAGTCGCTTGAACACCTGCGCACGAAGCGTGGCGGTGCTGCGGTCCACGGGGAAATTGCTCATATCCATGAGCCATCCATATTGTATGACAATCTTACTTGCAAGCAAAATGATTTGCGTCTAATCAGGCAAACTGTGAACGGGAGGAACGCGAGAAGTCATGAATTCATTCGAACGAACGGATGCCTTTCCTCCGTCGGCGGAGAAAGCGTCGGCGGCGACGCGTGACGGCATCTCCTATCCGCTGCACGGACGGTTCGACCCACGCTTCGCTGCTGTCTTCGACGCCTTCGCCGAGAATTTCGCCAAGGAGGAGGAAAACGGCGCCGTGGCTGCCGTCTATCACGACGGGCGGCTCGTGGCGGATTGCTGGGGCGGCTGGAAGGACGCCGCACGAACGGAACCCTGGCGATGCGACACGATCGTCAACACCATGTCGGTAACGAAGGCTCTGGCGGCGGCTTGCGTCCACATCCTCGTCGATCGGGAACTGGTCTCTCTGGACGACCCCGTCGCGAAACACTGGCCCGAATTCGCAGCGGCGGATAAGCAGGATCTGCCGATCCGCTACCTGCTCGATCATCGCGCCGGGCTGCCCTATCTCGAAGATCCCGCCCCCGGCCTGACCGTCTTCGACTGGGACGGAATGGTGCAGGCTTTCGCCGCGCAGCGCCCCATATGGGAGCCGGGCACGCAAGCGGGCTACCATGTGCTGAGCCAGGGGCACCTCCTCGGCGAACTGGTCAGGCGTGTCGATGGCCGGATGATCGGCCGGTTTTTCCATGATGAGATCGCGGCGCCGCTGGGACTGGACTTCTTCATCGGCGTTCCCGAGGGCGATCTGGCCCGATGCGCCGAGTACATCGTCGAGCGGAAGGGAACGATCCTTGATCGCGATGCGCTCGATCCGGCCTCGATGCTGGCTCGCTCGTGGGCGCAGGTGCCGGCTGACACCGATTTCAACGGCAAGGCATGGCGGATGAGCCAGTTCCCTTCGGGGAACGGCCACGGCACGGCGCGGGCCGTGGCGCGTTTCTTCGCCTGCCTCGCAAACGGCGGAGCGATCGACGGCGTCGGCATCCTGTCGAAAGTCGCGGTCGACACGATGCTCACAGAGCAGCACAACATGACGGAGGTCATCATGCAGCGGAGCTATCATCAGGCGCTGGGCGTGCTTCTGAACTCTCCCCCGATCGTCTGGATGGGACCGAATGAAGCCGCCTTCGGCCATCACGGAGTCGGCGGCTCGATCGGGATGGGAGACCGGCAGAACCGCATCGCGATCGGCTATCTCCCGAGTCACATGCACAACCGACTCGACAACGGGCCCCGCGCGCGACGCATCATAGAGGCGGCATACGCATGTCTGTGATCGAACAGCCGGGCAAGCGGATTGCCGTGATTTCCGGTGGCGGGGGCGGCATAGGCCGCGCCTGCTGCCAGCGCTTCGCGGACGAGGGCTGGACCGTCGTCGTCGCCGACATAGACATCGATTCGGCAAGGGAGACGGAGCGCCTTTGCGGCGGCGTGTCGCGCCGGCTGGACCTTGCCTCTCTGGACGACATCCGGGCCTTCGCCGAGAGTCTGGTGGCCGACTTCGGGCGCGTGGACGCGCTGGTCAATTCGGCGGCGTGGTTCCACCAGGCCAAGCCGGCCGAGGAAATCACATATGACGACTGGAACCGCACTTTCGACGTCTGCGTCCGCGGCCCCTATTTCCTGTCGGTGCTCGTCGCAACGGCCATGGCACGCCGGGGCCGCGGATCCGTCGTCAATCTCGCCTCGACGGCCGGCGTCCGCTCGGCCCCGCTGCACGCCTACGCACCGGCCAAGGCGGCCCTGATCAACATGACGGAGTGCCTGGCCGCGGAGTTCGGACGCTCCGGCGTCCGCTTCAACGCCGTGACGCCCAGCCTCACGGAGACGCCGGCATTGCTGGATTCGCTCGCACGCGGCGAACGTTTCGTTCCCGACGTCGAGCAGCATACGGCGCTCGGGCGCTTCGTCTCGCCGGCCGAGGTGGCGGAAGCCGTCTTCTTCCTTGCCAGCGAGGAGTCCTCGGCGATCACGGGCGTGAATCTGCCGGTGGACGCGGGCAGCCTTCAGACCGCGTCGTGGCAGATGTTCGGCGGGCTGCGCACCACATCCATACAGCCGGAGGTCGAGGCATGACATCGTTATCGTCGGAAGGCCGAAACCGCACGGCGCTCGTCCTCGGAGGCGCCAGCGGAATCGGAGAGGCGTGCAGCAGGCTGCTGGCGGAGCGCGGCTGGAAGGTCGCGGTGGCCGACATCGCAGGCCGGCAGGCGATCGAGCTGGCCGCCGAATTCGGTGGGACAGGGCACGAAGTCGACATCGCGGACGCCTCTTCCGTAACCCGACTGGTGCAGGACGTGGAGCGCGATGTCGGCCCGATCCATGCCGCAGTGATCACCGCCGCCATCGTCCAGCCGATCCCCCATCGCCCGGAGACGTTCCCGCAGGACGAATGGGACCGTATCCTCGCCATCGACCTGCGTGGGGCTTATCTCGCATGCGCAGCGATCGGCAGAGCCATGCTGCCGCGCCGCCGCGGCTCCATCGTCACGTTCGGCTCGATGGCGGCGCATCGCTCGATGCCTCTCCACAGCTACGGGCCGGCCAAGGCGGGAGTTGCGCTCATGACCCAGAACCTCGCCGCCGAGTGGGGACCTGCCGGAATCCGCGTGAACTGCATTTCACCCGGCCTTACCCTGACGCGCGCGCTGAAACAGGCCGTCGCCGAGGGCACGCGCAAGACCGACGCCATCGCAGCGAGCACGGCGCTCGGCCGCCTTGTCGAGCCGCTGGAGACGGCACGCGCTGTCGCGTTTCTCCTTTCGGATCGCGCGTCCGCGACGACCGGAGCCATCCTGCCGGTGGACGCCGGGTTCCTCGCCGGCAGCACCTGGGCAATGTTCGGAGGTCCCCGTGCTTCGCGTGTCCGCGACGAGCCCGACAACGGAGCAGACGATGCGACGACTTCAGGATAAGGTCGCCATAGTGACCGGCGCCGGCCGGGGGCTGGGTCAGGCCATCGCGCTCTCCTTCGCCTCGGCAGGCGCCAATATCGGAATCATCGACATCGACGCCGTTACGGCCGAGGATACCGCCAAGCGGATATCGGCCGCCGGAGGCGCCGTCGAGGTGCAGACGGCCGACCTGTGCGACCGCAAGGCGGCGCATCTGGCGATCGACCGTATCGCGGCGCGGTTCGGCCGTCTCGACATACTCGTCAACAATGCGATGTGGATTCGCTACGAGCCGCTACCGCAGATTGCCGAGGAGACGGTCGAGCGCATGCTCGGCATCGGCTTCAAGGCGGCCGTCTGGTGCATGCAGGGCGCGGAAAGGCATCTCGGCAAGGGTGGCGCGATCATCAACCTCGCCTCCCCCGCCGCCGAACTGGGCATCGGCAACGCGATGATCTATTGTGGCATCAAGGGCGCCATGGCCGCGATGACGAGGTCGGCGGCCGTCGAGCTCGGGCCGCGCGGCATACGCGTGGTGTCCATAGCGCCGGGACCGATACATACCGAGGGCGCCGGTTCGGTCGTCGACGCCAAAGGCTATGAAATGAGGCTGCGCAAGACACCTATGGGCCGCCTCGGCGTGCCAGACGACATCGCCCGCGCCGCCGTATTCCTGGCGAGCGACGACGCCGCCTTCGTTTCCGGCGACATGCTGCATGTCGACGGCGGCGCAACCTTTGCGTTTCTCTAGGCCATGGCGCAGCATGAGATATACGCGATCCGCTATGCCACGCACGACCGCATGGGTTCGGCGAACTTCGTGGCGGGAGCTCCCGATCTCCACGATGTCGCGATGCCGCTCGACTACTATGTCTGGCTGATACGCGGTCCGGCCGGAGACATCCTCGTCGATGTCGGCTTCGGCGAGGAGCAGGCGGCGGCCCGCGGCCGCACCCTGCTCATGCGCCCCGCCGCGGGCCTGGCTCTCCTCGGGGTGGACCCGTCAGCGATCCGCGATATCGTCATTACGCATATGCACTATGACCATGCCGGGTGCATCGATGATTTCCCCAATGCCCGCTTTCACCTGCAGGACGCCGAAATGGCCTATGCGACGGGAAGGCACATGCGGCATCCTTTCCTGCGTCTTTCCTATTCGGTCGAGGATGTCGTGGCGCTCGTGCGAAAGGTCTATGACGACCGGGTCGTTTTTCACGACGGCGCTTCTGCTCTTGCGGACGGCATCCGCCTTCATCGCGTGGGCGGTCATACGCTCGGCCTTCAGGCGGTCAGTATCGACACCGCCCGCGGTCGCGTGGTTCTTGCAAGCGACGCCTTCCATCTCTACCGCAATCTGCTGGACGGGAATCCCTTTCCCATCGTGCACGACATCGGGCAGATGATGGAAGCCTGGCGGGAACTGCTCGCCCTTTCCGGGGACCTCGAGCATCTCATACCCGGCCATGATCCGCTTGTGCACGAGCTCTATCCTCCACCGTCGCAGAAACTTGCTGGCATCGTCAGCGCGCTCCACAAGGAACCTCGCTTCCACCCGATCTTCGCGCGCCCGGCTCGCTGATCCGGCCCCGGTTGGGCGATCCGACTAGAGTGTTAGGCGGGTCCGGGGCAGAACCGGAGTTCGCGGAAATCCGTTCTTTTTGCACGCCGTCACGATGACGGCCATTAGAGCATGACGAGCGAGACATGGCGATGCCAGCCATGCCAGGAGCGGGTCTCGTTGTGGTCGAGGCCGAGTTCGTTCTTGGCGGTTTCGAAGCCGTCTTCAATCGCCCAGCGATGGCCTTCCACTGTTACCGGCGTCTCCATGGACGTTCCGATCGGGCACCAGGTTGCGAAGAAGACGAGATCGCCCTGAACCGGCTCGACAACGAAGCTGGAGGCCATCGCCGGCCGGGCGTTTCAGTCCTCGATACCGCTGACCTAAGGGGCGCACTTGCTTGCCATGAGTGTCGCCCTTCCTGTACAGTTGTGAGGTGCGGGCAAGGTCGTTTTGCGTTCACTGATGTGGTTGATGCATCTTTTGGCTCCGGAGCGATGCCAGAAAGTCATCGGTCTGCCTCCGAAGGGATGCTAGTCATGTTGCATGCCGTGCGTCTGCGTTACCTCGACGCTATCGTCAGATGTGGCTCGATCCGTGGCGCCGCCGCAGAACTCAACGTCGCTTCCTCGGCTGTCAACCGCCAGCTCCTCGCGCTCGAAGCTTCGCTTGGCGCACCCCTGTTTGAACGCCTGCCGCGCAAGCTCAAACTGACCGCCGCGGGTGAGGTCATCATCGAGCATGTGCGTGAAACTCTGAACGCGGAAGCCCGGGCGCTTGCGCGCATCGATGCGCTGCGCGGCATTCGGCGCGGCACGGTGACCATCGCCGCAACCCCCGGCCTCGCCGACGGCCCGATGCCCGAGATCATCTCCCAGTTCATCGCCGCGCGGCCCTCCATCCAGGTGAGATTGCGCGCCATGCGTACGGACAAGATCGGCAAGGCCGTCGTGGACGGCGAGGTGGATCTGGGGCTCGGCTACTATCTGACGCCCAACCCGGCGCTGCGGAGCCTGATGACGCTTCAGACCGACTTCGGCGTCGTCGTCGCGCCCAATCATCCGCTTGCCGCCCACCGCACGGTTCAGGTTTCACAACTCGTCGAGCACAAGGTCGTCCTGACCGAGCGCGGCTCCTCGTTGCGCCAGACCGTCGACAAGGCGCTGCTCCAGCGGGGCATAACCCTGCAGCCGGGCGTCGAGACGAATTCCATAGAAACGCTCAAGCGCATCGTCGCCGCGGGAGACTGGGTGACCCTCCTCAATCCCTTCGACGCGTCGAGCGAGTGCCACGCCGGACGATTGGTGTTCCGCCATATCGAGGGCGGGCAGCCATCGGGCCAGGTTCTGACGCTGGTGGCGCGCACGGGCGCCACGACCGACCCGTTGATCAACCTCTTCGTCGAAGATATGCGCCATGCGTTGCCGCGGAGCGCGGCGTTCGCCGAGGAGAGCTGACTCGACCGGGGATCGAGCGATGCCGTTTCGGCATCGATGCGCTCGACAATCTGTGCTTTTCAATCTCCGCGGTTTCCTGTGCTCTGGCGGGACTACACAGCCGCAGAGGGTACGACACGATGGCAGACAGCGACATCCTTTATTCAGTCCGCGGCCCCAAGTCCTGGGTTACCATGACGTCCCACGAGCTGCGGGAAAAGCTGGCGGAAACCGACGTCGCTCTCGTGCCGACCGGCGCGATCGAACAGCATGCCGGCCATCTGCCGCTCGGCCAGGATAATTTCCAGATCGAGGAGATCGTCAGGCGCGCCGTGCTCAAGCTGGACGCCGACGGCAAGAAGGCCATTTTCGGCCCCACAATTCCCTGGGGGCCGGTGCCGAACCTGCAGTTTCCCGGCTCGATCAACCTCAAGCCCACCACCTTGATCCAGCTGGTCAAGGAAGTCTGCCTCAACATGCATCGCGATGGCGTGAACAACATCGCTCTGTGCATGGGACACGACATGAGCCTCGGTTCGCTGATGGTCGCCGCACGGGAACTCGCCGACGAAACCGACGACAGGCTCAAGGTGATCGTGCTCAACTGGCTGCCGTTCATCGTGCAGCTTTTGCCCAAGCTTCTCGCGGGACTTCCCGAGGACGTCAGGGCCAATATTCCGGCTGACGCCCGCGACGGCCATGGCGGCATGGGCGAGACGGCGCGCCTTCTCTGGCAGCATCCGGAACTCGTGCGCCGGGACAAGCTCCAGGACTATCTGGTAAAGGTCGTTCCGCCCGAGCAACCATTTGCGACTCCCGTCGTCTCCGGGGGAGGCGTCTATGCGCCGCGCAAGACAACGAATCCCGACCCCGCATATGGCGGCATACTGGGGTTTCCCAGCGCCGCCACCGCCGAAATGGGCGACATGCTGCTTGACGCGCTGTCGGGCTGGATCGCCCATGCGGTGGCGTCCAATTGTTACGGATCCCTATCGAAATCCTATAGCTACTGACAGGAGATAAACATGCGCTTGACGTTGCTGTTGGCTTCCAGCCTGCTTGCTATCAGTGCCTTCACTGCCAGTGCATCGGCCCAGGACCTCACCCCGGTGACCGTGAGCACCGGGTGGGTGGTCAACGGGGGCACCGGAGCCGCGTTGGTGATCGCCGACGACCGCGGCTATTTCGAGGAGGGAGGCGTGGACGTCGACGTCGTGCGCGGCTTCGGCTCGGCCGATGTCGTCGCCAAGGTGGCCGCCGGCACCTATCAGGCCGGCACCGGCTCCCTCCCCGCTCTCGTCCAGGCCGTCGCCGAGAACCCGGATCTCGACGCCATCGCGGTGATGATCTCCTACGACGCCTCGTCCGACGCCGTCGTTGGTCCGCTGGCGACCGGCATCAGCAAGCCGACCGATCTCGCCGGCCGCAAACTCAGCGCCCAGCCCAACTCCACAACCAAGCTGATCTTCGAACCCTTCGCGAAAGCCGTCGGCCTCGACAAGGACTCCATCGAATGGGTCGAGGTCGGGCCCGAACTGGTGGCGGTGGTGGTGCAGCAGGGCCAGGCCGACGGCGTCGCCCAGTTCGCCGCCACGGCGATCTCCAATTTCGCCCGCCTCGGCATACCGGAGGACCAGCTCTACCAGTTCAAGTTCGCCGACCATATCGACAATCTCTACGGCAACGGCCTGATCCTGCAGAAATCCTGGGCCGAGGCCAATCCGGAGGCTGCTGCCGCGGTCGTGCGCGCCTATGCGCTGGGGTTGAAGGACGCCTACGCCGATCCCGAGGCCGCCATCGACGCCGTCATGGCGCGCGAGCCGCTGCTGAACCGCGAGGTCGAACTGGGCGACCTCAACTATTCCAACAACAATTACTTCTTCACGCCCAACGTGCTGGAAAAGGGGCTGGCCTATCATACGGCGGAAGACGTCCAGGCCTTCATCGGCCTTTTGGTCGAACCATTCGGCCTGAGTCGCACGCCTGACGCGTCGGAAGTTTATACCGACGCCTATCTGCCTGACTTGGCCGCTCGTCAGGTCGCGCAGTGACAACCTCCGAGGCAACATCGGCGGCTCCGCAAGAAGACGCCGAAGCCTCTCCTCTTTTTGAGGCGCGCGACCTTTCGGTGCGCTTCAATGCGCCGGGCAGCGGCAAGAATGAATCCGTTCTGGCCCTCGACAAGGTCGATTGGGTCGTGAGGAAAGGCGAGTTCGTGAGTTTTGTCGGGCCTTCGGGCTGCGGGAAGACAACGATGCTCAAGCTCATCAGCGGCATTGTCGCCCCAACCTCCGGCCAATTGCTGCACAAGGGGCGTCCGGTCGACCGGACGCCTTCCGGCATCGGGATGGCGTTCCAGGATTCTCTGTTGCTCCCCTGGCGCAACGTACTCGACAACGTGCTGCTGCCCATTGAAATTCTACGCCGACCGAAAGCGCAATTCCTGGGCCGCGCCGAAGAATTGCTGGAGATGGTCGGGCTCAAGGGGTTCGAGAGACGCGCCGTCTGGGAGCTTTCAGGCGGCATGCGCCAGCGGGTGAGCCTCTGCCGCGCGTTGATCGCCAATCCGGAGATCCTGCTGCTCGACGAGCCGTTCGCGGCGCTTGACGCCTTTACCCGCGAGGACCTGTGGTTGGTGTTGGCCGAACTGCACGCCCGAACGCACTGCACGATGGTGCTGATCACCCACCAGATCAATGAGGCGGTCTTTCTCTCGGACAGGGTGATGGTGGTCTCGAAGCGTCCGGGCCGGGTGATCTTCGACAGTCCGATCGCCATATCGCGCCCGCGCCGCCTCCAGGCGGTCCTCACCCCTGAATTCACCGAACAGGTTGCGGACCTGCGCGCCAGAATCGAGCGATAGTCCTGTGTCCTTCCTGCGCAATCCCTTCGTCGAAAGCCTCCTTGCTCTTGCGGCGCTGTTCGCCCTCTGGGAATTGGGTGTGCGATTGTTCAGCGTCCCGCTGTTCATCCTGCCGCCGCCATCGGCGGTCTTTGCCGCCATTGTGCCGCACGCCCGGGTTCTGTGGGGCCACAGTATCATCACGCTCGGCGGCACCATGCTCAGCCTTGCCGTCGGCGCCGGGCTCGGCATGGTCGCAGGGTTGGCTATCGGCTATTCGCGCATTCTCAGCCGGCTGCTCTATCCGCTGATGGGCGGCCTGCACGCCCTGCCCATGTCGGCCTTCATCCCCATTTTCGTTGTCTGGTTCGGGGTCGGCAGCACTCCGAAAATCCTCGCTGGCATTCTCATTGCCTTCTTCCCCGTAGTGGTCAACGTGGTGACCGGGCTCCGCACCATCGAAAGCGAGCTCTGGGAGATGCTGCGTACCCTTGGCGCCTCCAAGGCGCAGGTGTTCCAGAAAGTCGGCGTTCCGCGCACGATGCCCTATTTCTTCGCTTCGCTGAAGGTCGCGGCCGCCGGCGCATTCATCGGCAACGTCGTTGGTGAAATGATCGCCTCCGGCGCGGGACTCGGTTACGTCCTCATCCTTGCGACGACGAGCCTCAACATGCCGCTCGCCTTCGGTGCGCTGACCATTCTGCTGCTGTTTGGCGTGACGTTGTTCACCATCTTCGACAGCGCGGAGAAATATCTCGTTCCCTGGGCGTACCGCCGCCCCAACGATTGAGGATTCAACGCGCCGACGCGCCTTTTCGGATGCGGCGATCCGTCCATGCACGACATCCGGTCACCGAAGCGAAGCGGCACCTTCCTCTTCTGTGGTGAGCGGCGGGGAGGCCTCGATTGAGTCGAGATAGGCGTCGATGCTCGAAAGCGCGGCTTCGGATGCCGGCGCATAGAGCCCGTCACCGTCTGCCCGCGCCACGGTGAGATCGAGGGTCCAGCCTGCGCCCCGGTCGCAGCCGATCCCGGCAAGGGCGATGTCCGGGCCCGACAGGTTGAAGCTGCGGCAAAGCCCGCCTTCGATGCGGTAGGTCGCGAGCGTCTCGAGCAGCGTTTCCTCACCGGCGATGGTGACCGGGCTGCTTTGGCCGGCTTTCGTGCCGCCGAGCGCCGCGGCGATCGCGGTCCGGCCCATCGGGTCCGCCGCGCCGGTTCCGGCCTGGCCGAGCAGATATCCGGCGAAGACGAAGCCGACCGCCAGCGAAGCGGCGAGCGGCAGGGCAATGCGCAGGATGCGGCGGGATGGAAACGCCACCACGTTGTCCTTTCGCCCGGCATTCGTCACAGCTTCGACCAGCGCCTCCGGCACGGGCTCGCGCCGTGTATCGCCGAAGGCCTCGCGCACCAGCGCACGGCTCGCGCGCAAGCCCTGCGCCTTTGCGGCAAGGCCGGTATCGGCCGCCAGCGCCCGCGCGATCATCGCCGCCGTCGCCTCGTCGGTCTCGCCATCGACAAAGGCCATCAGCATCTCGTCCGTAACCTTTTCCGTCATGTCCTGCCTCCGCTCGCTCTCGAACGGACATCGCCGTCTTCCATTGCCGCCGCAAGCGCAGTCCGCGCCCGCGCCAGCCGGCTCATCACCGTGCCGATCGGCACGTCGAGCAGCTCGGCCGTTTCGCGGTAGCTCATTTCCTCGACGCAGACGAGCATCAGCACCATGCGCTGCTCGTCAGGCAACGCGTTGGCGATCGCGCGCACATCGGCCAGCGCCAGCCGCGCCTCGGCGGTTCGCCGCCCGTCCTCGGAGGGCAGGGCTTCGACGATTTCCGCATCGTCGATGGACGCCTCCGGGCGCTTGCGCCGCACCGTGTCGATCCAGTGGTTGCGCATGATGCGGAACAGCCACGCATCGAGCTTCGTTCCCGGCGTCCAGCTTTCGCCATGGCGCAAGGCCTTCTCGCAAGTGGCCTGCACGAGATCATCGGCTGCGTCGTGCGAGCGCGCGAGCGCTCGTGCGAAGCCTCTCAGCCTCGGCAAAAGCGCCACGATCCTATAGCCCAGCTCGCTCATTCTCGCTCTCTTCGGCACGACAACGCACCGGGCGCCGATCTTATTCCCGGTTCGATCTGGAAATCCGTCTTTTTCTTTCGATACTGGGAATAAGCGGCTCGCCGCGACGTTATGACGGCAACCCGGAGCATGACGATGAAGGAAGACGAAACGACCCCCGTGGCCGCGCCCGCCGTCAGCCGGCGGCGGATGCTGCAACGGCTGGGGCTCGCCGCCGGCGTCATCTATGCCGCGCCGGTGCTGACCGGCCTGAGCGACGGCCGCGCCTCCTCGCGCAAATTCACCAGCTTCTCCAGCCTGCGCCGTGCGCGCCGGCGCAGGCCGCGCCGGCCCACGCCGCGGCCGGAGATCGTGGTGACCGCACCCGACCCCGCGGCCATCGACCTGATCGCGGCGCAAGGGTACGGGCTTCTTGCGCGCGACCGGCTGGAACTGACCGGGACGGACATCGCCCGCTTCGCCCTGCCGGCGAACCGTACGCTGGCTGAGGCCCGGGCGGAAATCCTCCGGCTCTCGCCGGCCGCTCTGGTCGATCCCAACCATGTTTATCGCCCCGGCGAGCTCGCCTGCGACGCCGAAGGCTGCGTCGCCTTCGACATGATCGGCTGGTCGCCCGCGTCGCTGTCGTGCCCGGCCGGCGCGACGGTGGGCATGATCGACACCGGCGTGAACATCGACCACGAGGCGCTTTCCGGCGTCGAGGTCGAGCATTTCGCCGTCGCCGGGGCGGAGCGGCGGCCTTCGGCGAGGACGCACGGCACGGCGATCGCGGTGTTGATCGCCGGGCGCAGGGATGCGCGCACACCGGGGCTCCTGCCCGGAGCGCGGCTGGTCGCGGCCGACGCCTTCCATGCCGATGCAAGCGGGCAGGACGCGGCCGACGCCTTCGACATCGCCCGCGCGCTCGACAGGCTCGCGGCGAGCGCAGCGAAGGTGGTCAATCTGAGCTTCGCCGGTCCCGCCAATCTGGTGCTGGAGCGCGTGGTGCAGGCGCTGCTCGACCGCGACGTGGCGCTGGTGGCGGCGGCCGGCAATTCCGGCCCCAACGCCGATCCGCTCTTTCCCGCCGCCTATGAAGGCGTCGTCGCCGTCACCGCCGTCGATCGGAATCTGCGCCCCTACCGGCAGGCCGCCGCCGGCGAGCATATCGATTTCGCCGCGCCCGGCGTCAGGCTCTGGACCGCGGCTTCGGTGCGCGGCGGGCGCTTTCGCTCCGGCACCTCCTATGCCGCGCCCTTCGTTTCGGCCGCCCTCGCCGCGCTGCGCGCCGCCGATCCCGCCCTCAGCGGCGCGCAGGCGATCGAGCAACTGGCGGCGCGCGCGGCCGATCTCGGTTCGGCCGGGCGTGACGAGACCTTCGGCTGGGGGCTGGTGCAGGCTCCGGAAATATGCGCCGACCCTTCGGGCAGAATCCTGCCGGCGGGCGGAACATAGAAAATCCGGGCCGCGCCGGAATAAAGGCGGTGTGCGGCACGTTCTTGTTGCAAGGCCCCTTGAGCGGAGCCTTCGAGACAGGAAAGGAGTTTCAGATGTCGAACGATAAAGCAAAGGAAGCGGGGCTTTCACGGCGGGCCATGCTGGCGCGGCTTGGGCTGGTGGCGACCGCGGCCTACAGCGCCCCCGTCCTGCTCAGGCTCGGCGAGGCGCAGGCGGGTTCATCCGGCAGGTCCAGACCCGGTCGATCCCGACCGCGCCGGAGCTTCAGCGGCCGGGGTGGCCGGTCGCGCCGCCGCAGCTTCACTTGACGAAAGGGAGCGGGCGACGCGGACATAGCGGGTTCGCGTCGCACCGCGGAGGTCGACCATGCGGCTTGCATTCGAAGGTTTGAAGGCGACCGTCGAGGTGCCGGATTGTCCGGCATTCTTCGCCGCGCTCGAGGCAGGCGCGGTGGATTGGCGGTTTCGCCGCGTCGAAGACGATGCCGAGCCGGCCGCCAGCATCACCGGGTCGGGCTCCTCCCTGCTGGTCCATTATCCCGGCGAGGACCCCTTGCCGGTCACGCCGGTCGGCGCGGTATGCAGCCTGATGGTCGGCCTCGCCGAGGCGCTGGTGGAGGAAAACCCGCATCGGCTGTGCTTTCATGGCGGCGCGGCATTGTTCGGGGAACGGCTGGTGATCTTCCCGGGACGCTCGCGCGCCGGCAAGAGCACGATGATCGCGCGGCTCGCGGCCGGTAGCCACACCGTCTTCGGCGACGACATCCTTCCTCTCGACGAGAAGGGCGACGGCGTGGCCATGGGCGTGGCGCCGCGCCTGCGCCTGCCGCTGCCGGCCAGTGCGTCGCCAGCGTTTCGTGACTTCGTCTCCACGCATGAAGGCGCTGCCGACCACCGCTATCACTATCTCGCGCTTCAGGAAGGCGGCCTGGCGCGGCGCGGCGACACGGCCCCCCTGGGCGCGATCGTGCTGCTCGATCGCCGACCTTCGGGCCCGGCGAAAATCCACGCCGCGCCGGAAAGGCTGGCGCTGAAGCTGCTCGCGCGGCAGAGCGTGCAATCCGCCGAGGATGCACGTCCCTTGCTGGACGAGATGCGCGCCATCGTGCGGCGCCTGCCCTGCCTTGTCCTGTTCTATTCCGATCTGGAAGACGCCGTCGCACTGCTCGACACCACGTTCATGCGCTGGCCGGTCCGGCTGCGGCACACGCCGCTTGCGGACGAAGCGGCGCTGACCGCGAGGCTGCTCGAACCCGACGAAGCCGACACGCCCGACGAGCCGGCGGAAGCGTCGCAGAGCGACTACCGGCCGGGCGTGCGGCTTGTCCGCAACCCTTCTGTCGCGCTGCATCTCGTCGACGGCGAAGCCTTCCTCGCCGGAGCCGGCGAAACGGCAGCGATCCACCATCTGAACCCGGTGGGAGCAGGCATCTGGAACCTGCTCGCGGAGCCGACGGATGAGGACGAGGCCGCCACCGTGCTCGCCGCCGCCTTCCCCGACGTCGAACCGCACATCATCGCACGCGACGTTGCCGCGCTGTTTTACGGCCTCCATGCCAGCGGCTTCGCGGTCGAGGAAATCCCCACACCCGGTGCGCGCTGACCGGAGTCGCGGTCACTGATTGATGTTCACCAGCAATCGTCGCTCATAAAATGAGACGATTCTCGTTATGGTGAAGGCGATGACAAAATATATCAGAGCGGTCGCGGTCAATATTTCAACAGGCCGCGCAGTCATGTCGGCGATCATCTGCCCCTGATACATCAGGTCCGCCATCCCGACGGCTGAAACCAGGGCGCTTTCCTTGAACAGGGTGACGCAGTTCGACAGCAGGTTCGGGACCGCCCGCATCAGGGTTTGCGGCAGGAGGATGTAGGGTACGCTGACGCGCGCCGGCAAGCCGAGGGCCATGCACGCGTCGCGCTGCTCGGTGCCGATGGACTTGAGCGCCGAGCGAAAGCTCTCGCTCGATATGGCGCCCATGTAGAGCGACAGCGTGAGGACCGTCGAAACCTCGTTGCCGAGGTGGATGCCGAACAGCGCCGGCAGGCAGAAGAAGAACCAGAAGAGCTGGATCAGCACCGGCGTGCCGCGGAAGATCTCGACATAGGCCGTGGCGACGGCGCGCAAGACGGGGTGCCCGGCGTATCGGACGACGCTGACGAGAAAGCCGAGACAGAGCCCGATGAGAAGGCTGAGGCCGGTGAAATAGAGCGTATTCAAAAGCCCTACGAGGATCGCGCCGCGAAAGTCGTACAGGAAATTCAGCGATGTAGCGATGTCCATGGCCGATCCTCAGGATTGCATCCGTGCAAGTCGCTTTTCGAAGTAACCGACGACTTGCGACATGGGCAGCGACAGGAGGAAATAGATCAGGGCGACGGTCGTATAGATTTCGATAGGCCGGTAGGTCTGCGTGGCGACCGTTTTTCCCTGGTACATGAGATCGGAAAGAGCCACGACCGCCACCAGCGAGGTCTGCTGCAGCAAGCCGATCGTATTGGTCAGCAAGACGGGTATCGCGATGACGAAGGCTTGCGGAAAGATCACGTGCAGGGTGCGCTTCAGGGGAGAAAGACCCAGCGCGGTGGAGGCATCGTAGTGTGACGCCGGGATAGACTGGACGGCCGCGCGATAGGCCTCGGCGTTGAAGGCCGTGATGTTCATCGCCAACGCGGTCACCGCCATGGTGAACGGATCATAGAAGACGCCGAAGAAGATCGGCACGCAGTAGAATATCCAGATGATCTGGATCAGCGCCGGCGTGCAGCGGAAGAGCTCGATGAACGCCACCGCGATCCAGCGTAGCGGCGCAAACCGGCTCAGGGTCATCAGGCAGACGATGAAACCGGCGAACAGTCCGATCAAGGCCGAGATCGCGGTCAACTGAAGCGTAAGCCCCAGGCCGCTCATCAGCTTCGGCCACCCGTTTATGATGACGCTGGAGTCCCAGGTAAAGGTGTTCATCGCCATGCACCTCTACGAAATCGTCTCGACGTGGAGAACCTTCTTCAGGAATTCGGCGGTTCGCGCTTCCTTCGGCGTGGTGAACATCTGCGCGGGCGGCGAGTCTTCGATCACCCGCCCGTCGGCGCAGAAGACCACGCGTGTCGCGATGCGCTTGGCGAACCACATATCGTGGGTCACGATCATCATCGACATCTTCTGTTCCGCCAGCTCCAGCATCAGGCCCTCGACTTCCGATACGAGCTCGGGGTCGAGCGCCGAGGTGACCTCGTCGAAGAGCATGATCCTGGGGTCCAGCAGCAAGGCCCTCGCAATGGCCACGCGCTGCTTCTGGCCGCCGGACAGCATGCCGGGATAGGCGCCCGCGCGCTGCTCGAGGCCCAGCCTCTTCAGGAGCGCCAATGCCCGTTCCGTGGCGACGGCCTTGTTTTCTCCCCGCGCCCGGACAGGCGCCAGTATGAGATTGCCGAGCACCGTCAGGTGGGGGAAGAGAGTGTAGTGCTGGAAGACCATCCCGACCTTCGAGCGGATGGCGACATCGACGAAATTGGCTTTCCGCGTGCCCGGACGCGCCTGGATATAGGGATGCCCCTCGAGCTGGATCGTGCCGTCATTGATCTTCTCGAGACCCATCACGCACCGCAACAGCGTGCTCTTCCCGCTGCCGCTGGGGCCGATGACGACGACGCGCTCGCCCGCGTCCATCCGGAAATTCATCCCGTCCAGCACCTTCAGATGGCCGTAGGCCTTGACGAGATTGTCGACGCTGAGGAATGGGGCGGTCATTCGGCCAACTCCGATCGTATGAGCGGGGAGTCGATTTTCACGACCCCCTCTTCCCGGGCGCTGTTACTGGACGGTCTCGAGATGGACCGCGCCCCAGTGCTCGAGGCGGCGCTGGACATAGCCCGTGTTGACCCGTTCCTCGAGGAAGATGTTCAGCACATCCAGATCGCGCTCGGAGATGTCGCGCGGCAGACCGAAGCCGATGCCCTGCTTCATCAGCGCGGGCTCGGGGTTCAGCAGCGTGATCTTGCCCCTGTGGGCGATCTCGAGCAGCATGTTGGTCGTGGCGTCGCCGGCAATGATGTCGACGCGGCCGGAGAGCAGCGCCAAGTTGAGGCCGTTCGGATCCGGAATGCGGATGATGTCGGCATTCTTGATGAAGGCGGTCAGCGTCGCATCCTGCGCGGCGCCGGACATGACGCCGATACGCATGCCGGGCTGGTCGATCGTCGAAAGGTCGAGCGCCGGGTCCACGATCTTCGTGCTGTCCGACAGGTAGGCCAGATTCATCTGGTCGTATGCGCTGGTGATGGTGTAGGCGAGCGCAAGCGCGCGCATCGGCGTACGATTCAGCGCCGGCGAAATATCCCAACGCCCGGCCTGCAGCCCGGCGACGATGTTGTCCCAGTTGGTGTCGACGAACTCGACCTTCACGTTCAGCACGGTCTCGGCAAATTCCCTGCACAGATCGAGATAGGCGCCGCCGTGCTCTCCGGTGCGGATATCCTTCATCACATAGGGCGGAGCGATGGCCGCGGCGCACCGCAGCACCCCCTTGTTCTGGATTTCCTGCCAGAAGCTCTGGGCCGCGGCCGGCGAAACAGCGAGCGCGGCGGCTGCCAGAGCCAACCCCAGGGTTCCCTTGCGCGCCCTGCCGAGGGTGCGATCCACTATACGGGCAATCGAAGCGGCAAATTTCATGACCTGTCTCCCATTGTGTTTTTGATAGCGAGCGGCGCGTCGGTGCAAAGCCTAGCTCCTATGTTATATGATATATAAAAATCGACTGTGTCAAATATCAATGTTATATGTTGTGACACTATAGGTTGATGCAAGCTACCCGTGTTCGTCAAGCGAACCGTACGATGACGATGGTCGATCTCGATCCTCCGCGCTCCATAGCCGGAGGAGAGGAAATGCATCCGGAGCGCAAAACCCCTGGATCTGGAAGCTGTCACAGAGTGCGAAATGAAGATGGACGTGCGAAAAACCGTGGGCCTGAACACCCGGCTGCACCGCCTGGAAAGAGGGCTTTCCCAAGCGATGCTTGCCACGAGGATTGGCGTCGACCAGAGCTATATAAGCAAGCTTGAAGCCGGGCAGCAAAATCCGACGGTCCTCACCGTCAGCAATATCTGCAACGCGCTTGATGTCGACCTACGCGATATCTTCGCGCCTTTCCGCAACTTTCATACGAAACCCGGGCCAGCCGACCGCTGAAGCCAGGGCTGTCCTGAAGCATTCGAGTCGCGTTCAACACCGGCGGCGTAAATTATGCGACCGGCTTCCCGATGGCCGAAAGAACCAGACTCGCCGCAAATGCGTCTTCCGTTGCGATGCCGACGGAAATGAACACGGTGGTCTTTGCCGTATCGACGTCGATGCGTCCTGCCAGAACGTCGCCGAGCTCGCCATGAATGGTGGCGCCTGCCATCAGGATATTGCCCGACTCCTGGCTGGCTGCGTCGCGGGATTCGACCAGCACGATGTTCTTCATGACCTCGCTGTCGAGTTCCCGGCCATCCAGCCCGTTCCAGCCGACGGCGCTGATATGCGCTCCCGGCTTCAGCCATTCGCCCTTGACGATCGGATCTCTCGCGGATGTCGTGGTTGCGATGACGTCCGCGCCGCGCACGGCCTCCTCGCTGGTGGCGCAGAGGCGCGCGCCGGTTTCCTCGGCGAAACGGCGGGCATTGTCCGGATTGCGGCTCCAGATCCTGATCTCGTCGAAGTCGCGGACCCGCCGCATGGTCTCGAAATGCCCGCGCGCCTGGGCGCCGCTGCCGAGGATCGCCAGGATTTTCGCATCCGGCGCCGCAAGCCGCCGCGCCGCCATGGCCGAAACGGCGGACGTCCTCATCTGCGTTATATAGGTCCCGTCGAGCACCGCCCTGGGAAGCCCGGTCCAGCGGTCGAACACCATGACGACGGCGTTGTGGCTCTCGATGCCGCGTTCATGGTTGCGCGGGTAGTTTCCGACCAGCTTGACGGCGAAGATGTCGGTGACGGCGGGCATGAGGCACAGGTCGCCGCCGGCTTCGGGGTCGATCACCCGCATGCGTACAGGCTGGATCACATTGCCGGACGAGAACGCCACGAGCGCCTTCTCCATCGCGTCGATCAGGTCGTCCACGTCCAGAAGCTCTGCAATCTCGTCTTTGCCGTAATAGGGCAGCATGCCTGATCTCCTCAGAAGCGCGTGGGGGAAAAGGGGGCGATGTCGACCACCGGCGTCCTGCCTGCGGCGATGTCGGCGACGATGTTGCCCGTAACGCACCCGCTCGACATGCCGACGTGCTGGTGCCCGAAGGCGAAGATGATCTCCGGCGTCCGCGACGAACGCCCGATGACCGGAAGCGCGTCGGGCATCGAGGGGCGGAAGCCCATCCAGCGGGACGTCGGCGCGTTGTCGAGATCGGGCAGGAACCGACGCGCCGTGCGTTCGAGATAGGCGTGGCAGGCTGGGTTGGCGGGCTTGTCCAGTCCGGCCAGCTCGACCATGCCGGCGCAGCGAAGCCCCTCGTTCATCGGCGTCATCGCGTAGCCGGCGGTCGCGCTGGAGCAGGTCCGGCTGACGATGTCGCCATGACCGCCGAAAACGATGTGATAGCCGCGCTCGGTTTCGAGCGGCAGCCGCTCTATGGTCTGGCCCGCGAGGCGCATCGAATGCGCGCCGGCCGAGAGCACCACCTGATCGGCCGTCACCGTTCGCGCGCCCTCGAGCGACAGCTTGCCATTGCCCGACTTCTTCACCGACCGCACCTCGTCGCGCAGGAAGGTGCCTCCCTGCGCGGTGAAATGGCGGACCATGGTGGCGCAGACGTCGACGGGGCTGAGATAATGCAGCGCGTCCCTGAAATAGAGCGCCTTGACGAAAACCGGCGCCAGATTGGGCTCCAGCCGTCGTATTTCGCCCGCGTCGATCTCCTCGACGTCCGGCGCAAGCCGCTTGTAGAGATCGACCTCGAGCGCCAGCGTGCGCATGTCGGCTTCGCGCTCGTAGAGATGAAGATAGCCGCCGCTGCGGATGAGTTTGTCCGCCCCGCTCTCCCTGAACAGCGGCCATGCGAATTCGATGTTGCGCGACAGCAGGGAATGCATGGCGACCGAGATGCGCGTAACCTCGCTTTCCGAGCAATGACGGAGAAACGAAAGCAGCCACGGGATCATCCTCGGTGCATAGGTCCAGTTGATGCTGAGGGGGCTTCCGCCCGAAAGCATCAGTTTCAGAAGCCGCCGGGGTATGGAGGGGCTGTTCACGGGAACGAAGGCATGCGGCGCGATGGCGCCGGCATTGCCGAAGGAGGCCCCGTTGCCCGGCTCGTTGCGGTCGATCAACGTGACATCGAACCCCGCACGCTGGAGATACAGAGCGGATGAAATGCCGACGATGCCGGCGCCGATGACGGCGATGTGGGTATCCGCAGGAAGTGACATTCGCTTTCGTTCTCCCGATGCAAACAAACCGCCGGCGCGGACGCCTGTCGTCCCCGATATCGCCCGCGGCCCCCGATGTCTCCGGCAGGCAGGCCTGCGGAACCTTCGGCCGGGCGAATTCAGCCGCCGGCGTCGTAGAAGCGGGTGGCGCGAGCGAACCCGCCGCTTCATGCCCCCGATCATGCTCTATGTTATTTGTTATATCTTTTCCGTCAAGAGAGCGCCCCGCGACCCCGCCGACATCGGTGTATCGTCCTAGATGGGATGGCAGATCCGCGCCGAATCCAGCATCGCCGCATGGAGATTGCGGCAAGCCCACGCGTCGCCAACCTTGTAGAGCGAGAATTCCCCTTCCGGATTGGTCACGACGGTTTGCTCGCGCGCATCGGCCAGGGCGCGAAGATCGACCTCGCCGCGGTTTCGGGAACGGGGCTTCAAGGCGAAATAGAGATCGTCGTTCGGCAAGGTGCCGTTGTCGCCCACGACCTGATCCACGAGCATCTCGCGCGTCTTCTTGCTGTAGGTGTTCTCCAGCACGACGAGAAGACGGTTTCCCTGCCGACCGACCGATACCGCGCGCGTGTCCGTCTCGATCCGTACGTCGTGCTTGTAAAGCTCGCTCATATGAGCGCCGAGATTGGTGCCGCCGATCTCGCGTCCGAACTCGCGGTCCGGCGTGACGATCGTGACCTTGGCCCCTCGCGCGGCTGCGAACTCGGCGGTCGAGGCGGCCGATGCCGTCCCGTTCTCGTCGATCAGAACGATCTCCTCCTTCACGCCCGCCTGGCCGGAAAGCAGGTCCCAGACCGACAGCGCAAGCTCGCTGCCGTCGAAGCGCCCCACATTCGGCACGCCTCCCGTCGCCATTATCACCGCGTCGGGCGCTTCGGCGAGTATCGCTTCCTCGTCCGCATAGGCATTCATGCGCAGATCGACCTGCAGCCGATCCATTTGCTGCGCAAGCCATGCGGTGATGCCCGAGAGGTCGCGCCGCCACGTCGCCCGGGCGGCGAGCAGGAGCTGGCCGCCCAATTCGTTCGCCGCCTCGAACAGCACGACCTCGTGGCCGCGCCGGGCCGAGATGCGGGCGGCCTCCATGCCGGCCGGGCCGCCGCCGACGACCACGATCTTTTTCCGCTTCTGGGCCGGCTTGACGATTTGAGGGATCGTCGCCTCACGCGAGGTGGCGACATTGTGCGCGCACAGGGCGTCGATGCCGCGAATGGCGCGGTCCACGCAATAGCCGACGCCGACGCAGGGGCGGATGTCCTGCTCCTGGCCGTCGCGCAGCTTGTTGATGTGATGAGGATCGGCGATGAAGGCGCGCGTCATCCCGACCATGTCGACGAAGCCGCCCTCCACCGCATGCAGCGCGGTCGCCGCGTCGGTGATGCGCGTGGCATGGAATATCTTGACCCTGCCGGCAACCTCGTCGCGGATCGCCTTGGCCAGCGGCAGATACGCAGCCGAAGGAACCCACATCGTCGGCCAGATCCGCGCTTCCGACTGATAATCGGTGGCCTGCGCGCCCACGACGCTGATGAAATCCACCAGGCCGCTGCGGGCGTATGTCGACGCGATCTCGATGCAGTCGTCCTGCGACAGTCCGCCCTTGAGCATCTCGTCGCCCGGCATGCGCATGCCGATCATGTAGTCGTCGCCCAGGCGGTTGCGCACGGCCTCGAGGATTTCCAGGCCGAAGCGCATCCGGTTGGCGAGCGATCCGCCATAGCCGTCCGTGCGATGGTTCATGGCGGGCGACCAGAATTGCTCGATCAACGTCCCCGCCTGGCACGAGATCTCGACCCCGTCGACATCGCCCTCGCGCACGCGCGCCGCCGCGGCGACATAGTTCTCGATCGTCCGGCGTATGTCGTGATCTTCCATGCTGGCCGGAAACGTCCCGTGGATGATTTCCCTGAGCGGCGACGGCGAGAATGTCGGCAGCCAGTTCGTCATGTCCCATCGTTCGCGACGACCGCCATGCGTGAGCTGCACCGTGCAATGGGCGCCGTGCTTGTGGATCGCGGCGGCCATGCGCCGGAACTGCGGAATGACGGCGTCGACCGAGCCGTTGATCTGGCCGTAATAGAACGAGTTCTCCGCGGAAACCGCCGTCGCCCCGCCGAACTGGGTCAGCCCGACGCCGCCTTTCGCCTTTTCTTCCTGATAGGCGATGTAACGATCCGTAATGTTGCCCGCGAGCACATAGCCGGGCTCGTGGCTCGTGCTCAGAAAGCGGTTCCGAAGCGTGAGATTCCTGATCGCGAGGGGCTCGAAAAGCCTGTCATACGTACCCATTCGGATTGGCTCCAGCAGCAGAGAAGACCTGCGATTGTGGCTAGGGCACGAGAGCGTGCCTGTATGATCCGATATATGTAACATGTTATAAAATGCTTGCAATAACTATGGTGGGCCTGCGATCCCTTGCCGGGTCCTCCTCAAGGCAGGATTCTTAGTGGGGGATGGGTGCGCAACGGTGCGGTTGGCATCCTGCGCGCAGGGAATCCGACGTTCGCCGGGGCACGCAGGCAAGGACGGGGACGGATAGGATGCGGCGGGCGAAGGCTGCGGGGCGTCTTCGCCGGCTCCGGCGGACCGGGCGGCCGGGTCAGTGCCGCCGCACTTCGGTGGGCGTGACGCCGAAGCGGCGCTTGAAGGCGGTGGCGAAGTTGGCCGGGCTGGCATAGCCGGCGAGGAAGGCCGCCTCCGAGACGGGCACGCCCTCGCGCTCGAGCGCCAGCCGGGCCCGCTCCAGGCCGAGGCGGCGCAGATGCTCGAAAACGCTCGTGCCGTAGGCGGCGAGGAACAGCCGGCGCAGCGTGCTGGCGCTGACGCCGCCGACCCTGGCCAGATCGTCGAGCGAGGCGACCTCGTGCGCGTGCTCGGCCAGGAAATCCTCGATCAGCCGCAGCCGCCGCCGGTCGAAGGGCTTCAGCCGCGACAGGCGGTCGCCCTCGGTCTGCAACGTCATCGCCGCGAAGGCCTCGGCGACGAGATCGAGCGCCCGGCTCTCAAGATAGAGGTTGCGCATCAGGTGCGAGGCGGCCGGCGGATGAAGCATCTGCTCGGCGATCGACACGACGGAGGCAGGCGGCGTCCAGGCGAAGCGGGCGTGATGGGTGGCGGCGAAGTCGCTGACGGCGCGGAACTCCTGCGTCGTCACGAAGGCGCTGTCGGCCAGCCATTCGCTGGTCATGGTGACGTTGACCTTGCGGATATGGTCGCCCTCATGGGCGTGGCGCTCGAACAGGTCGGGTTCGGCGCGGGCGGTGATGACGCCCTCGACCGCCCTGCCCGACGGCCGGCCCAGCTCCAGCGGCACGCCGCCCAGCCGTGCGTCGGCCCTGCCTTCGAGGAACAGATGGATCGTCAGGCCGGGCTGCTGCTCGACCCGGGTGGTCATGTCGTGCAGCTCCGTCGCGTCGGAGGTGTGGACGATAATGCCCGGCCGCAGGCGAATCATGCTGAACGATCCCGACAGCGCCGCTTCGTCCTTCCCGAGCCGCGTGCCGTCGACGGCGAAACGGCGGCCGACCAGCGAGGATGTCTCCTCGATCTCGGAGAGGCTGACGATGCCGGGTCGTGGCGGAACGGTCGGGTTCAATTCTGTCCTGCTCGAGGTCGGTTCGAAGCGCACTGCTCCCCGGTCCGCCGCGCCGTCAATGCCGGTTTCGCCGGCACAAACGCAACTCGAAGCTACGGCAAACGATTTTGGCGACGGCGCAAAGGCAAAGCGTCTGGCGGTGCGGCTATCGTTTCTTTATCAAACCTGACTATATTATTCAACTTTCAAGAATGCCCTTCGGCGTTCAGGAGACGGGATCGGGGATATGAACAAGGCGGTTCTGAACAGGCGCGCGGCGTGGCTGCTGGCATCGACGGTGCTGGTGCCGCTGTGCGGCAGCGCCAACGCGCAGGAAGCCACCGACGAGACGCAGCTTCCCGAAATCAGCGTCCAGGGCACGAGCTACGAGACCGAAGGCACCGGCAGCTACACCACGGACCTGATCAGCGTCGGCGAGAAGGATGCGCGGCCGCTGCGCGAGATCCCGCAGTCGACCACGGTGCTGACGCGCGAGCGCCTCAACGACGGCGACTTCACCTCGCTCGACACGGTGCTGAAGAAGACGCCCGGCGTCGTCGTGCTGACGAACGACGACGGCCGCTCCAGCCTCTATTCGCGCGGCTTCGAATACGACACGCTCTATTTCAACGGCCTGCCCGCGCCGCTGTCCTCGATCCACGGCCAGCAGCCGGACATGGCGATCGTCGACCATATCGAGATCCTGCGCGGCCCGGCCGGCCTGTTCGGCGGCTCGGGAGAGCCCGGCGGCGCGATCAACATGCGGCTGAAGCAGGCGCCGGACCGGTTCCAGGGGCGCGTGTCGACGACGCTCGGCTCGTGGAACAACCGGCGGATCGAGGGCGACGTCGGCGGGCCGCTCAACGATGCCGGCACGCTGCGCGGCCGCCTCGTCGGCGCGTTCGGCAAGTCCGACCATTTCGTCGATCACGTCGACAACCAGATCGGCACCATCTACGGCACCCTGCAGGCGGACATCACCGAAAACACCACGGCGACGCTGTCGATCAACCACCAGAAGCGCGACATCACGCCCTTCAACGGCCTGCCCGCGATCATCGGCGGCACGGAGCTGCTCGACATCGACCGCTCCACCTTCACCGGCATGGAGTGGAACCATTTCGAGAGCACGATCACCGACTATATCGGCGAGATCGAGCATCGCTTCGACGACGGCGGGCACGTCAAGGCGTCGGCCCGGTATTCGGACCGCTCGGCCGACTATCTCTATGCCTTCGCCGGCAGCGGCGCGACCGCGGACGGCGTCATATCGCGCGTCAACTGGACCGCGCGCACCTTTGAGGAGAGCGCGCTCGCCCTCGACGCCCACCTCAGCAAGCCGTTCGAGCTGTGGGGCAAGGAAAACAACCTCATCGTCGGCGCCGATTACCGCAACTTCTCCCATAATTGGCGGAACCTGAGCGGCGGCGAGGCCGGCTCGTTCGACCTCAACAACTGGAACCCGAACGCGGTCACCCGTCCCCCGCTGAACTTCGCCGCGGGAGCCCCGACCGAGAACGATCTCAGGCAGTACGGCATCTACGGCCAGTGGCGCTTCAAGCCGCTCGACAATCTGACACTGATCGGCGGCGGCCGCCTGACATGGGTCGACCTGCAGACGCTGACCACGGACCAGTCCATCGACGCCGAGTTCACGCCCTACGCCGGCATCATCTACGACATCACCGACCGCGTCTCGGCCTATGCCAGCTTCACCCAGATATTCCAGCCGCAGACGGACACGACCGCCGCGGGCGATATCATCGGCCCGCGCACCGGCAGGCAGTTTGAGGTCGGCCTGAAGGCCAACCTCTTCGACGACGTCAACGCCAGCATCGCCTACTTCAACCTGCGCGACAACAACCGCGCAGTGCGCGACCCCAGCGACACGGCCAACTCGGTCGCGCAGGGGCAGGCAAAGCTCCAGGGGCTGGAGCTGGAGCTGACGGGATCGCTGACGCCCAACTGGCAGGTGGCCGGCGGCTACACCTATACGGACACGGAGTTCGTCAACACCACGAACTCCCAGGGGGCGGAGTTCTATACGCCGAAGCACATGCTCCAGGTGTGGACGAAGTATAATTTCGACGAGCGCCACGGCATTCTCGACAAGGCGTTCGTCGGCGCCGGGGTCAAGGTGTTCAGCTCGTTCAAGAACCTGACGCGCACCCCGGCCGGCGGCCTCAGCGCGGACCTGAAGGCGCCGGGCTACACGGTGGTCGATCTTCAGGCCGGCTACAATTTCAACGAAAATTTCGCGGCGGTGCTGAGCGTCAACAACGTCTTCGACGAGAAGTATTACGAGCGCCTCGGCAGCCTTCCGTTCTTCAATTTCTACGGCGCGCCGCGTAACGTGAACCTCAAGCTCACCGCGCAGTTCTAGTTTTCCGGAGCCAGCCGATGCCGAGATCGCAAGCCACCGTCGAGACCAGCAATGCCTCGAAATACCTGCAGCAGCTCTGCAAGCATTTCGCGCACAAGGTGGCGGTCGAATACGACCCCGCCAGCGCCCGGGTCGATTTCCCGTTCGGCGACTGCCGCATGCGCGCCGACGAGCGCGAGCTGACCATCGAATGCGACGCGCAATCGCCGGAAGGGCTGGAGCGCGCCCAGCTCGTCATCGACGATCATCTCGCCCGCTTCGCCTGGCGCGAGAAGCCGGCGATCGTGTGGGTTGCCAAGTCCTGAGGCGGGGCCCCGTGCGCCGGCTGCCGCTCGCCTTCCTGCCTTCCGCAGCAGTCTTCTCCCCGCCGGGGGAGGCGAGCGAGCCGGCCGCCGTCGCGGTCCGCGACGCCCGGCAGCTCGACATCGTCTCCTCCGTCACGGGCGAGCGCCTGCGCGTCCTCGTATGGCAGCCGCCGGGCGACGTGCCGGAAAACGGCTTTCCCGTCCTCTACGCCTTCGACGGCGACGAGAGCTTCGGCATGCTCACGGATTTCGCCGCGGGCCTCGCGCCGGCGGCGCGGCGGGCCGGGCTGCGCCCCGCCATGATCGTTGCGATCGGCTATGCGCCGGGCGACGGCACGGTCGAGCGCCGCACCCGTGACTTCACCCCTAGGGCCGACCGCTACGCGATGCCGGAGCGGCCCAACGGCGAGCCGTGGCCGAAGCTGGGCGGCGGCGACGACTTCCTCCAGACCATCGAGAAGGACGTGAAGCCCCTGGTGCGCGCCGGCTTCCCGGCCGACGGGAGCGCCGCGACCCTGTTCGGCCATTCGCTCGGCGGCCTGATGACGCTCCATGCGCTGATGACCCGGCCCGGCAGCTTCGCCCGCTATTTCGTCAGCAGCCCCTCGCTGTGGGTGAACGAGCGCAAGGCGCTGCGCGACATGGAGGCGTTCCTGGACGGCGGGAACGGGATGGAGACCCCGATACCCGTGCGGCTGACGGTCGGCTCCGAGGAGGAGACGCTTTCGCCATGGGACCTGCGCGGCGGCGACGATCCCTCCCAGCGCCGGCGATGGATCGAGGGCAACCGCATGATCGGCAACGCGCGGGACCTCGCGGCGCTGATCGAGACCCGGCGCGGGGCGAGGCTCGACTTCCGCTTCGACCTTCTCGACGGGTTCGACCACGGCTCCGCGCGCGCCGTCGCCGCCCAGCGGGCGATCCGCTTCGCGATCGACGGCGAATAGGGCAATTCGCGGCGGGCCGATGGAACGTCACGGTTTCCGGCCGGGCGTCCGGTCCCACAATTGCGCCTGAGAGAGCGCGGAGCGGATCTCGTGCTTCTCGATCTTGCCCGTCGGCGTGCGGGGGAGCTTTTCCATGACGTGGATGTAGCGCGGCACCATGAAGCGCGGCAGCCGCTCCTCGCCATAGCGCGCGAGATCGGCCGGCCCGGGGGCTGTTCCCGGCACGGGCTCGACCACGATCAGGACCTCGTCCTCGCCATGGGCGTCCGCGACGGCGACCGCCGCGACGTCCAGGACCTCGGGATGGTTGCGGTATTCGTTCTCCAGCTCGAAGGACGAGATGTTCTCGCCCCGGCGGCGTATCACGTCCTTTGCCCGGTCGATGAAGTAGAAATCGCCGTCCGCGTCCTCACGGAACATGTCGCCCGTATGGAACCAGCCGTTGAGCCACGCGGAAGCCGTGGCGGCGGGGTTGTTGAGATAGCCGTGGCTCATGGCCCACGGGCGGTCGCAGCGCACCACGAGCTGCCCCGCCTGACCTTGAGGCACCTCGCAATCGTGCTCGTCGACGAGCCTGACGCTGACGCCGCGCCGCGGCTTTCCGCACAGCGCGGACGCCCGCGGGTCCTTCGCCGAGACGAGCGGAACGCAGATCTCGGTCATGTGGTACATCGTGTAGACATCGACGCCGAACCGCTCGCCAAAGGGCGCGGCATCCTCGCTGAACGGCAGGATGATGGTCTTGCGCAGGGTCGTTTCGCGCTCGCCGGGCAGGCCGGCCTGCTTCATCAGCAGGCTGGCCATGCCGCTCAGCAGCGTCGCCATGCTCGATGCCGTGCGGTTGACGGCCGGCCAGAAATCCGCGGTCCGGAACGGGGTCGACAGCGCGATGGAGCCGCCGCGCAGCAGCATCGAATAGACCTGCAACATGCCGCCGACATGAAAGAGCGGCAGGTTGCACAGATAGCGGTCCTCACTGTCGAGGAACGAGAACGGCTCGTCGACGACCGTGTGCAGATGGACATAGGAGGACAGGACGCCCTTCGACGGCCCGGTCGTGCCCGAGGTGAACATCACCGACTGAAGGTCCCACGGCTTCAGCACGGGGTCGGGGACGGCGTCGCCACCCCGGGCGCGCAGCAGGTCGTCGAGGACCAGGCACCGCACCCCCGGCAAGGGCTCCGGCGGGGCCGCAGTCGCGATGACGGTCCTTATCGGCGTGCGGTCGATGGCCTCCAGCTCCGGCAGGAACTCGGGATCGACGACGATGGCGGCGGCGGAGGCCCCATGGACGAGGCGTTCGAGAAGCGCCCCGTGATACTGATGGTTGATCGGGACGTAGGCCGCCCCGAGATGGTTCAGCGCGAACCAGACTGTGACGGAAGTCTCCGGCGTCCGCGTCAGGCACAGGACGTTGCTTCCCTTCTCCACGCCGGCGGCGGCGAGGGCGGCGGCCGTCCGGCGCACGCGCTCCAGCATGTCGGCATAGGTCCACGTCTCCGGCGCGCCGCCGGGCCTGTCGACCACGGCGAAGATGCGCTCAGGAATCGTGCGCGCATGGCGTTCGAGGAGGTAGCGCAGCACGCAGTCTTCGGGCGCGGGAACGCCTGCTTCCATCTTGTCCCCATTCTTGCCTGATTGCGGGCCTGATTGTGGGCCTGACCGCTTCCGCCCGGATCGTCCGGCAACCGGTGCCGGGCGATCCGGGCGGGTCCCGGGAGGATTCCTATTGCTGGACGTAGGAGCAGCCGCCTTCCTCGATGGGGCGGTAGACGCCGCTGTCGCCGGGAAGCGTCGCCACGACCCGCAGATAGTCGTACTCGTACTGGATTTCCGAGGGCTTCTTCACCTCCATCAGGTGAAGGTCGTTCAGCACGCGGCCGTCCTCGCGGATCTTCGAGCCTGCATGGTACATGTCGTTCATCGGCATCTCCCTCATCTTCTCGGCGACGGTCGGGCCGTCGTCGGTGCCGGTCGCTTCCACGGCCTTGAGGTAGTGGAGCATCGCGGCGTAGGCGCCCGCCTGGAAGTGGCTCGGCGGCCGCGGCGCGCCGGCGTCCATGAAGCGCTTGGTGAAGGCGCGCGTCTCCTCGTTGAGGTCCCAGTAGAACGGGACGACGAAGGAGATGCCCTGCGCCGCCTCCGGCCCGAGCGCGTTGATGTCGATGAAGTCGAGGAGGAAGCCGACGATGGTCTGCCCGCCGGCCGCGACACCGAACTCCTGGCTCGCCTTGATCGTGTTGACGAGATCGCCGCCGGCATTGGCCATCCCGACCGCCTTGGCGCCTGAGGCCTGCGCCGCCAGGACATAGGACGAATAGTCGACGGTGCCCATCGGGTGCTTCACGCCCCCGAGGACCGTGCCGCCGCTTTCGGCCACGACCTCGTTCGCCTGCGATTCCAGCGCATGGCCGAACGCGTAGTCGGCGGTGATGAAGAACCACGAATCGCGGCCGCTCTGCGTGACGGCCTGCACCGCGCCCTTGGCGATGGAATAGGTGTCCGCCGAGATATGGATGCCCGTGGGCGAGCATTCCTTGCCGGTGAGCTCGCCCGTCGCCGCGCCGTTGATGAGAAAGATCTTGCCGCGTTCGCGCGCGATCGCCTGCATCGCCAGCGCGGCCGACGATGCCGCGCCGTCCATGATGACGTCGACCTTGCCGACGTCGAACATCTCGCGGACGATGTTCGCCGCGACATCGGGCTTGTTCTGGTGGTCGACGCCGACGATCTCGATCGGCTTGCCGAGAATCTTGCCGCCGAAATCCTCGGCGGCAAGCTTCGCAGCGATCACCGAGCCCGCGCCGCCATAATCCGAAAACGGTCCCGACTGGTCGTTGACGACCGCGACGCGGATGGCGTCCTCGCCGGCGCTGGCCGTTGCCGGGGCCAGCCCCGCCATGGCGAGCGCCATGAGCGCGACCCCTGCATGCAGAGTTCCTGATCTGGTCATGTTGCATCCTCCCGTTCGAGTTGTTGAGATGCACCGCCTGTCGGATGCATCCTTGCGCTTGCTTTCGCCACCGGGGCGAGCCCTCGCCCCGGCAGCCTGGCTTGCAGGCAAGCCTCCTCCGGCTATCGCCCGACGAATGCCGGCGCGCGCTTCTCCATGAACGCCTGCCGCGCCTCCCGCGTGTCGGCGGCGTCCCTGAGCCTGTAGGTCAGTCCCTGTTCGTGCCTGAAGGCGTCGCGGAACGGCATCTCCTCGACGACCGCATAGGCCTGCTTGGCGTAGTAGAGGGCGAGCGGGCTCTTCTGGGCGAGCTCGCGCGCCAGCGCCATGGCCTCGTCCATCAGCTTGTCGGCCGGCACGCATGCGTCGATGGCTCCGAGCCGCGCCAGCTCCGGGCCGGAGATGCGGGCTCCGGTGTAGAGGAGCCTGCGGCCTATCGAGCCGCTCAGCCCGAGACGGTGCAGCACCGAGCCGCCGCCGGGAATGCCGACATTGATCTCGGGAAGCGAGAACGAGGCGGTTTCCGAGGCGATCATGATGTCGCACGCCGCCGCCAGCGAGAAGCCGCCGCCGAGCGCCACGCCGTTGACCGCGGCGATGACCGGCTTGGTGCATTCGCGAACGGAATTGTCCAGCTCGCGGACCTTGCGCATCATGTCGGTGTATCGCCCCGGCGTCTGCTCCAGCTCCAGCATCTCCTTGATGTCGGCCCCGGCGCAGAACACCTTGCCGGTGCCGGTCAGGATGACGACGCGGACATCCTCGCGCTCGCTCATCTCGTCGAAGACGCCGACGAACTCGTCGCGCATCTGGAGATTCTGCGCGTTGACCGGCGGCCGGTCGATCCGCACGACCGCGATGGCGTCGGATACCGTAACCTCGAGATAGTCCCTGCTCATTGATCCGCTCCCGTTGCTTCATGTCGTCGCCGTCTTTCCGTCGGCAGCGAGGATCACTTCGACTGGAATTTCGCCGGGCGCCGGCCGGTGAAGGCGTTCACCGCCTCCTGATGATCGTGCTGCTGCTGGTTGATCGTCTCATAGGCGACACCGGCCTCGGTCACGGCGAGCGCATGGCGGCGCAGCTCGAGATTGGTGGCGGCCTTCGTCCAGCGAATGGCGAGCTGCGATCCGGCGGCCAGCTCGCGGGCGAGCTCGTCGACCTTGTCGTCGAGCTGGTCCGCCGGCACCACATAGTTGAAGAGCCCCATCTCGTGCGCCTTCTGCGCGGTGAGCATGCGGCCGGTGAGCAGCATTTCCTTGGCGCGGTGGTAGCCGACGAGCTGGGGCCACAGGAAGGTGCCGCCATCGCCGGCGACGAGCCCCATCTTCACATGCGGGTCGCCGATCAGCACGTTCTCGGCGGCGACGACGATATCGCACAGCAGCGCCAGCGACGCGCCGAGGCCGGCCGCCGCGCCGTTCAGGCGGCAGATGATCGGCTTTTCCAGCTCCAGCAGGCTCGTGGTGATGCGCTTGGCCGGGGCGAGGATCGCCCGCCAGCGGCTGGGGTCGTCGATCATCCCCTGGAACCACCCCATGTCGCCGCCGGCGCAGAAGAACTTGCCGGTCCCGGAGAGGATGACGATATCGCTGTCGGGGTCGTCGTTGACCTCGTAGAAGACGCGGGACAGCTCGTGGTGGAGATCATCGTCGACCGCGTTCCTGGTCTCGGGGGAATTGATGGATACGCGCAGGATCCGCCCTTCTCTCGCGAACTCGATCTTCTTGTATCCGGACAGTGACGCACTCATTCGTCTTTCCTCTCGTTTGCGATTGTCATGCTTTTCGCCGCCACGCCCGGCCCAGCTCGCGCTCGCGATCCCATGCCGCGTGGTTCGGCCTGTCGCGCAGCTTGTGGCGCTCGACCTCGCGCTTGGTGGTGGAGCGCGGGAAGTCGCCGACGATTTCGAGGAAGCGCGGCACCTTGAAATGGGCCATGCGCTCCTCGCACCAGCCGACCAGCGCCGCGAAATCGACCGTCGCGCCCGGCTCGACGATGAGGAACGCCTTGACGTCCTCCTCGCCGAGCTCCGAGGGAACGCCGACGACCACGGCCTCGACGATGCCGGGGAAGCGGGCGACGATGCGCTCGACCTCGTAGGCGGAGATGTTCTCGCCGCGGCGGCGCAGCCAGTGGGCCTGACGGCCCGTGAAGGTCAGGTCGCCCTCGTCGTCGAGGAAGCCGAGATCGCCGGAATGATACCAGCCGTCGCGCATGCTCTCCGCCGTCCGCTCGGGCTTGTTGTAGTAGCCGAGCATGAAGGAGTGGGGGACGTTCGAGCGCAGCAGGATCTGCCCGATGACGCCCGCGGGAACGTCCTTTCCCTCGTCATCGACGATGCGGATGTCGGCCCATCCCCATGTCCTGCCGTTGCTGCCCTGCTTGTCGGGGTTCATCCGGTTGTGCACCAGGACGGCGCCGCCGACCTCGCTCGACGAATAGCAATTGAGGAACGGAATGCCGTGGCGACGGCTGAACTCCTGCCAGATCTCCGGCGCGGTCTGCGAGAACACCCCGAGCGCGGCGCGCACGCAGTGGTTCTTGTCGTCCTTGCCCGGCGGCAGCCGCACCAGCAGCGCGATCATGGTGCCGATCGGGTCGATGACCGTGGCACGCGTTTCCCTGACCCGGTGCCAGAACCGCGTGACGCTGAAGGCGGGATCGAGCGTCGTCGAGCAGCCGGCGACGAGAGGGGCGATCAGCCCGCACATCAGCCCGCCGACATGGAACATGGGCAGGACGGAATAATAGCGGTCCTGTTCGGTCAGGCCGAAGCCGTCGACGACGCGGTAGCCGGAGCCGATCCAGGCGAAATGCGGCAGCAGCACGCCTTTCGGCATGCCGGTCGTGCCGCCGGTATAAAGGATCACCGCCGGGTCCGACGCCTCGAGAGGAACGACCGGCGGCGGGCCTTCGGAAACAGCATGGAACAGCGAGGAGAACGGCAGGAAGCCGTCGACGACGCCCTCGCCCGTGTGAAGCGGCAGTTGCGGAATCCTGACGGCGTCGCCCAGCGCCACGACCTTCTCGCGGCAGGCGTCGTCGACGACGAGCACCGCGGCGTCGGCATCGTTCAGCGTGTAGGAGAGGTCGTCGCCGATCAGGCCCGAGTTCAGCGGCGCCCAGATCGCGCCGAGCTTGGCCGCGCCCATCCAGGTCAGGAAACCTTCCATCGAGGAGGACATGAAGCAGCAGACCCGGTCGCCCTTGCGCACCCCGGCGGCATGAAAGGCGGCAGCCACCCGGTCGGACAGCCGATCCACCTCGCCGATGGTCAGCCTGCGGCCGGCGATCTCGACATGCATGCTGTCGCAATGGGTCGCCGCGCGGTCGCGCAACAGGGCGGGTATCGTCGTCCACGCCGCATGACCCCCTGGAATGCGCATGCCTGTCTCCTCCACAGCATCGCAATTTCGTATCATTTTAAATGAAACGATTTGCCTCTGTCAAGACGTCTTCGTTTTCCTGTAGGATGACGGGATCACGAACGGGACACGGGGATGCCGGCATTGACAGAATCGCGCTACGACGAGTTCCATCTCGACGAATGCCTGGGCTATCGCATGCTCATCACCATGAACGCGATCACCGCGCGGGTGGCGAATCGCTATTCCCGGGAGCTGGGCCTCGAAGTGCATGAAGGCCGCATCCTCACGGTCATCCGCCGCTATGGTCCGCTTTCCACAGGCGAGATCGCCCAGCGCGCGCATCTCAGCAAGCCGAAGGCCAGCCGGGCGATCCAGCTTTTCATCGCCAGGGGGCTGGTGCACAGCCAGCCCCATCCCGACGACAACCGGCTGGTCAAGCTGACGCTCACGCCCCGCGGAAACGCGCTCCACGACAAGGTCGTGCCCATAATCCTCGAAGTCGAGGCCGAGCTGAGCGAAGCCATCGGCGCGCCGACGCGCGCGACCATGATGACGGCGCTCGACCGCATGCGCCAGCGCCTGCTGTAGACACGGTCACCGTCGCAGATATGCATCGGGCTGCCGCATGGCGGCAGGCGCATCCTCGACGGTCCCGTCGTCGGCGGCTATGATCCGGCGCACCGCAAGGCGGCTTCGCCGCCGCCGGAAACCAGCATATCAGGGTGATCGTCCATGCCTTCCGAACCCCGCTCTCCCCGCCTCGCCGTCCTGATCGACGCGGACAACACCTCGCCCAGGATCGCAGACGGCCTGTTCGAGGAGATCGCGCAGATCGGCGAGGCGAGCGTCCGGCGCATCTACGGCGATTTCTCGCAAGGACGCTCGAAGGGCTGGGCCGACATCCTGGCCAAGCACGCCATCATCCCGCAGCAGCAATTCGCCTACACCACCGGCAAGAACGCCTCCGACATCACCCTCGTCATCGACGCGATGGACCTCCTGCACAGCGGGCGGTTCGACGGCTTCTGCCTCGTCTCCTCCGACAGCGATTTCACCCGCCTCGCGGCGCGCATCCGCGAGCAGGGCGTCGACGTGTTCGGCTTCGGCGAGCAGAAGACGCCGGAGAGCTTCCGGCAGGCCTGCCGCCGCTTCATCTACACCGAGAACCTGCTGCCGGAAGCCGCGGCCAACGAGACGAGCGCGGCCAAGCCGGCGCTGCAGCCGCCCAGCCGCGCCCGGTCGATCCTGAAGAGGGTGATCTCCCAGATGGAGACGGAGGACGGCTGGGTTCCGCTCGGCGCGGTCGGGACGCAGCTTGCCAACCTCGCGCCGGATTTCGACCCGCGCACCTTCGGCTGCCGCAAGCTGAGCGACCTCGTGCGCGAAACCGACGCCTTCGACATCGACCGGGTCGGCAGCGGCCCGTTGCGCATCCGGGTCAAGCAGCCCCCGACGCCGGACAGGCAGCCGAAAGCGCCCGTCCTCTAGCCCTTGCTCCAGCGACATGAGGCTTCCGCCCGGCATTCGATCGACTATAGTCGTTTGCGGATGGGTTGAGGCGTGGGGCTTGCGATGTTCTGTTTTCGCTTGGGCGTTGTTCTTGCGATCGCGCTCACGTCGTTGCTGATCCCGCGGCCGGCTCTGGCTCTCAATCCCGACGATCTCATTCGCGGCCTCATGGGCATAGCCGGGCAGGAGATGACGAGACAGCGGCGCGAGCCGATCCGCGTGGAGACCGGCGAGCAGCGGCTTTCGCAGGCCCAGCGGCAGCAGCTTCAGGAAGCCCTGAACGCGCGCGGGTTCAATGTCGGGAAGCCCGACGGCTCCTTCGGGGGCAACACGCGCCGGGGCATCGCGCGCTATCAGTCGTCGCGAGGCCAGCAGGCCAGCGGCTTTCTGACGAACGAGCAGATCGCCGATCTGCTTTCCTCGCCCCGCCCGCCGTCGCAATCCGCCGCCTCCCGATCCGTGCAGGGCACTGAAAGCGGGTTCACGGTCCTCTCCGGCGTCGACTATCCGGGCAACGATCTTCGCGAAGCCAGGAACACCGATCTTCACGCCTGCCAGTCGCTGTGCGCGTCGGAAAGCCTGTGCAGGGCCTTCACGCACAACACGGCGCGCAATGTCTGCTTCCTGAAATCAGGTTTCGGCCGCTCGGTCGCCTTCGCCGGGGCCGTCTCGGGGCACAAGACCGCGACCGCCGCCCCTGTCGCCGGCGGCGACAGGTTCGACGTCTTCCGCGACAGCGACATCCCCCATGGCGACTATCGAAGCGGCCTGACGGAAGCCGGGCTGCGCGACATTCCGGCAAGCACCTGTCAGGCGGCCTGCGCCGCCGACGGGCGCTGCGCCGCCTTCACCTACAACGAAGCCAAGGCCGTCTGCTTCCTGAAGGACGCGGCCGGCGGCCGGCAAAGCTTCGCCGGCGCGATCTCCGGCATCCGCCGCGCGGGGACGGCGCGCGGCGACGACGATGTCGCCTGGAAGGAAGGCGAGAGCGAAGCGGAGTTCATCGCCCGCATCAGGGCGGCGGCAAAGCCGTTCGGCGGCAGTTGCGAGGCGGAGGAGGCCGCCTTCCGGCAACTGGCCGCGACTATGCGGGTCGAGCATGACGGCCCGGCCAGCGTTCAGGCGGGCAGCCCGATTGCCTTCAGATGGACGCATGGCGGCCGGCGCGACCATCCCCCCGCCTATCTGGTCATCACCGCCGAAAAGCCCGTCCGCTTCAGCGGCGAGGGATTCTATGCCCTGCTGCCGGGCTCGCGCGCGCCGTTCGGCATCGAGGCGCGGCGCGAGCGCACGCGCGCCATCGTTCCGCTCTCGGGCGATGGCGCGCCGGCAAGCGGCGAGGTGCGCCTGCATCCGGTGCTCGCCGGGAATGCCCGCATCGACTGGTTCCTCGCCGGCTACCTGCGGCAGTGCGGGAAGGAGATCGCCGGCGCCGGCGGCGGCTTCGAGGTCGCGGTAACGCCCGGACTGCCGGAGATCGCCGTCGACGATCCCTTCGCCCTGTCGGCCCCGAAGCGGGCCATCGCCTCTCCCGACGGCACGCGCCTGATCCGCGAATACGAGAATCATTTCCAGTTGCTGGAGACCGGCCGCATGTCGGTCCTCGGCGACTATACCGGCACCTCACCGCGCTTTTCGGTGACGGGCCGGTTCGTCACCTTTCAGCAGGCGGACTGGAACGAAGACGATACCGGAAGCGCGTCATCCAACATTCTCGACGCGATCGACGGGCGGCCAACGGGCAGCGCCGTCAACGTGCCGGCGGCGTGGGCCCACGACGATTCCTTCGTGATCGGCGACGGCCTGGCCTACGGGATCGTCGATGTCGTCAACCCGCTGCGCGCGAACGGCGACCTCTCCGGCGACAACCGGATATCGTGCTTCGCCTGCTCCGCGTGGGACGGGACCCGCTTCCGTCTCGACCTGGAGAACAACGTCGCCGTCTTTGCCACGGAAGTCGGCAGGGAGCCGTATCTGCACATCAAGTCATTGACATCCGAAACCGTGGTCGCCCGCGACATGTGGAACGAGGACCTGTCTTCCGCCGGCGAGGCCCTGCGCCTGTTCCGGCAGCGGCACCAGATCGCCGGCTTCAGGCAACCCGCGGTGTGGGAGCTGGAAGGCGGCTTGCGGCTGTCGATGCCGCAGATCGATCCGCATCTGCGCGATCATCCGAGCGCGAAGGATCACGACCGCTTCGCCATCGAACCGATCCTGCTTTCGGGCGGAGCCGCGAGGGTCGAGGCGCTCAATGGGGAAGCAAGCCTGTCGCGCAGCGTCGAATGGCGTGGCGCGACCTCGCTCGTGCCCAGCAGGCCGGCGCAGACCGACTATCGCGAGAAGCTGGAGGGCTTCGGCTTCCGCTTCGCGAGCCGTGTCACCCCGGACGTGCTCCACGATTCGGCCAAACCGATCTGGTCGGAAGACGGCGTGCGCGACCGGCTGCGCGAGGAATTGTGGCAACGGGACGAGAGGCTGCGCGAGACGATCCGCACGACCACCTTCACTTCTTCCGGCCAGACCTTCACCAACAATTGCGCGTCTCCGTTCACGCGGGACTCCGAGACGGAAGAGCGCCTGACATTCGACGCGCCCGACATCGAGGCGCATGGCATGTGGAGTGCCGGGCCGAAGGAATTCAGCTTCCTGCAGATCGCCTGCAGCGACGGCGCGCGGGCCGGCGCGTCGTGGACCGAGTTCTTCGTCCTCGACCGGAACCACCCCAAGGGCATCCGTGCGGCGGACTTTGCCGGCTCCTATTTCCACCTCTACGGCGACATGCTGGTGGGCTGGAGCGAAGGAGGCGCCCAGGTCGCGGACATCTCGGATTTCGGCGGAGTCCGCAGGGTGGAATTCCGGTCGCGCAGCAGCCTGACCGTCGATGTCCGGCTGACCGAGGACCGGAACCATATCGTCCAGATAAACAGCGACGGCTCCTTCTTCGTTCACGCGCTCGACAGCGCGGCGCAGATCCTGGAAGGCCGCTATCTCGACGACGAGATCGTCGTCTGGATGCCCGACCTGCGTTTCGACGCGACCGCCGAGGGCGCTCACTACATCTCCGCGCGCTTCCCCGGCAATCTCGGGCAATACACCTTCCAGCAACTGGCGGCCCGCCTTCAGGTCGACGGGCTCGTCGACCGGCTGCTTTCGGGCGGCGAAACATTCGAGACGCCGCAGATCGGCGTTCCGCCGCGGCTGTCGGCCGAGGTCGAGATGTTCGATTCCGCGCGCGTCGCGGGAAGCGTCGCCATCGAGGCCTTCGCCGCCGTCAGGGAAGTGCGCGTGTTTCAGGACGGGGTGCTTACCGACACGATAGCCGTCGGCAGCCAGGCGCGGGCGTCCTTCGACGTGCCGCGCCTTGCCGGCGCGCGCTGGATATCCTTCGTCGCGGTCGACGAGCTGGGCATGCTCAGCCTCCCCGTCGGCCGCGATCTCGGGCCTGCCGGGCCGGAGGCCTTGCCGGTGGTCCGGTCGCTGTCCGTCGGCGTCGACCGCTACGACGACGGGCGGCTGGCCAATCTTTCCTTCGCCGTGGCCGACACGCAAACCCTCGCCAAGGGTCTTGCCGCCTCCGACGGAACCTCCATCGCGCTTGCCGCCTCCACGACCCTCCCCAACGAGGAAGCGTCGCCCGAAGCCGTCCTGTCGGCGGTCGAGCGCATGGTGGCCGAGGCCGGCCCCGGAGAGACGCTCACCTTCTTCTTCGCCGGCCACGGCATCACCGGCAACGACGGCCGCTACTATCTGGCGACGACGACCACGGATGCCGGCCGGATCGCCGAAACCGCCCTGCCCTGGGATGCCGTTTCGGCCATCCTCGCAAGATCGGCGGCGCGCGTGCTGGTGTTCCTCGACGCGTGCCATTCCGGCGTGGCCGGCACGGGCATGGCGGCAACCAACGACGACGCGGCCGCCGACATGCTCGCCGCCATTCCCTCGGGACTGGTGATCCTCTCGGCGTCCAAGGGCCGGCAGTTCTCCGAGGAGAACCGGGCGGCCGGCGGCGGCGTCTTCACCAACGCGGTTGCCGACGTCATCGCGCGCCAGCGGCCGGCCCACGACGCCAACGGCAACGGGGCCATCGAGGTCTCCGAGCTCTATGCAGGCGTCAAGCGGCTGGTGATGGAGCGGACGGACGGACGCCAGACCCCGTGGCTCGTCCGGAACCAGATGGTCGGCGATTTCGCGCTGTTCTGAGCGCCCGCCCCGCGACACGCCCGCTTGTCGCGGCCGGAAAACATGAGTAATAGAGACATGTTTTAGCGCCATCGCCGGCGGCGGTGGCCGGGAGGCCGTGTCTCCCGCCGGATACGAAAAGTGCCCCGATAAGAAAAGTACGTCGAGTTGAGCTGGGACATTCACACCCTCTTCCACCGTCACGCGCGGGACATCGTCCAGTCCCTGCGCCGCCGGGGGATCAGCGAGGAGACGGCCGCGGATCTGACGCAGGATACGTTCGTGCGCGTCCTTGCGTCCCCTCCCGCCCGGGATGCGTCCTCCCACAATCCCGTCGGCTATCTGTTCCGGGTCGCCCGCAACCTGGGCATCGACCATCAGAGGCACGAGCGCCTGCTGGTCCGCGTCGACCTCGCGCCGGAAGATTTCGCGGCCATCGCCGATCCCTCGCCGTCGCCGGAAACGATCACCTACGACCGCCAGCGGCTGGCCCTCACGCAGGCCGCGCTGGCGGAGCTGCCGGAGCGGACCCGCCGGGCGTTCGAGCTGCACCGGATGGACGAGATGACGATCGCGGCGGTCGCGGCGGAGCTTGGCCTGTCCGTATCGCGCGTCTGGACCCTGATCCGCACCGCCTACGAGCATGTCGACGCCCGGTTGACGGACGGCTCCTGAACCCTCATCGGGAAACAGAAAATTTCGCCCCGTTATTCGTAGTATAGATACGGACAGGAGGCGGGAGGCGGGGAGTCCCATGGCCGAACCATCGGAGGATCGTCACTTGTTCCGCGAGGCGGCGGACCTTGCGATCCGCCTGCAGAACGACCCCGCCAATGCGGTTTCGCTCCGGACGGTGCAGGCATGGGCGGCGCGCAGCCCGCAGCATGCCGCGGCCTGGGCGCGCGTCGCCGAAATCCACGGAATGACCGGCAAGGTCCTCGCCGACGAGCGCAAGGCCGCGCGAGGCGGCAGGCTGTCGCGGCGCGGCTTCATGATCGGCGGCGCCATCGGCCTCGGCGCTGCCGGGGCCGGCTCGATGGCGCTGCCCGGCGCGCTCCTGCGCATGCGCGCCGACCACAGGACCGAGACCGCCGAGATCCGGCGCATCGACCTGCCGGACGGCAGCGTCATGACGCTCGGCCCCGACAGCGCGGCCGCGATGGCGTTCACCGATGCGCGCCGCGGCATCGAGCTTCTGGCCGGCATGGCCTATTTCGAAGTGGCGGGCGATCCGGCCCGGCCGTTCTCCGTGCTCTCCGGCCCGGTGACGGCGACGGCGCTCGGCACTGCCTTCGACGTGTCGAGCGATGCGGGGTTCATTTCCGTTTCGGTCGAGCATGGGCGCGTCGAGGCGCGCGCGTCCGGCTCGGAGCTGGACGCCGGCGAAGAACTCGGGGCGGGCGACTGGATCACGCTCGATCCTTCGGCGGGGAGCGTGGTGCGCGGCACGCGCGAGGCGTTCCAGATCGCCGCCTGGCGCGGCGGCATGGTGGTCGCGGAACGGGAAACCGTCGCGGCGATGGTGGCGAAGATCGCGCGCTGGATGCCCGGGCGCGTCATCGTCGCCGATCCCTTCCTCGGCTCACGCGTGGTCAGCGGCGTGTTCGACCTGAAAAATCCGCTGGGCGCGCTCGAGGCGGTGGCACGGCCCTTCGGGGCGAAGGTCCGCGGGATCGGCACGCTGGTGACCGTCATCTCCGCGGTGTGAAAATTTTCGCGGAAAGAGAGAAAATTCCGGCTTCCCGTCCGTAAAGCCAATAGGAGCTGCAGTACCCAGCGATCAGGCCAGCGATCAGGCATGCCTGCTCCCCCACTGAAAACGGAGCGGATTGGACATGGGGCGCGGATCGCAATCATTCACTATCGGCATCGTCGGCCGCAGCGCGCTGGTCGCGGCATTGCTGGCGACGACGGCCTTGCCGGCGAGCATGGCGCTGACCGGCGCGCAAGCCTTCGCGCAATCGTCGGCGCAGACGCGCTTCGACGTCCCGGCAGGCCCGCTCTCCCGCGCGCTCGCCGCATTCGGCAGCCAGTCCGGCACGCAGGTGTCCTACGAGGCGTCCGTCGCAACCGGGAAGGTTTCGGCAGGCATCCGGGGCGCGGCCACGCGCGAGGAGGCGCTGGCGCGGATCCTGCGGGGATCGGGCCTCGTCTATTCCTTCAGCAACGCCACCAGCGTCGTGATCGCCGATCCCGTATCGGCGGCGCATGCGCCGGTCGATGCGAATGGCGCGCTGGTGCTGGACACCATCGACGTGACGGCGGGCGGCAGGAGCGCCGGCTGGGACGGAAGCGCCGCCTCGGTCTATTCGACGCCCGATTCCGTTTCCCATATCGCGCAGGAGACCATCGAGCGCTTCCGCGGCCAGAATGCCGGCGACATGTTCCGCGGCACGCCGGGCGTGCTTTCCGGCGAGAACCGCAACAGCGGCGCGGTCGACGTCAACATCCGCGGCATGCAGGGCATGAACCGCGTGCCGGTGACAGTCGACGGCGCGATGAACCAGACCTCGGTCTATCGCGGCTATCAGGGCATGAGCGGGCGCAGCTACGTCGATCCCGACTTCATCGGCGGCGTCAGCATCGAGAAAGGACCGACGAACGGCCCCGGGCTGAGCGGCATCGGCGGCACGGTCGCCATGCGCACCTTGAATGCCGGCGACATCGTCCAGGACGGCAAGCAGTTCGGCGTCCGCGTGAAGGGCGAACTCTTGACCAACACGACCGATCCGGAAATCGGAAAGATCGGCGGCTGGACCGGAAGCTGGGCCCGCGGCTATACGCCCGTAAACGGAGAGGTGAACCGGCCCTCTTTGCTCGATTTCGGCAGCGGAAGCGGCAGCGTCGTCGCCGGCTTCACCTCGGACTATGTCGATCTGGTCTCCGGCTTCGCGCGCCGCAAGACGGGCAACTACCATGCCGGCACGCACGGCCCGGTCGCCGAGATCGTGAACGTCGGCCCCTGGACCAATCCGTCAAACGGCCGGGTCTATCCCAATTTCTACGAGAATGTCGGCCTGTCGCTCTATCGCGGCGGCGAGGAGGTGTTCAACACCTCGCAGGACGTGACCTCGGCCATGCTGAAGGGCACCTTCCGCTTCCTCGACGATCACGCGCTCGAGCTCGGCGTCATGACCTACCGGAACGACCATGGCGAGATCACGCCGTGGAACTACACCACCAACACGCCGGAGAGGATCACCCAGGAGGAGCTTTCCAGGACCCGGCTCGACTCCTACACCGCCCGCTACAAGTGGGACCCGGCGGGCAACGATCTCATCCATCTCAAATGGAATGCATGGGCGACGAACCTGACGGACCTGCGGCCAAACTGGGAATCCTATCTCCAGCAACAGGGCATCGAGTTCGGATCGAAGACCTTCGCCTGGGGAACGGACATCTCCAACGTCTCGCTGTTCGATACGAGGATCGGCGACCTCACTCTCGAATACGGGGCCGGCTACTCCCACGAGGACAGCAGGCCGAGCGACGGGGATATCCGGGTCGAGTATCCGCCGCGCGACGGCAAGCGGGAGGAGTTCAACGCCTTCACCCGGGCCAAGCTGGACATCACCGACCAGTGGACCGTGACCGGCGGCCTTCGCTACCAGTATTTCAGGACTGAGGACCGCTACCGGCGGGTGCTTCGCAACATCGTCGACATCCTGCCCGACGGCAGCGTCAACCTCACCCCCGTCTATGGCGAGCCCTCGGCGCCGAGAAGCGGCGACGGCTTCTCGCCGTCGCTCGGCGTCGCCTACACGCCGTGGGAAGGGATCCAGGTCTTCGCCAACTACAAGCAGGGCCTGCGGCTTCCCTCGCTCGTCGAGTCGACCCGGGCGATGGGCTACGGCTTCCTTCCCGAGGTGGGGCCGGAACGGGCGCACAATCGCGAGATCGGGCTCAACATCGACCGGGCCGGCGTCTTCGACGACGGCGATCGCCTTGCCGTGAAGCTCGCCTACTTTAACAACCGCGTCGACGACTATCTCGCCCGCCGCTCGTCCAACGAGGCCGACCCCGAAAAGCCCGGCTACAGGCTCGGCCTGATCATCGACAACATCGAAGCCGCGAAATTCTCCGGCTTCGAGGCGAGCGCGCAATACACGATAGGCGGAACGACCATCGGCCTTTCGGGCAGCTATTTCCAGAACGTGGAATTCTGCACGCGCGACGAGGGCTGCATGGCCAAGACCCTGTCGGGGGATTTCGCCAACAACCAGATCCCGCCGAAATACATGATCAGCCTCGATGTCAGCCAGAAGCTGTTCGACGACGCCCTGACCGTGGGCGGCCGCGTGACGCATTACGGGAAAAGGGCCATCGAGGGCTCGGCCGAGCTCTCCGGTGCCATGACCATCATCACGCCCATAGACTGGAAGCCGTTCACGCTGGTCGACATCTTCGCGGAGTATCGCCTCAACGAGAACCTGACGATGAACCTCGCGGTCGAGAACCTCACCGACCAGTACTACATCGATCCCCTGAGCCTCGGCATCGTGCCCGCCCCGGGGCGAACGGTCCGGGCGGGCTTGACGGCGAGGTTCTGACGCCCTTGTTTGGGGGGCGGCCGCATCCCGCTTCGCCGCATTTGCTGCCGGTTCGGGACAGCGAGCGCCATACCGTTGTGGGGGACAGGCCATGAGCGACACATCCGGATCTTGCCTGTTCTGCCGCATCGCCGCGAGGCGGATACCCGCGCATATCGTCTGCGAGACCGACCATGTCATCGCCTTCCTCGACATCGCGCCGATCCGCCCCGGGCACACGCAGGTCATCCCGAAGGCGCATCATCCCTATTTCGATGCGTTGCCGGCCGGACTTCTGACCGAGGTCGCGGCGACGGGCCAGCGGGTAGCGCGGGCGCTCAAGGCGATCTACGGCGTCGAGCGCGTCGGCTTCGCCTTTACCGGCACCGACGTGGCCCACGCCCATGCCCATGTGGTGCCGCTGGTGGCCGCCGACGACCTGACATCGCGGCGCTACATCGTCGAGGAGTCAGTGACCTACCGCAACCCGCCCTGCCCGCCCGGCGACGTCATGGCGCAGACCGCGCTCCGCATCCGCGAAAAACTTGAAGGCTGAGCCCGGCTCGACGCAACCAACCGCCTCCTCGCGCGTTACATTTGGTTCCACTGTATCTCTGGGAGGAGTGCGATGACGAAATTGCGTTTGCCGGTCACGGTGTTCACATGCGCCCGCGACCCCCGGGATCTGTTCACCGTGGAGGATTTGCTCGAGTTTCTCGACGAATGGCCGCCGGCGCGGCGTGGCCCGCTGCGCGAGGAAGTGCGCCGGCTCTGCCTTGCCGTCTATGCCGGCGAAGCGACGGTCGAGGAGGCGCGCGCCGCCTTCGTCGCCTTCGCCCGGCTGATGAACGTGCTGGAGCCGACCTTCGACGCGGTTCCCGGCTACGACATCCCGAAACGGCGCGAGGTCGCGTCGAGCTGAATACCCTTCGCATGCCCGCCGGATACGGCTGCGCCTTGACGATCGAGCCAAACGAAAGGCCGCCCCGGATGAAGCCGGGGCGGCCTTTCGGTTCCGGGGACGGCCATTACCAGGGGCGATACCAGCCTTCGACCATGGTCTGCTTGTCCCGATGGTTGCCGCCGAGCGTGCCGGCGAAATACGCGGCCGCAGCGCTGACCAGCAGGGAGACGGCGGCGAGGAACGCGGCGACCATCGCCGTCCGGCGGGCCCTGTCGGCGGCCTCGCGCGCCTGCTGCTCGAACTGGGCGGCCTGCGCGGTCACCTCGTCGATGCGCTGCTCCGCCTCCTCGGGCGAGATGCCGGCGCGCTGGGCGGCGAGCGCCACGAGATACTGGCGGTCCGCATCCGTCATCCCCTCGTCCGACGTCGCCGCCGAAAGGAGGATGCGCCCGACTTCGCTGCGCGTTCCCTCGTCGGTCGGCGCCGCGCCGGGGGCTCCCCGCAGCGTGCGGTCGATCAGGAGGTCGTTGGGGTCGAGCACGTCGACCGCCTGGGCGACCGCGCTGCCCGCAGCGGACGCCGCGGCGCCTGCCGTCTGGCCAACCGCGGTGACGGTTCCCATCGCGCCGGAATAGGCGAGCACCGCCGCCGCGAGCGTCGCGACGGCCCAGACGACCAGCCCGTGCGAGCCGTCCCGGAGATCCGATTCCGATTCCGTGGCGTCGCCGTGGCGCCGCCGCATGCGTCCCGCGAGATACCCGCCCGCCATCGATGCCGAGACCTGCACCCACAGGAGCCAAAGCCCGCCGACGATGGCGATCCAGAACAGGGACGCGGATTGCCCTTCATGGGCCGATGTCAGCGACAGGCCGAGCGCGGTGCCGAACGTCAGCAGCACCAGCGAGATCGCGGCGGCCACCGCCGTGCCGGCGAAGATCGCCGGCCAGTCGATATAGGAGCGGGCGTCGTCACTGACGGGAGTGACGACAGTTTCTTCGATGAGTGCCATTGCAGCCTCCTGTCCGTACTTCAACGCAGGCCGAAGAAAGACAGGATAGCCAGGATAACGACCACCAAGCCGACGAGATAGATTATTCCGTGCATGTTTGCCTCCAGCGTTGTGTGGAAACAAACTCCCCATTCTTGCCAAAGTTCCTTCATGGAGCCGCCATATTCAAATCAGGCCAGAACATCTCCCGGAAAGCCGCGCCCGTCACTTCGGAACAGATGGGGGAGTCGCGGAGTTGGGTAGGCTCATCAGCAACACGACGGAGATTGCCACCATGGACCACAGCAACCACGTTCGCCTCACCAGCGAGGAGCTCACGCCCGCCGTTCTCGAGGGCGCGACGATCTATGACGTCGATGACAACAAGATCGGCACCATCTCACACATGCATGGCAGCGAGATCGTCATCGACGTCGGCGGATTCCTCGGCATCGGCGCAAAGCCGGTCGCCGTTTCCGCCGGCGATCTCGACTTCATGCGCGACGAGGACGGCGAGGTTCATGCCGTCACCGACTGGACCAAGGACCGGCTGAAGGCGATGCCCGAGCATCGGCACTAGCAATTCCAGTGTGAAGCGCTTTTCCGTTCGGAATTGCGCGAAAACCCGGCAGCGCTCCGGCGCGCCGGGAAAGCTACGGGCCGCGTCAATCGGGCATGGCGGCAAGGCGAACGGTGGGGTTTTCCCGATTTCCCCCATCGGCCAACGAAACGGCAGACGAGCGCCTGTCCCGCCCGGCCCGTAGCTTCGCCCCCATGGCGTCACCATAAAGACGAGCCCCGAAATTTGACAACCGCAAACGGATGGCCGACATCTCGGCCATGCGCAATTCCCTTGCCATAGAGCCTGACCGCCAAAGGCGCAGCCAACCCGGCTGAGTGCCTGGTGCCCCTACCTGCGAGAGCAAGAGCGGCATCAGGTTAAACCCCCGTTTCCCCTTCAGTTTCGCCGACGCTTCGCCAGGCCGCAGCCCGACCGCGCCTCGCGGCGTCGGCCCATGCGGTCAAGGATTGCAAGAATGACTTTCAGGTACAGCCATACCTTCCCGATCAGCGGCCCGAACAAGCTTCCCCGATTCAGGAAGTGGGCGGCCGAGCACGCCCCCGAAATCGAGGTGAGCCTGCCGCCCCAGGTGCCGGTCAAGAGCGAGGCGATGACGATCCGCCTCAAATCCGCGCAGGACAGGCAGACACTGCTGTCGCGCATGAACGGCGTCAAGCTGTAGCTGGCGAGCGGGACGCTAAAGCCATGCCACCCGCTATCCGCTGTCCGTCATGCGGCTGCACCCTGGCACGGGACGCGCGGTGCCATAGCTGTCGCCAGCCGCTCACGAAGCCGGGCACGCCGCCGGAGCACCTGTTCGCTCATCCGAACACCGACGACCGACCCCCGGCAGACCGGTAGAACCGTCTGATAACCTGCCGGGCGGCTCTCGGAGCCACCCGGCGGGATAGCCCCGGCCGCCGCGCGACGAATACGGCGTCGCTATTCCTCCATCGCGCGGCGGATCAGGGAGATCTTCTGCTCCGACAGCATCACCGCGCCGAGCTGGCCGTTTTCGCCGAAAGCCTGCTTGGCGTTCTCGAAGCGCTCGATGGCCTTGGCGTATTCGGCGTTTCCGCCGCCGAGCGCGGCGAGGTTCCAGTGGACATCGCCGATGTTGTTCTCGGCGAACGCCCATTGCAGCGGCTGGCTGTCGCGGTCGAACACTTGCTTGCTCGCCTCGAAGGCGGCAAGGGCGTCCGCCAGCGTCGCCCCGTCGCCGCTGCGGGTCGACAGGTTGAGGAGGCAGGTGCCGAGCGTGTTCTGGGCGGTCGCCCATTCCACCGGCGCGTTGTCCACGGTGAGCACCTCCAGCGCGGCGCGGGTCGCTTCGACGGCCTCTCTCAGGCTGTCCAGCGTCTCGTCGGTGTAGGACAGGCCCTGCAAGGCCCCGCCCATCATCGCCATCGTGTTGGCCCACTGCATCGGCATGGCCTCACGCCTGTATTCGGACAAGGCCTGCCGGAAGGCCGTCACCGCGCCCCGGTAGTGCGCCGGCTCGTTCGACACCGTCGCCATCAGGCGCAGCGTGTTGCCGACATTGTGATGGGTCATCGCCCAGTCGATGGGAAATTCCTTGCGCTTGTAGACCCGGCGAGCGTTGTTGAACGCGTCCACCGCCTGCTGCAGCACGTCGACATCGGCGGTGCGCTGGCCGATGGTCTGCAGCGCGTTGCCGAGATTGTTCTGCGCCGACGCCCAGTTGAGCGGGCTGGCACGGCGGCTGAGGACGGTCAGCGCCGCCTCGTAGGCCGCGCGCGCCTTTTCGAGATTTCCGGTGTCGAGGTCGTGGCGGGCGCGGTGGACATAGGTGTTGCCGAGATTGACCTGCGTCGTCGCCCACATCTGCGGCCAGGCCTCGCGCCTGCGCACGGTGAGCGCCGCCTCGAAGGCCTCGGCGGCCCGGTCGTGATAGGCGATGTCGTTCGCGCGCAGGCCGAGCGCGTTGAGCGTGTTGCCGAGATTGTTCTGCGCCATGCCCCAGTCCACCGGGCTCGCCTCGCGGGTGAACACCTCGAGCGCCGCGCGATAGGCGGCTTCCGCCTCGGCGATCAGGGCGGCATCGCCGCGCCGCTCGCCGAGGGTGAAGCTCGCCAGCCCGATATTGATCTGCGTCGACGCCCACTCCATCGGCACGCTGGCGCGGTCGCGCCGGGCGAGCGCGGCGCGGAACGCCTCGATCGCCTGCTCGATGCGCGCCGGGTCCGCCTCGCGCTGGCCGAGCGCCAGATGGATGTTGCCGATATTGTTCTGCGCCGCCGACCAGTTGGCGTCGTCGCCGAGCCGCTCGAACACCGCCATCGATTCCTCGAACATCGTCATGGCCTTGAGGAGGTCGGCGGCATCCTCCCCGCGCTCGCCGATGTCGTTGAGTACCACGGCCATGTTGTTGCGGGTGATCGCCCATTCGGAGCCGCGATCGTCCGACGGCAGCATGCGCAGGATCGCGTCGTACGCCTCCAGCGCCGCGTCGAGCGCCGCGCGCTCGCCCGTCGCCCGCCCGTGGCTGCGCAGCGCCTCGGCCTGCATGTTCTTGTAGTTCCAGGCGAGATCGGCGTCCCACTTCTCGACGAGGTCGAAGGCGCGGCCGTAATCGTCGGCGGCGTCGGTGAAGGCGAAGGCGAGCGCGGCCGCGTCGGCCCGGCGGGCATAGATCGCGGCGTCGGCGATGCGCTTGCGGCGCAGCAGCTCCTCGAGATCGTCGACGTCCTGCCGGGTCTCCTCGACGCGGGCGACGGCGCGGTCCATGAACAGGCGCGCCGTCTGGATCGCGCCTTCGGCGATCGCCCTGTCGGCGGCCTCCGACAGCCGCGCGATCTCGGGATCGTCGGTGCGCAGCGCGGCGCGCTCCGACAGCATCTTGCGCAGCCGCTCGGCCTGCGCCTCCAGCATCTTCTCCATTTCGGTCGGATCGGAGGGCGGCGCGGCCGTTTCGTCCAGCGCCCGCAGGATGCCGTAGAGCGCGTCGAGCGGCACGCCGTCGCGCAGCGCGACCTTCTCCACCTGCAGCCGGTTGATGTCGGGCAGCTCGGCGATCGTCAGCAGCAATTGCCGCCGCTCGCCCGTCACCAGCGCCTCGTCGCCTTCCGGCTCGTCGGGCGCGATGCCGAAATAGAGCTGGCGGCGCAGGCTCTCGTTGACCCACGGCCGCTGCTGCGTGCGGGTCGACAGATACACCTCCTCCGTCACCATGCGCATGACCTGGCCGAACTCCGCCCCTCCCATCGCTGCCAGATGCCGCAGCAGCGCCGTGGCGTAGGGGCTGTTCGCCCCGGGCGCGCCGTCGAGCGCCGGCAGGCCGGGCTCGGCGGCGAAGCCGATGACGGTGCCGAGATTGTCGTTCGCCGGCCGGGCCTCAGTGAGGCTCGTCGCGCCGCGCACGGCGGTCAGCCCGCTCTCGCCCATCGGCGCGGGCGCCGCGCCGGGCGTCGCGCGCACCAGCGACCCGGCGGGAAACGGATTGGTGCGGCAGGCGTCGAGCAGCACGATGGTGACGGGCACGCTCCGCTTCAGCTTCTCGATCAGCCCGGAGAGAGGCACCATCGTCTCCTCGGCGCTGTCGAGCGAGCCATGGTCGACATCGACCGGCAGCAGCCAGTTCTCGCCGCCGGCCTCGATGCCGTGGCCGGAATAATAGAGAAAGGCGACGTCGGCCTCCTCGGCGTCCTCGGCGAAGCGTTCGAGGTCGCGGCGCAGCCGGCTTGCGTCGCGGTCGGTGACGGAGCGGGCGTCGAAACCGAGATCGGTCAAGAGCTTCACCATCTCGCGCGCGTCGTTGGCCGGGTTGGGCAGCGGCGCGATGTGCTCGTAGGCCGACTGGCCGATCACCAGCGCGACGCCCGACAGCTTCTTCTGCGCCTGCGCCGGCAGGGCGAAGAGCAGCGCGACGAATATGACGAACAGCGCGCCCGTTGCGCGAGAGGCGGTCATGGCTCCGGCCCTGCCGTTTTCGAAAGATCGGCCGCAAGACATAGCCGCTTCGCGGCAAATTTGCGACGGGAAGGACCGCGCGGGGAGAATCCCCCGCTCATCCACCGCTCTGCCCTGCCAGAGACCGCTGCTCAGGCGACGGCGAGCTCGGGCGCACCGGCCTCGACCCGTCCGATGGTCGCGGCCGCGGCAAAACCCTCTTCGCGGAAGATCGCCAGAACCTCGTCGGCCGCCTCGGGCGCGCAGGCGACGAGAAGCCCGCCGCTGGTCTGCGGGTCGCACAACAAGGCGCGGTCGACATCGTCCAGCCCGGAGGCGAGGCGCACCTCATGCCCGTAGCTCGCCCAGTTGCGGCCCGACGCTCCGGTGACGAACCCGGCGGCGGCGAGGTCGCGCGCGCCGGCCAGCAGCGGCACGGCCGCCCAGTCGATGCGGATGCGGGCGTCCGAGCCGCGCGCCATCTCGAGCGCGTGACCGGCAAGGCCGAAGCCGGTGACGTCGGTCATGGCGTGGACGCCGGCCAGCGCGCCGAGGCGGGGGCCGGGCGTGTTCAGCTTCGTGGTCGACGCCACCATGGCGGCATAGGCGTCGGCATCGAGCCTTTCCTTCTTCAGCGCGGCCGAGAACACGCCGACGCCGAGCGGCTTGCCGAGGATCAGCACGTCGCCGGGCCGCGCGTCGGCATTGCGCTTCAGATGCGCCGGGTCGACCAGCCCGATGGCGACCAGCCCGTAGATCGGCTCGACCGAATCGATCGTGTGCCCGCCGGCGATGGGGATGCCCGCCTCCCGGCAGGCCGCGGCGCCGCCGTCGAGGATCGCGCCGATGGTCGCGGTCGAGATGCGACTGACCGGCATGCCGACGATCGCCAGGGCAAAGAGCGGCGTGCCGCCCATGGCGTAGACGTCGCTGATGGCGTTGGTGGCGGCGATGCGGCCGAAATCGCCGGGATCGTCGACGATGGGCATGAAGAAGTCGGTGGTGGCGACCAGCGCCTGCCGCTCGTTGATCCGGTAGACGGCGGCATCGTCCGACGTCTCTATGCCGACGAGGAGCTCCGGCGGCACAACGAACCCCGCGCCGCCGCGCATGATATCGGCCAGCACGCCGGGCGCGATCTTGCAGCCGCAGCCGCCGCCATGGGCGAGCGAGGTCAGGCGCGGCTCCTGCGGGGCGGACATCTCGTTCATCGGGCGCTCCTTCCTTGCCGTCCGCCTCTCCCCGAAAGGCCGCGGCCGGCATCGAACCCGTCCGATCTTGTGCCATCTTCGGCCGGCGGCGGCAAGCAACGGGTCCTAAACCGGCCCTCCGGCGCAAGACGGGACGCGGCGACGGAAAGCGACCGGAAGTCGATACGTCGTATATGAACGGACATATCGCTGATTAATTGACACCGGCATCTATTGGATGGATCATGCCTGAAGCAGTCAAGGCAAAAGCGGATTGTAACGACCTGTAGCAACCTATCCAAAAGACAGGCAGTGAAGGGAGAAACCCCGTGAATATCGACCTTACGCGCCGCAGCTTCCTGAAGCTGACGGGCGCCGGGGTGGCGGCCACATCGCTCGGCGCGATGGGCTTCGGGCAGGCCGAGGCGGCGACCGCCGCCCATGTGCGCGGCTTCAAGCTCGCCACCACCACCGAAACCCGCAACATCTGCACCTATTGCTCCGTCGCCTGCGGGATCATCATGTATTCGAAGGGCGATCTGGCCGCCGGCGAGAAGGCCGACCTGATCCACATCGAGGGCGACGCGGACCACCCAACCAACCGCGGCACGCTCTGCCCCAAGGGCGCGGCCCTCAAGTCCTACGTCAAGGCCGAGACGCGCCTGACGCGGCCGCGCTACCGCGCCCCGGGCTCCGACCGTTTCGAGGACATTTCCTGGGACGAGGCTTTCGACAAGATCGCCCGCGCCATCAAGGACGACCGCGACGCCAACTTCGTCGAGAAGAACGACAAGGGCATGACCGTCAACCGCTGGACCTCGACCGGGTTCCTCGCGGCTTCGGCGACCACGAACGAGACCGCATGGATGACCTACAAGGTGGTCCGCTCCATGGGGATCGTCGGATTCGATAACCAGGCGCGCGTCTGACACGGCCCCACGGTGTCCAGTTTGGGCCCGACTTTTGGCCGTGGAGCGATGACGAACTCCTGGACCGACATCAAGAACACCGACCTCGTCGTCATCATGGGTGGCAACGCCGCCGAAGCGCATCCGTGCGGCTTCAAATGGGTGACGGAGGCCAAGCACCATCGCGGCGCAAGGCTGATCGTGGTCGATCCGCGCTTCAACCGCTCGGCCTCGGTGGCCGACTACTACGCCCCGATCCGCCCCGGCTCGGACATCGCCTTCCTGATGGGGGTGATCCGCTGGTGCATCGAGAACGACAAGGTGCAGTGGGACTATGTCCGCAACTACACCAATGTCGGCTACATCGTGCGCGAGGACTTCGGCTGGCAGGACGGCATGTTCACCGGCTATGACGAGGAGAACCGCAGCTACGACCAGACGAGCTGGGAATACGAGTTCGGCGACGACGGCTACGTCAAGGTCGACGACACGTTCCAGCATCCGCGCTGCGTCTGGCAGCTCCTGAAGAAGCATGTCGACGTCTACACGCCCGAATTCGTCGAGAATTTGTGCGGCACGCCGAAGGACCGGTTCCTCAGGATCTGCGAGATGATCGGCGAGACCTCGGCGACCGACAAGACCATGACCTCGATGTATGCGCTCGGCTGGACGCAGCACTCGAAGGGCTCGCAGAACATCCGCGGCATGGCCATGCTCCAGCTCCTTTTGGGCAATATCGGCGTCGCCGGCGGCGGGATGAACGCCCTGCGCGGGCATTCCAACATCCAGGGCCTGACCGATGTCGGGCTGATGTCCAACCTGATCCCCGGCTATCTGGCGATCCCGCGCGAGAGCGAGGCCGACTACGCGACCTACATCTCGACGCGGGGCAACAAGCCCCTGCGGCCGGGCCAGATGAGCTACTGGCAGAACTACGAGAAGTTCTTCGTCAGCTTCATGAAGTCGATGTGGGGCGCGCACGCGACGGCCGACAACGGCTGGGGCTACGACTGGCTGCCCAAGCTCGACATCGCGCAATACGACGCGATGAAGATGTTCGAGATGCTGAACAATGGCGAGGTGAACGTCTATTTCTGCCAGGGCTTCAACCCGATCCTCGCCTTCCCCAACCGGGGCAAGCTCACCGAGGCTTTCTCGAAGCTGAGGCTGCTGGTCGTCATGGACCCGCTGGAGACGGAGACCGCCTCCTTCTGGGAGAACCATGGCATCTACAACGACGTCGACCCGTCGAGGATCGAGACCGAGGTGCTGGAGCTGCCGACCACCTGCTTCGCCGAGGACGAGGGCGCGACGGTGAATTCGGGCCGCTGGCTGCAATGGCACTGGGCGGGGGCGACCCCTCCGGGCGAGGCCAAGACCGACATCGCCATCATGGCCAACATCTTCCAGCGGGTGCGCGAACTCTACCGCACGGAAGGCGGGCCGGCGCCCGAGCCGATCCTGAACCTCGCCTGGGAGTACGAGGACCCGCTGCACCCGACGCCGGCCGAGCTGGCGATGGAGCTGAACGGCAAGGCGCTGGAGGACATCACCGACCCGGACGATCCGACGAAGGTGGTGCTGGCGAAGGGCGAGCAGCTTTCGAGCTTCGGCCAGATGCGCGCCGACGGCAAGACCATGGGCGGCTGCTGGATCTACACCGGCTGCTGGACGCCGGACGGCAACATGATGGCGCGTCGCGACAACGCCGATCCCGGCAATATGGGGACGTTCCAGAACTGGTCGTTCTCGTGGCCGGCGAACCGGCGGGTGCTCTACAACCGCGCCTCGTGCGACATCGACGGCAAGCCGTGGGATTCGACCCGCCGGCTGATCGAGTGGAACGGCGAGCGCTGGACGGGCGTCGACGTGCCCGACATCGCGGTGACCGCCAATCCGCGCGAGGTCGGCCCCTTCATCATGAACCCCGAAGGGACCGCCCGGTTCTTCTCGCGGCGGCTGATGCGGGACGGGCCGTTCCCGACCCATATGGAGCCGTTCGAGAGCCCGGTGGCCAACCCGCTCAACCGCCAGATGCGCGGCAACCCCGTCGCCCGCATCTTCCCGAGCGACGTGGCCAGCCTCGGCACCAGCGACGCGTTCCCGTTCGTCGCCACCTCCTACCGGCTGACCGAGCACTTCCACTACTGGACGAAGCACAACCGCGTGAACGCGGTCAACCAGCCCGAGTTCTTCGTCGAGATCAGCGAGGAGCTGGCGGCCGAGAAGGGCATCGCCAAGGGCGGGCGGGTCCGGGTGTGGTCGAGCCGCGGCCAGGTCTGGGCCAAGGCGGTCGTCACCAAGCGGATCAGGCCGCTGACCTGCGACGGCAAGACGGTCCACATCGTCGGCATCCCCATCCACTGGGGCTTCAAGGGCGCGGCGCGCAAGGGCTTCGGCCCGAACTCGCTCGGCCCCTTCGTCGGCGACGCCAATATCGAGACGCCCGAGTTCAAGGCCTTCCTCGTCAACATCGAGCCGGCCGGAGAGGAGGCGACGGCATGACGAGCGAAAGAGCGCCCCAACCCGTCACGGCGGTGGCCAACCCGCCGGTCCAGCCGATGGCCTCGAACCTCCTGCCCGGCGATCTCGTCAGGGTCTCGGCCACGGCCAGCGTGCCCGCGCCCGAGCGGCAGCTCACCAAGGTCGCCAAGCTGATCGACGCATCGAAATGCATCGGCTGCAAGGCGTGCCAGTCGGCCTGCGTCGAGTGGAACGACACCCATCCGGAGCTCGAGGAGAATGTCGGCGTCTACGACAATCCCCACGACCTGACGCCGGACATGTTCACGCTGATGCGGTTCTCGGAATACGAGAATCCCGAGAGCGGCGACCTCGAATGGCTGATCCGCAAGGACGGCTGCATGCATTGCGAGGACCCCGGCTGCCTCAAGGCCTGCCCCGCGCCCGGCGCCATCGTGCAGTACTCGAACGGCATCGTCGACTTCATCTCGGAGAACTGCATCGGCTGCGGCTACTGCATCGCCGGCTGCCCGTTCAACATCCCGCGCATCTCGAAGACGGCGCATGTCGCCAAGAAATGCACGCTGTGCTCGGACCGGGTGGCGGTGGGCCAGGGTCCGGCCTGCGCCAAGGCCTGCCCGACCCAGGCGATCACCTTCGGCACCAAGGACGACATGATCACACTGGCGGGGGAGCGGATCGAGGACCTGAAGTCGCGCGGCTACGACAATGCCGGGCTCTACGACCCGCAGGGCGTCGGCGGCACGCATGTGATGTACGTCCTGCATCACGCCGACAAGCCCTCGCTCTACTCCGACCTGCCCGACGATCCGCACATCTCGCGCGTCGTCGAGGGCTGGAAGGGCGCGGCCAAGACGGTGGGCCTCGCGGCGGCGGGCGTCGCCGCGGTCGGCGCGGTGCTGCACGGCCTCCTCGCCCGGCCGAACGAGGTTTCCGAGCACGACGACGAGGAGGCGCAGGCGCTGGTCGAGACCGACGGGGCCGCCGAAGCCGATGAAGCCAGCCGCGGCGAGGAGGCGTGATGGGCGAGCGCAGACGCATCCATTCCGCGCCCGGCGACAGGATCGAGTCCCGCAAGCCGGTGCTCGTCAACCGCTATCGCGGCATCACCCGGCTGAACCACTGGGTCACGGCGGCATGCATGATCGTGCTGCTCCTGTCGGGCCTCGCCTTCTTCCACCCCTCGCTCTACTGGCTGACCGGCCTGTTCGGCGGCGGCCAGACGACGCGCTGGCTGCACCCCATCGTCGGCGTCGCGCTGTTCTTCAGCTTCCTCCTGCTGTTCGTGCAGATGTGGAGGCTGAACCTGCCCCGGCGCGAGGACGTCGACTGGTCGCTGAACATCGGCGAGGTGCTGAAGGGCAACGAGGAGAAGCTGCCCGAGCTCGGCAAGTACAATGCCGGGCAGAAGCTCGTCTTCTGGGCGATGGCGGTGCTGATCCTGGTGATGATCGCCAGCGGGGTGATGATATGGGAGCAGTATATCCCGCTGTGGCGCGACTACGCGCCCGTCCTCGCCTCGATCCCGGCGCGGCGGATCGCGGTCGCGGTCCACGCCACCGCCGCCCTCCTGTCGATCCTCGTCTTCATCCTCCATGTCTATGCCGCGATCTGGACGCGCGGGACGATCCGGGCGATGACGCGCGGCACCGTCACCGGCGGCTGGGCGTGGCGCCATCACCGCAAATGGCTGCGCGAACTGGCTGGACGCGCGGACAGGGACCCGGCACAATAACGGCAGCCCCCGGAGCCTTCGGACGGACCCTTCGCCGGCCGAGGGCCCGTCTTCGCCATGGAAGCCGAAGGTGCTGAAAGCCGGGGTATCGAGGGCCGATCGCCACCGGCCCGAGCGGAGTTGAGATGGCCGAGACGCTGCAACCCGACCCGTCCCTCATCGGCGGCGTGCCCGAGGCGCCGCTGGCGCTCCTCCCCGATCCGGTCGGGCTTTTCCAGACCCGCAAGAAGCGCTTCGCCTTTCTCGCCGAGACCAGCGAGCTCGCCCCCTACCTGACGTTCCTGGCCGAGCTTTCCGCGCTTCAGGCGCGGCTCGCCGTCACCTTGCCGCCCGTGACGCCGCCGTCGCCCGAACGGCTGCGCACCGCGGCGGCCGGCGCGATGCCGCCCATCGACCGGGCCGCGCTGGCGGACGATCCGGCGCTTGCCGGAACGCTCAGCGTCCTGTGCGAGGGCGCGGCCGCGCTCGCTATGCCCGAGCCCGCGCGCCTCGCACTCTCGGCGGTAGAGGCGGCAGGCGAAGCCGACCGCCGCTGGCTGCTCGGCAACATCCTCGCCGATGTCGTGCCGCAGGACAGCATCGCGCCGCATCTCTTCGCGGCGGCGGCGGTGCAGGTCCATCTGGCGCGGCTCGCCGCCACACTCGACGCCGCAAGGCTGGTTCCCGTAGGGGTCGGCGTCTGCCCCGCCTGCGGCGGCAGGCCCGTCACCTCGTCGGTGATGAGCGCGCCGGGGATCGAGAGCGTCCGCTACGCCGCCTGCGCCTGCTGCGCGACGCAGTGGAACGAGGTACGGGTCAAGTGCCTCGCCTGCGGCTCGACCAAGGGCATCAGCTACCGCTCCGCCGAAACCCACGACGCCGCCGTCAAGGCCGAGACCTGCCGGGAATGCACCTCCTGGGTCAAGATCTTCTACCGGGTGAAGAACCCCAGCCTCGACCCGGTCGCCGACGACGTCGCCAGCCTCGGCCTCGACATGCTGATGAAGGACACCGGGTTCCGTCGCGCCGGCTTCAACCCGTTCCTCGTGGGGTACTGATGCAGGGTTTCCGTGTCCTGCCGTCCGTCGACCAGTTTCTCTTGGCCGATGCGGGCAAGGAACTGGTCGAGCGGCATGGCCGGACGGCGGTGCTCGCCGCCGTCCGGGCCCGGCTCGAGGCGATGCGCGCCGCGATCCGCGCCGGCGAGGACGGCGGCGCGCTGGCGGCGCGGCTGCCCGATCTCGTCGCCGGCGATCTCGACGCCGCCGCGCGCCCTGCCTTGCGTCCCGTGCTCAACCTGACCGGCACCGTGCTGCACACCAATCTCGGCCGCGCGATCCTCGCCGAGGCGGCGATCGAGGCCGCGACCGAGGCGATGGCCAACCCGCTGGCGCTGGAGTTCGACCTCGACGGCGGCGGGCGCGGCCAGCGCGACGACCATCTGCGCGGGCTGCTGTGCGAGCTGACCGGGGCCGAGGACGCGACGATCGTCAACAACAACGCCGCCGCCGTGCTGATCGCGCTCAACACGCTGGCGCAGGGGCGCGAGGCCATCGTCTCGCGCGGCGAGCTGATCGAGATCGGCGGCGCCTTCCGCCTGCCCGACATCATGGCCCGCGCCGGGGCGCGCCTCGTCGAGGTCGGCACCACCAACCGCACCCATCCGCGCGACTATGAGGGGGCCATCGGCCCGGACACCGGCGTCATCCTCAAGGTCCACACCTCGAACTACCGCATCGAGGGCTTCACCGCCGAGGTGCCCGCGCCGCAGCTCGCGAAGATCGCGGCCGGGGCCGGGGTGCCGCTCCTCAACGATCTCGGCTCCGGCTCGCTCGCCGATCTCGCGACATGGGGCCTGCGGCGCGAGCCCACCGTGGCCGAAGCGGTAGCCGAGGGCGCGGACCTGGTCACCTTCTCGGGCGACAAGCTGCTCGGCGGGCCGCAGGCGGGCTTCATCGTCGGGCGCAGGGACCTGATCGCCGCGATCGACAGGAACCCGCTCAAGCGGGCCGTCCGGCTCGACAAGATCCGCATCGCCGCGCTCGAGGCGACGCTGCGCCTCTACCGCGATCCCGACCGGCTGGCCGAGCGCCTGCCGACGCTGCGCCACCTCGCGCGCCCGCTGGCGGAGATCGCGGCGCAGGCGGCGCGGCTCGCGCCCCTCGTCGATGCGGCGCTGGCGCCGCACGGCTTCGCCGCCGCGCCTTGCGACTGCGCCAGCCAGACCGGATCGGGCGCGCTGCCCGTCGACACGATCCCGAGCGCGGGCCTGCGGCTGACGGCGAGCGCGGGTTCGGGAGCCGGCGGCGACGCGCCCGACCGGCTGGCGGCACGGCTGCGCGCGCTGCCGCGCCCGGTGATCGGCCATATAGGCGGCGGGGCGCTGATCCTCGACCTGCGCTGCCTCGAAAGGGACGCGGACCTTCTCGACGCGCTCGCCGCGCTATGATCGTCGGCACGGCCGGGCATATCGACCACGGCAAGACGGCATTGGTGAAGGCGCTGACCGGCACCGACGCCGACCGCCTCGCCGAGGAGAAGGCGCGCGGCATCACCATCGATCTCGGCTTCGCCTATGCCGACCTCGGCGGCGGCGGCATCACCGGCTTCGTCGACGTGCCGGGGCATGAGCGGCTGATCCACACCATGCTCGCCGGCGCCGGCGGCATCGACTTCGCGCTCATCGCGGTCGCCGCCGACGACGGGGTCATGCCGCAGACGCGCGAGCATCTGGCGATCCTCGATCTTCTCGGCATCGCCCGCGGCATCGTCGCCCTGACCAAGGCCGATCTCGCCGGGCCCGAGCGCCGCGCCGAGGTGACGGAGCAAATCCGCGCCGTGCTGGCCACGACCGGCCTGCGCGACGCCCCGGTGATCGCCGTCTCGTCGCTGACCGGCGAGGGGATAGAGGAACTGCGCGCCGCCCTGATCGCCGCCGAGGCCACGACGACGCCGCCCGAGGCGGCGGGACCGCTGCGCTTCGCCGTCGACCGCAGCTTCACCCTCGCCGGCGCGGGCACCGTGGTCACGGGCATGGTGCTCGCCGGGCGGGTGGCAGTGGACGACATCGTCACCGTCAGCCCCTCCGGCCTGACGGCGCGGGTGCGCGACCTCCACGCGCAGAACCGCAAGGCGCGCGAGGGCCGGGCGGGGCAGCGCTGCGCGCTCAATCTTGCCGGCGACGGGATAACAAGGGAAGCGATCCATCGGGGCGACATGGTGCTGGCCCCTGCCCTCCATGCCCCCACCGACCGCATCGATGCCGAGCTCGGCGTGCTCGACTCCGAGCCGAAGCCGGTCGGCACCTGGTTTCCGGCACGGCTGCACAGCCATGCGGTCGAGGTCGGCGCGCGGATCGTGCCGCTCGGGGAGCCGCTCCTGCCGGGTGGACGCGGCTTCGTCCAGCTCGTGCTCGACCGGCCTATCGCCGCGGCGGTCGGCGACCGCTTCATCCTGCGCGACACCGCGGCCAGCCGCACCATCGGCGGCGGGCGGTTCCTCGAGCTCCGCCCCCCGGCGCGCAAGCGCCGCACGCCCGAGCGCCTTGCCCTGCTCGCCGCGGCGCGCGCCGCCGATCCGGCCGAGGCGCTCGCCGGGCTGGCGGCGGTCGGGCCGGTGGACCTGCCGGCCTTCCTGCGCGACCGCGGCCTGCCCGCAGATGCGGCAGCGGCGGTCGTGGCCGGCGCGGGGGCCTGGACCATCGGCCCGCTCGCGCTGTCCGAGCCCGCCCTCTCCGCGCTGCGGGTCGGACTCATCGCGACGCTGGAGGCCTTCCACGCAGACAACCCCGACCATGCCGGGATCGGTCGCGAGAAGCTGCGCCTTTCCCTGTCGCCGCGCCTGCCGAAGGAACCCTTCCTGACTTTCCTGCGCGGCGAGGCCGCCGCCGGCCGCGCGGTGCTCGACGGCGCCTTCGTCCGCCTGCCCGGTCACGAGGTGAAGCTTTCGCCCGCGGACGAGGCGCTCTGGCACAGCATCCTGCCCCGGCTCTCGGGCGAGGAGCGGTTCCGCCCGCCGCGCGTGCGCGACCTCGCCGACGAGCTCGGCGCGGACGAGCGCGAGGTGCGGCGCGTGCTGAAGCTGACGCAGAAGCTCGGGCGGACCGACCAGATCCGGCACGATCATTTCTTCACCCGCCAGACCACGCGCGAGATGGTGGCGATCATCGAGGCCGTCGCGGCTGCGGGCGAAGGCGGCTGGTTCACCGCCCCGGCCTTCCGCGACCGGGTGCAGAACGGCCGCAAGGTCGCCATCGAGATCCTCGAATTCTTCGACCGGCTCGGCGTGACCTTGCGCCGCGGCGACCTGCGCCGCATAAATCCGCATCGCGCCGACCTGTTCGGGGCCGGTGAATAGGAAGGGAATCGTCCCCGGTGGGGCGGCCGGACTTCAAATCCGGTTGGGGCAGCGAGCCTGTCCCGGGTGGGTTCGACTCCCACTCCTTTCCGCCAGTTCCCACGTCATCCGCGCGAGAGATCACGCCCGCTGCGCGAAAATCCCGGCCTACGAGACGAGCACGAGCTTGCGGTCGGCCGTGTCCGGCTTGGCGGATTTATGCTTCGCCTTGTCGGCGTAGAGGCGCCTGTCGGCGAGCGACAGGAGGTCGATGCCCGTCGAGCGGGCCTCGGTCTCGGCGGCGACGCCGATGCTCGCGGAGAGGGTGACGCGCCCCGCGCCGGGCAGGTTGATAGGCGTCGCGCCGAGGCGGGCCCGGATCGTCCCGGCGATTTCCCCGGCCTGGTCGATGGTCGTCTCGGGCAGCAGGATGCAGAATTCGTCGCCGCCGAGGCGCGCCACGACGGCATTCTCGCCCGCGCATGCGCGCAGCAACCCGCCGAAGGCGCCGAGGGCCCGGTCGCCCGCACCGTGCCCGAACCTGTCGTTGAGCGTCTTGAAGTCGTTCAGGTCGGCGAGGATCAGGCAATAGCAGAGACCGGTCGTCTCGCTCCTGTGGCGGGTGGCCTCCAGCCCGGCATTGAACGCGCGGCGGTTGGCGAGGCCGGTCAGCTCGTCGGTCTGCGACAGCTTGCTCAGGTTCTGGACGAGCTTGTCGATGGTCATCATCGCAAAGCCGAGATTCCACACCGTGCCGCTGAAGATGGTGCAGAGCAGCGCGTAGGACGCCAGCGAATAGTAGAACGCGAAATCGAGCGCGCCGGACAGCACCGCCCAGTTCGACGCCAGGACCATGAGCTGGCCGAACATCGCCACCGCGAAGGCGGTCAGGGCGATGGCCGTGCCGATGCCGGGGGTGCGGTTGCGCATGAGGTGGACGATGCAGACCAGCATCACTGTCGCCTGGCCGGCGGAATAGACCATCGCCCGCCCACGGTCGTTGTCGTGCATCGCGATCATCGCCAGAGCGGCGACCACCGTGAGGCCGATGGCCCGGAGCTGGCCTCCCGTCATGTTCCGGAAGCGCCGCAGGCCGATCCAGAACTGGGAGAAGCCGAATATGATGATGACGTTGCCGACGATGGCGGGAACGAGCGAGCCCTCGTTGCCCTGAATGGAAAGCACGACCCCGCCGACCAGCGACAGCACGCAGGCGGCCAGCCAGTGCCGGGCGGCGCTATGCGGGCGATAGGTGTAGGCAAAGCCGGCCCACACCACCGTCATGGTGAGGGAAATGAGAAAGATGACGATGTAGAGCGTCAGGAAATCGAGATGCGGCATGCCACCTTCTTTAGGCCAACATGGACATGGGCCGGCGGAGAAGGAAGGCGGAAACCCGGCCGAATCGTGTCGCCGGCCGCCATCAAGCCCGACATTCTTGCGGGATGGTGAACGGAGGGTAACGGAAACCGGGTCATCTGGGGCGCAAACGGAGGCGGCGCTTCGGCTTCCAGCGCATCGCCGGCAGATCCGGACTTGATTTGGTCACATCGAACGGTTCAGTTTCTCCTTGATCCTCCACCTGCGGGCAGAACCCTTCGCATGCGTCTTTCTCACCTTCGCACCGGCCTCATCCTTTCCACCGCTCTCGCTCTCCCCCTCCTCCTTGCCTCGCCCGGCCTAGCCCAGCCGGCGGACAGCGCCGCCGCAGTCGCCGAGATGGAGGCGCTGTTCAGCCAAGGCGACGCCGCCCGCATCGATGCCGAGCTCTTTCCGCGGATGCGGGACCTGCTTGCGGTGCTCGATCCCGCCGATCCGGCGAAAGGCGACCTGCTGGTCGAGCGGCTGATGGACGTCAAGGGCATGCTCGGCGACGGCCCCGCCCAGGACGAGCTCGCCGCGCTCTACGAGAAACGTGCCGCCGACGCGCATGGCGAGAACAGCGAGCCGCATCTGAAGGCGCGCATCCGCAGCGCCTTCAGCCTGATGCAGGCCGGCCGCGGCGAGGAGGGCTATCCCCGGCTGCGCGAGGCGCTTCTCGCCAGCGCCCGCACGGACCATCACGTCTTCACCATCCGCCAGTACATGGAGGCGGCGAACCTGTTCCATGCCAACGGCATGAACGATGAGGCCGCGCAACTCTTCGCCGAAGGGTCGCAAACGCAGGCGGCGCAGGCCGACATCAAGGAGCTGGCCGACTTCTACCTCGCCTATGCGCAGTTCCGCACGGCGGTGATCGACCCGCAGCAGCATTTCGTGCCGCTCTACACCGCCGCCACCCATCTTTACGCGCGCCATTACGGCAACGAGTCGCGCGAGCTGATCCACGCCAACGACAAGCTGGGGACGGCGATGGCCGGCATCGGCCAGTACGGCACCGCCGTCAGCCTGGCGCAGGGCAATTACGATCTCGCGCTCGACGTTCTCGGCCCCGACGACACCATCACCTGGCGTCTGGCCAACAATCTCGCCGACGTGCTGCGCGGCCTCGGCGCGCCGTCGCGCGCGCTGGAATACGACCGCGTGGTGCTGGAGAACCGCATTCGCCATTACGGGCAGAACCATTTCAACACGCTGGTCAGCGCCAACAACAACGGCCAGAACTATCTCGATCTCGGCGACTGGGACAATGCGCGCAAGCTGTTCACGCTCTGCCGCGACATCGTCGTGGCGACGGCCGACGAGACCAACCTGCCGGTCATGGAAGCATGGCTCGACTACACCGACCTCGTCTCCGGCGAAAAGCCCATGGACGAGGCCGCCGTCGCGCGCATGGACGCGCTGGTGACGGACGCCGACTATCCGGCGATCCTCAGCCTCAAGGCGGCCAACCTGCTCGCCGATCATTTCGCCAAGGCCGGCGACGGCGAGCGGCGGATGAAGCATCTCGAGCAGGCCTACAACATCGCCGGCAGCGAGATGACCACCACCCATCCGCTGACCTTCGCCGGCCGCATCGCCATCGCCAACGCGAAGGCCGAGACGGATACGGCCGCCGCCGCGGCGGAGTTCGCGGCGATCGACAGCGAAATGCTCGCCTGGGTCTATCTGCAGGTGTTCTATGCCGGCAACCGCGACGTCGCCGACACCACCCGCGCGATGGCCGACGACATGCTCTACCATTACGGCCGCCTCGCCGAGCTCGACGCGTCGGTAGTGCCCGCCTTCGCCGACGCGTCACGCCGCTGGCCCTCGCTCTCCACCGCCGACGCCGACAACCTCTTGAAGATCGAGCGGCTGATCGACGCCGACGACGGCGAGAGCGCGGACCTCCTGCGGCAGGTCTCCCGCCAGTCGCGCATCGCGCGCGAGCTGTTCGCGTCCGGCGGCGAGCAGGACCTCGCCTTCTCCTTCGTCGAGGCGCTTCGGGAGCTGGAAGGGCGGCTGAACAGCCGCGTCGTCGAGCGCTATGATCTGTCGCCGGATAGCCTTTCCGCGCCGCTGCCGGCCGCCGCCGACCTGCTCTCGCCCGGTCAGGTGCTCGTCCAGTATTTCATCACCCGCCAGTGGCGCGCCGACCGCGAGACGGCGGACCCGCTGGCCGACACGCGCCTCTACGCCATCGTCTCGCGCGCCGGCGCGGCGCCCGTTCTTCGCCATCTCGGCGACCCGCGGCAGATCGTTGCCGGCGGCACGACGGTCGAGATGGCGTCGCTGCGCTCCACCCGCTCCTCCGGCGAGCGCGGCGCGGTGCCGCTGACCATCGCCCGCAGCACCTTCTCCGACCTTCACGAGCGCCTGATCGCGCCTCTGGCGGCCGATCTCGAAGGCGCCGGGACCGTGTTCGTGATCCCCGACGGGCAGCTCTTCGCGGTGCCGTTCTCGATGCTGTCCGACCCCGAAGGGCGGCTGCTCGAGGAACGTTACGAGATGCGCTTCCTGACGCGGCCGGAAGCCCTCTACCGGCTGCCTTCCGGCCAGACGCTGGCCGAGGGCGGCCGCGCCGTGCTGGCCGGCGGCATCGACTACAGCCGCGGCGACGAGCGCGGCGCGGAGCCGCTGCCCGGCACGCTGCGCGAGGTCGAGGCGATCGCCGGCATCCTGAAGAGCGACCGGCTTTCCATCGACACGCTGACGGCCGGCGACGTCAGCGAGGCGGCGCTGCGCGAGCGCATGGAAGGCGCGACCATCGCCCACCTCGCCACCCACGGGGCCTATCGCAGCGCGCGGGCGGGCGGGGCGAGCGATGTCGACACGCTGTGGCAGAGCGAGGTGATCCTGTCGGGCTCCGGCGACAGGCACGCGATGGCGCGCGACGAGGCCGACGGGCGGCTCTACGCCTTCGAGCTGATGAGCTGGGACTTGAGGGCGCTGGAACTGCTCGTCCTGTCGGCATGCGAGACCGGGCGGGGCGAGGAAACCTTCGTCGGCGGCCTGCGCGGCCTGCCGACCGCCATCGACATCGCCGGCGCGCGGCGCTCGCTGCTGACGCTGTGGCCGGTCGCCGACGACGGTACCGCCGAGTTCATGGTGCGCTACTACGAATACCTGACCGAGGGACGGACCTGGTCCGAGGCGCTGCGCCAGACGCGGCGCGACGCCATCGGCGGCGAGCTTCCCGCAGCAAGCAGCCCGCTGGTCTGGGGCGCCTTCGTCCTGTTCGAGAACTGACCGCCGCCGCCGCGCCGGCGGCGCGGATCAGTGCGTCGGCTTCTCCGCCGAATATTTGCGCACGTCCCGCGGCGTTTCGAAGAACAGGGCGCGGAACTCGCGGGAAAAATGCGACGCATCGGCAAAGCCGCAATTGAAGGCGATCTGCATCACCGAATAGGACGAGTTGAGCAGCAGCCAGCGCGCATAGCGCAGGCGCAGATGCAGGAGGAAGGTCTTGGTGCTGAGCCCCGTCGCCTTGCGGAAAAGACGCCCAAGCTGCCGGTCGCTGACGCCGACATAGCGGGCCAGCGCATCGATCGACGGCGGCGAGTCGAGGCGCTGCTCCATCAGATGCACCGCCTGGCGCACGCGCACGTCGTCTGTCTCCAGCAGCTCCGAGAAGAAATGCGGCTGCGGCAGCCTGGCCGGGCGCATCTGCTGCAGGAGCATGTGGCGCACGACCTGGCGCGCCCGGTGCTCGCCGCAGTGGCGCGAGATCAGGTAGGTGCCGAGGTCGATGGCCGCGGTCGAGCCGGCGCAGGTGATGAGGTCGCCCTCGTCGATGAAGAGATGGTCGGTGCGGGTGCGGACCGCGGGAAACTTCGCCCGGAACGCATCGAGGCTGTTCCAGTTGATGCAGACCGTATGCGAGCCGATCAGGCCGGCCCGCGCGATCGTGAACGTGCCGTTGCACACCCCGATCAGGCAGACATTGGCGGCGCGGGCGGCGCGCAGATAGTCGAGCAGGGCCGGCGACTGCGTCTTCGTGCTCAGGTTTCCGTTGCCGCCGCACACGGCGATATAGTCGAAGCCGTGCGGGTCCTTCAGATCGTCGGGGTCGCCGATGACCGCCCCGCAACTGGCGCGGCATGGCAAGCCCTTCTCGGTCATGATCGACCATGAGGCGTAGATCTGCCGGCTGCGGCCGCCATCGTCGGCCGCAAGCCGCAGGGCCTCGACGAAACCGGCGAAGCCCGCCAGCGTGAACTGGTCGAGGAGGATGAATCCGACACGCAGCTTTTTTGCCCCGGCCGCCTGCTCGCGAATCCCGTCGGCCCGGACCGGGCATTCCTCGGAGCTTCGATGCAGGGTGCCGGACAGATCGCGATCGCCTGGACCAGACGGGCGGATGCTTGCCATCGCGGGATGTTACCAGAGGTTGGGAGGGCGTCAACAACCGGCATCCGCGGGGTGCGGGCGGCAGGCGGCCATGTCGGAAATATCATAGTTTCTGGCCGTCTGTTTCCTATGAGGCCGCAAGGCCGCTTCGTAAATTCGCCGGGCAATAGACCGGGAACACGTGCCAGACATGGCAAAGGAGAACAAAATGAGCAGATTCTTGCGGAATTCGACGGCCCTTGCGGTCGTCGCCGGCGCCCTGTCGGCGACGCCGGCGGCAGCGGAGAAATCGGTCACGATCGGCCTGTTCGGCGGCAATTGGGGGGACGCCTTCACCACCTGCATCATCGAGCCGTTCACCGCGGCGACCGGCATCACGGTCGTCCCCGAGATCGGCACCTCGACGGTCAACCTGTCGAAGGTCCAGCAGCAGGCCGGCGCGCAGGTGATCGATGCGTTCTGGATGGACGGCGGCGTCAGCGAGGTCGGCATGGCGGCCGGCGTGCTCGACCATCTCGACCCCGCTTCCATCCCCAACATCGCCAATCTCGTGCCGCAGGCCCTCTACAGCCACGAGGGCGAGAACCTCGCCGTCAGCACCGGCTACTACGCCTTTGGCATCGCCTACAACAGCGACGAGGTGAAGACGCCACCGACCTCGTGGGCCGATCTGTGGAGCCCCGATTTCGCCAACACGGTCACCTTCCCCGCGCCGGCGAACGCGCTCGGCATCCCCACCGTGTTCTTCCTCAGCCAGGTGATGAACGGCGGCGATTTCGACGCCACTTTCAAGCAGCTCGGCGAGCTGAAGGCGGCGCTGTTCTACGACAGCTCGGGCGCGGCGGCCAACGCCTTCCAGACCGGCGAGGCGGTGATCGGCGCCTTCAACAGCGCCCCGGCATGGGGGCTGAACGACCAGGGCCTGCCGCTCCAGTTCGTGGTGCCCAAGGAAGGCGCCTGGGGCGGCGACGTGCGCCTGCACCTCGTCAAGGGCGCGCCCAACAAGGAGGCGGCCGAAGAGTTCATCGACTTCGCCCTCACCCCCGAGGCCTCCGCCTGCCTCGCCTCCAGGCTCTATCTCGGCCCGTCGGTGAAGGGCGCCGAGGTGCCGGCCGAGGTCGCCGCCAAGCTTCCCTGGGCCGCGGGCGGCTCGGTCGACGACCTGACGATGCTGGACTGGTGGGAGATCAACAAGCAGCGCGCCGATCTCGTCGACCGGTGGAACCGGGAAGTCGGGAACTAGCCGGTCCGGCAAACCAAGCCAGCGAGTGGATTTCATGGTCGATACTCTTCTGTCGGTTCGAAACGTCCATAAGAAATTCGGCCAGCACGCGGCGCTGGCGGATATCGCCCTTGACGTCAGGCACGGCGAGTTCATCGCGATGCTCGGCCCGAGCGGTTGCGGCAAGACGACGCTTCTGCGCTCGATCGCCGGTTTCCTGACGCCCGACAGCGGCAGCATCGTCATAGCCGGGGAGGACGTCACGCGGCGTCCTCCCAATCGCCGCCCGCTCAACACCGTGTTCCAGAACTACGCGCTGTTTCCGCACATGCGCATCATCGACAACGTCGCCTACGGACCGCGCCGCAAGGGCGAATCCCGGGCAAGGGCGCGCGAGCTGGCGCAGGAGGCCCTCGACCTCGTCGGCCTCGCCACGTTCGGGGAACGCTACCCGCAGGAGCTGTCCGGCGGCCAGCAGCAGCGCGTCGCCCTCGCCCGCGCACTGGTCAACAAGCCGAAGCTGCTCCTGCTCGACGAGCCGCTGAGCGCGCTCGACCTCAAGCTGCGCAAGCAGATGCAGATCGAGCTCAAGCACCTGCAGGAAAAGCTCGGCATCGCCTTCGTCTTCGTCACCCACGATCAGGAGGAGGCGCTGACCATGGCCGACCGGATCGTGGTGATGAATGCCGGCCGGATCGAGCAGATCGGGACCGGCGACGAGATTTACCGCCGGCCCGCCTCCCGCTTCGTCGCCGACTTCATCGGCGAGGCCAACTTCCTCGCCTGCGAGTGGACCGCCGACGGGCGGCTGAAGCCCGCCGTCGGCTCGCAGACGCTGGAGGCGGCGGCGTCCGGCCGCGCCCGGCGGCAGGTCGCGATGCTCCGTCCGGAGCAGATCCGCGTGCTCGACGAGCCGCTGCCTGGGCTGTCGACGGCGAAATGCCGGGTCGAGGACGTCATCGACATCGGCGCCCACACCACGGTGATCGTCACCGGGAACGACGCGCGGCTCACGATCCGCCTGCCCGGCGGCGCGCCCAAGCCCGCCCGGGGCGGCGACGTGCTGGTCGGCTTCGATCCGGCCGACATCCGCATTCTCGAGGAGTAGGCGAGCGATGGCCGCGACCCGACTGTCCCTCTTCCTCCTGCTGTTCGCGCCGCTGGCCTTCTTCTCGGCCTTCTTCCTCGCGCCGATGGGCGTGGTGCTCATCTCCAGCCTGACCAGCGCGCAGGAGACCGTGACCTTCGCCAACTACGCCCGCATCCTGTTCGACCAGTATCACTGGGACGTGCTGTGGCGCACGGCGCGAATCTCGCTGCTCACCACCGTCATCTGCATGATCGTCGGCTATCCGCTGGCCTACTTCCTCGTCCACGGCGTTTCCAGCCGCACCCTGCGGCGCGGCTTGATCGTCCTTCTGGTGCTTCCGCTCTTCACCAGCAACATCGTGCGCTCGTTCGGCTGGATGGTGCTGCTCGGCCGGCGCGGCCTCGTCAACGAAAGCCTGACCGGGCTCGGGCTGATCGATTCGCCGTTCCGGCTTCTCGGCACCGAGGCGGGCGTGGTGATCGGCCTCGTCTACATCAACATGCCGTTCATCGTCATCGCCGTCGGCAACGCGCTGGCCAAGATCGACCGGTCCTACACCGACGCCTCCTCCGATCTCGGCGCGAGCCGGTTCACCAGCTTCTGGACCATCACCTTTCCGCTCTCGCTGCCGGGGCTGACGGCGGGCGCGCTGCTGGTCTTCGCGCTGTCGGTCGGCGCCTATGTCACGCCCGCGGTGCTCGGCGGCGGCCAGGTCACGATGTTCTCGATGCTGATCTTCCAGCAATACACCTCGGTCTTCGATTTCAACTATGGCGGCGCGCTCAGCATCACGCTGCTGCTGCTGACGCTGGCGATGGTCTCGCTGTCCGGCATCGTCGGCAAGCCGCGGGGAGGCCGGTGATGGCGCGCTTCATCCTCGCCGCGTTCTCGATGCTGGTGCTGGTCTACCTGCTGGTGCCGCTCGTCATCATCGTCGGCGCGTCGCTGACGACCTCCGAGTTCCTCACCTTCCCGCCGCAGGGCCTCACCCTGAAATGGTACGAGCGCGTGCTGGCCGACCGCAGCTACATGGCGGCCTTCTCGATCAGCACCTGGCTCGCCCTTTCGGCGACGGTCATCGCCCTCCTGCTCGCCGTGCCGGCGACACTGGCCATCGCCCGGTTTTCGTTCCGGGGCAAGGGCGTGGTCGAGGCGGTGCTGATGTCGCCGCTGATGATGCCCTATCTGGTGCTGGGCGCGGCCCTGCTCCAGTACGGCAGCACCATCGGCCTCGTGCGCAGCTTCCCCGCGCTGATGGTCGGGCATGTGGTCATCATCGTCCCGTTCATCGTCCGCTCGGTGCTGCCGCAGTTCTCCGCCGACCAGAAGGCGCTGGAGGAAGCCTCGCGCGACCTCGGCGCCGGGCCGTTCGCCACCTTCTTCCTCGTCACCCTGCCGCAGATACGCGGCGGTGCGATCAGCGGGGCGATCCTCGCCTTCATCACCTCGTGGATCAATGTCGAACTGAGCATCTTCAACGTCACCCCGGCGCTGACGACCATCCCCGTGAAGCTGTTCAACTACATCCAGTACACGGTCGATCCCACCATCGCGGCCGTCTCGGCGATCACCATCCTCGTCGCCGCGATCCTCCTCATCATCATCGACGCCGTCTTCGGGCTCGACGTGATCCAGACCAAGAAATAGACCTTCGTGGAGACAAAGAATGCGCATTGAGGATACCTACGACGTGCTCTACACCCATACGGAGGGTGAGCCGCTGTGCATCGTCCACAGCGGGATTCCCTATCCCGCCGGCACGTCGATCCTTGAAAAGAAGCAGTTCCTGGAAACCCACTACGACTGGCTCCGCCTTGCGCTGATGCGCGAGCCGCGCGGGCACAAGGACATGGTCGGCGTGTTCCTGACACCCCCCTCCTCGCCGGAGTTCGACGCCGGCCTGATCTACATGGACGCCACCCAGTACCAGTACATGTGCGGTCACGGGACGATCGCGGTCGGCATGGCGATGGTGGCGCGCGGCATGGTGCGGCGGGGTGACGGCCCGCTGACCACGATCCGGTTCGAGACGCTGGCCGGGCGCGTCACCGCCGAGGTCGCGTCGCAGGACGGGCAGGTGCTGTGGACCCGTTTCGAGAACGTGCCCTCCTATGTCGCGGCGCGCGACATCGAGGTCGAGATTCCCGACCTCGGGCGGCTCAATGTCGACGTGGTGTGGGGCGGCAACTATTTCGGCGTCGTCGACCTGCGCGGCACCAACCTGCGGATCGCGCCCGAGAACGGCAAGGTCCTGTCGCATTACGGCCTGCTCGTGCGCGAGCAGCTCCAGAAGAAGGTCCAGCCGCAGCACCCGCTGGAGGCGCATGTGCGCGATGTCGGCTTCGTTACCTTCTGGCACGAGCCGGACAGGGAAGGCGCGTTCTACAAGAACGTCCACGTGTTCGGCGAGGGCCAGCTCGACCGCGCCCCGGGCGGCACGGCGATGAGCGGCATGATGGCGCTTTTCGAGGCGCGCGGCGAGCTCGGCCTCAACCAGCCGATCCAGGCCGAGGGGCTTCTCGGCAGCGGTACCTACGAGGGCGAGCTGCTCGGCCATGTCGACCTCAACGGCGTGCGCGCCCTGCGGCCGACGGTCAAGGGCAAGGCCGGCCTTCTCGGCGGCGCCCGCTGGACATTCAACCGCGCCGACCCGCTCGACGGCGGGTTCCTCGTCGCCTGACCTTCGTCAGGCCGTGTCGCGGATGCACAGGGAGGGCTGGATCAGCCGCCTGACGGGAAGCGATGCGTGGTCGTCGATGCGCTCGATCAGCACCGAGATCGCCTCGGCCGACATGCGCTCGACATTCTGGTCGACCGTGGTCAGCGCGTAGCTCGGCCAGGCCGCCGCGGAGATGTTGTCGACGCCGACGACGGCAAGGTCGCGAGGCGTCTCCAGCCCGAACTCGCTGCGCGCCACGTCGAGGACCGCCAGCGCCATCACGTCGTTGGCGCAGAAGATCGCATCCGGCCGCTGCGGCCGCGACAGGATGCGCCGCGCCGCGTCGAGGGCGTCGTTGTAGGCGTAGTTGCCGCTCTCGCGCGCGACCGGGGCGAGGCCGTGGGCCGCCAGCGCGCGCGTCAGGCCGAGCTCCCTGTCGCGCGAGCTCGACGTGTTCTCCAGCCCGGCGATGAAGGCGATGGCCCTGCGCCCCGCCGCCAAGAGGTGCTCGGCCGCCATGCGCCCGGCCATGACGTTGTCGCAGGCGACGCTGCTGGCCTCGCCGCTGTCGGTGTAACGGTTGACGAGCACGACCGGCCGGCCGGCCTTGGCGCATTCGCGCGCCATGGTCGACGACAGCGTCGCCGCGGCGATGACGACGCCGTCGACCTGATAGGACAGGACCTTAGGGATCAATTCGTCGAGATGGCGCGCGTCGCGGCAGCAGAACAGCAGCGGCGAGAAATCGCGGTCCTGCAAATGCCGGCTCAGCGCTTCCAGCGCGCCGGCATAGAACGGGTTGAGGACGTCCGAGATCACCAGCCCGACGATGCCGGAGCGGCGGGTGATCAGCGTGCGGGCGAGCATGTTCGGGCGATAGCCCAGCGCCTCAGCCGCGCGCATCACCTTCTCGCGCGTCGCCGGCGAGACGCTGGCGCCCTTGGTGAAGGTGCGCGACACCGCCGAACGGGAAACGCCGGCAAGCGCCGCCACGTCGATCGAACGCGGCGGATCGACCTTTCGCCCGGTCTTCTTCTGCATCTCCACTCCCTGCCCGGTTCGGCATCCTGTTACCAGATTTGCGCCCCGAAGGGCCAGAGCCGGACGCCGTTTCGAAATTCCCCTCCTGCCACCGCCACCGACGCCTCCCACCGATGTCGGGTTGACAGGCGAGGCGCCGCGGCTACTATTGCACTCGTGTGCAATCTTTGACGGACGGGACATGCGGGAGGGGATCGTCGTTGTGGGCAGCTATCTGCGCGACGTCAGCGTGGTGGTCGAGGGCTTCCCCTCGCCGGGGGAGACCGTGGTCGGCCGCGGCCTGCTCCAGTCCCATGGCGGCAAGGGCAGCAACCAGGCCGTCCAGGCCGCCCGCGCCGGCGCAGACGTGACCCTGATCGCCGCGACCGGCGCCGACGAGGCGGGCAAGGCCGCGCGCCGCCTGTGGGCGGACGAAGGCATCGCCACCGACGGCGTCCTCGCCGTCGAGGATGCCGCGACCGGCACCGCGCTGATCGTCGTCGAGGCCGGCGGCCAGAACATGATCGTCATCGATCCGGCCGCGAATGCGCGCCTGTCGCCCGCCGCTGTCGAGGCGCGCCGCGACCTCGTCGCCGGCGCGGGCCTCGTCGTCGGCCAGCTCGAGACGCCTCTTCCCGCCATGATCGAGGCCTTCTCCATCGCCCGGCGCGGCGGCGCGCGCACATTGCTCAACGCCGCGCCCGCGCCGGCCAGCCTGCCCGACGAGCTGCGCGCGCTGATCGACATCCTGATCGTCAACGAGATCGAGGCGCTCCAGCTTGCCGGCATGGATGCCGACGCCGATCCGCGCGAGGCGGCCGCCCGGCTGGCTGAGACGGTCGGCCTTGCCGTGGTGGTCACGCTCGGGGCCGGCGGCGCGATGCTGATCGACACGACCGGCCGCCGCGCCGCCGCGCCCGCCCTCGATATCGCGGTCGTCGACACGACCGGCGCGGGCGACGCGTTCGTCGGCGCCTTCGCCGCGCGATGGATCAAGGACGGCGCCCTCGATGCCGCGCTGGCATGGGGCGTCGCCGCCGGATCGCTGGCCTGCACCCGGCGCGGCGTCGTGCCGAGCCTGGCCGGCCGTGAGGAGATCGCCGCTGCCCCGGGCATGCGCACGGCCATGGAAAGTGGAGGATGCCTATGACCCCGATGATCATCGACTGCGACCCCGGACACGACGACGCGATGGCGCTGCTCTATGCCGCCAGAACCGTCGACCTGATCGGCATAACCACGGTGTTCGGCAACACCACGGTCGAGCAGACGACGCGCAACGCGCTTTCGATATGCCGGCTGGCCGGGCTCGACGTGCCGGTGGCCAAGGGGATGAGCAAGCCGCTGGTCACGCCGGCCCCGCCGGTGGTGACCGCCGACATGCACGGCGCCAACGGCATCGCCGGCGCCGACCTTCCAGACCCCGACCGCGACCCGGTCGCCGAGCACGCCGTCACCTTCATCATCGAGCAGGCGCGCCGCCATCGCGGCGAGCTCGTCCTTGCCGGCATCGGCGCGCTGACCAACATCGCCATGGCGCTGAAGCTGGAGCCGCGTCTCGTCGACTGGCTGGCCGGCATCACCGTCATGGGTGGCTCGACCACGATCGGCAACATCACGCCGCTGGCCGAATACAACATCTATTGCGATCCCGAGGCGGCGTCCGTCGTGTTCAACTGCGGCCTGCCGATCGTCATGGCCGGCCTCAACGTCACCCGCCAGGCCGGCGTCGGCGATCGGCACGTCGAGCGGCTGCGCGCCACCGGCGGCCCGGTCGGCAAGGCGTTCGGCGACCTGATGCAGTTCTACCTCACGCGCTCGCGCGAGGTGTTCAACCTGTCGGCAGCCTCGATGCACGATCCCTGCGCCATCATCCCCTATGTCGAGCCCTCGCTGATGACCCTGCAGGACGCTCACGTCCATATCGAGCTGGCCAGCCCGCAATTGCGCGGCATGACGGCGTGCGACCTGCGCAAGGTCAATTCCCGCAACACCAGCGTCATCGAGGGCAACGCCGCCCCCAACGCGAAGGTGGCGGTGGCGATAGAGGGCGACGCCGCGGTCGACCATGTCATCGAAATCATCGCCGGCTACGACGCCTAGGAACGTCGCCTAGCCCCGGCCGGTCCCGGCCAGATCGAACAACAAGGGAGGAAAGCATGTTCAGATTCCGCACCGCCGCAAGCGCCGTCGCGCTCGGCCTCATGGCCCTGGCGACGCATTCGCCTTCGTTGGCCCAGGACAAGACCCTCAACATCGTCTGGATGGGATGGCCCGACGAGCACGTGAAGCCGATGATGGACGCGTTCAAGGCGGCGCATCCCGACATCACGGTCAATTACGAGCGCGTCCCCTTCAACCAGATCTTCCAGACGCTGGACGTGCGGCTCAACGCCCGCACCGCCGATCCGGACGTCTATTCGGTCGACAGCCCGCTGACCGCCTCCTACGCCGTGCGCGGCCACCTGCTCGACCTGACCGAAATCATCGACGTCGACAAGCTGACGCCCGCCGCGCGCGCGGCGGCGCAGTATGACGGCAAGATCTATTCCGCGCCGATCGCCAGCAGCAGTGCGCTTCTGTTCTACAACAAGGCGCTGCTCGACGCCGCCGGCGTCCCCCACCCCTCGACCGACCCGGCCGGGCGCATGACCTGGGAGGCCGTCGTCGAGGGGGCCAAGTCGATCCGCGACGAGAAGGCCGGCGTCTGGGGTCTGGTGATCGAGCAGTCGGAGCGGCCCTACCAGCTCCTGCCGATGGCCCAGTCCCTCGGCGCGACCGGCATCTCGGAAGACGGGCTGACGGCGACGGGCTACGTCGACTCGCCCGAATTCGTCGAGGCGGCGACCTTCTACCGCAACCTGTTCAACGAGTGGCGCGTCTCGCCGACCGGCGTCTTCGACCACAACCTCTCGCAGGAGCTCTTCGGCACGGGAAAGACCGGCTTCTTCATCGGCGGTCCGTGGATGCTGTCCATCCTCGCCAACTATCCCGACCTCGACTGGGGCGTCGCGCCCTTCCCCTATTTCGAGAAGGGCAAGCCGGTGACGCCGACGGGCTCGTGGCATGTCGGCATCAACCCGCGCACCGACGCGATGGATGCGGCCAAGACCTTCGTCAACTGGTATCTGTCCGACGCGGCGCAGCAGGAATGGTTCAAGCTCCGGAGCTATCCGCCCGTCACCAGCAGCATGTGGGAGCTGGAGGCGCAGGCCTTCGACAGCGACGGCTGGCAGATCATGCGCCATGAGCTCGACGAGACCGCCGTGGCCCGCCCGGCGACGCCCGGATGGCGCGAGTACGAGGACATCCTGCGCGTCGCCTTCCGCGACATCCAGACGGGCGAGGACCCGCAGACGGCGCTCACGCGGGCGGCCACGCAGATCGACCGCGAGCTGGTCAAGTACCGCTGACGGACGGGGGCCGGCCGAGATGCGAGAACGCGCCATCGTTCCCTTCGCCTTCCTGGCGCTCGCGCTGATCGGCCTGGCCGTCTTCCGGGTGGTGCCCATCTTCATCGCCGGGGTCGGCAGCCTGTTCAGCGTCTCGCTGATGGGCGACCGCGTCTTCGTCGGCCTCGGCAATCACCTGTCGCTGTTCGCCGATCCCGGCTTCTGGCAATCGTTGCGGGTGACGCTGATCTTCAACCTGCTGATCAACCCGATCCAGGTCGTGCTGGCGTTCATCCTCGCCATGCTGGTGTTCCGGCCGTCGCCGGGCATCGTCTTCTTCCGCACCGCCTTCTTCATGCCGATGACCTTCTCCATCGCGCTGACGGCGGTGCTGTGGAGCATCCTGCTCGACCCGTCGCTCGGTCTGGTCAACAGCATCCTCGCCGAGTTCGGCTTCGAGCGCCAACCGTTCTTCCGCAGCCAGAACCAGGCGCTCGGCACCATGATCTTCATCGCCACATGGAAGGGCGTCGGCTACTGGATGCTGTTCCTGCTGGCCGGGCTCAACGGCATCCCGAAGGACGTCTACGAGGCGGCCGCGCTCGACGGGGCGCTCGGCTGGCGGCGCTTCGTCAACATCACGCTTCCGCTGATGCGCCGGCCGCTGGTGTTCGTGCTCGTCGCCGACACGGCCATCAACTTCCTGTTCTTCGCGCCGGTCTACATCATCACCAATGGCGGCCCGAGCGAGGCGACCAACCTGTTGATGTTCCAGGCCTACCAGTCGGCCTTCGCCTATCTCAACATGGGCCGCTCGCTGGCGATCTCGACGATCATCCTTCTGGTGATCGCCATCTTCGCCGCGATCGAGTTCCGGTTTTTCCGCGAGCGCAAGGATGTCTGACGTGAACGGATATTCCGGGGCGAAATGGTCGGGCGAGGTGCCGCGCTACGGCCTGCTGATCGCCATCGCGACGGTGCAGCTCCTGCCCATCGTCTGGATGATGATCTCCTCCTTCCGGCCGGCTGACGAGATATTCCGCCATACCAGCGAGATCTCGTGGCGCACCTTCTTCCCCACCACCGTCACGTTCGACAACTACCTCGCGCTGCTGTCCGGCGACTTCCCCGTCGCCGTGCGCAACTCGCTGATCGTCGCCGGGGCGACGGTGGCCATCGGCGTCGTCGTCAACTCGCTGGCCGGCTTCGCCTTCGCGGTGTTCGAGTTCCCGTTCAAGCGCACGCTCTTCGTCCTGGTGCTGGCGAGCTTCATGATGCCGTTCGAGGCGCTCGTCATCCCGCTCTACACGCTGGTGCGCGCGCTCGGCTGGACCGACAGCTTCAAGGCGCTGATCATGCCCGAGGTGGCCAACGGGCTGGTCATCTTCCTGTTCCGCCAGTTCTTCGCCGCCATCCCGCGCGAGATCATCGAGGCCGCGCGCATGGACGGCGCGTCGTGGCTGCAGATATACTGGCGCATCGCCATGCCGCTGTCGGGGGCGACGGTCGCCACCGCCGCGCTGATGATCTTTATCCTGCAATGGGACGCGTTCTTCTGGCCGCTGGTGGCGGCGAGCTCGCCCGACTATGTCGTGGTGCAGGTGGCGATCGCCCGCAACGCCGATTTCGAGCAGGCCAACTGGGGACAGATGTTCGCCGCCACGACGATGGCTGTCAGCGTCGCGCTGATCCCCTTCATCCTGTTCCAGCGGTTCTACGTGCGGACGCTGACGCAGAGCGGACTGAAGTAGGAGCAACGGCAAATGGCGCATCTGCAGCTTGAATCGGTCGTCAAGTCCTATGGCCAGACGCAGGTGCTGCACGGGGTCGACCTGACGGTGCCGAGCGGCGCGTTCTGCGTGTTCGTCGGCCCATCGGGCTGCGGCAAGTCGACCCTGCTGCGCATGATCGCCGGACTTGAGCCGATCACAGGCGGCAAGGTGATGATCGACGGCGCCGTGGTCAACGACCTCGCCCCGCATCGCCGCGAGGTGGCGATGGTGTTCCAGAACTACGCGCTCTATCCGCATATGAGCGTCTACGACAACATGGCGTTCGGGCTGAAGATGGCGCGCATGCCGAAGGGCGAGATCGACCGCCGGGTCCGGCGCGCCGCCGCCAGCCTGCGCATCGATCCCCTGCTCGAGCGCCGGCCGGCGGCCCTGTCCGGCGGGCAGCGGCAGCGCGTCGCCATCGGCCGGGCGATCACACGCGATCCCAAGATCTTCCTGTTCGACGAGCCGCTGTCGAACCTCGACGCCGAGCTGCGCGTGAGCATGCGCCTCGAGATCGCGCGGCTGCACAAGGAGCTCGGTGCGACCATGGTCTACGTCACCCACGACCAGGTCGAGGCGATGACGCTCGCCGACCTGATAGTGGTGATGAATGCCGGCCGCATCGAGCAGATCGGCACGCCCGAGGACATCTACGAGCGGCCCGCCAACCGCTTCGTCGCCGGCTTCATGGGCGCGCCGCGCATGAACTTCTTGCCGGGGCGCGTCGAGACGAAAGAGGGCGGGCCGGTCGTGGCGCTCGGCGGCGGGAGAACCCTGCCGCTGGCGGGCGCGGCGATCGGCGCGCTGGCGCCCGGACAGGCCGTCTCCCTTGGCATCAGGCCGGAGGCGCTGCGCATCGCCGGGGCCGGCGAGCCCGGCGCGGTGCCGCTCGGCGTGTTCCACAGCGAATATCTCGGCGGATCGAACTACATCTATCTCGATGCCGGCGAACTGATCCCGCAGGCCGACGAGCATCTCGTCGTCGCCGCGCCCACCTCGCAGCGGCCATCCGTCGGCGACAAGGTCGGCATCGTCTTCGACGCGGCACGGCTGCACGTCTTCGACGAAGAGGGCAACGCCATCGGGGCCTGACCGCGAGCCTCAGCCGGCGGCGGCGTGCAGCACCGGCTGGCTCTGGACGCCCAGCCCGTCGATCCCCGCGCGCACGGTCTCCCCGCCCTTGAGGAAGACCGGCGGCTTCTGCCCCATCCCCACGCCGGGCGGCGTCCCGGTGGCGATGACGTCGCCCGGTTCGAGCCGCATGAACCGGCTGACATAGCTGACGATCTCGCGAACGCCGAAGATCATCGTCCGCGTCGATCCCTGCTGGTAGCGCCGGCCGTCGACCTCGAGCCAGAGCGCGAGGTCCTGCGGGTCGGCGATCTCGTCCGCCGTCACCAGCCACGGCCCGAGCGGCGCGAAGGTGTCGCAGCTCTTGCCCTTGTCCCAGGTGCCGCCGCGGTCGAACTGGAACCCGCGTTCGGAGACGTCGTTGATCACGCTGTAGCCCGCGACGTGATCGAGCGCCTGCGCCTCGCCGACATGGCTCGCCTCCGTGCCGATGACGACGCCGAGCTCGACCTCCCGGTCGACCTTTTCCGCGCCGCGCGGAATGAGGATCGGGTCGTCCGGCCCGCAGATCGCGCTCGACGCCTTCAGGAAGATGATCGGCTCGGCGGGGATCGGCAGGCCCGCCTCGCGCGCATGATCCTCGTAGTTCAGCCCGATGCAGACGATCTTCCCGACCCTGCCGACGCAGGGGCCGACGCGCCCGGGCCGGATGACGGGCAAGCCGTCGAGGGCCGCGCCCCTCAGGGCGGAAAGCGACGCGGGACCGAGGCTTGCCCCGTCGATGTCGGCAATGAGGCCCGACAGGTCGCGGATGTCGCCGTTGCCGTCCAGTGCCGCCGGCTTTTCCCGGCCGCGCTCTCCGACGCGAAGCAGCTTCATGCCGTGTCCTTGGCGGACCCGGCCGCGAGGAGGTCGCCGAAATTCATCCAGTGCGACGTCGTCAGCCAGCCGGCGTCGACCGGGATCGAGGCCCCCGAGACGCCGCTGGCGTTGTCCGAGATCAGGAAACCGACCACGGAGGCGATCTCCTCGATCTCCACCAGCCGCCCCATCGCGCTCGCCTTCTCCAGCACGCGCGCCTCCCGCTTGCCCGAATCCATCTTCGCCTGCAAGGCGGGCGTGCGCGTGAAGCCGGGGGCCACCGCGTTGACCCGGATCGACCTGGCCCCCAGTTCGCCCGCCGAAAGCCGGGTCAAGGCGCCCAGCGCGACCTTGCTCGGCGCGTAGGCATGGAGCGGCAGCGGCCGCAGCTCGTTGATCGAGGTGATGTTGACGATGGCCCCGCCGCCATTGCCGGCCATCATCGCGCCGAACCATTTCGTGCAGTGGAACGCGCCGAAATAGTTCACGTCCCAGACCTTTCTCTGGTGGTCGAGGTCCATCTCCAGAAGCGGCACCGCGTCCTGAAGGATGCCGGCCGCGTTGACGAGGCCCGCCACCGCGACGCCGCGCTCCACGAGGTCCCCGGCGCATCGTTCGACGGCGACGGGGCTGGAAACGTCGAGGTCGGCGACGGCGAGCCTGTCCCCCGCGCCGATCCGCGCACGCAGCCCTTCGAGGCTCGCGGGCGTCAGGTCGAGCGCCAGCACGTGCCACCCGTCGGCGAGCAGGCGCTCGACGATCCCGGAGCCGATCCCGCCCGCCGCGCCGGTGACGACGATGCACGCGCCGGCCTCGCGCAGGCGGGCCATCGGGGTTGCCTGTCTTTTCGTGTCGCTCATTGAAGCTGCTCCGGGCCGGATCTGTCAGGCCGATGGTAAACGATGTCTCAGGACGGGATGACCTTGCGCCACGGCAGCACCTCGACCGTCTCGAACAGGCCCGCCACGGCGTAGGGATCGCCCCCGGCGAAGGCGCGGGCCGCGTCGAGGTCCGGCAGGTCGATCACGATTAGGCCGCCGACCGAATTGTCGCTTCCCGCTTCGAGAAACGGCCCCGCGAACAGGATCCTGTCCCTGAATGGCTCGAGATAGAGGAGATGGTCCGCGCGGGTACGGGAGCGGAGCTCCAGCCCGCCGGGCCTGTCCTTGCATATGACGGCAAAATGCATCGGCTGCGTTTCTCCCTAGAAGCCGCTGACCCGCGGCAGCCAGGTCGAGAGCGCGGGGATGAAGGTGATGAGGGCGAGCACGATCAGATGCGCGATGAAGAAGGGCGGCATCTCGCGGATGATCTCGCCGACCCTGAGCTTGACGGCCGAGGAGACGACGAACAGCAGCGCCCCGACCGGCGGCGTGATCAGGCCGATGGTGAGGTTCAGGATCACCACCATGGCAAAGTGGATCGGGTCGATGCCGAGCGAATGGGCGATGGGCGCGAGGATCGGCACCAGCACCATCACGCCCGGCAGCGGGTCCATGAACAGACCGAAGACGAGGAGGAGGAGGTTGACCGCGAGCAGGAAGACGAGCGGGCTCAGCTCCCACGAGACGATGGTCTCGGCGAGCTGCTGCGGCACGCTCTCGATGATCAGCACCCAGGCGAAGGCGCGGGCGGCGGCGAGGATGATGAGCACGGCGATGGAGATCAGCGCCGAGCGGAAGATGATGGCGGGAATATCGCGCAGCTTGAGCGAGCGATAGAGGAACATGCCGCAGACCAGCGCGTAGAAGATCGCGACCACCGAGGCTTCCGTCGGCGTGAACACGCCGGCGCGGATGCCGCCGATGATGATGACGATCAGCATCAGCGCCGGCAGCGCGTGAAACGTGTTGCGGATCATCTCGCGGCCCGAGGGCCGCTCGGCCTCGCCGCGATAGTTGCGCTTGCGCGAGACGATGAAATTCGCGGCCGAGAGGGCGAGCGCGATGACGATGCCAGGCACCATGCCGGCGATGAACAAGGCCCCGACGGACACCTGCTCGACCTGCAACGCATAGACGATCATGATGATCGACGGCGGGATGATCGGCCCCATCACGGCCGCCGAGGCCGTCAGCGCCCCGGCATAGGACTTGTCGTAGCCCGACTTCTCCATCATCCGGATCATCATCGCGCCGGGCCCGGCCGCGTCGGCCAAGGCCGAGCCGGAAATGCCGGAGAACAGCGCCGCCGAGATGACGTTGGCGTAGCCCAGTCCGCCGCGCAGATGGCCGACGAACTGCGAGGCGAAGCGCAACAGCACATAGGTCATCGCCCCGCCCGTCATCAGCTCGGCCGCCAGGATGAAGAACGGCACCGCCATCAGCGGGAACGAGTCGAGCCCGGAGAACATCTCC
>JBBCKE010000011.1:0-207375 GCA_037190985.1 Alphaproteobacteria bacterium
CGATTTCTTCGCCGGCAAGATCGCCAAATGGTGGATGCCGGACGACGTCGTCTTCGTCGACCAGATCCCCCACACCGCAACCGGCAAAATCCAGAAGACAACCCTGCGCGACCAGTTCAAAGAGTACAAACTGCCAACGGCTTGAGGTTTGGCGCGGCGCGTTCCATACGGAGCTTTGCGTCGGCAATTCTCAGGCAGGGCAGTTTCGATGGCGGCATTTCCGCAGCGCAGGGTTTCGAAGACGGCCGGGTGGGCGCGCCGCCTCTCGGCCTTCTCGCTCGTGCTTCTCGTCACGGCGGGCGTCGGCCACCGTTACGGGCTGGTCGAGACGTTCGGCTTCCTGTGGACGCTGGTCCTCGTGGCCGCCCTCGCCCTCGCCGGGCTTCTTCTCGCCGTCGGCGGCTTCTCGCAGTTGTGGCGCAACGGCGACAAGGCCGGCAAGGCCTCGCTCGCCGCGACGCTGCTGTCGCTCATCGTGCTCGCGCCCTATGCCGTCGCCGGCTGGCTCTATCTCACGCTGCCGGCGCTGACGGACGTCTCGACCGATCTCGACGAGCCGCCCGCCTTCGTGATCGCGCCGCGCCTGCGCACGGCGCAGATGAACGCGCTCGGGCCGGTCACGGCCGAAGCGGCCGCGCTTCAGATGCGCACCTATCCGGACGTGGCGGGCCGGCGCCTCGACGCCTCGGTCGAGCGCGTGCTGGCCGCGCTGGCGCCCGTCATCGCCGCGCGCGGCTGGCGCATCCACGGCCCGATGCCGACCTCGGCCGGCGGGCGGGCGGAAATCTCCATCGAGATGGAGGCGCCGAGCTTTCTCCTGCGCTTTCCCGCCGACGCGGTGCTGCGCCTGACGGACGAGGAGGAAACCACCTTCGTCGACATGCGCGTCGCCTCGCGCTACGGCCCGCACGACCTCGGGTCGAACGCGCGGCGCATCAACGGCTTCATGGCCGCCCTCGCCGCCGAGCTCGAGCGCCAGTCGCTGGAGATCATCGACATCCCGCCCTCAGACGGGAATGAAAATCCCGTCGATTGACGGCTCGCCCTCGACGGCGACGATGCCGCGCCCGGCAAGGTCCTCCAGATGCGCCAGCACCGAAAGCCCGGCCGCGCCGTGCAGGCGCGGATCGACGTCGCGATAAATCGCCGCCACCATCTCCTGCACCGTCCGGTCGCCCGTCCTGAGCCGTTCGAGGATCGCGCGCTCGCGCATCTTGCGGTGCGCCTTCAGGCCGCGCAGGAAGGCCGGCGGCTGCGTCACCGGGCCGCCATGGCCGGGCAGGTAGAGCGCGTCGTCACGCTCCAGCAGCCTGTCGAGCGAGGCCATGTAGTCGGCCATCGCGCCGTCCGGCGGGGCGACGATGGAGGTGGACCACGCCATGACGTGGTCGGCCGAGAACAGGATGCCCGTGCCCTCGAGGGCGAAGGCGACGTGATTGGCGGTGTGGCCGGGGGTGAAGACGGTGCGCAGCGCCCAGCCGTCGCCCTCGACGACCTCGCCGTCCTTCAAGAGCGCGTCCGGCGCGAAGGCCTCGTCGCCGCTGGCGTCGAGCGGGTTGATCTCGCCGATGCGCAGCGGCCGCGCCGGCCGGTGCGGCCCCTCGGCCAGCACCCTCGCGCCGGTCTCGGCGGCGAGCCGCGCGGCGAGCGGCGAATGGTCGATATGGGTGTGCGAGACGAGGATGTGGCTCACCGGCCGGCCGCGAATCGCGGCGAGGAGCGCGCGCAGGTGATTCTCGTCCTCGGGGCCGGGGTCGATCACCGCCAGCGTGTCGGTGCCGACGATATAGCTGTTGGTGCCGTGGAAGGTGAACGCGCTCGGGTTGTTGACCGTCATCCGGGCGACGCCGGGAACGACCGGCACCGCCTCGCCATAGGCGGGTTCGAATGTGGTGTCGAAGTCGATGGCCATGCGGCGATACCGGTGCGAGTTGACGAAAGACGGCGAAACGAGTTGCCGCATATCATGGAAGGCCATATAGGGGAAACCATCGCATCCGTCCGCTTTCCCATGGAGAGGTCAATGTCCGCAGCCGTTCTGTCCCGTCCCCTGGTTTCGCTCACGCTGCCCGAAAAGGGCGTCGCCCGCTATGCCATGCTGGCGCTGCTCGCCGTCGGCGGCACGCTGCTGCTCACCCTCGCGGCCAAGACCAAGGTGGTGCTCGGCCCGGTCGATCTCTATCTCGGCAACCTCGCCGTCCTCGCCATCGCCGCCGCTTACGGCATGCGCCTCGGCCTCGCGACGTTCCTGCTCTATCTCGCCGAGGGCGCGATGGGCTTCCCGGTCTTCCAGTCGACGCCGGAGAAGGGCATCGGCATCGCCTACATGATGGGCACCACGGGCGGCTATCTCTTCGGCATGATCCTCGCCACCGCGCTCGTCGGCTGGGCCGCCGACCGCGGCTTCGACCGCAACCCGGTCAAGCTGTTCTCGGTCATGCTCGTCGGCGTCGCGCTGATCCTCGCCTTCGGCTTCGCCTGGCTCGCCACGCTCCTCGGCGTCGAAAAGGCGTGGCAGTTCGGCGTCGTGCCGTTCGTCCTCGCGGACGTCATCAAGGCCGCCCTCGCCGCCTCGCTGATCCCGGCCGTGTGGGCGCTGTTCGCCCGCCGCTGATCCGATCCTGAAAAACGGAAAGGCCCGGCATCGCAAGCCGCGATGCCGGGCCTTTTCTTTGGCGATTGCAAATCTCAGTCGGCGGTCTTCGCCACCATGGTCAAGACGTCGTATTGCGCCACGACCGCCCCGGTCTGGTTGGTGACGCGGCAATCCCAGCGCACCTCGCCATGCTCGGCCCCGCTTCTGGGGTTGATCTCCTTGCAGGTCAGCCGCACCTGCAATTCGTCGCCGGGATAGACCGGCGTCAGGAAGCGCAGGTTGTCGATGCCGTAATTGGCCAGCACCGGGCCGGGCGCGGGATCGACGAACAGGCCGGCGGCGAAGGAGACGATCAGGTAGCCATGCGCCACCCGCCCGTCGAAGAACGGGTTGGCCTTCGCCGCTTCCTCGTCCATGTGGGCGTAGAAGGTGTCGCCGGTGAAGCCGGCGAAATGTTCGATGTCGTCCAGCGTCACCTTGCGCGCGGCGGTGACGAGCTGGTCTCCGACCTTCAGCTCGGCCAGCGACTTGCGGAACGGATGGACCCCGTCCTCGCGCACGCCGGCGCCCTCGAGCCAGCGCCCGGTGACGGCCGAAAGCAGCCCCGGCGTGCCCTGGACGGCCGTGCGCTGCATGTAGTGGACGACGCCGCGCAGGCCGCCCAGCTCCTCGCCACCACCGGCCCGGCCCGGCCCGCCATGCACCAGCATCGGCAGCGGCGAGCCGTGGCCGGTCGAGCTTTTCGCGCTGGCGCGGTTGCCGATCATCACCCGGCCATGGAACGGGGCGAGGCCCAGCACCACCTCCTGCGCGAAGGCCGGATCGTCGGTGAAGACGGAGGCGACGAGACTGCCCTTGCCGCGCCGGGCAAGCGCGACCGCCTCCTCCCAGCCGTCATAGGGCATGACGGTGGAAACCGGGCCGAACGCCTCGACGTCGTGGATCGCGCGCGCGCCTTGCGGCCTGTCGCAATAGAGCAGCACCGGCTCGACGAACGCTCCGGCTTGCGCATCGCCCGAGGCGAGGCGCGGATTGGCGGCGTCGCCGGCGACGATCTCGGCCTCGCTGGCAAGGTCCTGTATCCGGGCGCGCACCTCCTCGCGCTGGGAAAGGCTGGCCAGCGGCCCCATGGTCACGGCCTCGTCGGCCGGGTTGCCGAGCGCGACCTTGCCGAGCCGCTCGCGCAGCGCCGCGACCAGCGCGTCGGCGTGGCGGCGCGGCGCGATGACGCGGCGGATGGCCGTGCATTTCTGCCCGGCCTTGACCGTCATCTCGCGCGCGACCTCCTTGACGAAGAGGTCAAATTCCGGCGTGCCGGGGCCGGCGTCCTCGCCAAGGATCGCCGCGTTCAGGCTGTCGGCCTCCATGGTGAAGCGCACGGAATTGGCGAGGACCGCCGGATGCGCCTTGAGCATGCGCCCGGTCGCGGCCGAGCCGGTGAAGGTGACGGCGTCCTGCCCGTCGACATGGTCGAGCAGGTCTCCGAGCGAGCCGCAGACGAGCTGCACAGCGCCCTCCGGCAGGATGCCGCTTTCGACCATGCGGCGCACGACCAGCTCCGTCAGATAGGCGGTCTGGCTCGCCGGCTTGACGATGGCCGGCATGCCGGCCAGCAGCGTCGGCGCCAGCTTTTCCAGCATCCCCCAGCATGGGAAGTTGAAGGCGTTGATGTGCACGGCCACGCCTTGCAGCGGCGACAGGATGTGCTGGGCGCTGAACGTGCCGTCCTTCGACAACGGCTCGACATCGCCGTCGAGCAGCACCCGCGTATTGGGAAGCTCCCGCCGGCCCTTCGAGGCGTAGGTCAGCAACGTGCCGAAGCCGCCGTCGATGTCGACCCAGCTATCGGCACGGGTGGCGCCGGTGGCGGTCGACAGCGCGTAGAACTCGTCCTTGTGCGCCATCAGCGCCTGGGCGAGCGCCTTGAGCATCGCCGCCCGCTCGTGGAAGGACAGGCGGCGCAACGCCGGCCCGGCCTTCTCGCGGCCATAGGCGAGCGCAGCAGTGAAGTCGATGCCCGAGGAATCGATCAGCGCGACGGGGCTGCCCGTCGAGGCGTCGCGAAGGATCGTCCCCTCGCCCCCGCCCTTGCGCCATTCTCCGCAAACATAGCTTTCAAGTCGGCGGGTGGGGGACACCGCGACATTCATGCGTCTATCCTTCCTTGGTGGTGAGACCGAGCGCGGCGAGTTCCGCCGCGATGTCCGCCTGCCAGCGGGCAAGCAGGGCTTCGTTGGGTTCGTGCCGCAGCCCGAGCTTGGCCAGCATGTCGTGGCGGGCCGAGCGGGACACGCCGAAGCTCGCCGCCACGCGCGGCAGCCAGTAATCGACGGATTCTTGAGCCTGCGCCTTGCCCTCTTGCGTCTCGACGATGCGCTTCAGCCCTTCCAGCCCGAGCTCGGCATGGCGCGTCTCGCGCGGTGTGATCGTGCGGAACACCTCGGCCAGCGGCTGGTAGGAGACGCGCTCCAGCTCCTTCAGCTCGATGACGACCGCGCGTCCCATCAGGACGTTCATGGTCACGGCGTCGACCCAGCCCTGCAACGGGTAGTGGAAGACGGCGAGCCGCCTGTCGCCGCCCTGCCGCGCCGCGCCGATGTCGGCCTCGCGCGGCAGCCGCGCCGCCCACGGGTGATGCACGGCATAGCGCCCGGCATCGGCGCCGAAGCTCGCCATCACCTCCAGCACGCGGCCGGCATGGTCGGTCTTTTCCAGCACGATGCGCGCGGCCGAGATGCGCTCCTTGATGCCTGGCGCGTCGTTGATCGTGTCGGCGAAGCCGGCGGAACCGGCCAGCTCGCTGTCGACGAAGCTTGCCATCAGCCGCAGCAGCTCGGCCCGGTAGCGCGCCGGCGCGTTGCCCGGCGAGGTCAGCACCCCGCCCTTGGCCAGATAGTCCTCGATCGGCATGGTCTCGCTCATCGCATCCTCCTCCCTGACATCCGCCGCTACTGGTCGTAGCTGACGGCGATGCGGTCCGAGACCGGGTAGCACTGACAGGTCAGCACATAGCCCTGCTCGACCTCGTAATCCTCGAGCGCGTGGTTGACGAGCATCTCGACCTCGCCTTCCAGCACCTTGGCGCGGCAGGTCGAGCACACGCCCGCGGTGCAGGCATAGGGCGCATCGAGCGAATGCTCCAGCGCGGCCTCGAGCAGGCTCTGGCCCTGCTTCGGGAAGGTGAAGCTGCGCGTGACGCCGTCGAGCGTCACCGTCGCCTCGCAGGCGGCGGCCGCGTCGGCCGCGCCTTCCGCGCGCTGCCTCTGCGGCAGGCGGCCGGGCTGCGAGGAGGCGAACAGCTCGAACTTGATGCGCTCCTCGGCCATGCCGTGCGCCCGCAGCGCCTCGGCGATCACCAGCATCATCGGCTCCGGCCCGCAGATGAAGGCGGCGTCGACCGATTTCAGGTCGATCCAGTGCGAAAACAGCGCATCGCACTTCGCCCGGTCGATCTGGCCGGTGAAGAGGTCGATCTCCTGCCCCTCGCTGTCGAGGATGTGGATGATCGACAGCCGTCCGAGATAGAGGTTCTTCAGGTCCTCCAGCTCCTCGCGGAACATGATCGAGGAGACCTGCCGGTTGGCGTAGACCAGCGTGAAGCGCGAGCCTGGCTCGCGCGCCAGCACGGTCTTGACGATGGACAGCACCGGCGTGATGCCGCTGCCGCCGGCGAAGCCGAGATATTCGCGCGTGGCCTGCGGCTCCAGCGGCAGGTGGAAATTGCCCATCGGCGGCATCGCCTCGATCAGGTCGCCCGGGCGCAGGTTCTCGTTGGCCCAGGTCGAGAACGCGCCGCCGTCGACGCGCTTGATACCGACGCGCAGCGCGGCGTCGTCGAGCCCGGCGCAGATCGAATAGGAGCGGCGCAGCTCGGCGTCGTCGAAGCGGCGGCGCAGCGTCAGGTACTGGCCCTGCGTGAAGCGGAACGCGTCGCGGTCCTCCTCTCGCGGCTTCAGCGTGACGACGATGGCGTCGCGCGTGTCGCGGCGCACGTCGGTGACTTCGAGCGGATGAAAGCGTGACATAGTGCCTCCCTGCCGCATCCTCGGATGCATTTGAAATCGCATCCTCAGATGCATTTGAAATAGTCGAACGGTTCCAGGCATTCGGTGCAGCGGTAGCTCGCCTTGCACGGGGTTGAGCCGAACTGGCTCACCTTTTCCGTCGCCGGCGACCCGCAGCGGGGGCAGTAAATGGCGGCGTTGCCGCCGGAAAGGCGTTCGGCGCGACGGGCCAGCCGCCCGTCGGCGGCGGTGCCGTCCACCGGCGGGGCGATGCCGTAGGCGCGCAGCTTCTCGCGCGCCTCCGGCCCGATCCAGTCGCTCGTCCAGGGCGGGGAAAGCCGGCGCTCCAGCCTGATGCTCTCCACCCCGTGGCCGCGCAGCGCCGCCTCGATGTCGAGGTCGATCATGGACGTCGCCGGGCAGCCGGAATAGGTCGGCGTCACCGCGACGACCAGCGTGTCGCCGTCATAGGACACGTCGCGGACGATGCCGAGATCGACCACCGAGATCACCGGGATCTCCGGGTCCGGCACCTCGCCCAGCCATTGCCAGACCGTTTCCACCGAAGGCAGGGTCGCGGCGTCCACCTCGCCCTCCCTACCAGGTGCTTCCCGGATAGGCGCGCTGCAGGAACTGCATCTCGGCGAGAATATAGCCCAGATGCTCGGTGTGCCTGCCGCTCCTGCCGCCCTTGTGGGCGTAGGCGCCGTCGGGGCGCTTCAGCGTCGCCTCGGCCAGAACCTCGTCGACCATCGCCTCCCATGGCTCGCGCAGGCTGGCGAGGGACGGCGCGATGCCGGCCGCCGTGACCGCCTCGTCTCCGGCGTCGGCCGCGAACATCTCGCCCGTATAGGGCCACAGCTCGTCGAGGGCGCCTTGCATGCGGGCGTGGCTTTCCTCGCTGCCGTCGCCGAGGCGGATGACGAGGTCGGCCGAGCGCTCGACGTGATAGGCGACTTCCTTCACCGCCTTGGCGGCGATCTCGGCCACGCGTGGATCGCGCGACGACGCGGCCAGCCATTCCAGCATCGGCAGGTGCCAGGCGTCGAACAGGAACTGGCGCATCAGCGTGCGGCCGAAATCGCCGTTGGGCAGCTCGACCAGCAACAGGTTGCGGAACGCATGCGCGTCGCGCAGATAGGCGAGGTTGTCGGCCGTGCGGCCCTTGCCCTCGACCTCGCCGGCAAGGCCGAGCCAGAGCTGGGTCTGGCCGATCAGGTCGAGCGCGGTGTTGGCGAGCGCGATGTCCTCTTCCAGCACCGGCGAGTGGCCGCACCATTCCGAGACGCGATGGCCGAGGACGAGCGCGTTGTCGCCCATGCGCAGCAGGAACTCGGTCAGGCTGGCGCGGTCGATTTCTGCGACGGTGTCAACGTCGGGCAGCGCGGCCATCACATATGCCCCACTTCGTCGGGAATCTTGAAGAAGGTCGGGTGGCGGTAGACCTTGGAGTTGGACGGCTCGAACAGCGGCCCCTTGTCCGAGGGCGAGCTCGCCGCGATCTCGGACGAGCGCACCACCCAGATCGACACGCCCTCGTTGCGGCGGGTGTAGACGTCGCGGGCGTTCTTGATCGCCATCTCGGCGTCGGGCGCGTGCAGGCTGCCGACGTGGCGATGGTTGAGGCCGTGCTGGCCGCGGATGAAAATCTCCCATAGAGGCCATTCGTGAGACATGGCGCTTCCTCCTGTCGCTGGCTGTCCCGATGGGCGCGATAAGCGCCCGGCTGGCTGTTCTTTTTCGGCGCGGGCGGCCTCAGGCGGCCGCGCGGCGCGCCTCCTTCTTGCGCGCATGGGCCATCAGCCCCTCGCGGAACCAGGCGCCGTCCTCCCACGCCTTGACGCGCGCGCCGAGGCGCTCGCGGTTGCAAGGCCCGTTGCCGGAAATCACCTCGAAGAACTCGCTCCAGTCCGGCTCGGAAAAGTCGTAGCCGCCCTTTTCCTCGTTCCAGGCCAGCTTGTCGTCGGGGATGGTCAGGCCGAGATATTTCGCCTGCGGCACCGTCTGGTCGACGAATTTCTGCCGCAGCTCGTCATTGGTGTTGATCTTGATCTTCCACGCCATCGACTGCGCCGAGTGGATCGAATCCTTGTCGGAGGGGCCGAACATCATCAGCGACGGATACCAGAAGCGGTTCAGCGCATCCTGCGCCATCGCCTTCTGGGCGGGCGAACCTTCAGCCATCTTCATCATGATGTCGTAGCCCTGCCGCTGGTGGAAGCTCTCCTCCTTGCAGATGCGGATCATCGCGCGGCTGTAGGGGCCGTAGGAGGTGCGCTGGAGCGGCACCTGGTTCATGATCGCCGCGCCGTCGACCAGCCAGCCGACCGCGCCGATATCGGCCCAGTTCAGCGTCGGATAGTTGAAGATCGAGGAATATTTCATCTTCCCCGAATGCAGCTTGTCGAGCAGCTCGTCGCGGCTGACGCCGAGCGTCTCGGCGGCGCAGTAGAGGTAAAGGCCGTGGCCGGCCTCGTCCTGCACCTTGGCGAGCAGGATCGCCTTGCGCTCCAGCGTCGGGGCGCGGGTGATCCAGTTGCCTTCGGGCAACTGCCCGACGATCTCGGAATGGGCATGCTGGCCGATCTGGCGGATCAGCGTCTTGCGGTAGGCTTCGGGCATCCAGTCCTTCGGCTCGATCTTCTCGCCTGCATCGACGCGGTCCTGAAACGCGCGTTCCTGCGGCGACATCTCGTCGAGAGACTTCACGCCGTCGCTGTCGGTCCTGACCATCTGGGCATACATGGCTTTCCTCCTTGCCGCGCTGCCGGGCCTCGCCTTGGCGTCCGCTCGCTGCTCAATAATTCATTGACCGACCGGACGGTTATCTATTTAGCATTCGATGCGTTACATATCAACCGAATTTTGCGGCCAAATTGTAACATATCGCGACGACGGGGATTATAGCACCCCCGGCGTCAAATCCCCAGATAAGCTTCCCTCACCTTCTCGTCGGCGATCAGCTCCGCCGCCGGGCCGCCCATGATGATGCGCCCGGTTTCCATGACGTAGCCGCGGTCGGCGATCGACAGCGCGCCGAAGGCGTTCTGCTCGACCAGGAGCACGGTGACGTTGAGGCTGCGCAGGTTCTTCACCACGTCGAAGATCTGCGCCACCAGGATCGGCGCCAGCCCCATCGACGGCTCGTCGAGCAGCAGGCAGGATGGGCGCCCCATCAGCGCGCGGGCGATGGCCAGCATCTGCTGCTGGCCGCCGGAAAGCCCGCCTGCCGGCAGGTTGCGCTTCTCCTTCAGGATCGGGAACATGGCGAAGGCCTCGTCCATGTCGCGCGCTACCTTGTCGTCGCTGAACAGGAACGCGCCGAGGCGCAGATTCTCCTCGACCGTCAGGTTGGTGAAGATCTGCCGCCCTTCCGGCGACTGCGCCAGCCCGCGCTCGACGCGCCGCCATGCCGGCACCGCGGTCAGCGGCTCGCCGCGGAAGATGATCGAGCCGGCCGAGACCGGCTGCACCCCCGACAGGCAGCGCAGCAGCGTCGTCTTGCCCGCGCCGTTGGCGCCGACGACGGCGACGATCTCGCCCGAGCCGACCTCGATGTCGATGCCGTGCAGCGCCTCGATGCGGCCGTAGCGCGAGCGCAGTCCCTCAACCGTGAGCATGGCTGTCCTCCCCGGCCTGCGCGCCGAGATAGGCCTCGATGACGCGCGGGTCGCGCGCCACCGCCGCCGGCTCGCCCTCGGCGATCTTCTCGCCATGGTCGAGGACGACGAGATGGCTCGATATGCGCATCACCATCTTCATGTCGTGCTCGACCAGCAGCACGGCGACGCCCGACGCCGCGACGTCCGCCACCAGCCGGTCGATCTCCTCGGTCTCGACCGCGTTGCAGCCCGCCGCCGGCTCGTCGAGCAAAAGCACGCGCGGCTTCAGGGCCAGCGCCCGGGCGATCTCCAGCCGCTTCAGCGCGCCGTAGGACAGTGAGCCCGCCTCGTGCCCGGCCGCGCGCGACAGCCCGACCCGCTCCAGCAGCGCATAGGCGCTCTCGCGCGTCGCCGCGTTGCGTCGGCGCGAGGAAGGCAGCGACAGAAGGTCGGCGACCACCGAGCCCTTCTCGTGCAGGTGATGTCCGGCCTCGACATTCTCCAGCACCGTCATGGCGTGGAAGATCTGGAGGTTCTGGAAGGTGCGCGACAGCCCGCGCGCGGCGAGAAGATGCGGCTCCATGCCGGTCACGTCCTCACCGTCGAGCGTGACGCGGCCGCGCGCCGGCAAATAGAGACCGGAGATCATGTTGAACAGCGTGGTCTTGCCGGCCCCGTTCGGCCCGATCACCGAGACGATCTCGCCGGGACCGAGCGCGAAGCCGACATCGTTGACGGCGCGCAGGCCGCCGAAATCGATGCCGAGGCCCTCGACGCGAAGCAGGCTCATTGACCCCTCCCCCGCAGCAGGCGCACGAGGCTGGGCAGCAGCCCCTCGCGCATGAAGATCATCACCAGCATCATGACGAGGCCGAGCATCAGCATCTCGTATTCCTGGAACACGGTCAGCACCTGCGGCAGCGCGGTCAGGATCGCCGCGCCGAGGATCGCGCCCGGTACCGAGGCCGCGCCGCCGAGGACCGTCATCGTCACCATCTCGATGGAGTGCATGAAGCCGGCCATGTCGGGCGTCACCAGCCGGTTCTGCAGGGCGAGGAGCGAACCGGCGACGGAGGCGTAGACCGCCGAGATGACGAAGGCGTGGAGCTTGTAGCGCGCGACGTCGACGCCCACGGTGCGGGCGGCGACTTCCGAACCGTGCAGCGCCCTGAGCGCCCGCCCGGTCGCGCTGTCGTGGAGGTTGAGGGCCAGCCACGCGCCGACCACCAGCACGAGGCCGCAGGCGCCGTACCAGAACTGGGCGTTGCTGACCTCGATGCCGAGATCGCGCAGGGCGGTGCGCAGGCCCGGATCCGGCACGGCGATGCCGTCCGGCCCACCGGTCAGCCATGCCTCGTTGGCCAGCACCATGGCGACGAGCACGCCGAAGCCGAGGCTGGCGACGGCGAGGTAATAGCCCTTGAGCCGCAGGATCGGCCGGCCGACCAGCCAGGCGATGCCGCCCGACAACGCCGCGCCGAAGACGATGGCGAGGACGGGGTGGAGGCCGAGATGGGCCGGGGCCAGGGCGCAGGCATAGGCGCCGATGCCGAAGAAGCCGGCATGGCCGAGGCTGATCTGCCCGGCATAGCCGATCAGCACCACGAGGCCGGTGACGGCGAGGCCGTTGATGAAGATCAGCGCGCCGACCCGGTAGTAGAAGGCGGACGGGAACAGAAGCGGCGCCAGCGCGATCGCCAGCGCCAGGACCAGAAGCGTCGTCGCTTTCGTCGAGAGCCGCATCGTCGTCACACCCGTTCCGTGGTCTTGGTGCCGAACAGGCCCTGCGGCATGAAGAACAGCACGCCGAGGATGACGACGAAGGCGGCCGCGTCCTTGTATTGCGAGCTGAGATAGCCCGCCGTCAGCGCCTCCATCAGGCCGAGCAGCAGGCCGCCGGCCAGCGCGCCCTTGGGGTTGCCCATGCCGCCCAGCATCGCGGCGGCGAAGCCCTTCAGCGCCAGAGAGATGCCGATGTCGTAGCTGACCAGCGTGATCGGGGTGACGAGCACGCCCGCCAGCGCGCCGATCGCCGCCGACAGCGCGAAGGACAGCGACATGACGTAGCGCGTGTTGATGCCGACGAGCTGCGCCGCCATGCGGTTGTTGGCGGTGGCGAGCACCGCGCGCCCGGTCAGCGTGCGGGTGAAGAACAGCCACAGCCCGACGAAGACGGCGAGGCCGCCGGCGATCACCCACAGGCTCTGCGGCAGGATGGTCGCGCCGAGAACGGGGATCGGCGCGTCGCCGGAAAAGGACGGGAAGCGGTGGAGCTGCTTGCCGAAGACGAGCTGCGACACGCCTCGGATGAAGATCGACGCGCCGATGGTGATGATGATGAGGGAAACGACCGGCGCGCCGCGCGCCGGCTCGATGGCCAGCTTGTTGAGCGCGACGCCGGCGGCGGCCGTGACCGCGATGGCGACGAGCGCCGCGACCGGCAGCGGCAGGCCGCCTGCGTAGCACAGCACCGTCAGCATGCCGCCCAGCATGACGAACTCGCCCTGGGCGAAGTTCACCACGTCGGACGCGTTGTAGATGATGGTGAAGCCGAGCGCGACCAGCGCGTAGACCGCGCCGACCGTCACCCCGGACATCAGGAACTGCATCAGTTCGGGCATGCCTCGCCTCCCCGCGGCATGAAGAGCGGCGGCCGGACGCGCCTCCCGCGCCCGGCCGGCCTCGGCTGACGGCTACTCGACGAGGGTCCAGCCGCCGTCGCGGATCTCGAGCATCCGGAAGGCGCTCAGGTCGAGGCCGAGATGGTCCTCGGGCGACATGGTGACGGTGCCGGTGGTGCCGACGAAGCCGGAGGTCGACTCGATGGCGTCGCGGATCGCCTGCGGCTCGGCGCTGCCGGCGCGGCCGAGCGCGTCGACGAGGATGCGCAGCGCGTCGTGCGCATAGCCGCCGAAGGTCGAGACGGGCGTGCCGGTCTCGCTCTCGTACTTGGTCTTGTAGGCGACCGCCACCTCGCGCTGCGGGTCGTCCTCGGCCAAGAGGCCGGCGACGAGCAGCGCGGTGCCGGGCAGGCGCACGCCCTCGGATTCGGCCTTGCCGGCCAGCTCGATGAAGCTGTCGGAGGCGACGCCGTGCGACTGGTAGAACGGCAGGCCGACGGCGATCTGCGAATAGTTGCGCGTGACGATGGCCGGCCCCTGGCCGAAGCCGGGGTTCAGCACCGCCTGGATGCCGGCCGTGCCCTTGATGTTGGTGAGCTGCGGCGTCATGTCGGCGTCGGTCGGAGCATAGGTCTCGTCGGCCACGACCTCGATGTCGTAGTCGCCGACGATGTCGAGGCACTGCTTGCGCATCGACGCGCCGAAGCCGTCGGAGCCGGAGATCATGCCGATCTTGGTGAAGCCGCGCTTCTGCATGTCCTCGAAGATCTTGGCGCAGGCCATGCGGTCGGTGTGCGGCGTCTTGAAGGTGAAGGACTGCACCGGGTCGATGACCTCGATCGCGCCGGCGAGCGAGATGAACGGCACCTCCGCCTCCTCGACGACGGGGATGATCGCCATCGACGTGCCGGTCGTCGTGCCGCCGATGATGGCGACGACCTCGTCGTCCTCGATCAGGCGGGTGGCGAAGGTGCGCGCCTTGTTCGGGTCGCCGCCGTCGTCGTAGAGGATCAGCTCGATCTTCTCGCCGCCGACGCCGCCGGCGGCGTTGATCTCCGCGACCAGCATCTTCAGCGTCTTGGCCTCGGGATCGCCGAGGAAGGCGGCCGGGCCGGTTTCGGACAGGGTCGCGCCGATGCGGATGTCGGCGCTCGCCGGCACGGCGAAGCCGAGAACGAAGGCCAGCGTGCCGGCAAGCGCGGTAGCGTTATTGAGTTTCATGTCGGTTCTCCTCCCAACGGTAAAAACGGAACTCGTTCCTTGCGGTCATCGTTCCCGCGCGCCTCCCGCACGGCAACGATGCGATCTTCCTACGCCGCCTTCCCCTGCACGCGGCCGCGCCGACCACCCCCGCCCCGGCGGCCCGCACGATGCGGAGCGTCCGGAAAATGGCCAGCCGTGGCGCGTCGATGCGCGCAGGATTGCGTCATGTCAGATGCCTCCCGGATCTGCCGCAGCGGCAAATCTGGTTTATAATTGACTGACCGGCCGGTTTATGCAACTGTTTTTTTGTTGCCGCTCGAGGGTGCGGCGAGGAGGAACAATGCCCGGATCGGAAACCATCCTGTCGGCCTTCGCCGATGGCGTCCTGCGCCTGACGCTCAACCGCCCCGACAAGCTTAACGCCTTCAACGAGGAGATGCACCTGGCATTGCGCGCCGGCTTCGAGCGCGCCCATGCCGACGCCGACGTGCGCGCCGTGCTCCTGACGGGCGCCGGGCGCGGCTTCTGCGCCGGGCAGGACCTCGGCGACCGCGACCCCAACGCGGCCGAAAAGCCCGACCTCGGCTACACGATCGAGACCTTCTACAACCCGCTGGTGCGCCAGATCCGCACGCTGGCCAAGCCGGTCGTCTGCGCGGTCAACGGCGTCGCGGCCGGCGCAGGCGCCAATGTCGCGCTGGCCTGCGACATCGTGCTGGCGGCACGCTCGGCCCGCTTCATCCAGGCGTTCTCCAAGATCGGCCTCGTGCCGGATTCGGGCGGCACGTGGGCGCTGCCGCAGCTTCTGGGCGAGGCGCGCGCCAAGGCGCTGGCGCTGACCGCCGAGCCGCTTTCGGCCGAGACCGCCGCCGAATGGGGGCTGATCTGGCGCTGCTGCGACGATGCGGCGCTCATGGACGAGGCGCAGGCGCTCACTGCCCGGCTCGCCGCCGGCCCGACGCGGGCGCTCGGCCTGACCAAGCAGGCGATCCAGGCCGCGGCGACGAACACGCTCGACGCCCAGCTCGACCTCGAGCGCGACTACCAGCGCGAGGTGGGGAAAGGCGCGGACTACGCGGAAGGCGTCGCCTCCTTCCTCGAGAAGCGCAAGCCGAATTTCACGGGCCGCTGACGCCCGCCCGGCCGTGGAGGACGGCCGGTAGAGACTGTTCCGGAGGAAACACCGACATGGAAGATCTTTCGCCCCGCCCCGGCGATCTGGAGCCGATCGAGACCGCCTCGCGCGACGAGATCACCGCGCTCCAGCTCGAGCGCCTGAAATGGTCGCTCGGCCATGCCTATGACAATTCGCCCTTCTACCGCGCCCGCTTCGACGCGCACGGCGTCCACCCGTCCGACCTGAAGTCGCTGTCGGACCTCGCGAAATTCCCGCTCACCACCAAGGCGGACCTGCGCGACACCTATCCGTTCGGCATGTTCGCCGTGCCGCGCGAGAAGGTGGTGCGCGTCCACGCCTCGTCCGGCACCACCGGCAAGCCCACCGTCGTCGGCTATACGCAAAAGGACATCGACACATGGGCGAGCGTCGTCGCGCGCTCTATCCGCGCCGCGGGCGGGCGGCCGGGCGACATCGCCCACGTCTCCTACGGCTACGGCCTGTTCACCGGCGGGCTCGGCGCGCATTACGGCGCGGAAAAGCTCGGCTGCACCGTCATTCCCGTCTCGGGCGGCATGACCGAGCGGCAGATCTCGCTGATGGTGGACCTGAAGCCGCGCATCATCATGGTGACGCCGTCCTACATGCTCTCCATCCTCGACGAGTTCCGCCGCCAGGGCCTCGACCCGCGCAAGAGCTCGCTCGCCGTCGGCATCTTCGGCGCCGAGCCGTGGACGAACTCGATGCGCGAGGAGATCGAACAGGCCTTCGACATGCACGCGGTCGACATCTACGGCCTGTCCGAGGTGATCGGGCCGGGCGTCGCCAACGAATGCGTCGAGACGAAGGACGGCCTCCACGTCTGGGAGGACCATTTCTATCCCGAGATCATCGACCCCGAGACCGGCCAGCCGGTGGCGGACGGCGAGCCGGGCGAGCTGGTCTTCACCTCGCTGACCAAGGAGGCGCTGCCGATCATCCGCTACCGCACGCGCGACCTGACGCGGCTGATGCCCGGCACGGCGCGCTCGATGCGGCGCATCGAGAAGATCACCGGCCGCTCCGACGACATGATGATCCTGCGCGGGGTCAACGTCTTCCCGACGCAGATCGAGGAGCAGATCCTCAAATGCCGTGGTCTTGCGCCGCATTTCCAGATAGAACTCACGCGCACCGGGCGCATGGACGACATGACGGTCCATGTCGAATGCGCGCCGGAAGCCGCCGACGACGCCACGCGCGCCGCCTCGGCGCGGGAGCTCGCCCATCACATCAAGAGCGTCGTGGGCGTCAGCACGAAGATCGCGATCCGCGATCCCGGCTCGATCCCGCGCTCCGAAGGCAAGGCCAAACGCGTGGTCGACAATCGACCGAAAGACTAGAAATGCATGCCGGTCCGGTCGGGGCCGGCATGGCGGGAGACGGGCACGAATGGCACGCACGAGAGCAGTCGATTTCGAGGAAAAGCAGCACGCGATCCTCAAGAACGCGGCGGCGGTCTTCGCCGAGCTCGGCATGGACAAGGCGTCCATGTCGCAGATCGCCTCGCGCAGCGGCGTCTCCAAGGCCCTGCTCTACCACTACTATCCGGGCAAGGATGCGTTGATCTTCGACATCGTGCGCACCCATCTGGCACGGCTCGAGGCCGATATCCGCGCAGCCGACCGCCCCGACCAGCCGCCGGACGTGCGCCTGCGGCTTCTGGTGCGGCAGGTGCTGGACAACTACCGCGACGCCGACGACCAGCACAAGGTGCAGCTCAACGGCGTCGGCACGCTGGCGCCGGAGCAGGTCGCCGAGCTTCAGGCGATCGAGCGCAGCATCGTGCGCATGTTCTCGAACATCATCCGCGAGATCAATCCGAACCTCGACAAGGACCGGCCGCTGCTGATGCCCGTCACCATGTCGCTCTTCGGCATGATGAACTGGGTCTATATGTGGTTCCGGCCCAACGGCCCGATCACCCGCGAGGACTATGCCGACATCGCGACGACGCTGATCCTCGAAGGGGTGAAGGCGGTTTCCTGACCTTCAAGCGAACGGGATGAGCCAGCCGGAGCGGATGCGCACGCGCACAGGCGCGCCCGGCTCGAAGGATGCGCCGTCGAGGGCGTCGAAGCGCAGCGCCAGCGACGGATCGGCGAGCGGCGCGACCTCTACCCGCGTCGCCCCGCCCTTGTAGACGACGCGCCTGACCGTGCCGTCGATCCCCGGCTCGCCGGCCGCGACCGGCCCGATATCGGCGGCGCGGCAGCAGATCAGGCCGGCCTTGCGCCCGTCCTCGCCCGGCCGGCAGCGCACCAGCGCCGCCTGCCCCAGCGTCTCGACACGGCAATGGCCGGCCTCCTCCCCGCCCGACACCGTCACCGGCAGCACCATCCCTTGCGAGATGAAGGAGGCGACCATCGCCGTCGCCGGCTCGCGATAGAGCGTGCGCGGATCGGCGACCTGCACCAGCCGGCCGCCGTCCATCACGGCGATGCGGTCGGCGAGCGCCATCGCCTCGGCCTGGTCGTGGGTGATGTAGACCATGGTCGTGCCGGTGCGGCGGTGGAAGGCAGAGAACTCCTCCTCCATCGCGGCGCGCAGATGGACGTCGAGATTGGCCAGCGGCTCGTCGAACAGGACGAGCGAGGGCGCGGCGACGAGGCAGCGCGCCAAGGCCACGCGTTGGCGCTGGCCGCCGGAAAGGCTGGCCGGATAGCGCTCGCCGAAGCCGGCGAGATCGACGAGCGCCAGCGCCTCCGCCACACGGCGCGCCGCCTCCTCGCGCGCCACCTTCGCCACCTTGAGCGCGTAGCCGACATTCTGCGCCACGGTCATGTGCGGCCACAGCGCGTAGTTCTGGAACACGAGGCCGACGCGGCGCTTTTCCGGCGGGACGGTGACGCCCGCACCGGAGACGACACTCCCGCCGATGGCGATCTCGCCCGCGTCCGGCCGCTCAAAGCCGGTGATCAGGCGAAGCAGCGTGGTCTTGCCGCAGCCCGAGGGGCCAAGCACGGCGAGGAACTCGCCGTCGGCGACTTCGAGCGACACGTCGGCCACCGCGTCGAAGCCGGAAAAGGTCTTGGTGACGCCGGAAAGCTTCAGTCGCGCCATGGCAGCACTCCGCGCGGCAGCCGCCCCGCAAAAAGGTTGGTCGCCACCATCAGCGCGAAGGTCAGCGCCACGGTCAGCGCCGAGATCGCCGCCGCATATTTCGAATCGCCGCCCTGCTCGAAGGAGAACATCACCACCCCGATCGTCTCCGCGCCGGAAGACCACAAAAGCGCCGAGACGGTCAACTCGCCGAAGGCGGTCATGAAGATCAGCAGCCCGCCGGCCATCGCCGCCGGCGCGACCAGCGGAAAGACGATGCCGCGCAGCCGCGCGAAGAGGCCGGCCCCCGCCACCTGCGCCGCCTCCTCCAGCGCCCGGTCGATCTGGTGAAGCCCGCTCACGGTCGGGCGCACGGCAAGGACGAGGAAGCGCGCGAGATAGGCGTAGAGGATGATCCAGACCGTGTTGTAGATGTGCAGGCCCGTCAGCGGCAGCGGCTTCAGGAACAGCAGCAGCGCGGCGATGGCCAGCACCACGCCCGGCAGCGCGTAGGGAAGCTCGATGGAGAGGTTGACGAGCCGCACCCAGCCCTGCCGGCCCCAGGCGACGAAATAGGCGATGGGCAGCGCCGCGAAGACGGCGAAGACGGCGGCCGACAGCGACAGGCCGAGGCTGTTGGCGAAGGCGCGCCGCGAGGCGGCATGCTCGACCATGACGAAGCGGTAATTGTCGAGCGTCACCGTCGCGGCGGAAAGCGGGATGCCGTAGGCCGGGACGAGCGACGACAGCAGGAGACCGGTGAGCGGCAGGACGAGGATCGCCACGATCAGCGCCCACATCGCCGCCTCGACAGCCACGCGCCAGCGGCCGAGCGCATAGGGCTCGCTCGCCAGCGAGGAGGCGAAGGTGCGGTAGTCGCGCCGGCGGCTCATCCGCTCCTGCGCGACGATGCCGGCCATGGCGATGACGCCGATCAGCACCGACAGGAACGCCGCCTCGCCGAGCGCGGCCGGCCCGCCGCCGGCCAGCCGCTGATAGATCAGCGTCGGCAGCACGAGATAGTTGGCCGGGATGCCGAGAAAGGCGGGGATGCCGAAATTGCCGACGCAGGAGACGAAGGCGAGCGCGGCGGCGGCCATGATCGACGGCGTCATCAGCGGCAGGATGATCGTGCGCGCGACGGTGAAGGGGCCCGCGCCGGCCGCCCGCGCCGCCTCGACCAGTTCGCGCGGCAGCCGGCGCAGGCCGGCGCGCACCAGGAGGAACACCAGCGGCGCATATTGCACGCCGAGCAAGAGCACGATGCCGCCCGGCGAATAGAGCGGATTGCGGCTTCCCATCGGCGGCGCGAGACCGATGAGCTTCAGGAACGGGCTCGCCGGCCCGAAAAGCTGGAGCCAGGCCAGCGCCGTCACCTGCGGTGCGATCATCAGCGGCATGACGAAGCACAGGATGAACGCCCCGCGCCGGCGCATGTCGGTCAGCGTCACGACGAGGGCGACCAGCGTGCCGATCGCCACCGCCAGCACCGTGCCACTGACGCCGACTACGAGCGAGTTGACGGTCGCGACCCATGTCGCCCGGCTCGCCAGCCCCGCCTCGATGACGGCGAAGGATAGCGCGCCCGCGGGCGCCACCGTCTCGCGCAGCAGCCGCAGCATCGGCAGAAGCGAGAAGACGGCGATCGCCACCGCGACCGCCGCCGCCAGAGCCATCTCCTGGCTCCGGCCGTTCCTCAATTCCGCCTGCAACGCCAAATGCCCGTTCCGCCCCGCGCGCCGCCTCAGCCGCCGAACAGCTCGGCGAAGCCTGCCTTGTCGGCCTCGATGCGCCCGGTCAGGGCCTCGATGTCGACCGGCATCAGCTTGATCTCGACGCCCTCGGGCAGCCAGTCGGGCCGGCCGGCGGACGCCTTCGCGGGCAGATAGCCCATGTCGCGCGCCAGCTTCTGGCCGTCGTCGGAGAGGATGAAATCGACGAAGCGCTTGCCGTCGTCGGGGTTCTTCGCACTCGACAGGATGGCGACCGGCTCGGTCACGGCGCTCACGCCCTCGGCCGGGAAGACGAACTCGATGGGCGACCCTTGAGCCTTCGCATTGAGCGCCATGAAATCGACCAGCACGCCGTACGGTTTCTCGCCGCCGGCCACGGCCTTCAGCACCGCGCCGTTGCCGCGCACGGCGATGGCGCCGTTGTCCTTGAGGCCGGTGTAGAAGTCCCAGCCGAGCGCCGGATCGAGCGCAACGCCCGACATCATGTAGGCGGCCGCGCCGGAATAGAGCGGGCTCGGCATCACCACCCCGTCCTTGTAGGCGGGCTTGACGAGGTCGGCCCAGCTTTCCGGCTTCTCCGCCGCCGCACTGTTGTAGGCGATGCCGGTGGTGATCAGCTTCGAGCCGAAATAGGTGCGGTCGGTGTCGTAGCTGTCCTGCGCCAGCCCCTCGACATTTGCCTCGGGATAGGCGAGCAGCCGGCCGTCCTTCTTCAGCAGCTCCATGCTGACGGCGTCGGCGATCAGGAGCACGTCGGGCTGCGGCGCGCCGGCCGCGAACTCGGCGGCGAGCTTGGTCAGGAGGTCGGACGTTCCCGAGCGGAATATCTCGACCTCGACGCCGGGGTTGGCCGCCTTGAAGGCCTCGACCGTCTTCGTCGCGTCGGCCTCGGGCTGCGAGGTGTAGAGCGTCAGCGTTCCGGCATGGGCCGCGCCGGCGAGAAGCGCCAGCGCAAGCTGCCCGGCCGCGAGCGTGTTCACAAAATTCCTCATGATGCCTCCTGACTGCATCCCTTTTTCCGGGGGACGGCCCGAACGGCCGTCTCCGGTTCTCTCCCTGCATCGGCCGTATGAACGGCGCATGACAATCCCGTCTAGACCGCCGCCTCGCCCCAGACCAGCCGGTCCTGCCGGGCGCGCAGCTCGGCGATCTTCGACCCCGGCGCGGGCGCGGCGTTGGCATAGGTGATGAGCTCGCCCTTCGCGACCGGCGCGGTGACGGTGCCGCCCTGCAACAGGCCGCAGGGAATGGCGCGGGCAGCGCGCGCCTCGCCCGCTTCCATGATCCAGGCGCGGTAGCAATATTCGCCGATGGCGTCGAGCCGATCGCCGGGCTTCAGATCCTTCTTGGCCAGCGCGCAGACATCGGCCACCGGCTTCGACAGCGGCACCATGTCGGCCTTGCCGTGGAGGACGACGCGGGCGCAGGTCAGCGGCACCTCGAGCGAGGTCAGATGATAGGGGCGGTGGAAGGTGAAATACGGCCCCTTGCCCATCTTCAGATCTTCCATGCGCTCGCGGATGCGCGGATGCGACATGTCGGCGACGACGAAGACGCCGGGCGCGACGCCCTTGCCGATGGTGTAGTCGACGACGCCGACCCGCGAGAGCACGCCGCCGTCCCGCTCCGGCACCAGCACGCTCGACAATTCGGGAAGCGTCGCCGCCGGCCCGTGCATGCCGGCCTTGTCGGGAACGAGGCCGGTGGCGTTGGCGATGGCCGCCATCTCGACCATGGTCTTGGACCCGTCGACGAACTCGACCAGCATGCGCACGTTCATGTTGCGCCGCGCGGCCTCCTCCTCGTAGGCGGGCGGGGTGGCGTCGACGTTGAGCGGATTGTTCTTGCCCTTGCCGGCGGCGACGATGGGGTGGCCCATGGCCGAGACGAACTCGATCAGCTCCATGCAGGCCGAAGGCTCGTCGCCCGCGCCGAGCGAATAGACGACGCCGAGCCGCTCGGCCTCGCTCTTCAGATACGCGCCGATGGTCACGTCCGCCTCGACGTTCATCATCACGAGATGCTTGCCGTTCTCCATCGCGGCGAGGCCGATCTCGGCGCCGACCGCCGGCACGCCGGTCGCGTCGACGACGACGTCGACCAGCCCGCTGCCGATGACGAGGCCGGCATCGCCGGTGACGGCGATCTTGCCCGCCTCCATCGCCGCATGAACCGCAGGGGCCGAGCCGGCCTCGCGCGCGTGGCCGTCCTCGCCATAGGCGATGGCGGCGGCCTTCAGGGCGCGTTCAGGATCGCGCTCGGCGATGGCACCGACGACGACGCCCTCCATATGCGCGACGCGGGTGACGATGTCGGTCCCCATCTCGCCGCAGCCGATCAGGCCGATGCGCACCGGGCGGCCCGAGCGCGCGCGCTCACTGAGATCACGGGCAAGCCCGATCGGGGCGACGTTGATGCTCATGGGCGGGTCCTTCGGCGCGAATGATCCCCCCATCCCTAATGAAGATCGGCGCATGCGATCAAGGTGAATATGGCCCGTGCCCGCTTTTCTCGCGGGCGCGGCCGCAAACGGCTTGCGCGCCGTTCCGCCATATCGTCACAATCGCGGCTCACAACCGATCCGGCTTGGGGTTTGGGAGATGTCGCGTATGGCGCGATCCGGCGGGTTGACGGCGCTTCTGCGCGCCGCGTGTCTGATGCTTGCGATGACGGCGGGCACGGCCGCCACGGAGCGGCCGGCCATCGACGAGGCGTTCGAGGCCGCGCAATGGGCCTATCTTTCCTCGGCCGGCAAGGCGCTGCGCCAGCTCGGCCTGCGCACCGCCGGCGGCTCGCCAGAGCTGGCCGCGCTGATCCGCCAGCGGCAGGACGTGATCGAGCTGCTCGCCCGCAAGGAAACCGAGCTCCTTCATGCCGCCGCCGGCCCGGCGCAGGTCGCCCTGCGCGGCGAGATCGATTCGCTGCGCGCCGAGGTCGCGACGCTCGATGCGAAGCTCGCCGCCGACTTCCCGCGCTACGCCGAGCTCGCCGAGCCGCAGCCGCTGGCGGTCACCGAGGTGCAGGCGCTGCTGAAGGAGGACGAGGCGCTGCTGTTCTTCCTGCCCGGCACCACGGGTACCCATGTCTGGGCGATCGGCCGCGACGGTGCCGCCTGGCACCGCGCGCCGATGTGGTCCGACTGGCTCGGCGAGGAGATCACCGCGCTGCGCAAGGCCCTCGATCCCGCCAGCGTCAGCCGCGGCGCGATCACCCTCGTCGAGGGCATGGACAAGCCGCGCATCGCCACCTTCGACCGGATGAACGCCTTTTTCCTCTACACCCAGCTTCTGGAGCCGGTGGAGCCCGTGCTCGCCGGCAAGCGCCACGTCTTCGTGGTTGCGGACGGGCCGCTCGCCAGCCTGCCGCTTTCGCTCCTCGTCTCGCAGCGGCCCGAAGGCGCGGACACCGACCCGCAAGCGATGCGCGCCACCGCGTGGCTCGCCCGCCGTCTCGCCTTCACCACCCTGCCCTCGGTCGAAAGCCTCGCCGTCGTGCGCGGGCAGAAGGCGGAAGGGGACGACGGCGCACGCAGGCCCTTCCGCGGCTTCGGCGCGCCGCTGATCGGCCTCGGGGCGGGCGAGGACATCGTCGCCTCCGCGCCGGCGGAAAGCTTCTTCCGCGGCGCGCTCGCCGATGTCGCCACCGTGCGCGCCCTGCCCGCCCTGCCGCAGACTGGGCCGGAGCTCAGGCGGCTGGCGCAGACGCTGGGCGCGGAGGCCGACAGCCTCTTTCTCGGCGCGGCGGCGAGCGAGGCTACGGTCAAGACCATGGACCTCTCCTCCACCGCCGTCATCGCCTTCGCCACCCATGGCCTCTTGTCGGGCGAGCTGCCGGGTCTCGCGGAACCCGCGCTGGTGATGACCCCGCCCGACATCGCCACGCCCGAGGATGACGGGCTGCTTACCGCCTCGGAGGTCGCAGCGCTGAAGCTCTCGGCCGACTGGGTGCTGCTGTCGGCCTGCAACACCGCCGGCAGCGACGGCAAGCCGGGCGCGGAAGGCCTTTCCGGCCTCGCCCGCGCCTTCCTCTATGCCGGCGCGCGCTCGATCCTCGTCTCGCACTGGCCGGTGCGCGACGACGCGGCCGCGCGGCTGACCGCCGACGCCATGGCCGCGCTCGGCGACGGCGCGGGCCGCTCGGAGGCGCTGCGCCGGGCGATGCTGGCGCTGATGGACGACGAGAGCGACCCGTCGCTGGCGCATCCGGCCTCGTGGGCGCCCTTCGTCGTCGTCGGAGAAGGCGCATGAGGCGGCTGCGTTCCCTCCTCCTCGCCTCGGCCCTGATTCTCGCGCCGGCGGCCCATGCCCATCACGTCGATCCCTACGAGACCATCGACAAGGCCTTCACGGCGTTCGACGGCGGCAACGGCTACGACGCGGCGCGCGGGGTCCTGAGCGCGGCGCTGCGCGAGGCGCCGCACAACGGCAGGCTCGACCCGACCTTCGCCCTGGTCCTCGCCGTCTACTCCGATCTGGTGCGCAATCAGGACGATCCTTCCTTCGCGCTCCAGCTCGCCGAGCGGGGGCTGGAACTGGTGGTGGGCGCGGAGGAGCCGGACGAGGAGGTGAAGAACGCGCTTCTCGTCTCGCGCGCCTACGCGCTGGCCGATCTCGGCCGCTACCGCGAGGCGATCGAGACGGCGACGATCACCGCCCTGTGGCTCGGCGAACGCTTCGGGGCGGAAGCGCGCGAGGGGCTGGAGGCGGAAGCGCGCGCATGGGCGCAGCAGGAAGACCCCGGCCCGGACGGCAAGGTGCCCTCGGCGCTGGAGACCGCGTTCGACCTCCTCGGCCAGGCGCAGGACGCGCTCGCCGCCTACGACACGGCGAGGGCGATCATGCTCGCCTCGCGCGCGGTCCTGCCCGAGGGGGCGGGGCTGGAGCCCGGCGCGGTCAGGACGGTCAACGCGTGGAGCCGCCAGTTGACCGGCGTCGCCTACGCCATCGAGAACCGCAACCGCGAGGCGGTCGCCATGTTGCGAGAGGCTGTCGATCTCATCGCGCTGGAGCCATGGGACGGCCGCGCGCGGCCGGCATTCCGCGAGGCACTCGCCGGCGACGGCGGCAGATACCTCGTCTGGACCATCTTCATCCGCCTCGCCGAAAGCGCGCTCGACATCGGCGACGATGCGCTCGGCGCGGCCGCGCTCGATGTCGCGCAGGACTATGTCGGGATGCCTCTCGACCGCTATTCGCTGCTGGTGCAGCGCGCCGCGCTGCTGATGCGCAGAGCCGATCTCGCCGAGGTGGAGGCGGCGTTCGTCGCCAGCGAAACGGAGGCGCGGGCCGCCGGCGACGAGGAGAATGCGGCGCTGGCGCGCTTCTATGCCAGCGTCGTGCGCCTGCGCGCCGCCGGGCCGGCCGGCGGCGAGGAAGGGCGGCAGATGCTGGAGCGCGCGCGCGAGGCCGCGGAGGCGGCCGGCGGCAACCCGCGCCAGACCGAGTTCATCCTGACGACGGCGGTGTGGCAGGCGGTCGTCAATTCCGTCTCGTACCGGATCGTCCTGCCGGTGGCGCGGGAGGCGTTCGACGCCTTCCGCGAAGGCCAGCGCGCCATGGCCGGCTACGACAGCGGGCAGGAAGCGGCGCGGCGCGAGCGGCGGCGCTTCCTCGAAAGCTATCTCGACGCCCTCTACGAAAGCACCGAGGAACAACGGCCGTAGGCCGGGCAGGCTTCTCTTTTATTGCTGGCCCTTTATTGCTGGACGTCGTCGAGGCCGACATTGCCGCCCTCGTTCTCGAGCGTGGCGATGCGCCGGGCTTCCGAGGCGGTGAACTTCAGCCTGACGCCGACCCCGCCGCCGTTTTCGGGAATGAAGACGATGCCCGCCGCCTCCAGCCCCGCGGCGATCGCGTCGACGGCGGCGGCGTCGGGCTTGCCCAGCTTGCGCTCGAAATGCTCGATGACCACGGCGTCGACCTTCGCCAGCTTCGCCAGCATGTCGCGCGACAGTTCGGCCAGCGCGCGGCCGGCGCGGCACTGTGCCCCTGAAATCGCCATCTCGTTCTCCTCTCGCTCGTTCTGTTGCCTGTCTTCACGCCTGCCTCCCGAGACCGGGTCCCCGCTTCGGAGAGACATGCGCTATGCCGCGGCGCTTTCGTCCTCGTCGGGGGCGGCCGCGTCGCCGAGCCTGATCGAGGCCTTGATCGGCAGGTGATCGGAGGCGACGCGGGCGAGCGGGGTGTCGTGCAGCTCGACGCCGCAGATGAGATCGTGCGGCCTGCCCAGCACCCTGTCGAGGGCGAGCACGGGAAAGCGCGACGGGAAGCTCGGCAGCGTCGCATGCAGCGGGCCGAACTCGGGCGCGAGGCCGTTGAGCGCCGAGCGGCGGCCCACCCGCCATTCGTTCAGGTCGCCCATCAGCAGGGTCGGCCGTTCGTCGTGCGCCTGCGCCTCGCCGAGCAGCGTCTCCACCTGCTTGGCGCGCGAGTTGCGCAGGAGGCCGAGATGCGCGGCGATGATGCGCAGCGGGCCCGTCTTCAGCGTCAGGTCCATGACGAGCGCCCCGCGCGGCTCGACGCCCGGCAGGGCAAGCTGGCGCGCGGACGTCACCGTCCCTTCGCGAAACAGGATCAGGTTGCCGTGCCAGCCATGCTGGCCGTCCATGCCGCTCACCGGGGCCGGCACCAGCCCGCATTCGTGCTCGAGCCGGTCGAGGTCGAGCAGGCTCTCACGCGCGCCGAAGCGCCCGCTCGCCTCCTGGAGCGCGATGACGTCGGCGTTCATCTCGCGGATCACGGAAATGATGCGGGCGGGATCGAAACGCCGGTCGAAGCCGATGCCCTTGTGGACGTTGTAGGACGCGATCAGCGTGTCGCCGCCATCGGGCATGAAGGACAGGGAAACATCGGGCTTGATGCCGCGCAGCAGGGCGGGAATCCGGGAAAATGCTTTTCCCCCGCCCGTCTTGCCCGTGCGGTCCTTCCTGCGGAGCATGCGCTATCGCCTCCCTGAGCGTTCCTCTTTCAATATAGGCGACGGCGCCGCCAGCGCCACACCGCCGGCCGGAAAAGACGGCATCGCCCTCCCCTCACGCGGCCTCGGCATCGAGGCCGAGGAGGAGCTTCAGCCCCGCATGGTTGCGCGTGGCGTCGGCCAGCGTGTAGCGGTCGAGCACGGCGAGATAGGCTTCCAGCGCCTCGCCGAAAATCCCCTTGAGGCGGCAGATCGGCGAGATCACGCAGGAGCCCCCGGCCCCTTGCATGCATTCGACGAGGGAGAAATCCTCCTCCGTTCCCCGCACCAGCACGCCGAGATTGATCTCGGCGGGGTTCTTCGCCAGGCGGATGCCGCCGGCGCGCCCGCGCGTCGTGTCGATGAAACCCATGCGGCGCAGGCGCAGCGCCACTTTCAGAAGGTGGTTGCGCGACAGACGATAGGCATCGGCCACCTCGCTCACCGTGCAGATCCTGCCGGGCCGGCTGGCGAGGTAGATCAGCATGCGGAGCGCGTAGTCGGTGTGTAGCGTCATGCGCATCGGTCGTCTCCGGAACGAGGGGGCTGTCCGAGAAAAGGCGAGAGGGGCTGTCCATCCCTTCCGAAGTAGGCCCTGCGCGGTTGAAAATCCAGAAAAACAATGACGCCGCCTCAACATCCCGCGCAACCGCCGCAATCATCCGCAACCTGAAGCTGCATGGCCGGCTTATCCTTTCCCCACCTGCCCATGCGTAAATTTGTCGCATGCGCAATCGAGCCCTCCTCCCCGACCGGCGCCGCCTTACGACCGACATCTCGGGCGCCGCCGCGGTCGAATTCGCCCTCCTCCTCCCGCTCTACCTGTTCCTCCTGCTCGGAATGGCCGCCTACGGCATCTATTTTGGCGCGGCGCATTCGGTGCAGCAGCTCTCGGCCGACGCCGCGCGTACGGCGGTCGCCGGCCTCGACACGCAGGAGCGGCAGGACATGGCGCGCCGCTTCATCGAGCGCAACGCCGACGGCTACCTGTTCATCGACAGGAGCAAGCTCGTCGTCGAGGTTGGCGACAGCGTCAACGACGACACCCAGTTCGACGTCAGCATCAGCTACGACGCCACCGATCTGCCGATCTGGGGGCTGTGGGACCGGCTGCCGATGCCCAGCCGCACCATCCTGCGCCGCTCGACCATCCGCATGGGAGGCATATGATGCCGGCTCTCTCCAGAACGCGCCTGCTGCTCAGCCGTTTCGCCCGCGCCACGGGCGGAAACTTCGCGCTGATGACCGCGACGGTGACGCCGATGGCGCTGGCGCTCGCGGCGTTCGCCGTCGATGCCGGCTCGCTCTATCTGGAAAAGCGCCGGGCGCAGAGCCTTGCCGATCTCGCGGCCATCACCGTCGCGGCCAATCTCCATGACCCGGTCGAGGCGGCGCGGCTCGTCTTCGCCGACAACGGCGTCCACCGGATCGCGCTCGGCACGATCGGGGACGACGGCAAGGTGCGCTGGCGGCCCGGCGATGACGTCACCAGCATCGCGGAATCGGCCGTCCTGACGCGGGGCCGCTACCTGTCGGCCCTGACCGTCCCGCCCGCCGAGCGCTTCACCCGCGCTCCCGGCGAAGGCGGCGAGGTCAACGCCGTCAAGGTGACCTACCGCAAGACGGGCACGCGCTACTTCGCCGCCTCGATCATCCCGCCGCCGCAGATCGTCGTCGAGGCGACGGCCGCCACCGACAGGCAGGCCGCGTTCTCGGTCGGCTCGCGCCTCGTCGAGCTCAAGGACGGGATCGCCAACGCCCTGCTCGGCGGCCTGACCGGCTCGACCGTGTCGCTGACGGTGATGGACTACGAGGCCCTGCTGGGGGCAAGGGTGTCGCTCCTCTCCTTCCTCGACGGTCTGGCCACGGAGCTCGACCTGACGGCGGGAAGCTATGACGAGGTCCTCGACGCCGAGGTCACGCTCGGTCAGGTCGCCAAGGTGCTGTCGAAGAGCGCCGGCATCGGCGGCCGGGCGCAGACGGCCAGCCAGAAGCTCGCCACGGAGGCCAGCGCGCCGGGCAGCGGCACGTTCCCCCTCTCGCAGTTGATCGGGCTTTCCGGTACTACCACCCGCGCCACGATCCAGCAGGTCGCGGCGGAGGTCGACGTGATGGAGCTTCTGTCGATGAGCGCGATCCTCGCCGGGCAGGGCCGGCAGGTCAAGCTCGACCTCGGCGCGGCGCTGCCGGGCCTGCTCGCCGTCTCGGCCGATCTCGCCATCGGCGAGCCGCCGCAGAAATCGCCGTGGTTCGCCATCGGCTCGGCCGGCGAGGTGGTTCGCACGGCGCAGACGCGGCTGCGCGTCGTCGTCGAGATCGGCAACAACCCCCTGCTGACCGGCCTGCTCGGCGCGCGCATCCGCCTGCCGCTCTATCTCGAGCTCGCCTATGCCGAGGCGAAGCTCGACGCGATCTCCTGCCCGACGGGCCGGCGCGACAGCGTCAAGGTGGCGATAGACGCGCGGCCCGGCATCGCCAATCTCTACCTTGCCGAGGTCGACGCGTCGAAGATCGTCAACTTCGCCAACCCGGCCCCGCGCTCGCCGGCGAAGCTCATCCAGCTCGCCGCCGTCAACGTCAAGGGCGAGGCGCAGGCCGAGATCGGCGCGATCAACTACAAGCGGCTCAATTTCACCATGAGCGACATCGACGGCCGCAAGGTCCGTCAGGTCTCGACCGGCACGATCGCGACGTCGCTCGCCGAATCGCTGTTCTCCAGCCTGTCGCTGGAGATCAGCGTCGGCCTCGGCATCCTGAACATTCCGCTGATAACGCTGCCTTCGAACACGACGGCCCTGCTCGGCGGCACGATCCGCGCCGCAGCCGGACCGGTGGACATGCTCCTCGGCGAGGTCCTCAAGATGCTCGGCCTGTCGCTCGGGCAGGCCGACATCCGCGTCCATGGTGCGACCTGCGGCCGCGCCGTCCTCGTCCAGTAGGGATGCTACTATCCCTCGTCCGCGCTTATGCGGACGCTTCCCGCGACGAGGCGAAGCGCGGGAAGAGCACGTTGTTTTCGAGGTGGATATGCTCCATCAGGTCGTCGACGAACTGGGCGGCGCCGATATAGAGCGCCTGCCACGACCGGCACGCGCCCTCGGGCGGCGCGAAGCGTCCGGTCATCGTTTCCAGAAGCTCGACCAGTTGCCCCTGCCCGTCATGCTCGGCGCGCAGCTCCGCGATGGAAAGGTCGAGCGCGTCCTCGCCCGCGTCGAGCATCGCCGGAAACAGCGACGCTTCCTCCCGGGCCATGTGGTCCTCGAGGTCGGCGGCGATCCGGCGCAGCGCCTCGGCCAGGCCGGCGGGAACCTGCGGGTGCTCGCGATGCACCGCCTCGACCTTGCGCGACAGCGCGATCAGCTCGGGCAGTTGCTGCCGGTGGGCCTGATGGTAGCAGGTGCGGATGTGGTCGATCAGGGCGGCGCTGTCCATCGCGACCGGCATTTCGGACGCGGGTGCGGCCAGTTCGTCCAGCGCCCGCTCCAGCGCGACCGGGTCGACGCCGCGCCGCGCCGCGGCGGCGGCGACGTCGAGATCGCCATTGCAGCAGAAATCGATCCTGAACCGGCGGAAAACGGCGGTCGCGCCCGGCATGGACGCGGCGATGTCGCCGACGGTTCGCGCCCTGAGCGGGGCGTTCGTGGTCGAGGCTGGCATTTCGGATGCTCCCGTTTGCGAGGGTCGATGGGATGCGAAGGCCGAAGGAACCGCCCCTGCGCCGGCCTGCCGGCCGCGGCGGGCGATGGACGGGCCGCGCTTAAACTGGTATTTATATTCCATTTTATAGCCCGGTAATTCGGTATTGTAAATGCTGATTTGAGGAGAGCCGATGCGCCTTGCCGCCTTCACGGATTACGGGCTGCGCGTGCTGATCGTCCTGGCCAGCACGCCGGAACGGCAGACCACGACCGCCCGTCTCGCTGAGGAGCTAGCGATCCCCTACAACCATCTCGCCAAGGTGGTTCAGGATCTCGGCCGCGGCGGCTATCTCGCCACCCAGCGCGGCGCCGGCGGCGGCATGCGCCTCGCCCGCTCGCCCGAGGCGATCGGGCTGGGCGAGATCGTCCGCTTCCTCGAACAGCGTTACGCCATCGTCGAATGCTTCCGCGCCGATGGCGGCGAATGCCTGCTGACGCCGGGATGCCGGGTGCGCGGCCGGCTCGCCGCGGCGCGGGAGGCGTTCCTCGCCGAGCTGGACAAGACCAGCATCGCCGAATGCGCGCATCCCGGCCCGTTGGCGAGCCCCTCGGCCGCTCCGCTGCTCGAAGACGCCGGAACCGTCAGGTGACGACGCTCGGCGCGTCGCGTCCGGTGCGCCGGGAAATCTCCGCGATGCGTTCGGCCGCCGCGATCAGGCCCGACAGGGCTTCCTGCGTCTCGCGGCCGTGGCGTGCCGCATCCGGCTCGTAGCATTCGAGATAGACGCGCAGCGTCGCGCCCGAGGTGCCGGTGCCGGACAGGCGGAAGACGATGCGCGAGCCGCCGGCGAACAGGACGCGCACCCCCTGCCCCTCGCTGACCGAGCCGTCGACCGGATCGCGATAGGCGAAATCGTCGGCCGCCTCGACCGCAAGGCCGCCGAACCGTTCCCCCGGCAGCGATGGCAGCTTCTGCCGCAGCGCCGCCATCAGCTCCTCGGCGGCCCCGGTGTCGATCCCCTCGTAATCGTGGCGCGCATAATAGTTGCGGCCATATTCGGCCCAGTGCCCCCGCGCGATCTCCATGACGCTCTCCCCGCGCGCGGCGAGGATGTTGAGCCATAGGAGCACGGCCCACAGCCCGTCCTTCTCGCGCACGTGGTCGGAGCCGGTGCCGGCGCTTTCCTCGCCGCAGATGGTGGCGAGCCCGGCGTCGAGCAAATTGCCGAAGAACTTCCACCCCGTTGGCGTCTCGTAGAGGCCGATGCCGCGCTTTTGCGCCACGCGGTCGGCCGCGCCGCTGGTCGGCATCGAGCGGGCGATGCCCTTCAGCCCTTGCGCATAGCCCGGCGCAAGATGCGCATTGGCCGCCAGCATGGCCAGCGAATCCGACGGCGTGACGAAGATGCCGCGCCCGATGATGAGGTTGCGGTCGCCGTCGCCGTCCGAGGCCGCGCCGAAATCCGGCGCCTCGGGCGACATCATCAGGTCATAAAGTTCCCGCGCGTGGACGAGGTTGGGGTCGGGATGGTGCCCGCCGAAATCCTCGAGCGGCACGGCGTTGCGCGCGGTGCCGGCGGGCGCGCCCAGCCGGCGCTCCAGAATCTCCACCGCATAGGGCCCGGTGACGGCGTGCATCGCGTCGAACGCCATGCGGAAGCCGCCGGCGAACAGGGCGCGGATCGCCCCGAAGTCGAACAGCTCCTCCATCAGGTCGGCATAGTCGGCGACCGGATTGATCACCTCGACCGTCATGTCGCCGAGCATGAGCTGGCCGACCGCGTCGAGATCGACGTCGACGGCGCGGACCGTGGCATAACGGTCGATCACCCTGCTGCGGGCGTAGATCGCCTCGGTCAGCTTCTCGGGCGCGGGCCCGCCATTGCCGATATTGTACTTGATGCCGAAATCCCCTTCCGGCCCGCCGGGGTTGTGGCTGGCCGAGAGGATGATGCCGCCGAAGGCGCGGTTCTTGCGGATGAGATGCGAGGCGGCCGGCGTCGACAGGATGCCGCCCTGCCCGACGATGACGCGGCCGAAGCCGTTGGCCGCCGCCATCCGCATCGCGATCTGGATCGCCTCGCGGTTGAAGTAGCGGCCGTCGCCGCCGATCACCAGCGTTTCGCCGCGAAATCCGGCGACGGAATCGAAGATCGACTGGATGAAGTTCTCGACGTAGTTCTCCTGCCGGAACACCGGGACCTTCTTGCGAAGGCCGGAGGTGCCGGGCTTCTGGTCGTCATAGGGTGCGGTTTCGACGATCGAGATCATCCCAGCCCATCCTTGTTCGGCTCATCCCTGTCAGGCCATCCCTGTCATGCGCCATGCGAACGGATGAGCGCCGCATCCGTTCCGCGCGCGGAGCCTGCGCCATCCTGCCCGCCTTCGGCGATGAAATGCGGATTGGCGAACGGCTCGTCGCCCGCCACCGTGCCGGCGCCGTAGCCGAGCACCGCGCCGTCGAGCCGGCGCGTCAGGCCGCCGGCCGCGCGCAGCACCGCGTCGCCCGCCGCCGTGTCCCACTGCATGGTGCGGCCCATGCGCGGGTAGAGATCGGCGCGACCCGCGGCGAGGAGGCAGAATTTCAGCGACGAGCCGATGCTCGTGCGCTCCACCGCGCCCAGCCCGGCGATGTAATCCTCCGTCGCCGCGGAGCCGTGCGAGCGGCTGGCGACGACGATGAGCGGAACCGAAGGCCGCCGCACGCTTATTTCACGACGCGCCAGCGGCCGGTGGCCGGCATCGGCCTCCACCAGCTCGGCGAAGCCCGGACGGCCGAGATAGAGCTGGCGGCAGGCCGGCGCATAGACCGCGCCGACGACCGGAACGCCCGCCCGGACCAGGGCGACGTTCACGGTGTAGTCGTCGCCGCCGCGCACGAATTCGCGCGTGCCGTCGAGAGGATCGACGAGGAAGAAGACGTCTCCCGCCTCGCGCGGGGCGAGCCCGGCGGAGTTCTCTTCCTCCGCCACGATGGGGATCGCGGGGAACTGCCGGCGCAGCCCGGAAAGCAGGATGGCCTCGGCCTCGCGATCCGCCCGCGTCACCGGCGATTCATCGGCCTTGATCTCCGTCGAGAAGCCTTCGGCGGCAATCTCGACGATGCGCCGCCCCGCGTCCAGCACGAGCGGTTCGATGGCGGAAAGGATGGCGCGGTCGTCCGGCAAGGAAGTCATGGAAAAGCCGATAGCGCCCCCGGTGCCCGGCGGCAATAGCCAAACGCCGGCGCGCCGCGCCGTCGCCGGCCGCGACGGCTGCCGCCGGCCAAGGCCACAGGGCGCAAGGATGCCTTGCCGGCGGCAAGTTCCGTCTTTACGTTGCAGGCCATGCGGGGTATTGAACCGCCCGTCGCGTTGGGGCGTAGCCAAGCGGTAAGGCAGCGGTTTTTGGTACCGCCATTCCCTGGTTCGAATCCAGGCGCCCCAGCCATCGATTCTTTCATCAATAAAATCGTATATCTAGCGGCTTCACGAAAACCGCGACCGGAACATTCGTCCGTCTCGCCGGATGATCTTCGCGCAGCACCGTGCCGCAGGGTCAGGGCATTCGCGATCGTGCTTGCGTCATAGTTTGGCGGCAATTCGATCCCTTAAGCGAAAGACCGATTTGCGAAAGGGCGAACATGAAAGCTGCGCTCATTGTCATGACGATCATGGGTTGCGACGACAGCGTTACGCAATGCCACTACATCGATACGGTCGACCAGCAATGGCAGACGGTCGCGCTCTGCGACGCGCAGGCCGAATCCCACATGAACCGCCATCAGAACGAGAACTATCCCGTCATCGTCGCCGTCTGCGAAAGCGCGAACGACGCGATGGCGGCGGAGACGACCGAACCGTCGCCCGGGCCGGATCTTGCGGAAGCCCCCGCCGGCGACGACACGCCGGCGGCGATCGAGAACGGCGACGGGAAGGCGAATCTCGCCGCCCGTGCGCTGACCGTCGTGAGAAAGGCCATACCGGACAGGTCTTCGCTGCGGGCAGTCGTCACCACTCCGGTTCGATACGCCGGAGACGGCTATTCATGGATCATAAAACGGTTCGCGGACTAGCCCCGGCGCCATCGGCACGGCCTGCGGATGCTGCCCGCCGCTCCGTCACATGCCCGAGCCGTTGTCGCCCTTCTCTTCGCCCAGATTGCGCGCCGCCAGCCAGCGGTCGAGGATCTCGACCATGTCCTCGGGGGAGCGGCCGAGCGTGCGCAGGTGGATCTCCGGGGTTTCCGGCGGCTCATAGGGAGAATCGACGCCGGTGAAGTTCTTGATCTCGCCCTTCAGCGCGCGGGCATAGAGCCCCTTCGGATCGCGGCGGGCGCATTCCTCGAACGGCGTGTCGACGAAGACCTCGACGAAATCGTCCGACGGCATCAGCTCGCGCGCCATCCGCCGCTCGGCCCGGAACGGCGAGATGAAGGAGACGAGGACGATCAGGCCCGCATCCACCATCAGCTTGCCGACCTCGGCGACGCGGCGGATGTTCTCCACCCGGTCGGCCTCGGTGAAGCCGAGATCGCGGTTGAGCCCGTGGCGGACATTGTCGCCGTCGAGCAGGTAGGTGTGGCGGCCGGCCGCGTGCAGCTTGCGCTCCAGGAGGTTGGCGATGGTCGACTTGCCGGAGCCCGACAGGCCGGTGAACCACAGCATCACCGGCTTCTGGTGCTTGAGATCGGCGCGGGCGCGCCTGTCGACGTCCAGCGACTGCCAGTGGATGTTCTGCGCGCGCCGCAGGCCGTGCAGAATCATGCCGGCGCCGACCGTCGCATTGGTCAACGGGTCGATGAGGATGAAGGCGCCGGTCGCGCGGTTGCCGGTGAAGGGATCGAAGGCGATCGGCATGCGCGTCGAGATGTTGACGACGCCGGCCTCGTTCATCGCCAGCGACTTGGCGGCCTCATGGGAGAAGTCGTTGATGTCGATGCGGTGCTTCAGATCGGTGACGGTCGCGCTCGCCTGGTCGGTGGCCGTGCGCAGGATATAGTTGCGGCCGGGCATCAGCGCGTGCTCGTCGAACCAGACGAGATTGGCGGCGAACTGGTCGGCGACCTCCGGCCGGTCTGACGGCGTCACCAGCATGTTGCCGCGCGCGACCTCCACCTCGTCCTCGAGCACCAGCGTCACCGCCTGGCCGGCGACGGCGACGTCGAGGTCGCCGTCATGGGTGACGACGCGTTTGACCCGGGTGGCAAGGCCCGACTTCGCGACCACGACCTCGTCGCCGGGCGCGACCCGCCCCGAGGCGATGGTGCCGGCGAAGCCGCGGAAATCGAGGTCCGGCCGGGTGACATATTGCACCGGGAACCGGAACGGCAGCGCGACGGCCTCCTCGTCGACCGGAACCGTTTCCAGATGCGACAGCAGCGTCGGGCCGGCATACCACGGGGTGCGCTGCGAGCGGTCGCACACATTGTCGCCATAGCGGGCGGAAAGCGGGACGGGCTGGATCGAGGCAAAGCCGAGCCCGTCGGCGAAGGCGCAATAGTCGGCGACGATCCGGTCGAAGACGTCGCGGTCGAAGCCGACGAGGTCGATCTTGTTGACCGCGAGCACGATGTGGCGGATGCCGAGCAGCGAGGCGATGACGGTGTGGCGCCGGGTCTGGCGCAGGACGCCCTGGCGGGCATCGATCAAGACGATGGCGAGATCGGCGGTCGAGGCGCCGGTGGCCATGTTGCGGGTATACTGCTCGTGGCCGGGCGTGTCGGCGACGATGAACTTGCGCGCCGGCGTCGCGAAGAAGCGATAGGCGACGTCGATGGTGATGCCCTGCTCGCGCTCGGCCTCGAGGCCGTCGACCAAGAGGGCGAAATCCATCTCGTCGCCGGTGGTGCCGTGGCGGCGCGAATCGTGCGCCAGCGCGGCGAGCTGGTCCTCGAATATCTGGCGCGTGTCGGCGAGGAGGCGGCCGATCAGGGTCGACTTGCCGTCGTCGACCGAGCCGCAGGTCAGGAAGCGCAGCAGCGACTTGTTCTCCTGCGCGGCGAGATAGGCGCGCACGTCCGCGACGTCCTCGTGGCGGCTCGTCTCGTCCTCGCGCGTTTCCGGCATGGGGCCTCGCATGTCAGAAATACCCCTCGCGCTTCTTCTTTTCCATGGAGCTGGCCTCGTCACGGTCGATGAGCCGGCCCTGCCGCTCCGAGGTACGCGCCGTCAGCATCTCGCCGACGATGGCCTCGAGCGTGTCGGCGTCGGATTCGATGGCGCCGGTCAGCGGGTAGCAGCCCAGCGTGCGGAACCGCACCCGGCGCTCGACGACCTCTTCGCCCGGCAGGAGCTGCATGCGCTCGTCGTCCTTCAGGATGAGCATGCCGCCGCGCTCGACGACCGGGCGGGGCCTCGCCAGATAGAGCGGAACGATCGGGATGTTCTCCTGGAGGATGTACTGCCAGATGTCGAGCTCGGTCCAGTTGGACAGGGGAAAGACCCGGATCGATTCCCCGTCGGCGATGCGGGTGTTGTAGATGTTCCACATTTCCGGGCGCTGGTTCTTGGGGTCCCAGGCGTGGCTGGCGTTGCGGAAGGAGAAGATGCGCTCCTTGGCGCGCGACTTCTCCTCGTCGCGCCGCGCGCCGCCGAAGGCCGCGTCGAAGCGATACTTGTCGAGCGCCTGGCGAAGGGCCACGGTCTTCATGACATGCGTGTGGGCGTTGGAGCCGTTCCGGAACGGGCTGATGCCGTCGCGCACGCCGTCCTCGTTGATGTGGACGATCAGGTCGAAGCCGAGCCGTGACGCCATCGCGTCGCGGAACGCGATCATCTCGCGGAACTTCCACGTCGTGTCGACATGAAGGAAGGGAAAGGGCGGCTTGGCCGGGTAGAACGCCTTGAAGGCGAGATGCATCAGCACGGACGAATCCTTGCCGATCGAATAGAGCATCACCGGCCGGGAGAAACTCGCGGCCACCTCCCTGAAGATATGGATGGATTCCGCCTCCAGCTTCTGGAGATGGGTCAATCGCGGCGCCATGTCGTTCTACCTTCCCGCCGATCCGTCCGGGTCGTTCTTTTATGATTGTGTCGGAACCTTCCAACTCCGCGGAAAGATGGCCGGAAGGGGGTTCGCCTACGGTTCCTTTAGGCAGAGCCACGGTTGCTGTCCAACGGATTGTTGCCGATCGCGGCAAGGCCCGATCATCGGCTCGCGGAGGCGACAGCCTGAAACGCAGCCCCTTCAGCCGAAAGCCTCGAAGGCAAAATCAGAACGTGTATCCGAAAGTGGCAATATCATCGCGGAACCGTCGTGCGACAAGCTCGGCCAGATCATCCGTATAATATGCCCGGTAATCCACCTCCGCACTGACGTTGTGCCTGGGCAGTCCTCCAGCCTCCAACCCCACCTTCTTTGCCACTATCTCGAAATCGTCGGCAAGGTTCTCGAATCGGCCGATGAAGTCGATCATCTGGCGGCCTTCTTCGTCGTAGAGACTTACGCGCGGGACAGTGCCTTTCTCTTTCCGGTACTCGACAAGGAATTGTCCGAAATCGCTCTTCACTCCCTTGGAGCCGTGCTTGCGGAAAAAAATAGAAAGCATCTGGGCCCAGGGATTTCGAACGAACGAAAACTTGAAATAGGTCTGGAATTTCTCGGGAAACCTCTGCTGGACGTCTCCAGCAGTGTCGTGAATGAAATGACCTCTCAGGTCGATCTTGTAAGGGGTCTTCCCCCGATGCAGTTCATTGTCCCAAACCTGTGTCGCGTTTCCCGACCTGTCCAGAAGACGAATACCTTCCAAGGCGCCTTCGATCGAATTCCCGCCGGTACGCCGGAGATGAATGAAGATGCATCTATATCTGTCGGATATCAATTTCGAGGCCCCCACCCTTTACTGCCAGCTATCATTCATCCCTATGTCAGGCAAGCGGTTCCCGGTCGTCCAAATCCGGCCTGACAGCTTGAGCAGACAGCCGGAATCGCGGCGTTGTTGAAGAAGCGGCAGCCGGCTGATAGAGACCAACCGACATCAAGGGAGCCGGGCATTGGGTTTGAGAAAGTTGCTGGGGCTGCATCGCCCTGCCGACAAGCAGAATATCCGGTTCAAACGCTCCTATACCAACAGCGTCGCCGGAACCCGCGCCTTCCTTCATATCGGCAAGACGGGCGGCAGCGGCGTCGGAGATCTCATCAGGAGATTGCGGGCGCAGGGCTACGATACCCCCGGCAGGCTCGATCATCAGACCACGCTGGAATCGGTGATCCGGAAATATCCCCGCGCCAAGATCTCGATCATCGTGCGGGACCCGCTCGAAAGGATGATCTCGGGCTTCAACAGCCGGCTGCGCCAAGGCAGACCGCGCTATCAGAACAATATCTGGACATCCGACGAGGCCACGTCGTTCGCGATCTTCCGCGATGCCGAGAGCTTCCTGCGGGCGCTGATTTCCGATGACGAGTTCCAGCGGTCGGCGAGCGCCTTTGCCAGGGCGAGCATCGTGCATGTCGCCCGGGGCTATGTGTTCCATTTCCGCAGCGTCGAATTCGTCGCCGCCAACCGGAACCGCTTCTACCATGTCGGCCATATCGACGACATGCGCGGGGCACTCGCCGGCATCTTCGAGCCGATCCCCGCGGCGAAGCTCGACGAATTCTACGAGATGACCCACGTTTCGGCCGTCAAGCCGTCCAGCGTCCTGGACCGCTTCTCCGAGGAAGAGTTGCGACGCCTGCACGAAACGCTGGCCGAGGAATACGCAATCTACGACTATCTCAGAGGCATGGTGCCGCCGAGCGTCGAAGCATCGCCACATTGATCGTCAGGTTTTCAGACCATGCGCCGCGTCATCCTCCATGCAGGAACCCACAAGACGGGATCGAGCACCCTCCAGTTCCATCTGCACGGTCATCGGTATGCGTTCGCGAAGCATGGCCTTTTGTACGCCGCGGCACCGTTCGATGCGAAGAAAAAGATATGGCGATCCAACAACTGGATGGCGCAGGCCTTTACCGGCAAATATGATTACGAACTGACGGATGTCACGGCTGCGATCGAGGCGGTTCTGGTCAACGCCAAGCCCGACGACACGCTGCTCATCTCCTCGGAAGATCTGAGCGCCTGTTGTGCCGGGCACCCGCTTTGGAGCGGCATCGATCTTTCATCCTTCAGAGAGCTCCAGCACGAGTATCTGTCAGCCGTCGCCGACCACCTTCACAAGGTGATATCCCCCTTCGGACCGTTCGCGATCGAGCCGGTCCTCGTGTTCCGGCGCGCCGACGAATTTGCCCATTCGCTGTACCAAACGCTGATTTCAAGCAATCGCACCCGGCGTTCATTCGAGGAGTTCCTGACCTACGCAACGCCGCTTTTCGACTACAGGAAGCAGATCGACGCCTTCGAGCGCGTTTTCGGCAAGGCGCGGCTCCTGTCCTTCTCGGCCTTGAGCGACGGCGATCTCGTCGACCGGTTCCTGCATGAAATCGGGGTCGAATATCGCACCCCGGCAGCGGTCCAGTACCGGAACCCGTCGACGGACGCGCGCATCACATACTGGCAGGCGAACCGCGGACAGGATGCCGATGCGATGGAGAGAAGACGCTTCGGCCAATCCGAAGCCGCACGATCGCTCTTTCCGGATTTCGGCGCCGCGAGCTTCTGGCGCGACCTCGAAGAAAGGACCGCCTTTCATGATCGCCATGCCGAGGGCTTTCCGGACGGTTTTTTCCCGCCGGCTCGTCACCGTGCCTCTGTCGATCCCCGGCTGAACGATGCCGAGCTCGACAGGGTTTCGGAATCCTACAGGCGCTGGCGGCATGGATCGGCAAAGGGGATCTACAAGTCCTCCGTCGCCGCGGTTTCGTCCATCCTGGAGGGGTTGAAACGAAACGTCCTTGGAAAGCGGGGACGGAAGACCGGAGAGCCGGAAATCGGCAGCGATGCGAATGACCGCCTGAAGTCGCCCGATGCCTTGCGATACGTCCTGGAAACGAGGCAATCGGAAAGCCTGAAGAAGCTCCGGCTCGAACTCGCCCGCGAATTTTCCGGCCGGCGCTGCATCGTGATCGGCTCGGCGCCCGACGCCGCCATCGTCAGCCCGTCCGCAGACGACAGGGTGATATGCGTCAACGCATCCGGCTGGCTGGCGAAGCGAGCCGGTATCGAGTCCGCTACCTTGACGGTTCTTCCCGGCCGGTCCCTCGCCAACGACAATCCCGTTCGCACGGCCCTGGCCAAGGCCATCGAGGGTCTCAAGACCGATTGGCTGCTCTTCGTCGAGGTGGCGCTGTCGCAGGGCGAGGCAGAAAATGTCCTGAATGAAGTCGGCATGGATTTCGGCCGGATATCGACCATAGACCCTCTGGAACGCGCGGCGATTTTGGGTGAGGCCTGGCGGGAAGAGATCGCGCTCGGACCCGGCACGAAGACCGACGACAAACCGTCCACCGGCATATTCGGCGCCTCCGTGGCGATATGGGCCGGAGCATCGGAGATCGTGCTGTGCGGCTTTTCCCTGCAAGGCGGCCATGCCTACATCAACGGTGAAACGCCCCGAGCCCATGTCAGGGGAGATCGCCAGTTCTTCTCCCTGGCCAGCCGGCTGGCTTGCCGGATCAGCACGACGTCGGAGACTTTGAGCAGGGAGTTCGGCATTCCGTTCGCAAAGGGCGACGCGCTTCCCTCCGATCGGGAAATCGAGCCATGATATCTCTGCTGCGACCCTTTATGCGTCCGTCGGTACGGCCGGGACAGTTGCGCGACCGGACCCTGGTCGTCGGCCTGGGCGCGATGAAAAGCGGCACGACATGGCTGTCCGACTATCTGCGCGGAATGCCCCGCTTCCTGCACTCGCCCGTCAACGAGCTGAATTTCTTCAACCAGCTTCGCGACAACCCTTTTCGCGAGCGCAACGAGAGCTACCGCGCGTTGCAGATGGAAGCCATCGTCCTCGACAAGCCGTTCAAGATGCCCCGCCACTGGGATAAGTTGCGCGCCCTGGCGCAACAGGGTCGGCTGGCCACGATCGACGACTATCTCTCCTATTTCGCCGAGCGGATGGGGCGGGAGACGCATTTCGGCGAGATCTCGCCGGCCTATTCGCACCTGCCGCCCGAGACGCTGCGCGACATCGCCGGAATCACGAAGGATGTCCGCTTGCTGTTCATGATGCGCGACCCCGCCAGGCGGGCGGCCTCGCATATCCGCCACGAGCGTCGCCGCCGGCGGGCGGGCGTGCCGATCGACACGCTGGTGGAAGAGGTGAGCGAAGGCAATCAGGTCTGGATGCGCTCGGACTACGGCTACACGGCGGATGCCTTGAAAGAGGCCGGCGTGCTCGACCGGACCCGGTTCCTCTACTACGAAACCCTGTTCCGGCCGGAGACGATGCGCGATCTGTGCGCGTGGCTGGGCCTCGATTACCGCACGCCCGATGTCGACAAGCGCATGAACGCCGGCCGCGGGGAAGACCTGACCGAGCAGCAGTTGGCGAGATTGCGCGAGCGGCTGGACCCGCTCTATCGCGACCTCGAGGCGCGCGGCTTCAAGGCCGAGGCGCCGGGATGGTGGTGGAGCTGATCCAGCGCGCCGTCATCTCCGGTGGGTCGGCAAGCGCGCCGCGCCCCCTCCCGCCCGGTGCCGACCGAACCGAGGCTTGACAAATGCGCCGCCGAAAAGGCTCATGCCTCACCCGGCCGCCCGGAGCCGGAACAGATGGCCGATGCCAGGCAGTCGGACGCCTCGCCCGACCGCAAACTCCCGATGCGCCGAAGAAAAGCAGATCCGAATGAGCCTTGTTAAGCAGGTTGTCGCCATCAACTGGGGGACCAAGTACGGCCCGCGTTTCATCAACCGCCTCTATGCGATGGTGGAACGCAACATCACGCCGCCCTTCACCTTCACCTGCTTCACCGACAATCGGGAAGGCATCAGGCCCGAGGTGCTGTGCGAGGACCTGCCGCCGATCGACGCCCGGATGCCGGTCAATTCCAAGGGGATCTGGCAGAAATCGCGGCTGTGGGGGCCACGCCTCGGGACGCTGGAAGGGCCGGTGCTGTTTCTCGACCTCGACGTCGTGATCGTCGGAAACCTCGACCCGTTCTTTTCCGTCGGGACGCCCGATCAGGTGATACTGGCCCGCAACCCCGTGCGGCCGCTCGAACGGCTCGGACAAACCTCGGTGTACCGTTTTCCGGTGGGCAAGCTCGTCCCGTTGCAGGAGACGTTTCGTGCCGACCCCCAGGGCGTCGCCGACCGCTACAAGTTCGAGCAGCGGTTCGTGACGCGCAACGCGCCGGGCGGCGTGGCGTTCTTTCCGAACGGGTGGGTGCGCCACTTCCGCCATCACTGCAAGCCGCCCTTCCCCTTGAACTTCTTCATGACCGCCCGTTTGCCGAAGGATGCGCGCATCGTCATCTTCCCCGGCGGCTTCCATCCCGAGCACGCCATCGCCGGCGGGTCGCGGCAGAAGCCGGGGCGCGGCATCCGCGCCTATCTGGCGGAAATCGGGAAGCGGCCGAGGAAGCAGTCCGTCTTCGCCTATCTGCGCAGCTTCACGAAACCTGTCCAATGGGTCGAAAAACACTGGCGGGAATGATGACGAGCGCGTCCCGATCCGGCATAGTGGGTCCATTGCTTGGGGCGCATATCCGGCATGGCAAGGGAATTGCCGGAGCATCGCATTGGGATTTCAGTCCGGGGACCGTCTTCGAGACGTGCAGCCTTCGGGGTTTCAAGGCATGAAAGCGGGAATGTCCAGTTGGATCGGGGTGGTCGGGAACTGACGGTATATGTAGCGGCCTTGACGCGCAGACGGTCGAGGATGCTGCAGGAATTGCTGCTGTCGTGGTCGAGGATGGCGATCCCCGAGCGGTGCCGCGTCACGTGCCTGATCGTCGAGAACGACACGTCCGAAATCTCGAAGCCGATACTGGACGATCTCAGGCCACGCTTCGACCATGCCGAGCTCCTTTACGTGCTCGAGCCCAATCTCGGAATCCCCTTCGGCAGGAACCGCGCGGCAAGGGAAGCGATCGCCGGAAAGGCCGACCTGCTCCTTTTCGTCGACGACGACGAAACGGTGGCGGAGGACTGGCTGGTGCGGATGATCGCCGGCTATCGCAACAGCAGGGCGCTCCTCATGGGCGCTCCCCTGCGGGCCAGAATGCCGACGGAGCCGCTCTCCTACCTTCAGCGGAAGATGTTCTCCAACATCGATTTCCGCTACAGGCACAAGGAAAACAGGGCGAAGAAGCGAGCGGACCTGAATTCGACGAACCGCGTCACCGTCGTCACCAACAACTGGCTCGCCGAAACGTCCGTCTTTTCGGACCATGGCATATGGTTCGATGAAAACATGCGGTTTACCGGCGGAACGGACGCGAAATTCTATTCCGACGCATGCAAGGCCGGCATAGCGACGGGCTGGGTGGCCGACGCCTTCGTCTACGAGACGATATCGCCCGACCGGCTGAGCTTCAGATACCAGTATCAGCGCGCGCGCGACCAGTCGAACACGCATATGAGCAGGAAGAACCTGCCCTGGCACAACGCGGCGTTTCAAGCGGTGCTCGGATCGGCTGTGAAGATGGCTCCCTGCGCGTTTCTCTTCATCGCCATACCGTTGACCGGCGGCAAGACCACGTTGAACGCCGCGCGGACGCTCGGGTGGATCGCCGGCCGCCTCGGCTATGTTTTCGGCGCAAAATCCTCCTTGTATTTTGATGTGACGGGCAATTAGCGGTATCTGCCGTGCAGGATGCCCCGAAGCGGCCCGGCGGGATCGATCCCGATTCGCCGGTTGACCAACGCAACGAATAGCGTCCGCCGCGGGCGGGCGCTCAGGATGCTGGAGATATTGAACCGTGAAGACAACCATCTTTGGCATCGGCTATGTCGGTCTCGTGCAAGCGGCGGCGCTGGCCGAAGCGGGGCACGAGGTGATCTGCGTCGATGTCAACGCCGACAGGATCCAGCGGCTGAAACGGGGCGAGATCCCGATCTTCGAGCCCGGGCTGGAAGAGCTCGTCAAGAAGAACATCGCCGCGGGCCGGCTGCGTTTCACCACCGAGGCCGCCGATGGCGTCGGGCACAGCGAAGTCCAGTTCATCGCCGTCGGGACCCCGCCCGACGAGGACGGCTCGGCCGACCTCAAATATGTCTTCGCCGTCGCCGACTCGATAGCCCGCCACATGGACGGGCACCGCGTCGTCGTCACCAAGTCCACCGTGCCGGTCGGCACGGCCGATCTCGTCCGGGCCCGGCTGTCCGAGGCGCTCGCCGCGCGCGGCCGCGGGGACCTTACCTTCGACGTGGCGTCCAATCCCGAGTTCCTGAAGGAGGGCTCGGCCGTCGCGGATTTCATGAAGCCCGACCGCATCGTCATCGGCACCTCGAACGCGCGGACCGAGCATGTGCTGCGCGAGCTCTATGCCCCGTTCAACCGCAACCATGAAAAGATCATCGTCATGGAGGCGCGCTCGGCCGAGCTGACGAAGTACGCGGCCAACTGCATGCTCGCCACCAAGATCAGCTTCATGAACGAGATGGCCAATCTGGCCGACAGGCTCGGCGCCGACATCGAGGACGTCAGGCGCGGCATCGGCAGCGATCCGCGCATCGGCTACCATTTCATCTATCCCGGCGCGGGCTATGGCGGCTCGTGCTTTCCCAAGGACGTGCAGGCGCTGATCCGCACCGCCGACGGCATCGGCTTCGACGCCAGGGTGCTGAAGGCGGTGGAAGCGCGGAACATGGAGCAGAAGCAGTTCCTGTTCCGCAAGATCTCGCAGTATTTCGACGGCGATCTGGCGGGAAGGACGTTCGCCCTGTGGGGTCTCGCCTTCAAGCCCAACACCGACGACATGCGCGACGCGCCCTCGCGCACGCTGATGGAGGCCCTGTGGAACGCCGGCGCCAGGGTGCGCGCCTTCGACCCCGAAGCCATGAACGAATGCCGGCGCATCTACGGCGGGCGCGACGACCTCGTTCTCGTCGACAGCCGGGAATCTGCCCTGACGGGAGCCGATGCGCTGGTGATCGCGACGGAATGGCGGGGCTTCCAGGCGCCCGATTTCGAGTTCGTCAAGACGGCGCTCAAGACCCCCGTCATCTTCGACGGCCGGAACCTCTACGACCCCGGAACGGTGTCGGATCATGGCATCCACTATTTTGGCGTCGGCCGCTCGTCATAACGGCAGAAGCCATGAAGCGGCGCCGGGCGCCCTATAACGAGAACAGGTCTGCGTCGGCGTCTTCATAGCCGGCGAGCGCGGTGCGGATGAACTCGGCGGCGATGCGCGAGAAGGTGATGCCGTTGCCGCCATAGCCCATCAGGGCGAAGACGCGCGGCCTGCCGGGCACCGTGCCGATCAGCGGCAGGCCCGTCGGCGTCGTGCCGAAGCTGCCGGCCCAGGCGAAGTCGGGCGTCGGGTCGATCGCGGGAAGCAGCTTGCCGAGCTTGTCGGCGATGCGCTTCACCTTTTGCGGGATCAGCGCGTCGCGGGTCGCCTCGTCCGCGAATTCCTCGTCCTCGCCGCCGCAGATGACACGCCCGTCATAGGTGGTGCGCAGGTAAAGGTAAGGATCGGAGGCTTCCCAGATCAGCGCCTCGCCCGGCCACAGCCTGTCCTTCGGCTGGCGGCGCGTGGCGATCGCGAAGGTGGATATGATCTGGTGGCGGTCGTTCCTGACCGCGTCCATCAGCTCGTAGCCGGTCGCGAGCACGACGTGGCGGGCCTCGATCCTGTGGCCGGACCGGGTCGTGACCTCGACGGACCCGCGACGATGGCGGATCGCGACCGCTTCTTCCGGCGCGAACAGGCGCGCCCCGCGGCCGCTCGCATGCGAAAGCAGGCCCGTCGTCAGCTTCACCGGGTCGAGCGCGAGGTTGCCGTCCGACAGGATCGCGCCGTCGCGCGCGATGCCGAAGCCGGCTTCGAGCGCCCCGGCCGTCAGATAGCGTGCGGAGAGCCCGGCGGCGGCGCGCGTCTGCGCCTCCTCCCTGAGATCGCCGCCGCTGAGCACATTGCCGGCAAGGTAGAGCGTCGGCCGGCCGGCCATCCGGCAGAGGATCTGCAGTTCCTCGATCCGCCCGCGCAGGTTGGCCACCGCCAGCCTTGCGCGCCGCCACGCGCGCGTCGCCTTCTCGGCCCCCATCGTCCGCCGCAGCCGGGTGAGCGGCACGTCGACCTCGAACTGCACCAGCGCGGTCGTGGCCGGCGTCGAGCCGAGAGAGGGTCCGCGCCGGTCGATCATGACGACCTCATGGCCGGCTTCCGTCAGCAGGTCAGCCGTCATCGCGCCGGATATGCCCATGCCGACGACGAGCACGTCGGTCCGCAGGTCGCGTGTCAGCCGCTCCTCCGCGACCCGGGGCGAGCGATAGGCATTCCACACCGGCGTTCCGGTCCGCAGGTCAAGCTTGCGCATTCGAGGGCCCCCGACTTCAGCCCGGCTCAACGAACACGGCGCGCCCCGGTTCCCGGCTCCCACCCGCGCCCAACCAAATTTGGAACCATTTGCGCGGTCGCCCGTATCGGATTGGAGGCACATATTCGAGGCGACACCTATGAGCTACACCTACGCGCCATCCGCCCGCGTCAGAGCGGCGGATTCGACCTACCGCATATTGTCCGCGTTTCCGATAGCGGCGTTCACCCTGACCGTCGCGACCGACATCGCCTACTGGCAGACCGCGAACCTCCAGTGGCTGCATTTCTCCGAATGGCTGCTGTTCGCGGGCATCGTCTTCGCCGGCCTCGCCGGCATCGTCCGGCTGCTGGGCGGGATACGGTTCCCCTGGCCCTATTATGTCGCGGGGCTCGTCGTCCTCGTGCTCGCCACCCTCAACAATTTCATCCACACCGCTGACGGCATAACCGCCGTCATGCCCTATGGCCTGACGGTCTCCGTGCTCACCGTGCTCGCGATGTGCCTGACCGCGTTCTTCGGCCGGATCGGAGTGCGCCATGTCTAGATCGCTGCCCATTCTGGCCCTGGCGGGCGCATCCATCGCGCTTGCCGGTTGCGGCGAAGCCGACGACTTCGACGTGAGCCGGCAGGTCGGGCCCGACCCTGTGCTTCCCGCTCCCTCCCGCAGCCTCCTGCCCGACCTCAAGGTCGCGGAGGTGGTGGGCTGGCAGGACGGGCAGACGCCGACCGTGCCCGACGGCCTCGTCGTCACGGCCTATGCGCGCGACCTCGCCAACCCGCGCACGGTCCACACGCTGCCGAACGGCGACGTGCTCGTGGTCCAGTCCAAGGCTCCGCCCGACAAACCGCTCAACCGGCCGAAGGACGTGATCCGGGGCTGGATCATGGCGATGGCCGCCGGCGACGGCGGCGGGGACAAGGAAACCAACCTCATCACCCTGCTGCGCGACACCGACCGCGACGGCGAGGTAGACGAGCGCGTCGACCTCCTGACCGGCCTGACCTCGCCGTTCGGCGTCGCCTGGCATGACGGCACGCTCTACGTCGCGGCGGCGGATGCCATCCTGAGCTACCCTTACGAGTTGGGGGCGAGCGAGATTACCGCCGAGCCGACGATCCTCGCGCCGCTGCCGGGCGGGCCGATCAACCACCACTGGACCAAGGACCTCGCGCTCAGCCCGGACGGGCGCACCCTCTACGCGTCGGTCGGCTCGAACTCCAACGCCGGCGAGCGCGGCCTCGAGGCGGAGAAGGGACGCGCGGCGATCTGGCAGGTCGACCGCGAGACCGGCGCGGCGAAAGTGTTCGCCTCGGGCCTGCGCAACCCGAACGGCCTCAACATCCACCCCGAGACCGGCGAATTGTGGACCGTCGTCAACGAGCGCGACGAGCTCGGCCCGGACCTCGTCCCCGATTATATGACTTCGGTGCAGGAAGGCGGCTTCTACGGCTGGCCGTGGAGCTATTACGGCCAGCATGTCGACGAGCGGGTCTACCCCCCGCGCCCCGACCTCGTCGAGACCGCCATCGCTCCCGACTATGCGCTGTCCAGCCATGTGGCGGCGCTCGGGCTCGCCTTCACCAACGATTCCGCCATGCCCGAGGCGTTCGCCAACGGCGCGTTCGTCGGCAATCGCGGTAGCTGGAACCGCAGGGCCTTCAACGGCTACAAGGTGATCTTCGTCCCGTTCGCGGACGGTCGGCCGTCGGGACCGGCGCAGGATGTCGTCACCGGCTTCCTCGACGGCGACCAGGCGCGCGGCCGCCCCGTGGGCCTCGCCATCGACGGAACCGGGGCGCTGCTGATCGCGGACGATGCGGGCAACACCGTCTGGCGCGTCGCCAACGCCGACGGCGCGGTGACGCCGGAGCCGATCCCGACCGACAGGGTGGAGGAAGCCGAAACGCCCCTCGACGGTGCGGCCGGCGAGAGCGCCCCGGCCCTCCCCGCCGCGCCAGACGGCGACGCCACCCAGCCTGCTGAGCCGCCGCAGACCGACATCGCTCCGGCGATTGCCCCCGAGGACGGCGCGCCGCCACCGGAGGAGGATGCAGAATGACCGACGACAAGCACGAATGGCTCGATCCCGACAATGAAGAGGAAGCCACCATCCGCTACCTCGTCGAGAACACCGACCTTTCGCCCTTGCAGGCGAAGGAGCTGGTGGCCCGGCACGGCAGCGACCGCGGCAAGCTCATCGAGATCGCCCGGACGATGAAGGCCGAGGGCTGAGCGGGATGCGCCGCTCGCGCGGCGCTCCCTTCCTTCAATAGCCGATGGCCGCGCCGGCGGTCGCCCGGCTGTCGATGGCGCCGTAGTAGCGCGCGCCGTCGCCGGCCGCGATCTGCTTCAGGTTCCGGCCGCCGACGAGGATTCCGGCCGCCTCGCCCCAGATCGTCCAGTCGGGGTCGACGCCGACGCGATAGCCCATGCCGGCGAGCAGCCGGAGCGTATCCGGCGACAGCGCATAGGGCTCCATCAGCACCCGGTCCGGCAGCCATTGATGGTGGATGCGCGGCGCGTCGATCGCCTCCTGAAGGTCCATGCCGTGATCGACCACGTTCATGATCGCCGACAGCGTGATCGTGATGATGCGCGCGCCGCCGGGGCTGCCGATCACCATGAACGGCTCGCCGTCCTTCGAGACGATGGTCGGGCTCATCGACGACAGCGGCGACTTCTTCGGCTCGATGGCGTTGGCCTCGCCCTGCACCAGCCCGTAGAGGTTCGGCACGCCGGGCTTGATGGTGAAATCGTCCATCTCGTTGTTGAGCAGGATGCCGGTGCCCTCGGCAACCTTGCCGATGCCGAACGAGCCGTTCAGCGTATAGGTGACGGCCACCGCGTTGCCGTCCCTGTCGATGATCGAATAGTGCGTCGTCTCCGCCGACTCGCCGAACCCCGCCGGCTTCAGCGCCTCGCTCACTCCCGCCCGGTACGGGTCGATGCGGGCGCGGATTTCCTCGGCATAGGCCTTGCTGGTCAGCTTCTCGACCGGGTTGTAGACGAAATCCGGGTCGCCCAGCGCCGTGTTCCTGTCGACGAAGGCGTGCCGCATCGCCTCGACCATCAGCCGCACCGTCTCGGCCGAGCCGTAGCCGAGATAGGAGATCGGGTAGCCTTCCAGCACGTTGAGGATCTCGCAGATCACCAGCCCGCCCGACGAGGGCGGCGGCGAGGAGACGATGTCGTGGCCGCGATAACTGCACTTGACCGGCTCCAGCTCGCGCACCGCGTATTGCTCGAAATCCTCCTTCGCCAGGATGCCGCCATGGGCGGTGCTCGCGCTGACGATCAGGTCGGCGATCTCGCCCTTGTAGAAGGCGTCGGCGCCGCCTTGCGAAATCGCCGTCAGCGACTTCGCGAGGTCCGCCTGCACCAGCCGCGCGCCCAGCTCCAGCGGCTTGCCGTCGTCGAGGAATATCTTTGCCGCCGCCTCGTCCTGCGCCAGCATGTCGTTGCCCTCGGCGAAGGAGGCGATGTCGCCGGGCTCGAGCACGAAGCCCTCGCTGGCCAGCTTTATCGCCGGGGCGATGAGCTCCTCGCGCGTCTTGGTGCCGTATTTCTCGCGCGCCGTCTCCATGCCGGCGACCGAGCCCGGCACGCCGACCGCGAGGTAGCCGTCGGTGGACGCGCCGGGGACGGGGTTGCCGTCGGCGTCGAGATACATCGTCCGCGTCGAGGCCAGCGGCGCGCGCTCGCGGAAATCGAGGAAGGTCGTCGTCCCGTCCTTCAGGCGGATGGTCATGAAGCCGCCGCCGCCGAGATTGCCGGCGGTCGGATAGACGACGGCCAGCGCGTAGCCGACCGCGACGGCGGCGTCGACGGCGTTGCCGCCGCTCTTCAGGACGTCGACGCCGACCTGCGAGGCGAGGTGCTGGGCGCTCACCACCATGCCGTTCTCGCCCTGCGCCGGCGCGGGCGAGGCCGCGAACGCGGCCGACCCCAGCGCTGAGCCGAGCGTCAGGGCAACAGTGAACGAAAGCTGTCTCGGTACGAAATGCTGCATGGCCTCCTCCTCTGCTCCCCGCCCTTCGGGTCGGGGTTCAGCTTCGGCGGCGATGCGGCCAAATGCAAGCGGAAGATCGGGAAGGAGCGGCCGGGCCGAAGCGGCCCCGGAACTTTGCCCCATCCGGCGGGTTAGCCATGCTAGCGACCATCATCCGGGAGCACAGCGATGACCTATGACGAGATCGTCTCCGTCCTCGGGCCCGTCGACAGCGAGCTGGCGGCGAGCCTCGTCGCGACCGGCGCCTCGCTCGATGACCTGCGCGAGGCGTGGAACTGGCTGCACAACGACGACGCGCTGATGGGCGAGGGCCGCCCCCTGCCCGACTCCCGCGTCGGCGCGCTGATCGACCTTCTGGAAACCGAAGACGACGAACCCGGCCCGGCCCCGGCCTCGTGAGGCGCTACGAGCCGGACGCGCCCGTGGCGACCATGACGATGGATCGCCAGAAGCTGCGCCGCGGCCGACAGGCCCAGCGCGACGCCCATGCCGACATCGCGGATCAGCTTCAGGACGATCAGGTTGCCGGGACGCGCGGGCCGACAAGCGCCTCATGCCGCTCCCGCGGGAGCGGCCGGCGTTCGTGCTTCAAGGAGGCGGCCGTCGCCCTTATGCGTCGGAAAGCTCTTCGCGCAACAGGTCGCGGCTGCTGACGATGTAGCGCGCCCGTTCCTCGCGTTCGCAAGCCGGCTCATCGGGCTTGTCGCCCTTGCGGAGCTCCCGCGCCATCCATTCGAGCTCGTGAGGATAGAAAATGCCCGAACGGGATCGATTCAGATCGATCATGTCATTTCCCTTCAGGATGCGTGGGCAAGGCTCGTCGGCCTCCCCTCCCCTGAAACGACAGGACGACACCGGACCCTCGCACTATCCGGGACCCGGGGCCAGACAATTCGCGGCGGCGCTCATCACGTTTCATATCCGCGCAGGCCGGCGGCCGGAATTGTCCCTCAGGAGCGCGCGCCGAAGATCATCTCGCGTAGCCAGTGCGCCAGCATCTGGTCGTAGTCGCGCCGGCTTTCGGAGCTGCTCAGCGCATGGTCGGCGCCGGCGATCACCCGATAGGTGACGGACCGGGCCGCGATCAGCGAGGCGAGATAGCTGGCGACCGCTGGATGGGGGACGATCTCGTCCTTCTCCGATTCCACGATCAGCACGTCCCCGGTGAAGCGCCGGCACTGCTCGATGGCGACATTGTCCTCGTAGGAGACGATGCGCTGGCGGTAGGCGGCGAGCTCCTTGCGGTCGAGATCGAATTTGGGCGTCGTCCAGTCCTCGTCGCGATAGAGCGCCGGCACCCGCAGCGCCAGCCAGCGCACGGGCCGCCGCGCCGTCGCCAGCACGGCGAGATATGCGCCGTAGCTGCTGCCGACCACCGCGATCGAATCGGGATCGACCTGCCGCTGGCCGACGAGGGCGTCATAGGCGGCGCACACGTCATGGAGATTGTCCTCGCGCGTCACCATGCGCAGCCGCTCGGCGGTGTCGCCATGGCCGCGCATGTCGAAGGTGAGGCAGACGAATCCGAGCTGGGCCAGCGCCTTGGCGCGCTTCTTGTCGCGTTCCTGGCTTCCGGCCCAGCCATGGATGAACAGGACGCCCGGCACGCCGGTGCGCGGCTCGACGAGCTGGCCGGCGAGCCGGGAATCCGCAACGGGTATGTGCAATGCGCTAACCTTCAAATCTTCTCATCCGCCCATGCGTATTTCGTCAGCGGTCCCATCCGTGGATCCTCGCCCCGGTAGTAGATCGTTGCGTCGTCGCGAACCGGAGGCTCGCGCCCATAGACCTCGACCGAGCGGGCGCGCACGGCTTGCAGGCGCGGGTTGGCCGCGAACGCCTCGAGCGCGGCGATCTCCGCCGGGGTCGCGCCGCCGACGCGCCACGACTGCTCGAGGACGCCGATCCGCCGGCGGCCCTCCCCGTCAACGCCGCAGGCGACATCATAGTTGCGCCGCGAGGCGATCAGGCCGGCGAAGTGGCGGTCGACCAGCCCGTCGAAGGCGACGGCCTTCTCCACCGCCTCGCGGCTTTCGGAGGGCAGCGCGCAGGAAAGGAGCGCGTCGAACCCGCCGCGCACCACGAACAGGCTGGAGCCGCCATAGGCGGCCGCGCCGTCATTGTTGGGCGTCAGCGACTGCGTGCCGCAATAGCTGATCGTCCGGGAGCTGGTCGTCCGGCTGGGCAGGCGCACCTGGCCGACGCTGTAGGTCTTCACGCTTTCGAGGTCTTCCTCCAGCACAAGGCTGTCCGTCAGCTCCCCGTCGAGGCACAAATCCTCGACGGCGCTCGCCAGCCCGGCCTCGCTGCGCACCACGATCTGGTCGCGGCCGCCGTCGGCGCCCGTCGGCTTTATCCGCACCGCGCCGCGCCGCAGCAGGCGGCGGCCGGCGACAAGCGCGTCCACCGAGGAGAAGGCGGCGAAGCCGTCGAGCGTCAACCCCCTCGCCTCCCCGGCGAGGACGTGCGACCAGCCGGGCGGGGACGCGGCGTCCGTGGCCACCAGCGGGTGGACGATCGCCTTCGTCGCCATCCACGCATGGGGCACCCAGCAGCCGAAGAGATCGCCCTCGCCGCGAATGCCGTATCGGGCCGCCTCGCCCGCCCCGGACAGGGGATTGCGCGGCACGAGGTAGGATGCGGCGAGGCCGCCGGCCTCCTCGCACGCGCCGCCGAAGGGAAGGCCGAGCAGCGCGGCGATGCGCTCGGCGACGACGCGATGGGTGGCGCTTTCGTGGCCCTCGCCCCCGCCGCCATGGGTGAGCACGATGCGCGGTCCTTGGCCAGGCAGCGCGGACGCCACAGGCTGGGACGGTTCCATCATCGCTGCCTTCCTCGGTTGCTTCGCGATTCCGCCGAACGTCCCGTCATCCGGATTGTTCCGCGCGCGCCTCGCGCGGCGGGTTCCGTCGCAAGCGCGGCTGTGGCAAGAACGGCGACGATCGCAATCGCGAAAGACAGCCGACGCATGACCACGATGCCACCCGCCCGCTTCTTCGACCGCGACGCGGTCACTGTTGCGCGCGACCTCATCGGGGCCGAGCTTATGGTCGACGGCGTCGGCGGCGTCATCGTCGAGACCGAGGCCTACGCGGCGGACGATCCCGCCTCCCATAGCTATCGCGGCCCGACGCGCAGGAACGGCACGATGTTCGAGGCGCCGGGCTCGGCCTATGTCTATCTCTCCTACGGGATGCACTGGTGCCTGAATGCGGTGTGCCGGCCCCGAAACGCGGTGCTGCTGCGCGCCATCGAGCCGCGCGCCGGCATCGAGGCCATGCATGCGCGCCGACGCGTCGCCGGGCTGCGCCAGCTCTGCTCCGGCCCGGGACGGCTCGCCCAGGCCCTCGGCGTCGACCGCTCGTTCGACGGGCTCTCCTTCCTCGACGCGCCGTTCGTGCTGCGGCCGGCCGCCGGGCCGCGCGACCTCGTCGTCGGCCCGCGCATCGGCATTTCGAAGGCGGTGGAGCAGCCATGGCGCTTCGGCCTCGCCGGATCGCCGTTCCTCAGCAAACCGTTCGCGCGAAGCTGAAGCCTATTCCGGCTCGGATTCGGGAAGGGTTCCCGGCGGAATGACCGGGGTCGTCCCCGTATCGGGCGGCGGCTCCTCGATCTCCTCGTCGCCGGTGGGCGGCGGCGCGAGGACGCCGTTGCACTCCTCCAGCGCCGGGCGGGCGCGCTCACCCTCGCGGCTCTCCTCATCGCCCGGCGGCAGCGGCTCGACCTGACAGGGATCGTCGCCGTTCCTCGTTTCGGGAACCCCGGAAGGAACATCCTCGTCGGCGAGCGCCGCCGTCATGCCGCCGCCGAGCAGCAGGGCGGCGCCCAGCAGCAACGCCCGCGAAAGCACCCCGCCGCCGCGCGGCACCTCTTCCGGGATGGACGGGGGCTCGGTTTCCGGCGGCGCGGGCGTCGGCGTCTCATCGGGTCCGGGGCCGGGCAGGTCCGGCGGCGGCTCGCCGGGCGGCGGAATCTCCGGCGGTGCCGGCGGCGGCGCGGGATCGCCCGGATTGGGATTGTCCGGCGGGCGGGGGACGGGATCGGGCATGGGGCTGGTCATCGCATGGCCTCCTCGGCGGCGGTTCTTGCCGATGCCGCCAGCGCGTCCGCCGCGTCGTCCGGGGCCGCGCCGGTGGCTGCGTGTCCTTCGAACCGGACCCTGCCGGAGATTGTTCCCGGCGCGGAACATAAGCGGCGCGGCCCCGTTTCCGCTGTCTGCGAAACTCTCGACCAGGAGGCGATGTCATGTCCGATCTGACCAATGCGGAAATCGAAGGCAGGCTGAACGCGTTGCGCGAAATCCTGGTGGTGGCACTGGATCAGGCGACCGGCGAGGCGGCGGCCAACATCCGCGCCGCGCTCGACGGCATGGCAGCCATCGAGAACCATCAGGAAGACCCCGGCACAGCCCCCTCGCGCGCCTTCGCGGCCGAAAGCGCCCGGCTGCGCGAGGCCGGCATCATCCGCGAGACGCTCGCCGACTCCCGTAACGTGAAGCCCACCGCGACCGACCGGGAGCTCGACGCGGAAACGCTCGAGGAGCAACTCGACGAGGGGCTGGAGGACAGCTTCCCGGCCAGCGACCCGGTCTCCATCACCACCACCGCCATCAGCGGCGGGGCGAAGCCGCTGCCGCGGACCTGACGGGCGGAAAGGCCTCCTGATGGCGCATCACGACGAGGACCACGCGCAGCGCCGCGAGATCGAGCAGATGGAGGCGATCGGCGCGCGGCTGCGATAAGCGGCCCCCGGAACATCTCTCTCGCTTGCCGGTTAGCTCCCCAGCGAAGGAGACGAGAGATGACCACACCGAAGAATGGCCCTCCCGGCACCAGCGACCAGAAACCGCGTTGGGAAGGGCCGCCCGAAAACCGGCCGCGCGGCTACCTGCCCGCCAAGGACGATCCGGCCGAGGATCGCGACGCCGCCGGGGAAAATCTCAAGGACCCCGAGAAGCGGACCCTCGGCGACGCCTTCAAGCAACGCGGCGACCGCTAGCAAATCCCCCCGACACGAGACCGCCCCGCGCCTTCCCGAAAGGCGCGGCGCGGCCTCGCGTTTCGCCACGCAAGGAGAAAGGACCGGCCATGAACAAGGCTATCGACAGGATGTTCGACAAGACGAGCGACAGGATGCTGCACACCGGCAACACCATCCCCGTCATCGGCCTCGGCACCTGGAAGCTGACGCGCGACACCGCCGATGCGATCAGGACCGCATTGCAGGTCGGCTATCGCCTCATCGACACGTCCGGCGATTACGGCACCCAGGAAGGGATCGGCGAAGGCATCCGCCGCAGCGGCCTCCCCCGGCCCGACTTCTACCTCGTCACCAAGGTCGAGGACACCGACGACGCCTACGAGGCGCTCGGCCGCAACCTCGACGAGCTCGGCCTCGACCATGCCGACCTCGTCCTCATCCACCGGCCGCCGCAGGACGGAGTCGGGGAAATCCTCTGGCAGGGGTTGATCCGCGCGAAGGAGAACGGCCTTGCCGTCGACATCGGCGTCAGCAACTACTCCGCCGCCGCGATCGACGCGCTGGCCGAGGCGACGGGCGTGGTCCCGGCGGTCAACCAGATCGAATGGAGCCCGTTCGGGCACAGCGAGGACATGCTGCGCCATGCGGAGGAGAACGCCATCGTCCTTCAGGCCTATAGCCCGCTGACCCGCATGACGCGCCTCGACGACCCGACGCTGGCGACGATCGCCGAGCGCTACGACAAGACCCCGGCGCAGATCCTGCTGCGCTGGGACGTCCAGCACGGCGTCGTGCCGCTGCCCAAGGCAGGCAGCAGGGAGCATCTGGAAGAAAACCTCGACATATTCGATATCCGGCTCGCCAAGGCGGACATGCAGCGGCTCGACGCCCTGAACGAGCGCTATTCCGCGCTCGGCAAGCTGCCCTACGCGTGACGCCGCAGGGCGGCCTGCGGCCCGCCGGCCCTATTGCGTGTCGGCGGGCTCCTCCTGCGGGGCGCTGCCGACCGGTTCTTCCGGCGCGATGGCATCGCCATAGAGTTCGACACCCCACCAGACGACCATCGCCAGAAGCAGGCTTATGACGAGAACGAAAAGGACGGGGCGTCCGAGACGTCCCTGGCGTGCCTTGGTTTCGGGTAGCTTGACCATTTCTTCACCTCATCAAAATGCCTGCCGCCCCGGCCCGCAACCGCGTCGAGGCGGGCCGGCGCGATGTCTTCATCTCGGGCGCTGCAACGACCCGACGGGATGGCTCTCGTCATGCTGGACCGAGGAGTTCGGCGAGTCCTCGCCCAGCTCGTCGAGCAGCCTCAGCCGCGCCCGGTTGAGCCGGCTCTTGACCGTGCCCATCGCGCAGCCGCAGATGCGCGCGGCCTCGTCGTAGGAGACGCCGAGAACGCCGATCAGCATCAGCACCTCGCGCTGCTGCTCCGGCAGGCGCTGGATCGCCCGCTCCATCTCGCGGCCTCGGGCCGACCATTCCTGCGTCGCGTCCGCCGCCGGGCGCTGCGACACGCACTCGGCAGCGCCGGGCGCCTCGCGGGTCTCGATCCTGATCTTCGTGTAGAAGGCGTTGCGCATGATCGTGAACAGCCACGATTTCATGCTGCTGCCGGGGCGGAACTGATGGATGCTGGCGAGGGCGCGCGTCAGCGTCTCCTGCACCAGATCGTCGGCTTCGCTGGTTTCCCGGTAGAAGGTTCTGGCAAAGGCGCGCAGCGCGGGAATCAAATCGACTATTTCCGCCTGCGGAGCTGCGGAGTCCTGCTCTTTCAGTGCCGGCACCGGGCTGGCCTCCTCATTGCGCGCTGAGCAATTGCCCCTCGAAATTTAATGCGGACCCTGCTGGGAAGTTCCGGCCGAGGGGGAAATTTTGTACCCGGCGCGCGGCCGCCGGCGCGGCCCTCGCGGACAATGACAAGGAACTTCCCCGCCGCGAGGAGATTTCGCCCCCAGGGGGCGAGGGGCATCAGCAACCAAGGATGGAACGATGACCGAAAACCGACCGATTTTCCCGCAAACCCCGACGGCGGACCAGGACAGCCATGCCGCGGCGCCGGGGCACGAGAACAGCGGATCGATTTCCCGCCGCTCGCTCCTTGCCGGCTCCGCCGGCCTCACGCTCGGATCGCTGGCCCTTGCCGGCGAGGCGGCCGCGCAGGACCACATGGCCATGCACGCAACCGGGCACACCTCGCGCAGCGCGCCGGCCGGGCATCTGAGCCAGCGCGCCTATTCGGTGCCCTCGCCGGTGGCGAACGACATCGCGCACGACCCTTCCGTCGTGCCGCCGCCGATCGGCGAGCGCGGGCCGGAGACCGTCCGTGTCGATCTCGAGACGGTGGAGCTGGAAGCCAAGCTCGATGACCGCGCCACCTTCCGCTACTGGACGTTCAACGGCACCGTGCCCGGGCCGTTCGTGCGCGTGCGCGTCGGCGACACGGTCGAGGTCCACCTGCGCAACCACGAAGATAGCTGGATGCCGCACAATGTCGATTTCCACGCCGTCAACGGCCCCGGTGGCGGGGCGGAAGCGACGCTGGCCGCGCCGGGCGAGGAGAAGGCCTTCCGCTTCAAGGCGCTCAATCCGGGGCTCTACGTCTATCACTGCGCTGTGCCGCCGGTGGCGATGCACATGGCCAACGGCATGTACGGGCTGATCCTCGTCGAGCCGGAAGGCGGGCTGCCGCCCGTCGACCGCGAGTTCTACGTCATGCAGGGCGAGATCTACACCGAGGAACCGTTCGGCTCGACCGGCACGCTCACCGAGAGCTACGACAAGCTGCTCAACGAACGGCCGGAATATTTCGTCCTCAACGGCCATGTCGGGGCGCTCACCGACCACTATCCGCTGAAGGCGTCGGTGGGCGAGACGGTGCGCATCTTCTTCGGCGTCGGCGGCCCCAACTTCGTCTCGTCGTTCCACGTCATCGGCGAGATATTCGACCGCGTCTATCTCAACGGCTCGGTGACGTCGCCGCCGCAGACCGACGTCCAGACCGTGACGGTCCCGGCGGGCGGGGCGACCATCGTCGAGTTCAAGCTCGAGGTGCCGGGCCGCTACGTCCTCGTCGACCATTCGCTTTCCCGCGTCGAGCGCGGGCTGGCGGGATGGCTCGACGTCGACGGCGAGGAGAACCCGGAACTCTTCGAGCCGATCGGCTGACCCGTCCTGATCCGGCCGGCAATGGCCGGCCTGCCTGAGCCAGCCGCCGCGGGGAACATTCGCTCCCTGCGGCGGTTCGACGCATATGGCACCCCTGATGCGCTTCCTTCTCGTCGACTTCGCCGGCGGCTTCGCCCTCGGCCTCGCGGCGGGATTCGTCTGCGTGATCCTCTACAGCGGCCTCGGCTTCCTCCTCCACGAGCCGCTCGCCGCGGCCATGATGCTGTGGGGCTTCGCCGCCACCTTCGCGGTCGGCGCGGTCGGGACCGGCCTCGCGCTGCTTCCCTACGAATAACGGCATCGGCATGACGAGGTTCGGCAGTCTTTCGCGCGACGAGGTGATCGGCACGATGTGGGGCATCGTCGAATCGATCGGCATCTGCATGCTCACGACATGGGACGGGGAACGCCAGCGCGCGCGGCCCGTCGCCGCACGACCCCGTCGCGACGAGAACGTCATCTGTTTCCTGACCGACGAAGCCGGCGCGAAGGACGACCAGATCCGCCGCTTCCCGACCGTCTCCCTGGCCTTCGCCGATACCCGCGCCCACACCTATCTCGCCCTGACCGGCCATGCCACGGTGTCGAACGACAGGGCGGCGATCCGCGACCTGTTCGCCATGCCGGACAGGGCATGGTGGAAGACGGCAGACGACCCCGCCATCCGGCTGATCGTCTTCCGCCCCGAGGATGCCGAGCTATGGGGCGGCCTCGGCCGCCTGCGCACCGCCGTCTCGCTGGTCAAGGCGGCGGTTTTCGGCGCGGACCCCGATTTCGGGGACAACATCAAGATCGACGGGCTACGGAAAATTCCCCCTTCCAGATGAAAGAGGCGGGGCCTGGACCCCGCCTCGAACGCTGCCCCTGACGGGCTGCGCGTCATCACATGGCGTCGACCCACTCGCAGGCCTGTTCGACGGCCGCGACCTGCGCGGCGTCGCCCGGCGTGATGCTGCCGGTGGTCATCTGGTCGTCGGGCGGCGCGGCGGCAGCCGTGTCGACGGTGGCGCAATAGGCCCTGACCTCGGCCTGCTGTTCCTCGGTCAGGCCCTGCCAGTTGGCGCGGACCTCGTCCTCGGTGCGCAGGGTGCCGGTCGCCGGGTCGGCGAAGAACGCATCGCCTATCGGGCCTTCCCAGCCCATCGGAAGCGTGGTCTCCGAGCCGGGCGCGGGAGACGCGTCGGGCTGGATCACGTCGTTCTGCGCCATGGCAAATCCGGTGCCGAGCCCGAGCGAGAGCGCGGCGGCAATGAGAAGTTTGGGAGTCATGATTTCCTCCTTCAACGTTTGCTTCGTGGGTGAACACGGGCCTAACCGCGCCTTCGCGGAAAATGTTCCCGCCGTTTTCTCCACTCTCTCAGTAGCCGCCGATGATCGGCAGGATCTCGCCGGTGATGTAGCTCGAGCATTGCGGCGAGGCGAAGAACACGTAGGCCGGGGCGATCTCCTCCGGCTGGGCCGGCCGCTTCATCTTCGTCTTCGCGCCGAACTGCGCCACCTCCTCGGGCGGCCGCTCCGACGGGTTGAGCGGGGTCCACACCGGGCCGGGCGCGACTGCATTGACCCTGATGCCCTTCGACACGAGGTTGCCGGCGAGCGCGCGGGTGAAGGCGTGGATGCCGCCCTTGGTCATCGAATAGTCGAGCAGCTCCTCGCTGCCGTCGATGCCGGTGATCGAGCCGGTGTTGATGATCGCCGCGCCATGCTCCATGTGCGGCACCGCCTCGCGCGCCATGAAGAAATAGCCGTAGAGGTTGGTCTTCATCGTCGTGTCGAAATGCTCGGTCGTCAGCTCGTCGAGCCCCGAGGCGTGGTACTGGAAGGCGGCATTGTTGACGAGGATGTCGAGCGCGCCGAACTCCTCGATCACCGCCGCCACCGCCTCGCGGCAATAGGCCTCGCTCGTCACGTCGCCGGGAAGCAGCAGGCAGCGCCCGCCCTCGTCGGCCACGGCCATCCGCGTCTCCTCCGCGTCCTCGTGCTCGCTGAGATAGGCGATGGCGACATCCGCCCCCTCGCGGGCGAACAGCACGGCGACGGCCCGGCCGATGCCGGAATCGCCGCCGGTGATCAGCGCCACCTTGCCCTCCAGCTTGCCGGAGCCGCGCCAGTACGGGGCGTCGTACATCGGCGCCGGCTCGAGCAGCGTCTCGTCGCCCGGCTTGGCCTGATGCTGGGGAGGAAACGGCGGCACGGGATAGGTCCGAGCGCCGGCCTGCATCGCTTCCGGCTCGGCTTCCTCGTCGCCACGCTCCTCGTCGGCGCGATTGACCTGCGCCTGGATGCGGTGCTGCTTCGCCACTTCCTCGGCGGCCTCGTCGCTTCGCTTGATGTCGTCCATGATCGGGCTCCTCGTTATGGAATGGGCTCAGCCCAACCGCCGCGAGCGAGGCATTGTTCCCGCTTCCCACCGTTCCCGCTTCCCTCGCCGGGCCGCACGGCACATATTACGGAACACGGGCGGGACGACGGGCATTGGACGGAACAAAAGCCGGAGCACGACCTTGCCGATCCCCGATATCTCGACCGCCGTTCTCGCGCCTTCCCGCACGGCCTTCTTCCTCGATTTCGACGGCACGCTGGCGCCGATCGTCTCCGATCCCGCCGCAGCGTGCATCGCGCCGGCGACGCGCGCCGCGCTCGTCAGGCTGGACCGCGCCGCCGGCGGGGCGGTGGCGGTCGTCTCCGGGCGCAGCATCGCCCAGCTCGACGCCATGCTCCACCCGCTGCGCCTGCCGGCGGCGGGCGTCCATGGGCTGGAGCGGCGCGATGCGGGCGGCAGCCTGACGCAGGACCCTATCGACGCCGGGGCGCAACACCGGCTCGCCTCGCTCGTCGGCGGCTTCGTCGAGGGCCGCCCGGGCCTGCTGGCGGAGGTGAAGCCGGGATCGGTCGCGCTGCACTATCGCAAGCGGCCGGAGATGGCGGCCGATTGCCTCGCCTTCGCCATAGACCTCGCGCGCGAGAACGGCCGCATCCAGCTGGTCGATGGCAAGATGGTCATCGAGATGAAGCTCTCCGCCCGCACCAAGGGCGACGCCATCGCCGATTTCATGCGCGAAGCGCCGTTCCGCAGCCGCCAGCCGTTCTTCGCCGGCGACGACGTCACCGACGAGGCGGGCTTCGCCGTCGTCAACGCCATGGGCGGCGTGTCGCTGAAGATCGGGCCGGGCGAGACCGCCGCGCGCTACCGCGCCGCCGACGGCGCCGCCTTCGCCGCGTGGCTGGAGCAACTGGCGGCGGGTTGACGCGATCCGGGAACAAATGCGCCGCCCATGTGTTCGGACTGTAGCGAGAAAAAGGAAAGAAAGCGAAGCCGCCCTCCTGCCATGATGCCCCATCCTGCCCGAGCGTTCCCCTCCCATGCCGACGGAAGCCCGGCCAGTGCGGCCCGCGCGCGGCCGCAAGCCTGCCGGCCGGGGGCGCCGGCATGAGCCGGTTGGTCATCGTTTCCAACCGGGTCGCCGATCTGCGCGCCTCGACGCAGACCGGCGGGCTGGCCGTGGCGCTGGCCGACGCGCTCCGGGAACGGGGCGGCGTGTGGTTCGGCTGGAACGGCGAGAAGGAGGGCGAGACCGGCGGCGAACTCACTGTCGAGACCATCGGCAAGGTGAAGCGGGTGGCCGCGCCGCTGTCGCCGCAGGACGTCGCCGACTACTATTTCGGCTATGCAAACAGCGTGTTGTGGCCGCTCTTTCACTACCGGCTCGACCTCGTGGACTATCGGCCGGCCTTCTTCGCCGGCTACAGCCGCGTCAACGAGACCTTCGCCCGCCAGCTCGTCCCGTTCCTGAAGCCCGACGACCTCGTCTGGAGCCACGACTATCACCTGATCCTGCTGGCCAGCCACCTGCGCCGGCTCGGCTGCCGCCAGCGCATGGGATTCTTCCTGCACATCCCCTTCCCGCCGCCCGACCTGCTCCATGCCTCGCCCAACCACGCGGAGCTGGTCGACGCGCTCCTCGACTACGACGTGATCGGCTTCCAGACCCACACCGACGCCGGCAATTTCAAGCTCTATCTCGCCGAGCACACGCCGGCGGTCGAGTTCGGGGAGAACCGGTTCCGCGTCGGCGAACGCACCGTCCTCATCGACAGGTTCCCGATCGGCATCGACGCCGCCGGATTCGCGGCGCTGGCGGACGACGCCGACGAGGAGGTGAAGATCGACCTGATGCGCCGGCAGGTGCTGGGCCGCCGCCAGATCATCGGCGTCGACAGGCTGGACTATTCGAAGGGGCTGCCCGAGCGGATGAAGGCGTTCGGCCGGCTGCTCGAGCGGCACCCGGAGCTGGAGAAGACCGTCACCTTCCTCCAGATCGCCCCGCCGACCCGCGAGGAAGTCGACGCCTATGGCGACATCCGCATGGAGCTGGAGGCGTTGGCCGGCTCGATCAACGGCCGCTTCTCGGATTTCAACTGGACGCCGGTGCGCTACATCCATCGCCCGGTGTCGCGCGGCAAGCTCGCGCCGCTGTTCCGCGGCAGCCAGGTCGGCCTCGTCACCCCGTTGCGCGACGGCATGAACCTCGTCGCCAAGGAGTATGTCGCGGCGCAGGACCCCGACAATCCAGGCGTGCTCGTGCTGTCGAAATTCGCCGGCGCGGCGGAGGAGATGCGCCAGGCGCTGATCGTCAACCCGTACGACATCGACGGCATGGCCCGCCAGCTCCACCGGGCGCTGACCATGCCGCTGAAGGAGCGCCAGCGCCGCCACGCGGCGCTTCTCGACCATGTGACCCGGCAGAATGCCTCGGCATGGCTCGCCGCCTTCCTCGCCGCGCTCAAGCCACCCGCAGGGCAAGGCGAGGCGCGCGGCGCGGCAAGCAAGGCCGGCCACGAGGCCGCCTGACGCAACGCTTTAACTCCCCCTCGGGCAACGACGGGCGGAGGGACCGGAAAAAGGAGACCGGATCATGAAAGTAAGCGAAGCGATGACCCGCGACGTCCAGATCGCGCGGCCCGACCAGACCATACGCGAGGCGGCCTCGGTCATGGCCGACATCGATGCCGGCGTCATGCCGGTCGGCGATCACGACCGGCTCGTCGGCATGCTCACCGACCGCGACATCGCCATCCGGGCGGTGGCGCTCGGCAAGGGGCCCGACACGATGTGTCCGCGACGTTATGTCGTCCGAGATCAAGTACTGCTTCGAGGACGAGGACGCCGACGAGGTCTGCCAGAATCTCGCCGACCAGAAGATCAGGCGCATCCCGGTGGTGAACCGCGACAAGCGCCTCGTCGGCATCCTGTCGCTCGGCGACCTCGCCCGCAGCGCGCCGGAGCACGAGGTCGGCGCGGCCCTGTCGGCGATATCGAGCCCCGGCGGCGCCCATTCGCAGAGCGCGGACGGCCGCTGGTAGGCTGGCGCGCGAAGGCCGGAGCAGCCGTTCCGCCGCGAAGCGAGGCGCGGCGGAACCTTGGCGTGTGCTCCGTGTTTTTCGAGCGAAAGGAGGCCGTCGCCATGGCACGCGCAATCTGGAAAGGCTATCTGAGCATCGGCGAGCTTTCCTGCGGGATCGCGCTCCATGCGGCGGCCACCACCTCCGAGCGCATCTCCTTCCACATCGTCAACCGCAAGACCGGCAACCGCGTCCGCCGCGACTATGTCGACGAGCAGTCCGGCGAGCCGGTGGCGCGCGAGGACCAGGTGAAAGGCTACGAGACGGCGAAGGGCAGCTATGTCGTGCTGGAGCCGGAGGAGATCGCGGCCGCCGTTCCCGAGAGCGACAAGCGGCTCGCCGTCGAGCATTTCATTCCCTGCGGCGAGGTCGACACCGCCTATTTCGACAAGCCCTATTTCGTCACCCCCGCCGACGAGGGGGCCGAGGAGGCCTTCACCCTGATGCGCGAGGGCATGCGCCGCAAGAAGGTGGCGGCGCTGGCGCGCGCCGTGCTCTTTCGCCGGCTGCGCACGGTGATGCTGCGCCCGCGCGGCTGCGGCCTGATGGCCAATACGCTGAATTTCGACTACGAGGTGCTGCCGGCCGAGAAGGCGTTCGCGGACATACCGTCGATGAAGATCAAGCGCGAGATGCTCGATCTGGCCAGGCACATCATCGCCACCAAGGAAGGCGCGTTCGATCCGGCCGCGTTCGACGACCGCTACGACGCGGCGCTGGCCGAGCTGGTCCGGGCGAAGATCGAGGGCCGCGAGATCAGGAAGCCGAAGCGCAAGGCCGAGGGCAAGGTGATCGACCTGATGGAGGCGCTGCGCGAAAGCGCGGCAGCGGCCAAGAAGAAGCCGGCCAAGCCGGCCCCCCGGCGCAAGGCGGGCTGAGCCATGGCGCTCGAGACCTACCACAGCAAGCGCGACTTCGACCGGACGCCCGAGCCGAAGGGCAAGCAAGCCAGGCGCGCGGCCGGCAACAGCTTTGTCGTCCAGAAGCACGACGCGCGCCGGCTGCACTACGACTTCCGGCTGGAGATGGACGGCGTTCTCAAGAGCTGGGCCGTCACCCGCGGCCCCAGCCTCGTGCCGGCGGAGAAGCGGCTTGCCGTCCATGTCGAGGACCATCCGCTCGACTATGGCGATTTCGAGGGCACCATCCCCAAGGGCGAATATGGCGGCGGCACGGTGATCGTCTGGGATCGCGGCACCTGGAAGCCGCTCGGCGACGCGAAGAAGGGCCTCGCCAAGGGCCATCTCGAATTCGAGCTCGACGGCGAGAAGCTCGACGGGCGCTGGCATCTCATCCGCATGGCGCGCAGGCCGCGCGAGAAGCGCGACAACTGGCTGCTCGTCAAGGGCGATGACGCCCATGCACGCGAGGCCGGCGACCCCGACATCCTGGAGGAACGCCCGGACTCGGTGAAGACCGGCCGCGGCATCGCAGAGGTGGAAAAGGAGGAACCCGGCTGGTCGTCGAAGACGGGCCGGATCGTCAAGGCAACGGCGGCCGAGAAGATCAAGGGCGCGAAGAAGGCGGCGATGCCGGACTTCGTGCCGCCACAGCTCGCGGCGCTGAAGCCGCACGCGCCCGACGGGGCCGGCTGGGTGCATGAGATCAAGTTCGACGGCTACCGGCTTCAGGCGCGTCTCGACAACGGCAAGGCGACCCTCCTCACCCGTGGCGGCCTCGACTGGACGGGCCGGTTCGGCAACGCGGTGCCGAAGGCGCTCGCCGCCCTGCCGGCGAGCCAGTCGCTCATCGACGGCGAGCTGGTGGTCGAGGCCTCGGGCGGCGCGTCGGATTTTTCCGCGCTTCAGGCTGACCTGAGCGCCGGGCGCAGCGACCGCTTCGCCTTCTACGCCTTCGACCTTCTCTATCTCGACGGGCAGGATTTGCGCGAGACGCCGCTTGTCGAGCGCAAGGCGGCGCTAGCCCGTCTCCTCAAGGATGCGCCGCCGGAGCTGCGCTACAGCGAGCATTTCGAGGAGAACGGCGAGATGGTGCTGCGCCATGCCTGCCGGCTCAGCCTCGAGGGCGTGGTCTCCAAGCGCGCCAGCGGCAAATACCGCTCAGGCCGCGGCCGCGACTGGATCAAGTCGAAATGCGGCAACCGGCAGGAGCTGGTGATCGGCGGCTACGTGCCGTCCTCGACCTCGGCGAGCGCGATCGGCTCGCTGGTGCTCGGCGTCAACGAGAACGGCGAACTGCGCCATGCCGGCCGGGTCGGCACCGGCTTCAGCCGGGTGGTCGCAGAGGACCTGTTCAAGCGCCTGAGCCAGATCGAGCGCGACGCCTCCCCCTTCGCCGACCGGCTCGACACGACCGCGCGGCGCGGCGTGCGCTATGTCGAGCCGGAGCTGGTGGCCGAGGTCGAGTTCCGCGACTGGACCGCCGACGGCATCCTGCGCCACGCCGCCTTCCGCGGCCTGCGCGAGGACAAGCCCGCGGCCGAGGTGGTGCGCGAGGACGAGGCCGCGCCGGCCGCGAGGGTCCCCGCGCGGGCAAAGCCCACCGTCGCCCTCACCCATCCCGACCGCGTCTACTGGAAGGATGCCGGCGTCACCAAGGAGGGGCTGGCGAGCTACTACGCGCAGGTCTGGCGCTTCATGGCCCCGCATGTCGAGCGGCGGCCGCTGGCGCTGCTGCGCTGCCCCGGCGGCACGGCGGCCAAATGCTTCTTCCAGAAGCATGCGTGGAAGGGCGTCAGCCGCGAGATTCTCACCGCGGTCGACCCGCTGGACGAGGAAGGCGACAACTCGCTGCTCGCCATCGACTCGCTCGACGGGCTGATCGGGCTGGTGCAGGGCGCTGCGCTCGAAATCCACGGCTGGCAGGCGCGGCTCGACGACCTCGAAAAGCCGGACCAGCTTGTGATCGACCTCGACCCCGGCGACGGCGTGCCGTGGAGCGTCATGCTCGACGCCGCGCGCGAGGTGCGCGCACGGCTGGAAGCGGCGAAGCTCGCGGCCTTCGTCAAGACGACGGGCGGCAAGGGCCTGCACGTCGCCGCGCCGCTGAAGCCGAAGGCCGGCTGGGACACGGTCAAGGGCTTCGCCCGCGATCTCGCTGTGGCGATGGCGGCCGACGAACCGAAGCGCTTCATCGCCAAGGCGACCAAGGCCGAGCGCAAGGGCCGGATCTTCATCGATTATCTGCGCAACGGCCGCGGCGCGACCGCCATCGTCCCCTATTCGACGCGGGCGCGCGCCGGCGCGACCGTCGCCATGCCGCTCGGCTGGGACGAGCTGGAGCCCTCCGTCGGATCCGGTCACTTCACGGTCGCCAACGCCGCCGCCCGGCTCGACAACCTCGCCGCCGATCCATGGGCGGATTTCCGCAAGGCGGCGCGGCCGCTGGAAATTGCCGGCGCGACGGGCAGAAGAAAGTAGCTGGTTGGCCGTTTGCGCCGCCCCTCACCTGCCTGCCGGCATCCTCTCCCCGTGAACGGGGAGAGGAGAGACTGCCGCAGCCTCGCCACCTTCCCCTTCTCCCCGTTCACGGGGAGAAGGTGCCCGAAGGGCGGATGAGGGGCGGCAGCCGGTCGTCGGCAACCTCCAAAGCCGTTCAGCGCGGCTTCTTCGCCTTCTTCTCAGCCTCGACGCTGCGGCGCAGCGCATCCATGATCGAGACGACGTTGTCGGGGGTGGCGGCCGGCTCGTCCTCGCCGCCGCGCCGGCGCGGCGCGGGCTTCTGCTTGCGCTTGCGCGCGGCGATGATCGCCTTCAGGCGCTTCTGCACGGGGTCGGCGACCATGGCCGGGTCCCAGTCCGTCGTGCGCTCGTCGATCAGCCGGCCGATCAGCTTCAGCGCCCCGGCGTCGGGCTTCGCCTTGTCGATGCCGCCGAAATAGTCCTCCGCCTCGCGCACCTCGTCGCCGTAGCGCAGCGTCCAGACGACGATGCCCTTGTCGCGCGGCTCGAGCATTACCGCGCGCTCGCGGCGGTAGAGAACGAGGCGCGAGATGCCGACCATGCCGGTCGCGGCCATGGCGTCGCGGATGACGGAAAAGGCCTCCTCGGCGATCTTGTCGTCGGGCGTCAGGTAATGCGGCCTGTCGAGCCAGATCCAGGCGATGTCGTCGCGCGGCACGAACATGTCGATGTCGATGGTGCGCGTGCTTTCGAGCGCGACGGCCTCCAGCTCCTCGTCCTCGATGACGACCAGCCGGTCGTCGGCGACCGGATAGCCGCGCCGCTGGTCCTCCTCGCGCACCGGCCTGCCGGTCGCCTCGTCGACATAGCGGCTTTCGACGCGGTTGCCGGTGACGCGGTTGATGGTGTGGAAGCGCACCTTCTGCCGGGTCGAGATGGCCGGCGTCATCGCCACGCGGCAGGTGACGAGCGATAGCCGCAAATAGCCCTTCCAGAAATTGCGTGGCGCCATGGCGGGACGGACCGTCGGTGAAAGAACGGGAACGCGGGCCCTGCCGCTTCGTTCCCTCCTCAGGCGGGCAGCAGGACAGGAGGCAAGGATGTGGCAGAGACTGAGAAGCCTGATGGCGGAGCTGCTGCCCGGCTGGGTGCGCGCGCAGGCGCTGCGCCGCCGGTCGCCGTTCTCTCCGCGCGACGGACGCAGCCCTAGCGATCGGGCTCGGTGAGTTCCGGGGCCGGCTCCTCCTGCGGCTCGACGGGAAGCGGCTCGTCGATCAGGCGCGTGCCGCGCTGGCGGGTGACGTAGCGCCACGCCCATTGCACCGACACCAGAAGCCGCTTCTCGAAGCTGACGAGAAGGAGGATGTGGACGAGCGCCCACAGGAACCACGCGGCGCGGCCCTTCAGCCGGCTCCAGCCGAAGTCGAACACCGCCGCATTGTTGCCGATGACGGCGGCGTTGCCGCGGTTGCGGAAGCGGAAGGGCGCGCCGCGCTCGCCGCGCGCGATGCGGCGGCGCAAGGCGCGGCCGAGCCAGCGGCCCTGCTGCTTGGCCACCTGCGCCAGCCCCGGCAACGGCTCGCCGGTGGCCTCGTCGATCACGCGGGCGGTGTCGCCGAGCACGTAGACGCCGTCGAACCCCGCGACCTCCAGCCAGCCATCGACCGGAACGCGGCCCATCCTGTCGCCCTCGACCCCGAGCCAGCGCGCGGCGAGCGAGGCCTTGACGCCGGCGGCCCACACGACGACCCCGGCCGGGATGCTCTCTCCGCCGGCCACCACCTCCTCGGCGGACATGGTCTCGACCATGCGCCCCGTCATGATCTCGACGCCGAGGCGTTCCAGCCGGCCCGCGGCATAGGCGGCGAGCGGCTCCGGAAAAGCGGGCAGCAGCCGCGGCCCACCCTCCACCAGCACCACCCGCAGGCGGTCTGCGCCGATGTTGCGGAAGTCGCGGGAGACCATGAACCGGCCGAGCTCGGCGATGGCGCCTGCCATCTCCACGCCGGTCGGCCCGCCGCCGATGACGACGCTGGTGAGCAGCCGGCGCTGCGCCGCCTCGTCGGCAGACATCTCCGCCTCCTCGAAGGCGGTGAGCAGGCGCTGGCGGACGGCGCGCGCCTCGCGGATGGTCTTCAAGCCCGGAGCGATCTCGCGCCAGTCGTCATGGCCGAAATAGTTGTAGTCCGACCCGGTGGCGAGGACGAGATGGTCGAACGGGACCGGCTCCAGCCGGTCGGTCAGCACGGTGCGGGCGTCGAGGTCGATGCCCGTCACCTCCGCGAGGAGCACGGTGACGTTGCGGTGGCGGCCTAGAGTCTTGCGGATCGGCTCGGCGATGTCGCCCGGCGACAGCGCCGCCGTCGCCACCTGATAGAGCAGCGGCTGGAACAGGTTGTGGTTGCGGCGGTCGATGACGGTGACAGCGATGTCCGCGCCGCCGAGTTCGCGCGCGCAAGCGAGGCCGGCGAAGCCGCCGCCGACGATGACCACCCGTGGGAGTTCTTTCCCCGCCATCACACGCACTCCGAAAGCGCGAACACCGCCGCGAAGGAAAACACGATCGAGCCCAGCCCGGCGAGCGCCGCGAGATAGGCAGCACGGGAGAGGAACGGCGCACGGGGGCCTGTCCGCAGGCGGACGGCGAGCCACGCACCGACGGCAAGGAAGGCGAGGAAGAGCACGACGAGCTGCGCCCGCTGCACCGTCACGCCGCCGGCGAGCTCGATCCCGTCCCATCCGAAGCGGCAGCCGACCGAAAGCATGGCGTAGAGCACGACGAAGGCGGCGGCCCAGAGGGTGAAGCCGGCCGCGAGCATGAGCAGCCCGCGCCCGCTCATCCGCCCGCCTCCACCGTTCCGGCGAGGAACGCCGTCAGCATCGCCGCGCCGAGCGCCACGAGGCCCGTCGCCGCCGCGTAGTCGTGCCATAGCACGCCGATGCGCAGATCGAGGCTGCGCACCGGCGACACATAGCCGGCATGGTTGCGCCACAGCCCGTAGCCGGCGAGGAGCGCGCCGAGCGCGGCGCGGATGCCGGCATAGACGAGGATGACGAAGACGGTGGCGTGATGGGCATGCGCGGTCGGAGCCGGCACGCCGGCCGCCATCGACCAGAACAGCGCCACGCACGCGGCTTGCGCGCCGGCACAGGCGGCGAGCCATGCGGCCGGGGAGGCCCCGTGCCCGAGCGCCGCGACGGCCCTGCGCCCGCAGGCGGCCGTCGCGACGAGGACGAGCGCGGCGGCGAGCGCCGGTCCCCATGCCGGCGCGGCCACGGCGGGCGGCGGCCAGCCGGGCGCGACCAGCCACAGGAACAGCGCCCCGAACAGCAGCGAGGCGAACAGCGTCGCGTCGGCGGCGCAGGAGAACGCCATCGCCCACCACGAGGGCGGCCGCTGCGTCTCCCAATGGACCGGGGCGGTCTCGCCATGGCCGATGGCGAGCGGACCGAGATCGCTGCGGGTGCCGACGCCCGCCGTCCAGGCGAAAAGCGAGGCGATCGCCAGCGCGAGCAGGACGAGCGACAGCCAATAGAACTTGAACAGCAGGGCAAGCACGAAGCAGCCGGTAGCAAGCCCGCTGACGAGCGGCCTGTAGGTCTGGCGCGGCAGCACGATGATTTCGCCCGGCCGGCCGCTCGCCATGTCGACGCCCAGCGTCTCCATCCAGCCGTTGCGGGCGAAGCCGAGATAGCCTTGGCCGCCGGCCAGTTCCGCGCCGAGCCTGTCCGGGTCGAGCCGGTCGGCACGGTCCTCGATCTTCGGCAGCGAGGCGAAAGCGTAGGACGGCGGCGGCGTGGGCGTCGCCCATTCCGCCGTGCGCGCGCCCCACGGATTGCGCCGGAAGGCGGTGCCGAAGCGCACCTGCACGACGAGATCGACGACGAACAGCGCGAAGCCCGCCGCCATCAGGAAGCCGCCGACCGAGGAGATCAGGTTGAGCCAGTCCCAACCGGCCGCGGGCGGATAGGCGTGGACGCGGCGCGGCATGCCGGTGAGCCCGGTCAGGTGCATGAGGAAGAAGGTCAGGTTGAAGCCGCCGAAGATCAGCCAGAAGGCCGGCACCGACAGCCGGTGGTCGCTGACCCGGCCGGTCAGGTGCGGCAGCCAGTAATAGGCGGCTGCCATCATCGGGAAGACGAAGCCGCCGACCAGCACGTAATGCAGGTGCGCGACGACGAAATGGGTGTCGTGCGCCTGCCAGTTGAACGGCACCATGGCCAGCATCACGCCCGTCAACCCGCCGATCACGAAGATGAAGAAGAAGCCGCCAAGGTAGAGCATCGGCACGTCGAGGCGCACCTTTCTCCCCTGCGCCAGCGTGGCGATCCAGGCGAAGATCTGCACCGCGGTCGGCACGGCCACCAGCCCGCTGGCGGCCGAGAAGAAGGCGAGCGCCAGATGCGGGATGCCCACGGTGAACATGTGATGCACCCACAGCCCGAACGACAGGAAACCGACGGCGACGACCGCGACGACGACGGCGCGGTAGCCGACCAGCTCGTGGCGGGCGAAGGTCGGGATCATCATCGACACCGCGCCCGCCGCCGGCAGGAAGATGATGTAGACCTCCGGATGGCCGAACAGCCAGAACAGGTGCTGCCACAGAAGCGAATCCCCGCCCCGCGTCGGGTCGAAGAACGGCAGGTCGAAGGCGCGCTCCAGTTCGAGCAGGATCGAGCCGAGGATCAGCGGGGGAAAGCCGAACAGCATCATCAGCGCCGTGACCAGCAGATACCACGCCATGATCGGCATGCGCTCGAGGCTCATGCCCGGCGCGCGCACCTTGAGGATCGAGACGACGATCTCGATCGCCGCCGACAGCGCCGAAATCTCGACGAAGGTGATGCCGAGCAGCCAGACGTCGGCGTTGATGCCGGGCGTATAGGCCGAGGACGACAGCGGCGTGTACATGAACCAGCCGCTGTCGGGCGCGGCCCCGGCGAGCATCGCCGCGATCAGGATCGAGCCGCCGAAGACGTAGCACCAGAAGCCGTAGGCCGACAGGCGCGGAAAGGCGAGGTCGCGCGCGCCGAGCATCTTCGGCAGGAGGTACATCGCGAAACCCTCGAACATCGGGATCGCGAACAGGAACATCATCACCGTGCCGTGCATGGTGAAGATCTGGCCGTAGAGCTCCGGCCCGACGAAGGCGGTCTGCGAGGTGGCGAGCTGGACACGGATCAGCATGGCCAGCAGCCCGCCGATAGCGAAGAAGACGAAGGCGGCGACGATGAAGCGCTTGCCGAGCACGGTGTGGTTGACCGCCGACAGCCGGCCCCAGCTGGAGGGCGTGTCCCAGATCGCCGTCAGCTCGCGGTGGAGGCGGATCGGGCCGGGCTTCTCCTCGCGCGCGCTCATTCGTCCCCCTCCCCGCTGCCGGCCAGCGCGGCGGCGAAGCCGGCCTCCTCGTGCGCCTCGACGGTGAAGGCCATCACCGCATGGCCGGTGCCGCAGAACTCGGCGCAGACCCCGCCATAGACGCCCGGCCGGTCGGCGCGCAGGCGCACGACGTTGTCATGGCCGGGGATGGCGTCGATCTTGCCGCCGAGCCGCGGTATCCAGAAGGCGTGGATCACGTCGGCGCTGGTGACGGTGAAATCGACGTCGCGCCCGGCCGGCATGTGCAGTCGGTCGAATGTCACCGCGCCGCCGGGATAGCGGAACTCCCACACCCATTGCCGCGCCACGGCCTCGATGCGCAGCGGCGCGTCTTCCGGCGGGCGCGGGGTGGCGAGCAGCCGCTCGCCCAGCGCCAGCGCCGCCGTCACCAGCGCGGCGAGGATGATCGTCGGGACGACGAGCCCGCCCCACAGGATCGTCCGCCCTGCGCCGAAGGCGCGCAGCGCCGCCGGGCGCAGGATCGCCAGCATCAGGATTGCCGAGACGACGACGAAGATCGCGCCGCCGCCGGCGAGCATGATCCACCACAGAAGCGCCGCCCCGCGCGCCGCCGGCCCTTCGGGCGCGAGCGCCGAGAGCGGCCCGGCGCAGCCGGCGGCGAGCGGCGCGGCAAGCAGCGCCGGCGCGAGGAAAACGCGGCGGCCACGGAACCATCCGGCCCTTCCCGCGCTTGCCTTGCGCAGAGGAGAACGGCGATGAACGAAACCCGCGACAACGAAACTCGCGACATCGGCAATCCCGTCATCGAGGAGGTGGCCAGCGAGCCGGTGGCGTCGGCCGTCGCGGTCGCCGGCCATCCGCTCCACGCCATGAGCGTGCATTTCCCCATCGCCTTCGTCATCGCGACGCTCGGCTGCGACGTCTTCTACTGGTGGACGGCCGACCCGTTCTGGCTGCGCGCCGGGCTTTGGGCGGCCGGCCTCGCCTTCATCTCCGGCGTCGGCGCGGGGCTGTTCGGCACCGCCGAGCTCGTCATCGTCGCCGGCATCCGCAAGCGCGTCGCGAGCTGGACCCATGCGGTCGCGGCGATGATGCTGATCTCGATCGCCGGCCTCAACTGGGGCCTGCGCCTCATGGACGAGACGGTGGTGCTGCCGCACGGACTGATGGTGTCGGTCCTCGCCTGCATCTTCACGGCGCTGGCGGGCTGGCATGGCGGCAAGCTGGTGTTCGATCACGGCATCGGCCTCCTCATCTCCGAAAAGGATTGAGGTCGGCGACGAGCCGCGCCAGCGCGCCCGGCTCCGCCATCGCCTGCGGGTAGAGGTCGGGCAATTCGGGCTTGGCCAGCACCACGACCAGGATCGCCGTCACCACCGCCAGCGTCGCCGCCGTCACCGCGACGAAGCGCCAGACGGGATAGATGTTGCCGGACTCGAACAGGCGGATGATGACGAGGCCGGTGAGGATGTGGATCGTCGCCAGCGCGCCGACGAGAGCGAGCTTGAGCGAGAACCACGGCTCGAACGACTGGCGCACGAAGATCAGCACTGTGCCGCTGCCGATGGCGACGAAGGCGGCCGGCGACAGGACCGCGACATAGAGGAAGCGCACCATCGCCTGAAGCCGGTGCTTCGAATCCCGGCTCGCTACATGGGCGCGCTGCACGTAGAGCCCCGGCAGGCAGATGAGGCCCGCGCTCCAGACCGCGATGGCCGCGAGATGGAGAACCTTCAGCCAGATCATCGGCGGCCGGCCTGCGCCGGGGACCGCTCAAGGCGGCTGCCGATCAACAGCGCGGCGGCAAGGAGATAGGGCAGCGCCGCCGGAACCCACATGATGAGGCCGCCGAGCTGCTGGTCGGCGCGGGGCGTCAGCCCCCAGGCGAGCGTCGTGGTGAAATGCGGCGCGTAGAGCGGCTCGCGCGCGAAGGTGAGCAGCGCGCCCAGCATGCCCATCTGGACGACGGTGGCGAGCAGCGCCAGCACGGCCGGGCCGGCCCCGGTTCGCGGGGCAAGGATGCGCCGCCACAGCAGCACGGCGCTGGCGAGCAGGCTCGCCTGCATCGTCCAGTAGGGCAGCGCGCCGCGGATCGCGACCTCGTAGACCGGCGGCGCGTGCCAGAGCCACAGGATGACCGTATGGAGGGCGACGAGGAGGGAAAGCCCGATCCGGCGCGGCGCATCCGCCCGTTCGGGAAAGGCCAGCGCCAGCAGCGGCGCGGCCACGGCGACCAGCAGCACATGATGGGCGACGCGGGCGGAGAACAGCGCGACCGTCAGCGCGCAGAGCGGCGACAGGAAAAGGGTGAGGACGAGGAGGATGGCGGCGGCGAGCGGCAGGCGGCCGATGGGCACACCCCGGCGGGCATGGGCGAGCACCAGCGCGGCGCACAGGCCTATGGCCACGACATCGGCGTTCCATGCCGCAAGCAGCGCCTCCGGCGACGGCGCGGGGCCGCAATAGGCTTCAGCCATGCATCCAATCCCTCCCGTGTGCCTTCATCAGCAATGCCGCAACAACGGGAATGTTCCGCGCAGACCCCTCAGTCGTCCGACTTGGTGGTGCCCGGAACCGCCTTTTCGAGCACCCGCACCAGCGTCAGCACCGCGACGCCGATGCCGACGCCGGCGATGACGAGCACCGTCTGCCCGGCCCCGGCGGCGATGCCGACCGCGGCGGCGAGCCAGATATTGGCGGCGGAGGTGAGATTATGGACCGTGCCCTTGGCGAAGAAGATCGCCCCGGCCGCGACGAAGCCGACCGCCTGGGCGAGGCCCTGGACCACCCGCAGCGGGTCGACCCCGGAATGGCCCTGCCGGGTGAAATCCTCGTGGATCATCATCGCCGAGACGGTGATGAGGGCGGAGCTCAGCGCCACCAGCGCATGGGTGCGGATGCCGGCGGCGATGCCGCGCAGCTCGCGGTCGAGGCCGAGGAGGACGCCGGCAAGCGTCGCGACCCCGAGGCGAAGCAGGATCTCCTCGTTGCTCATGAACCGGAAACGCGCTCCGGCTTGCCCTTGCGCTTAGTCGAGGCCAGTTCCTCGAGCTGCTTTTCGCTCATCGACTCGACCATTTCCTTCGACGCGCCCTTGAGCGCGCTCTTCTTGGTCTCGCCGCGTTTCACTGACAGGGCGGCGCCGGCTGCCTTCTGCTGGGCCTTGGATTTCGCAGGCATGGGAATTCTCCTTCCTCGATCAACGCGAACGCGCAAGGCGGCGAAAAGTTCTGTGCGGGTGCGCGGTTATTCGGCCGCCTCGCTGCGCGCCTTGCCGGCGCGCTGCGGCGACACCTCCTCCATCGGGAAGGCATCGACGGCGACGACGCGGGCGACGGCCTCCCCGACGCGGGCGAGCCGGTCGAATTCCTCGTCGGAGATCAGGCCGCGCTCGCGTGCCTCGCCGGCATCGTCGAGCTTCGCCTCGCGCAGCTTCTTCTCCAGCGGCGCGGCCTCGACCACGAGCCGGAACGCCTCCTCGAGATCGCGCATCGGGTGATGCTGCCGGCCCTCGCCGAGATAAAGGCCGGGTGTCAGCCGATCGCGCTGAGCCGACGGCGTCAGCAGCGTCTCGGCGACCTTGTCGGTCAGGCGGTCGGAGGGCGCGCGATGGGCGATACCGAACGGGAAGGCGACGAGCCGGACGAGCAGCGCCGCCCAGCGCGCCGGCAGGTTGCGCAGCACGCCGTCGAAGGCGGCGCAGATGCGCTCCTCGCCCTCGACCATCAAATAGTCGACGATGGGCCGGTCGGCCTTCTGCCGCCCCTCATCCTCGAAGCGCTTCAGCACGGCGGCGAGCAAATAGAGCTCCGACAGGATGTCGCCGAGCCGCGCCGAGATCGCCTCCTTGCGCTTCAGCGCGCCGCCGAGCGTCAGCAGCGCCATGTCGGAAAGCAGCGCGAAGGCGGAAGCGTAGCGCGACAGCCGCTGCCAGTGGTGCGGCAGGTCGGCCGCATCCGGCGCGGGCGCGATGGCGCAGCCCGACCAGCCGCGCACGAAGGAGCGGCCGACATTGGCGAGCGCGTGGCCGACATGACCCCAGAAGGCGCGGTCGAACGCGCCGAGCCCTTCCTTCTCGTCGGGCTCGGACAGCGCCTCCATCTCCTTCAGCATGAAGGGGTGCGAGCGGATCGCGCCCTGACCGAAGATCATCAGGTTGCGGGTCAGGATGTTGGCGCCCTCGACGGTGATGCCGATGGGCGCGGAGCGGTACTGGCCGCCCATGTGGTTGCGCGGCCCGTCGATGATCGCCTTGCCGCCATGGATGTCCATCGCCTTCTCGATCGAGCGTCGCATGCGCTCCGTGGCGTGGTACTTCATGACCGCCGAGATCACCGACGGCTTGTGGCCCTCGTCCAGCGCCGCCACCGTCAGCCGCCGCGCCGCGTCGATCAGGTAAGCGTTGGCGGCGAGGCCGGCGAGATGCTCGCGCACGCCCTCGAACTGCGAGATCGGAATGCCGAACTGGCGGCGCACGCGCGCATAGGCGCCCGTGGCGCGGGCGCACATCGCCGCCGAGGCGGCCGATTGCGACGGCAGCGAGATGCCGCGTCCGGCGGCCAGCGCCGTCATCAGCATCTTCCAGCCCTGGCCGATCCGTTCCCGGCCGCCGAGGATCCAGTCGAGCGGGATGAACACGTCCTTGCCGTGGAGCGGGCCGTTCTGGAAATGGGTGAATTGCGGGATGTGGCGCTCGCCATGCGTCACGCCCGGCGTCGCGGTCGGCAGCAGGGCGACGGTGATGCCGCGGTCCTCGCCCTCGCCGAGCAGGTTCTGCGGATCGTAGAGCTTGAAGGCGAGGCCCATCACGGTCGCCACCGGCCCGAGCGTGATGTAGCGCTTGGCGAAATCGAGCCGGACGCCGAGCACGCGCCGGCTCTCGTGGACGCCGTATTCGATGACGCCGCGGTCGGTCATGGCGGCGGCGTCGGAGCCGGCCTCCTCGGAGGTCAGGCCGAAGCAGGGCATCTCGCGCCCGTCGGCGAGGCGCGGCAGCCAGTGGTCCTTCTGCTCCTCGGTGCCGAAATGCATCAGCAGCTCGCCCGGTCCGAGCGAGTTCGGCACCATCACCGTGACGCCGGCGACGACGCTGGCCGAGGAGACGGTGCGCACCACCTCCGAATGCATGGTGTTGGAGAAGCCGAGGCCGCCATAGCGCTCGGGAATGATCATGCCGAAGAACTTCTTCTCGCGCATGAAATCCCAGACCTCGCGCGGCAGGTCATGGTCCTCCCAGGCGATCTTCCAGTCGTCGATCATCGCGCAGAGCGCGCGCACCGGGCCGTCCATGAACGCCTGCTCGCGCGCCGACAGTTGCGCCGGCGGCATGTCGAGCAGCTTTGCCCAGTCGGGATTGCCGGAGAACAGCTCGCCGTCGAACCAGACGGTTCCGGCCTCGATCGCCTCGCGCTCGGTCGGAGAGATCGGCGGCAGGATCGTCGCGGCCCAGCGATAGATCGGCCGTGTCAGGTAGTTTCTGCGAAAGGTGCGCATGCCCATGTCGATTCCCGTGCTTGGACAGGAATGCGGCAGCGCCGGGAATGGTTCCTATTCCCCGCCCTACTCCGAGGTGCGGGGATCGGCGCCGACATGGATCATCTGCGTGGTCAGCGCGTAGCGCACGCCGGCGGGATCGTAGGAGAGCTGGGCCTCGCCCATGAAATCCTGCGCCAGTGCCGTGTCGATGATGCGCGAGCCGAATCCTCTGCGGGTCGGCTGCGCGACGGGCGGGCCGCCGCTCTCGATCCAGTCCAGCCGGAACTCGTCCTCGGTTCCCGGCCGGCCGGCCTTCCACGCGATCTTCACCGTGCCGCCGTCGCTCGACAGGGCGCCGTATTTCAGGGCGTTGGTGGCCAGCTCGTTGATCGCAAGCGCCAGCGACAGCGCCTGCTTGGCCGACAGCGAGACCGGCGTTCCCTCGACATGGAAGCTTTCCTTGCGGGTGCGGAACGGCGCGAGCGCATGGCCGACGACCTCGCCGATGTCCGCTTCCGCCATGCTGGAGCGGGTGAGCAGCGTCTGCGCGTCCGCCAGCGCGCCGATGCGCCGCCCGAGATCGCCGAGGATCTCCTCCTTCTCCCGCCCCGACTGGAAGGTCTGGTTGATGATCGCCTGGATCACGGTCAGCGCATTCTTGATGCGGTGCTCGAGCTCGCCGTTGAGCAGGCGCGCCTGCCGCTGCGCCTCGATCTTGCCCGTCGTCTCGATGACGGTGTCCATCAGGCCGTGGACCACGCCGTGCTCGTCGCGGATCGGGCTGTAGCAGAAGGTGAAGTAGGTCTGCTCGGGATAGCCGTAGCGGTCGATGACGAGGGGGAAATCCTCGATGAACGTCGCCTGCCCGGCATAGGCGCGCTCGGCGATGGGGCCGATGACATGCCATGCCTCGCTCCACACGTCGCGGAACGAGCGGCCGAGCGCCGGCGGCTTGTCGCCGAGGATGGGGCGGAAGGCGTCGTTGTGGATCGATATGAGGTCCGGCCCCCAGGCGATGCATTTGGGGAACTTGGAGTTGAGCGCCATGCTGACGGCCGTCTTCAGCGCTGGCGGCCAGTCCTGCGGCGCGCCGAGCCCGGTCGCGGACCAGTCGTGGTTGCGGATGGCCACCGCCATTTCGCCGCCGCCATTGAGGAACTTCATGGAATCGAGCATCCCCGGAACCTTCGCTGTCCGACCCCTCACTCGACCTCGATCTGTCGATCGCAACGAATGTTCGGCACTCCGAAGCGCAGCAGGATAGCGCCATCGGCTGTCGCTGTCATGATCCAGCGAAGGCGCGGGCCTGGATAATTTCGGGAAGCTTATCAATCCGTTGCGCCAACGACGCCGGATCGCTCGGAGGGAGAGAGGAAGGGTTCGGGCCAGCGGTCGGACGGGGGGCGGCGGGATCAGTCCTCGGCGCCGACCCCGTCGCTTTCGCGCAGCTTGCGCTGGCTCACGAGCACGGCCTGCAACTGGCGTGCAAGATCGAGAAGCCGCTCGGGGATCGGCTCCTTCTCGATCTCCCGCAGCAGATCGTTGAATTCCCCGGGGGCGGGTTCGACATCGACGCGGGGGAGATCCCCCTGGCTGCACTGCTTCTGCATCGTATGCCCCACTCCTTCGGGCTCGCCCTTCACCCTTGGTATCCACGGGTTTTTCCGGCGTTTCAAGCCGAACGGGACCGATGGGGGCCGACGCACGGACATTTTACCGGGCGATGCGGCAAATGAACCACGGTCGGGCGCCGGAACAATTCCGCCAAACGCCGGTTCGGCCCCGGAAGACCGCGTGATCCCGATCAGGAAAGGAAACGCCATGTCCTCGAAGCTGCCCCCGGTTCCGCCGGAGAACCAGAGCACCAAGCGGCCGCCCGACCCAAGGCAATCGAAGGAGGAGGCCCGCTCCAGAAGCCCCGACAAGCAGGCCGACCCCGACAAGCAGGGCCAGCAGGGCAATTCCTGGATCAACACCCACCATCAGGGCTACCAGCAGGACCGATAAGATCGCGGCCCGGCCCCGGCTTGCGTGACGGATAATATCCGCCCGCATGCTGGGGCGGGCCGTCGTGCTCGTCGGGATTGGGCAGCGGCACCTCGTCGGGAAGCCCTTCCGGGTCGGGCTCGCGCACGGGCTTGGGCGGAAACGGCGTCGGCGTGGGCGGCTGCGGAACGGGATCGGGCTCCGGGCGGGGAAATGGCGTGCTCATGGCGGCGTCTCCTTTCGCCCCGAACCGTGCGGCGCGCCGCCTTGTTCCATCTTCTCATGCCACACGACAGGAACCAAAGGCCGCGCCGCGAGTTGGCTTTGGTCCCAACCATCGCCCGAAGCGCCATGAATCATCACGTCCCCGATCCGTCGAAGCAACCCATCGTGATGCCCGGCCGCAATGCGTGGCGGATCGAGACGGCGGATTCGCTCGCCTTCCTCGTCGACGGGGCCGAGTATTTCCGCGCGCTCGACCGGACGCTTCCGCTGGCGCGCCGCTCGATCCGCATCGTCGGCTGGGATTTCAACCCCGACATCCGCCTGCGCCCCCGCAAGGGAAGCGAGAAGCTGGGCACGCTGCTGCGCCGGCTGGTCGATGAGAGGCCGGAACTCGAAGTCCACATCCTCGTCTGGGCGATGGGGCCGATCTATTCGGGCCGCTCCCTGAAGCTGTTCCGGCGGAACGGCTGGTCGAGCCATCCGCGCATCCACCTGCGCTTCGACACGCGCCACGCCCTGCGCGGCTCGCATCACCAGAAGATGGTGACGGTGGACGACGCCATCGCCTTCGTCGGCGGCATCGACGTCACCGCCGGGCGCTGGGACACGCGCGAGCACACGCCCCGCTGCCCGCACCGGATGCGGCCGAACGGCAAGTCCTACGGCCCGGTCCACGACGTCCAGACGATGTTCCGCGGCCCGGCCGCCCGCGCGGTCGCGGACCTTGCCCGGCGGCGCTGGGAGACCGCGACCGACCACCGGCCGGCCCCCGTGGTGACGCCCCCGCCCGAATGGCCGGCGGGCGTGCCGGCGGCGATGGAGGGATGCGCCGCCGCCATCGTGCGCACGACGCCCGACCTCCACGGCCTCAACGAGCAGCGCCATGCGATCCGGCTCACCCACGACGCCATCGCGGCCGCGCGCCGTCACATCTATATCGAGACGCAGTATCTGGCGTCCTTCGGCGTCGGCGAGGCGCTGGCGCAGCGCCTGCGCGAGCCCTACGGGCCGGACGTCGCCATCCTCGTGACCTGCTCCTCGCGCGGCATGCTCGAGCAGTTCGTCATGGCCAACAACCGCGACCGCCTGATCCGCGGCCTGAGGAAGGCGGACCAATTCGACCGGCTGCGCGTCATGTACGCCGTGGTGCCGGACGGGGACGGCGAATGCGAGGTGCTCATCCATTCCAAGGTCGTCGTCGTCGACGACGTCTTCGTGCGGGTCGGCTCGTCGAACCTCAACAACCGCTCCGAGGGGCTGGACACCGAGTGCGACGTCGCCGTCGAGGCGCGGACGCTGGCCGAGCGGCAGGCGATCGCGGCGCTGCGCAACCGCCTGCTGGCCGAGCATCTCGACGCGTGCGAAAGCGACGTCGCCGCCGCGATCCGCCGGGGCTCTCTGGTCGGGGCCATCGACCGTCTCAACACGCGCCCGCGCGGGCTGCGCCCCTTCCCCACCAGCCTGACGGGGCCGACCTCGCCGCTGCCGGGAACCGCCCTTCTCGATCCGTCGAGGCCGTTCCGGCCGCTCTACGAGGCGCGAGAGCTCGCCGCCGCGGCCTTCTCCTGGCTGACGCGCCGGGCCTCCTGATCGCCCGACGCGCCGCGCAAGGCATATTCGCTCGCCAGCAGCAGCGGCAGGCCGAGGGCCAGCGGCAGGAAGAAATAGACGATCCGGAAGGCGATCAGCGCGCCGATGGCCGCGCCGCCGGGAAGCAGGTAGAGAACCGTCGCCTCCAGCACGCCCAGCCCGCCCGGCACATGGCTCACCAGCGCCATGACGTTGCCGATGACGTAGATGGCCGCGACCTCCAGATACGAGACATCCGAGAAGGCGGCGAGCAGCCGGTGCAGGCAGGCGGCGACGCAGGCGAAGTTCAGCGTGCCGACCGCGACCTGCGCCGCCGCCAGCGGCAGGGCCGGCAGGTCGAGCGTCCAGCGGCGGAACCGCAGCTTGCCGCGCACGAAGGCGCAGGCGACGAGGTAGAGGACGGGAATGGCGAGGCAGGCGGCCGCGACGCCCATCAGCGCCGGGCGGCCCATGCCGACGAGCCGCTCGGCCTCGGCGGGGTAAAGCAGCAGGGCGAACCCGCCCAGCGTCGCCAGCCCGAGGCCCACCGTCGCGCCGGAAAACAGGATCACCTTGGCCACGTCGCCCGCGCCGAGCCCCCAGCGCGTGTAGAAGCGGTAGCGGATCGCGCCGCTCGACAGGGCCGCGACCCCGATATTGTGGCCGATCGACAGGCTGACGAAGGAGGCGAGCGCCGCGCGGCGCCAGGCAAGCGGCTTGCCGGCATAGCGCAGCGCCAGCCAGTCGAACCCGGTGAGGCACAGATAGGAGGCGGCCGCGAACGCCGCCGCGCCGGCGAAGGAGGCGGCCGGGATCGCAGCAAGGGAGGACGCGATCTCCTCCAGCGTGTAGCGGCTGAGCGCGCGATGGAGCAGCACGGCCGCGCCGCATATCGCGAGCGCGACGGCAAGCCTGATGAGAAGTCTGGAAAGGGGCATGAGCGGCCTCGCGCGATCCGGGTCTTCAGGTTCGGAACGGAACCGGGCCGCGCGGGTTCCCCTTTCCATGGACGAGGCCATGCACCACGAGCAACCGGGCGGCCACCCGCCGCCACCGCGCCACATCAGGATCATGACGTACAACGTCCATTCCTGCCGCGGGACCGACGGCAGGATCGACCCGGCGCGCATCGCCGAGGTCGTCGCGCGGGCGCGGCCGGACATCGCCGCGTTGCAGGAGGTCGATGTCGGGCGCGCGCGCAGCGGCGGCTTCGACCAGGCCCGGCTCATCGCCGCCCATCGCAACATGGAGGCGCATTTCCACCCCGCGCTTCACCTTGCGGACGAGCAGTATGGCGACGCGATCCTGACCGCGCTGCCGTCGCGGCTGGTCCGGGCCGCGCCGCTGCCCTCCCTCGGCGAGCCGCGCGGCGCGATCTGGGTGTCGGTCGACATCGGCGGCACATGGCTTCAGGTGATCAACACCCATCTCGGCCTGCGCCGGCGCGAGCGCATGGCGCAGGTCGCGGCGCTGCTCGGGCCGGGATGGCTTGGCAGCGCCGAATGCCGCGACAACCCCACCGTGCTCGTCGGCGACTTCAACGCCGTGCCGACTTCCGCGCCCTATCGCAGCCTCGCCCGCCACGGACGCGACGTGCAGCTCCACGCCGGCGCGCGGCCGAAAGCCACCTTTCCCTCGCGCTTTCCGCTACTGCGGCTCGATCACATCTTCGTCAGTGAGGGGATCGAGCCGGTGGCGGCGGAAGTCCCGTCCGACCTCATGGCCCGCACAGCCTCCGACCATCTGCCGCTCGCCGCGACCATCGCCGTGCCCGTGCCGGCGCGCGACGAGACGGGCGTCAGCCCTTCGCCAGCCGCCAGCCGCGCCTGAGATCGGCGATGAAGCCCGCGCGCTCTGCCTGTCGCGCGTCGGCGTCGCGGATGCGCAGCAGGTAGGAGGGATGGACCGTCGCCACCATCAGCGTCCCGTCCTCCAGCCGGATCGCCTCGCCGCGCAGCGACGAGATCGATGCGGGCCGGCCCAGCAGGCTGCGAACCGCGGTCGCGCCCATCGCCACCAGCACGGCGGGCGCGACCAGCTTGCGCTCCTGCCCGAGCCACCATTTGCAGCGGTCGATCTCGCCCGCGTTCGGCCGGCTGTGCAGCCGCCGCTTGCCGCGCCGCTCGAACTTGAAGTGCTTGACGGCGTTGGTGACGAACACCCGATCGCGCGGAATCTGCGCCTCGGCCAGCGCGGCATCGAACAGGCGGCCGGCCGGGCCGACGAAGGGCCGGCCGGCGAGGTCCTCCCTGTCGCCCGGCTGCTCGCCCACCACCATCATGCGTGCCTGACGATGGCCCTCGCCGGGCACGACCTGCGTGGCGTCGCGATAGAGCGGGCAGCGCGTGCAGGCGGCCTCGGCTAGCGCGAGCGCGGCGAGCGAGGCCACTTCCACCTCGGCGCTCGACATCGGCGCCGCTCCGCTAGGGCTGCGCCCGGTCCTCGCGCGCCCACAGCCGCAGCTTGCGGCAAGCGACGAGGAAATCGGCGGCCGCCTCGCCGCCGTCGAGCGCGATCAGCCCCTCGTCCTCCTCGTCGAGCGCGATGCCCGCCTTCTCCAGCAGCGGCACCGCCGGCGCGGCATAGCCGATGAACTTGCAATGCGCGAAGGCATCAGTGACGAAGTCGCGGGCGGCCACCTCCTTCGCCAGCATCTGCGCGCCCTCCTCCGAGAGCAGCAGAGCGACGGCGTCGAACAGCACGGAGGGGCCGCCGTCGATCCTGTGCTTCGCCTCGATCCAGCTTCCGTCCGACGCCTCGACGCCGCCGACCGTCGGGGCGACGATCTCCACCGTCGCGCCCTCCTCCTCGAAGGCCGAATGCAACGCTGCCAGCAGGCCGGCGTCGACGCCGTCGCCGACCAGCACGCCGAGTTTGCGGCCCGCGAAGCTTTCCGGGCCGTTCCCGAGGATCGACAGCGCCGGCGACGGGGCGAGATCGTCGCGCGGCGCGACGGCCGCGTCGGCGGGCTCGGGGATGTCGCGAAGGCCCAGCCCCTCGGCCACCGTCCTCGCCAGCACGTCGTCGATGTTGATCAGATGCGCCACCATGCGCTCGCGGATCGCCGGCGTCTCGACCTTCGACAGCTCGAAAGTCAGCGCCATGGCGATGTGGCGCTGCTCGGTCGGGGTCTGGCTGCGATAGAACTGCCGCGCCTGGCTGTAGTGATCGGCGAAACTCTCGGCGCGCAGCCGCACCTTGGGGCCCTCGACCGCGTCGGGGAAGGAGCGGAAGCCGCGACCGGGACTCTCGCGCGGGCCTTCACCCCACGAGTTCGGCTGGTAATTCGCCCGCCCGGCGGGATTGCGCATCGCCATGTGGCCGTCCTGCTGGAAATGGTGGAACGGGCATTTCGGCGCGTTGATCGGGATGTGGGTGAAGTTCGGGCTGCCGAGCCGCTTCAACTGCGTGTCGAGATAGGAGAAGTTGCGGCCCTGAAGCAGCGGGTCGTTCGAGAAGTCGATGCCGGGCGGCACGTTCTGCGTCATGAAGGCGACCTGCTCGGTCTCGGCGAAGAAATTGTCCGGCATGCGGTCGAGCACCAGCCGGCCGACCGGCACCGGCTCGACGATCTCCTCCGGGATCAGCTTGGTCGGATCGAGGATGTCGAAGTCGAACGAGTCGGCGAAATCCTGATCGAAAAGCTGCACGCACAGCTCCCATTCGGGGAAATCGCCGGCCTTCACCGCGTCCCACAGGTCGCGGCGGTGGAAGTCGGGATCGGCGCCGTTGATCTTGACCGCCTCGTTCCAGACCACCGATTGCAGGCCGAGCTTCGGCTTCCAGATGAACTTGACGAAGGTGGACTCGTCCTTGTCGTCGAGGAAGCGGAAGGTGTGGACGCCGAAGCCTTCCATGAAGCGGAACGAGCGCGGGATCGCGCGGTCGGACATCACCCACATCACCATGTGCATGGATTCCGGCGTCAGCGAGATGAAGTCCCAGAAATTGTCGTGCGCGGATGCCGCCTGCGGGAAGCCGCGGTCGGGCTCGGGCTTCACCGAATGGATCACGTCCGGGAACTTGATCGCGTCCTGGATGAAGAAGACAGGGATGTTGTTGCCGACGATGTCCCAGTTGCCTTCCTTCGTATAGAGCTTGACCGCGAAGCCGCGCACGTCGCGGGCGAGGTCGAACGAGCCCTTCGAGCCGGCGACCGTCGAGAAGCGCACGAAGGCCGGCGTCTTCTCGCCGGCGCGCTGGAAGATGTCGGCGCGGGTGTATTTCGCGAGCGATTCATAGGTCTCGAAATAGCCGTGCGCGCCGTAGCCGCGCGCATGGACCACGCGCTCGGGGATGCGCTCGTGGTCGAAATGGAAGATCTTCTCGCGGAAATGGAAGTCCTCGATCAGGCTCGGGCCCCGCGCGCCGTAGCGCAGGCTGTTCTGGTCGTCGGCGACCGGGCCGCCCTGGGCGGTGGTCAAGACGGGCGCTTCGCCCTCGGCGAACTGGTGCAGCTCGCCGCCATGGCCGCGCGCGAGCGTCTGGTCGTGGATGGTGGTGGATTCGGGTTTCGATGAGCGACTGGGAGAGCGGGCGGGCATCTGGCTGGTCCTCCTGACTGGCTTGCCTGCGAAAAAGCGGCCCGGGAAGCGGGTTCCCGTTCCCGGGCCGGTGCGGATCAGGCCGCCTTGCGCGCCCGCGCGTTGGCCGACGTCTCGGCCAGCTTCGTCAGGTCCTCGTCGGTCTTGGCCTCCTCCTTCAGCGTCGCCTCGAGCAGCCGGGCCGCGTCGGCGAGGCCGAGCTCGCTCGCCCAGCGCCGGAGCGTGCCGTAGCGGGTGATCTCGTAGTGCTCGACCGCCTGCGCGGCCGAGATCAGCCCCGCGTCGAGCGCGGGCGTGTCCTTGAACTCCTCCATGATCTCCTCGCCCTCGGCGACGATGCCCTCGATGGCGTCGCAGGTCTTGCCGCGCGGCGCCTTGCCGATGATCTCGAACACCTGCTGGAGGCGCTCGACATGGCCTTCGGTCTGCTCGCGGTGCATCTCGAAGGCGGCTTTCAGCTCCTGCGACTGGGCGGCGCGCTGCATCTTCGGCAGCGCTTTGAGGATTTTCCTCTCGGCGTAGTAGATGTCCTTCAGCGTGTCGTGGAACAGGTCTTCCAGCGTCTTTTCCTTGGCCATGACGGATATTCCCTTTCTCGGTGCGATGACCGATCACGTCGCGGTGATCGTGGCCCTCGAACCGCAAGCGGCGGCAAATGTTCCCGGCCGGAAAAGACGGCCGTCGCGGGAACGCCGGGGGCGGTTATCGGTTGTTCGGCCAACGGAGGACATCGCGTTGTCAGGCAGGACGGATTCATCCCGGCACGGCGCTTCGCGGGCGGCGCGCGACCTCGGGCGGGCGGCGGGCGGGGCGCTGGTCTTCTCGCTGCCGATGCTGATGACGATGGAGCTGTGGTGGCTAGGCTTCTACCTCGACCGGCCCCGCCTGATCGTCCTCGTCCTCAGCGCGCTGCCGCTGCTGTTCTTCCTGTCGCGCCACATCGGCTTCGAGCGCACGCGCGGCTGGCGCGACGACCTCCTCGACAGCCTGATCGCGCTCGGCATCGCCGTCGCGGTCTGCGCCGGCCTGCTGCTGCTCTTCGGCGCAATCACCAGGGAGACGCCGCCCGGCGAATGGATCGGCAAGCTGACGATCCAGGTGGTCCCGGCCGCCATCGGCGCGCTGCTGGCCAAGAGCCAGTTCGGCGCCGCTTCCTCGGACGACGACGTCGAGGACGAGGAGGAGCCCTATGGCGGCGAGCTGTTCCTGATGGCGGTGGGGGCGCTATTCCTCGGCTTCAACGTCGCGCCGACCGAGGAGATGATGCTGATCTCCTACCAGATGACGCACTGGCACGCGCTGGCGCTGACGGCGCTTTCGCTGGCGCTGATGCACGGCTTCGTCTTCGCGCTGGAATTCGCCGGCGGCTCCGAGGTCTCGCCGGAGGAGCCGTGGTGGAGCGGCTTCGTGCGCCTCACCCTGCCCGGCTACGTCATCGCGCTTTCGATCAGCCTCTATCTTCTTTGGATCTTCGCCCGCACCGACGGCATACCCGTCGACGGCGTCGTCATGGCCGCCGTCGTCCTCGCCTTTCCCTGCGCCATTGGCGCGGCGGCCGCGCGGCTGATCCTTTAAGGGGGACCCGATGCCGGGCACGAAGAACCGCAAATCCGGGAACGACAGGCCGCTGGTGGAATGGATCGTCGGCGGCATCGCCTTTGTCGCCGTCGCCGGCCTCATCGGCTTCCTCGTCTTCCAGGCGCTGACCGGCGATACCCGCCCGCCCCGCCTGTCGGTGACGGTCGAGGCGGTCGAGCGCGGCGAAAGCGGCGCGACGGTCAGGGTCGCGGTTCGCAACCATGGCGACAGGGCGGCGGCGGGCGTCACGGTCCACGCCGCCGATGGCGGCGCGGAGCGGTCGATCGAGTTCGACTATGTCGCCGGCCACGCCGTCCGGCGCGGCGCGTTCGTGTTTCCCGAACGGGACATCGCGCCCGACCGCCTCGCCGTCGGGATAGGCGGGTTCGTCGAGCCGTGACGCCCTGCCCCCTCGGGCCCTTGCCTGCCGCCGCCATTCGCGCAAGGAAGGGGCAGGGCATGAACGGAGCGACAGGCGCGTGAGCGGAAGGATCGTCGTCACCGGCGCAAGCGGGTTCATCGGCCGGTGGCTGGTGCCGCTGCTGGCCGGGCAAGGCTACGCCGTGGTCGAGGCCGGGCGGCGGCCGGGGCTGCATGGTGCGCCTTTCGTCGCCACCGGCGACATCCATGGCGGCACGGAGTGGCGCGCGGCGCTGGAAGGAGCGGACGCCGTCATCCATCTCGCCGGGCTCGCCCACCGGCCGGACGCGCCCGAGGCGGATTTCTTCGCCGTGAACGATGATGGCACCCGCCGTCTGGTAGAGCAGGCGGCCGAGGCGGATGTGCGCGCGATCGTCCATGTCGGCAGCATCGCCGCCCGGCTCGCCGGCTCGGGACCCGACCACGGCTACGGCCGCTCGAAGCGCGCCGGCGAGGCGCATGTGCTGCGCTTCGCGGAAGGCGGCCGGACGGGCATCGTGCTGCGGCCGCCGCTCGTCTACGGCTTCGACGCCCCGGCCAATTGGCAGAGATTGCAGAGGCTCGCCGCTTCGGAGCTGCCGCTGCCCTTCGGGGCGGTCGGCAACCGGCGCTCGCTGCTTGCGGTGGAGAACCTGTGCTCGGCCGTGGCGGCCGCGCTGGCGACCGGCCTGCGCGGCGCGGCGACCGGCAGCTACGAGATCGCCGACGAGGGCACGGTCTCGCTCGCCGACATGCTGCGCGCCTTGCGCCGCGGCATGGGGATTCCGGCGCGGCTCGTTCCCGTACCAGCGGCTCTCTTACGCCTCGGCGCGCGGGCGACTGGCCGGGCGCATCTCGCCGGCATGCTCTTCGACGACCTGACGGTCGATCCCCTGCCCTTCATACGCGCCTTCGGCTGGAAGCCGCAGATCGCGACGCGGGAGGGCATGGAAGAATCGGGCCGGCGCTTCATGGCGACGCGCCGGCCCGGAAAGCGATAGCGTAGCGGCCGGATCGTTCCGATCCGGCCGAGGTCTGCTGCCAGTCGCGGGCCTTGTCGACCAGCTTGTTCCTGGCGATCCCCCCCGCGCACCCGCAGGGCGAAGCCCGAGGATGCGCAGGGAAAGGAGCGTGGATCGCTGCTAGTTGCGGGCCTTGTCGACCAGCTTGTTCTTGGCGATCCACGGCATCATGCCGCGCAGCTTCTCGCCGACTTCCTCGATCTGATGCGAGTCGTTGCGGCGGCGGATGCCCTTGAAGCGGGCCATGCCGGAGCGGTACTCCTGCATCCACTCCGAGGTGAAGCGGCCGGTCTGGATGTCGTCGAGGACGCGCTTCATCTCGGCCTTGGTCTCGGCGGTGATGATGCGCGGGCCGGAGACATACTCGCCCCACTCGGCGGTGTTCGAGATCGAGTAATTCATGTTGGCGATGCCGCCCTCATAGATCAGGTCGACGATCAGCTTCACCTCGTGCAGGCACTCGAAATAGGCCATCTCGGGGGCGTAGCCGGCCTCGACCAGCGTCTCGAAGCCGGCGCGGATCAGCTCGACCAGGCCGCCGCACAGCACGACCTGCTCGCCGAACAGATCGGTCTCGCACTCTTCCTTGAAGGTGGTCTCGATGATGCCCGAACGGCCGCCGCCGACGCCGCAGGCGTAGGAGAGGCCGAGGTCGAGCGCGTTGCCGGAGGCGTCCTGATGGACGGCGACGAGGCACGGCACGCCGCCGCCCTTCTGGTATTCGCCGCGCACGGTGTGGCCCGGGCCCTTCGGCGCGACCATGAGGACGTCGATGGTGGCCTTGGGCTCGATCAGGCCGAAATGGACGTTCAGGCCATGGGCGAAGGCGATGGCCGCGCCGTCGCGGATGTTCGGGGCGATCTCGTCGCGCCAGATGTCGGCCTGAAGCTCGTCGGGGGTCGCCATCATCATCAGGTCGGCCCACTTGGCGGCCTCGGCCACGGTCATGACCTTGAGGCCGTCGGCCTCGACCTTCTTGGCGGTCGCCGAGCCGGCCTTCAGCCCGACGGCGACGTCCTTGGCGCCCGAATCCTTCAGGTTGAGCGCATGGGCGCGGCCCTGGGAGCCGTAGCCGATGATGGCGACCTTCTTGCCCTTGATGAGATTGAGATCGGCGTCGCGATCGTAATAGACACGCATTGGTTTCTCCTTCCTTCGGCCTCTCGCGGCCCTTGCTTGGCTTGACTCAGCCGGCTTGCGCCGGCGTCCCATTCGCCCCGTAAAGGACGAAGAACTGCCGCGTCGCGTCTGCCGCGTCGCGGGCGATCCCTTCCCTGCTCATCTCGATCCCGTCGCCGAGCAGCAGCCTTATCTGCACGTCGCGCCCGACCAGCCCGAAGAAGGTGCGGAAAGCGGATTCGGTATCGTCGAACTCGAGCAGCCCGACCTCGCGGCCGGCCTCCAGCAGCGGCTTCAGCCGCTCGCCGATGGCGAAGCGGCCGTTCGCCAGCACGATGGCGCCGAGATTGCTGCGGCCGGAGCCGGCATGCGCCACCGCCACGCGGTTGAGCGCGATGGAGGTGCGCGAGGAGATGACGGAAAGCCAGTTGGCTGCGAAGCGTTCGAGGCTTTCCTGCAGGATCGCCGCGTCGAGGCGCTGGCGGTCGAAATTGCCGGCGCGCACGCGCGAGGCCTGCCAGCGCACGGTGGCGGCGAGCAGGCCGTCGCGGTCGCCGAACCATTTGTACAGCGTTTCCTTGGAGCACCGGGCGCGGCGGGCGACGGCCGTCATGGTCAGCGTCTCGCGCCCCTCGACGAGAAGGGCGAGGACGGCGTCCAGCACCTCGCGCTGGCGCGGGCTGATCGTCTCGGAGCCGAGCTCCTCGTCGCCGGCGATGCGCGGGTCGGCGGATTCGGCAAGGACCGCGCGCGGCGCGCCCTTGTTCCCGTCCCCGTCCTGGCCCCTTGCCGCCGCCTGCCCTGTCTTCACCGTCAACGCCGCTTTCCGCAATGCCGTACCGTACGTTACGGTTCGGCTTACAGCGCCACGGTTTTGCGCGCAAGGGGCATGATGGAAAAGAAAACGTCGCCAGGGCGGCCGGACACGGAAATTCCGGCCTTGCAGGCTCGCGAGAGACGGAGCAGGCCGGCATCGCAAGCCCGCAGGACGGCCCTGCGAAGGTCACTTCCCCGCGCCGTCGAAGCGCCGCCGCGCGGCGACGACCCGGCCGTGGTGGTTCTCCGCCCAGCTCAGCAGGTGGATCATCGAGCCGTAGAGCGAGCGGCCGAGGTCGGTCAGGCTGTATTCGACGCTCGGCGGCTTGGTCGGGAACACCTCGCGATGGACGTAGCCGTCGCGTTCGAGGTCGCGCAGCGTCTGGGTCAGCATGCGCTGCGAGATGTCGGGCACCAGACGGCGCAGCGCGCCGAAGCGATAGGGCTGCTCCGCCAGCGCCACCAACAGCAGCGAGCTCCACTTGCCGCTGACATTGGCGATGACGTCGCGCACCGGGCAATCGCCGATGCCGCCCGGCGCGCCGGCCTTGTAGATCTGGAGCTTCGTTCTCAGCGAGGCGGGCTTTGCGTCCATGGCGGTTCCCTGCGCGTAACCATCTCCCGCGAAACTGCCTTCTTTACCGCGGGCTGCAAGTCTCTAGATAGAAGCAAGTCTCAAAAAGAGAGCGCATCGTCAACAGGAGAATCGCCGACATGAGCGACAGGATCATCGTCACCGGCGCGGCCGGCCATCTCGGGCAGCGGATCGTCCATCACCTCGTCGAGACCTTCGCGGTCGCGCCGTCCCGCATCGTCGCCGTGAGCCGCAGCCCGGAGAAGCTCGCGGCGCTGGCTGCGAAAGGCATCGAGACGCGCAGGGCCGATTTCGACGACCCCGCATCGCTGAAGGACGCCTTCGCCGGCGGCGGGCGCATTCTCGTCGTCTCGACCGACGCGGTCGGCGAGCCCGGCAAGCGCCTCGCCCAGCACGAGGCGGCGATCGCGGCGGCGGTCGCGGCCGGGGCGAGCCAGATCCTCTACACCTCGATGCCGGAGCCGGAGCCCGGCTCGCCGATCCTGTTCGCGCCGGACCATTTCGGCTCGGAGGAGGCGGTGAAGGCGACGGGCGTCCCCCACGTCATCTTCCGCAACTCGTGGTATTTCGAGAACCTGCTCGGCAGCCTGCCGCAGGCGGTCGCGAGCGGCCGCTGGTATACCTCGGCCGGCGACGGACGCACCGCCTATGTCGCGCGCGACGACATCGCCGAGGCCATCGCCGCCGTGCTTGCCGCGCCCGCCGGCGAGAGCGCGACCTACACGCTGACCGGCGACGAAGCCTTGACCAATGGCGAGATCGCGGCGCTGGTCTCGAAGATCGCGGGCAAGGAGATCACGGTGGTCCAGGTCTCGGACGCCGAACTGGCGGAGGGCCTCGAAAAGGCCGGCCTGCCGGCTCCCGTCGCCGCGCTCCTCGCCTCGTTCGACGCCAACACCCGCTCGGGCCGCATCGCCGCGACCACGGGCGACGTGCGCACGCTGACCGGCCGCGCCCCGGCCCGGCTGGAGGATTTCCTGCGCGCCAGCAGGGCGGCCTACGCCGGCTGACGCCGAGGGAGCGGGCGGCCGTGCCGCCCGCCTACCAGCCGCAGGCCTTCAGGAACCGCGCGACCGTCCCGGCCATGCCGAATTCGAGCGCGTCGGCGGTGAGGCCGTGGCCGATGGAGACCTCGGCGAGGAAGGGAACGGCTTTCGCCAGCGCCGGCAGGTTGGCGACGGTGAGGTCGTGGCCGGCATTGACGCCGAGGCCGAGCGCCCGCGCGGCCTCGGCGGCGGCGGCGAGCAGGCTTAGCGCCTGCGCTGCCCGTGCCGCATCGTCATGGCAGCCGCCATAGGGGCCGGTGTAGAGCTCGATCCTGTCCGCGCCGGTCGCCTTCGCCGCTGCCAGCCCGGCCGCATCCGGGTTGGCGAACAGCGACACCCTGAAGCCGCCCTTCTTCAAGCGCCGGACGGCCGGGGCGAGGAAAGCGGACTGCGCCTCGAAATCCCAGCCATGGTCAGAGGTCGGCTGCGCCGGATCGTCCGGCACCAGCGTCACCTGGTCGGGCTGGCTGGCCTCGACAAGGTCGAGGAACGCCGCGTCGGGAAACCCCTCGATGTTGAACTCGGCCTTCGGGAACTCGTCGTCGATCAGCGCCCGCAGCAGCGGCAGGTCGGCGCGGCGCGTGTGGCGCTCGTCGGGGCGCGGATGTACGGTCAGCCCGTGCGCACCGGCGGCAAGGGCGATGCGCCCGAGATGCGTCACGCTCGGCCACGGCAGGTCGCGCCGGTTGCGCAGCAGCGCGACGGCGTTGAGGTTGACGGAAAGCTTGGCGGGCATGGCGGGACCGGCGAGGAGTGAGTAGCGAATAGGGAGTAGTGAGTAGTGGGTGCGGATTGCGGCGGCAACCTCCAATCAACGACAACAGGCTGGGCCATAGGCCCGCATCCTACTCCCTGTTCACTACTCCCTACTCGCTCCCAGCCAGCAGCCAGCGGATCAGCGGCGGCCACAGGGTCGTCGCGAAGCGCGAGCGGAAGAAGCCGAGATGGCCGATCGCCGCGCCGCCGCCGTCCTGCGGCGAGATCCACCGCTCCTCGACCTCGGCGTTGGGGTGGCGGGCCATGAAGTCGGCGATGCCGCGCGGCGTCGCCCACAGGTCGTCGGTCAGGCCGATGGCAAGGATCGGCAGGCGCACCGCCTCGAAACGCACGGTTTCCGGCAGGCCCGGATCGTCGAAGAAATAGTTGCGCATCCGGCACCAGCGCGCCCAGTCGCGGAAGCACGAGCCGGGGATCGGCTCGCCGATGCCGAGCCAGCGCGGCGTGTCGCGGGACAATAGCGAGACGGGAACACCGACGAGGTTCATCCGCGCCCATGCCCGGCGGTCGTCGAGGAAGCCGAACCAGGCGGTCATGCTGGCGACCATGGCATAGCGGACGAAGCGGTCGGCCACGCCGGACAGGCCGAGCGCGTGGCCGCCATAGGACTGGCCAACGCCGACCACCAGATGGCCCGGCGCGACCGCCTCCAGCGCCGCGAGCGCAGCGGGAAAATCGTGCAGCGCCCAGTCCTTGTAGTTGATCCGTTCCCGCCAGCCGGCCGGACGCGGCGAGCGACCGGTGGCGCGATAGTCGTAGGTCAGGACGGCGCGCGCGCCCGCCGCCACCAGCGCCCGCGCGAAACCAGCATAGAGCCCCTGCGGCGTCGCCGTCGCCGAGGAGACCAGCACCAGCGGCCCGTCGCCCTCGCCCTCGCCCTCGAACAGCACCCCGCCGAGCGGAAAGCCATCGGCCGCGGAAAAGGACAACGCCGTCTCGCGCCTCGCATCTCGCACCCCGGAATCGCCTGTTCCCGTGCCCTGTGCTCCAGCGGCCCACGCTCCAAGGCCGTCCGTGCCGGCATCGCGTTCTCGGAGAGGACTTGCTCCAGCAGCGCCTGCGCCAACGGAAGTCGCTTCGAGACCACGGGTGCCCGCCCCGCCTGTTCCGACGTCACGGGCTCCGGCTACACCTGCGCCAAGACCGCCCGCGACGGCATCGCGTGTTCCGGGACGGCCTGTTTCGGCAGCGGCTTCGCCGGAGGTCCGCCCACCGGCCCCTTCCCGCCGCGACACACCCGCCGGCGAAGAAGCGTTTCCCTGTCGAGGCTTGGGCATCTTCTCCTCCTCTCGAAATCCACCGCTCGAGGCAGGGTAGCATTTACCTTTACGTCAAAGTCAAGAGAAGAAGGGGGAGCGAATAGGGAGTAGGAGTAGGAGTAGGAGTAGGAGTAGGAATAGGAATAGGAATAGGAATAGGAGAGTGATAGCTGCGGCAGAATGCTGCGCCAGCGACCAACCGAGGCAGCGAAGTGGGCCACCGGCCCCTTTTCACTACTCCCTATTCGCTCCCCTCACCTCACCACCGTCAGCCGCTCCGCCGCCCGCGTTATCGCGGTGTAGAGCCAGCGCTGGCGCGTGTCCTTGAAGGCGAAGCTCTCGTCGAACAGCACCACCTCGTCCCATTGCGAGCCTTGGGCCTTGTGGACGGTCAGGGCGTAGCCGTAGTCGAAATCGTCGAAACGCTTCTTCTGCTGCCAGGGGATGTCGGCGTCCGGGTCCTCGAACGCGGCCTTGAGCAGCTTGATCTTGGCGACGCCGCGATCCGGATCGTCCTCTTCCGGCGAGACGAGCAGGTTGATGCCGGGCTTCACCGTCTCGCGCGAGGAGGTCATGACCTTCCACAGCGAGCCGTTGAGCAACCCCTTGGCCGGGTCGTTCCGCAGGCACACCAGCTTGTCGCCGGCCTGCGGATAGGAGGCGTTGAAGCCCTTCAGCTCGCGCAGGCGCTGGTTGTAGCGCCGCCGGGTGCGGTTGGTGCCGACCAGCACCTGGTCGGCGGCAAGGACGAGATCCTGGTCGACCTCGCCGCGGGTGATGACCTTTGCCCTGCCGAAATCGCCATGGGAAAGCTCGCGTCCCTCGCGCACGTCGAGCGCCATGCGGATGATCGGGTTGTCGGCCGCCTGCCGGTGGATCTCGGTCAGGAGGTGGTCCGGCTCGTGCTCGGTGAAGAAGCCGCCGCCCGAGATCGGCGGCAACTGCGCCGGATCGCCCAAAACGAGGATCGGCGTGCCGAAGCTCATCAGGTCGCGGCCGAGCTGCTCGTCGACCATCGAGCATTCGTCGACCACGATCAACGCCGCCTTGGCGACGGGGCTCTGCCGGTTGAGCGAGAAGGTCGGGTTGATCGATGTCCTGCCCGTGGTCTCGTCCTCCACCGCCTCCTCGCCGCGCGGGCGATAGATCAGCGAATGGATGGTGCGGGCATTCACCGCGCCCTTGGAGCGCAGCACCTGCGCCGCCTTGCCGGTGAAGGCGGCGAACTGCACCTGCCCGTCGATGTGCTCGGCGAAATGGCGGGCGAGCGTCGTCTTGCCGGTGCCGGCATAGCCGAACAGGCGGAAGATCGGCCGGTGTCCGTCCTTCAGCCACCGCGCGACGGCCTTCAGCGCCTCGTCCTGTTGCGGGGAAAACTGCATGGCCGATCAGTGCTGGATTCGCGCGCCGGGGGCAAGGGCGCAGGCGCCTCACCCGCCCGCGGCGGGGTTGCGGGCGTAGCCGGGGCCGATGGTCAGGGGCACGTCGGGCACCACGGCATCGGAGATGTTGCTGCGGAAGGCGAGGTCGCGGGACCACAGGAGATGCTCGTCCTCGCGGTCGAGGACGCGAAGGGCAACGCCGTACTCCCTGCCCGCCTCCACGCCGCGCACCGGCGGCGAGCGCAGCGACAGGCGCGTCATCTCTGCGCCGCCGACCCGCTGGCGCACGACAAGCGGCGGGCCGCCGGCCGGGTCCTCGAACGCGGCCTCGACGATGGTTCCGGTCGGCAGCGGCCGCGTCACGGCGGCGGTGAAGCCGTAATAGACGTCGGCGACACGGTAGTTGAAGATGAAGCCGCCGCCCATCACCTGAAGCCACGGCTTCTCGGCGGGGTCCTCGCGCGTCAGCCAGCCGAGCACGAACAGGGGCACCAGCAGCGCGCATGCGGCCGCGAGCAGTCGGGCGGGCGTGAGCCGGTCGAGCATGCGGCGGATTCTACCAGTTCGGCAAATCCGCGTCGATTGCCTATCTCAGCATCGGCCACAGGCTGGCGACGAGCAGCAGGCCCATCGCGATGTTGAACCATTTGAGCCGGACGGGATCGGAGAGGAAGCCGCGCAGCGCCACGCCGAAGCCGGCCCATGTCGAGACGCACGGCACGTTGACCAGCGCGAAGGCCAGCGACACCAGGACGACCGACAGGAAAGGCGCCTGCGGGTTGGTGTAGACGGCCATGGCGGTGACGGCCATCACCCACGCCTTGGGGTTGACCCACTGGAAGGCTGCGGCCTCGAGAAAGGTCATCGGCCGCGACTCGTCGCCCCCGTCCTTCGCGCTTCCCATCGAGCGGGCCATGGCGATGCGCCAGGCGAGATAAAGAAGGTAGGCGCCGCCCGCGACCTTCAGCGCCGCATGCAGCTGCGGGTAAGCGGCGAGCACCGCGCCGAGCCCGAAGCCGACGCCGAGCAGCAGCGAAAGGAACCCGACGCCGATGCCCAGCATATGCGGGATGGTGCGGCGGAAGCCGAAATTCACCCCCGACGCCATCAGCATCAGATTGTTCGGCCCCGGCGTGATCGAGGTGACGAAGGCGAACGCGATCAGCGCCGCGAAGATATCGAGCGACATTACGGTCCTCTTGGAAACGGGCCGGCCAGACTGGCCGCAAACCGCAACGGCAGCTTGGGGCAGCGGCGGCGGCCGGTTGGCGCAGCGTCGCGCGGCGCGAGGGACGCGGCAGCACCACGCCGCGCGCAAGGAACGGCGGCGAGCTATCCCCCGAGTTCGGCCCGGACGGCGCGGCGCGTCAGGCCTCCATGCCCTGCGGGCCGCGGTTCATGGCGGCGACGCCGGTGCGGCATACCTCGATCAGGCCGAGCGGCTGCATGATGGAGATGAACTGGTCGATCTTGGCGGTCTTGCCGGTGATCTCGAAGATGAAATGCTCGGTCGTGGCGTCCGAGACCTTGGCCTGGAAGGCGTCGGCGAGCCTGAGCGCCTCGACGCGCTCGTTGCCCTCGCCGCGCACCTTGACCAGCGCCAGCTCCCGCTCCAGCGGCCGCTCCTGGCCCATGGCGCGCGCGACCACGGTCAGGTCGTTGACGCGATGGACCGGCACGATGCGCTCGAGCTGGTGCTTGATCTGCTCCAGCACGTGCGGCGTGCCGCGCGTGACGATGGTGATGCGCGACAGATGCGCCTCGTGCTCGGTCTCGGAGACCGTCAGGCTGTCGATGTTGTAGCCGCGCCCCGAGAACAGGCCGATGACGCGGGCAAGGACGCCCGGCTCGTTGTCGACCAGCACGGAAAGCGTGTGCTTCTCGGCGGCCTGCGTCTCGCGGGCGATGAAGTAGGCGGAGCCGGTGGGCTGAAGCTGGGCGTTCATGGTGTCGTCTCTTTCTCGTGTTCCCGTTCAGGAATTGGCGGCCTTCCTCGCGGAAGGCGTCACACCAGCTCCCTGCCCTTGGCGTCGATGGCGTTGGCGACGGCCTCGTCGGTGGCCTCGTCCGGCAGCAGCATCTCGTTGTGCGCCTTGCCGGACGGGATCATCGGGAAGCAGTTGGCGAGGTTGGCGACCCGGCAGTCGAACAGCACCGGCTTCTTCACGTCGATCATCTCGCGGATGGCGTCGTCGAGCTCGCCCGGCTTCTCGCAGCGGATGCCGTGCGCGCCGAAGGCCTTCGCCATCAGCACGAAATCGGGCATCGCCTCGGTGTAGGAATGCGACAGCCGGTTGCCGTGCAGGAGCTGCTGCCACTGCCGCACCATGCCCATATACTGGTTGTTGAGGATGAAGATCTTGATCGGGGCCTCGTACTGCACCGCCGTCGCCATCTCCTGCATCGTCATCTGCACCGAGGCGTCGCCGGCGATGTCGACGACCAGCGCGTTCGGATGGGCGATCTGCACGCCGAGCGCGGCCGGCAGGCCGTAGCCCCTGGTGCCGAGGCCGCCCGACGTCATCCAGCGGTTCGGCTTCTCGAAGCCGTAATGCTGGGCCGCCCACATCTGGTGCTGGCCGACCTCGGTGGTGATGTAGGTGTCGCGGTCCTTGGTCAGCTCGTAGAGCCGCTGGATCGCATATTGCGGCATGATGACGTCGTCGCTGCTGCGATAGGCGAGCGAGTCGCGCGCGCGCCAGCGGTCGATCGTCTCCCACCACGGCTTCAGCGTGCCCTTCTCGGCCTTGGCGGTGGCGCGCCACAGCCTGACCATGTCCTCCAGCACCCGCCCGACATCGCCGCGGATGGCGATGTCGGCCGGCACGTTCTTGTTGAGCGAGGACGGGTCGATGTCGACATGGATCTTCTTGGAATGGGGCGAGAAGGCGTCGAGCCGGCCGGTGATGCGGTCGTCGAAGCGCGCGCCGAGGCAGACCATCACGTCGCAGTCGTGCATGGCCATGTTGGCCTCGTAGGTGCCGTGCATGCCCAGCATGCCGACCCATTGCTTGCCGGACGCCGGATACGCGCCCAGCCCCATCAGGGTGGAGGTGACGGGAAAGCCGGTCAGCTCCGCCAGCTCGCGCAGGAGATGGCTGGCCTCGGGCCCGGAATTGACCACCCCGCCGCCCGAATAGATGATCGGGCGCTTCGCCCCCGCCATCAGCGCGACGGCCTCGCGGATCGAATCCATGTCGCCCTGCACCTTGGGATTGTAGGAGGTGCGCGGCGCCTGCTGCGGCGGCGTGTACATGCCCTTGGCGAACTGCACGTCCTTCGGGATGTCGACGACGACGGGGCCGGGCCGGCCGGTGGTGGCGACGTGGAACGCCTCGTGGATGATGCGGGCGAGGTCGTTGACGTCCTTCACCAGCCAGTTGTGCTTGGTGCAGGGCCGGGTGATGCCGACCGTGTCGCACTCCTGGAAGGCGTCGGAGCCGATCAGCGTCGTCGGCACTTGACCGGAGATGCACACCAGCGGGATCGAATCCATCAGCGCGTCCTGCAACGGCGTCACCGCGTTGGTCGCGCCGGGGCCGGAGGTGACGAGCATGACGCCCGCCTTGCCGGTCGAGCGGGCGTAGCCTTCGGCCGCGTGGCCCGCGCCCTGCTCGTGGCGGACGAGGACGTGCGTGATCTCCTCCTGCTGGAACAGCTCGTCATAGATGGGAAGGACCGCCCCGCCGGGATAGCCGAAGATGTGCTCGACGCCGTTGTCCTTCAGCGCCTGGATCACGATCTCCGCGCCGGTCATCTCGCGCCTGCCGGCTTCGTTGGCTGCGTTGCTCATCTTTTCTCTTCCCGTCCTGTGCTCACGCGTTCCGCTGCGTCTGTATCGTTGTCGAAGGCAATAAAAAAGGCCCCCTGGGGAGCCTTGGTCGCGCATGGGTGGTCGTTGCCCGGCGGCTACGCCGCCCTGCCCATGCGCTGTCCTACGATGAGAATGATCCTGTTCATGGGCGCGGACAGTAATTGCCGTTCCGTTCCTCTGTCAATGGCAAAACGGACGGCGTCTTCCGCCGCCGCCCGGCCGCCCACGCCGGCACCCTGCCTTTCAGCGCCAGCGCCGGCTTCTCGACCAGCGTCCACGACAGGGCGGCGAGCGGCGCGGCGACGAGGATGGAGGCGGCGGCGAGCTCGACCGGCCCGAGGCCCGGGGCGCACAGGAGCAGCGTCTGCCCGACGGGCCAGCCATAGATGTAGAGGCCGTAGGACAGGTCGGCGCGGGCGCAAAGCCGGCGCAGCCCCCCGAGCGGCAGGGCCGCGAAGCACAACACGAGATAGCCGAGCGCGAAATAGCTCGCCAGCGGCTCGAGCATGGTTCTCCACGCCGCGAGGAAGGCGAGGACGGCCAGCAACGCCCCCGGCACGGAAAGGCGCAAGCCATGGCGCAGGCGATAGGCGCCCGCGCCGATGAAGAAGCAGATCGCCAGGCGCAGCACCTGATCGAGGACGCCGAACTCCGGGACGCTTACCCTGGTCAACCGGAAAAGCTGCATGCCGACCAGCGCCGCGAAGCCCAGCCACATCAGCCGCGGCCGCCGCCACAGGCCCAGCGCCGCGAGCAGCGCCAAGAGGATGTAGCACAGCATCTCGTACTTCAGCGTCCACAGCGAGACGTTGACCTCTCCCGCCGCCGGCAGTTGCTCGAACACGCCGGGCAGCGTGCCGTGCCCGGTGAACAGGGACAGCGTGACGAGGAGGTACTGCCAGGTCTGCGGCGAGGTGAAATAGGCCGAAGGGTCGAGGCGTGAGACCATCGGCCCCACCACCATGTCGATCACGAGGACGCAGGCGACAAGGCCGGGAAAGACCCGCAGCACGCGCCCGCCGAGAAAGGCGACCGGCTCGGGATTGCGCTCCAGGCTCGCCGCGACCAGCAGCCCGCTCAGGATGAAGAACACGGCGACCGCATGCTGGCCGAGCGTGAAGGACGACACGCCGGACAGCGGCTCGGCGGAAAACGGACCGCCGGCGATGAGGAATGAATGGCTGACGATGACCGACGCGGCCGCGACCAGCCGCACGAGGTCGAAATTGTTGCGCCCCCGTTCGAGGATATCCGATAGCGGTATGCCGCCCAAAGCCGAGAGCTCCTGTCTGCCCGCACCGGCCTGCGAGGCGAACGCGCCTTCGCCGGCTGTGGGAGCGCATTTGTCGCACGCGGCGATTTCCGGGCGCTTAAGCGCGATGGCTTCCGGAAGGTTAACGGGATTTCTCCTCAATCATTCTTAACCATCGGAAAACACGCGACCTTAACCCGGCAAGGTTAGGGTGGCGGTTCGAGGCAGGGGGTAAGACCATCGATGTTCGTTGAACGGGCCGAACCCGGCGAAACGACCAGTCAGGAGCGGCGCGACGCGACGCAGCCCGACCTGCGCGTCCTCGGACACGTCATCCACTGCGACGGCGCGCGCGCCACGCTCGCCGCCTATGCCTGCGACGAGCAGGCCCAGGTTCTCGCCCAGTGGAATGTCGGACGCATGGTCTCGATCAATCTCGGCGCCATCCGCACCGTCGGCCTCGTCTATCGCATCGAGACGCCGGTCCAGGGGTGGGAAGAAGGCGGCCGCAACCCGATCAACGTCCATATCGAGCTGGTCGGCGAGGTGCGTGACGTCGAGGGCCGCGGCCCGGTGTTCGACCGCGGCATCACCACCTATCCGCATATCGGCGCCATCGCCCATCGCATCCGCGCGCGCGATCTCGAGGCCGTCTACGACCTCGCCGGCCGGCGGGGGCTGACCCTTGGCCAGCTCGCGCAGGACGAGACCGTCGCGGCGCGCATCGCCATCGACGACACGCTCAACCGCCATTTCGCGGTCGTCGGCACCACCGGCGTCGGCAAGTCGACGGCGGTGTCGCTGCTGGTGCGCAAGGCCATCGGCGCGCGCCCGGACCTGCGGGTGCTGATCCTCGACCCGCACAACGAGTTCTCCGCCGCCTTCCCCGACCAGTCGGTGCGCATCAACACCCGCACGCTGGAGCTGCCGTTCTGGCTGTTTCGGCTGGAGGAGCTGGTCGAGGTGCTGTATCGCGGCCGCGAGCCGATCCCGGAGGAGGTCGACCTGCTGCGCGACCTGATCCCGCTCGCGAAGCAGAGCTATCGCAACCCGGCCGGCGCCGCGCTCATGCGCCGCCCGGCCGATGCCACCGGCATCACCGCCGACACGCCCGTGCCCTACCGCATCGCCGACGTGCTCAGGCTGATCGACGACCGGATGGGCATGCTGGAGGCCAAGAGCGAGCGGCCGATCTATCGCGCGCTGCGCATCCGCATCGACGCGGCGATGAACGATCCGTCCTATCGCTTCATGTTCGCCTCGCGGCTGATCGACGACAACATCCACGAGACCGTCGGCCGCATCTTCCGCGTGCCGCACGAGGGCAAGCCCATCACCTGCCTCGATCTTTCGGTGCTGCCGTCGGAGGTGGTCAACTCGGTGTGTTCGGTGCTGGCGCGCATGGCCTTCGACCTCACGGTCAACAGCCAGGGCCGGCTGAAGCTCTTGGTGCTGTGCGAGGAAGCGCACCGCTACATGCCGGCCGACCCGCGCCTCGGCTTCGCGCCCACCCGCCATGCGCTGTCGCGCATCGCCAAGGAAGGGCGCAAATATGGCTGCTATCTCGGCGTCGTCACCCAGCGGCCGGGCGAGCTCGACCCCACCGTCCTGTCGCAATGCTCGACCATCTTCGCCATGCGGTTGGCCAACGAGGTCGACCAGGACATCATCCGCTCGGCCATCGCCGATTCCTCGGCCTCGACGCTGTCGTTCCTGTCGTCGATGGGCCAGCGCGAGGCCATCGCCTTCGGCGAGGGGGTGGCGACGACGATGCGCATGAAGTTCGAATATCTCGCGCCCTCGCTGCTGCCCGGCTCGCGCCGCCGGCAGGAAAGCGAGCCGGCCGCCGGCGACGGCGAGATCGACATCCAGACGCTGGTCGCCAACCTGCGCGGCGCGGCCACGCCCGGCTTCGCCCAGCCCTCCGGCCTCGGCCTGCCGGTCGACCCGCTGTTCCAGGCGGGCGACCCGCCGCCGTCCCTGCCCCCGGTCCCGCCCGAAAAGCGCGCACCGCAGCCGGAAGACCGATTCCGCCGCCGCTTCCGCGACGATGACGGGCTGCGGCGGCTCTACGAATAAGGCGCGTCCTTCAGGAGAGATCGACCCCTTCGCCCATGGCGATGCGTCGCCATTCGGGGCCGAACTGGGTGCGGAACCACGTCATCTGCCGCTTGGCGTATTGGCGCGTCGCCGTCTTCGCCCGCTCCACCGCCTCCGCGAACGGCATCTCGCCCCGGTCGGCGGCGAGAAGCTCGCGCACGCCGATCGCCTTCATCGCCGGCAGCGCCGGATCGAGGCCGCGCGCGCCGAGCGTCCGCGCTTCCTCCAGCGCGCCCTCGTCCAGCATGGCGTCGAAGCGGCGCGCGATCCGCGCCGCCAGCGCCGCCCTGTCCGGCTCGATGACGAGAAGCCGCGCGCTGCCGGCATCGACCGCCGGCGCGCCGGCGGCCTTCTGCCAGTGCGAGATCGGCCGGCCCGACGCCTCCAGAACCTCGAGCGCGCGCACGATGCGCTGGGCGTCGGCTTCATGGATGGCGGCGGCCGCCGCCGGATCGCGCTCGCCGAGCAGGCGGTGGAGGGCCGGCGCGCCGTCCTCCCTTGCCGCCGCGCGCCATTTTTGCCGAATCCCGTCAGGCACCTCGGGCATTTCGGAAAGGCCCTGAATCAAGGCGCGGAAATAAAGCCCTGTTCCGCCGACGAAAATCGCCGCCCGCCCTGCAAAAGTCTCCTCGCCGGCAAGGGCGGCGACATCGCGCATGTAGCGGCCGGTCGAATAGCTTTCCGCCGGATCGACATGGCCGTAGAGGCGATGCGGGATCGCGGCCTCGTCGGCCGCGTCCGGCCGCGCGGTCAGCACGCGCAGGCCGGCATAGACCTGCATCGAATCGGCGTTGACGATCACCCCGCCCGTCTCGCGGGCGAGCTTCAGCGCCAGAGCCGACTTGCCGCTGGCGGTCGGCCCGGCTATCAGGATCGCGCCCTTCAGCGGTCGCCTGCCGGCCGCGCTCCCGGATATGCCCCAAGGTTCGCCCAAAGGTTCACCAATGCCGCTCGTCGCCACGCTGATCGCCAATCCTTCCCGGCCGGAACTCGGACCCGACCTCGCTGATAGGGCCTTGCGCGCTGTCGGCGCAAGCGCCATCGACTGGCTGGCCGAGGGCGTCGCTGCTGATCTGCGCCTGCCCGAGGACTCCGAGGCCGGCGCGGCGCTCGCCGCGCTGCGCGCCGCGCTGGCCGGGGCGCCCGTCGACGTCGCCGTGCAGGAGGCGGCGACACGGCGCAAGAAGCTGCTGCTCGCCGACATGGATTCGACCATGATCGACCAGGAATGCATCGACGAGCTGGCCGACGAGGTCGGCGTCAAGGCGCATGTCGCGGCGATCACCGCCCGCTCGATGAACGGCGAGATCGCCTTCGAGCCGGCCCTGCGCGAGCGCGTCGCGCTGCTCAAGGGGCTGGATGCCGGCGTCATCGCGCGGATCATCGACACCCGCCTGACGCTCGCTGCCGGCGGGCGCGCCCTCGTCGCCACCATGAACGCGGCCGGCGCGCGCACCGCGCTGGTCTCCGGCGGCTTCCGCACCTTCACCGGCCCGATCGCGGCGAAGCTCGGCTTCCACGAGCACCGCTCCAACACGCTGATCGAGCGCGACGGGCGGCTGACCGGCGAGGTCGCCGACCCGATCCTCGGGCGCGAGGCGAAGGCCGAGGCGCTGCAGGAGATCGCGGCCGGGCTCGGCCTGACGCCGGCCGACGCCATCGCCGTCGGCGACGGCGCGAACGACCTCGACATGCTCGACCTCGCCGGCACCGGCGTCGCGCTCCACGCCAAGCCGGCCGTCGCCGAGCGCGCCAAGATCCGCATCGACCATGGCGACCTGACCGCCCTGCTCTACCTCCAGGGCTATCGCCGGGAGGAGTTCGCCGCGTGATCCGGCTGGAAACGCCACGCCTTATCGTCCGCAACTGGGAGGATCGCGACCGCGATCTCTTCTTCCGCATCAATTCCGACGAGGAGGTGATGCGCTTCTTCCCCTTCCGCCGCACCCGCGCCGAGGCGGATGCCTTCCTCGATACGCTGCGCGCCGGCAACGCGGAACGCGGCTACGGCTTCGCGGCGCTGGAGATGAAGGAAAGCGGCGCGTGCATCGGCTTCACCGGGCTCTATCCGTCCGGGCCGATCCCGCCCCGCCCGGCCGGCGCGACCGAGATCGGCTGGCGGCTCGCGCCGGAATTCCAGGGCAAGGGCTATGTCACCGAAGCCGGCGAGGCATGGCTGCGCTTCGGCTTCGAGACGCTCGGCCTCGACGAAATCGTGTCCTTCGCCGTCCACGACAACCATGCTTCGGTTGCCGTCATGGGCCGCCTCGGCATGCGTCACGAGCCGGGGGGCGATTTCGACCATCCCAAGGTGCCCGACACCCACCCGGCGCTGAAGCGCCACGTCTTCTACACGCTCGGCCGCGACGAGTGGCGCAAACGACAAGCGGCGGCCTGAGGCCGCCGCTCTTTTCGTCCCGGCCGCGCGGGGCGGTCAGTCCATCCTGATCGTCACGAAGCGCAATTCGCCGGTCTTCGAGGCCAGCATCAGCAGCGCGTTGCGCCGGCCCTGCGATTTCAGCGCCGCGATGCGGTCGACCACCTCCTGCGGGGTGGAGACCGATTCCTGCGCGATCTCGGTGATGACGTCGCCGGCGGCGACGCCGCGCTCGGCGGCGGCAGAGCCTTCCCCGACCTCGGAGACGACGACGCCGGAGACCTCGGCCGCGATGGCGAATTTCTCGCGCGTCTCGTCGTTCAGCTCGGCGATGGTCATGCCGAGCACGGCAGCCGTGGCGACCGGTGCCTCGTCGGCCGGCGGCGTCGTGTCGTCCTCGGCGATGCGCTCGCCGTCCTCCAGCCGCCCGAGCGTCACCTTGACGGTCTGCTCCTCGCCCTTGCGGATCAGGACGACGTCGACGGCCTTGCCGACCGGGCTTTCGGCGACGATGCGCGGCAGGTCGCGCATCGCGCGCACCTCCTTGCCGTCGAAGCGGATGATGACGTCACCGGGCTGCACCGACCCGTCGTCGACCGGCCCGCCCTTGATGATGCCGGCGACCAGCGCGCCCCGCGCCTCGTCCATGCCGAGGCTTTCGGCGATGTCGTCGGTGACGGGCTGGATGCGCACGCCGAGCCAGCCGCGCCGCGTCTCGCCGAACTCGCGCAACTGCTCGATGACGGAGACCGCGAGCTGCGAGGGGATCGAGAATCCGATGCCGATGGAGCCGCCGGACGGCGAGATGATCGCGGTGTTGATGCCGATGACGCGGCCGTGCATGTCGAACAGCGGCCCGCCGGAATTGCCGCGGTTGATGGCGGCGTCGGTCTGGATGAAGTCGTCATAGGGGCCGGAATTGATGTCGCGGCCGCGCGCCGAGACGATGCCGATGGACACCGAGCCGCCGAGCCCGAACGGGTTGCCGATGGCCATCACCCAGTCGCCGATGCGCATCCCCGCCGAATCGCCGAACTGGACCGCGGTGAGCTTGCGCTGGCCGGGGTCGATCTTCAGCACCGCGATGTCGGTCTTGGGATCGGTGCCGACCAGCTCGGCCTTCAGCTTGCCGCCGTCGGCGAAGTTGACCTCGATCTCGTCGGCGTCGGCGATGACGTGGTTGTTGGTGACGACGATGCCCTCGGCGGCATCGATGACGAAGCCGGAGCCGAGCGACTGCACCCGCCGGCCGCCCTCGCCGCCGCGGTTGTTCTCGTTGAAGAACTCGTCGAAGAATTCCTGGAAGGGCGAGCCCTCGGGCAGGCTCGGGCGCGGCGGGGTGGCGCGCGGGCCGCCGCGCTGGCCGCCCCGGGGGCCGACGGTCTGCGAGGTCGAGATGTTGACCACCGCGTCGAGCAGCCCCTCGGCGAGGTCGGCCACCGAGGCCGGGCCGTGCGAGGGGACGGCGGGCGCGGGATCGGGAGCGACCTCTTGCGCCAGCGCGCCGTGAAGCGGCGTCAGGGTCGCGGCGAGGCCGAGCGCCGTCGCGCCGATCAGCGCCCGGCCGGTTGCGGAAGACAGAAAGGTCGAAGCCATGGAAATCGTCTCCGGGTGGAACTGGTGACGCCCCATCCTTTCCGGGATTGAGGCGCGTTTGCGGCGCTGGATCGTTTCTACGCAATTCCGGACGGAAAAGTGCTTCACACTTTTCCTGGAATTGCTCCGGGCCGGATTTTCCCGCTGACGGGAAGATCCGGCCCTTACGCCTTCAGGTCCGCACCAGCCAGACGATGCCGACGCCGATGGCGGCGGCGACGAGCCCGGCCGTGCGCAATGTCTGCTCCGGCGTCGCCAGAACCTCGGCGGCCAGCCGCCGCGCGAGGTTCGGCAGGCCGCCATAGAGCACGCCCTCGATGACGAGCACGAGGCCGAGCGCGACGAGAAAATCGTCCACGCTACTGCTGTGTCGCCGGGCCGGCGGGCGCGGCGGGAGCCGCTGGCGCGACCGGAGCGGGCTGCGCCTGCCCCTGCGCGCTGCCGAAGAAGCGGAAGAAATCCGAATCCGGCGACAGCAGCATCGTCGTTCCCGAGCCCTGCAAGGCGGACGTATAGGCCGCCATCGAGCGGTAGAACTCGAAGAAGTCGGGATCGCGGGTGAAGGCGTCGGCGAAGATCGCGTTGCGCTCCGCCTCGCCCTCACCGCGGACGATCTCCGATTCGCGGCGCGCGTCGGCGACGATCTCGACCACCTCGCGGTCGGCGCGGGCGCGGATGCGCTGCGCCGCCTCGCGGCCGCGGGCGCGCAGGCGCTCGGCCTCTGCCAGGCGCTCGGCCCGCATGCGCTCGTAGGTCTGCTGCGAGACCTCGGCCGTCAGGTCGGTGCGGCGGATGCGGACATCGACGATCTGGAGACCGAGCGAGGTGGCGTCGGGGCGAAGCTGCTCGGCGACCTCGCGCATCATCGAGCCGCGCTCCTCGGACAGCGCCGCCTCGAAGCCGCGCAGACCGTAGACCCGGCGCAGGGCCGCGTCGAGGCGGGTGCGCAGGCGCTGCTCGGCCAGCGGCACCGAGCCGGAAACCGCGAGGCGGAACCGGCGCGGGTCCGAGATGCGATAGGCGATGAAGGCGTCGACCTCGTAGAAGCGGCCGCCCGAGACCTGGACGCGGATGTCGTCGAGGTCGAAGCGCATGACGCGGTCCTCGATCATCTGGACGTTGTCGGCCTCGATGAAGGGCAGAGGCAGCTTGAAGTAGATGCCCGGCTCGGACTTGACGTCGACGATCTCGCCGAAGCGCAGGACGATGGCCTGCTGGCGCTCGTTGACGACGAAGATCGACGACCAGATGAGGAACAGGACGATCGCGGCGGCGACCGCGATGAAGGGAAGACGGTTTGCCATGTCAGTTGCCTCCCTGGCCGGCCTGTTGGTTCGCGCGCAATTCGGGCAGCGGCAGATAGGGGATCACACCCTGCCCGCTGCCCTGCTCGACGATGACCTTGTTCGAGCTCTTCAGCACGGTCTCCATGGTTTCGAGGAACAGACGCTTGCGCGTCACGTCCGGCGCCTTGGCGTATTCGTCGTAGACCGAGATGAAGCGCTGCGCCTCACCCTCGGCTTCCTGCACCACGCGGTTCTTGTAGGCGGCCGCGTCTTCGCGGATCTGCGCGCCCTCGCCGCGGGCGCGGCCGAGCTGCTGGTTCGAATACTGGTTGGATTCCTCGACGAAGCGGTCCTCGTCCTGCTCGGCGCGCTGCACCTCCTCGAAGGCGTCGGCCACCTCGCGCGGGGGCGCGGCGTCCTCGATCGAGATCGCGGTGACGGCGAGGCCCGCGCTGTAGCCGTCGATGGTGTTCTGGATGATCTCGCGCACGTCCTCGGCGATGCCCTGGCGGTCGTCGCGGAAGATGTCCTGCGCCGGACGGCGGCCGACCACCTCGCGCATGGCGCTCTCGGCGACCTGCCTCAGCGTCGCGTCGGGATCGGACACGTTGAACAGATACGCCTTGGGGTCGTTGACCTGGTAGGCGACCGAGAAGCGGACGTCGACGATGTTCTGGTCGCCCGACAGCATCAGCCCGGTGGAGGCGCCGCCGCCCCGCGCCTCGCCGACATTGATCAGGCGCTCGGCCACGGTCGCACGCTCGACGGTCTCGACCGGCCACCAGTGGAAATGCAGGCCCGGCTCGGAAATCTCGTCCTTGGGCTTGCCGAAGCGCAGCTCGACGGCGAGCTCGTCCGGCTGCACGGTGTAGACCGCCTGGAACAGCCACAGGACGGCGAGGCCGAGGACGATGAGGCCGAACATGGCCGGGCTCGCCCCGCCGCCGCCCGGCAGGGCGTTCTTCAGCCTGTCCTGGCCGCGACGGATGATGTCCTCCAGATCGGGCGGCGTGCCGCCCGGCCCACCCGGTCCGCCGGGACCGCGCGGCCCCTGGCCCCACGGGCCGCCACCGTTTCCGCCGCCGCCGCCCCAGGGCCCGCCGCCGCCACTCTGATTGCTCCAGGGCATGAATATCCTCTCTGTCCGGAGTGCCGCGCGGCGATTCCGGCCGCCGCGCATTGTCGTTTCATCGGGTTATAGGGACGCGCGCGACCGCTTTCAACGCGGCGAAGCGCCGGATCGGCATTTTCACCCCGCTGAAAGCCGCTATCGCCGCTACAGCCGGCTGTTTCGCCCGCTCACGGACGATGCGGCGCGGCGGATGATAGCCCCTCCCGCGCGCGGGGGAAACCTTGCACGGACCCTCCCGCCGTCAGGCCGGATCGGCCGCCGGGAAACGGGCATCGCCGTCGATTTGCGCCGGAACGCGGGACGCATCGGGAGTGCCGGCGCGTTGCAGCGCGCCAGCGTGGCGCTGCGCGCCGCCGACCGCCGCCCCGCCGGGGCAACGCCGCGCCGTGCGAAAGCGCGCCGGCCGCCACCTCGGCGTGCCGGGCAGGACCGCGGGTCACGATTATGTTATGCTGGATATTGTGTCGGTCAGGCCGGCTCCGGCACGACGGTGGCGACGATGGAAGCGTCCAGCGCCTCGTAGCCGGCAAGGTCGATCAGCGCGTAGAGCTCGGCCCGCGTCTGCATCTGCGGCAGCATCGCCTCGGTCGAGCCGTCCCGCCTCAGCGCGGCGTAGAGCTTTTCCTGCGCCTTGTTGGCGACGCGCAGCGACGAGACCGGCCAGATGACCATCCTGTAGCCCATCTGCTCGAACTCGCTCGCGGTGAAGAAGGGCGTCCTGCCGAACTCGGTCATGTTGGCGAGAAGCGGCACGCCCGGCATGCGCGCGGCGAACTCCCGGAACATCTCCGCCGTCGTCAGCGCCTCGGGGAAGATCGCGTCGGCCCCGGCCTCCATATAGAGCCTCGCGCGGGCGACCGCGCCGTCGATGCCCTCGCTCGCCGCCGCGTCGGTGCGGGCGACGATGTAGAGATGCCGGCGCGCCCTTGCGGCGGCGGCCACCTTGGCCGCCATGTCGCGGGCGTCGGCGAGCTTCTTGTCGTTCAGATGGCCGCATTTCTTGGGCAGGAGCTGGTCTTCCAGATGCACGGCGCCCGCGCCGGCATCCTCGAAGCTGCGCACCATGTGCATGACGTTCAGCGCCTCGCCATAGCCGGTGTCGCCGTCGACGAGGAGAGGAAGCCCCGAGGCGCGGGCGATCTGGCGGATGAAGAACGCGACCTCGTCGACGGTGATGATGCCGAGGTCGGGCAGGCCCATCGAGGCGGTCATGGCCGCGCCCGAGAGATAAAGCCCCTCGAAGCCGGCGGCCTTCGCCTGCAACGCGGCCATGCCGTTATGCGCGCCGGGAAGCTTCGCGATGCCGCCGCGCTCCACAAGCGCGCGGAAGCGCAGGCCGGCCGGCTCTGCGGGAAGATCGGAAGAAACGAGATAGGGCATGGGCTTTCCTTATGCGGCCTTGCTGGCGGCGCTCGCGCGGCCGCGCTTCTCGATCGGCACGAAGTCGAGATTGTCCGGCCCGACATAGTTGGCCGAGGGGCGGATGATCTTGTTGTCCTGCCGCTGCTCGATGACGTGGGCAGCCCAGCCGGAAGTGCGCGCGATGACGAAGAGCGGCGTGAACATCGCCGTCGGCACGCCCATCATGTGGTAGGAGACGGCGCTGAACCAGTCGAGGTTCGGGAACATCTTCCTGGCGTCGGCCATCGTCGCTTCGATGCGCTCGGCGATGTCGAACATCTTCGTGGAGCCGGCCTCGACCGAGAGCTGGCGCGCCACGGTCTTGATCACCTTGTTGCGCGGATCGGCCACCGTATAGACCGGATGGCCGAAGCCGATGACGACCTGTCTTTCCTCGACGCGCCGGCGGATGTCGGCTTCCGCCTCGTCCGGGTCGGCGTAGCGCTTCTGAATCTCGAAGGCGACCTCGTTCGCCCCGCCGTGCTTCGGCCCGCGCAGCGCGCCGATCGCCCCGGTGATCGCCGAATAGACGTCCGAGCCGGTGCCGGCGATGGAGCGCGCGGTGAACGTCGAGGCGTTGAACTCGTGCTCGGCATAGAGGATCAGCGAGACGTGCATCGCCTTGACATGCGAGGGCTTCGGCGTCTTGCCGTGCAGGAGATGAAGGAAATGGCCGCCGATGGACTCGTCGTCAGTCTCGACCTCGATGCGCCGGCCGTTATGGGCGAAATGGTGCCAGTAGAGCAGCATCGAGCCGAGCGAGGCGAGCAGCCGGTCGGCGATGTCGCGCGCGCCGGGATGGTTGTGGTCGGCGGCCTCCGGCAGCACGCAGCCGAGCGCCGAGACGCCCGAGCGCATCACGTCCATCGGGTGCGTCGCGGCGGGCAAGAGCTCCAGCGTGCGCCTGACCGCGTCGGGCAGCCCCCGCAGCGCCCCGAGCTTCGCCTTGTAGGCGGCAAGCTCGGCCAGCGTCGGCAGCGCGCCATGGACGAGGAGATGGGCGATCTCCTCGAACGCGCAGGTCTCGGCGATGTCGAGGATGTCGTAGCCGCGGTAGTGCAGGTCGTTGCCGGTGCGGCCGACGGTGCACAGCGCCGTGTTGCCGGCGACGACGCCGGAGAGCGCGACGGACTTCTTTGGCTTGGGTGCGGTCATGACGTCCTCCTCTAACCGCGCTTCCAGTCGAAGATGCCGGGGGCGGCCGCCGGGCCGAGCTTTTCGGCGTCGACGGTGAAGGTGAGGCCCGCCAGCTCCTGCGGCGCGAGCTCGACCAACCGCTCGACGGTGGCGATGAAGCGGTCTTGCTCGGCAGTGGCGACGATGCCTTCGGCCAGCGTGCGGAACTTGTTCACATAGTCGGGCCGGCCGAACGGCCGCGCGCCGAGCGGATGGGCGTCGGCGATGGCCAGCTCGTCCTCGATGACGGTGCCGTCCTCGAGCGTGACGACGACGCGGCCGCCGAACGCCTTCTCCTTCGGGTCGTGGCTGTGGTAGCGGCGCGTCCATTCCGGGTCCTCGACCGTGGAAATTTTGTGCCACAGCGCCACCGTCTGCGGCCGGTTGGCGCGCTCCGGCGCATAGGAGCGCTCGTGGTGCCAGCCGCCGTCCTCCAGCGCCACGGCGAAGATGTACATGATCGAATGGTCGAGCGTTTCGCGGCTCGCCCTGGGGTCCATCTTCTGCGGGTCGTTCGCCCCGGTGCCGATCACGTAATGGGTGTGATGGCTGGTGTGGATGACGATGTCCCTGACCTTCTTGAGGTCGCCGATCTTCGGCCCCATGCGCCGCGCGAGGTCGATCAGCGCCTGACTCTGATACTCGGCCGAGTGCTCTTTGGTGTAGGTGTCGAGGATCGCGCGCTTCGGCTCGCCCTTCTCCGGCAGCGGCACGATGTATCCGGCTTTCGGCCCGCTCAGGAGATAGGCGATGAAGCCGTCCTCGCCCTCCCAGGCCGGCGACGGCGCGCCCTCGCCGCGCAGCACGCGGTCCACCGCCTCCACCGCCATCTTGCCGGCGAAGGCCGGCGCATAGGCCTTCCAGCTCGAAATCTCGCCCTTGCGCGACTGGCGCGTGGTGGTCGTCACATGCAGCGCCTGCTGCACGGCCTGATAGATCACTTCTGCCGACAAGCCCAGCGCGGTGCCGATGCCGGCCGCGGCCGAGGGGCCGAGATGGGCGATGTGGTCGATCTTGTGCTCGTGCAGGCAGATGCCCTTCACGAGATTGACCTGCACCTCGTAGCCGGTGGCGATGCCGCGGGCGAGCGCCGCGCCCGAAAGCCCGCAATGCTGGGCGACGGCGAGGACCGGCGGGATGTTGTCGCCGGGATGCGAATAGTCGGCAGCGAGGAAGGTGTCGTGGAAGTCGAGCTCGCGCACGGCGACGCCGTTCGCCCACGCCGCCCATTCCGGCGACACGCGCTTCGCCGTCGAAAGCCCGAACACGGTCGCGCCGGGCAGGAAGGGGTGCGCCACCGCCTGCGCCCGCGCGCTCGCCACCGGACGCCGCGCCAGCGAGGCGGCGGCCACCGCCGCATTGTCGATGATGCGGTTGCCGATCATCTCGACCACGTCGGCGTCGAGCGGCACGTCGTCGGCCGCCATCGCGGCGATCTTCCACGCAAGCTGATCCTCGCGGGCGAGCTTCTCGGCGGACTTCCAGGTGCGGACGGTATGCTGCTTCACGGACGAAGCTCCTCTGCGGTGTGTTGATCTGAAACGGGGATGGGAACGGGCTTGCCGTCGCCGTCGACGGCCACCATCATGAAGCGGCCGGTGATCGCCGGCCCGGCGTCGCCGCCGACGGCAGTTTCAGGCACGATCTCGACGATCACCGTCATCGAGGAGCGGCCCTGAAACGCGACATGGGCGCGGGTTTCGATGATCGACCCCAGCGGGATCGGGCGGGAGAACTCGATGGCGTCGGCCTTGGCCATCACCACCGGGCAGCGGGCATGGCGCGTCGCACAGACGAAAGCGGCCTTGCCCATCATGTGCAGGGCGTTGGGGCCATAGAGCGTGCCGTAATGGTTGGCCTGCTCCGGAAGGACGACCTCCAGAAAGTTCGCCTGGCCTTGCCCTGATGTGATCGGCTGCATGTCCACGCGAAAATATCCCGGCTGGCTTTTCAAATTCACATTATCCGCATATGATCCATTCCATAAACCACTGAAAATGCAGAGTTTTGCAAAGCGTATTCGGCGAATATGCGAAGATTGCAAAGCCCTTGCGGAGGGTGAAGGCGTGAAGAAGGCATTCATGGGCGTGCGCCTCAGGCGGCTGCGCGAGGAGCGCAGCCTGACCCAGCAGGCGCTGGCCGACGCGCTGGGCATCTCGCTGAGCTATCTGAACCAGATCGAGAACAACCAGCGGCCGCTGACCGTGCCGGTGCTGCTGAAGCTCAACGCGGCGTTCGGCACCGACGTCCAGCTCTTCTCCGACAATGACGAGGCGCGGCTGATCGGCGAGTTGCGCGAGGCGCTCGCCGATCCGGCGCTGACAGAGCCGGTGGCGCTGGCCGAGCTGAAGGAGCTGGCGCTCAACATGCCGGCGCTGGCGCGCGCGTTCATCTCGCAGGGCCGCAGGCTGAAGCAGGCGAGCGAGGAGATCTCGGCCTATGCCGCCCGCCTCGGCGACGACCGGCAGGGAAGGCTGCCGCCGCTGCCCTCGGCCCCGTTCGAGGAGGTGCGCGACTTCTTCTACGCCAACCACAACCATATCGACGAGCTCGACCGGGCGGCCGAGACGGTGGCGCAGGAGATGGGCCTGCCGCTCGGCCGGATGAGCGAGGCGACGGCGCGGCGGCTGGAGACGATCCACGGCCTCAGGCTGGCCGACCTGCGCGACGACGAGCGGGTCGACGTCCAGCGCGCCTACGATGCCCAGACGCGCACGCTCAGGCTGTCGCGCCGGCTGCGGCCCGGCCAGCAGGCGTTCCAGATGGCGACCCAGATCGCCTTCCTCGAATATGGCGACCTGATCGGGCGGATCGCGGCGCGCGGCGCGTTCTCCAACGACGAGGCCCGGGCGCTGGCCCGGATCGGCCTCGCCAACTATTTCGCCGGCGCGCTGGTGCTGCCCTACGCGCCGTTCCTGCAACTGGCCGAGCGGCTGCGCTACGACATCGACCTTCTCGGCCGCGAGTTCGGCGTCGGCTTCGAGACCGTCTGCCACCGGCTGAGCACGCTCCAGCGCGCCGGGGCGCGCGGGGTGCCGTTCTTCTTCGTGCGCGTCGACCGCGCCGGCAACATCTCCAAGCGCCAGTCGGCGACGGACTTCCACTTCTCGCGCGTCGGCGGCACCTGCCCGCTGTGGAACGTCTACGACGCCTTCTCAAATCCGGGAAAGACGCTGACGCAGGTGGCCGAGATGCCGGACGGGCGCGCCTATCTGTGGATCGCGCGCATGGTGGAAAGCTCCCGCGGCGGCTATGGCGCGCCGAGCAAGAGGTTCTCCATCGGCCTCGGCTGCGACCTGTTGCACGCGCCCCGGCTCGTCTACGCGCAGGGCCTTTCGATGAACGACCCGGCGGCGCGGACGCTGATCGGGGCCGGATGCAAGGTGTGCGAGCGGCCGCGCTGCCCGCAAAGGGCGTTCCCGCCGCTGGCGAAAACGCTGGTCATCGACGACCGCAGCAGCTCCTTCGCCCCCTATTCAGCCGCCTGAGACGGGGCGCTCAGACGATGTCGGCCAGCACCGCGTCGACGTCCTGAACGCGGCAGTAGCCGCCGAAGGCGCGCAGGCCGGTCCTGTGCCGCTCGTCGGTATAGGTGGCGCACGCGTCCTCGGCGCAGATCATGTAGTAGCCGCGGTCGGCGCCGTCGCGCACCGCCATGTCGACGCACTGGTCGGTGAGGAAGCCGGCGACGATGAGGTTCTCGACGCCGAGATTGCGCAGGACATAGTCGATATTGGTCGAGTTGAAGACGCCCGACGAGGTCTTGGGCAGGACGATGTCGTCCTCGTGGGGGGCGACGAGGTCGATGACCTTGCCGAGGGGCGAGCCGCGCGGGATGTGGATGTTGGAGAGCTTGTGGTCGAGCGAGCGGTCGCGGCCGTCGCGGGTCAGGGATTCGATCACCGTGTAGACGATCTCGACGCCCTTTGCCCGCGCGCCGTCGACCAGCCTCTTCATCGCCGGTAAGGCGCGGTCGTGCAGGGCGCGGTCGAAGTCGGGATATTGCGCCAGCACCTCGGGCACGAGCTCGGCGTTCTGCGCGTCGACGACGAGGACGGCCGTGCGCGCCGCGACGAGCTTGCGGTCCCTGCCCTCGTAGCGCGCAAGGGTGCTGCCGGTCTGTTCGCTCATTCCTGCCTCTCTATGGCTGGTTCATGCGGCACAAAAGAAGACGGAGCCCGAAGGCCCCGTCCGCTCGCATCGAGATCGGCTTACTCGGGAAGCCAGATTTCCTCAACCTTGAATTCCCCGCCGGTGACGCTGATGACGGAGATCGGCTTCGGCGGCACCATGCTTTCGCGGGTGTAGCTGATCTCGCCGGTCACCGCCTTGAAGCCGCGGGTCTCGGCCAGCGCATCGCGGATCTTGGCCGGCTCGTCCGAATTGGCGCGCCTGATGGCGTCGGCCAGGAGGTTGAGCGCGTCGTAGCCGAGCGGCGCGAAGGAGTTCTCCGGCTCGATGCCGTACTCGGCCTTGTAGTCCTCGATGAACTTCTTCACCTCGGGGCGGTCGTCGCCGAGATAGGTGTGGGTGGAGAAATAGACGTCGTTGGCGAGCTCGGGACCGGGCACGGTCGAGACGAGCTGGGTGTCGAAGCCGTCGCCCGAGACGATCTTGATGTCGAGGCCCTGCTCGCGGATCTGCTTGACCGAGAGACCCGCCTCGGACGGGATCGCCGAGACGAACACCGCGTCGGGCTTGGGATCGATGGCCGCGAGGCGGGCGATCTGGGCCGAGAAATCGGTGTCGCCCATCATGAAGATGTCCTCGCCAACGATCTCGCCGCCCTTCTCCTTGAAGCGCTCGACGAAGAACTTGCTCAGCGCCTTGGTGAAGTCCATCGAATTGTCGGTCCACACCGCGACGCGGCGCGCGCCGAGCTTGTCCCAGGCGTAGTCGGCGATGGCGTAGGACTGGTCGTCGTCGCCGAAGGCGGTCATGAACATGTGGTCGCCCACCCATTGCGGCAGCTCGGGGTGGGTGGCGCCGGAGGTGAGGAACGGAACGCCCTTTTCCTGGAACAGCGGCGCACCGGCCATGACGAAGGTGGTGTCGGACTGGCCGAAGCCGGCGACGACGCCTTCCGAGAGCACGCGCTGGGCGGCGATGGCGGTTTCCTGCTGGTCAGTCTTGCCGTCCGGGGCGATCAGCTCGATCTGCTTGCCGAGGAGGCCGCCGGCGGCGTTGATCTGCTTGGCGGCGAGCTGTGCGCCCTTCAGGGACGGGCCGTCGAGCGACGACATGCCGCCCGTCAGATTGTAAAGCGCGCCGATCTTGATGACGTCCTGGGCGCCGGCGGTGCCGAGCATGGCCGCCATGACCAGGGCCGATACGGAAAGAAGTGCTTTCATATCTCGCTTCCCCTTTGTTATGCCGCCTGCCCAACGCCTTGCGGACAGCCCGCAAGACGTGCGGCATTTATGAAACAAGGATGCAATGGCTGGCGTCATTCGTCAACAGAACGGTACATTTTTCTTCATCAAATCAATTTTGTCTGATTTGATACAGGAAGGGGAGGAAAGTCCATGACAGGAACGGAACCCGCCGACGTGCTCGAGCGCCTGAGAAGGGAATTGCCGTCGCTGAGCCAGCGCGAGGCGCGCGCCGCGCGCCATCTCATGGCCAACTACCCGATGGCCGGCCTGAACACGGTCGCCGAATTCGCCGAGCAGAGCGGCGTCAGCACGGCGACCGTTCTGCGGCTGGTGCGCCGCCTCGGCTTCTCGATCTATGCCGATTTCCAGGAGTCGCTGCGCCGGCATCTCGAGGTGACGCTGCAATCGCCGCTGCTGCGCTTCAGCCGGCCGGAGGAGCGGCAGGCGGGCGCGCCCTCGCATTCCCTCGGCCGGTTCACGGCCAATGTCGCGGCCCGCCTCGAGGAGCTGGAGCGCGTCGTCCCGGCCAGCGAGTTCGACAACGTCGCCGCGCTGCTGGCCGAGCAGCGCCGCGATATCCATTTCCTCGGCGGGCGCTATTCGTCCAACCTCGCCACCTATGTCGCGGATCTCCTTTCGGCCGTGCGCGGCAAGATCCACGTGATCGGCGGGCAGACGCAGAGATGGCCGCACCAGTTGCTCGACATCGGCCGCAACAGCGTGCTCGTCGTGTTCGACGTGCGCCGCTACCAGCAGGACGTCATCGACTTCGCCACCAAGGCGGCGACGCAGCAGGGCGCGACCGTCGTGCTGTTCACCGACGTGTGGCAATCGCCGATCTCGCGCGTGGCCCGGCACGTACTGCCCTTCCCCGTCGAGGCGCCCTCGGTGTTCGACATGCTGACGGTGGGCATGGCGCTGGGCGAGGCCATGGTCGGCGCGACCGCGGCGCGGATCGGCGCCGACGGCAGGAAGAGAATCGAGCGGCTCGAAGCCCTGCGCGGCGAACGCGCCGGATAGAAGAGCCCGAACGAGGAAAACAGGGGACCAAGGATGAAGAGAGAAGAAATCGTAATGCTGTGCACCACCGACCTCGGCGGCCAGACGCGGGGCAAGGGGTTTCCGGCATCCGATCTCACCGACCGGCTGAAGAAGGGCATCGGCTGGACGCCGACCAACAGCATGATCACCGCGCACGGGCCGATCGCGCCGAGCCCGTGGGGGCCGTTCGGCGACCTCGTGCTGATCCCCGACCCCGACACCCGCGTGCGCATCGATTTCGGGCCGGACACGGCAGCCGAGCATTTCGTCATGGGCGACATCCTGCATCTCGACGGCACGCCGTGGCCGGTCTGCCCGCGCGGCTTCGTCAAGCGCGTCCTCGCCGCGATCGAGGAACGGCACGGGCTGAAGGTCAAGGCCGCCTTCGAGCACGAATTCGTCTACGAGGCGGTGGAGGAGAAGCCGAACGCCAGCTACGCGCTCGATTCCTTCCGCCGGCAGGGCGCGTTCGCCGAGCGCTATCTCGGCGCGCTGAAGGAGGCGGGCCTGGCGCTCGACACCTTCATGCCGGAATACGGGCCGAAGCAGTACGAGGTCACCGTCGGCCCGGCCATCGGCGTCGCGGCGGCCGACCAGGCGGTGGCGGTGCGCGAGATCGCGCGGGCGGTCGCGCACGATCTCGGCAGCCGGGTCTCGTTCACGCCGATCCTGCGGCCCGACGCCGTCGGCAACGGCGTCCATGTCCATTTCAGCCTGATCGACGCGGCGACCGGCGCGCCGGTCAACCACGATCCCTCGCATGCGGACGGCATGTCGGCGCGCGCCGGCAGCTTCGTCGCCGGCATGCTGGCGTGCCTGCCCGCCATCACCGCCATCACCGCCGCCGCCTCGATCTCCTATCTGCGGCTGACGCCGAACCGCTGGAGCGCGGCCTACAACAATCTCGGCTATCGCGACCGCGAGGCGGGCGTGCGCATCTGCCCGGTGTTCCAGACGGCGGATATCACGAAGCAGTTCCATTTCGAGTTCCGCGCCGCCGACGCGGCCGCCAGCCCCTATCTCGTCCTCGGCGCGATGCTGGCCGCCGGCCTCCACGGCCTCGACGCCGGCCTGCCGGTCCCGTCCGTGTGCGAGGGCGCGCCGCAGAACCTCTCGCCCGAGCGCCTGCGCGAGCTGAATATCGTGCGCCTGCCGCAGTCGCTCAGTGAGGCGCTCGACCTGTTCGAGGCTGACACCGTGCTGGCGGAGAGCTTCGGGGCGGAGCTGAAGAAGGCCTATCTGGCGCACAAGCGGTTCGAGGCGGGGATGATGGAGAAGCTCACCGTCGAGGAACAGTGCGCCCGCTACGCGGCGGCGTACTGAGAGCGTGGGTAACATTCGACGCCGGCGCTGACCCCTCACCGGCTCGCTACGCTCGCCACCTCTCCCCAGAGGGGAGAGGAAAATTGCGGCCGCCATGCCGGCATTTTATTCAGCTTGGCCTTTCCTCTCCCCTCTGGGGAGAGGTGGCCCGAAGGGTCGGTGAGGGGTCGGCGCGACCGGGACTCGGGAAAGCGCCCCCTGCCCGCTCATGCGCCGCCGAAGTCGCGCTCCATCGCCTCGATCAGCGAGGCGGTGGTCTCGGTGCGGCAATAGCCCTTGAAGGCGTTGAGCGCTGCCTCGTGGCGCGCGCGTGTGTCGGTGGCGACGCCGTCGCTGACGCAGATCATGTGGAAGCCGCGGTCCGCGCCGTCGCGGATGGTGTGGTCGACGCACTGGTCGGTCAGGAAGCCCGTCACCGCGATGGTGTCGATGCCGATATTGCGCACGAGATATTCGAAATTGGTCGAGTTGAAGAGGCTGGACGAGGTTTTCGGGATCACCATCTCGTCGCGGCCGGGGCGCAATTCGTCGATGACCTTCGCGTCGTGCGAGCCCTTGGGGATGAAGAAGTTCGACAGCTTGTAGTCGAGGCTGCGGTCGCGCCCGTCCTCGGTGAAGTTCTCCATCACCGTGTAGATCACCTCGACGCCAAGGCGGCGCGACGCCTCGGCCAGCCGGGCGATGTTGGGAATGACGAAGCCGCGCACGTCGGCATAGAACTGCGGGCGCGGCTGGCGGTTCGCCTCGTCCATCACCCAGTTCTGCGCGTCGATGACGAGCAGAGCCGTGCGCGCCGCTTCGAGCGGCCGGACGCGGCCGGCGAAGACGTCCTGCGCGCGAGGCTCGCCCATCAGCGTCTCCTTCCGTTGAGATAGCGCGTCACCGGCCATGGCTCGCCGCTGCCGAACAGGCCCTGCGGCCGGAAATAGAGGACGAGGATCAGGCTCAGCGCCACGATCACCTGGCTCAGGCCGTAGAGGCCGAAGGATTCCTCGACCGGGCGCATCGCCTCCGACAGGCCGGTGATGGCGAAGGCGGCCAGCACCGCGCCGACGATGCTGCCCGCGCCGCCGATGACGATCATCACCACGAGGTTGAAGGCGAGCAGGATCGAATAGGTGCGCGGGGTGACGACGCTGATGAGATGCACCATCAGCGCCCCGGCGACAGCGGCGAAGAACGCGCCGAGCACGAAGGCGAGCATGCGCATGCGCACCGTGTCGATGCCGGTGCATTCGGCGGCGAGGTCGTTCTCGCGCGTCGCCATCATCGCCCGACCGAGCGAGGAATGCTTGATCCGCCAGACCACGGCGAAGGTCAGCGCCAGGAAGCCGAACGCCCACCAGATGTTCGACAGGCGCGGAATGCCGGAAAGGCCGGCGCCGCCGCGGGTGATGCCGTTCCAGTTCATTGCCAGCCCCTGGACGATGACGATGAGGCCGAGCGTCGCCACCGCGAGATAATGGCCGCGCAGGCGCAGCACCGGCAGGCCGACGAGGAAGGCGATGGCCGCGCCGACGACGCCGGCAATCAGGGCCGCCGGCAGCAGCGACAGGTCGAGCCCGGCGATGAACTCCGGCAGATCGGGCAGCATCGAGCCCTTGCGCCGCGACGGGAAGGTCAGGATCGCCGCGACATAGGCGCCGATGGTCATGAAGGCGGGATGGCCGAGCGAGAACATGCCCGTCATGCCGTTGGTGAGCGTCAGCGAGACGGCGAGCGCGGCGTTGATGAACATCACCGCCACCAGCGTCGTCAGATACGGGCTCGCGCCCCGCGTCAGCAGCCACACCAGCGCAGCGGCGGCAATCAGCGCCAGCGCCGCCCGCAGCGGCGCGGCGGCGGCAGATCCTGCGGCCGGGGGCACCGCCCCGGATGTCTCAGGCGCGCTCTTCGACATGGCGGACAAACAGCCCCGACGGCTTGACGAGAAGGATAAGGATCAGCAGCGAGAACACGAACACGTCGCGGTAGCCGGCATATTCCTGCGGCAAGAGGCCGACGAACAGCACCTCGGCGAGGCCGAGGATGTAGCCGCCCAGCATCGCGCCGCCGATGGAGCCGACGCCGCCAATGACGCAGGCGATGAACGCCTTCAGGCCCGGCGCGAAGCCGAGCAGCGGGTCGATCTGGCCGAACTTGCCGCCCCACAGCAGGCCGGCGACGGCGGCCAGCGCCGAGCCGATGGCGAAGGCGGCGAGGATGGTGCGGTTGACGGCGATGCCCATCAGCCGCGCCGCCATCAGGTTCTCGGCGGTCGCACGCATCGCCCGGCCGAGCCGCGTGCGGTAGACGACGACGAACAGCAGCGCGATCAGCGCCAGCGTCAGGCCGATGATGACGAGGTCGGTCATCGAGGCGCTGACCCCGCCGAGCGAGACGCGCTGGCGCATCGCCGCCGGAAACAGGAAGTTGCGCGGCTGGCCCGACAGGATCATCAGCGCCGTGTTCTGGATGACGATGGAGACGGCGAGCGTGGCGATGAAGCCGGTGACCTGCGGCGCGCCGATGATCGGGCGGAAGACGAGGGTCTGGATGGTCATGCCCGCCAGCGCCCCGATCATCAGCACGAAGATCAGGATGAGCGGCCACGGCACGCCGTAGAGCACCATGCCCAGCGTCGAGAACGCGCCGATCATCACGAGATCGCCATGGGCGAAGTTGATCAGCCGCACGATGCCGTAGATCATCGAGAAGCCGATGGCGACGAGGGCATAGAGGCTGCCGAGCGCAAGGCCGTTGATGAGCTGCTGGAAGAGGTACTGGTTCATCCCGCGACCCCCAGATAGGACTGCCGCACCCTGTCGTTCCCGGCAAGCTCGGCTCCCGTGCCGGACAGGGTGATGCGGCCGTTCTCCATGACATGGGCGCGGTCGGCGATCTCGAGCGCCATCGCCGCGTTCTGCTCGATCAGGAGGATGGTGACGCCGCGCGCCTTCAATTCGGCGATGACGTCGAAGATGGTCTCGATCACCTTTGGCGCGAGGCCGAGCGAGGGCTCGTCGAGCAGCAGGAGCTTCGGCGCGCCGAGGAGCGCGCGGCCCATCGCCACCATCATCTGCTCGCCGCCGGAAAGCGCCCCGGCCGGCGTCGAGGCGCGCTCGCGCAGGATCGGGAACAGCGCATGGACCTCCTGCGTCGTCCGCTCGATCCATTCTCGGTCGGTGCGGGTATAGGCGCCGAGCGCGAGGTTCTCCTCGACCGTCAGCGACTGGAATATCTGCCGGCCCTCGGGGCAGTGGATCAGCCCGGCACGCACGATCGCCTCGGTGGAGGCGCGCGTCAGCTCCAGCGGGCCGGACCCGGCGGCCATGACGGCGTTGCCCGCCCTCGCCGGCAGCAGCCCAGACAAGGCAAGCAGCGTGGTGGATTTGCCGGCGCCATTGGCGCCGATCAGCGCGACGAGCTCGCCCTTGCCGACCTCGAAGGAGACGTCCTTCAGCACATGCGTCGCGCCGCGATAGACGTTGAGGCCCCTGACCTCGAGCATGGCGGGCTCAGCCATGGGCCGCCCCCTGCCGCCGCGTGCCGAGATAGGCTTCGATCACCGCCGGATCGGCCTGCACCTCGGCCGGGGTGCCCTCGCAGACGAGGCGACCGCGATTGATGACCTGGATGCGCCGGCACAAATCCATGACGAGGCGCATGTCGTGCTCGACGACGAGAACGCCGATGCCGAACTCGCCGTTGATGCGGCGGATCAGCTCGACCAGCGCCTGCGTCTCGCTGGGGTTGAGGCCGGCCGCCGGCTCGTCGAGCAGCAGCGCCTTCGGGCCGGTCGCCAGCGCGCGGGCGATCTCGACCCGGCGCTGGTCGCCATAGGACAGGTCCCCGGCCCGCCGGTCGATGGCGGCCGACAGCCCGACCTCGCCGACGATGCGGGCGGCGTCCGTGGCGATGGCGGCCTCGTTGCGGCGGAAGGACGGCGTCCAGGCGAGCGTCGGGAAGAGCGAGGATCCGCGGCGCATGTGGCCGCCGCACATCACGTTCTCCAGCACCGACAGGTCGGCGAACAGGCGGATGTTCTGGAAGGTGCGCGCCAGACCGGCCGCGGCCAGAAGATGCGGCCTTTGCCCGGTCATGTCGTGGCCGTCGACCGCGATGGAGCCGGCCGAGGGGCGCAGCACGCCGGTCAGAAGATTGAAGGCCGTGGTCTTGCCCGCGCCGTTCGGTCCGATCAGCCCGGCGAGATCGTCCCGGCCGAGCGTCAGCGAATAGCCGTCGACGGCGACGACGCCGCCGAAGCGCATGGAAAGCCCCCTTGCCTCGATGATCGCCTGGCCCGTCATCCCCTCAATCATGTCTCGATGTTATCGTTGCGGCGATGATAGGGTCCCCGGCGCGGCAACGTCAACGAAAAGATACAAGTTGAATTTTTCACGCGGTTTTGTACGATTTCAGACAATTCGCCCAGGAGACTTTATCTTGACCCGTTCCGTTCAGGCCGCCGCCGCCTTCCCGATCCTGGAGCAGGACGAGCCGCACCCCCTCGAGATTCACAATGCCGGGGGGCAGTCGGATTTCTTCCTGATCTGCGAGCATGCCGGCCGGCTGGTCCCGCGCGCCTATGGCGACATGGGCCTGTCGGAAACCGATCTTCAGCGCCACATCGCCTGGGACATCGGCGCGAAGGACGTGGCGACGGCGCTGTCGGCGATGCTCGACGCGCCGCTGTTCACGCAGCGCTACTCGCGCCTCGTTTGCGACTGCAACCGCCGGCCGGACGTTCACGACTTCGCCCCGGCCCGCAGCGAGGACACGGTCATCCCAGCCAATGTCGACATCGGCGAGGCGGAACGGAAGGCCCGCGCCGAGGCGATCTTCTGGCCGTTCCACGATGCCGTCGCGGGCGCGCTCGACCAGCGCGCGGCGGAGGGCCGGCGCACGCTGCTCGTCACCATCCACAGCTTCACGCCGGTGTTCCGAGGCGTCGGCCGGCCGTGGGAAATCGGCGTCCTCTACAAGCGCGACACGGCGTTCGCCCCGGCGGTGGGCGAGTGGCTGAAGCGGAACACGGACTATTGCGTCGGCATCAACGAGCCCTACAGCGTCGGCGACGAGACCGACTACGCCATTCCCGTACACGGCGAGAAACGCGGCCTGCCCTGCGTCGAGTTCGAGGTCAGGAACGACCTGATCCGGACGCCGGAAAACGCCGCGAAATGGGCAAGAACGATAGCGGACGCGATCCGCGCGGTGCAGGACACGCTCTGACGGCGCGGCCGCACGCCACGCCTCCCCGCGCTTGACCCCGTCGCCATAAAGGGCGAAACCCTCCCCGTCCCTCGGCGGACGGTTCGCCGTTCGCGAGGGGCACCCGCCGTCCGCGGCCGGGAAAAGGCGCGAAACCATCGCGCCGTTCGCGCATTGGGTTCTTTCGAGCCCATTCACCTGTCCCGCGTAAAGGAAAGGGAGACTGATCCTTGAACGCCATACTTACCCCGGAAAAGCCCGGCTTCCTCCATCTCGTGCTGCTGGCGGCGCTGACCGTCGCCGTCGCGCCCGGCAGCCCGCTGATGGCGCAGGGCCTCAATACCGAAGGAACCATCGACGCCATCGTCGGCTCCGACGTCAACACCAACGAGGAAGCCGTCGCCGACGACGAGGACCGTATCGTCGCCGCCATCGAGAAGACGCCGGAAAATACCGGCGAGGTGCGCCGCCGCTTCAGCATCGACCGCGTCGACATCGTCTTCCTGCCGGATTTCGGCGACGATGAAACCGCGGTCGAGACCAAGGCGGCCGAGTTCGAAAGCCAGATCACCGAGCTGCGCAACGAGATCCAGGGCAGCGCGATCTTCTATCACGCGCTCGATTCGCGCTCGGTGCTGCTGAATCAGGTGATCGCGCTGGAGTTCGGCGACGACAACGGCGTCACCATCTTCGTCGCCGGCCACGAGCCGGGCACGCGAGCCGAATGAGCGCCAAGGCCGGCCGGGTGGCGGCCGGCCCCTCCCCGTCTCCTAGTCCCAGGAGAGCGCGCCGCCGTTCTGGTACTCGATGACGCGCGTCTCGAAGAAGTTCTTCTCCTTCTTCAGGTCCATCGCCTCCGACATCCACGGGAACGGGTTCTCCGCCTCGGCGAAGACGGGGCTGAGGCCGAGCTGGGCGCAGCGACGGTTGGCGATGAAGTGCATGTATTCCTCGCACAAGGCCGCGTTGAGGCCGAGGAAGCCGCGCGGCATCGTGTCCCTGCCGTAGGACGCTTCGAGCTCGGCCGCGTCCTTCAGCATGCCGCGCACCTCGTCCTGGAAGGCGGGCGTCCACAGATGCGGGTTCTCCAGCTTGATCTGGTTGATGACGTCGATGCCGAAGTTCAGATGGATCGACTCGTCGCGCAGGATGTACTGGTACTGCTCGGCGATGCCGACCATCTTGTTGCGCCGGCCGAGCGACAGGATCTGCGCGAAGCCGGTGTAGAACCACATGCCCTCGAACACGACGTAGAAGGCGACGAGGTCGCGCAGGAACGCCTGGTCGGTCTCGTCCGTGCCGGTCTGGAACTCGGGATCGTCGAGATGGCGGGTATAGTCGAGCGCCCACGCCGCCTTGTCGGTGATCGACGGCACCTCGCGATACATGTTGAACAGCTCGCCCTCGTCCAGCCCGAGGCTTTCGACGATGTACTGGAAGGTGTGGGTGTGGACCGCCTCCTCGAACGCCTGCCTGAGCAGATATTGCCGGCATTCCGGGTTGGTCAGGTGCCGGTAGATGGCGAGCACGATGTTGTTGGCCACCAGCGATTCCGAGGCGGCGAAGAAGCCGAGATTGCGCTTGATCATGCGCCGCTCGTCCTCGGTCAGCCCGTCCTTCGACTTCCACAGCGCGATGTCGGCCTGCATCGACACCTCGGTCGGCATCCAGTGGTTGTTGCAGCCGGAAAGATACTTCTCCCACGCCCAGCGATATTTCAGCGGCAGGAGCTGATTGACGTCGGCGCGGGCGTTGATCATGCGCTTGTCGTCCACCGACACGCGCGCCGCGCCGCGCTCGATGGCGCCGAGGCCGGTGGCGTCGGCTTCCGGGCCGGGTACGGCCCCCAGCACGATGGCGGGGTTGGTCTTGTTGGGTTCGGACCAGTCGAGCATTTTCTCGTTCTCCATGAAATTCTGCAATGTCAGCGCCGCCCCTCATCCGGCCCTTCGGGCCACCTTCTCCCCGTGAACGGGGAGAAGAGGAAACGGCGGCGTTGCGGCAGTTCCTCCTCTCCCCGTTCACGGGGAGAGGATGCCGGCAGGCAGGTGGGGGGCAGCGCGGGGCTGCGCGGTTGTCTTTCCCTTACTGGCACGCCTCGCATTCGGGATCGTCGATGGCGCAGGCCTTGCCCCAGGCGGCATCGGCGTCGATGACGATGGGAGCCGCCGCCGGCGCGGCCGCGACGGTGGCGGAGACGGCGTTGAGCTTGCCGTCCGTGCCCTTCAGCGTCGATTTCTCGACATGGGTCGCCGAGCGCGAACGCAGGTAGTAGGTGGTCTTCAACCCCTTCCGCCATGCGAGGCGATAGAGCTCGTCCAGCTTCTTGCCGCTCGGATTGGCGAGGTAGAGGTTGAGCGACTGCGCCTGGTCGATCCATTTCTGGCGGCGCGAGGCGGCCTCGACCAGCCAGGCAGCGTCGATCTCGAACGCGGTGGCGTAGAGCGCCTTCAGGTCGTCGGGGATGCGGTCGATGGAGCCGAGCGAGCCGTCGAAATATTTCAGGTCCGAGACCATCACCTCGTCCCACAGGCCGCGCGCCTTCAGGTCGTGGACGAGCCCGGCATTGACCACGGTGAAGTCGCCCGACATGTTCGATTTGACGAACAGGTTCTGATAGGCTGGCTCGATCGACTGCGACACGCCGCAGATGTTGGAGATCGTCGCCGTCGGCGCGATGGCCATGGTGTTGGAGTTGCGCATGCCGGTCTTCTTCACCCGCTTGCGCAGCGACTCCCAGTCGAGCGTCGAGCCGTTGTCCATCTCGACGCCGGGGCGCGCCTTTTCCAGAAGTGCGATGGAATCGAGGGGAAGAATTCCCTTCGACCACAGCGAACCCTCGAAGCTGGCATAGCGGCCGCGCTCGGCGGCGAGGTCGACCGAGGCCGAGATCGCGTGATAGCTGATCGCCTCCATCGAACGGTCGGCGAACTCCACCGCCGCCTCCGAGGCGTAAGGGATGCGCAGCTTCTGGATCGCGTCCTGGAAGCCCATCAGGCCGAGGCCGACCGGCCGGTGCCGAAGGTTCGAGCGCCGCGCCTCGGGAATGGTGTAGAAATTGATGTCGACCACATTGTCGAGCATGCGCATCGCCGTGCCGACGGTCCTCGCCAGCCGGTCGAGGTCGAGGCCTTTCTCCGTGACGTGGTTGAGGAGATTGACGGAGCCGAGATTGCAGACCGCGACCTCGTCCTTCGAGGTGTTGAGCGTGATCTCGGTGCACAGGTTCGACGAATGCACGACGCCGACATGGCCCTGCGGCGAGCGGATGTTGCACGGGTCCTTGAAGGTGATCCACGGATGCCCGGTCTCGAACAGCATGGTCAGCATCTTGCGCCACAGGTCGAGCGCGCGGACCTTGCGGAACACTTTCATCCCACCCGCCGCGGCCCTGGCCTCGTAGGCTTCGTAGGCGGTCCTGAAAGCCGCGCCGGTGAGGTCGTGCAGGTCCGCCGTCTCGTCGGGCGAGAACAGCGTCCATTCCGCATCCGCCTCGACGCGCTGCATGAACAGGTCCGGCACCCAGTTGGCCGTGTTCATGTCGTGGGTGCGGCGGCGGTCATCGCCGGTGTTCTTCCTCAAGTCGAGGAACTCCTCGATGTCGACATGCCATGTCTCGAGATAGGCGCAGACCGCGCCCTTCCTCTTGCCGCCCTGGTTGACGGCGATGGCCGTGTCGTTGGCCACCTTCAGGAACGGCACCACGCCCTGGCTCTCGCCATTGGTGCCCTTGATGTGGGCGCCGAGGCCGCGCACCGGCGTCCAGTCGTTGCCGAGGCCGCCGGAATACTTCGCCAGCAGCGCATTGTCCTTGATGCCCTTGAAGATCGAGTCGAGATCGTCGCCGATGGTGGTGAGGAAGCAGGAGGATAGCTGCGGCCGGGTGGTGCCGGAATTGAATAGCGTCGGCGTCGAGGCCATGAAATCGAAGGACGACAACAGGTCGTAGAACTCGATGGCGCGCGCCTCGCGGTCAACCTCGCGCAGGGCGAGCCCCATGGCGACGCGCATGAAGAAGGCCTGCGGCAGCTCGAACCGCCTGCCCTTCGTGTGCAGGAAATAGCGGTCGTAGAGCGTCTGGAGGCCGAGATACTGGAAGTTGAGGTCGCGCTCGGGCTTCAGCGCCGCACCGATGCGCGCGAGGTCGAACCGGGCGAGCTCGGGATCGATCAGCCCGGCCTCGATGCCCGTGGCGACGAAGGCGGGGAAGTAGGACGCGTAGCGCTCGGCCATCTCGCCCTGCGTCGCCTGCTCGGGGCGGCCGGAAACGAAGGTCAGCGCCTCGCGCCGCAGCCGGTCGAGCAGCAGGCGGGCGGACACGAAGGCGTAGTTCGGCTCCTGCTCGATCAGCGTGCGCGCGGCGAGGATCGGCGCAAGCGACAACTCGTCCAGCGTGATGCCGTCATAGAGGTTGCGCCGAGCCTCGTTGAGGATGGCCGGGGCCGACACCGCCTCCAGCCCCTCGCAGGCCTCGCCGACGATGGCGCCGAGCCGCGCCTCGTCGAGCGGGACGAGCGCCCCGCTTTCGTCGCGCACGTTGAGCGAGGGCGCAACCTGCTCGGCAGCGGCCGCCTTGCCGGCGGCACGCTCGCGGGCGCGGTCCTCGCGGTAGAGCACATAGGCGCGCGCTATCCTGTGGTGCTCGCCGCGCATCAGCGCCAGCTCGACCTGGTCCTGCACGTCCTCGATGTGGAACAGGCGGCCCTCGCCCACCCGGCGCGTCAGCGCGGCGACCACCTGCTCGGTCAGTTCGGCGACGGTGTCGTGGACGCGGCGCGAGCCGGCGGCGGTCGAGCCCTCGACGGCGAGGAACGCCTTGGTCAGCGCGACCGTGATCTTGCCGGCGTCGAAGGGCGTCACCGCGCCGTTGCGGCGGATGACGCGGTAGCCGGGCTCGGCCTGAGCGGCGGGACCGTCTTTGAGGAAGATCGGAGCCTGATCGGATCCGGTGGTAAGGTTCGTGGCGGTGGAGGCTGCCGGCATCTTGTCCCCGTGGAGCTATGGACGGGGATCGAAGGCAGGACGCTAGGAGACATGCGGGGCATAAGGGCAGAGCCGCAGGCGATCCAGTGCGCACCGCCGGGACACCCCGCCCGAGGTTCGTCTCTTTCGCCACGGCAGGTCTCCTGGCTCGCAGGTCGCTGCCGTCGCCGGCCTTCCCGACGCCTTGCGGCATCAGTGGCATAACTCGGCGCAGGCTCGCTGCTTACAGTTGCGGGGGCAGCGCCGGCTTTGCGAAACACGCGCACCGGCTTCCCTCTTAGCTCCCGAGCCGCATCGACTCGAAAGAACCATGACCCCTATATCTAGTAGGACATGGCGCGGCTGTGTCAATAGATGGTTGAGGGATTATCCATAGCCAAAAGAAGGCGATTGCGCGCAATCAGCGACGATGGCGCACTCCACGAGGCGACAACGCACCCATCCTCCCGTGGCCCCGCGGCCACCCATTCCGCCGCTTCCGTGAAAGCCGCGGACGTCAGGGAACAGGGCGGCGGCGGTGTCGGATCGGCCGAGACGCCGGGAGCCCGATGTTACCGGGCATCCAGGGGAGCCTGCTCCAGCTCCCGGGCGATCGCGTCGTCCACAGGCGTGTCGTAGGTCTGGAGAATTCCGCCGAGAACGGAATAGAAACCGACGGTGGCGATCAGGTCGAACACGGCGGCCCGCCCGATCGTTTCCGCGAGTTCCGCCTCGAGCGGCGGCGAAATGCGGTGCTCGTCGAACAGGGCATCGACGGCGCGCACGAGCAGGCCGTCCTCTCCTTCCGGCATCGCCGCGATGGCGCGGATGCGGGCGTCCGCAAAGCCGAGCGCGCGCGCGCGGCTGACATGGTGGGCCCACTCGTAGGCCGAGCCGAGCCTGTGCCCGGTGCGCAGGATCACCACTTCCGAGCGCTCCGGCCCGAGCGCGGTGTCCTTCACCACATGCTGCCGCAGCGGCGCCCAGGCGCGCAGCAGGGCCGGATGGTGCGCCATCGTGCGGTAGACGTTCAGTTGCCCGGCGAACCCTTCGCGCAGATCGGCAACGGCGTCGGGCCAATCCGCATCCGCGATCGGTGGACAGGGCGCGATGGTCATATCGGTCTCCGTTCTCGTGTCCGGAAAGGGGGCGGGGCGCGACCGGCGGCAAGCGTTTCCCGCCTAGCATCGCATCCCGATGCGGAATCGTTTTCCGAGAATGCCCCGATCGGCAAAAATATCGCAACCACCATCTTTACAAATGGTATAAAGAGATAACATTATAGATTAAAGACTGCGGCTTCGAAGGTCCCGGGAACGGCCGGAAGCTATGGTTTTCCGTTCGGGAAGCCGCGTTGGGAATGGAGGATTACCATGGAAGTGTCATCGCTGACCGCGCGCCAGCTCTACGAGCACGCGAAGGCCAATCCCACGCGGCGGCGTTTCGGCTTCGGCGTGAAGCCGATGCTGATCAACATCGACCTGCAATGTTCCTACACGGCCGTCGGCGAATTCGTTACCGCCTACGAGACCGATCCCCGGCAGATCGAATATGTCAACACGCTGGCGGAGCTCGCGCGCGCCAAGGGGCTGCCGATCACCTGGACCTATGTCGCCTATATGGAGTCCGGCGAGGATTGCGGCGTCTGGGGCACCCGCACCGACACGCCTGACTCGCTGCAAAACATCAAGGTCGGCTCGCGCCGCGCCGAGTTCGATCCGCGGCTGAAGATCGATCGCGTCAAGGACATCATCATCAACAAGCGGATGGCGTCGCCGTTCCACGAGACCAACCTGCAATCGCTAATGGTATGGCACTGCTGCGATACGGTGGTGCTGACGGGCGGCTCCACCTCGGGCTGCGTGCGCGCCGCCGTCGTGGACGCGATCTCGCGCGGTTATCGCGTCATCGTTCCCGAGGAATGCGTCGCCGACAAGCACGAGAGCCCGCACTTCGCCAACCTCTACGACATCTCCGTCAAATATGGCGACGTGATCCCGGTCGCGGACGTCATCCAGTGGTACGAGTCCTATCAACCGGAGACGAGGTGACATGAACGCCTCGGTCAACGAAATACGCCCGGACCTCGGCCTCTACGACTATCTGCCCTATCCGGGCCGCCCGAAGATTTCCTGGCCGGGCGGCGAGAAGATCGCGGTATGGATCGCGCCGAACATCGAGTTCTACGAATACGATCCGCCAGACAACCCCACCCGCACGCCGTGGGGGCGACCCAACCCGGACGTGCTGCAATATTCGCATCGCGACTACGGCAACCGGGCCGGCTGGCAGCGGATGATGGCGGCGATGGACCGCGCCGGCTTCCGGGGCTCGGTCTCGCTCAACGTGGCGCTATGCGACCATCATCCCGAGATCATCAGGGCATGTTCGGATCGCGGCTGGGAGTTCTTCTCCCACGGCATCTACAACACACGCTACGTCTACAACATGACGATCGAGCAGGAGCGGGAGATCATCCGCGACGCCTTCGATACGGTCAGGAACCATACGGGGCAGGAACTGGCGGGCTGGCTCTCGCCCGCGCTGTCGAACAACCTGTGGACGATGGACATCCTCGCGGAAGCCGGCATCCAGTACACCTGCGACATGTTCCACGACGACCAGCCGATGCCGGTCAAGGTGAAGTCCGGCAAGCTGATCTCGATGCCGTACTCGCTCGAGATGAACGACGTCATCGTCTACAACAGCCAGAAGGTGACGCCGCGCCATTACGGCGAGATCATCAAGCGCCAGTTCGACCAGCTCTACAAGGAAGGCGACGCCAGCGGGACGGTCATGTGCATTCCGCTGCATCCCTATCTCGTGGGCCAGCCGCACCGGATCGACGCCTTCGCCGAAGCCATCGACTACATCGCCGGCCATGACGGGGTCTGGAAGGCGACCGGGCGCGAGATCGCCGCGGCCTACCACGAGAGCGGCGCCTACGACGCGATGAGCGCGGCCGCCGCCGCCCACAACGCCGCGGAGGGGATGCGCTGATGCCGATGCCCGACAGCTATCTGGAGTATCCCGCGCGCCGCTACGGCATGGACCAGGACCGCTACGAATGGTCCGACATGTTCCGGCGCGCGCCGCTGGCGTGGCCCGGCAACGCGCGCATCGCGCTGTCCATCGTCACCCACGTGCAGCATTTCCCGCTCGACATGCCCGCGAAGCCCTTCAAGGCCCCGGGGGCGCTGTCGATGCCCTATCCCGATTTCCGCTATTACACTAACCGCGACTACGGCAACCGCATCGGCGTGTTCCGCGTGCTGCGCCTTCTGGCGGAGAAAGGCCTGAAGACCAGCTTCGCGATCAACGGCGTCATCGCCTCGCGCTATCCGGCGCTGGTGCGCGCGGTGGTCGAGGGCGGCCATGAAGTCGTCGCCCACGGCCTCGACATGGGCAAGGTGCATCATTCCGGCCTCACCGTCGAGGACGAGGACGCGATCGTCGCGGAGGCCCTTCGCCTCCTGCGCGACGCGTCCGGCCAGAAGGTCGAGGGCTGGCTGTCGCCGGGCCGGGCGCAGGGGTTCAACACGCCAGAGATCCTGGCGAGGAACGGCGTCACCTACGCGCTCGACTGGGCCAATGACGATCTGCCCTACGAGATGCGCACCGGAGACGGCCCGCTCCTGGCGATGCCGCTGGCCTACGAGACGGACGACCGCGTCGTCGCCAACGAGTATTTCCAGTCCGAGGCCGAATGGGTGCAGCAGGTGAAGGACCGCTTCGACGTGCTGTACCGCGAAAGCGCGGAGTATGGCGGGCGGGTGATGAGCCTTCCGCTGCATTCGTGGGTGTCGGGCATGCCCTATCGCGTCGAGTATCTGCGCGAGGTGCTGGACTACATCCTGTCGCATGACGGCGTCTGGACCGCGCCGGCGGCCGAGATCGCCGCCGCCTTCCGCGCGCAGGGATGACGAACTATCCGCCGCGCCGGCCGGTCTTCCGGCTCAGGCGGACGCAAACAGGAATGCCCATGACCGACGCGCAAGGTTCCGCCGCGACACCGCGCACGATGTTCGCAAAGATCTGGGAGGCCCATGAGATACTGCGCCATCCCGCGGGCCCGTCGCTGCTCTATATCGACCGCGACATGATCCACGAGGGCAGCTTCCATGCCTTTGCGGACCTGAAGCGGCGCGGGCTGAAGCCGCGGCGGCCGATGCAGATATTCGGCGTCGCCGACCACTACGTCCCGACGCTCGGGCGCAGCTCGGCCGCGGCCGCGAACCCCGCCATCACGCGGATGATCGACACGTTCGACGAGAACATGGAATGGAGCGGCGTCCGCCATTTCGGCCTGACGAGCCGCCACCAGGGCATCGTGCACGTCGTCGCCCCCGAACAGGGGATCACGCTGCCCGGGCTGACCATCGTCTGCTCCGACAGCCATACCTCGACGCAGGGCGCCATCGGGGCCATCGCCTTCGGCATCGGCCAGTCCGAGAACGCGCACGTGCTGGCGACGCAGACCCTGTGGCAGGTGCGGCCGAAGACCATGCGCGTGACGATCGACGGCGCGCTCGGGCAAGGCGTCACCGCCAAGGACGTGATGCTCGCGCTCATCGCCAAGGTGGGCGCGGCGGGCGCGGGCGGGCACGCCATCGAATATGCGGGCCGGGTCGTGCGGAACCTTTCCATCGAGGGGCGCCTGACGCTGTGCAACATGTCCATCGAGGCGGCGGCCCGCCTCGGCATGGTCGCGCCCGACGAGGTGACGTTCGCCTATGTGCGCGGCCGGCGGTTTGCCCCGTCCGAGCAGGAATGGGACATGGCGCTCGCGCAATGGTCGCGCCTGCCGACGGACGAGGGCGCGGTTTTCGATCGCGAGGTTTCGCTCGACGGCGCCGACATCGCCCCGATGGTGACATGGGGAACCAGCCCGGAGGACGCCGTGGCGATCACGGGGCGGGTTCCCGACCCCGCGGATTTCGCCGGCGCCGAGAAACGCAAGGCCGTGGCGAAGTCGCTCGAATATATGGACCTTGCTCCGGGCACCGCGCTCGACGGGCTGAAGATCGACCGGGTCTTCATCGGTTCGTGCACGAACAGCCGCATCGAGGACCTGCGCGCAGCCGCCGCGGTGTTGAAGGGGCGCAAGGCGGTGGTGCCGGCGATCATCGTTCCCGGATCGACCGAGGTGAAGGTGCAGGCGGAGGCCGAGGGGCTGGCCGCGACGTTCCGCGACGCCGGCTTCGAATGGCGCGATTCCGGATGCTCGATGTGCGCGGCCATGAACGGCGATGTGGTGGGCGCCGGCGAGCGCTGCGCCTCGACGTCCAACCGGAATTTCGTCGGCCGCCAGGGCCCCGGCGCGCGCACCCATCTCGTCAGCCCGGCGATGGCGGCGGCCGCGGCCATCGCCGGCCGGCTCACAGATGTCCGCCGGGTCTGACGGGAGGAACCGATGAAGGCATTCACGCGAGAAACCTCCACCGTCGTCGTCATCCCCGGCGGCAATTGCGATACCGACCAGATCATCCCCGGCCGTTTCCTGAAAGCCGACCGCGCCGGCGGCTACGGGCGGTTCCTGTTCCACGATATCCGCCGCGACGCGGACGGCGGGTTCGACCCGTCGTTTCCGCTCAATCTCGCGGGCGCCGAGCGCGCCACCATCCTGCTCGTCGGCGACAATTTCGGCTGCGGCTCCTCGCGCGAGGGGGCGGTCTACGCGCTTGCCGATCACGGGATCCGCGCGCTCATCGGCCCGAGCTTCGGCGATATCTTCCATAACAACGCCCTGAAGAACGGGCTGGTGCCGGCGAAGCTGCCGATGGCGCTGTGCGACACGCTCGCCGACTATCTCTCGCGCCATCCCGACGCCCCGGTGACGGTGGATCTCGAGGCGGCGCAAGTGGTGCTGCCGGGCAATCTCGGCACCCATCCGATATCCATCGAGCCGTTCGCGCGCGAGTGCATCCTGCGCGGCGTCGACGAGATGGAGATGACCTTCACCTATCTGGAGCGGATCGAAACCTTCGAGAAGGAGAGGATCGCGAACAGTCCTTGGCTTGGCCGGTGACGGGAGGACCAGGCGAAGAATACCCAGAATGACCGTCGGCAAACAAAACCCCAGGAGAGAACAGATGACACACATTTTCAATCGTCGTCGCCTGCTTCAGGCTAGCGGTGCCATGGCTTTGGCAGGCGGTCTCGGCATGCCTTCGATCGTCCGCGCGCAGGCGTCGGTGGTGAAGGTCGGCGTGCTCGAGCCGCTGACCGGAAACCTCGCCTATAACGGCACCCAGTGCGCGGCGGGCGCCAAGTTCGCCGCCGATGCGATCAACGCCGCCGGCGGCATCAAGAGCATGGGCGGGGCCCAGATCGAGCTCGTCGTGGTCGATGCCCAGAGCCGCCCGGAAGTCGCTGCCTCGGCGGTCGACACGCTCGCGGAAGCCGGCGTGTGCGCGTTCACCGGCGCGACCGCCTCGGCCCTCGGCCTTGCGTCCTCGCAGGCCGCGGCGAAGTACAATCTCGCGCAGGTGTTCTCCATCGGCACCGCCGAGACCGTCGTCGAGCGCGGCCTGCCCAACGTCTTCCGCTTCACGCCGGGCGTGAACAAGTGCACCAACGTCGCGCTCGAGAACCTCAAGCTGCTGAACGAGAGCGCGGGCAATCCGGTCAAGACCGCCGCCATCGTCTATGAAGACGGCCCGTTCGGGTCGAACATGGCGAAAATCCTCAACGAGAACCTGCCGAAGCAGGGCATCGAGGTCGTGGAGAGCATTTCCCATCCGACCCCGCACCGCGACTTCTCCAACATCGCGCTGCGCGTCAAGGCGTCCAACGCGGATATGCTGATCCCGTCGAACTACCTCAACGAATACACGCTGATGGCGCGCGCGCTGCACCAGCAGCGGGTGGAGCTGATGGCGATCTACTCGATCCTCGGCGGGGCGGCGTCGAACATCAAGTTCGTGCGCGAGAACAACGACGTGGCGCAGTACGTGATGGACTGCAACCACTGGTACGATCCGAACAAGGAGGAGTCGAAGGCGCTGGCGGCGAAGGTGGCGGAAGCCGGCCTCGACCTGACCTACGACGTCATGGTCTCCTACGCGACCATCCAGGTCATCGCCGACGCGCTCGAGCGCGGCGCTTCCGACGACCGCGAAAAGATGATCGAGGCGCTGGGCGCGTCGACCTTCGACGGTTCGATCATGCCCTACGGCCCCACCAAGTTCGTCAACGGCGACAACGTGAACTCGCAGCCCGTGAACACGCAGATTCGCGGCGACAAGATCGAACTGGTGTTCCCGACGGAATACGCCAGTGCCGAGGCGGTCTTCCCGATACCCCCGAAGAACTGATCCCGACCAGACTCCCCGCAGCGCCAGTCGCTGCGGGGGGCGTTCCAGCCGGACCGAAAAAAGGGGAACCGCCGGTGTCCAGCCTAATCCTGCCAGCGGTGCTGAGCGGCCTGACGATGGGAGCGATCTATGCGCTAGTCGCGCTAGGGCTGACCCTTATCTACGGCGTGCTGCACATCATCAACTTCGCGCATGGAAGCCTGCTCATGCTGGCGCTCTATGCGGTCTATTTCATGCATTTCCATCTGGGCATCGATCCCTATGCCGCCATCCCCGTGGTCCTGCCCGCCTTCTTCCTGCTCGGCTACGCGCTGCAGCGCGGGCTGATCGCGCCGATGAGCAGCGGGTCGGAGCAGAACGTGCTCCTGGTCACGCTGGCGCTGTCGATGACCATCGACAACCTCGCCCTCTATTTCTGGACCTCCAACACACGCATGGCGGACATCCCCTATGCCTACGACACGGTCGAGATACTGGGCGCCTATCTGCCGCTCGGGCGCGTGATCGCATTCGTGGCGGCGCTGGCCGCGGCGCCGATCCTGTGGATATTCATGACCCGCACCCGCACGGGCGCGGCGATCCGCGCCGTGGCCATCGAAAAGCGCGGCGCTGAGATCGTCGGCATCGACGTCAATCATACCTATGCGATCTGCTTCGGGATCGGCACGGCCTGCGTGGCGCTGGCCGCCTGCCTGCTGCTGCCGACCTTCTACGTCACGCCGCAGGTCGGCTACACGTTCGTGCTGGTCGCGTTCACCACGGTCGTGCTGGGAGGCATGGGCAGCCTGCCGGGCGCGCTGATCGCCGGCCTGCTCCTGGGGGTGATCGAGTCGCTGTGCGGCCTCTTCCTCGGCGAAAGCCTCGGCCAGATCGGCATCTTCATCGCATTCATCCTGATACTTCTTTTCAAGCCCTCGGGGCTTATGGGCGCGAGGGCGAAACGATGAAACCGCAATCGCTGGGCCAGGCCGTTCTGATCGCGGCAGTTCTGCTTTACCTCGTCAGCGTCTACTTCATGGCTTCGCCGGTCTGGATGGGCTTCACGATCAACGCGCTGATCGTCGCCGTGGTGGCGCTGTCCTGGAACATCACCGGCGGCTTTGGCGGCCTGAGCTCGTTCGGCCATGCCGCCATGTACGGAACCGGGGCCTATGCCTCGGCCATCCTGCAAGTATCCTACGGCGTCAACGCCTGGATCGCCTTCGGCATGGGCATCCTCGCCGGCGCCGCCATGGGCGCGTTCATCGGCGCGCTGGCGTTCCGCTACGGCTTGAAGGGGTCCTACTTCGCGCTGGTCACGCTCGCCTTCGCCGAGGTGCTGCGCATCTGCGCGTCGTCCTTCGCCTTCACCGGCGGCGGCAGCGGGTTGCAGCTCAGGCTCGATCCGGGCCTTGCCACGCTCCAGTTCAACGACCGCACGGTGATCTACACCATCCTGCTGATCGTGGTCGCGCTGGTCATGGCGCTCACCGCCCTGCTGAAGTTCTCCCGTTTCGGCGCCTATCTGATCGCCGTGCGCGAGAACGAGGACGCGGCGCGCGCGCTCGGCATCGACACCTACTGGGTCAAGGTCAAGGCCATGGCGATATCGGGTGCCTTCGGCGGCCTCGCCGGCGCGCTCTACCTGCAACTGTGGCTCTTCATCGACAGCACCGTGGTCTATGGCAGCGCCGTCTCGATCGAGGCGCTGATCGGCCCGATCATCGGCGGCGCGGGCACGGTGTGGGGGCCGCTCGTCGGCACGCTCACCCTGCATCTTCTCGGCGAGAGCGCCAAGCACCTGCTGTCCAACGCGCCCGGCCTCAACTTCGTGCTCTATGCCGTGGTGCTGATCTGCGCATTGCGGTTCCTGCCGCAGGGCCTGATGGGGCTGGCGGGCAAGATCGGCGTCTTCAGGAAGGAGAGCGACAATGCTTGAGGTCCGCAACCTTTCGAAGAGCTTCGGCGGCCTCAAGGCCGTGAGCAAGGCGTCGCTCGACGTGCAGGAAGGCTCGATCGTCGGTCTGCTCGGCCCCAACGGCGCGGGCAAGACGACCTGCTTCACCATGATCGCCGGCTTCACCAAGGCGGACGAAGGCACGGTCCGCCTCAACGGGCAGGACATAACCGGCATGCCGCCGCACAAGATCTGCGCGCTCGGCATGATCCGCACCTTCCAGGTGGTGCAGCCCTTCGCCGGCCTCACCGTCGAGGAGAACATCGCGGTCGGGGCCTACCTCCACCACCACGACAGGCGCGAGGCGATCGCCGTCGCACGGGAGGTGGGCAAGCGTCTGGGCATGGGCGCCCTGCTCGACCGCCCGGCCTCGGCCCTGACCATCGCCGGCCGCAAGCGCCTCGAGCTGGCGCGCGCGCTCGCAACCGGCGCGAAGCTTCTGCTTCTCGACGAGGTGATGGCCGGCCTCATCCCGTCCGAGGTCACGGAGATCGTCGGCATCATCCGGGGAATCCGCGAGGAAGGCCACACCTTCCTGCTGATCGAACACGTCATGCAGGCGGTGATGAGCCTGGCGGAAACCGCCTACGTGCTCCACCACGGGGCGATGATCGCCAACGGAACCCCGAAGGAACTCGTCAGGGATCCGGCCGTCATCGAGGCCTATCTGGGGCACGGCGCGGCCGCCCGCTTGTCGGAGGAAAACGATGCTTGAGGTTTCCGGCATCAAGGCAGGATACGGTTCGATGGCGGTCCTTCAGGGGATCGACATGCGCATCGACGCGGGCGAGATCGTCGCGCTGCTGGGCTCGAACGGCGTCGGCAAGACCACGCTGAACAACGTGATCTCGGGCTTCATCAGGCCGACGGCGGGATTCGTCTCCTTCGAGGGCGAGAAGATCACGGGCAAGAAGCCGCGCGACATCGTCGCGCTCGGCATCGCCCAGGTGCCCGAGGGGCGCAAGATCTTCCCCAATCTCACCGTGGGCGAAAACCTCGAACTGGGCGCCTTCCGCCGCGCGTTCGCCAACAAGAAGCACAACTTCGAGCGGGTCTGCACGATCTTTCCGAGGCTGAGGGAGCGTCTGGGCCAGCTCGCGGGCACGCTTTCCGGCGGCGAGCAGCAGATGCTGGCCATCGGCCGGGGCATGATGTCCGAACCGAAGCTCCTGATTCTCGACGAGCCTTCCCTCGGCCTTTCGCCGATCATGGTGGACGAGATGTTCAGCCTGGTCACGAAAATCAACGCCGACGGGGTGGCGGTGCTGCTGGTGGAGCAGAACGTCATGCAGTCGCTGGGCGTCGCGAAGCGCGCCTACGTCATCGAGCAGGGGCGGTTCGTCATGCAGGGCGAGGCGGCGCAGATGCTGGCCGACCCCCAGTTGCGCCAGGCCTATCTGGGCCTGTGACAAGGCCGGTCGTCCGGGGCGCGGCCGCGTCCGCGGACGAGGAAAACAACGGAGTATCCAGAAAGACGATGTCCCCTACCCGCCCCAAACTTCTCAGGCAGGCGCTCGCGGGCGACCGCGCCGTCATGGCCCCCGGCGTGGTGGACGCCATGTATGCGCGCCTCGTCGCCAATGCCGGCTTCCCGGCCATGTACATGACCGGCGCCGGCACGTCGGCAACGCGTCTGGGCTATCCGGACGTGGGGCTGCTGACCATGACCGAGATGGTCGACAATGCCACCCGCATCGCCGACGCTTCCGACGTGCCGCTGATCGCCGACGCCGACAACGGTTTCGGCGGGCCGCTCAACGTTCGCCGCGCGGTCCAGCTCTACGAGCGCGGCGGGGTTGCCGCCGTGCATATCGAGGACCAGGTGCTGCCCAAGCGCTGCGGTCATCTGGCCGGCAAGCAGCTGATCCCGGCGCAGGAGATGGTGGCGAAGGTCAAGGCGGCCGTCGATGCGCGGGTCGACGGCGATTTCGTCGTGATCGCCCGCACCGACGCGCTGGCGGTGGACGGCCGCAACGCCGCGTTCGACCGCGCCGAGATGTACCGCGAGGCGGGTGCGGACGTCATCTTCGTCGAAAGCCCCGGTCCCGACGATCTGCCGCATATCGCGCCCCGCTTTCCCGGCGTGCCGCTGCTCTACAACATGGCCACCTCGGGCAAGACGCCGTTCCTCACGCGCTCGGAGATCGAGGCGCTCGGCTTCAAGCTCATCATCTATCCGAACTGGCTGCTGCTGTCGGCCTGCGAGGCCGCGCGCCGCACGCTGGAAGTGCTGAAGGAAGAGGAGACGATCGCCTCGATCGCCCCCGACGTCATGAGCTTCAAGCAGTTCTTCGACACGGCGCGGATGCCGGAAATCCAGGAGCTGGAAGAGCGCTACGGCACGCCGTTGGAGAGCCGCACCGTCTACTGACGGCATCTGCGGAAGGGCGTTCCGCGCCTTTCCGCCCACAGAGAGGAGCGAGGAAATGGCAGTTCTTTCCGCCGAGGGCGTCGATTTCGATTTCGAGGTCCCGGTCGTGGTGGTCGGCGCCGGCGCGTGCGGGCTTACCGCGGCGCTGGCGGCCCACGACGCCGGCCAGGGCGTCATGATCCTGGAGCGCGACGGCAACCCGCGCGGCTCCACCTCTCTTTCGGCGGGCCTCATCCCCGCCGCCTGCACGCGCCTGCAACGGGACGCCGGCATCGACGACAGCCCCGAGGCGTTCGCCGCCGATCTCGTCGCCAAGACGCATGACCGCACCCCGGCCGACATGGCGCTGCTCGCGGCCCGCACCTCCGGGCCGATGATCGACTGGCTGATGGACACGCATGGCGTCGAGTTCGAGCTGGTCACCGGGTTCCTCTATCCCGGCCATTCGCGCATGCGCATGCACGGGCCGAAGACCAGGACCGGCGCCGACCTTGAGCAGGCGCTGCTGGCGGCCGTCTCGAATGCGGGGATCGACCTGATAGCGGGCGCGTCGGTCGAGGACCTTTACGTCGACGCGTCGGCGCGGGTGAAGGGCGTGCGCTTCCGCCGGCCCGACGGGACGCTGGAAGTCCTCGGCTGCCAGGCCCTGGTTCTCGCCTGCTGCGGCTTCGCCGGAGATCCCGACATGGTACGCCGCTACATTCCCGAAATCGCCGATGCCGAATGCTGCGGCCACACCTCGAACACCGGCGACGCGGTGAAATGGGGGCTGGCGCTGGGCGCGGCGGTTGCCGACATGGGCGCCTATCAGGGGCACGGCTCGGTCGCCCACCCGCACTCGCTGCCTCTGACATGGGCGGTCATCACCAAGGGCGGCGTGCTTCTCAACGTCGAGGGCCGCCGGTTCTCCAACGAGATGCGCGGCTATTCCGAGCACGGCGCGGAGGTCGCCGCCCAGCCGGGCCATTTCGCATGGGACATCTACGATGCCCGCGGCCAGGAAGCGGCCCTCGGATTCCACGACTACCGGGAAATCCGCAAGCTCGGCGCCGTCAAGACCGCCGATACGCTGGAGGAGCTCGCGACCGTGACCGGATTGCCGCTCGACGCGCTTCAGGCGGAGTTCGACGCGATCGACGCGGCCGCCGCTTCCGGCGAGCCGGACCGGTTCGGCCGCTCCTTCACCGAGGAGCAGGTGCTGAAAGCGCCGTTCCTTGCGGTCAAGGTCAACGGGGCGCTGTTCCACACGCAGGGCGGTCTGGTCATCGACCATGACGCAAGGGTGCTGCGTGCCGACGGCACGCCCCTGCCGAACCTGACGGCCGGCGGCGGCGCCGCGCGCGGCGTCTCCGGGGATTCGAACTACGGCTATCTCTCCGGCAACGGGCTGCTCGCGGCCACGACGTTCGGGCGTCTGGCCGGCGCTACCGCCGCCCGCATCGCCGCGGCGGCCTGACGGCCGGCGGCCGGCGGTTCCATTCCAGAGGAGAAACGACATGAAGAAGGTTATGGTGATCGTTCCATTCCCGATGGGAGCGGAGGATCTCGCGCGCCGGGAAGCGCAGATGGAGGCCGTCGATCTCGGCCCCGGCATCGAGTTTCACTACCGGCCCGTGCGCGTCGGCCCGAAGAACTATTCGAGCCAGCACGACATGGCGCTCGCCGATTTCTCCATCCTCGACGCGGGGCTGGACGCGCAGGCCGAGGGGTTCGACGCGGTCTGCATCGACACCATGTCGGACAGCGGCGCGTCGATGCTGCGCTCGCTCCTGACCATCCCGGTCATCGCGCCGGGCCGGCACTCGATGCTGATCGCCCAGATGCTGGGCGACAAGTTCTCGATCCTGATGATGTGGGATCGGTGGAAGATGCTCTACACGAAGACGCTGGGCGAGCTCGGCATGGAGCACAAATGCGCGTCGATGCGCTCCATCGGCGTGACACCGGACAACAAGTCGTTGCTGTCCGGCAAGGAAGACCAGGTATTTCCGCTGCTATTGGAAGCGGCGCGCAAATGCGTCGACGAAGACGGCGCGCAGGTGCTGATACTCGGCTCGACCACGATGCACGGGGCCCATGCGTGGCTGTCCGAGCGCATCGGCGTGCCCGTCATCAACCCCGGACCGCTGACCTACAAGCTGGCCTCCATCGCCCTCGACCTCAACCTGACGCATTCCAAGGCGACGTGGCCGGCGCCGCTGACACCCAAGCACGACATGATCCGCGCGATCGGCGACGCCGGCGCCGCATTCCTGGAGGGCGCGCAATGACCCGGATTCTCGTTATCGTACCCTTCGCGCTGGACACCGAAGGCGTGAAGAACCGCGAGGTCCAGGCGCGCTACGTCCCGCTTCCGGAAGGATGGGAGCTGACCTACCGCCCCGTCACATGCGGCCCCACCTCGTTCATGTCGCCGCATGACTGGGGGCTCATGGACCTCGCCATCTTCGAGGCCGGCTGCACCGCGCAGGACGAAGGCTTCGATGCCGTCTGTATCGACACGATGTCGGATAGCGGCATGGTGATGCTGCGCTCGGTCCTGTCCATACCGGTCATCGGCGCGGGCAAGGCGTCGATGCTCTACGCACTCACGCTCGGCGGCAAGTTTTCCGTTCTCGCCCAGTGGGAACCGGCGCTTCCGCGCTACAAGAAGGCCATTCGCGAGTATGGCTTCGACCGCCAGTGCGCATCCGTGCGCAGCTTCGACCAGCCGCCGGATTTCTCCAACCTTCTCGAAGGCAAGGAGGACAAGGTGTTCCCGCGCATGCGCGACGTCGCCATGCGTTGCATCGAGGAGGACGGCGCGGAAGTGATCTGCCTCGGATCGACGACCATGCATCAGGCGGGGGAATATCTGGCGGCGAACCTGCCGGTTCCCGTGGTCAACCCCGGTCCCCTCACCTACAAGCTGGTCGAGACGTTTCTCGCATTGGGCCTCGCCCACGGTCGGGAGGTCTATCCCGCTCCGGTCGAACCGCGCCTCGACATGCTGCGCAGCATGATGAGGGCCGGGGCGGCGGCCGAAAACGCGGCCAAGAGCCGGGCATCGTGAACGATGCGGCACGCGCCCTTGCGCGGGCGGCGGCGAGATCCCGTTTCGCCGACGCGCCGCAAGCGGTGCGTGCCGTCTACCGGGACTTCATGCTCGACACCGTCGCGGTGATGGCGGCGGGCGCGGCCCACCCCTCGCTCGCTCCCGCGCGCAAGGCGTTTCTCGATGCGGGCGGAAGCGGGCCGTCCTCCGCCGCGGGCTTTGCGGCGGGATGCCCCGCCTCGGTCGCCGCGCTGGTGAACGGCGCGGCCATGACGGTGCTGCAACTCCAGGACGGGCACCGCCGCGCACGCGGCCATCCGATGAGCCACGTCCTGCCGGCTGCCCTCGCCATGGCGGAGGAGACCGGCGCGCCCACCCCGGCCTTCCTGGACGCGGTGATGGCGGGCTACGAGGTCTGCGCGAGGATCGGCGCGTCGCTCGGCGGCATGCAGCCGCTGCTTCACGATACGGGAACCTTCGGCTGCGTCGGCGCGGCGGTCGCGGCGGCGCACCTTCTGGGCCGCGACCTGGAGGACGGCCAGCGTGCGGCGCTCATCGAGGCCGGCATCGGCGGTGCGGCGGCGGTCGCGCTCTTCCCCTTTCGCGATACCTGCATGGACGGCGCGGGGGCGCATCATCTCTTCGTCGGACTCGGCACCCAGAACGGGCTTCTGGCCGCGCGAGCCGCCCGGGCCAGGCTTTCGCCCTCCCCCTCCACCCTGGAGCGCTTCTTCGGCCCGCGCGCCGGCGAGGCGTTCGATCCGGCCGTGCTCGTCGAGGGCATCGGCGCCGATGGAGCGTGGCTCAATCACGAGATCGCCAACGCCTATCTGAAGTGGCACCCGGTATGCGCCCATCTGGGGCCGATGCTCGACTGCATCGAGGAACTGCGCCTGCGTCTCGGCGGATTCGATGCGCGCGCCATCCGGCGCGTGCGGGTCGCGACATACGCCACCGCCCTGCAATACGACTCGCCGGACCCGGCGAGCGATCTCGCGGCGCGGTTCAGCTTCCGCCATGCCGCCGCCCTGTCGTTGATCTGCGGCCCGCTTCGCCACGACAGTTTCGGCGGCGAGCGATACCGCCGTCCCGACGTGCAGGCCCTCGCGTCGAAAGTCGTGCTCGCGGCGGACACGCGCCTCGACGCGCTCTATCCGGCAAACCGGCCGACACGCGTGGAACTGGTGTTCGAGGACGGACGGCAGGAGGCGGCGGAAGTGCTCGTGCCGAAAGGTGATGGAAGCCGTGCGCTCGCGCGCGCCGATGTCGACGACAAGGCGCGGCGTCTCCTCGCGTCGGTGTGGGGCGCGGGCGCGGACGATGCGGTCCGCGAACTGCTCGACACCGTCGAGCGGGGCGGAACGCGCGACCTGCCGGCTCGCCTCGGCCTTGTCCTGCGCCGGCCCTTCCGGGAGACGCGATGAGGTCAGCCCTGCTGCGCCCCGTCCAGCAGAAACTCCTTGCCCTGTTCGCGCTTGAGCGAGACGTGATATTCGTAGCGGTCGGCCCGGTAGAGGATCTCCGCGGCGTAGAACGGGACCATCCGATCGTTGAAGAATAGCCGGTTGACCCGCATGAGCGGCGCTCCAATGGGAATTCCCAGATTCTGGGCCGCGTACTCGTCGGCTATGGTCGCCGTCAGTATCTGCTCCACCTGCTCGACGACGGCGCCGGCGCGATGGACGAGGTCGATCATGTTGGTCGTGGCCAGGTCCTTGCGGCTGATGCCTCCTCCGACTTCCGGCAGCAGATAGGCCATCGACAGCGAATAGGGCTTGCGCTCGAGTTCGCGCACGCGCACGGAGCGGATGAGCTCGGTCGACGGCGACACGCCCAGTTGCGCGCAGATCCGGGGCGGCGCCTCGCCGCGGTCGAGCGAGACGACTTTCAGCCGCGTGCTCTTTCCCACGGCGTTCAGATAGCTGAACAGGCCGTTGATGTTGGAGACGACCGCGCGGTTGAGCTTGTTCTCGTGCGCGCGCGCCGTGACGAAGGTTCCCCGCCCGCGCGTGCGCGTGACGAGGCCCTCCGTCGTCAGCATCTCCATCGCCTTGCGGATCGTGATGCGGCTGACGGCGAAGGTCTCGGCCAGCTCGGCTTCGCTCGGGACGGGTACGTCGTCCGGATAATAGCCGTTGACGATGCGCTCGCGCATGACTGCGTAGACGCGGTGATAGAGCGGTGTCGGTGAGTTCGTGTCGGACATATCTGCACCTGGGGGCACAACGGCATTCACACCTGAGAGCTACAGCAAGTCAATGGCTTGGCCCATGGCTTCGGAGAGCGGTGAACGGGATTGCATGGAACGCCCGGCATCGGGATCAGGGGCGCAGGTTGCGCAGGGCGCGCTGCACCGCGATCAACCCGGTATCGCGCGCCGATTCAAGCGCGGGGATGCTTCTTCCGCGTGCTTCGGCGGCTATGCCGTCGACCAGCTTCCGCCGCGTCGGCTCATCCAGTTGCGGATCCCCGAGGTCCCGCCATCGCCGCTCCTGGCTGGGGCCGAGATGCGCGAGGTAATGGCCGATGCCGCCCGGGCCGCCGCCAAGATGATAGGCCATATGCGAGCCCACCACGGACCAGCGCAGGCCGGGTCCGTAGACGAGCGCCGCGTCGATGTCCTCGACATCGGCTATGCCCTCGGCGACCATGCTGACCGCTTCCCGCCACAGCGCCGAGGACAGGCGATTGGCGATATGCCCGACGGCCTCGCGCTTGAGGAAGACCGGCCGACGGCCAAGGGCGCGAAAGAAACCGGCGGCGGCTTCGACGCGGGCGGGGTCGCCGCCGCAGAGCTCGACCAGCGGCATCAGATGCGGCGGATTGAAGGGATGCGCCGTTATCAGGCGCGAAGGGTCCTTCATGTCAGCGCTCAAGTCGGACCAGACGAGCGACGAGGTGCTGGACGCGATGGTTATGTCCGGGGGCGCCGCGGCTTCCACTTCCTCATAGAGTCGCCGTTTCAGCGGCACCTGCTCGGGCGCGTTCTCCTGCACCCACACGGCCCCGTCGACGGCCTCCTCCAGGGTTTCGGTCAGCGTCAGGCTTCCGGGCGCGGGCAGGCCCGGCGTCAGCTCCGCTACCTGCGCCATGGGCGTTTCCACCCTGTCGCGAATCGCCTCGCGGCCGGCTTGCGCCGGTTCGTAGAGCGTTACGTCATAGCCATGTGCCAGGAACAGCGCGGACCAGCTGATCCCGATCAGCCCGCCGCCGACCACCGCGACCTTCGACGGGCCTTGCGCCGAATCCTGTGCCATCGATCCTGCTCCTTCCGCCTCTTAATGTCCTTTGGAGCGGACGCGCCGTCAATGGATTAAGATCATATAATTATATCTTTTAAGAACAATTGGCGGCGGAGGTATCGTCGCATCACGGCGACGCCGTTGCGCGTGCGCGATGGTTGGCGCGCTCTACCGCCCGTCACAGCACGGGCGCGTCGCCGACGAGGTCGAAACGCGAGACCCATGGCGTCTGCTCGCCGCCGGTGTCGGCCACCACGCGCTGCTTGACCGCCCGATAGAGCTCGGAGAAGTCGAGCGCGCCGTTGGCGTTGGCGTCGTGCGCCGCGATGTCCGCGAAGATGGCTGCGAGCGCGGAGGTGAACGCACCGCCGGCGAACCGCCCGCCCTCGAGGCTGAACTGCCGGCCTTTGGACGCCGCGATGACGTTGACGGGTGTGCGCGAGGACGCCAGCAGGCTGTCCACCGCCTGGTCGTTGGTCGCCGCGTCCGCCGCCCCCGAATGGCAGGCGTCAAGGAAGATGAAGACGCGGCCGGAGACGGAGGCGAGCGCGTCGGAAAGCCTGCGCCACGCCATCGCCGTGCCGGCGAGGTCGTCGGCCCGCGTCGCGCGGTCGGCGAGATAGAGCCCGCCATCCTCGCCCAGCAGACCATGGCCGGCGATGTGCACGAACAGGGTGTCGGCGTCGGTCATCTCGGCCGCGATCGCCTCGATCCGCGCCGGCAGAACCGCCGACAGGTGCGGCTCGTTCTCCAGCACGTGCGTGCGCACGGCGCCGTAGTAGCGGCTGCCGGCGCTCTCCACCCCTTCGGCGAAGGTGCGCGCGTCCCTCACCGCATAGCGCAGGGGTGCGATGGCCGGGTCGTCGTAACGGTCGGTGCCGACGGCGACGGCGAAGAGCCGGCCCGCCGCCGCCGGCCCCGCGGGCTCGGCCCGGCCGAGCGGCAGGGTGGCGACGGAGCTCTTCGCGCCCGAGGTGTCGGTCGCCACCGCCGCGAGCGCGCGCGTTTCGGCGTGGATCGCGACGCGTCGCTCGACCACGGCGGCGCGGCCGTCGACGGCGACGGTTTCCACCAGGCGTCCATCGCGGTAGATGCCGATCTCCCGCAGGCCCGCCCCGCCCTGCGCCTCGATCCGCACGGCCATGGCGGCGGTGCCGGCGGGGGCCAGCGCCAGCGTCACGGCCGGCGGGGCGGCGATGGCCGCGGGCGCCAGCGGCAGCGCATCGCCGTCCAGCTTGCGGACGGCCATGTCCGGGGCGCGCAGCACCGCCTCGAACTGGCTGAGCGGGTAGAGCCGGCGATCGCCGGGGAACTTGAGGTGGACGTGGCTTGCCCCCTCGGGCGTGGCGTCGAAGCGCAGGTCGCCGCCATAGACCACCACCTCGTCGTCCAGATAACGTCCCGACAGCACCGGCGCGCCGCCTGCCGTCTCGTACACGAAGAAGCGGCCGTTGTTGTTGATCTGGACGACGTGCCGTCCGTCCCTCGTCGCCGCCACGGTCCTCACGCCGGCGAACTCGCTCACCTCCTTGACGGAGAACAGCATCTTCCGCCGAGCCGTGTCGTAGACGGCGAGGCTGCCCTGCGCGTTGAGGAGCGCGATCATGGTCTCGGCCGGGCGGAACGCCCTGAGCGTGCCGTGCATCTGGATGTCGACCAGCGACGGCAGCTTGTCCTCCGCTATCCATTCCACGGCGTCGTAGGAATCGTAGAGCTCCATCTCGCCGTCCATCGTCTCGCCGAGGATGGCGTAGTCGGCCTCGCCCTCCTCCGCCGTGACGAGGAAGGCGATCCCGGCGGGGATCGCGCCGGTGCTGACATAGCAATGGTAATGGACGACCTGGAAAAGGCGCGGCCCCTGCTTCCAGCTCCAGAGCTGCGCCATGCCGTTGAATGCGCGGTGCGGCGACGCCTGCCCGCAGGTGTCGTGATCCCGCGTCAGCCAGAACACGCGCCCGTCTATCGCATCCGCGGTCTCGGGCGAGGCGAGACGGCGGGCAAGCGCGGCGCGGCCCGGCTCGATACGGTAGCTGTCGTCGATTTCATCCTCGTCCTCGAAGACGGCCCCCCCGTCGGCCGCAATCTCCTCGGCCGACGCCTCGTTTTCCACCGTGGTTTCGCCGTCGACGGCTTCGTCGACCTCGGCGCTTTCGTCCTCCAGCGCATGCAGGAAGGTAAGCTGGTCGAACGCCAGCGGCGCGGCCGGTTGCAGGTCGATGCCGAAGGCGGCGAGCCGCCGGGCCAGGCGCGTATCGCGGTTGACGAGCTCGGTCCGGCTCAGCGCCACCGCCCCGCGCCGCAGCGCCCCGGCTGCTTCCCTCGCGTCCTCCGGCCCGTCTTCGGCCCGGGAGGCCCCGCCGTCGGCGGCGACGAACACGGGCATGCCTTCGCGATAGTCGACGCTCGCCCTTCTCTGCCCGTTGAGGAACCACTCCGGCTCGCCAGACCGGGCGGCGAAGCGTGCCGGCCGCGGCACAGGGACGGGCGGGTCCCATTCGAGGAAGAAGCGCAGCGACGACTGCTTCCAGCGCTCCTCGTCCTCGACCTCCTCGTCGGCGAGGAGGCTGTAAGCGAGACCGTCCAGCGCCACCATCGCATGGTCGAGGTCGATGGCGACGACCGCCTCGTCACCGTTGCACGCGCCGCAGCGGGCGCCGCGGTAGCGGTAGGGCCTGTCGAACAGCATCTCCTTGAACCCGACCGCGCCCTCTCCCGCATAGGTCACCATGAGGAAGCTGTCGCCGGCGGACCACTCGAGGCCCTGGATGAAGAAGCCCCGGCCGCCGGCCCCGGCCCGGTCGAGATCGATCACCATCGTTTCGGCATAAAGGTCGAATACGCGGAACTGCGAGGACTTCTCGCCGAACACGTGCAGGAAGCGCGAGGTCGGCGAGAACCCCGGCCGGTAGCCCTCGGCCGCGAGCACAAGCGCGTCCGTCGCCGTGTCGGTGACGCGGAAATGACCGGAGAAGATGTCGAGCCGGTAGTCGCCGGAGGCGCTCGCCACCGTCTCCAGCGGCCATTCGGCCGCATAGACGTCCTGCACCACGATCTTGGGCGCGCCGCTCGCGAGGTCGAGGCGCAAGCCCCCGCCTTCCAGCACGCGCGGCCCGCCCTCGCCGGCGACCGCCACCGCCCATTCCATCGCCATCGACCCGGCGACATAGGGGATTACCGACAGCGCGCCCTCTTTGTCCGCCCCTGCATCGAGCGGGATCGCAAGGCGCATCGCCTCCATCCTGTAGGGAATGTCGTACGGCGCCCGCTCGCCCGGCGCCAGCGCGATCGCCCCGTCGCCGGAGAAGCGCACCCGCTCGGGCAGGACGACGAGGAGATAATGCGGCGCGGCGCATGCCGGAGCGGTGGAGACCCATTCGAGCGTGAACGGCTCCCCGCTCCGTCCGCTCTCGGGCGCGCGGACGGCGATGTCGTCGGCGGAGATATCGGCGCAGCTCTCCTTTGCCTTCGCGGAAAAGGGCGCCACCATCGCCGCGGCGAAAAGCATCAAAGCCGACAGCGTCCTTGCCAGAGCCAACGCACCGCCCCCCCGTCGATTTCCGGCTTTCGCCGCCACCACCTCTCCGGCGCGTAACGCCACCTTGTGGCAGGAGCGCGGCCGGGCCGACCGGCCGGACTGTAGCTGCCGCTGCGTCACCCGTCATCCCGAATGTGAGAGCGGCCAGGACTGGACGGCAGAAGCCCGGACGCTATCTGCGACCAGAAGCAAGCTTGCAGCGCGAGGTAATCGAATGGACGGCTACCAGATCGTAATCGTAATAGCCGCGATCATCGCCTTCGTCGCAGGATGCGCCTTCATCTGGCTTGAATTCGGGAAACGGCGGCTTCGCAACGATGGCCCCGGGGATGCTGCCAACGGGCCGAACCCGTTTGACGTTGGCGGCGGAGACTAGGCGAAGCAGACCTGGCTGATGCGAACCCGTGACAGCAGGTAGGCGTCATCGAGGCATCTCCTTTTCAATGGTGTGAAAAGGCTCCCGCGAAGGGAGCCGGGTTGCCCGGATGGCTGGGAAATGTGAGGTTGAGGAGAATGTCGACGGCACTCCTCATTGCGATCGTACTATTGGCGCTCATAGTTGCTGGTGCTGCATTGGTAACGAGAACCGGCAATAAACGGTCATCGCCTCATTATGGTGGCGAGGCAGGAGGCGGCGACGCTCCATCGCCTGGCAGACGCAGCGGTGACGACTCGCACGACGCCGGGCCAGGTGATTCTGGCGGTGACGGCGGCGGTGGAGGCGACTAACCACCACCAACTCTGCAACCGTGGCAGACCGGGAATGGGCCAAGATTACCCGAACGCTTCAGGCTAAATCCGCTCCAGCAAGTGCCGGGACTGAACATCTGAGCAACTGGCCGCCGGTCTCGCGGCTGCGGGGTGCTATGACCGCCAGCGAGGCCCCGAACGCCCATACGCTCGTCGAGCGCCGCGAGGCGTCGGGGGTCGGGCCTGGCGCCTTCGGCGAACGTAGCGTTCGCGCCGTAACCCATATCGGCGTGCCGTCGTCCGAGATCGATCGGATTGTGCAGATCGTGGCGCTGGCAGTGAACGGGAACGAAGGATCCCGAACCGCGCGACACCGGCGATGACGCCGCGCTTAGAGCGGCGCGTAATCTGGTTGAATGGGATTCCTGAAAGGGCGTTTTCGTGACTGACTCTGGCTGGAAGTGATTTGCGATGACGATGTCTTATTCGCTCTTCGTGAGTGGGTTGCGCGGTTTGTCGAGGGTGGCGGATCCCGTCATGCGGCTGGGGGCCATCTCGGGGTTTCGGCTTCCTTCGTGGTGAAACTGATGGCGGCCTATCGCCAAACGGGCAGCCTGAAAGCGAAGCCCGGACGTGGCTGGCGCTATTCGGAGTTCGATCCACACCGCGACTTCCTGGCCCGCCGGGTGACCGAGCAGGACGACATCACCATGCCGGAACTGGCGGAGCTGAGTGGCGGCCAAAGCCCGCCTCCCCTTCACCATGGACGAGGCCGGCCGCGTTGACCTCCATCAATCCGCGTGGAGCTGTGGGGAATGTCGCGAACAATCAAACAGGCCGATCTGATGCGGGAACTGGCCGCCAAGCACGGCCGCAGGCCTGAGACGGTTTCGCCGGGCGCGATCGATATCCCTGCCCGACATCAGACGATGTTCCACCTCCCGTCACGTCTCGGCCAAGCGCATTTCCGAGCGCTATAGAGGAGCGATGCCGAGTTCACCGGCCAGCCGGTCGAGGCGAGACATCAGGGACGCCGGCATCGCAATGCCGGTGGTCGCGCAATCGGCCTCGCTCTGCGCGGCCCGGGCGCCGGGGATGCGAGCTTGGGGATCGGCCGCCAGATAGGTGGAAATCCAGCCCGTGACGTGAGCATCGAAGCTCCGGCGGGGCAGGAATCGCTGCGGATTGAGCAGCATCACGAAGGCGCCGTTGCCGACCGGGATGCCGCCGATGGCCTCGGGCCGCATGCCGCTCAGACTTCCTGCGAGCGTCTCGAAAAGCATCGCCAGAGCGATCCCCTTATAGCCGCCGAACGGCAGCAGGACACTTGCGCGCGACGGGTCGGTGGTGGGCGCTCCGGTCTCGTCGAGCGCCCAGTCCGCCGGTATCGGCAGGCGCGCCGCGGCGGCCGCGCGGATGCGGGCGAGCGACACCGCGCTGACGGCGGCGTCGAACACCAGCGGCGCATCGTCAGCGCGCGGGATTGCGAAGGCAAAGGGATCGTTGCCGATCGCCGGGCGCGTCGATCCCTGAAGCCCCACCAGCGGCTGGGTGTTCTGCACCATGAGGCCGACCAGGCCGGCCTCCGCCGCGACCACGATCTGGGACCCCAGCGCGCCGAGATGGCCGACGCGCCGGACCGAGACCGCCACGATGGCCCGCTCCGCGCAGGTCGCGATGGCCGCGTCGAGAACTTTTGCCATGGCGACCTGACCGAGGCCGTTGTCGGCGTCGGCCAGGAGATGATCTCCGCGATCCTCGATCGTCAGCCGGGGCGTGGCATTCATGTGCCCCTGCCGGATCGATTCGACATAGACCGGCAGCAGCGCGATGCCGTGCGTGCGCACGTTGCGCATGTCAGCCCGCACCAGACGGGAAGCACCGAGCCCGGCGTCCTCCTCCCCCATGCCGCAGGCAAGGAGGACGCGCCTCGCCCAGGCGACGGTCTCCGCGACCGACCGCGTCTCGTCGCCGGCGTTCGGGACGCCGCCCACGGCCTCAGGACGCAATGTCGAGCTTGACCTCGACATTACCCCGGATGGCGTTGGAATAGGGGCATGTCTGATGGGCGGCCTCGACGAGATCCCGCGCGGTGTCGGCGTCGACGCCGGGCAGGCTGACCGTAATGGCCGCGGCGAGCCCGAAGCCGCCCTCGTCGCGCGGGCCGAGCCCTATTTCCGAATGGACGGTGACGTTTTCCAGATGCACCTTCTTCGCGCGCGCCACGTGCTCGAGCGTGCTGGCGAAACAGGCGGCATAGCCGCAGGCGAACAGCTGCTCGGGGTTCGTGCCGCCGACGCCGGTTCCGCCGAGCTCCTTTGGCCGCACCAGATTGACCTTCAGCAGCCCGTCATCGGTCTCGGCGGAGCCCGCGCGCCCGCCGACGGCGACGGCCCTGGTCTTGTAAAGGATTTTCATGCTTTCAACTCCGGTTTAGGCGAGATCATATCTGACGCGCGAACTCGTGCCCCTCGAAGACGGCCTCCATCGCCGTCCGCGGCGCCAGGCAGTCTCCCACCATCTTGACGGGAACGCCGGACGCCCTGAGCGGCCGGTAGAGGCAGTCCGACGCGATGTCGGTCGCCGAGATGACGAGAGAGGAGAAGCCCGGCAGGCTCTCCGCCGTGCCGTCGGACAGATCCTCCGACTGCACCGCACCCGCCTTCCATCCGGTGATGCGACGCAGCAGGCGGATCTTGACGCCCTTTTCGCGAAGACGCGCGCCGTTGGCCAGCGTGCTGTAGATCGTGGCCCGCCAGGCGAAGCCGGAGGCCGGCACGAAGACCTCGACGGACTTGCCCAGATCGGCGAAATGCTCGATCGCCGCGATTGACGCCCAGCTTCCGGTCTGGTCGAAGAAGGCGATCCGTTCGCCGAGGGCGTCGGCGTCGGCCAGCGCGTCGACGAGGTTGAAGGCCCCCTCGCCGGCCCAGGCGGGGAGAGGCGCCGGCGTCGCACCCGTTGCCAGCACCACCTGGTCGGCTCCGAAGGCCGCGATCGTCTCGGGCGTCGCGGCGCGGCTTGTCTCGACCTCGACCCCGTGCATCGCCAGCCGGCCCCGCTGGTGGTCGAGAAGCTTGAGGAAATCGTGGCGCAGCGGCATCGCCTCGACGCTGCGCAGCTGCCCGCCCAGCACCGGCGAGCTTTCCCACAGCGTCACGCGGTGGCCGCGGTCGGCCGCCACCCAGGCGGCCTCCATGCCGGCCGGCCCGCCGCCTACGACCAGGACCTTCTTCGGCTGCCGCGTCCTGATCGCGGGAAGGTCCTCCCAGGTCGATTCCAGACCGCTTCGCGGGTTGACCGTGCAGCGCAGCGGCAGGTTCTTCTCGTTCATGGCCGCGCAGCCCTGGTTGCAGCCAATGCAGGGGCGGATTTCGTCGTAGCGCCCTTCGAGCGACTTCTTCACCAGCTCCGGTTCGGCCAGATGCGCGCGCGCCATGCCGATCGCATCCGCGATGCCGTCGTGCAGCGCCTCCTCCGCCTCGTCGAGCGTGCGGAACTTGCAGACCGCGAAAACGGGGATGTCGCCTCGTCCGGCCTGGCTCAGCGCTTCCTTCATCGCTTTCGGGTTCGGGCGGAACATGGCGGCGGGCAGCGCCATGTCGGCCATCTGCGTCGCCAGCGACACGCTGCCGTGATAGGCGGAATGAGACACGTTGACGAAGTCTATCTGGACACCGTCGATCAGGATTGGCAGCATCCTGCGGGCGTAGTCGAGGCCGTATCCCTGCGGGTGATATTCGTCGGCGCTCATCCGGATGCCGACGCAAACGTCGGGCCCGACCGCATCGCGAACGGCGCGCAGCACCCGGTTGGGGAACCGCGCGCGGTTTTCGATCGAACCGCCGTACTCGTCCGTGCGCGCGTTCGACAGGGGCGACAGGAACTGCTGCAAGAGATGGCCATGGCCGCAATGAATCTCGAAGCCGTCGAAACCGGCCTCCACGAGGTTGCGCGCCGTCAGGATATGGCCCTCGATGACCTCCTGCATGTCGTCTTCGTTCATCTGGTGCGGCGGCGCCGCCGTCGCCGCCCAGGGAATCGTGGAAGGGCCGAAGGAGACGGTGCGCTCGAAATCGCCGTCGATCTGGCGACCCACATGGATGACCTGACCGAGCAGCGGAACCCCTTCCGCATGGACGGCCTCGACGATCGGCCGGAACGCCTCGACGGTTTCCTCGTCGAAACCGGACACGCATTGCGGCCGGCCGAGGCTGTTCTTGGTGACACGGATGGATTCGAAGATGATGGCGCCGACTCCGCCCCGCGCCCGCTCGCGGTGATACTCCAGATGCTGCCGCGTCGGCAGGTGACGGTTACCGAAGTTCGTGGTGTGCGCCGGCATGACGATCCGGTTGCGGAACGTCAGCCTGCCGACCCTGAGCGGTTCGAGGACTTGGCGGTAGCGGTCGTTTGACATGTTCTTCGGTCTCTGCTGGCTGTGTGGCTCGCTGTCAGGCCATGTAGGCGCCGCCATTGGCGTGGATGACCTCGCCCACGACGAAGGACGAGGCATCGGACGCAAGAAAGACGACGATGTCCGCGATCTCCCGGGGCCGGCCGATCCGGCCGATCGGCAATGCCCGGCCCATCGCCTCGATCTCCTCCTCGCCGAAGCCGGCGCGGGGCTGCGCCGTGTCGACCACGCCGGGGGCGACCGCATTGACGCGTATGCCATACGGCGCGAGCTCGAGCGCCGCCGCCCGGGTGAGCGACAGAAGGCCGCCCTTGGTGGCGCTGTAGTGCGCGCCGCGCGGCGAGCCGCGGACCGACATTGAGGTCATGTTGACGATCGAGCCGCCGACGCCGCGCCGCACCATGGAACGGGCCGCGCGCTGCATGCAGAAGGCGGCGGCCCTGAGATTGACGTCGTGAGTCCGGTCCCAGGTCGCCTCGTCGAGATCGAGGAAGACGACGCGCGGGAAGACGCCCGCATTGTTCACCAGGATGTCGAGTTCTCCGAAATCGGCGAGCCCGTCGAAGAGCGCGTCCACGCCGCCGCGCGCGCCGAGATCGGCCTGAACGGTGATGCATTCGCGTCCGAGCGCGGCTATTTCGTCGCGCAGGCTTTCGGCAGCCGCCTTGTCGTCCAGCCAGTGGACGGCCAGATCGGCGCCCGCCTGCGCCAAGGCCAGGGCGGCGGCACGCCCGATGCCTTGCTGGGCTCCAGTCACGAGCGCTCGTTTTCCAGTCAGCAAGATGCCCTCCGCTCCTGTTTCAATGAGTGTTTACGATCAACTGTCATCTGTCAACAGGCATCGCCAGCATACAAACTGTTGACAGTTTTCAGCTTAACGGGCATCTCTCCTGCTTGTGGTCTCGTCTGCAACGAAGGAGCGGCTCCTTGCCCTATGTGCTCAACTGGAACGACCTTCCGGAAGTGGAAGTGTTGCAGAACAATTTCAGGAAGTCGGTGGCGGGTCTCAAGACCGGCGTCAACAAGCTTCGCATCGAGCATCCCTGCGCAACGCCGCGACACAAGCACGACGACGCCGAGCAGACGGTGCTGATGATGAGCGGACGCATGATCATCGAGATCGAGGATCAGAGCTTCGAGGTGAAGGCGGGCGACGTCTGCGTGGTGCCGATCGGATGCGAGCACCGCTTCGAGACCATCGAGGGAACCGTGGAGCTCTACGAGATATTCGCGCCGATGCGCGTGCAGAATCTGGTAGGCTTCGTGGGAAGGATCTTCTGATGGCCATTCAGGAAATCGCGCCGGGCGTCTTCGTCGAAACCGAGCACCTCGGTTCCAACAACTCCATCGTATCCACCCGCGACGGACTGGTCCTCATAGACCTGCCCCATCGCCCGACCGACGCCATGCGCTGGCGCCGGACCGCCCAGTCGATGGGCGAGGTCGCCTACATCGTCAACACCGACCACCACATCGACCATACGATGGGGAACTACTTCGTTCCCGGCGTGGTCGTGTCGCACGAGATCACGCGCACGATGCTCGTCGACCGCGCGCCGACGTCGCAATACGTCGCCGATCTCATCGCCGTGATCGATCCGGAAGGCGTTCCGCTGATCCGCGACTACAAGGCGCGTCCCCCGACGATCACCTTCCAGGACAAAATGGCCCTCGATGTCGGCGGGCTACGATTCGATCTGACCCACCGCCCCGGCCATACGCCCAACAGCGTCTATATCGAGCTGAAGGCTTTCGGGGTCATCTTCTCCGGCGACCTGTTCTGCGAGCTCGGCCTGCCCGCCTTCGTCGAGGCGCGCCTCTTCGACTGGCTGGATGCGGCGCGCTTCCTGGAGAAGGCCGATGCGGAATGGATCGTGCCGGGCCACGGCAAGGTCTCCAAGCCGCGCGAGGTGACGGTCTTCCGCCAGCAGATGGAGGAACTGGTCGGGCAGGTGGAAGACGGGATCAGGCGCGGCGATCCGCGCGACCGGCTGGCGGCGACGATTCGTTTCGAGGACCGCATCCACATTTCCACCGGCGGCAGCCCTTCCTACCCCCAGCATTTGATTGAGCTGTTCCAAGCAAAGAGTATCGAGGCTATCTACGATCAGTTGCTTGAAGCACGGACCGATCCGCCGAGCGGAAAGGCCGACGCCTAGCCGGAACATGGGGGAAATGACATGAGCGCGCTAGATCCGATCGCCGTATCGACGATTGCCAACGAGGCGTTCCGAAAGGTGACGCAGGCGATCATCGCAGGCGAGTTCACCCCTGGCGAGAAGCTCTCGGAAGCGGAACTCGCGCGTCGTTTCGGGATCAGCCGGGGCCCCATCCGCGAAGCCCTCGGGCGGCTGGAGGGCAAGCTCGTGTTCCGCTCTCCGCGCGTCGGCGTCAGGGTCATCGACCTGACCTCGGAGAAGCTGGCCAACCTGTTCGCCGTGCGCGAGGCGCTCGAGGGGATGGCGGCCCGGCTTGCCGCGACCAGCATGACGGACGCGGAGATCGACGCGCTCGCCGTCCTTCTCGAACGGCATGCCGGCTATCAGGATGTCGTGCGCGGCGAAGCCTATTATCAGGGCAGCCATGACGACGACTTCCATTTCAACATCGTGCGCGGCGCCCGCAATCTGCAACTGGAGCAGATGCTCCTCGAGGATCTCTACTACCAGATACGGCTCTACCGCTATCGTCTCAGCGCCCAGCCCGGACGCGCACAGAAAGCGCTGAACGAGCATGTCGCGATCGTGAAGGCCCTGCGCGCCCGCGACCCCGACGCCGCCGAGCGCGCGATGCGCACGCATATCCGGAACGCCATCGCAAGCTACGACGGGCAGGAAGTCAGCACCCTGGACCAGCCCCGCGAAAAAGGAGAGACGCAATGAAGCCTTGGGACGGACTCATACCGGCGGAGGAGATCCGGGCGTATGAGGCGGCCGGGTTCGGCAGGCCCTCGGGAATGGGCAAGAAGCCCGCCCTGCTGATCATCGACGTCCAGTACCGGACCATGGGAACCAAGCCGCTTCCCTTCTGGGAATCGATCAAGGAGTTCCCGACCTCGTGCGGCCAGGCCGGATGGGACGCTGTATCCAACATAGCCCGGCTTCTGGAAACGTTCCGCGCCCGTGACTGGCCGGTGCTCTATCCGCATGTGGCGCCCAAGGAGAATTTCGACGCGGGCAGGCTCGCCGAGAAGATACCGGCGCTGATGACCGTCGCGCGCCATGGCTACGATTTCGTCGCCGAGGTCGCGCCGCAGGGCAAGGACATCCTCCTGCCGAAGAAGCACCCGAGCGCGTTTTTCGGCACGCCGCTCGCCAGCTATCTCATCGACCTCGGGGTGGACACGCTGGTCGTGACCGGATGCACCACGTCGGGCTGCGTCCGCGGCAGCGTGGTCGACGGGTTCGCGTATAACTGGCGCATCACCGTTCCCCACGACGCGGTCTACGACCGCAGCCGCGTCTCCCACGCCGTCAATCTGTTCGACATGAGCTATAAGTACGCCGACGTCGCGTCCACCGACGACGTACTGGAAAAGCTCCGCGTCCTCTAGCTCCTTTCACCGACCGAACACCGTCCGGCCCATCCCTTCGCCGTCATCGCCCCCCGCCGGCAATGACGGCGGAGGCGTTTCGGCCGCTCCGTCTTTCTCCGTGCTGATCGAGAAGGCGCAAGCCACCATCGGTGAAAGCAGAACGACGGCGATCAGTCGATCGCCGCCGTCCGCAATGCTGACAGTTGTCCGGGCCGCCCTACAGAAGGCGGTCCGGAAGGTACGTCGCGAGGCCCGGGAACATCCAGATCAGGGCAATGCCTATCAACAAAAGGAAAAGATAGGGGAAGGCGGCCGCCGCGAGTTGCGGCAATTGCACCCCCGTCGCCTTTTGCAGGACGAACAGGTTGAAGCCGATCGGAGGCGTGATCAGCCCGATCTCGACCAGGATCACGACGTACACGCCGAACCATATCAGGTCGATGCCCAGCGCATTCACCAGCGGGAGCAGGACCGCGCCGGTGAGCACGATCATCGACAGGCCGTCGATGAAGCATCCGAGGATGATGAGGATCAGGCCGATCAGCAGCAGCGTGCCGTTGACGCCGAATTCGGCGTATTGCACCCAGCTTACGATCGTGCGCGGCACGCCGGTATAGGCCATGGCGACTTGCAGCGCCGCCGAGGCGCCCAGCACGAAGGCGATCGCCGCGTTGAACACGACCGCCCCCTTGAAGGATTCGCGGATGCATTCCCAAGTGAGCGTGCGATAGGACGCCGCCAAGACGAGCGAGCCCACGACGCCGACGACCGCCGCCTCGGTGGGCGTCGCGAACCCGCCGTAGATGGCTCCGAAGATGAGGACGATCAGGGCCGCGATCGGAAGCAGGTCGATGAACGCCCGCAGCCTGTCGGAAATCCCGACCTTCACGGCCGCCGACGGCTGCTCCGGCACCTTCGCCGTGAAAGCGACGTAGATGCAGAACAGCACGAGCATCGCGATACCGGGAAAGACGCCCGCGAGAAACAGCTCGCTGATAGACGCGTTGTAGGTGAAGCCGTAGAGGATGAAGGCCACCGAAGGCGGGATCAGGATGCCCAGCGTGCCGGCGCCGGCGATGGAGCCGGTGATGTCGCTGACGCGATAGCCGCGACGCTTCAGCTGCCCGAAGCTCAGCCGGGAGATTGCCGCCACCGTGGCGGTGGACGATCCGCTGAGCGCTGAAAACAGGCCGCAGGCGAAAATGTTCACCTGCACCAGGCCGCCCGGCATGCCGGTGAGGATCACGGAGAAGGAGTTGAACAGCCGCGTCGCGATGCCGGAACGGCCCAGCAGCTCGCCCATCAGGACGAACAGGGGCAGCGCCGTGAGGCCCCAGTTGGTCATCTGGGTCAGGAACGCGGTCGCCAGCACCGTCCCCGGATCGGCGTTGGAGGCAACGAGGATCCCGATCGCCGCGAGGCCGAGGATGACCGCGCCGATGGGGATGCCGGCGAGCAGCAGGGTGAACAGGCCGATGATGAAGCAGACGGCGAGAATGTTCGGGCTCATCACTCGACCTCGATCACTTTGACGGGATGCGGATAGGCGCCGGCGGCCATCCTTTCGATGAAGCGCAGGATCATGACGAGCTCGAACATGGCCGTCCCGAGAAGGACGACGCCGATCGGGATCGCGCGCGGAATGGGCAGCGACGACGGCATGGTGATACGGTTGGCGATCGCCGTCGCGAACATGTGCCAGAGACCGAACAGGACCAGAGACACGACCAGGATGGTGAAGGCGAGGATGAGGAAGCGGGCGATCGTTCCCACCTTGCCCTCGAGCCGCTGGGTCAGAAGATCGACGGTGAGGTGGTCGTCCTTCGCCATGACGTAGGCGAAGCCGAGGGTGAAGCTGCCGGCAAGAAGGATGACGGAGATGTCATCCGACGCCGGCACGTGATAGCCGAGAAAGCGGCCTATGATCGTCACCGTGAAGATGATCGTCAGAAGCAGGAGCGATAGCCCCGCCAGCGGCATCGAGACGACCGCTATGCCGGCGATGAGCCTGTTGCAGATTGTCTGTATGGTGTCGCGTGACATCCAGGTTCCCCTGATGGGATGCGCCGGGCCGAGTTTGCGGGGACCCGACGCATCTTGGAGTTCTACTTGAGGCTGTCGACGATGGCGCTGCCCTCTTCACCGGCGCGCTGGAGCCATTCTTCGGTCATCTTGGCCCCGACCTCCTTGAGATCGGCCTGGAACGCCTCGTCCGGCCTGGTGATCGTCATGCCTTCGTCCATGAGCTTCTGCTCGGCCTCGGCCACCATCCGCTCGCTCTGCTCCCAGCCCCACTTCTCGACTTCAAGCGCCGTCGCCTCGAGCTGGTCCTGGATGTCCTTAGGCAGGCTCTGGAACGCATCCTCGCGCACGAAGATCATCAGCTTGGGCAGCCAGGCGTCGGTCTTGAGGTAGTGGCTGACGAACTTGGGAGCGCCCATGTCGGCGGCGGTCGTCGGAGAGGTGTTGAAGGATTCGATCAGCCCGGTCGAGAATGCCTGCGGCGTCTCGGACAGCTGAACGGTGACGGGGCGCGCGCCGAGCAGCTCCGCGAGCTGGGTGGTCGGCGGGTTGTAGGCCCGCATGGTCAGGCCGGCGATGTCGGAGAACTTGGTGATCTCCTTCTTGAAGAAGAAGCCCTGCGAGGGCCACGGCACGGCATAGAGGAGACGCACGCCCGACTTGGCCAGCTTCTCGGTCAGCGGCTGGCGCGTCACCTCCCAGAGCTTCCAGGCATCCTCATAGGAGGTCACGAGGAAGGGAATGCCGTCGACGCCCCAGAGAGGGTCCTCGTTGGCGCTCGCGTTCATCAGTTCGGCGCCCATTTCCACCAAGCCGTTGCGCGTGGATTCCAGCACGATCGGATTGCCGAAGAGCGAGCCGTGATGATGGACGGTGATGTCGAGCTTGCCGCCTGTCTTCTCGCGCATCTGGTCGGCCAGCTTCTGCATGGCGACGCTCTGGTACTCCGTCGGCGCGAAACCGTTGGCGAAATTCCAGCGGAACTCCTGCGCATAGGCGGTTCCGGTCATGACCAACGCGGTCATCGCGCCCGCGAGGGCTTTCGTTATACGTCTCATTGGTAGTTCCCCTTTCTCTGGTTGTTTGAAGATCGAGTGGCTATGCGTCCGGCGCAGCCAGGCGCCGGGCGAGATATCTGCCGTGGCCGATCAGATCGTCGTCGAGGACGGCGTCGCGCATGGCGAAGCGCCCGCGGGACAGTACGTGCACCATCCGGCCGTGAAGCGTCTGGCCCTCGTAGAGCGAGTAGCCCGCGTCGCTTGAAAGCGTCTCTGGACCGACGACGTAGCTGGCGTCGAGGTCGACGATGGCGAGGTCGGCGTCGAAGCCGGGAGCAATGCGGCCCTTGCGGTCGTGGAGACCCATCAGCCGCGCGGGGTTGGCCGAGGTGAGCTCGGCGATCCGGCGCAGGGGCACGCCGCGCTTGCGATAGCCCTCGCTGAGCATCACCGGCAGCAACGTATCGAGGCCGGGGCACCCCGGCGAGGCTTTCCAGATGCCGCCCGCCTTCGCGGCGCGCCCGCGATGCACATGGTCGCTCGCGATCGTGTCGATCGATCCGTCGACGATCCCGGCCCAGAGGGCTTCGACATCGCCTTTTTCTCGTATCGGCGGATTGATCTTGCCGATATCGCCCACCGGAGAGGAAACGTCATGGGTCAGATACTGGGTGCAGGTCTCGATCCATACCCGCGACCCTTCAGCCCGCACCGCCTGCGCGGCGGCAAGGGCCTCGGCTGAGGATGTGTGGACGAAATATAAGGGGGCGCCGACGATGCGGCCGATATAGCCGGCCCGGCGGATCGCCTCGGCCTCGATGAAGGACGGCCGCGCCTTGTTCCATATGGCAAGGCCGCCGTTTCCCTCCGGGTCGGCAGCCTGCATCCGCGCCGTCAGCGCCCAGCCGATCTCGATGTTCTCGGGATGGGGGCACAACATGCCGCCATTGTCGCGCAACGCCTCGAGAAGCCGGAACATGAAACCGTCATCGATTCCCGGAAGCCCCAGGCGCTTGCCCTCGTCCTGGCGGATGTTCATGAACAGTTTCGCCGTCGGAACGCCGAACTCCGAGACGTAGCGCGGCAGCGAAGCCATCTGCGCATCGGTCGCGATGACGAAGTGGAATCCGAAGTCGATTCTCGCGCCGGCCTCCGCCGTCGACTTCATTTCCGCGAAGAAGGTCTCGTAGGGCTCCGCGCTCATCACATAGCTGATGACGCTGGTGACCCCGCCGCGCACTGCCGCTGCCGTCTCGGAGGCGGCGTCCTCAGGCGCGCGGACGCGCGAGATGTCGTTGCCATGCCCGAGGTGGATATGCGGGTCGATCGCGCCCGGCAGAACAGTCAGCCCGCCGATGTCGACGACGTCGCCTTCCGCCCGCGCGCCCGATGGCACGATGCGGGAAATCTTCCCGTCCACGATGACGATGTCCGCGCGCTCCGGGCCCCCGTCCGGCAGCACGACACTTCCGCCTCGCAGGACGAGAGGCTCGTGGGTGTCAGTTGGCAGCATGCAACCTCCTGCTTGACGCGACCGCGATCGCAGACGCGACCGCGATCGCAGACGCGACAGTAACAGCCTACTGGGAACTGTCAACAGTTGACTACCATAGGTTTCGTCTCTAGAAGCTTGCCTGAAAAGGAGTTCGCATGTCGTCCGAATCTGGCTCTTCCCTGCGTGACCTGATTGAGGCGCGCTCCGCGCTCCTGGTCCCGGGCGTCACCAACGCACTGTCCGCCAACGTGGCGCAGGATGCCGGCTTCGAGGCGCTGTATGTGTCCGGCGCCGGCGTGTCGAACATGAATCTGGGCGTGCCCGACATCGGGCTGATCACGCTGAACGACCTGTGCAACGTGGTGACGACCGTGCGCCGGGTCTGCGACCTTCCGCTCATCGTCGATGCGGACACCGGATTCGGCAACGCCGTCAACGTCTGGCACACCACCCGCGCGCTCGAGCTCGCGGGCGCCAACGCGATGCAGCTCGAGGACCAGGTCTTCCCCAAGCGGTGCGGCCACTTCGAGGGCAAGGCGGTCACGGACGCCGCGGAGATGGTCGAGAAGATTCACGCCGCGCGGGATGCGCGGCGCAGCCGCGATTTCCTGATCATCGCCCGCACCGACGCGCGGGCCGTTCACGGTCTCGATGAGGCGATCCGCCGCGCGGCGCTCTATGCCGAGGCCGGCGCCGACGTCACCTTCGTGGAGGCGCCGGCGAATCTCGACGAGATCCGTACGATCGTCCGGAGCCTTCCCATGCCGCAGCTGGTGAACATGGTGATCGGCGGGAAGACGGCACCCTGCACGATCGAGGAGCTCCGCGACCTCGGGGTCGGGCTGGTCCTCTATGCCAACGCGGCGCTGCAGGGCGCATTGCTCGGGATGCAGCGCGCACTGGCGCGATTGCGCGAAACAGGGATGATCACCGAGGCCGACGGTCTCGTCGCCACCTTCGCCGACCGACAGCTTTCGGTGCGCAAACCGCGCTACGACGATCTCGAAAAGCGTTACGCGACGGGACAGTGAAGCCATGAATCAGCACGCTTGCGAGCCTGCTCTCTTCCGGCCCTACCCGCTCCGGGACCTGGTCTTCGGCAACCGCATCTTCGTGTCGCCGATGGGCCAGCATTCGGCGGATGACGGTTTCGTCAACGACTGGCATCTGGCGCATCTGGGGCAGCTCAGCGTCTCGGGCGCGGCGGCCGTCATCACCGAGGCCGTCGCCGTCGAGCCCGCGGCCCGGATCAGCCCCGGATGCCTTGGCCTGTGGCGCGACGAGCAGATCGAAGGCTACAAGCGGATCGTCGCTTTCCGCGACGCCCATGGCAGTTCCCGTCTCGGCGTCCAGCTCGGCCATTCCGGACGGAAGGGCTCCGTGACCAAGTCGTGGCTCGGCCAGAAGTCGATGTCGGACGAGGAAGGCGGCTGGCCGATCTACAACGCTTCGGCCATAGCCTATCCCGGCCGGCGCGCGCCGATTGCCATAGACAGGGCGAAGATGGAGGACGTGATCCGGCTCTTCGTCGCTGCGACCCGCCGCGCGCACGATGCCGGCTTCGATTTCATCGAAATCCACGGCGCGCATGGATATCTTCTCCACAGCTTTCTCACGCCGCTGCTCAACAGGCGCGACGACGCCTATGGCGGCTCCCTCGAAAATCGCATGCGCTATCCGCTGGAGGTTTTCGACGCGATCCGCGCCGCGTGGCCGCAAGGCAAGCCGATCGGCATGCGCCTGTCCGTGACCGACTGGATCGATGGGGGCTGGACTCCGGAGGAGTCGGTCGTCTTCGCGCGAAAACTCAGGGAGCGCGGCTGCGACTATATCTGCGCCTCGACCGGCGGCGTCTCGCCCGAGCAGGACATTCCGGTCGGGCCGCTCTATCAGGCGGGCTTCGCGGAGCAGATTCAACGCGACGCAGGGATTCCGGCGATGGCGGTGGGGCTGATAACGGAACCGAAGGAAGCGAACGATCTCGTCGCCAGCGGGAGAGCCGACCTGGTCGCGATCGGCCGGGCGATGCTCTACAATCCGCGCTGGGCCTGGCACGCGGCCGAAGCGCTTGGCGCGTCCGCCGACTATCCCCTGCAATATGACCGGGCGCATCCGTCGATGCGGCGCAACAACGCCTTCATCGTCCAGCGCAAACGGAACTGATCCGCCGCCCCCCGAGGGGATGCTCCCGAAGCGACGAGGGGACTTGATTGCCAACCGAAATTGTCTTCGCCACGAAGCGTTGAGCCCTCGTTCATGACGTATCCACTGGAGACAATGTGATCTTCGCGCACATAATTGGTGATTAGTAGCGTGAAGATTGCAAATTCCGACACCACATCATCCTCGAGCCGCTGTGCGACGTGTCCTGCGCAAGCTGGGCGCAGATATCCATGACGCTCGGTGCGACCCCGCCGACATGTTCGTTCCTCCCCCGGCGCCGCCAGCGTCGTCGCCGGGATATTCCATGCTCAGGGTAACCCGTAAGTTCGATCCAGCTGCAAGGGATGCGGCAAATCGCGAGCTTGGACGCTCGGGCGAGGAATTTGTGCTGCAGATCGAGAAGCGTCGGCTCACCGACGCAGGACGAAGCGATCTACCCGGTTCCGACACTTTCTGGCGACGCTGGTCGGTCGGAGATCCGCATCCGTTCTGCAATGGCCAGCGGGCCAGCGTGACATCAATTCTCCATCCTTTAGCAATGCTCGCCGTACTTGGAAGCGCCGCGCCCCAAGGGGAGAATAATCATCACTGGGATCCTCCACCCAAGGGTCATTATGTCTAATAGTATGTCCCGGAGCGGGGAAATATCAATTTCTGCAATGAAGTCAATAATTTATATAGATTTTCTGGCGGGCCGAAGACGATGAAACCGAGAACTACATCTACGCTATAGCCCTCCAAAATCCCTCTTAAACGCCAGCCGCTACCAACCGCCGTAGCCCGGTCGCTTACAAGAGAGAATAAGTTTCTACCTTGACCTCCGCTGCCACTGCCCAATTATGTCAAGGCACTCAGACACCACATGATCTAGCGGTTGATCGGAATCTACTATGCCGTCGGCCGTTTTCGGAAGAGCCTCAAGTAGCTCTGCTTCAACCCGGTGTGCGGAGGCGCGAGCGAAATCCGAGGCATCGTCCCTAATTTGGACGCGGGTGTTGCGGATTTCCTGGGAGGCACCGAGAAATAGCAGCCGCGCCTGCGATGGATCGCCCAGCGCAGCGAGTATCTCAAAGATGGCGACATGCCGGATACCGTCAACAACGAAGTCGTCGCCGGGCTGAAAGCCTCCGGCAGCAAGGACGTCTCGGCAGAACGCCTCTGGATTGTCCTCGACACGCTGCTGACCAAGGTTTTGCAACGCCTTGCGGTCGTCGGGATCGCCGCCTAATCGAACGATCTCGTTTCGTAAGTATTCGCCAAAGCCCGTCCGTCGCCAACCGAGTGCTGCCGCGACCGCCGTGCTGACTGAGGACTTACCGCTGCCAATCTGGCCCGAGAAACAGAGAAGCAAGCTCATGCGAAGTCGAACGCCATCTGGCGAGATCGCAGAGAGACCCATCCTCGGCGGTCGCGCTTGTTGCAACTGACCGGCTCGATCGAAGCGGGCGAGCCAAGCTCGATTAGGGTCGCGTAAAGTGCGTCGGCGCGCGAGGTCCAGAATTCCTCATTCGCGCAGATGCCTGCTCCGAAGTGATGACGGATGCGGTCGATTGGCTCGGCACCAAGGTCATAGCACCAGATACGACGAGCGAGCGCGAGGCCGCAAATCGGACCGGCCACCTCCTTAAGGAGAATGATGTCACCGTCGTCGATTTCACCGTAAGGTGCACAACGGTTACGACTGAAACGGGATTCGATCGTCTTTTCGCCGGAGAGAACCATAGATAAAAACGGCTGGGCGAAGATCGCAACGTGAATGCCGATCCGGCTCTTCGGCCGGGTCGCGTCCGACAGATAGGTCAGCCAGAAATGATGGCCGTCGACCTGCTCCAATAGTTCGTCGAACTCGACCTCCAAGTTACACCCCGCTCAGTCGTTGCTACGGGCGTTTTGCCCTCTTCTTGTTCCTCGATCAACGCAAGCGCCCGCAGTTCGGCTGCGATTCGCTCCAGCATCTCACCCTCGCGGATAGTGCCCCAAAGCCGAGGCTGGACACCAGAGCCTGTTGCCTCGCCGGCACAAGAAATCGCCGCCTCAATAACAAGCTGTGGATTGTTTGTGCGGAAGATACGGTTCCCCGAGGTCCAGACGTTGGCTGCGCGACGGCGTGAATCTCGTCGGCTCACCGTCGGTAGGATATCGCCGTCGACCAACGAGACGAGATCGGCCTCTTCGGAGCGCATGTCGCCGGCTCCGTTGATAAACAGCCGCATGCGGCCAATGCCGACTTCAATCCAGTTGCGGCGATTGGACGAGGAGGTAGGCGGCGGCCTTTTCGACGCACGCGTCTTCCTGAACACGACCAGATCGCCACGGCGCCACTGTGGCGGTGGATAGATACCGGCAGCAGCCAAAGCGTTACGTTCGAAAAACGGCGTCTCATAGGCGATAGCCAGCGGCGTGTGCTCAACGATAACAAGACCAAGCCGCCGCCCGAACGCGAAGGCGGCTTGCCTGTCGGCCTCCGCACTCGGTCGCGTGCCATCGGGTGGTAGGCTGATTAGTACAAACCCACCGAGGCGGCACGCATGTGCTGCGGCGGCAAGCATGGGACGCACGAAATCAAGATACCAAGGCGGATCGAGAAAGACGGCATCGGCACACTCGCGCGGGAGACCGCCGCTGCAGAACGCAATCGAGAGTGGTGACCCCGTGGCCTGATTAAGAGCAAAGACTCGATCGGTGACGCTGTTGTCTTCGGCGAGGAAGGCGAGGTTCCGGCCAACGGGTAAGGTCAGCGCCTCGACGGCGAGGCCTGGTGTTCCAAACAGGAGCAAGTCGCCGCCGTAAGGTGTCAGATCAGCCGCGCGATTGAGCAGCGAGCGCGCGGCGTCGGGCGTGAACCGCCATTCGTAGTCGAGAGGGTGCGGAAGCGGTAACAAGGACCGGCCTTCCACTGCGGCAGTGCCGTTGGTAGTTGCCTGGCGATGCATCGAGACTGCCACGGCTGCGTCGATCGCCCTGCGGCCAACCAGCCTGTCGAGTGATGCCAGCAGTTCGGTCGGATAGACACCAGGGAGGCCCTTCAGTAGTGCCGCAAAGCTTGTCGTGCCATTTCTGACAGCAGCCTGGATCAACTCATCGACCCGAGCCGCGAAGGCGATTTGTGACAAGGAGCGGCGCGAAGCGATCATGTCGGCCTCGCGCGGAGCGGCACATCACAGATTTGCAGTGCTCGCTGGTCCGGAGAGAAGCGGCGTTCAAGCTCGCTCATCCAGGCGGCAATGGCTTCTTCCTGAACCGCAAGGCTCCTTTCACGCGCGTCATCGCGGGCAAGACGCTGTTCGACAGGCGTGAATACTTGGATTCTTAGCGGGATAACGCGGAGCGGGTAGTTCGGATCGATGGCCTGGAGCCGATCCATCAGATCAGCAACACCCTGAGCGACACCATCATCGTGCGGGGAAGTCAGTGTGACATAACCGTAGACGTCGAGCTCCAAATCCAGCACGCGCTGCAGGATTTCGAATTGATGATCGTAGTCCTGAGGCGCGGCGCGCGTATTGAAGGCGAAGGACCGCGAGTCGAAGCCTTTGATGCAGCAGACGCGTCCATAATTGCGGTAGCGCCGCAGCAGCGCCAGATCGGTGGCCGAGAGCGTATCGAACAGATAGGTTGTGCTGAGGTTATCGTCGGTCCAGAGATAGGTCGTCTCCGCGAGGCCGGCGTCAGCGAGGGCGCGCATCATCCACGGCGTCCATTCCGGCACTAGGTCGGGCGATCCTCCCGAGAGGTCGATGATCAGCGGGGCATCGGGAATCTGGCGATAGAGATCGACGAGTTCGGCGGCCGTGAACCACGCGGAGCGATTGGGATCGGCTTTCAGCAGGTCCTCGGGCACAAAGCAGTACCAGCAGCGCCACGCACAGGCCGCGTTCTGGAACACCAACGCGGTCATCATTTCCGGAATTGGCACAATGCCGAGCGCCTTGCAGGCTGGCGCGATCGGCAAGGGATTGGCCGGCCACCCCTCGGCAGTCGCCACGCGGAAATGCCGAACGCGGCCGTAGCCATTGCAGTTGGCCGGAAGCGTAAGGTCAACCTCTTGGTCGGAGCCCGCAAGACGGGAGATCAGGACGCGGCCGCCGTCGACGTCGATTGCCCGCGCGCGCAACTGCGCGGCGAAACGCTCAGTGTCGATCGGTTTGGCCGCGCCGGTCAAGGATGCGCTCCCTCCGGCTCGGGCGGCAGGCCATGGGGTCGGCGCGGCACCCTGATCGCTTCGTCCGCGAGATCGGGCAGCTTGGCATCAAGGAAGAGGTCGATGAGGCTCGCGCAGTAGTCGAATTCCTGTGCTGTCAGCGGTCGGCCTTTCGGGATGTCATGCCAGTATTCCAGACACGTCCGGCAGCAGGTCGCGGTGGCGTGCTGAGCGTAGTAGATCGCATTGCCTTGTAGCGGGGTCTGCCGGCCGTCGCGCGGCGGCTCGGCCACCGCGAGATATTTGCGTAGACGATCATGCGCTGCCTCCTTGAGCGCGAGGCGACCCTTACGCTGGGCATGGCGCATCGCGCCCTCGTCGACCGGCCGGTGGAAGAAGTGGTGGCGGATCATCTCATGTTGAAGGGCTTCGAACGTATGGGCAGCGTCGTTCTTGTCACGGCGGTGCAGGCGCTTCCAATCCACCAGATCGGCGCCGCAAGCCCGGCATTTGCCTCGCTGATCAGGCGTCATCTTCTTGAGCTGTTTGAAGCAGTGCAGATCATTGTCGCAGTCCGTCGACGTGCATTTGATGTCGAGCGGCGGGGGCTTTTGGAATTCACTCATGGAGAACCTCACTGGAGCGCCCGATCGAGAAGTTGCCGATCAAGCTCATTGTCGATGTCGTAGGGGAAGCGTTCGACGAAGACATCGCGCGCTATCATCCAGGGATTGCTGTCATCCGCTTGCAGGTTGGCCGCAGTGCCCCACCAGTTCACACCTTGCCAAGACAGGCGGAAGGCGAGGTAGTTCGCGAGCGCGCCGACACTCACCCCGTTGTTCGCTGCGACCGTCGGGACGACGCTCTTCAACCGTTCGACCGAGTTGCGCGCAGCCTGCACGCAAGCCTGCGCCAATGTCTCGGCCTTGCCGTCGAGCACGACCTCACCAGCAAACTGGCTTGCGGCGATTTCCTCATCCGAGTTGCGGCGCTCGGCGGAGGTTTCGTCCGCCTCAATCACCTCCAGGGTGTCCGCCTCGGGGCGTTGGCCGGCATGAAATAGTTCATGTAGCAGATCGAACAGCCACCGGGCCTCATGCTTCGACGTTTGCTTCAGCACGACGGCGTTACGACCCTCGTAACGCCAACAGGCACCATGGAAGGCGCCGCGATCACGCAGCGGCAGAACCACGACACCCATATCCCAGGCAGTATGGAGCGCGCTCTTGAGATCAACGGTTTTGTAGGCCTCCTGAATACGGCGATGCATGACCGCCGGGTCCGTCGGGATTTCGCCCTTGGGCAGCGATCGCGCGCCTTTGAGCGCAACGACGGCAAGATAGTTCGCATAGGCCGCGTAGAGGGTGGTCGTCGCTTGAACACGATTAGCGGGCATCTTGAACCGCGCCTCGGCCGCAGCGAAGCGTGGAGGCACGAGCGCTTGCGCGCCTAGGACATTGTCACGCGTCCAGCCAAAAACGCGTTCGAGAACCACGCCAGCCTTAGCGGTTAAGGCGTAGTCGTCGTCCTCGCTACCTACCTCTCCGCTGGCCCGCGCGGCATCGGTCGACGGCAAGAGCCGTGACAATAGAAAGTCGCGGTCGAGCCCGACTTGGCGCAGTTTACTGACGAGCCCGCTGAAACTGTGAGGCGCGATGGGCAAGAGAATGTCGTTCTTGATGCGCACGCCGAGCGCATTGGCGATCTCCTGCAGGCGCTGATAGCTGGCCGATGCGTAGCGTTCGGCCTCGTAGCGCTGGATTTGCTGCTCCTTAAGGCCGAGTCGGTCGGCGAGCGCCTTTTGGCTGAGTCCGCTCGCGATCCGCGCCTGGATGAGGCCGTCGGCCAGTTCGTCGAACGAGCTAATCGAAATTACCGACAGATCGGCGGATTTCAGGCGATCATATTCAGTAAGCTCAGCTTGCAGGTCGGCAAGCTGGCTCTCCATAGCCTCACGCTCGGCCTGAAGCAGACGCGGATGCACGTCCGCTGGTACCGGGCCTTTGGCAAGCTGACTAATAGCCTTGCGAAATCGGTCGGCCTCGCTCCGCGTGATCTTGTACTGCCGTTCGTTAGTAATCATGGCAGGCTCCCGAGATCGATGTTTACGACGCCTTTGGGCACCCCATTGCGATCCTTCATGAAGAAGTCGCGGTAGAGCACGCCGGGGGCGGCGGGTGCCGTCGCCGGAAAAAGCTCACCCAGATATTTTGATTTCATGGCCGCACGGCCATTCGAGAAATCAAGCAGTACAGGGTCGAGCCGATAAGGATTGACCCCCATAGTGTCCCAGGCTCCGTCATAGTCCTCCGGCAGTTCCTTCTGTGAAACAAAGCTTCCGTCGAGCAGGACCGATCTGCAGCCTGCACCGGCGAGGTTTTGCAGTGCGGCGAGCAGGCCTCCGACGAGACGGGTGCGGTGACCGTTGCAGCTGAATCGCGGCGCCACTTCGCTCCAGGGCGCTTCATGCACCCCGGCGGGCAGGTATCCAGTCGATGGGTCAGCGTCTGGAAGCATGACACAACAATATCGTTGGGTTGTATGTTCGTCAAGTGTTCTCTGCTGGCCAGCTCGTCGCGGCCCACCTAGATTGGCCGGAAAGGCCGCCCCACATGCGTCCGACGACGTTTCCGGAGCCGCCCATTGTTGAGAAACGTCGGGCTGGAGCGCAGGATTCGACGCAACCGGCGTGCGCGTGCCGTTTGGTGGATATGCGGCGATCGGCGGCTACGTTAGCGCATCATGATGATGTAAGGTGATGCATGTTCCGCGAATCGGAAAGCAACGCCGAAAGATGTCCACGCGCATTACCGTGAGTCTGCCCGAGAAAGAACACGCCGCTCTGGCGGCGCTGGCGCGCAAGCACGATGTCTCGCTGTCATGGCTTACGCGCAAGGCAATCATTGAGTTTCTCAATCAGCACAGAGCTGGAAGCCCGCTGCTACCTGCGTTGGGTCTACCATCCCAGAGCAAAGCGGAGGGCAAATGAACCAGGCCGCTTTCGCCGACACGGCGGAGTTCTACCGGGTCGATGCCGCGCTCAAGCTCGATCCGGGCAGGCGTTCGGACCTTGGCCAATACATGACGCCCGCGCCCATTGCGCGGTTCATGGCGAGCTTGTTTGCGGACGTGTCGGGCGATATCCGCCTGCTTGATCCCGGCGCGGGTGTGGGCTCGCTGACGGCGGCTTTCGTAGAGCGGATTTGTGCGGCGGCGGCAAAACCCCGCTCCGTGTCCCTTGCGGCCTACGAGATCGAGCCTGTTCTAAGCGCCTATCTGCGCAACACGCTGGACGAAGCAGTTGCACAGTGCCGCCACGCGCAGATTAAGGCCAGCGCCGCGCTGCACGAGGAAGATTTCATTCTCGGCCATGCGTGGGGCGTTCAGCCGGATATCTTCAACCGGGGAAACGACGACAGCGGCTTTTCGCATGTCATCCTGAATCCGCCCTACAAGAAGATCAATTCGGCCTCTGCCCACCGCGCCGCATTGCGCAAGGCGGGCATCGAAACATCAAACCTCTATACCGCCTTCATGTTCTTGGCCGCGCAACGCCTGCGCAGCGGCGGCGAAATGGTCGCCATCGTCCCCCGGTCGTTTTGCAACGGCCCGTATTTCAAGCCCTTCCGCGAACAGTTCTTCGCCATGATGGGCCTGCGCCATATCCATGTCTTCGAGAAGCGCAACAGCGCCTTCAAGGGCGATGAAGTCCTGCAGGAGAACATCATCCTTCATGCTGTGAAGCGCGCGCGGCCATCCGAAGTCACGATCTCCACCAGCCACGGCGGGGATTTCCATATGGACGCCGACGGTCATTGCGTCGCGGAAGACATGACGCTTCGGACCGTTCCATATGACAGCGTGATCCGAGGCAGCGATCCCGACCGCTTCGTTCACATCGCCGCCAACGATCTTGAACAGGGGATCGTGGACCGCATGGCTCATTTCACCGCCACGCTGGCGGATATAGGCGTGGACGTATCCACTGGCCCGGTCGTCGATTTCCGGCTCAAGGACGATTTGCGCGCGCAGCCGGAGAAGGGCGCCGTCCCGCTTCTTTATGCTGCACACTTCCCGAATGGCGCGGTGGTCTGGCCCAAGGTGATGAAGAAGCCCAATGCCATCCGCCTGTCCCGGGAAAGCCGTAAATGGCTCTGGGAGAACAAGGGGCATTTCGTTGTGACGAAGCGATTCTCCGCGAAGGAGGAACGCCGCCGGATCGTCGCATCCGTTTACGCATCGGACTTGCCCGGCGAGTTGGTCGGCTTTGAAAATCACCTCAACGTCTTTCACGCCAAGCAGGCCGGTTTTTCGGAAGCTCTGGCGCGGGGGCTGGCCCTCTATCTCAATAGTAGCCTCGTGGACCGTTACTTCCGGCAATTCAACGGCCACACGCAGGTCAACGCAACCGATCTTCGGTCGCTCAGATACCCGCAGCGGGAGGTTCTGGAACGCATTGGACAGGATGCAGGCAGCGCCGCCCTCTCCCAACAGGACATAGACACCATTATTGAGGGGGAATTGGCGCATATGGCCGATGACAAGAACCCGCTGCAAGCACAGCAGAAGATCGACGATGCGCTGAAAATCCTCACCGCGCTGGGAATGCCGCGCGGCCAGCGCAACGAGCGTTCGGCCCTTACATTGCTCGCGCTGCTCAATCTCAGGCCCGATGCAACATGGAGCGAGCTGCATAAGCCGCTCATGGGCATCACGCCGATCATGGACTTCACGCGAGAGCATTATGGCCGGCAATACGCGCCCAACACGCGCGAAACCTTCCGACGCCAGACCATGCACCAGTTCGTCGAGGCCGGAATCGCGCTCTACAATCCCGACGAACCGGCGCGGCCGGTCAACAGCCCGAAAGCCTGTTACCAGATCAGCGAAGAGGCCTATACCGTCATCCTGACCTTTGGAACTGACAAATGGCAGGTGACGCTCGACACCTATCTTGAAGGGCAGGAAACGCTGGCGGCCAAATGGGCCAAACACCGGCAGATGCAGATGATCCCCGTGCAGGTTGCGGACGGCAAGGAAATTGCGCTCACGCCTGGCGCGCACAGCGAACTTATCAAGAAGATCATCACCGACTTCGCCCCACGTTTCGCGCCCGGAGCCGAAGTCATCTACGTTGGCGATACAGGCGACAAGATCGGCTATTTCCAGAAGGAGCGGTTGGCGGCGCTTGGCGTCACCATCGACAAGCACGGCAAGATGCCGGACGTGGTGCTCTACTTTGGAAAGAAGGATTGGCTCCTTCTCGTCGAATCCGTTACCAGCCACGGCCCTGTCGATTCCAAACGCCACAATGAACTGGCCGCTCTTTTCAAGGATGCGAAGCCCGGCCTTGTTTATGTCACCGCGTTCCCGGATCGAGGCATCATGGGCCGCTACTTGGGCGAAATCTCATGGGAAACGGAAGTGTGGTGCGCCAATGCACCCACCCATCTGATCCACTTTAACGGCGAGCGTTTTCTCGGGCCTTACAAGAATGAGGTAACGGGATGAACGCGCCGCCGGTCGCACCATAGCGTGTAATCGGCGGTTGTAGCGAAGGGCTAAGCTGACTGGTAGGGCGTGCGAGAACCCCTACCGGCAGCGCAACGCCACATAAGACGCTATCCGTTTGATAATAAAGAGATAGCTGGCCAGTTTGTGCGGTAATCGGCGGTGTTTGGCGGAGAGGATGGGATTCGAACCCACGAGGCCCTTTTGGAGCCTACTCCCTTAGCAGGGGAGCGCCTTCGACCACTCGGCCACCTCTCCGTACCGCGCTTTCTAAGCGTTTCCGATTATTTGGCAAGGCGCAATCTTGCAGTTGCGCGTAGCAGATGCGGAACGATGCACGAACTCGCAGGGGGAACCGGGGGAAAATCAGGGGAACCGGTTCAGGCTCCTGTTCCTATACAATTCCACCCGGCCCATGAAAGAATGCCGATACGCAATCCTCCGCGCCTGACGGCAGCTTCCACGCCGTAACCGGAAGCAGAGCTCTCTCCCGCCTCATCCCGCCCCATCGCCGGCCAACATGCTTCGCGCCGGCTGCCCGGCGACGTAGGTCTCGGCGATCGCGCGGTCGTCGCCGAGGGTCTGGAGGAGGAATAGCTCCTGCGCCAGCGTTTCCACCCGTTCCATGCGCAGGCGCATGGCCGGCGTCGCCCGCGCGTCGAGGACGACGATGTCGGCGTCCATGCCCGGCTCGAGCGTGCCGACATGGCCGCCCAGCGACAGCGCCTCGGCGTTGCCCAGCGTGATCTGCCAGAAGGCGGCGAGCGGGTTGATCTTCTCGCCCTGCAACGCGATCACCTTGTAGGCCTCGTCCATGGTGCGCAGCATCGAATAGCTGGTGCCGCCGCCGACATCGGTGGCCGCCGCGATCCGGAGCGGCTTCGCCCGCCTCGAATAGCCCTGCCAGTCGAACAGGCCTGAGCCGAGGAAGAGGTTCGAGGTCGGGCAGAACACGGCCGTCGCGCCGGCGTCGTGGATCGCGTCCGCCTCGCGCGCGCCGAGATGGATGCAATGGCCGAGCAGGGTGCGCTCGCGCAGCAGCCCGTAGCGCGCATAGACGTCGGTATAGTCTCTCGCCTCGGGGTAGAGCTCGCGCGTCAGCGCGATCTCGGCGTGGTTCTCGCTGAGATGGGTCTGGACGTGGAGGGCGGGAAACTCGGCGGCCAGCGCGCCGGCCGCCTCCATCTGCTCCGGCGAGGAGGTGATGGCGAAGCGCGGGGTGATGGCATAGTGGAGCCGGCCCCTGCCGTGCCACTCGCCGATCAGCGCCTTCGAATCGTCATAGCCCGATTGCGGCGTGTCGCGCAGTCCTTCGGGGGCGTTGCGGTCCATCATCACCTTGCCGGCGACGACGCGCATGTTGCGCGCCAGCGCCTCGGCGAAGAAGGCGTCGGCGCTTTCCCGGTGCACCGAGCAGAAGGCGGCGACGGTGGTGGTGCCGTGGCGGATCATCTCGTCGAGGAACAGGCGGGCGATGCGCCGCCCGTGCTGGGAATCGCGGAACCGCGTCTCCTCGGGGAAGGTGTAGGTGTTAAGCCAGTCGAGCAGCTCGGCGCCGTAGCTGGCGATCACCTGCATCTGCGGCATGTGGACATGGGCGTCGATGAAGCCGGGCAGGATCAGATGCGGGCGATGATCGATCACCCGCGCATCCGCCGCTTCGGCGGCAATGGCGGAAAAATCGCCGACGGAGGCGATCCTGCCGTCGCGGACCAGAACGCCGCCGTCCTCCTCGAAGACATAGGCGGCGCGGTCGTCGACGCTCTCAGGCTTCGTGCGGAAGGAAAGGACGCGGCCGCGCAGGAGAAGCGCGCTCACCGCCGTGTCTCCTCGAACCAGGCGACGATCAGCGCCCGCTCCTCCTCGGTCATGGCCGAGACGTTGCCGGGCGGCATGGCGTGGCTGCGGCCGGCCTGGAGGTAGATTTCCCGCGCGCGCTCGGCGATCTGGCCTTCCGTCTCCAGCGCCACGTCCTTGGGCGTGAAGCGGATGCCGGCCCAGGCGGGCTCGGCGGCGTGGCACATGGCGCAGCGCCCCATCACCGTGTCGCGCACGGCCGGGAAATGCGCCGAGGCCATCAGCGCCTGCGCGCCCGCCGACACCTTCTCCTCGCCGGTCAGCACCTTCGGTGCCGTCGACAGCCACATGATGAGGATGAAGAGCACGCTCGCCGCACCCCATGTCCAGTGCGGGTTGCCCTTGCGGGCGTGGACGGTGTTGAAATAGTGCCGGATCAGCACCCCGATCAGGAAGATCAGCGCCGCGATCACCCAGTTGAATTGGGTGGCGAAGGCCAGCGGGTAGTGGTTCGACAGCATCAGGAACACGACCGGCAGCGTCAGATAGTTGTTGTGCAGCGAGCGCGTCTTGGCGATGCGGCCATATTTCGGATCGGGCTTGCGGCCGGCGATCAGGTCGGCGACGACGATCTTCTGGTTGGGGATGATGATGAGGAAGACGTTGGCCGACATGATCGTCGCCGTGAAGGCGCCGAGATGCAGGAACGCGGCGCGGCCGGTGAAGAGCTGGGTGTAGCCCCAGGCGACGGCGACGAGGATCGGGAACAGCACCAGCATCAGCCCGGTGTCGTTCTTCGCCAGCGGCGAGCGGCACAGAAGATCGTAGATCAGCCAGCCAAGCACCAGCGAGCCGACCGACAAGAGGATCGCCACCGGCGCGGAGACGTCGAGCACGTTGCGGTCGATGAGATAGAGATCGGCCCCGGCATAGTAGACGATGGCGAGCAGCGCGAAGCCCGACATCCAGGTGGCGTAGGACTCCCACTTGAACCAGGTCAGATGCTCGGGCATGCGCGCCGGCGCGACGAGATATTTCTGGATGTGGTAGAAGCCGCCGCCGTGGACCTGCCATTCCTCGCCATGCGCGCCTTCCGGCATGCCCTCGCGCTTCACCAGCCCGAGATCGAGGGCGATGAAATAGAAGGACGAGCCGATCCAGGCGATGGCGGTGATAACGTGAAGCCACCGCGCCGCGAAGGACAGCCAGTCCCAGAAGATCGCAAATTCGTGCATCTATCTCCCCTCGCGGCCTCCCGCCGGACCTTGGACAGACTTTACGGCCTCCGCTTCAAAGCGAAAGAGTGGAGATGCACGATGACTTTCAAAAAAATCTGGAAAATAATGGCTTGGTTGCCGTTTTGCAGCGGCAAGCGGCATGGAGGGCGGAGGGGAAAGCGGTCATGGCCTATCTCGACAATGTCGCGGTCTTCGTGCGGGTGGTGGAGTTGGGCAATCTCTCGGCCGCCGGCCGCGACATGCGCATCTCGCCGGCGGTCGCCTCCAACCGCATCAAGGAGCTGGAGAAGCATCTGGGCGTCAGGCTGTTCAACCGCACGACGCGGCAACTGATGCCGACCGAGCACGGGCGCGTTTTCTACCACGGCGCGCGGCAGATCCTCGACGCGGTCGACGAGGCGGAGGCCGCCGTCAGCGCGCTGTCCGGCCAGCCGCGCGGTACGATCCGCGTCACCGCGCCGCTCGGCCTCGGCCGGCGGCTGATCGCCTCCGGCATTCCCGAGTTCCACGACCGCTATCCCGACATCGAGGTCAGGCTGCGGCTGTCCGACCACAATGTCGACATCATGAAGGAGGGCATAGACGTCGCCTTCCGCCTCGGGCTGCTGGAGGATTCGAGCCTGAGGATGCGCGGCATCCTCGAATGCGAGCGCGTGCTGGCCGCCGCCCCGTCCTATCTCGACGCGCGCGGCGAGCCGACGAGCCCGCACGACCTCGTCAACCGCAAGCACGACTGCCTGCAACTGCGCTATCCCGGGGCCAAGGATTATATCTGGACGCTGAGGACGCCGTCCGGCCTCACCAAGATCGACGTCCACGGCCCGTTCGACAGCGACGACGGCGACGTCATCACCGGATGGGCGCTGTCGGGACGCGGCATCGTCAACAAGCCGCGCTTCGAGATCGAGCCCTATCTACGCGAGGGCAGGCTGAAGGTGGTGCTGGCCAACTGCCCGCCGCTGCCGGTGCAACTCGCCGCCGTCTACCCGCACCGCAAGTTCCAGGACCCGAAGGTGCGGCTGCTGCTCGACTTCATGGCCGACCGCTGCCAGCGGATGATCCGCGACATTCTGACCGGGCGCTGAGGCTGCAACCCGGACGCGCCATGACACGTTGATGGGCAGCCGGCCGAGGTTCATAGTGCGAGCCTCCGAGGCCCGAAGATGGAGCAGAAAATGGCAATGCACCCCACCCGTATCGACCTGAAATCCAACACGAAGAAGACCGCGATCGAGCTTCTGAACGCGCGCCTTGCCGATGCCATCGACCTCGCGCTCGTCACCAAGCAGGCGCACTGGAACGTGAAGGGGCCGCATTTCATCGCCATCCACGAAATGCTCGACGGCTTCCGCACCACCCTCGACGGCCATGTCGACACCATCGCCGAGCGGGCGGTGCAGCTCGGCGGACAGGCGCAGGGAACGGTGCAGACGGTGGCGGAGAAGACGGCGCTCAAGCCCTACCCGACCGACATCGCGAAGACGAAGGACCATCTCGCGGCGCTGATCGAGCGTTACGGCGCGGTGGCCAACGCCGTGCGTGCGGCGATCGACGAGGCCGACGAGGCGGGCGACGCCGACACGGCCGACATCTTCACCGCCTTCTCGCGCGACCTCGACAAGTCGCTGTGGTTCCTCGAGGCGCATGTGCAGGAAAAGGAATGACCTTCCCGATGGCCATTACAGGGCCGACAGGCCCCGCATGACCTCCGCCGCCGCCATGGCGGCGATCACGGCGGGGCGCTTGTCCTTCACCTCAGCCCCGCCGATCGGGCAGACGAGGCGCGAAAGCTTCGCCTCGTCGCCGCCCGCCTCCTTCAGGTACCAGCTCGCGAAGGTCGCGCGCTTGGTCTTCGAGCCGATCATGCCGACATAGGCCGCATCCGCCCGCTTCAGCGCCTCGGCGACGATCAGGAAGTCGAGCGCGTGATCGTGGGTCAGGACGAGGAAGGCGGAACCGGGCGGCGCTTCGCGCACGACCTCCTCCGGCACCGCGGTCAGCCGCACGTCCACCCCTTCAGGCAGGTCGCCGATCTGATCGGCGCGCGTCTCGACGATGGCCACTGAAAGCGGCAGCAGCGACAGGGCGGCAGCGAGCGCGTGGCCGACATGCCCGCCGCCGAAGATGAAAACGCAAGGGCGCGCCGCCGCCTCGCTCTCGATCCGCTCCAGCACCGCGGCGCGCTGCGCCTCGCCGGCAAGGGAAACGTCGACCAGCACCCGGCCGCCGCAGCACTGGCCGATCTGCGGCCCGAGCGGCACGTCGAGCACGTCGGCCGCCGGCGCGCCGGCGGCGATCATGTCGCGGGCGCGGTCGATGGCCATGAATTCGAGCTGGCCGCCGCCGATGGTGCCGAAGATCGCGCCCGGCGAGACGAGCATCCACGCCCCGGCCTCGCGCGGGGTCGAGCCCTTCGCCTCGCGCACCTCGACCAGCGCGGCGCGCGGCCATGCGGCGAGGAATGCGCGCAGACGGGCGAGCGCGGCGCTCATCGCGCCGATGGCGACGCCGGGGTGGCGGCCTCGGCCTTCAGCCGCTCGATGGCCATCAGCACACGCTCGGGCGTCGCCGGCGCGTCGAGGCGTGGGCAGACCCGGTGCTCGGCGACGCTCGCCACCGCGTCGGAGAGCGCGTGCAGCACGGCAAGGCCGAGCGGCAGCGGCGGCTCGCCCACCGCCTTGGAGCGGTGGATGGTCGGCTCGTAGGCCTGGCTCCAGTCGGTCAGGGCGACGTTGAAGATCTTCGGCCGGTCCGAGGCGAGCGGGATCTTGTAGGTCGACGGCGCATGGGTGCGCAGCCGGCCGCGCTCGTCCCAGACGAGCTCCTCGGTCGTCAGCCAGCCCATGCCCTGGATGAAGCCGCCCTCGATCTGCCCGAGGTCGATGGCCGGATTGAGCGAGCGGCCGACATCGTGGAGGATGTCGACGCGCTCGACGACATACTCGCCGGTCAGCGTGTCGACGGAGACCTCGGCGCAGGCCGCGCCATAGGCGTAGTAGTAGAAGGCGTGGCCGCGCCCCTTCGAGCGGTCCCAGTGGATCTTCGGCGTCTTGTAGAAGCCGGCGGCGGAGAGCTGGACGCGGGCCATGTAGGCCTGCCGCACCAGCTCGTTGAAGGCGATCTCCTGATTGCCGACCCGCACCCGGTTGGGCAGGAAGACGATCTGCTCGCGTGGCACCTCGTAATGCTCGGCGGCGAAGTCGGTGAGGCGCTTCCTGATCTGCCGCGCCGCGTCCTGCGCCGCCATGCCGTTCAAATCCGCGCCGGACGAGGCCGCCGTCGGCGAGGTGTTCGGCACCTTGGCCGTGGTGGTGGCGGTGATGCGCACGCGATCGAGGTCGATCTGGAACTCCTCGGCCACGACCTGCGCCACCTTGAGATGCAGCCCCTGCCCCATCTCGGTGCCGCCGTGGTTCATGTGGACTGAGCCGTCGGTGTAGACATGGACCAGCGCGCCGGCCTGGTTGGACTCGGTCTTGGTGAAGGAGATGCCGAACTTGACCGGCGTCAGCGCCAGCCCGCGCTTCACGAACCGGCTGTTGGCGTTGAAGGCGGAAATCTCGCGGCGGCGACCGGCATAATCGGCGCTCGTCTCCAGCTCGGCGACGATGCGCTGGATGATGCAGTCCTCGACCTTCTGGTGGTAGGGCGTGAGGTTGCGCGTCCCCTCGACGCCCATCTCGTCGTAGAAATTCAGCTTGCGGATGTCGAGCGGGTCCTTGCCGGCCGCGAAGGCCACCTCGTCGATCACCCGCTCGGCGCCGACCATGCCCTGCGGCCCGCCGAAGCCGCGAAAGGCGGTGTTGGAGACGGTGTTGGTGTAGAGCGGGGCCGACTTCGCCAGCACATGCGGGAAGAAATAGGCGTTGTCGCAATGGAACAGCGCCCGGTCGCCGACGGGGCCGGAGAGGTCCGCCGAGAAGCCGGCCCGGAGCGCGAAGGTATAATCGACGGCGAGGATGCGGCCCTCCTCGTCGAAGCCGATGTCGTAGTCGATGGCGAAGTCGTGCCGCTTGCCGGTGGCGGTCATGTCCTCGTCGCGGTCGAGCCTGAGCTTGACGGCGCGGCCGAGCTTCTTCGCTGCGATGGCGGCGAGGGCCGCGCACTGGTTGGCCTGCGTCTCCTTGCCGCCGAAACCGCCGCCCATGCGCCGCACCTCGACCGTCACCGCATGGCTGGCGACGCCGAGCGCGTGGGCGATCATGTGCTGGGTCTCGCTCGGCCCCTGCGTCGAGCAATAGACCGTCACCTCGTCGTCCTCGCCGGGAACGGCGAGCGACACCTGGCCCTCGAGATAGAAATGGTCCTGCCCGCCGAGCCGCATGCGGCCCGTGACGCGGCGCGGCGCGGCGTTGAGCGCACTTGCTGCATCGCCGCGCTTCAGCGTCAGCGGCGTCGTCACCTGCCGCGCCGTCTCGGGGTCCAAGTCCCAGATGTCGACGAGCGCCGGCAATTCCTCGTACTCGACCTTCGCCAGCCTTGCCGCGCGCCGCGCCTGATCGCGCGTGCGGGCGATGACGCAGAAAAGCGGCTGGCCATGGAACTCGACCTTGCCATCGGCCAGCACCGGATCGTCGTTCATGCCCGAGGGCGAGATGTCGTTGACGCCCGGCACGTCGTTGGCGGTCAGCACCGCGACGACGCCGGGCGCGGCGCGCACCGCCGACAGGTCGAGCGATCTGACGACGCCGCGCGCGACCGTGGAAAGGCCCAGGCCCGCATGCAGCGTGCCGGCCGGCTCCGGCATGTCGTCGATATAGACCGCCTCGCCGGCGACATGCTTGTGCGCGGAATCGTGGCGCACGTCGCTGTGGACGCCGCCGGCGATCTTCTGCGCCTTCAGGTTCGGGTCGTGCCTGTTCATGGCCTCACGCGACCTCGTATCGCTTCACCGCGAACGGCCGCGCGGTGCCGGTCGTCTCCATGTAGAAGCGCAGGAGAAGGTTTTTGGCCGCCAGCGCGCGGTATTCGGCCGAGGCGCGCATGTCGGTCAGCGGCTGGTAATTCTGCGCGTAGGCGGCCTGCGCCGCCTCCACCGTCTCCGGCGTCCACGGCCTGCCGAGGAGCGCCGCCTCCACCGCCCTCGCCCGCTTCGGCGTCGCGGCCATGCCGCCATAGGCGATGCGCGCCGAGGCCACGATCCCGTTCTCGACGGTGACGTGGAACGCGCCGAGCGCGGCGGTGATGTCCTCGTCGCGGCGCTTGGACACCTTGTAGACGGCGAAATGCGCGTCCGGCGCGGGCAGCGGCACATGCACCGCCTCGACGAACTCGCCCGGCTGCCGGTCCTGCCTGCCATAGGCGATGAAGAAGTCCTCCAGCGCGATGGTGCGGCGATGGCCACCCTTGCGCAGCGTCAGCCGCGCGCCCAGCGCGATCAGCGGCGGCGGCGTGTCGCCGATGGGCGAGCCGTTGGCGATGTTGCCGCCGATGGTGCCCATGTTGCGCACCTGCTCGCCGCCGATGCGGTCGATCAGGGGCCCCAGCGCCGGGATGCGGGCGGCGAGGTGGTCGCGCGCGTCGGTATAGGTGACGCCAGCGCCGATGGTGACGACGCCGTCCTGCTCGGAAATCCCCTGCAGTTCATCGAGGCCGCCAATGAAGACGACCGGCGCGATGTCGCGCATCATCTTCGTTACCCACAGGCCGACATCGGTCGAGCCGGCGACGATGGTGGCCTTCGGCTCGGCTTCCATGATCGCGGCGAGATCATCGAGCGAGGCGGGAACGACGAGCCGCTCGCTGCCCTCGCCGATCTCGACGCGGCGTCCGTCGCGCATCGCCGCCAGCGTTTTCGTCACCGCCTCGCGCTCGGCGGCGAGCGGGTCGCGGCCCGCCTCGCCATAGGTCGAGACCGCGCGTGCGGCGCGCATGATCGCCTCGTAGCCGGTGCAGCGGCACAGGTTCCCCTGCAGCGCCTTCTCGATGCGCGCGTCGGAGGGGCGGGGTTCCCGCATCCACAGCCCGTAGAGCGACATGACGAAGCCCGGCGTGCAGAAGCCGCATTGCGAGCCGTGGAAATCGACCATCGCCTGCTGGACCGGGTGCAGCGTCCCGTCCGAGCCCTTCAGGTGCTCGACGGTGACGACGTGGCAGCCGTCGAGCGAGCCGAGGAAGCGGATGCAGGCGTTGACGCTCTCATAGACGAGGCCACCCGCGCCAAGCCGCCCCACGAGCACAGTGCAGGCGCCGCAATCGCCCTCGGCGCAGCCTTCCTTGGTGCCGTTCAAGCCGCGGCGCAGGCGCAGCCAGTCGAGCAGCGTCTCGTGCGGCCGCACGTCGGCAAGCGCGACCGCCTCGCCGTTGAGCAGGAAGCGGATCTCGCGGCGCGGCAATCCAGCCCCTTGGCTCATCAGCTTCCCCTGTAGGTCGAGTAGCCGAAGGGGGAAAGGAGCAGCGGCACATGGTAATGCGCCTCCTGCGCCATGCCGAAGCGGATCGGGATCTGGTCGAGGAACAGCGGCTCCGGCAGGGCCGCGCCGCTGGCGCGCAGATAGTCGCCGGCGAAGAAGACGAGCTCGTACTGGCCGGGGCGGAACTCCTTGCCTTCGAGCAGCGGCGCGTCGCAGCGGCCGTCTGCGTTGGTGGCGACTTCCTTGATCTTCTTGTGCGAATTGCCGCTGACCCGGTAGAGCGCGATCTTCAGCCCCTCGGCCGGCCGGCCGGTGGCGGTATCGAGCACGTGGGTCGTGAGCCGTGCATTCCCAGCCATCATTCCTCCCTGCGCGATCGGCGCGGATTCACGATACTCTATTGCATCGAAAAGGACAGGCCAGCAGAAAGGGGCCTAAACACTTTCAAACTTTCGAAGGGGAATGGCCTGCCGGTTTTGAATTATTCTTGAGGAAACGACGATGGGACCCCGGATGCGATACCCCAGAGACATGCGCGGCTACGGCGCGAACCCGCCCGATGCGAAATGGCCGGGCGGCGCGCATGTCGCCGTCCAGTTCGTGGTCAATTACGAGGAAGGCGGCGAGAACTGCGTGCTGCACGGCGACGCGGCGTCGGAGGCGTTCCTGTCGGAGGTGGTGGGCGCGGCGCCATGGCCGGGCAAGCGCCACTGGAACATGGAATCGATCTACGAATACGGCGCGCGCGCCGGCTTCTGGCGGCTCCACCGCATGTTCACGGCGGCAGGGATTCCCGTCACCGTCTACGGCGTCGCCACCGCCCTCGCCCGCTCGCCCGACCAGGTCGCGGCGATGAAGACGGCCGGCTGGGAGATCGCCAGCCACGGCCTGCGCTGGATCGACTATCGCGACCATGACGAGGCCGAGGAGCGCAAGGACCTTCTCGAAGCCGTGCGCCTGCACACGGAAGTGGTCGGGACAAGGCCGACGGGCATGTATCTCGGCCGCACCTCGGTCAATTCGGTCCGGCTGGCGGCGGCCGAAGGCGGCTTCGACTGGATTTCCGACACCTATGACGACGATCTGCCCTACTGGCTCGACCATGACGGCCACGGCAACGCGGTCCCGCCGCAGCTCGTCATCCCCTACACGCTCGACGCCAACGACATGCGCTTCGCCACCGCGCAGGGGTTCAACAGCGGCGACCAGTTCTTCGCCTATCTGAAGGACGCGTTCGACACGCTCTATGCCGAAGGGCAGGCAGGCCGACCGGCGATGATGAGCATCGGCCTCCACTGCCGGCTGATCGGCCGGCCGGGCCGCGCCGCCTCCCTCCAGCGGTTCATCGACTATGTGAAGGGCCACGAGCGCGTCTGGCTGCCGACGCGCGGGCAAATCGCCGCTCACTGGCGCGAGACCCATCCCTACGCCCCGCCGGCCCTGCGACCGAGCCGCATGGACCGCAACGAATTCGTGGAAAAGTTCGGCTCGATCTTCGAGCATTCGCCGTGGGTGGCCGAGCGCGCCTTCGACCTCGAGCTCGGCCCGGCGCACGATTGCGCTTCCGGCGTCCACAACGCGCTTTGCCGCGTCTTCCGTTCCGCAAGCGCAGACGAACGCCTCGCCGTGCTCAAGGCCCACCCGGACCTTGCCGGCAAGCTGGCGCAGGCGAAGCGGCTGACGGCGGACTCGACGGCCGAGCAGGCCTCGGCCGGCCTCGACGCGCTGACCGACGACGAGCGCGAGACCTTCACCCGGCTGAACGACGCCTATACGGAAAAATTCGGCTTCCCCTTCATCATCGCGGTCAAGGACAACACCAGGGCGGGCATCCTCGCCGCCTTCCGCGCCCGCATCGACAACGACCGCGACACGGAGTTCGCCACCGCCTGCCGGCAGGTGGAGCGCATCGCCGAGCTGCGGCTCAACGCCCTCCTCCCCTCCTGAAGGAAGAACGCACAATGACCGGCCGCACCTATTACGCGCCGCATGGGGGCCTGCCCCCGCAGACCGAGCTCCACACCGGCCGCGCCGTGTTCACCGATGCCTATGCGGTGATCCCCAAAGGCGTGATGGGCGACATCGTCACCAGCTACCTGCCCTTCTGGGAAGGAACGCGGCTGTGGATGCTGTCGCGGCCGCTCTCCGGCTTCGCCGAGACGTTCTCGCAATACATCATGGAGGTCCGGCCCGGCGGCGGCAGCGACCGGCCCGAGCCCGAGGCGGACGCCGAGGGCGTCATCTTCGTGGTCGAGGGCGAACTGACCGTCACGCTCGACGGCGAGAAACACGTTATGAAGCCGGGCTGCTACGCCTACCTGCCGCCGGCGAGCGGCTGGACGGCGCGCAACGGGGGCGCGGAGACCACGCGCTTCCACTGGATCAGGAAGGCCTACGACTTCGTCGAGGGGCTGGACGCGCCGGATCCGCTGTTCCTCGACGAGGCCGACATCGTCCCCTCGCCGATGCCGGACACCGAAGGGAAATGGGCGACGACGCGCTTCGTCGACCCCGAGGATTTGCGCCACGACATGCACGTCACCATCGTCACCTTCGAGCCGGGCGGGCTGATCCCGTTCGAGGAGACGCATGTGATGGAGCACGGGCTCTACGTGCTGGAGGGCAAGGCGGTCTACAAGCTCAACAAGGATTGGGTCGAGGTCGAGGCCGGCGACTATATGTGGCTGCGCGCCTTCTGCCCGCAGGCCTGCTATGCCGGGGGCCCGGGCAGGTTCCGCTACCTGCTCTACAAGGACGTCAACCGCCACGCGAAGCTGGCGTTTCGATGAGTGGGCCGATGAGCCGGATTATCGTTGCACAGAAGCTGACGCGCGCCGCCTTCGCCCCGTTCGGCGACGTCATCGACACCGACTGGACGAACCACTTCCCGATCAACGCGGGCAAGTGCGAGCGCTACCACGACCTCGCAAGGGTCGAGGCCGAAGGGCCGAACGCGCGGGTGCTGATCTCGCTTTTCAAGGCCACGCCCTACGATTTCCCGCTGAAGCTTGCGATGGTCGAGCGCCATCCCCTCGGCAGCCAGGCGTTCGTGCCGCTGTCGCCGGCGCCTTTCCTCATCGTCGTTTGCCCCGACGGGCCGGACGGCCCGGGCACGCCGCATGCCTTCGTCACCGGGCCGGGACAGGGCGTCAACTACCGCCGCAACACATGGCACGCGGTGCTGACGCCCATCGGCGCGCCGCAGGATTTCCTCGTCGTCGACCGCGGCGGCGATGGCGACAATCTCGAGGAGCATCACTTCACCGATCCTTGGGAAGTGAGGCTCCCCGATTGAGCCCTGATCCCGTCAGGCCGCGAACGGATAGTCCGTGTAGCCCTTCTCGCCACCGCCGTAGAAGGTCTTCCTGTCCGGCTCGTTGAGGGGAAGCCCGTTCTTCAGCCGCTCGACCAGATCGGGATTGGCGATGAACAGCCGGCCGAAGGCGACGAGGTCGGCCGCGCCGCTTTCCACCGCCCGCTTCGCCAGCTCGGCGTCGTAGCCGTTGTTGAGCATCCACGCGCCTTCGCCGCCGGCCGCGCGATAAGCGGCCTTGAAGGCGGCGTAGTCGAAGTCGCGCACGCCCTGCCGGTAGTCGCGCGGGCCGCCGGTCGCGCCTTCGATGACGTGGACATAGGCGAGGCCGCGGGACCCGAGGCCGCGCGCGACATGCTCGAACAGCGGCTGCGGCTCGGGGTCGGCGGCGTCGTTGGCGGGCGTCACCGGCGACAGGCGGATGCCGACGCGGCCCCTGCCCGCCCCTTGCGTGACCGCATCGACCACCTCGAACAGGAAGCGGGCGCGGTTCTCGATCGACCCGCCATAGGCGTCGGTGCGACGGTTGCTGCCGGAGCGCAGGAACTGGTCGACCAGATAGCCGTTGGCGGCGTGAATCTCGACGCCGTCGAAGCCGGCCTCCTCGACCGCCGCCTTCGCGGCGCGGCGGTAGTCGTCGAGGATACCGGGGATTTCGGAAAGCTCCAGCGCGCGCGGCGCGGAGGTCTCGGCAAAGCCGCCGCTGCCGTCCGGATCGACCAGATAGGTCTTCGCCTGCGCTGCGAGCGCCGACGGCGCGACCGGGCTCGCCCCGCCGGGCTGGAGCGTGTCGTGCGAGACGCGGCCGACATGCCAGAGCTGGGTGACGATGCGCCCGCCCTTGTCGTGCACCCTGTCGGTGACGCGCCGCCAGCCGGCGAGCTGCTCGGGTGCGTAGAGGCCCGGCACGTCGGCATAACCCTGCCCCTGATGCGTGATCGCCGTGCCTTCGGTGATGATGAGCCCGGCCGAGGCGCGCTGCGCGTAGTAGTCGGCGACCAGCGCGCCCGGCACCGCGCCCGGCGAGCGGTTGCGCGTCAGCGGGGCCATGGCGATGCGGTTCGCGGCCGGGATCGCACCGAAGGTTACGGGATCGAAAAGCGTGGTCATGGCTTCACCGTTGTCAGAGATCATGGAGGGAGGAGCGGAAGGCGGCGATCGCCGCCTCGTCGCGGGCATAGAAGACGTATGGGCCGACCTTGCGCGTGGTGACGAGGCCGCTGGCCGCGAGCACCGCAAGATGCGCCGAGACCGTCGATTGCGACAGGCCGCACCGCTCGAAGCTGCCGGCGCACACGCCCATCTCCAGCGGATGGGCCTGCGCCGAGAAATGCCGCTCCGGCTCCTTGAGCCATGACAGCATCGCCCGCCGCACCGGATGCGCCAGCGCCTTGAGGATCGCGTCGTGATCGGTCGTCATATCGTCTATCGGCGATATATGGATCGCCTGAAGACGAATTACCAGAAAGCCGATGCCAATTTTTCGGCGTGGAAAGGAAAAACGCGACCGGGGCGGCGGCCTTCACATCGCGGGCGCATCAGTTCGGGAAAGTCCGCGCTGCCCCTCACCTGCCTGCCGGCATCCTCTCCCCGTGAACGGGGAGAGGAGGACTGGCCGCGACCTTGCCGCCGTCCCTTCTCCCCGTTCACGGGGAGAAGGTGGCCCGAAGGGCCGGATGAGGGGCAGCGCAAACCTTCGTGAAGTGTCCCCTACACGTAGCGATTGACGACGTTCTCCAGATATTCCTGCCGCCCCGAGCGCGGCTGCGGCTCGATGGCCTCGCCGAGCACGCGCGCCGAGATCGCCTCGAGCCGGCGTTCGCCGGCCAGCATCGCCTGCGCCTCGGGCGCCTGCCAGCCGGCATAGCGGGCTTCGAGCGGGCCGCTCAATGCCCTGTCCTCCAGCATCCGCGCCGCCGCCTTCAGCCCGCGGGCGCAGGTGTCGATGCCGCCGACATGGCCGAGCAGCAGGTCCTGCGGGTCGAGCGACTGGCGGCGAAGCTTGGCGTCGAAATTGGTGCCGCCGGTGGTGAAGCCGCCCGCCTTCAGGATCTCGTAATAGGCCAGCGCCGCCTCCGGCGCGTTGTTGGGAAACTGGTCCGTGTCCCAGCCCGACTGGTAGTCGTTGCGGTTCATGTCGATGGAGCCGAGGATGCCGAGCGCGCCGGCCAGCGCCAGCTCGTGCTCGAAGGAATGGCCGGCGAGGATGGCGTGGCCGGCCTCGATGTTGACCTTGACCTCCTTCTCCAGCCCGAAATCCTTGAGGAAGCCGTAGACCGTGGCGACGTCGTAGTCGTACTGGTGCTTGGTCGGCTCCTGCGGCTTGGGCTCGATCAGGATCGTACCGTTGAAGCCGATGCGGTGCTTGTAGTCGACCACCAGCGACAGGAAGCGGCCGGCCTGCTGGCGCTCGCGCTTCATGTCGGTGTTGAGCAGCGTCTCGTAGCCCTCGCGCCCGCCCCACAGCACGTAGTTCTCGCCGCCGAGGCGCTTCGTCACGTCGATGCAGGTCTTCACCGTCGCCGCGGCATAGGCGAAGACGTCCGGGTCCGGGTTGGTGGCCGCGCCAGCCATGTAGCGGCGGTGGGAAAAGAGGTTCGCCGTGCCCCACAGCAGCTTCACCCCCGTCTCCTCCTGCCTGCCGGCGAAGATGTCGGCGATCGCGTCGAGGCGGGAAACGCTCTCGGCGAGCGTGTCCCCTTCCGGGCGCACGTCGGCGTCGTGGAAGCAGTAGAACGGCGTGCCGAGCAGCCGGAACATCTCGAAGGCGACATCGGCCTTGCGGCGGGCGAGCTCCATCGTGTCGGTTTCCCCGCCCTTTGGAAACCACGGCCTATCGAAGGTGCGGCCGCCGAACGGGTCGCCGCCCTCCCAGCTCAACGAATGCCAGTAGGCGACGGCGAAGCGCAGATGGTCTTCGAGCCGCTTGCCGAGCACGACCTCGTCGGGGTCGTAATGGCGGTAGGCGAGCGGGTTGGTCGATTGCGGCCCCTCGTAGCGGATCGGGGCGATGTCGCCGAAAAAGCCGGTGCTCACGATGTTGCTCCTTTGATGGCGGGGTAAAGCGCGCGATAGCGCCGGTAGGCTTGCTCGTAGGCCGGGACCAGCGCCGCATCGGGTGCGATAGTCTCGGCCGTCGCCGGCGGTGTGCAGATTGCCCGCGGATCGGCGTTCTCGGCGGCGATCAGGCCGAGGCGCGCCGCGCCGAAGGCGGCACCGAAATCGCCCTCGGCGGGCAGATCGACCGGGATTTCCAGCGCCGTCGCGATCGCCTTCAGCCAGTAGCGCGCGCGCGAGCCGCCGCCGATGGCGGTGACGCGCGTGAGTTCCGTTCCCGCCTCGCGCAGCGCCGCGAGGCTGTCGCGAAAGGCGAAGGCCACGCCCTCCAGCACCGCCTGCGCCAGCGCCGCGCGGTCCGATAGATGGGCAAGGCCGGCGAACGCGCCGCGCATCGTGGCGTCGTTGTGCGGCGTGCGCTCGCCCGAGAGGTAGGGCAGGAAGGAAACGCCGGACGGCGCGCGCAGCCCCTCGCCGAGCTCGGCCGTCAGCTCCGCCGCCGTGCGGCCGGTGATGCCGGCGAGCCAGTTCAGCGAATCCGTCGCCGACAGGATGACGCCCATCTGGTGCCACGCGCCCGGCAGCGCATGACAGAACGTGTGGACGGCGCTGGCCGGGTTGGGCCGGTAGGAATCGTTGGCGGCGAACAGCACGCCCGACGTGCCGAGCGAGACGAAAGCCTGCCCGGCCCGGACCGCGCCCATGCCGCAGGCCGAGGCCGCGTTGTCGCCCGCGCCGCCGGCGACCGTGACGCCGCCGCCCATGCCCCAGCGCGCGGCGACCGACCCGCGCAGCGTGCCGGAAACGTCCGTTCCCTCGATCAGCGCCGGCATGTGCCGCGGGCCAAGGCCGGTGGCGGCGAGAAGCTCCGGCGACCATGCGCGGCGGCCGACATCGAGCCACGCCGTGCCGGCCGCGTCCGACATTTCGGAGATGGTTTCGCCGGTCAGCCACAGGCGCAGGTAATCCTTCGGCAGCAGCACCTTCGCCACGCGGGCGAAGACCGCCGGCTCGTTGGCCTTGACCCAGGCGAGCTTGGGCGCGGTGAAGCCGGGAAAGACGATGTTGCCGGTGACGGCGCGAAAGCGCGGGTCGGCATCGAGCGCCGCCGCTTGCGTCTGGCTGCGCGTGTCGTTCCACAGGATCGCCGGCCGCAGCACCGCGCCGGCGGCGTCGATCAGCGTCGCCCCGTGCATCTGGCCGGAAAGGCCGATGCCGCGCACCGCGGCGAGCGCCGCCGGATGCGCCGATTTGAGCGCGGAAACGGCCGCCTCGGTCGCCTCGATCCAGTCGGCGGGGTTCTGCTCGGCCCAGCCGTCACGCGGGCGCGAGACCTCGAGCGGCGCGCTCGCCGAGCCGACGACGCGCTGGTCGGCATCGAGCAGCAGCGCCTTTACGCCCGACGTGCCGAGGTCGATCCCGAGATACATGCCATCCTCCCGCGCCGCCTCCCCGAAAGGGGGCGGCAGCGGTGAGCATAACGCGAAAGCGATTTATTTCGCAATCCGCAAAAAATGACGCCGAGTGCCCGAAGCCGTCAGACGCGGGAGGTTCCGCGCATCATGTCGACCGCCTTTTCCGCGATCATGATCGTCGGTGCGTTGGTATTGCCGCCGATCAGCGTCGGCATGACCGAGGCGTCGACGACGCGCAAGGCTTCGACCCCGCGCACCTTCAGCGCCGGGTCCACCACCGCGCCCGCGTCGACGCCCATCCGGCAGGTGCCGACCGGGTGATAGACCGTGTCGACCCGCTTGCGCAGGATGGCGCGGATGTCGTCGTCGCTGCGCACCGCCGCCGTCACCGAATCCTTCCTCGCCCAGCGGGCAAGGGCCGGCGCTTCGAGCAGCCGCCGCGTCAGCTTGAAGCCGGCGACCATGTCCTCGACGTCCTGCGGGTCGGCGAGAAAAGCCGGATCGATCAGCGGCGCGGCGAGCGGGTCGGCGCTGGCGAGCCTCAGCGTGCCGCTGCTGCGCGGGCGCAGGAGGCAGACATGGCAGGAGAAGCCGTGGCCGAGATGGAGCTTGCGGGCATGGTCGTCGACCAGCGAGACGACGAAATGGAGCTGGATGTCGGGCGCGTCGAGATCGGGCCGCGTCCTGAGGAAGCCGCCGGCCTCGGCGAAGTTCGACGTCGCCATGCCGCGCCGCTCGCGGCGGTAGCTCAGCGCCTCGCGCAGCATTCGCCAGCCGCCGCGCAGCGACAGGCCGAACGTGTCGAGGCTCGCCGAGCGGTAGCCGAAGATGAAATCGGGATGGTCCTGAAGGTTCGCGCCGACGCCCGGCAGGTCGAGGACCGGGGCGATGCCGTGCCGCTTCAATTCCGCCGCCGGCCCGATGCCCGACAGCATGAGGATCTGCGGCGATTGCAGCGCGCCGGCCGACAGCACGACCTCGCGCCGGGCGCGGATCGCACGCCGCTCGCCGCCCCTGATCGTCTCGACGCCGACGGCGCGGCCGTTCTCGACCATCACCCGCGCGACGCGAATCTTCGTCTCGACGTGAAGGTTGGGGCGCTTGCCCATATGCGGGAAGAGATAGGCGCGCGCCGCGCTCCACCGCTCGCCATTTCTCTGCGTCACCTGATAGATGCCGACGCCCTCCTGCTCCGCGCCGTTGAAATCGTCGTTGACCGGCAGGCCGATCTGGCGCGCGGCCTCGACGATATGGCGGTGGAACGGGTTGCCGGTGCGCAGGTCGCTGACCGGCAGCGGCCCGTCGCGGCCGTGCCATTCGTCGTCGAAGCGCTCGTTCGCCTCGCTCAGGCGGAAATAGGGCAGCACGTCCGCGAACGACCAGCCGGCATTGCCGAGCCCGGCCCAGCGGTCGTAGTCGCTGGGGTGGCCGCGCATGTAGATCATGGCGTTGATGGCGGAGGAGCCGCCGAGCATCCTGCCGCGCGGCTGATAGCCCCTGCGGCCGCCGAGACCCGGCTGCGGCACGGTCTCGAACGCCCAGTTGTTGAGCTTCGTCGGGATCATCGCCACCGCGCCGACCGGCACGGTGACGAAGCCGCTGGCACCGCCGCCGCCCGCCTCAAGAAGGCAGACCGTGACGGCGGGGTCCTCGCTCAGCCGCCCGGCCAGCACTGAACCCGCCGAGCCGCCGCCGACGATCACGTAGTCGAAAGCCGCTTCCATCTCCCCCTCCCCCTCATGGCCGAAACGTCAGGTCACGCGCTTCAGCAGCCCCAGGATGCGCTCGAAGGCCTGACCGTAGGGCGGCCTGAACAGGAATATGCCGTTGAGCCGCGACTGATAAAAGACCGGCTTGAGCTTCGAGAAGGTGTTGAAGCCCCATTCGCCGTGATAGGCGCCCATGCCGCTCGGGCCGACGCCGCCGAAGGGCTGGTCCTCCTGCCCGATATGCCACAGGCAATCGTTGACGGTGACGCCGCCGGACAACGTCTCGCCGAGCACGCGCTCCCGGGCTTTCCTGTCCGTGCCGAACCAGTAGAGCGCCAGCGGATGGTCGCCGGCACGCACGCGGGCGATCGCCTCGTCCACGCCGTCATATTCAAGGATCGGCATCACCGGGCCGAAGATCTCCTCGCGCATCAACCGGGTGTCCGCCGGCGGATCGATGACGAGGGTGGGCGCGAGCTTGCGCGTCTCGTTGCTCTCGAACCGCTCGTTCGCCGGGTTGATCTCGATGACCCGCGCGCCCGCCGCGCGAGCCTCGTCGACCAGCTCGACCAGCCGGGCGCGGTGGCGCTGGCTGATGATCGCGGTGTAGTCGGGATTGTCGACCAGCGACGGGTACATCTTCGCGACCGCGGCCGAGAACTTGCCGGCCACGGCCTCGGCCTGCCCCTTCGGCACCATCAGGTAGTCGGGCGCGATGCAGGTCTGACCGGCGTTCAGGAGCTTGCCGAAGGCGAGCCGCTCGACGGAGACGTCGACGTCGCAGGACGGATCGAAGATCGCCGGAGACTTGCCGCCGAGTTCCAGCGTCACCGGCGTCAGATTGGCGGCGGCCGCCTGCGCGACGGCGCGGCCGACCGCAGTGGAACCGGTGAAGATCAGATGGTCGAAGGGCAGCGCGGTGAACGCCTTGCCGGTCTCGGCGTCGCCGGTGACGACGCAGACCTCGTCCGGGTCGAACGCACCGGAAACGAGCCGGTCGAGCAGCGCCGAGAAGGCGGGCGTCAGCTCCGACGGCTTGATCATCACCCGGTTGCCGGCGGCGAGCGCGGCGAGCGCCGGCGCCAGCGCGAGCTGGAACGGATAGTTCCACGGCGAGACGACGCCGACGACGCCGAGCGGCTGCGGCATCAGCCGGTTGGAACCGGGGCGGAAATGGAGGCCGGTCGGCGCGCGCTTCACCCGCATCCAGCGCCGCAGATGCGATCTGGCGTGGCGGATGCCGGCGCGGACGACGAACATCTCGGCGAGCCGCGTCTCCTGCGCGGCGCGGCCGGAGAAATCGGCGTCGATGGCGGCGACGACCGCCGCCTCGTTGACGTCGGTCAGAGCCAGCAGCCGGTCGAGCCGCGACAGCCGCGCCTCGTAGGTCGGGTTCGGCTCCTTCAGGAAGGCCTGCCGCTGCGCCTCGAAGCGCGCGGCGATGGTCGCGGGCGGGGTGTTTTCCATCGTGTCGTTCCTTCCGGTGGGAGCGCCCGGCGGGCCGGCCGTGTCGGGCACAGTCTGCCCGAATTGACGGAAGATGGCGACCGCCCGCCGACTGTGCAAGGAGGGAGCAGCCCTGTGGGAAACGCCGGGCCGGCCGCAAGCCGCCCACGCCGGCGCTCAGGCTCGCCGGGCATGGGCGGGCGCCGCCGCGGGACGGCGGAGCGGCGAACGCCGGCCTGTCCCGCGGCAGCGCGCAGCCTCATGGGCGATCCGAAGGCTTGGCCCCCCTCGCGTTCGATTCTCCCTTCAAGGCCGACCGATAGAGGCTAGCGGCCGCGCCCGGCGGCTGGCATATTAGAAGAAGACAAAAAACCGAATTTCGGGGACATTCGCCAAGGGGGCGCTTTGGGGGGACGGGGGATGGCGGCACGCGACTGCGAGCGCGGCGTGGCCAGCATGCGCATCATGGCCGAGCTCGGCGCGGCGCACGGGCTTTCGCCGCGCGCCTGCCTCGCCGGGACGGGCGTCTACGAGCGCGACCTCGATGACGCGTCGGCGCTCGTCGCGCCCGAGCAGGAACTGAAGATGGTGCGCAACCTCGTCGGCGCGCTCGGCAGGGTGCCGGCGCTCGGCGTCGAGGCGGGCCTGCGCTATCATTTCACCGCGTTCGGCATGCTCGGCCTCGCCATGGCCGCCAGTCCCAACGCGCTCAGTGCGCTCGAGATCGCGCTGCGCTACTTCAACCTGACCTTCGCCTTCACCGATTTCCTCGTCGCCCGCGACGACGCGGAAACGACGATCACCATCGACGACGGCAGCCTGCCGCCGGACCTGAGGCGCTTTCTGGTCGAGCGCGACATCGGCGCGCTGGTGCGCATCCAGCGCGATCTTTGCCCGCATCTTCCGCTGCTGCGCGGCATCGCCTTCGCCTTTCCGCCGCCGGCGAACGAGGCCCGCTACGAGGCGCTTCTGGACTTGCGCCCGCAATTCGGCGCGCCGCGCTCGGTCATCCGGCTGTGCAATGCCGGCCTCATGCAACCCCTGCCGCAGGCCAACGCCATCGCCCGCCAGGCCGCCGAGGAGCAGTGCCGGCTGCTGCTGGAAAGGCTGCGCATGCGCTCGGGCCTCGCGCTCAGGATCAGGGAGCGGCTGCTGCGCGAATCGGCGCATATGCCGGACATGGAGACCATCGCCTCGGATCTGTGCATGACGCCGCGCACGCTGCGCCGGCGGCTCGACGACGAAGGCACCACCTTTTCCGCGATCCGGGACGAGGTGCGCCTTGCGCTCGCCGAGGAACTTCTGTCGATGACGGAGCTTTCGATAGGCGAGATCGCGGGACGGCTGGGCTATGCCGATCCGACCTGCTTCACCAACGCCTTCAAGGGCTGGAAGGACGGCATGACGCCGCTGTCGTGGCGCAGGCATGTCGAGGCGGGCATGCCGGCAATCACCGGCGGGCGGACGCCGGAAGCGGAGGACGCCTGATGACGAACGGCGAGCGGTGCGAAAGCTGGGCGAACTGGTCGGGACTTCTCACGGCACGGCCGGCGGCGCGCCTCGCGCCGGGCGATATCGGCGAGCTCGGCGACGCCATCCGCACCGCGCCGGGCCCGCTGCGGGCCGTCGGAACCTCCCATTCCTTCACGCCGCTGGTGCAGAACGACGGCACGCTGGTCTCGCTTGACCGCTTCGCCGGGCTGATCGACCACGACCCCGCGGCGATGACCGCCCGCGTCGGCGCGGGGACCAGGCTCGGCGAGCTGGCGCGCGCCATGCACGCGGTCGGCCAGGCGTTCCCGAATATGGGCGACATCGACCGGCAGGCGTTCGGCGGCGCGCTGGCCACGGCCACCCACGGCTCGGGCGCGGCGCTCGGAGCCTACCACACCGGCGTCGAGGCGCTGACGCTGGTCGACGGCACCGGCAAGGCGCGCGACTTCTCGATAAAAAAGAACGCCGACGACCTCCTGGCCGTCTGCCCCGGCCTCGGCGCGTTCGGCATGGTGACGCAGGTGACGATCCGCAACGTCGCGCCCTACCGGCTGCACCGCCGCCGCACGTCGCTGCCGATCCGCGCGGTGATCGACGACTTCACGGCGCTGATGAGCGCGCACCGCTCGGCCGAGTTCTTCTACATCCCGTTCTCGCGCATGGCGCTGTTCATCACCTCGGACCTGACCGACAGCGCGCCGACGCCGCGCCCGCCGGACGAGGACGACGCGGCCGTCGTCCTGCTCGGGCGCGTCCAGCGCTTCACCGGCTGGCTGCCGTCGCTGCGGCGCGCGCTGCTGAAGTGGGCCGTGGCCTCGGCCGCGCGCGAGGACTATGTCGCGGACTGGCTCGCCGTCTATCCCTCGCAGCGCAATGTCCGCTTCAACGAGATGGAGTACCACCTGCCGATCGAGGAAGCGCCGAAGGCGCTGGCCGAGGTGATCGAGCGGCTGGAGACGCGCTTTCCCGGCATCTATTTCCCGATCGAGGTGCGCACCGTCGCCGCCGACGAGGCCTGGCTCAGCCCGTTCTACCGCCGGCAGAGCGCCTCGATCGCCGTCCATCACACGGCGGGCCTCGACCACCGGCCCTATTTCGCCGCGATGGAGGAGATATTCCGCCGCCATGGCGGGCGGCCGCACTGGGGCAAGATGCACAGCCTGACCGCGAGGGAGCTGGAGGCGCTCTATCCGCGCTTTCGCGACGCGATGGCGGTGCGCCGCGACCTCGACCCGGAAAACCGCTTCGTCTCGCCCTATATGGCACGGCTTCTGGGAGTCGAGCGATGAACGGCGACTGGTTCCGGCAGGCCGACGCGGCGCTCAAGGCGGCGGGAATCCACCAGCCATGCCTCGTGCTCGATCTCGACCTTCTCGACGCCAACGTCGCGGCGGTCAGGGCGGGGCTCGCCCCCGGCCTCGCCCTGCGCATCGTCGACAAGTCGCTGCCCTGCCCGCGGCTGGTCGAGCTCATCGCGGCGGCCTTCGACACGCGGCGGATCATGACCTTCCACGCGCCGGTGGCGCGCGCGATGCTCGCCGCCTTCCCCGACGCCGAGCTGCTGTTCGGCAAGCCGATGCCGGCCGCGCTCGCCGCCTCGATGCTGGACGAGCTGCCGGAACCCGCCGCGCGGCGCATTGTCTGGCTGGTCGATACGCCCGAGCGGCTGGCGCAGTATGGCAGGATCGCCGCGGCGCGCGGGCAAACGCTCCGCTTCTGCTTCGAGGTCGATATCGGCCTCCATCGCGGCGGCTTTCCGACGCCGGAGGCCCTGGCCGACGCGCTGGCCGGGCTGGAGCGGCATCCGCTCCTCGCCTGCGAGGGGATAATGGCCTACGAGGCGCATATCGGCCACATACCGGGCTGGCTCGGCGGGCCGGAGGGCGCGCGGCGCAGGAGCCTCGCCCTCTTCCGGCGCTATCTGGCGCTGCTCGGCGAGGACCGGCGGCGCATCGTCAATCTCGGCGGCAGCAGCACGGCGCTGCTCTACGGCGGCGATCTCGGCGCGAACGAGGTGGCGATGGGCTCGGCCTTCGTCAAGCCGTCGGATTTCGACGTGCCGAGCCTTGCGGCGCTCCGGCCGGCGATCTTCATCGCCGCGCCGGTGCTGAAGGTGGTGGAGGCGGAGCTGCCCGGCCTCGACCGCCGCTCGCGCCTCGCGCAGGCGCTCGGCCTCCTGCCCCGGCGCGGGCTCTACCTCTACGGCGGCAAGTGGATGGCGAGCCCGGTCCATCCGGCCGGGATGAAGGAAAGCGGCGCGTTCGGCCGTTCCAGCAACCAGCAGTTCCTCGCCTTGCCCGGCGACGCCGCGATCCGCCCCGACGATTTCGCCTTCCTGCGCCCGACGCAGAGCGAGGGGGTGCTGCAGCAGTTCGGCCCGATCCGCATCCTGTCGCAGGGGCGCATCGTTGACGCCTGGCCCGTCCTGCCGCCGGAATGAAAAGACCCGCCGTCTTGCGGACGGCGGGCCGGATTGCGCTCTAACTGGCCTTCTGCGCTCAGCGCAGCTCGCGCCGCAGGATCTTGCCGACATTGGTCTTCGGCAGCTCGGTGCGGAACTCGACATGCTTCGGCCGCTTGTAGGCGGTCAGCTTGTCGCGGCAGAAGTCGATGACCTCCTTTTCCGTCAGGTTCGGGTCCTTCTTGACCACGAACACCTTCGGCACCTCGCCCGACTTCTCGTCCGGCACGCCGACGGCCGCCACTTCGAGCACGCCCGGATGCATGGCGATGACGTCCTCGATCTCGTTCGGATAGACGTTGAAGCCGGAGACCAGGATCATGTCCTTCTTGCGGTCGACGATCTTGACGTAGCCCTTGTCGTCCATGAAGCCCATGTCGCCCGACTTGAAGTAGCCGTCGGCGGTCATCACCTTGGCGGTCTCGTCGGCGCGGTTCCAGTAGCCGGCCATCACCTGCGGACCGCGGATGCAGATCTCGCCGACCTCGCCGAGGGCCACGTCCTTGCCGTCCTCGTCGCGGATGACGACGTCGGTCGAGGGGATCGGCAGGCCGATGGTGCCGGAGAACTCCGTCGCGTCGAAGCGGTTGGTCGTCACCACCGGCGAGGTCTCCGACAGGCCGTAGCCTTCGGAAATGACGATGCCGGTCAGCTTCTGCCAGCGGTCGGCCACGGCGCGCTGCACCGCCATGCCGCCGCCGAAGGTCAGGAACAGCGGCTTGAAGTCGAGCTTCTGGAAATCCTCGTTGTTGAGCAGCGCGTTGAACAGCGTGTTGAGGCCGGGGAAGACGTTGATCTGGTACTTCCCCAGTTCCTTGACGAAGGCGGGAATGTCGCGCGGATTGGCGATCAGCAGGTTTTCCGCACCCAGCCGCATGCCCATGAACGCGTTCACCGTCAGCGCGTAGATGTGGTAGAGCGGCAGCGGGCAGACGAAGGTCTGCCGCTCCGGGCGCGGGCGCTTCGTATAGGCGCTTTCGAGCCACAGCTCCGTCTGCTGCACATTGGCGAGGATGTTGCGGTGGAGAAGGGTCGCGCCCTTGGAGACGCCGGTCGTGCCGCCGGTATATTGCAGGAAGGCGACATCGTCCTGCCCGACATCGACCTTCGTGAAGGTCTTCGAGCGGCCCTCGCTCAGCACCTGCTTGAACGGCACATGGCCCGGCAGCGACCAGGCCGGCACCATCTTCTTGACCCGGCGCACCACCAGATTGACGATGTGGCCCTTCAGCCCGAGCATGTCGCCCATCGCGGCGACGACGATGTGCTTGACCTCGGTATTCTTCACCACGGTCTGGAGCGTGGTGGCGAAGTTCTCGAGGATGAAGATGGCTTCCGCGCCCGAATCCTTGAGCTGGTGCTCCAGCTCGCGCGGCGTGTAGAGCGGGTTGACGTTGACGACGATGCAGCCGGCGCGCAGGATCGCCATCAGCGCCACCGGATATTGCAGCACGTTCGGCATCATGATCGCGACGCGCGCGCCCTTCTTCAGGCCCTTCGACTGGAGCCACGCCGCCACATGCGTCGAGGCTTCCTCAAGCTGGGCGAAGGTCAGGCTCTTGCCCATGGAGGTGAAGGCGGGGCGCGTCGAGAACTCAGCGCAGGCCTTCATCATCATGTCGCCGAGCGAGGCGTCCCCGATCGGCCCGATCTCGGGCTTCACGACGTCCGGATAGCTGGCGAGCCACGGCCTTGCCACGGCGGGCGCTGATTTGTCTTTGGACTTGCTCAAGATGATGCCTCCCTCGGTGCGCCCGACAGCGCCGCTTATTCGTGCCGGGTCGGTTACGTCTGTTTCATCTATGGCGGCGGCCGGCCGGGCGCAAGCGGCCGGGGCCGGTCACGACTGGCCGTAGCCGGCATGCTCCTTCATGAATTCCAGCTCCTCCGGCGAGCTTTCGCGCCCCAGCGCCCGGTTCCTGTGCGGGAAGCGGCCGAAGCGGGCCACTATGTCGCGGTGCTCGATGGCGAATTTCAGCCCCTCGCCCTCGCCGAGGGCGCGGAAGAGATCGACGCAACGCTCCTGGTCGGCAAGAATCTCGGAGTGCATGAACGGCATGTAGAAGAACGGCCGCGCGCCTTCCGGGCCGGCGCGGTCCCAGCCGCGCTCGACGGCGATCCGGGCGATGCCGGCGGCCGTGTCGTCGGTGGCGAAGGCGGCGGCGCTGCCTCTGAACATGTTGCGCGGGAACTGGTCGAAGACGATGATGGCGGCGAGCGCCGTCTGCGCATCGTCGATCCTGCGCTCGTCGAAGCCGGCCTTCAGCTTCTCGTAGAGGCCGAGGAAGCGCACGCGCACCTTCTCGTCCAGCTCCGGCCCGCCGTCGAACCAGTCCTTATAGGTCAGTTCCCCGAACCAGAAGTCCAGAACCCCGTCGACCCAGCCAGCCTCGATCCTGTCCATCGCCTTCCCCTGTCAGCTATTCGACATTGGAGATGTCGGGCACCGAGTCGAGCAGCATGCGGGTGTACTCCACCTTCGGGCTGTCGAAGATCTCGTCCACCGGGCCCTGCTCGACCAGCACGCCGTTGTGCATCACGCCCACATCGTCGGCCATCTGGCGCACGACTGCAAGGTTGTGGCTGATGAGAAGATAGGTGAGGTTGTACTCGTCCTGAAGCGCGCGCATCAGGTCGAGCACCTGCGCCTGCACCGAGACGTCGAGGGCCGAGGTCGGCTCGTCGCAGACGATGAACTCCGGCTGGCTCGACAGGGCGCGGGCGATGGCGATGCGCTGGCGCTGGCCGCCCGAGAACTCGTGCGGGAACTTGCGCATCGCGACCGGATCGAGCCGCACCTTCTCCAGGAGATCGGCGACGCGGTCGCGGACCTCGCCGCCGCTGCCCGCCAGCTTCAGCGCCCGGATCGGCTCGGCGATGATGTCGCCGACGCGCCAGCGCGGGTTGAGGCTGGCATAGGGGTCCTGGAAGATCATCTGCACGCGCTGGCGGCGCTTGCTCGACGCCGCCTGGCCCTCCCAGATGTCGTCGCCCTCGAGCAGCACGCGGCCCGAGGTCGGCGGGATCAGGCCGACCAGCATGCGCGCGCAGGTCGATTTGCCGGAGCCGGATTCGCCGACCAGCCCGTAGGTCGAGCCCTTGCGGATCTCGAACGAGACGTCCTGCACCGCCTTCACCACCTTGCGGCCGGACCGCTTCAGCACCCGGTCGAGGAAGGAGCGCGACAGGTCGAACTCGCGCGTCAGCTTCTCGACCTTCATGATCGGCGCGTCGGACGGCGGCACGACATGACGGCGCGTCTCGTCGCGGATCGACGGGATCGCGTCGATCAGCTTGATCGTGTACTCCTCCTTCGGGCGCTTGATGATGTCGGCGACCGAGCCGGTCTCGACGATCTTGCCCTTGTTCATCACGATCATGCGGTCGGCGGTCTCGGCGATCACGCCCATGTCGTGCGTGACCAGCATCACCGCGGCGCCCCGGCTCTCGCACAGCTTCTTCAGCACCTTGATGATCTGCGCCTGCACGGACACGTCGAGCGCCGAGGTCGGCTCGTCGGCGATGACGAGCTCGGGCTCCGCCGCCAGCGCCAGCGCGATGACCACCCTTTGCCGCATGCCGCCCGAGAACTGGTGCGGATAGCTGTCCAGCCGGTCGGCCGGCGCGGGAATGCCGGCCTCGCCGAGCAGGTCGATGGCGCGCTGGCGCGCCCCTGCCTGGCTGAGCGGCAGGTGCCGGCGGATCGTCTCGATCAGTTGCTGGCCGATGGTGTAGAGCGGGTTCAGCGAGGTCAGCGGGTCCTGGAAGACCATGCCGATGCGCTTGCCGCGGATCTTCATCATCGCCTCGGGCGGCAGGTTGTCGATCCGCTCGCCCTTCAGGTAGATCTCGCCGCCGGCGATGTGGCCGGGCGGCTCGATCAGGCCGATGATGGCGGAGCCGGTCATCGACTTGCCGGCGCCGGATTCGCCGACCACGCCGAGGATCTCGCCCGGCATGATGTCGAAGGAGACGCCGTCGACCGCGGTGAACAGCCCCCGCCGCAGCGGGAACTCGACCACGAGGTCGCGGACGGAAACGATCGGGTCCGCCATCAGCGCAGCCTCGGGTTCAGGGCGTCGCGCAGCCAGTCGCCGAGCAGGTTGACGGCGAGCGCGAGCAGGATGAGCGTGACGGCGGGGAAGAACAGGATCCACCATTCGCCAGAGAACAGGAACTGCTGGCCGATGCGGATCAGCGTTCCGAGCGAGGGCTGGGTCGGCGGCACGCCGACGCCGAGGAAGGACAGGGTCGCCTCCTCGATGATGGCGAGCGCCAGCCCGATGGTGCCGATGACCAGCACCGGCCCGAGCACGTTGGGCAGGATGTGGCGCACGAGGATGCGCAGCGGGTGGACGCCCATGATGCGGGCGGCCGAGACGTAGTCCTTCTGCCGCTCGACCATGGTCGCGCCGCGCACGGTGCGCGCGAACTGCGCCCAGTTCGACAGGCCGATGGCGACGATCAGCACCCAGATCGCCATGCTCTCGTGCCGGCTCGGCGGGATGAGGCCGCGAGCGATGCCGAAGATCAGCAGCGCGATCAGGATCGCCGGGAAGGAGAGCTGGATGTCGGCGATGCGCATGATGACCGAATCCGTCAGCCCGCCGCGATAGCCGGCCGTCAGCCCGAGCGCGACGCCGAGCACGATGGCGAACAGCGTCGCCGAAAGGCCGACGAACAGCGAGACACGGCTGCCGTAGAGGATGGTGGACAATACGTCCCGCCCCTGATGGTCGGAGCCGAGCAGGAAGTAGTTGCCGGCCATCGAGGTCGACATCGGCGGCGTGAAGCCGTCCATCAGGTTGAGGCTCGCCGGGTTGAACGGGTCGTAGGGCGCGATCCACGGCGCGAACAGCGCCGCCAGCACCATGACGATCGTCACGAGCGCCGCGACGATGGTGACGGGCGAGCGCCGGAACGAGAAGAAGACGTCGGAATCCCAGACGCGGCGGAAGAAGGGGCGCGGCGGCGCGACGGCGGCCACCGGGGGCGTGGTGTGGGCGGAGCTCATGGCTATTTCCCCCCGCCGATGCCGTGCACGCGAAGGCGCGGATCGACGGCGTAATAGAGAATGTCGACGATCAGGTTGATGACGACGAAGACGAAGGCGATGAACATCAGGTAGGCGGCCATCACCGGCACGTCGACGACCTGCACGGAGTTGATGAACAGCGAGCCGACGCCCGGCCACTGGAACACGGTCTCGGTGACGATGGAGAAGGCGATGACCGAGCCGAGCTGGAGGCCGGTGATGGTGATGACGGGAACCATCGTGTTCTTCAGCGCATGGCCGAAATTGATCGCCCGCTTGGACAGCCCGCGCGCGCGGGCGAAGCGGATGTAGTCCTGCCGCAGCACCTCCAGCATCTCGGCGCGCACCAGGCGCATGATGAGCGTGAGCTGGAACAGCGACAGCGTAATGGCCGGCAGGATGAGGGAACGAAGGCCCGACTCCGTGAGCAGGCCCGTCTTCCACCAGCCGAGATCCACAACCTGTCCGCGTCCGAACGACGGCAGCCACTGGAGCTCGACAGCAAAGATGTAGATCAGCCCGATGCCGATCAGGAAGGTCGGCAGCGACACACCGATCAGCGACACGGTCATGATGATGGCGGTGGTGAAGCTGCCGGGCTTGAGCGCGGTATAGATGCCGAGGACGACTCCGAAGACCAGCGCGATGGTGGCGGA
>JBBCKE010000012.1:0-33324 GCA_037190985.1 Alphaproteobacteria bacterium
CCTGGGCGCGCTGTACCGCGCCGTGCCCATCGCCATCACGGTCGAAGGCGCCAATATCCTGACGCGCAACCTCATCATCTTCGGCCAGGGCGCGATCCGCGCCCACCCGTACCTGATGCCGGAAATGCTGGCGCTGGGCAACCCCGACGAAGAGCGCGGCATCGCCGTGTTCCACGACGTGTTCTGGCGCCACCTGCGGCACGCGGGGATCAACGCCCTGCGCGCCATCGGCCGGGCCTGGACCGGCGGGGTGCTGGCGCCCGCGCCGGCCTCCGGCCCCACCGCCGGGCACTACCGGCGGCTGAGCCGCTACGCCTCGGGCTTCGCCCTGCTGGCCGACGCGACGCTGGCCCAGCTGGGCGGCGGCCTGAAGCGCCGCGAAATGATCTCCGCGCGGCTCGGCGACATTCTGTCGGAGCTGTACCTGCAGTCCGCGGTGCTCAAGCGCTGGGAGGACGAGGGCCGCAAGCACGATGACCTGCCGCTGGTGCATTGGTGCCTGGAGCAGGGCTACGCCAGCATCGAGAAAAGCATGGACCAGGTGCTGCGCAACCTTCCCGGGCGCGTGCTGTCGTGGGGATTGCGCGCGGCCATCCTGCCCTTGCGCCTGGCCAAGGGCCCGAGCGACGCGCTGACGCGCGAATGCGCGGAATTGCTGCTGAAGCCGTCGCCCACCCATGTTCGGCTGGCCGCCGATCTGCACCGGGAACCGGCCGATCCCCAGGCCGGCGGCGACCCGGTGGGCCTGCTGACCCGCGCTTTCGCCCTGGCGGACGCGGTGCAGCCGCTGCGCGACCGGCTGCGCCAATCGGGCGTGCGCGATTGGCGCGAGGCGCACCGGCGCGGCGCCATCACGGATACGCAGGCCGCGCAGTTCGAGGAGGCCGAGGCGACGGTGTCGCGGGTCTTGCAGGTGGACGATTTCGCGCCCGAAGACCTGTCGCCGTCCGCCGCGCAAGCGGGCGCGGCGCGTGCCGGAGAGAGGCCGGCCGAGGGCGCCTGAGGCGGCGCCCGGCCGGCCGCCGACGCTCAGTCGTCCTGGTTGGGATCCATGCCCGGAAACAGGATTTCGGTGAAGCCGAACTTCGAGAAATCCTGGATGCGGGACGGATAGAGGCGGCCGATCAGGTGGTCGCACTCATGCTGGACCACGCGCGCGTGGAATCCCTCGGCTTCCCGTTCGATGGGCTGGCCAAAGGGGTCGAATCCGCTATAGCGGATATGGCGGTAGCGCGGCACCAGGCCGCGCAGGCCCGGCACCGACAGACAGCCTTCCCAGCCGTCCTCCATCTCGTCGGACAGCGGCGTGATGACCGGATTGCACAGGACGGTCTGCGGCACGGCGGGCGCGTCGGGATAGCGCTCGTTGCGGTCGAAGCCGAAGATCACCAGCTGCAGGTCCATGCCGATCTGCGGCGCGGCCAGGCCCACCCCCTGGGCGGCGGCCATCGTTTCGAACATGTCCTCGATCAGCGCGTGCAGCTCGCGCGTGTCGTAGCGGTCCACGGGCGTGGCCACGCGCAGCAGCCGGGGGTCGCCCATTTTGAGGATGGGATGGATCATGGAGTCCCTTTTTCGGTTTCCGGGAGCCGGACGCCGGAAGCTCAGTCTTCGCGGCCCTTTTTCTCGATGAACTCGATCTTGTAGCCATCGGGGTCTTCGACGAAGGCGATGACGGTTTTGCCATGCTTCATCGGGCCGGCTTCGCGCGTGACCTTGCCGCCCTTGGCCTTGACCTTGTCACAGGCTTCGTAGGCGTTGTCGACTTCCAGGGCGATGTGGCCGTAGCCGGTGCCCAGGTCGTACTTGTCCGTATCCCAGTTGTGGGTGAGTTCGATGACGGCGCCCTCGGACTCGTCCTGGTAACCCACGAAGGCCAGCGTGAACTTGCCGTCGGGGTAGTCCTTGCGGCGCAGGACGCGCATGCCGAGCACGTTGGTGTAGAAGTCGATGGACTTGTCGAGGTTGCCGACTCGCAGCATGGTGTGGAGCATACGCATGGAGGTCTTCCTTAAGCGGTTAGGGGAAGCGGGAAGAACCCGCCGCTGGCGGCGGGTTCCCGGCGGGTGATTCCGATGTCGCCCAGCGCGGCGCCCATGGCGTCGACCGCCTGGCGCATCTGGTCCGGGCCGAAGGCGCCGATGCAGCCGACCCGGAACGTGGGTTGTTCGGTGTTGTAGAAGTTGCTGAGCACGTAGCCGCGGCGCTTGAGCGCATCGACGAACAGCTGCAGGTTCCAGGTCGGCGCGTCCGGGGCCCGGACGTTGACGACGATGGGGCCTTGCAGGGCGGGCGGCAGGTACGGCGTCAGCCCCAGCGCGCCGATGCCGTCGTACAGGGCGCGCATGTTGGCCGTGTAGCGCGCCAGGCGGGCGACGCGGCCTTCCTCATGATACAGGTCCAGCGCCACGGCCAGCGCGGCCAGCGTGGGCGCGGGCGGGGTGAAGCGCGGGCCGGCATTGGGCTGCAGCGTGTGCTGGTAGATGTCGGCCAGGTCCAGCGACCAGCTGCCCGCGTTGCCGCGGGCGGCCTCCAGGCGGTCGCGCCGGGCCACGACGAAGGCGGCGCCGGGCAGGCCTTCCAGGCACTTGTTGGCCGTCAGCACCACGGCGTCCACGGCGGGCAGGCTGCCCAGGTCCAGGGGCAGGGCGCCGAAGGCGGATACCGCGTCGACGATGACGCGGCGGCCCAGCGCGTGCGCGATGCGCGCCAGCTCCGGCACGTCGTGGCAGATGCCGCTGCCGGTTTCGCTGTAGACGAGCGCCAGGTGCGTCAGCGAGGGATCGCGTTCCAGCGTGGCGGCGACCGCTTGCGGATCCACGCGTTCGGTCGCGCCCACGGGCAGGGGCACGGCGATCCGGCCGGCATCGCCGGCCAGCCTTTGCAAGCGGGCGGCGTAGGCGCCGGTGGAAGGGGCCAGCAGCCTGCCGCCCGGGGGCACGAAGGTGCGGATCGCGGCTTCCACGGCGAAGTGGCCGCAGCCCGGCAAGGCCAGCGCGGCGTGCTCGTCGGGCGCGCCCTGCGCCGCGCGCAGCACGCCGTCGCAGACCTGCCGGTAGGTATGGCGGAAATCGTTGTCCCAGGGCGCGTAGTCCTGCGCCATGGCGGCCTTCACCCGCGCGTCGGTCGTGACCGGGCCCGGAATCAGCAGCAGCATTTCAAGGCTCCTTTAGTGGGAACAGGCACTCATCTTCAAGCCGCCTCAGAACTGGGGCAGGGAAGCGGGGTCGTGACGCCGCAGGATGTTCTTCGCGTCTTCGAAGTCGGGCAGTATCTGCCCCACCTCGCGCCAGAAGTCCTGACTGTGGTTCATTTCGCGCAGATGGGCAAGCTCGTGCGCGATCACGTAGTCGATGATGGCGGGCGCGAAATGGATCAGGCGCCAGTTCAGCATGATGTTGCCGTCGCTGGTGCAGGAGCCCCAGCGCGTGGCGGCCGACGACAGGCGCCAGCGGCGGATCTTCAGCCCGCTGATCTGCAGGAAATGGGCAAGGCGGGCGCCGAACCAGGCGCCGGCGCGCTGCTGCAGCCAGGCCTGGGCCGAATCGCGGATGCGGCCCTGGTCCGCCGAGGAAGGCAGCGCCAGCCACAGCGTGTCGCCGTCCTGGGGGGCTTCGGCGTCGCCGGACAGATAGGCCTGGCGGCTGTCTCCGCCCACGCCGATCACGATGCGCTTGCCGAGGTAGGGCAGTTCGCCGCCCGGCTGCCAGCGCGTGTGCGCCATGGCCAGCTGCTGCTTGCGGGCATGCCATTCGCGCAGCTTGGTGAGGATCCAGCGGGATTTTTCCCGCACGGCGTCGTCGATCTGCGCCAGGGTGACCCAGTTGGGGGCGGTGACGCGCAGGCCGTCGTCTGTGACCACGAAGCCGATGCTGCGGCGGCGCGAGCGCAGCAGGACGAAGCCGATGGGCTGGTGCTCGGTGGGCACCTCGCGCCAGCGCGCGCCGGGCGGCAGCGGGTCGGGGCAAGGCGTGGGAACGCGCGACGAGGCGTTGGGAGAGAGCGTCAGCAGCGGCTCGCCCGCGGCAGCGGGCGCCGGCGGCGCGTCGGGAAAGAGAGGCTTGGGAGGCGTGGGCTGAAGCGCGGCCGGCCCGGGCGCGGCAGTTCGCGGCGGCGCGCCCTCGGGCGCGCCGTGTGGCTGCATGTCGAACAGGAGTTCGAGCTGATCAGGGCTGGACATACCTTTCAGGATTGAGACGCCGCATTTCCCCTTCGATCCAGTCTTGAACCTTCTGGTTCAGTTCGTCGGGGGAGAGTCCCTTGGATTCTATCGCGGGACCGATGGACAGGGTGATCAGGCCCGGGTATTTCACGAAAGCGTTGCGCCGCCAGCATTCGCCGGCGTTATGCGCCACGGGAATGACGAGGGCGCCGGTGCGCGACGCCAGCAGCGCGCCGCCCATTTTGTAGCGCGCGACCTTGCCCGGCGCGACGCGGGTGCCTTCCGGAAACAGCAGGGGCCAGCGGCCTTCGTCCAGGCGGGTCTGGCCTTGCTTGACGACCTGCTCGAAGGCGTCGCGCCCCTTGGCGCGGTCGATCGCGATCATGCGCAGCAGCGCCAGGCCCCAGCCGAAGAACGGCACCATGTGCAGTTCCTTCTTGTAGACGAAGCAGACCTCGCGCGGCATGTGGGCCGGGAAGAACAGCGTTTCCCAGGCCGATTGGTGCTTGGACAGGATCACGGCGGGGCCGTCGGGCAGGTTTTCCCAGCCCTTGACCTGCCAGCGGATGCCGCAGAAGACCTTGGCGCCCCAGATGGCCAGGCGCGGCCAGCCCACAGTCAGCTTGTAGCGCCAGTGCAGCGGCAGCGGCGCCCACAGGATGCAGGCGAAGGCGTAGGGAATGACCGTGACGGCCAGGAACAGGAAATACAGCAGCGAGCGTAGCCGGGCCATCGGGTCAACTGTCCTGGAGCAGGGCGTCGGCGACGGCCGACAGGTCATCGCACACGCGCGTGTTCTCCGGCAGGCCGCCCTTGGCCAGCGTCTTGCCGCCGTTGCCGGTCAGCACCAGCCAGGGCGAGCAGCCGACCGACGACGAGGCCTGCAGGTCGCGCAGCGAATCGCCGACCGCCGGCACGCCGGCGAGGTCCACGTCGTAGCGGTGGCCGATCTGCTCGAACATGCCGGGCCGGGGCTTGCGGCAGGTGCAGTTGTCGTCCGGGCCGTGCGGGCACATGAAGACGGCGTCGATGCTGCCGCCGGCCGCGGCCAGCTCGCGCCGCATCTTGGCGTGGATGGCGGTCAGCGTATCCATGTCGAACAGGCCGCGCGCCAGGCCCGATTGGTTGGTGGCGACCACCACCCTCCAGCCGGCCTGGGTCAGCCGGGCGATGGCTTGCAGGCTGCCCGGCAGCGCGATCCATTCGTCGGGATTCTTGACGAAGGCGTCGCTGTCCTGATTGATGACGCCGTCGCGGTCGAGGATGATCAGTTTCACTGTGCGAGCCTGGAAATGTCTGCCACCTGGTTCATCAGGCCGTGGAGCTGGCCGAGCAGGGCCAGCCGGTTGGCGCGCACGGCGGGGTCTTCGGCCATGACCATGACGTCGGCGAAGAAGGCGTCCACGGGTTCGCGGGCCTGGGCCAGCGTGGTGAGGCTGCCGGCGAAGTCGCCGGCGGCCAGCTGCGCCTCGGCCTTCGGGCGCAGGGCGGACACGGCGGCGGCCAGCGCCTTTTCGGCGGGCTCCACCAGCGCGGCGTCGTTCACCGACCCGATTTCGCCTTCGGCCTTCTTGAGCAGGTTGCCGATGCGCTTGTTGGCGGCGGCCAGGCTGGCGGCTTCCGGCAGCTGCGCGAAGGCGGCGGCCGCGCGCACGCGCTCGGCCACCTGGTGCAGGGGCGGGGTCAGCGCAATGACGGCCTCGACCGCATTGCGGTCGGACTCGTTGATGAGCTGGTTGCGGTAGCGCTCGTAGATAAAGGCGCGGACCTCGGGCAACGTATCGGCCGGGATCTTGCCGGCGGGGAACGTGCTCGCCGCCAGGTCGAGCAGACCGTCCAGCGACAGCGGGCCGTCCTGGCTGATCTTCAGCCAGCCGCCCGCGGCGAGCTGCTCGAACGCGCTGATCAGGCCCAGCGCGGCGCGGCGCAGCCCGAAGGGGTCGCGTTCGCCGGTGGGCGCCAGGCCGATGGCCCAGATGCCGACCAGGGTTTCCGCGCGCTCGGCGATGAACAGCACGGCGGCGGTCAGCGATTCCCGGGTGACGGGCGCGTCGTAGCGGTTGCGGTACTGGTTGCGCAGCGCCTGCACGACGCTCTCGGGCTCGCCGTCGCCGGCCGCGTAGTAGGCGCCCATGACGCCTTGCAGCTCGGGGAATTCGCCGACCATGTTGGAACCCAGGTCGGCCTTGGCCAGCAGGGCGGCGCGGTCGGCGGCGGAGACGTCGCCGCCCAGCTGTCCGGCCACGCCGCGGGCGATGGCGCGCACGCGCTCCACGCGTTCCAGCTGCGTGCCCAGTTTGTTGTGATAGACGATGGCGCCGAGCTGCTCGACGCGCGCGGCCAGCGGCGTCTTGCGGTCGGTTTCAAAGAAGAACTGCGCGTCCGCCAGGCGCGGGCGCACCACGCGCTGGTTGCCTTCGACGATGTTCACCGGATTGTCCGTGCGCATATTGCTCACGATCAGGAAGCGGTGCGTCAGGCGGCCCGTGGCCGGATCGAACAGCGGGAAATATTTCTGGTTCAGCCGCATGGTCAGGATCAGGCATTCCTGCGGCACTTGCAGGAACTGCTCTTCGAACTGGCCTTCGTAGACGGTGGGCAGCTCGACCAGCGCGGTGACTTCGTCCAGCAGCGCGGCCACTTCCGGATCGTCGCCCAGGGTGGCTGACAGGCGGCCGGCATGATCGAGCAACTGGCGCTTGATCTCGTCGCGACGGCCTTCGAACGAGGCCACGACGCTGCCGCGCTCGGCCAGCGTGGCGGCGTAGGCGTCGGCATCGGCGAACGACACCGGGCCGGCGCTCATGAAGCGGTGGCCCAGGGTTTCGCGGCCGGCCGACAGGCCCAGCGCCGTAACGGGCACCACGTCGGCGCCGAACAGCGCGACCAGCCCGTGCGCCGGGCGCACGAATTTCACGGTGGTGACGCCGTCGGCCAATTGGTAGCGCATGACCTTGGGGATGGGCAGGCCGTCGATCGCGGCGGCTATGCCTTCCTGCAGGCCGGCGGCCAGCTGGGCGCCGGGGGCCGTGCCGCGCGCGACCAGGTAATCCTGCTTGCCGTCGGATTCGCGGTCCAGGGCGGAGACGTCGAGGTTCTCCAGGCCCTTGGCGGCCAACTTCTTTTGCAGCGCGGGGGTGGCGCGGCCGTCTTCGGTCAGGCCGATCTTCACCGGCATCAGTTTTTCGGCATAAGGCTGGTCAGGCGCCTGCGCCAGCACGGCGGACAGGTGCACGGCCAGGCGGCGCGGCGTGGAGTACGCGGTCGCGACGCAGCCGCCGGCCAGCAGGCCGTGGCGGTCCAGCGTGGCGCGGACGCCTTCGGCAAAGGCCTGGCCCAGCTTCTGCAGGGCCTTGGGCGGGAGTTCTTCGGTCAGCAGTTCGACCAGCAGCGGGCGGATGTTCGTCGTCATTTATGCTGCCTCCCCGGCGGCCTTGTCGCGGCCCAGCATGGGAAAGCCCAGTCGTTCGCGGGAATCGTAGTAGGCCTGCGCGACGGCGCGCGACAGGTTGCGGATGCGGCCGATGTAGGCGGCGCGCTCGGTGACGCTGATCGCGCCGCGCGCGTCCAGCATGTTGAAGGTGTGCGCGGCCTTCAGCGCGGCCTCGTAGGCCGGCAATGCCAGCGGCACGTCCATCAGGCGCTTGGCCTCGGCTTCGTAGTCATTGAAGTGCGCGAACAGCATCTCGGCCGACGAATGCTCGAAGTTGTAGGTGGACTGCTCCACCTCGTTCTGGTGGAACACGTCGCGGTACAGCACGCGGTTGCCGTTGGCGCCTTCGGTCCAGACCAGGTCGTACACGCTTTGCACGTCCTGCAGGTACATGGCCAGGCGTTCCAGGCCGTAGGTGATCTCGCCGGTGGTCGGCGTGCAGTCCAGGCCGCCCACTTGCTGGAAGTAGGTGAACTGGGTGACTTCCATGCCGTTGAGCCAGACTTCCCAGCCCAGGCCCCAGGCGCCGAGCGTGGGGTTTTCCCAGTCGTCCTCGACGAAGCGGATGTCGTGCTGCGTGGGGTCGATGCCCAGCGCCTTCAGCGAACCGATATAGAGGTCCAGGATTTCCGGGGGCGCGGGCTTCAGCACCACCTGGTACTGGTAATAGTGTTGCAGGCGGTTGGGGTTTTCGCCGTAGCGGCCGTCCTTGGGGCGGCGCGAGGGCTGCACGTAGGCGGCGCGCCAGGGTTCCGGGCCGATGGCGCGCAGGAACGTGGCGGTATGCGAAGTACCGGCGCCGACTTCCATGTCGTAGGGCTGGAGCACGACGCAGCCGCGTTCCGCCCAGTATTCGTGCAGCGTCAGGATGAGACCCTGGAACGAGCGGGTCGGGTGCATGTGGGCAGGCAGGCTTGCGTTCACGGGGCGGCTCGCAGCGGCATGGACGGGAAAGGCCCCGTCCTAGAACCGCGGCCGGCAGGCGTCAAGCTGACAGGCGCGAGGCGAAGGGGCCGGGCGGCGGGCTGCCGTCCCGGTTGTCCTTCCCGGCCGCCCGGCTCAGTTGCCGGGCTGGGGCAGGGTAAGCCGCTGGCCCGGCACGATGCGGCCGGGATCGCCGCGCAGGGCGGGGTTCAGGTCGAGCAGCTCGATATAGCGGTTGCCGTCGCCGAGGATCTCGGCGGCGATCGACCACAGCGACTGCCCCGGCAGGACGGTGTGGACCGAAGCGCCCGCCGAGACGGTCTCGACTTCCGGCTCGGCCTCGGCCTTCGCACCGTCGACGGCCTCGGGCAGCGGCACCGCGTTGGCGGGCAGATCGGCCTCGGCCTTCTGCCGGGCTTGCGCCTCCTCGTCCCGCGTCGGCAGGCCGTCGGCCAGCTTCTTCTCGACCTCGGCCTTCAGGTCCGGCTCGGGGTCGAGCGCCAGCGCGTGGTTCCACTGGAAGCCCGCTTCCAGCCTGCGCCCGACGCGCCAGTAGGCGTCGCCGAGATGGTCGTTGAGGATGGGATCGGCCGGCATCAGCCCGACGGCGCGCTCCAGCTCGCGCACCGCGTCCTCGTAGCGGCCGAGGCGATAGAAGGCCCAGCCGAGCGAATCGACGATGTAGCCGTCGGAGGGCCTCAAATCGACGGCGCGCTGGATCAGCTCCAGCCCCTCGTCGAGGTTGATGTTCATGTCGACCCAGGAATAGCCGAGATAGTTCAGCACCTGCGGCTGGTCGGGGAACAGCTCCAGCGCCTTGCGGAAATTCGGCTCGGCCTTGTCCCATTCCTTCAGCCGCTCATAGGCGATGCCGCGCTGGTAGAAGATGTTCCAGTCGGTGCGCACCGGCTCCTCGATGCGGGCGACGGCGCGCTCGTAGATGTCCGCCGCGGCGCGATAGTTCTCCTGCGAGGCGTAGACGCCGCCGAGCGAGAGATAGGCGCGCATGTCGCCCTCGTCTTTCGCCAGCGCCGCCTTCAGGTGGCTGATCGCCTCGTCGTGGCGCTTCAGGTCGGCGAGGTTGAGGCCGAGCTGCAATTCCGCCACCCGCTTCATCGGCGAGGCGGCGGGGATCTTCTCGTAGAAGGCGATCGCGCCCTCGGCGTCGCCCTGCTGCTCGGAAACGCCGGCAAGCTGGATCAGCACCGCGTCGCTGTTCGGCAGGAGGGCGAGCGCGTAGTTCAGATAGAGCCGCACGAAGGATTCGCCGCCGCTGCGGTTGAGCGCGGTGGCGAGGTTGAGCAGCGCCTCGGCCGCGCCGGCCTTGACGTCCGGCACCAGAGGCGGGGCGGCGCGCTGGCCCTCGATCCGCGCGCGCAGCGCCTGGATGGTCAGCCGGCCGGGCGCGAAGGCGTCGGCCTTGTCCATGACAGCGAAGGCGGCGTCGCGCTCGCCCTTGCGGGCGAGGAAGCCGGCATAGGCTTCGAGCAGGCGCAGATGCGTCTCCGGCGCCGCGCCGGCGGCCGAGAGATTGTCCGCGCCGGCCTCGAAGGCGGCGCGGGCGGCATCGACCTCTCCCGCCTGCTCGGCGATCAGCGCGCGATGATAGGTGATGAACAGCGCGTACCATTCCGGCCCGGCGAGCGCGTCGAGCCCGGCGAGCGCCTCGTCGGCTTTGCCGTCGCCAAGCTTGGCCCATGCCGCCATCAGCCCGGTGATGAGCCGGTCGAGATCGGATTCGAGCGACAGCTTCAGCCAGTAGTCGGCGTCGCCATACTTGCCCTGGCGGATGGCGTCGACACCGAGCGCCAGCCGCGAGAACCGCTCGACCTCCGGCACCTCCTTCAGCTTCTCGGCGAAAGGCAGCGCCTCGTCGAAGCGCCCCTGCGAGATCAGGCCGAGCAGCAGGCTCTGCTGGACGGTGCGGTTGTCGGGATCGAAGGCGAGCGCGCGGCGATAATAGGCGATGGCAGCATCGAGCTCGTTGTCGCTCTCGGCGATGCGGGCGGCGAGATACGCGCCCGACAGCGTGTTGACGCGCACGGGCTCGTCATTGCCGGAGCCGGGGCCGATGGGAACCGCGGCGGCCCATGCGCCCGACGCCGTGCCGACGGCAAGCCCGGCTGCCACGATCCATCGTCCAGTCAAAAGCCGCATCGCTTCCCTTTCCTTGATCTTCCCACGCCGCGGGGCCGGAATCCGGCCACTCAATCAAGACGCAAAGCATGGCCTTTTTGCGGACGCGGTTCAATCGCGCCGGGGCGCGCCGGCCGGCGGGCGGCTGAAGCGGCCGTCAGTTCACCCGGCTGATGCAGAAATCGATGACGTCGAGCAGCGCGTCCTTCTGCGGCGTCCGCGCCAGCGGAGCGAGCGCGTCGCGGGCGATCTCGCCGAAATGGCGCGCCCGGCCGATCGTGTCGCCGATGGCGCCGTGCTTCGTCATCAACCCCCGCGCGCGCTCAAGCGAGGCGTCGTCCGCCTCCGCGTTCTCGATCGCGGCCTTCCAGAACCGGCGCTCATCGGCCGAGCCGCGCCGGGAGGCGAGAATCACCGGCAGCGTGACCTTGCCCTCGCGGAAGTCGTCGCCGACATTCTTGCCGAGATTGCGCGAATCGCCGCCGTAATCGAGCGCGTCGTCGATCAACTGGAAGGCGAGGCCGAGATTGACCCCGTAGGAGCGCAGCGCGGCGCGCTCCGCCTTGCCGGCGTCGGCGATGATCGGCCCGACCTCGGCGGCGGCGGAAAACAGCGCCGCGGTCTTGGCCTTGATGACGGCGAGATAGTCGTCCTCGGTGGTCTCGAGGTTCTTGGCGACGCCGAGCTGCATCACCTCGCCCTCGGCGATGACGGAGGCGGCGGAAGAAAGGACGTCGAGCGCCTCCAGCGAGCCGACGTCGACCATCATGCGGAAGGCCTGGCCGAGCAGGAAATCGCCGACGAGCACGCTTGCCTGGTTGCCCCAGATCATGCGCGCCGTGCGCTTGCCGCGGCGCAGGTCGCTCTCGTCGACCACGTCGTCGTGGAGGAGCGTCGCCGTATGCATGAACTCGACGCTGGTGGCGAGCTTGACATGGCCGTCGCCGCGATAGCCGAACATCTGGGCGGCGGCCAGCGTCAGCATCGGCCGCAGGCGCTTGCCGCCCGACGAGATCAGGTGGTTGGCGACCTCGGGAATCATCTCGACGTCGGAGCCGGCCTTGGACAGGATCAGCTCGTTGACGCGTCCCATGTCGGTCCGCGTCAGCGCGATCAACGCCTCTATGGACGCCTTCGCGCGCTTTCCATCCTCGATTTCGACCACAACGCCCACCGGAAACTCCTTGATGCCAACCCGGATACCCGCCCCGCCGGCGATGCCGACGGCGGACTCTAGGCAGACACACCCATGGCGGCAAGTGGCGAATTGGCGCAAAATACACCGTTTCCTTAGCGGAAACACCGGGCGGGAACGGCCGCCGCCGCCGGGGATTTACATCGCCGGCGCAACCTGAAACCCTTTGCGGCATGATCGAGCTTCTTCGCACCAACGACGCCGTCCTCATCTCCTTCGTCGAGGCCCTGCTGCGCGATGCCGGGATCGGCTTCTTCGTCGCCGACAACAATATGAGCGTGATCGAGGGCTCGATCGGCATCCTGCCGCGCCGGGTGATGGTGGCCGAGGCGGACGCCGACGAGGCGCGCCGCCTGTTCGCCGATGCGGGGATCGCCGACGAGATCAGGGGCGAAATCAAAGGCGAATGAGCGCCGCCGGCAACGAAGACGCGGCGCCCTCGGTCGACGCCTTCCATCGCGGCCGCTTCGTGCTGGTGCAGCCGAAAGAGGGCCATCGCGCCGGGCTCGACGCCATGCTGCTCGCCGCCGCGGTTCCCGACGGCTTCGACGGGCGGCTGGCCGATCTCGGCGCCGGGGCCGGGGCGGCGGGCCTCGCCGTCGCGGCGCGCTGCCCGGCGGCGCGCATCGTCCTCGTCGAGCGGGAGGCGCGGATGCTGGCCCATGCCCGGCTCACCCTCGCCCACGAAGCCAACGCGGCCTTTGCCGGGCGGGTGGACCTTGTCGCCGCCGACGTGACGCTGACCGGCGGGGCGCGGCGCGAGGCCGGCCTCGCCGACGCCTCGTTCGATGCCGTGGTGATGAACCCGCCCTTCAACGAGGCGTCGGACCGCGCCTCGCCCGACGCGTTGCGCCGTGCCGCGCATGTGATGGAGGACGGGCTGTTCGAGAGCTGGCTGCGCACCGCGAGCGCGATCCTGAAGCCGCGCGGCACGGTCGCGCTGATCGCGCGACCGCAATCGCTTCAGGGCATCCTCGCGGCGCTCGGAGGCCGCTTCGGGGCCGCGCGCATCCTGCCCGTCCATCCGCGTGCCGGGGAGCCGGCGATCCGCATCGTGGTGCGCGCCGTGCGCGGCTCGCGGGCGGGGCTCGTCCTCGACGCGCCGCTCGTCCTGCATGGCGAGGAGAACGGTTTCACACCGGCCGCCGAGGCGGCGATCAACGGCCGCGCCGCACTTTTCGCAGGCTGAGCCGCGCATTCGCCATTGCGCGGCGGGCGCGAACGCCTACATGCGGAGGCGCACCCGATGGAGACCCGCCCGCCGTGAAACGCTTCCTCAACCGCCTGCTTCCCGCCTCGCTGCGCTCGAACGCCGTCACCATTCCCGTCATCCGCCTGCACGGCGCGATCATGGCCGGCGGCACCCAGTTCCGTCCCAGCCTGTCGCTGGCGACGACCGCCGGGGTGATCGAGAAGGCGTTTGCGTTCAAGGACGCGCCGGCGGTGGCGATCTCCATCAACTCGCCCGGCGGCTCGCCGGTGCAGTCGCGGCTGATCTACAAGCGCATCCGCGACCTTGCCGAGGAGAAGAACAAGCGCGTCATCGTCTTCGTCGAGGACGCCGCCGCCTCGGGCGGCTACATGATCGCGCTGGCCGGGGACGAGATCGTCGCCGACCCCTCCTCCATTGTCGGCTCGATCGGCGTGGTGTCCTCCAGCTTCGGCTTCCAGGAGCTGATCAAGAAGATCGGCATCGAGCGCCGCGTCCACACGGCGGGGCAGAACAAGGCGATCCTCGACCCGTTCCAGCCGGAGAAGAAGGCGGACGTGGAGCGGCTGGAGGCGCTTCAGCTCGAGATCCACGACACCTTCATCGACATGGTCAAGGAACGGCGCGGCGCGAAGCTCGCCGACGATCCCGACCTCTATACCGGCCTGTTCTGGACGGGCAGGAAGGGGCTGGAGCTCGGCCTCGTCGACGCGCTCGGCGACATGCGCTCGTTCCTCAAGGAGCGCTACGGCGAGAAGACCAAGCTCCAGCTCGTTTCCGCCCCGCGCGGCTTCTTCAGCCGCAGGCTCGGGCTTTCCAGCCTGCGCGGCGGGGCCGAAATGGCGGCCTCCGCCGCCGACGGGCTGGCCGATGCTGCGCAGGAGCGCGCGCTGTGGGCGCGGCTCGGTCTTTGACGGCAGGGCTTTGACGACAGGGAAAAACGCTCTAGATTTGTCGGCAGGATAACCGCTTCACCCTTGCCGGCCTCACGCATGGAGGACAGGAAAGTGCCTCAGCTCATCTTCTTCGCGGTCCTCGGCGTCGCTGCCTGGGTCGGATACCGCTCCTTCCTGCGCGAGGCCGAGCGCGTCACCGCGCGGGCGCGCCGGACCGAGGCCGAGCAGCGCGCCGGCGCGCAGGGGACGCTGGTCAAGGACCCCGTCACCGGCGAATACCACCTGACCAAGGACTGATCGCCCCCGAAATGGCCGATGCGACCAGCGAGCACGCGCCGGCCAAGGTGAACCTTGCGCTGCACGTCACCGGGCGGCGCGCCGACGGCTACCACCTTCTCGACACGCTGGTCGTGTTCACCGGGACGGGGGACCGCATCCGCGTTGCCGCCGCCGACAGCGACGGCTTCTCCGTCACCGGCCCCTTCGCCGCCGACATCCCCGCCGACAGCGCGAACCTCGTGGTCAGGGCGCGCGACCTCCTGCGCGGCGTCGCCGGCGCGCGGGCGCGCCCGGTCAGGATCGAGCTCGACAAGGCGCTGCCGGCCGCGTCCGGCATCGGCGGCGGGTCGAGCGACGCCGCCGCCGCCTTGCGCGCGCTCGTCCGGCTGTGGGGCCTTTCCCTTTCCGCCGACGACCTCGCCGCCATCGCCCTGCCGCTCGGCGCGGACCTGCCGATGTGCCTTGCCGCGCGCACGCTGCGCGCGCAGGGCGTCGGCGAGGCGCTCGCGCCGGTCGACGGCCTGCCCAGTCTCGACATGGTCCTCGTCAATCCCGGCGTCGCGGTGGCGACGCCCGCCGTGTTCGCGGCATTGGCGAACCGCGCCAACCCGCCGCTCGCACCCCTGCCCGCGCGGCCGGATTTTTCCACCCTCGTCGAATGGCTCGCCGCCGCGCGCAACGATCTCGAAGCGCCGGCCGTGACGATAGCGCCGGAAATCGCCTACTGCCTCGCCTCGCTGCGGCAGAGCGGCGCGGCGCTCGCCCGCATGTCGGGCTCGGGCGCGACCTGCTTCGGCCTCTACCCCTCGCGACAGGATGCCGCGCGGGCCGCCGCCGCCATCGCCGCCGGCCAGCCGTCATGGTATGTTCGCGCGACGAAAACCATCTGAAGCGAGACCTGACCGCCATGGGCCATCACAGCGACGACGACCGCCCGTTCCTGCCCGTGGGGTTCGCGGTGCTGACCGTTTCCGACACCCGCACGCTCGCAGACGACAAGTCCGGCCAGACCCTCGCCGAACGCATCGAGAAGGCCGGCCACAGGCTGGCGGCGCGCGAGATCGTCACCGACGAGGTCGAGGCGATCCGCGCCATCGTCCGCCGCTGGGCCGACGATCCTTCCATCGACGCCGTCCTCACCACGGGCGGCACCGGCTTCACCGGCCGCGACGTGACGCCCGAGGCGCTGGAGCCGCTGTTCGACAAGCGCATGGACGGCTTCTCGCAGGTCTTCCATCGCATCTCCTACGACAAGATCGGCACCTCGACGATCCAGTCGCGGGCGACCGCCGGCACCATCGGCGTCACCTTCGTCTTCGGCCTGCCCGGCTCGCCCGGCGCCTGCCGCGACGCGTGGGACCACATCATCGAGCAGCAGTTCGACTATCGCCGCCGGCCGTGCAACTTCGTCGAGATCATGCCGCGGCTGGACGAGCACCTGAAACGCGGCGCGGCCCGATCCGGCTGAGCCCTTCCCGCGGGCGTTTTCCCGAATTTTTCCCTGAATTTCATGATGTTAGGGCCAAGTCGTCGGCGCGCGCCCTGACGCTGCAGTATGTCCCTTTGCAAAAAGTTCTTGCTTTGTTCCGATTTCTCGTTAGGAATAATTTCATCGAAGAGTCGCCCGCAGCCCCCGTGGAGACCCAGGATGGAACCGATCAGACAGGCCGACATGGCCGCCTTTTCCGGCGGCGGCGCGGCGCTCGCCAACGCCATGGTCGAGGAAAGCGGCGTGCGCGTCGATTTCGAGCGCCGGCGCGGACGCGGCGCGGGCGTCAACCCGTCCGGCCGCTACGAGCCGACCTCGCGCCATGTGTTCGACGACGGCTGGAACAATCTCGAGGAGCTGCCGGCATTCAAGACCGAGGTGCAGGTGGAGCGCCCGCGCACCATCATCACCCGCAACGATTCGCCCGACATCGGCTTCGACCGCTCGATCAACCCCTATCGCGGCTGCGAGCATGGCTGCATCTACTGCTTCGCGCGGCCGACCCACGCCTATATGGGCCTGTCGCCGGGGCTGGATTTCGAATCGCGGCTGTTCGCCAAGCCGGACGCGCCGCGCCTGCTGGAGCGCGAGCTGGCCAAGCCCGGCTACGAGGCCCGCACCATCGCCATCGGCACCAACACCGATCCCTACCAGCCGATCGAGCGGCAATGGCGCATCATGCGCGAGATCCTCGAAGTGCTGGAGGCGCACGAGCACCCGGTCGGCATCGTCACCAAATCGGCGCTGGTGACGCGCGACATCGACATCTTGTCGCGCATGGCCGAGAAGCGCCTCGCCAAGGTGGCGCTGTCGGTGACCACGCTCGACCCGGCGCTGGCGCGCACCATGGAGCCGCGCGCCTCGACGCCGCCGAAGCGGCTGGAGGCGATCCGCGCCCTGAGCGAGGCCGGCATCCCCGTCTCGGTCCTGGTGTCGCCCATCGTTCCGGCGGTCAACGACCAGGAGATCGAGCGCATCCTCGATTCGGGCCATGCCGCCGGCGCGCGCGAGGCGGGATACATCATCCTGAGGCTGCCGCTGGAGGTCGCGCCGATCTTCAAGGACTGGCTGCTGCGCAACTATCCCGACCGCTACCGCCACGTCATGTCGCTGATCCGCTCCATGCGCGGCGGCAAGGACTACGACGCCGAATGGGGCAAGCGGATGAAGGGCACCGGTCCCTATGCCTGGCAGATCGGCCGCCGCTTCGAGATCGCGGCCAAGCGCCTCGGCCTCAATGTCGAGCGGCGGCGGCTGCGCAACGATCTGTTCAAGCCGGTCGCCCGGGCGGGCGAGCAACTGATGCTGTTCTAGCGCGGCTCCGGACGCGACGTGGTCATGAGGAAAGACAGGAGGACGACAGCTTGAAACGCGGGGAGCCGATGGAACGTTCGCCCCGCGACCCGATCCCGGCGCAGGGCCGGGTGCGGGGCGCGACCGCGCCTCCCACGCCGCCTTGCGCGCCCTTTATACAGTTCCGTCCGGCCTTCCTGTCCCCATGAGCCGGACGGCACGCCTTCCCCGCCCCGCCCCAGGAACGGGAAGGCTTGCGGAGGATCGGGACCGATGCGAGCATCGCCGCACCATGTCTCGCGCGCGTCCCGATTCTCCCCTTCTTTTCGACCTCCCGATCAGGCCCGACTTTTCCCTGGAGAAAGCGGCGCGGCGGGACGGTTTCTGGCCGGTCGCCGGCACCGACGAGGCCGGGCGCGGCCCGCTCGCCGGGCCGGTTGCGGCGGCGGCCGTCATCCTCGACCCCGACGACATCCCCGAGGGGCTCGACGATTCGAAACGCCTCGACGCTGCCGCGCGCGAGGCGGCGTTCGCCGACATCCTCGCCCGCGCCACGGCCATCTCCTTCGCCTCGCTGTGCGCCGGCTCCATCGACGCCGGCGACATCCGCAAGGCGAGCCTCGAGGCCATGCGCCGGGCCGTTGCGTGCCTGTCATTGCCGCCGCTGATGGTGCTCGCCGACGGGCGCGACGTGCCGCCCGGCCTTCCCTGCCACGGCCGCGCCGTGGTCAAGGGCGACCAGCGCTCGCAATCGATCGCCGCCGCCTCGATCGTCGCCAAGGTGATGCGCGACCGCATGATGGCGCATGCCGGCGGCTGCGACGGCCGCTACGGCTTCGAGATCCATATGGGCTACGCCACCGCCCGCCACCGCTCCGCCATCGGCGAGCACGGCCCCATGCCGCGCCTTCACCGTCTCTCCTTCGCCCCATTCCGGCGATAGGCAGGCTCGCCGGCGAAGGGCGCCCGGTTTGCCTCGTTAAAAATCCCTTAATGAAATCAACGGGCAAGTCGGGTTCGCGTTAAGGTTCTCTCAAGGTTAATGCCGCATTATCGCCGCTCATCAGACGAAGTCGCGTTTTCTGGAGAGTGTTTCGTGTTGCGTCGAGTTGTCCTGCGCCGGCGAGACATCGCCGGTCTCATGCGTTCCTGCGCCGCTCCCATCGTCATCGGCCTCGGAATCCTCCTCGGCTCGCCCACGCCGGCGGCGTTCCAGGACATGGCCAGCTTCGTTTCCGGAACGGAAAGAAGCATGGCGCGGTGGAGCGGCTTCGTCGAGAAGTCGGTGGCCGGTTCCGTCCACCGCGCCGAGATGCCGTTCGTCGATTCCATCACCACGGCCTCCGTCTCGGGCAGCGGGCTCGTCGCCCCCGGCCTCGGCACTGTTGCCCTGCGCGGCAAGGCCGAGGCGAGCGAGACGCCCGACGAGACCCGCATCAACCGCGCCGAGAAGCGCGGCCGCATCGTCAACGTCGTTCCCGTCGCGCCGCCCAAATCGTTCAATGCCGGCTCGGTGTTCCAGCGCACCAGCATGATCGAGGCCCCCGAAGGCCAGCCGGGCATGGCGATGGCTTTCGCCCGGCCGCAGATCAAGGGCAAGGAAATCGAGATCGCCGCCGCCTTCCACGTCCGCGAGGACGGGACGGACACCTCCGGCGTTCCCGCTTTCCTTGCCTCGCTCGTCACCAACGACAAGCCCGACATCCTCGCCGCGGCCTATGCGCCGGCGGCCCCCGATTATGCGCGCGCCTCCCCCTTCGCCAGCCTGCTCGGCGACGAGGAGGATGCGGGCGGCCGGTTCATTCCGCCGGTGAGCGAGGGCGACCATGCCTGGATGAGCAAGCCGCTGCCCGAGCACGTCTTCACCGCCGCCGAGCAGAAGTGCCTGGCGGAAGGCATCTATTTCGAGGCGCGCGGCGAGGACGTGAAGGGCCAGGCCGCCGTCGCCCAGGTCATCCTCAACCGGGTGCGCAACCCGGCCTACCCTTCCACCATCTGCGGCGTCGTCTACCAGAACAAGTCGTGGCGCAACCGCTGCCAGTTCTCCTTCGCCTGCGACGGCACGCGTCCGCGCGTGCGCAGCCAGCAGCACTATCGAATGGCGCAGGAGGTCGCGATGGCGGTGACTGCGGGCAAGGTCTTCATTCCCGAGGTCGGCTCGGCGACGCATTATCATGCGACCTACGTCAACCCGCGCTGGGCGCGCACGATGGAAAAGATGAAGAAGATCGGCCTCCACATCTTCTACCGCACGCATGGCGGCGGCTGGAGCTGAGCCGCGGCCGCGCCGCCCCGACCGGGCGGATTCGCCCGAATCCTGTGGCGCCGGCGGCGGCGCATCGGGCCGGCACCAACCAACATATTGAAATCAATCGCGAATTAAGTTCCCCGCGATGAGACCCTCCCGGCTTGACTGGATTGGGGGGTCTCACTATGTTGCGCGCGACTTTGGAAGCGGAAAGCCGAACGCGGTTATCCGGGCAGGAGGTTGCGATGGCCGGCTCTAAAAAGCCGGGCGAACCGGGAAAACCTTCGCCCGAGACAGCGCAAAGGCCGGACGGGGGCAATCGGGACGATCTCGAGCGCCGCGGTCGTGAGCTGAACGAGGCGCTGGCGGCGAAGCTGCCAGCCTCCCGGGCGGAGAACGAGAGCGGCAGACCCGGCTCGGGCGATATGACGGGCTTCGGGCAGGCGCTCAAGCTGTCGAGCGAGTTCGTCGCCGGCATTGTGGTGGGAGCGGGTCTCGGCTGGCTGATCGACCAGGTGGCGGGAACGTCGCCCTGGGGCCTGATCGTCTTCCTGCTTCTCGGCTTCGCGGCCGGCGTGCTCAACGTCCTGCGCTCGGCAGGGCTGGTCGCCGAGCCGAAAGGCGGAATTTCACGCTCCGATCCGGGGCGACGGGACGGCAAATGAACTAGCGCCGCAGGGCGCGCGACGCATCGAGGGGGTCCAGGTTGGCCAACGATCCGATCCACCAGTTTCACATCACGAACTTGATTCCGATCGAGATCGGCGGCTACGACTTCTCGTTCACCAATTCGTCGCTGTTCATGGTGGCCACGGTCGTCACCGCCGGCGCCTTCCTCTACCTGACGACGGCAAGCCGCGGCCAAGTGCCGAGCCGGATGCAGTCGGTCTCGGAGCTCTCCTACGAATTCGTCGCCAACATGCTGCGCGAATCGGCCGGAACCGGGGGCATGCGGTTCTTCCCGCTGGTGTTCTCGCTGTTCATGTTCATCCTCGTTGCCAACATGCTCGGCATGTTTCCGTATTTCTTCACGGTGACAGCCCAAATCATCGTCACTTTCGCCCTCGCGATGCTGGTCATCAGCACGGTGGTGATCTATGGCTTCTGGAAGCACGGGCTGAAGTTCCTCGGCGTGTTCGTGCCGCAGGGCGTGCCGGGCATCCTCGTGCCGCTGGTGGTGGTGATCGAGGTCATCTCGTTCCTGTCGCGTCCGATCAGCCATTCGGTACGTCTGTTTGCCGTCATGCTGGCTGGCCATATCGCGCTGAAGGTGTTCGCCGGCTTCATCGTCTCGCTCAGCGAGCTCGGCCCGCTCGGCATCGGCGGGGCGATCATGCCGCTGCTGATGGTCATCGCGCTGACCGGCCTCGAATTCCTCATGTCGTTCATCCAGGCCTACGTCTTCACCATCCTGACCTGCATGTATCTCAACGACGCCCTGCACCCCTCACACTAGGGGCGCGGCCGACCCTTTCACCGGCGGGCTTCTCCGCCTGAAAACGAAACCCGGATCATCAAAATTCCATCGAAGGAGTTCTACAATGGAAGCTGAAGCAGCGAAGTACATCGGCGCCGGTATCGCCACCCTCGGCATGGGCGGCGCGGGCATCGGCCTCGGCCATATTTTCGGCAACTACCTCGCCGGCGCGCTGCGCAACCCGTCGGCCGCCGACGGCCAGTTCGGCCGCCTGATTTTCGGCTTCGCCGTGACGGAAGCGCTGGGCATCTTCTCGCTGCTCGTCGCGCTTCTGCTCCTGTTCGCGGTCTGATTTTCCGCAGGCAGCATCGCCGGCCGCTCCAGAGGCGGCCGGTCTTTCTCTAGACAGGGGTAGTCCATGTTCACGGCGCCTGCATATGCGCAGGAGACGGAAGCGGGACCGGATGCCGAGGCGCAAGATGCGCCGGAGACGCACTCCGAGGTCGGTGTCGAGCACGATGCCGGCGGCAATTTTCCGCCTTTCGATTCCTCGACTTTTCCCTCGCAGCTCCTGTGGCTGGCGATCACCTTCGGTCTTTTCTACCTTTTCCTGAAGAAGGTGGTGCTGCCGCGCATCGGCGGGATTCTCGAGGTGCGCAGCGACCGCATCGCCCAGGATCTGGGCGAGGCCGCACGCCTGAAGGAAGAGGCGGACGCGGCGGTCGCCGCCTATGAGCAGGAACTGGCCGACGCGCGCGCCAAGGCCAACGCCATCGGCCAGGACGCCCGCGACGGCGCCAAGGTCAAGGCCGAGGCCGAGCGCAAGAAGGTCGAGGCCTCGCTCGAGACCAAGCTCGCCGAGGCCGAGGCCCGTATCGCGCTCATCAAGGACGCCGCCATGCGCGACGTCGGGCAGATCGCCGAGGAGACCGCGGGCTCGATCGTACGCGAGCTCGTCGGCTCGGACGTCGACAAGGCCGCTGTCTCGGCAGCCGTCAAGGCGGCAAGGGGGTGACGATGGACGCTACATTCTGGGCTTTCATCGGCCTCATCCTCTTCATCGCCATCGTCGTCTATTTCGGCGCGCCGGGCATGATCGGCAGGTCGCTCGACTCCAGGGCCGAGCGCATCCGCAACGACCTCGACGAGGCGCGCCGCCTGCGCGACGAGGCCCAGCAGCTGCTGGCCGAGTATCAGCGCAAGCGCAAGGAAGCCGAGCAGGAGGCGGGCGACATCGTCGCCGCCGCCAAGCGCGAGGCCGATGCGCTGGTGGCCGAGGCCAAGCAGAAGACCGAGGACTACGTCGCGCGCCGCACGACGCTTGCCGAGCAGAAGATCGCCCAGGCCGAGCGTGACGCCGTGGCGGAGGTGCGTGGCCGGGCCGTCGACATCGCCGTCGAGGCCGCCGGCAAGCTTCTCGCCGGCAAGGTCAAGGCCGGCGCGGACGCCACCCTGTTCAAGTCGGCGCTGTCCGAGGTCAAGGCCAAGCTCAACTGAGCCGATCCGCCTGTCATCGCTTCACGAAATGCCGCCTCCGGGCGGCATTTTTTTGTTTGTGCAAGGCCCATCGCGGCATCAGCGTTGGGGGCAGCCCCTCCCCCACTGGGAAGAAGGTCCGGTAGATGGGATGAGGGGCGATCCGTCCCGGTCCGAATTGCGGCGGGGAGACCAACGCCCTCATCTTTTATTCGAAGCCGACGCTGACCGTCGGGCTGTCGGCGAGGCCTTCATAGGTGACGGTCGCCTTCAGGCCGGGCTTGGGCGGAAGCAGCGGGCCGAAGGAGCCGAGGCTGACGAGATCGCCGGCCTTGAACGCGACGCCGCTGTCGCGCAGCCACAGCACGGCGTTGAGCGGATGGCCGAGGATGGCCGCGCCGGGCGCGCGCGCCAGCTCCTGTCCGTCGCCGTCGGTGACGACGACCTGCATCGCCGCCAGCGACGACAGGAACGCCTCGCTCTGGTCGGCGGGAACCGCCGCGCCGAGGACGCCCTTGCGCGCGCCGACATTGATGGCGGTGATGATGTCGGCGTTGAGCGCCTTGGGATCGTCGACAACGAGGTCGGGCAGTTCGATGAACGGATGCACGGCGGAGAGGCTGGCCAGCACCTCCTGCGGCGTCGTCGCCGCGTTGATGGCTGCGTCGGCCACCACCACGATCATGTCGGCCTCGAAGCGCGGCAGCGCGCCCCAATTGGCCGGAACGCTCGCCCCGTCCTCCAGCATCATGTCGGCATAAAGGACGCCGCGCACCGGAGAGCTGGCGCCGAACGCCTTCTGCGCCGGCTCGCTGGTCAGCCCGGCCTTGTAGCCGGCGGGCGCGCCCCAGTCCTTTGCCAGCAGCGGCACCAGCTTGCCCTGCGCGCACAGCGCGTCCTCGGTCGAGGCGACGGCCGGGGGCGGTGTCGGCTTCGCCGCGAGGATGTCGGCGGCGAGGCGGGCGACGGCCTCGTCCGTCGGGCATTCCGCGTAGGCGACGCCGCCGGCTGCCATCGAGGCAATGAAGGCCAGCGCGGCCCCTGCCCTGCGAACACGATTCAAGCGCATGCTTCTTCCTCCCGTATGTCGACAGGCCGGGAACCCGCGGCCCGCGCAGCGCCCTCCCCGGCGGCAATCGCGGAACGGCTTCCGGCACCGCCATATTCGCCTCATGACGGCGTTCTGCCAAGCCGCACGCCGGAGGAAAGCGGCGCGAGACGCACGGCCAGCGCCGGCCGCGCCGCTGTTCACGGAACGGTGGAGCGATCCGCCCTGCCGATTTCGGGAAATGGAGCCGCGCGTCTCCCGCGCAATTGCCCTGAGCGCGGCGCGAGCGGCCGCGCTTCAGCGCACCTGATCGAGCAGGCGCTTGCACTCGAGGAGGTCGAACAGGGCTTCCTGAAGCAGCGCCCGGTTGTCGCGCGAGAGGCGGCCTTCGCCGGGCTGCACCGGGCCGGCCTCCTCCTGCTTGCCGAGATTGAAGAACCGGCGACCCGGCCGCACGCGCGGCTGGCCGACAAGCATCTCGTCGTCTCCGCGCGGCTGGGCGGCGGCGGGCGTCTGGTCCAGCGCCTCCTCGGCCTCCAGCTCGGCCTGGCGGCGCTGGGCGATGGCCTCGACGGCCGCGAGGTCGCCGGCGCCGATGGCGACGAGGAACTGCACCCCGTTGTCGCGCAGCAGTTTCTGCACGCCCTTGATGGTGTAGCCCTGATCGTAGAGCATGTGGCGGATGCCCTTGATGAGGTCGACATCCTGCGGGCGATAGTAGCGCCGGCCGCCGCCGCGCTTCAGCGGCTTGATCTGGGCGAAGCGCGTCTCCCAGAAGCGCAGCACATGCTGCGGCAGGTCGAGCTGTTCGGCGACCTCGCTGATGGTGCGAAAGGCGTCCGGGCTTTTGTCCATTGGCTCCTGCATCCTCGCGCTTCGAATCGGCGAAAGCGCTGCCCGCGCTCCAACCCCTTGTTCCTGCACGATTCCCGGCCTGGAGCCGCTTCGCGCGCCCGGTGGAATCGCCCTAGCATAAGAACGCGACAAACGGGCGCTTTCAAGTCGCCTGCACTTTTGACGCGCATTTTTGCCGGCGCGGCGGGAGACCGCGCCGTCGTCGCCGCAGGACTGCCCGGCGCTCGCCTACTTCTTGACCTTGGACTTGATCGCCTGATGCGAGCGCAGGATGCGCTGCTTGAGGACGTTCGACGCCTTGAACGTCATGACCCGGCGCGGAAGGATGGGCACTTCCTCGCCGGTCTTGGGATTGCGGCCGACCCGCTCGTTCTTGTCGCGGACCTGAAAGGTGGCGAAAGACGACAGCTTCACGGTCTCGCCGCGGACGATAGCCTCGCAGATTTCATCGAGAACCATCTCGACGAGCTGGGCCGACTCGGTGCGCGACAGGCCGACCTTGCGATAGACGGCTTCTGCCAGATCAGCGCGCGTTAGTGTCTTTCCCCCCATTGAGCGGTCCAGCCATCTCGAACTATCTAAAAAATCAACACTATTTCGCGACGTTAAGAAATTGCCCGCGTCAGGTCAAGAACCTGTGCCGCCGAGGACGAAGAGTTTGGCGCGTGGTTGACCGCGCCTTACCAGCGCAGCAGAACCGCGCCCCAGGTGAAGCCGCCGCCCATCGCCTCGAGCAGCACGAGGTCGCCTTGCCTGATGCGGCCGTCGGCGACGGCCGCGCCGAGCGCCAGCGGCACCGAGGCGGCGGAGGTGTTGCCGTGCAGGTGAACGGTGACGACGACCTTTTCCTCGGCGATCCCGAGCTTCCTCGCCGAGGCGTCGATGATGCGCTTGTTGGCCTGATGCGGCACGAACCAGTCGAGGTCCTGCGCCGTGACCCCGCCCCGCGCCAGCGCGTCCTCGACCACGTCGGCGATCATGCCGACCGCGTGCTTGAACACCTCGCGGCCTTCCATGCGCAAATGGCCGACGGTCTGCGTCGTCGACGGGCCGCCGTCGACATAGAGCTTGTCGCGGTGGCTGCCGTCGGAGCGCAGGCTGGCGGCCAGGATGCCCCTGTCGGTCAGCAGGCCGGGGCTCTCGACGCCCTCGAGCACGATCGCGCCCGCCCCATCGCCGAACAGGACGCAGGTGGTGCGGTCGCTCCAGTCGAGAATGCGCGAGAAGGTCTCGGCGCCGATGACGAGCACGCGCCGGGCGAGGCCGGCTCGGATGTGCGCGTCGGCCGACGTCACCGCATAGACGAAGCCCGAGCACACGGCCTGCATGTCGAAGGCGAAGCCGTGGCGCATGCCCAGCCGTTCCTGGATCTCGACGGCGGTGGCGGGAAAGGTGTTGTTGGGCGTCGAGGTCGCCAGCACGATCAGGTCGATGTCGGCCGGCGTCAGCCCGGCATTGGCCAGTGCCGCGCGCGCCGCCGCCTCGCCCAGCGAGGCGGTCGTCTCGTCATCGCCGGCGATGTGGCGCTGGCGGATGCCGGTGCGCTGGGCGATCCACTCGTCGGTGGTGTCGACGAGGGTTTCGAACTCCGCATTCTTCATGATGCGGCGCGGCAGGGCGGTGCCCACACCGCGCACGATTGAACGTATCATCTTCACGCCTGACCCCGCTCTTCCTCGGTGGCGTCGTCGCCGTTTGCGACGCGCTTGCCGGGCCTGCCGCCATGGAACGCGTCGAGTTCCTTGCGGATGCCGTCCATCAGGCGGCTGCGGGCCATGTCGTAGCCCAGCTCGACGGCGGCGGCGAAGCCTTCCGGGTCCGCGCCGCCATGGCTTTTGACGACGATGCCGTTCAGGCCGAGGAAGACGCCGCCATTGGCCCGGCGCACGTCCATCTTCTCGCGCAGGGTGTTGAAGGCGTCGCGCGCCAGCACGTAGCCCAGCCTGGTCATCAGGCTGCTGCTCATCGCGGCGCGCAGATATTCGCCGATCTGCCTGGCCGTGCCTTCGGCGGTCTTCAGCGCGATGTTGCCGGCGAAGCCCTCCGTGACCACGACGTCGACCGAGCCGCGGCCGATGTCGTCGCCCTCGACGAAGCCGCGATAGTCCATCGACTTCAGCTCCGCCTCGCGCAGGAGGCGGCCGGCCTCCTTGACCTCTTCCTGGCCCTTGATCTCCTCGACGCCGACATTGAGCAGCCCGACCGAGGGGCGCTCGACGCCGAAGATGGCGCGCGCCATGGCCGAGCCGAGAATGGCGAAGTCGATCAACTGGTGGGCGTCGGCGCCGATGGTCGCGCCGACATCGAGAACGATGCTCTCGCCCCGCACCGTCGGCCAGATGGCGGCGATGGCCGGCCGCTCGATGGAGGCCGCGGTGCGCAGGCAGAATTTCGACATCGCCATCAGCGCGCCGGTGTTGCCGGCCGAGACGCAGACGTCGGCGTCGCCGGTCTTGACCGCCTCGATCGCCTTCCACATCGACGACTTCCAGCGCCCCTGGCGCAGGGCCTGGCTCGGCTTGTCGTCCATGCGCACGGCGACGTCGCAATGAACGAACTGCGAGGCGCTGGCGACGCGCGGGAATTTTTCGAGCACGGGGCGCACGCGCTCGTCGCGGCCGAACACGATGAAACGCACGTCGGGGCGGCGCTCGGCGACCATGTCGAGGCCGGCGATGGTGATCTCCGGTCCGTGGTCTCCACCCATTGCGTCGATGGCGATGCGTATCAAGAGGCAGTCATTTCTTCTGGTTCCCGGTTCGGGGGTAAAACCAACCGGGGAGAGGGACGGAACGGGGCGAAAATAGCGGTTTTACGAGTCTGCACAACCGGTTTCACATGCTGGCCCATCGATTTCAGAGGTTGTTTGATTTCAGAGCTTCTTTCTCAGTTCCGCCAGCTTGTCGTGAAGCGGCCCGCGCTTTTGCGCGCCTTCGCCGTCGCCGGGGAGAACGGCCCCCGCCTTGCGGGGATAGGGGTCGATCCCCAGCGCGAAGAATTCCTCGGCGAGCTGCCCGACATCGACCGTATCGCCGGAAAACAGCTCGGGCGCGTCCTCGCCCTCGGCGTCGAGCAGGATCTCGCCCTCGGCGGAATAGACCGGCACGGCGAGACGCGAGCCTTCCGGCAGGAAGGTCGCCGCCACCTGCTCGTCGATGCGGGCGTCGACGGGGTCGAGCGTGACGATGCATGCCTGGACGATGTCGGCCTCGACGGTGCCCGTCACGCGCACCCCGCCCTGCTTCCAGCCCGTGACGTAGAGGAGCGCGACGAGCCGGCCGACGCCGAGCAGGCCGTGCGCGGCGGCAAGGGCGGCGCGCTGCGCCTCGTCGGCCTCGATCCTGACCTCCATGCCGTTCTTCGGCAGGCGGGCGACATGAACGGGAAAGGAGATCGCGCTCGCATTCGCGTCGCGGCCGGTGTCTCGGCCGGTGTCCCGGGTCGTCATGGCCGTACCTCCGCGTTCGCGGCATCGGCAAAGGCGATGCGTCCGGCCAGCAGCGCCGCGTCGTCCTCGGCTGCCAGCGCAACCGAGGCCCGCTCCACATAGGCGGCCAGCAGCGGCGCGTCGGCCCAGCCGGGCGCGTCGGGCCGGATGTTGCGCGCAAGGGCGGCCGCGAGCGCGGCGGCATCGCCCCCCACCAGCGCCGCGCGATAGGCCTCGGCCCGGCCGTAGAACATGCGCGCCAGCTTCTTCATCCGCTTCGGCATGCTGACGTCGTTGATGCCGAGCTCGCGCAGGGAATGGTCGATGTCCTTGAAGAACTCGTCCGTCACCTCCTGCGCCAGCGCGCCGAGGGTGGCATTGCTGGCGCGGGCGCGCTCGAGAAACAGGAACATGTGCAGCGACAGCATCTCGAAGCGGCCGAGCGGGGTATCCGGCACGCCCCACTGCGAATAGAAATGCGGCTGCCGCGCGGATGCCACGATTGCCTCATAGAGAGCATCGACCACAGGCTGGTTGGATCGCTTGCCGAAGCTCAGGATGGACTTGAACATGGGGCTTGCCTTCCGAACGGCTGGTTTCGATCCGCGGCGCGGTTGCATCGCCGCGCAAGCTGGTTTACCGCTTTTGCCGCCCGGTGCAAGCCGCCGGCCTGACGGGGAGAAGATGGAGTTGCCGGTGCATTCGCATAATTTCACAACAGGCGTCACCCGTCCGGTTCGTGCCATGGTGGCGCTGGCGGGCGTCGCCCTGATGCTGGCCGGCTGCAACAGCACCGAGGCGCTGAAGCCGAGCGAGACGCTCTCGCACGGCTTCGTGGTCGATCAGGAAACGCTCGACCTCGTCCCGGTCGGCTCCAGCCGCGAGCAGGTCCTGCTGTCGCTCGGCACCCCTTCGACGACCGCGACCTTCGACACCGAGGCCTTCTACTACATCTCGCAGACGCGCACCCGCCCCGTCGCCTTCATGAACCCGCGCCTGACCGACCAGCGCGTGCTCGCGGTCTATTTCGGCGATGACGGCCGCGTCGCCAACATCGCCCATTACGGCATGCAGGACGGCAAGCTGTTCGACTTCGTCTCGCGCACCACGCCGACCGCCGGCAGGGAGACCTCGTTCCTCGGCGGCCTGATCACCGGCATGATGACCGGCGGCGCGCCGAATGCGGCGGCAGCGGCGTCCGGCCGGAACTGACAAAACCGGGAGCGCGCCCTCGCGCCTTCCGCATCCGGAAAGAAGGAAAGGCGGCCCAAGCGGCCGCCTTTTTTCATGTGCCCTTGCGGGACGGAAGGTGCAAAAAAGGCCGCGGAGAATGTCTCCGCGGCCTTTCGCTTGGGTCCGCCGTGGGAAGGCCGGTCGCCCTCCCCGCGCGGGTCGCCTCAGTGCGCCAGGACGGCGAGCAGGAGAAGCGCGACGATGTTGGTGATCTTGATCGCCGGATTGACGGCCGGTCCGGCCGTATCCTTGTAGGGGTCGCCGACGGTATCGCCCGTTACCGACGCCTTGTGCGCTTCCGATCCCTTGAGATGCTTCACGCCTGCCTTGTCGGTGAAGCCGTCTTCGAAGGACTTCTTCGCGTTGTCCCACGCACCGCCACCGGACGTCATGGAGATGGCGACGAAGAGACCGTTGACGATCACGCCGAGCAGCGATGCGCCGAGGGCCGCAAAGGCGGATGCCTTGGAACCGGAGACCAGAAGCACGCCAAAGTACGCCACCAGCGGTGCCAGCACCGGCAGGAGCGACGGGATGATCATTTCCTTGATCGCCGACTTGGTGAGGATGTCCACCGCCCGGCCGTAATCAGGCTTCTCCTTGCCCTGCATGATGCCCGGCTTCTCGCGGAACTGCCGGCGCACTTCCTGCACGATCGAGCCGGCAGCGCGGCCGACGGCAGTCATGGCGATGCCACCGAACAGATACGGGATAAGGCCGCCGAAGATGAGGCCCGCAACCACGTACGGGTTCGACAGATCGAACGACACATCACCAATGCCGGCGAAGTACGGGTACCTGTCTCCGTTATCGGCAAAGTACTGCAGGTCGTTCGAATAGGCCGCGAACAGCACCAGCGCACCGAGGCCGGCCGAACCGATGGCGTAGCCCTTGGTGACAGCCTTGGTGGTGTTGCCCACAGCATCGAGCGCGTCGGTGGTCTGGCGCACTTCCTTCGGCAGGCCCGCCATTTCGGCAATGCCACCGGCGTTGTCGGTCACCGGGCCAAAGGCGTCGAGCGCGACAATCATGCCGGCAAGTCCGAGCATGGTCGTCACCGCGATGGCGGTGCCGAACAGGCCAGCGACCTGGCAGGTTGCGATGATGCCGGCAACGATCACGATAGCAGGCAGCGCCGTCGATTCCAGCGAGACCGCGAGGCCCTGAATGACGTTGGTGCCGTGGCCGGTCACCGACGCTTCCGCGATCGAGACGACCGGACGCTTGCCGGTGCCGGTGTAGTACTCGGTGATCCACACGATAAGGCCGGTAACGACCAGACCGATGAGACCGCAGATGAACAGGCCGGTGCCGGTTATCGCGACGCCATTTGCCGTACCGATAACGCCCCAGCCGGTAACGAACTGGGTGGCAAGGGCAAGGCCGGCAACCGAGAGAACGCCAGTCACGATCAGGCCCTTGTACAGCGCCCCCATGATGGAGTTGTTGGAGCCGAGCTTGACGAAGAACGTACCGACGATCGACGTGACGACACATGCCGCGCAAATTGCGAGCGGATAGATCATCGCGCTTGCGAGCACATCCTGACCGGCAAAGAAGATCGCCGCGAGCACCATGGTGGCGACAACCGTCACCGCGTATGTCTCGAACAGGTCCGCCGCCATGCCGGCGCAGTCGCCCACGTTGTCACCAACGTTGTCGGCAATGGTCGCCGGGTTCCGGGGATCATCTTCCGGGATGCCGGCTTCCACCTTGCCGACGAGATCGCCACCAACGTCAGCGCCCTTCGTGACGAGGCCGCCGCCGAGACGCGCGAAGATCGAAAGGAGCGACGCACCGAAGCCCAGCGAAACAAGCGCGTCGATGACCGTGCGCGAGCCGGGTTCGAAACCGGCGAACTGCGTGAGTATCCAATAGTAGACGGCGACACCGAGCAGCGCGAGGCCGGCCACCAGCATGCCGGTGATGGCGCCGGAGCGGAAAGCGATCGACAGACCGGCCGCCAGGCTCTGGCTGGACGCCTGTGCCGTGCGCACGTTGGCGCGCCCGGAAACGTGCATGCCCGCGAAGCCTGCAAGACCCGACAGGATCGCGCCAATGGCGAAGCCGATGGCCGAGCTCAGCGACAGCAGCCAGGCAACAAGCACGAAGATAACCACGCCAACGATGCCGATGGTGAGGTACTGCCGACGGAGATACGCGGTAGCGCCCTCCTGAATGGCGGACGCAATCTCCTGCATCCGCGCCGAACCGGCGTCGGAGGCAAGCACTGAGCGCGCCGCCCAGAGGGCATACGCGATGGCCAGAAGGCCACAGACAATGACGAGATAAATCACGGAGACTCCCTTTCAGTCCGCCTAGATTGAGTACGGTACGCGGTGCGCCGCCTCGATCCGAATCAGTTTAGAACTGCGACAAACCGACGCTCGGACGAGCGGCCGGTGTATGTACCGTCATATTACAGCCGTCAAGCTGCCACGAAGGGGGCAGCGCACCCGAAGCATAAGCGGTGGAAATCGGCCCCGGTTACTTTCAGGCAGCGTAGCGGCGCTCAAGCGCCGGCAGCGCAATGAGAGCCGCCGCACAGAGTGCGACAATCGGAAACACCACCATGTTGATCGTCTCCCAGCCAACAGTCGCATAGAGCGATCCGGACGAAAACGATGCGAGCGCCACGAAGCTGAACAGAATGGTGTCGTTGAGCCCCTGCACCCTGCTGCGCTCGGCGGGCCGGTATGTCTCCGTCAGCAGCGCCGTTGCGCCGACGAAACCGAAGTTCCAGCCCAATCCGAGCAGAACCAGCGCCCCCCAGAAGTTCGCGACCTCAAGGCCAGAAAGCGCAACAACCGCCGATAGCGCGATGAGCAACAGGCCTGCGCTTATGACGATGGTTTTTCCGAAGCGGGCAATCAGCGCGCCGGTAAAGAAACTCGGCCCGAACATGGCCACGATGTGCCACTGGATGCCCATCGCCACGGTTTCCTGGCCGAACCCGCAGCCGACGATCGCCAGCGGCGCGGCTGTCATCAGCAGGCTCATCAGCGCATAGGAAACGATGGCGCAGACAAGAGCGATGAGGAACCGTGGCTGTCTCACGATTTCCAGCGTGCTGCGCCCACCGTCGCTGGAGCCTGCCGGCGGCGGAAGTCTCGCACTGCCCGTCAGGAAAAAGAGAACCAGCATTCCGAGGAACGCGACGAACGCCATGCCGAAGAACGATCCTACAAAGGGGATCGGATCAAACCAGTCCCGCGTCAGGATCATGAGTTGCGGGCCAATGAAAGCGGCAGCGATACCGCTCGCCATTACCCACGAAATCGCGCGCGCGCGCAGCGCCGGGCTGCCGCTGTCGGCCGCGGCGAAGCGATACTGCTGGATAAAGGCATTTGCCAGACCGGCAATAACCAGACCGCCGCAGAAGACGACAAAACTGTCCGCGAGGATAGCGAATCCGGCAATGATGGCGCCTATGATGCCCGCGGTCGAGCCGGCGACAAAGCCCGCACGTCGCCCGATGCGGCCCATCAGTGTCGCCGCGGGCCAGGCCCCCAGCGCTCCGCCAACGATGAAAAAGGAAACGGGCAGCGTCGCCAGCGTCTTGTCGGCGCCAAGCAGGTAGCTTCCCGCCAGCCCGCCCAGCGCGATGTTGATCGATGGAGCTGAACCGCCAAGCGCGCCAGCCAGCGTGAGCACCGCCACGTTTCGGCGCGCATCCGCCTCTTCGCGTTCGGCAACAGTCAGATGTGTCATCGGAGCGGTTTCCGGAAGGCGCGCTTCGTTACCTGCCACTGCAGGGGTCAGAAATGCGTATGGCTGCTGCGGGAAAGCAGAATCGCCTCCCCCTTGGAATCGAGAACGACAGGATAGGCCTGCTTTCTCGTGATTCTACCGATTTCCGTCACGTTGACGCCTGCCGCCAGCGCCGCAGCACGATATGCCGCAGCGCGCTTTTCCGGCACGGCTGCGAGAATTTCGTAGTCGTCACCGCCGTTGAGGATCGTATCCAGCACCGTGCCATCTGCATTACGACGCAGTTGCGCGCGAGCAGCGTCTGAAAGCGGAATATCCGCCAGCCGCACCTCCGCGCCAACGCCGGATGCCTCGCATATGTGGGCCAGATCCCCGATCAACCCATCCGAAATGTCCATGGAAGCCGACGCGTTCGCCAATACAGCAGGCGCAAGGGATACGCGTGGCTGTGGATGCAGGTAACGATCCAGCAGATGCCGGCTTCCCCTGCCCGCTTCAAGGCTCCCAAGGCGCAGGCGCAGCCCAAGCGCGCCATCGCCAATCGTACCGGACACAAAAATCAGATCGCCGGCACTGGCGCCAGAGCGCTCTATCATGCGCCCCTGCGGTACCCGCCCCAGCGCCGTGATACCTATCGATACGCCGCCGGATGCGCGCGTCGTATCCCCGCCAAGCAGGGTGATACCGTATGTTTTCTGGTCTCCTGCAAGCCCTCTGGCAAAGCCGGCAACCCATCGCTCCTGCCACCCGACCGGCAACGCCAGTGAAACGAGATAGCCGTAAGGCGCAGCGCCCTTTGCCGCCAGATCGGACAAGTTGGCGCGCAATGCCTTGCGCGCCACCGAGGCAGCCGCATCTTCGGGAAGGAAATGCACGCCCTCCACAACCATAT
>JBBCKE010000013.1:0-59036 GCA_037190985.1 Alphaproteobacteria bacterium
CCGCGCTGGCGGTCGCGTGACGGCTCAGGCCGGCACTTTTGCATCCGGGCGGGCGCGGATGGCGTCGGCGAAGCGGCGGAACAGGTAGTGCGAATCCTGCGGGCCGGGCGAGGCTTCCGGGTGGTACTGGACCGAGAACACCGGCTTGCCGGCGAGCGCGATGCCGCAATTCGAGCCGTCGAACAGCGAGACGTGAGTCTCCTCAATGCCTTGCGGCAGGGAGTTCCTGTCCACCGCGAAGCCGTGGTTCATCGACACGATCTCCACCTTGCCGGTGGTGTGGTCCTTCACCGGGTGGTTCGCGCCGTGGTGGCCCTGATGCATCTTCACCGTCTGGCCGCCGAGCGCCAGCGCCAGGATCTGGTGGCCGAGGCAGATGCCGAAGATCGGGATGCCGGTATCGAGCAGCGTCTTCAGCGTCGGCACGGCATATTCGCCGGTCGCGGCCGGGTCGCCCGGGCCGTTGGAGAGGAAGATGCCGTCCGGCTTCAGCGCGAGGATGTCCTCGGCCGAGCTTTTCGCCGGCACCACCGTCACCTTGGCCCCGAGGCCGGCGAGCAGGCGCAGGATGTTGCGCTTGACGCCGAAATCGACGGCGACGACATGCATCGACGTCTCGCTCTGGTTGCCGAAGCCCTCGTTCCACACCCATGGCGTCTCGTCCCAGGCCGACGACTGGCCGGAGGTGACGTCCTTGGCGAGGTCGAGATCGACGAGGCCGTGCCACGCGCGGGCCTTCTCCTTCAGCGCCTCGATGTCGAAGACGCCGTCGGGCGCATGGGCGATCACCGCGTTGGGCGCGCCCTTGTCGCGGATCAGCGCGGTGAGCGCCCGGGTGTCGATGCCGGTCATGGCGACGATGCCGCGCTTCTTCAGCCAGTCGGCGAGGTGGCCGGCGGCGCGCCAGTTGGACGGCTGGGTGACGTCGGCCTTGAAGATCGCGCCGACCGCGCCGGCGCGCGCGGCCGGGTTCAGGTCCTCGGCGTCCTCGGCATTGGTGCCGATATTTCCGATATGCGGGAAGGTGAAGGTGACGATCTGCCCGGCATAGGACGGGTCGGTCAGGATTTCCTGATAGCCGGTCAGCGCGGTGTTGAAGCAGACCTCGGCGGCGACGCTGCCCGTCGCGCCCAGCCCCTTGCCCTCGATCACCGTGCCGTCGGCGAGGACGAGAAGCGCGGTCGGCTTCGTCTCGGTCCAGGGCGAGGTGGCGGCGTCCGTCGTATCGGCCATTGCGGCTCTCCGTTTTCGAACCGTCCGCGCTTGCTTTCGCGCCGCCGGCAGGACATATCGCGCGGCGGTGACACGGGCGGGGCCATGAGCGGCCTCAAGATGCTGGATATAGTATCGTCCGGTGCATAGAAGAAGGCGCGGGCGCGGTCAACGATTGCCGTGCGCCGTCCAGCAAGGAGATGCGAGATGCTGCGCGAGACCATTGCCGAGGCGCTGAAGGAGGCGCTGAAGAACAAGGACAAGCTGCGGACCGGCACGCTCCGGCTCGTCAACGCCGCGATCCAGGATCGCGACATCGCCAATCGCGGCACGGGAAAAGACCCGGTCAACGACGACGACATCCTCCAGATCCTGACCAAGATGGTCAAGCAGCGCGAGGAATCGGCCAAGGCGTTCGAGGATGGCGCAAGGCCCGAGCTCGCGGCGCAGGAGCGGGCCGAGATCGCCATCATCAAGGACTTCCTGCCGGCGCAGATGGGCGCGGACGAGGTGCGCGCCGCCGCGCAAGGCGCGATCGCGGAGACCGGCGCGCAGGGGCTGCGCGACATGGGCCGCGTCATGGCGGTGCTGAAGGAGCGCTATCCCGGCCGCCTCGACTTCGGCAAGGCGAGCGCCCTCGTCAAGGAACTGCTGGGGTAGAAGGGGTTTATATCGCGGTTTTGTTTCTCTCACGGGCCGCACCGCCGCCTGCGGGCGGCTGGCCCTCCGCGGGGGCGGGCCACGAGGCCCGACGCCCGGTCGGGCTTGCAGCCTTCGGCTGTTTTTCGCTCACGGGCCGCACTGCGCCGGGGCCGCAGTTCCGCCTATTCGGCGGCGCGCAGGCGGGTGCTGCCGATCAGGCCGTGCTCTTCCAGAACCGGGTAGGCGATCGAGGCCAATAGCGAGTTGATCTGCTTCAGGTCGCGGATCGTGTCGAGGTGGACCGCGCTCGTCTCGATGCTCTTGGCCGTACCCTCGCGCAGGCGCTCGAAATGGCGCTGGCTGGTCTGGCGTTCGAGCTCGCGCAGCCGGTCCTTCTCCTGCACGAGCTGGAACGCGGTCTCCGGGTCGCGCGAGATCAGCACGTTGAAGGCGAGGCGGGCGTTGGCCAGCACCATGGCGTGGAGGTCCGACAGCTCACGCCAGCCCTCGGGCGTGAAGGTCAGGTGGCGGTCGAGCTTCTTGCGGACATGGACGAGCATGTTGCGCACGACGATGTCGCCGACCTGCTCCAGCTTGACGCAGCCCTCCAGCAGCTCCTGCGTGCGGCGCGCCTCGTCGTCGCTCATGCCCTTGGTGCTGATCTTGGCGAGATAGAGCTTGATCGCCGCGTGCTTGCGGTCGACCCGGTCGTCGAGCGCGGCGAGCGCCTCCATCCGTGCCGGGTCCGCGTCCTCGTAGAGCTCCATGATCGTCTTCAGCATCACCTCGACGGTCTCGCACATGCCGACCACGGCGCGGCTGACATTGGCGAGCGCGCGCGAGGGGCTGCCGAGCGCGTCGGGGTCGAGCGCGCTCGCCTCCCTGTCCTCCAGCGCCGGGCGTTGCTTCGCGCCCGCCGCGGCGAAGAGCTTTTCGACGGCGCGGCTGACGACGCCGGCGAGCGGCAGGCCGAGAACGACCAGCACGGCGTTGAAGGCGATGTGGGCGTGGACGATCTTGAGCGCCGCGGTCTGCCCCAGCAAGTCGAGCGGCGGGGAGACGACAATCAGGCCGATGAGCGCCAGCACCGCGCCCGCGCCGCGCAAGGCGAGGTTGCCGAAGGGAACGGCGCGGCTGGCCGGCGGCATGGCGCGTGCAAGGCCGGCCGCGACGAGGCCGCCGCCGAGATTGGCGCCCAGCACCATGACGACGCCGAGCTCGGCCGGCACGAGGCCGCGCGCCGCCAGCGCGGCGATCAGCAGGATGAAGGCGACGGAAGAATGGAACAGCCAGGTGGTGATGGCGGCGATGAGGAAGGCGGTGATCGGGTCGCCCGACAGGTAGTTGATGATGACCGGCAGGATGCGGCTTTCGCGCAGCGGCTCCGAGGCCTCGCCGATCAGCCGCAGCGACAGGATCATCAGGCCGATGCCGACGAGGATCGAGCCGAAATTGCGCCACGCGCCCCGCTCCGCCGACAGGAAGATCACGGTGCCGGCCAGCACCGCGACCGGGACCAGCGCCGAGAGGTCGTGGCTCAGCAGCTTGACGACGAAGGCCGAGCCGAGATCGGCCCCGAGCACGGCGAGCAGCCCCGCCGTGCCGGAGACGATGCCCGAGCCGGCGAAGGAGGCGACGAGCAGCGACACGGCCGTCGCGCTCTGGAAGGCGACGGCGAGCGCACCGCCGGCGGCGACCGCCAGCACGGGATTCTTCAGCGTGTGGCGCAGCCTCATCCGCAGCGTGTCGCCCCACGCGTCCTCGACGCTGGTGCGCACCATGTGGGTGGCCCACAGCAGCAGCGCCACCGCCCCGGCAAGGTGCAGCAGGACGAGCGAGCCGGTCATGGCCTGCGAACCGTGGCCCGCGCGCGGCGGGAAGACTGGGAAGTGAGGCTCATGGTCGACGAATCGGTCCGCAAGTCACGGAAAAAAGGCGGTTTTCTAGCTCGACAGATTAGCCGGATAATCGTGGCGGTCAAACGGCGCCGCCTGTCCTTCCCCCAACGGCGGGCGGCCCCCGAGGGTTCCGGCGGCTGTGAATTGCGGGCATGCCGGCAGATTGCGGTCGCGCGCGGGCGGGCGGGCTCCTATATAGGAGCCTCAACGAGAGGCCCTGGATGAAAGCGGGGACGAAATCGGGCGATGCGCTTTTCCCCTTCCTTCCTTGACGAGATTCGCGACCGGGTGCCGATTTCCGCGATCGTCGGCACGCGCGTGGCGTGGGACAGGAAGAAGACCAACGCCCCGCGCGGCGATTTCTGGGGCTGCTGCCCGTTCCATGGCGAGAAGACGCCCTCCTTCCACTGCGAGGACAAGAAAGGCCGCTATCACTGCTTCGGCTGCGGCGTCTCCGGCGACCATTTCAAGTTCCTGACCGAGCTCGACGGGTTGAGCTTTCCCGAGGCGGTGGAGCGCGTGGCCGAAATGGCGGGCGTCGCGATGCCGGCGCGCGACGAGGCGGCCGAGCGGCGCGAGAAGCAGCGCGCCAGCCTGACCGACGTGATGGAGCTGGCGACGCGCTTCTTCCAGGAGCGGCTCCAGGCGGCGGACGGGGCGAAGGCGCGCGCCTATCTGCGCGAGCGCGGGCTGTCCTCGCCGACGCAGCAGGCCTTCCGCCTCGGCTACGCGCCGGACGGGCGCAACGTCCTGAAGGAGTTCCTTGCCTCCAAGGGCGTGGGGAAGGACCAGATCGAGGCCTGCGGGCTGGTGGTCCACGGCCCCGACATCCCCGTCTCCTACGACCGTTTCCGTGACCGGATCATGTTCCCGATCGAGGATTCGCGCGGCCGGGTGATCGCCTTCGGCGGCCGGGCGATGGGCAAGGACGCGCTGGCGAAATACCTCAACTCCAACGACACCGAGCTCTTCCACAAGGGCAACGTGCTCTACAATTTCGCCCGCGCCCGCAAAGCCAAGGGACAAGACGGCACGGTGATCGCCGTCGAGGGCTACATGGACGTGATCGCGTTGGCGCAGGCCGGCTTTGACAACGTCGTCGCCCCGCTCGGCACGGCGCTGACCGAGAACCAGCTCGAACTGTTGTGGCGCATGGCCGGCGAGCCGGTTCTGTGCTTCGACGGCGACCAGGCCGGGCTCAAGGCGGCATGGCGGGCGGCCGACCTCGCTCTGCCGCTCGTCGGGCCGGGGCGGACGCTGCGCTTCGCCCTGCTGCCCGAGGGGCAGGACCCCGACGACCTCGTGCGCGCGGGCGGGCCGGACGCCTTCCGCACGGTGCTGGCGCAGGCGCGGCCGCTGGCCGAGCTGATCTGGCTGCGCGAGACGTCCGGCGGCGTCTTCGATACGCCCGAACGGCGCGCCGAGCTGGAACGGACGCTGCGCGAGCTGACGGGCCGCATCCGCGACGAAAGCGTGCGCCGCCATTACCAGCAGGATATGCGCGAGCGGGTGCAGGCGTTCTTCGGCTCTGGCAGCGGCGGGCGCAGGGAGCGCGGGCCGAACGCCGGCGGGCCGGGCCACGGCCGGGGCGGCCCCGGGGGCAGGCAGGCGGCAGGGCGGCTCGCCGTCACCGAAAGCCTCGCCCGCTCGGCCATGGTCAGGAGCGGCGGCGGGCCGCTGCCGCTGCGCGAGACGGCGATGCTGGTGGCCATGGTCAACCATCCGGCGCTGCTCGACGACTATTTCGACGCGTTCGAGGAGATGAACCCGGCCCATCCCGAGCTGAAGCGCCTGCACGGCGCGCTGCTCGACGCGGTCGCCCATGGCGTCGCCCACGAGCGCGGGGCGCTGGTCGAGGCGCTCACTGCCCGCGGCCATGGCGAGGTCTGGGAACGGGCGATGCGCCATTGCCTCGGGCTCGGCCTGTGGCCCGTGCTCGGCGAGGCGGCTGACGCGGATGCGCGCGAGGCGTTCTCGCAGACCGTCGCGCTCCATGCCCGCGCCAGCGAGCTCCAGCGCCAGCGCCGCAGCCTGCAGAGCGAGCTGGCCGAGGCTGTCGAGCGCGAGGCCGAGGACGTGACCATGCTCATGCAGGCCATCGCCCAGATCAACATCGACATCGCCAGCCTGGAGCGGCTGGAGGCGCTGGTCGACGGCTTCGGCGTGTCGTCGGGGAGGGGGTGAAGGCCGTTTTCGCGCATGACCCTTGAAGACGGGCGCGGACGCCCTACATGGACGCGTTGGAAAACGGGCTTGCCGGCTGGCGGCGGCTTTCGCGCAATTGATTCGCTTTTTATGGCCGAATCAGCTCTGAGCGGCTTGACCTTTTGCCGGATTGGCGGAATCAGAACCAGCGTGGCCGGCGAAGGGGCTGAACAGCCGGCGCAACGAATTCGCAGCCTTCGGTTGGACGGGACGCAGATCGCGTCCTATATCCAAGATGTCAGGGTTAATCGGGAATTAAGGCAGAAGCGGCTATCGCGGGCAGGGCGCGAACGGTTCCGGTCACGCATCGCATAGCTTTCACCCGCTCGATGAAGCTTCAGCCGCTTGGAGACACGACGACATGGCGACAAAAGAGAAGGAAGAGGTCGAAACCGAACGCGAAGGCACGACCGACGGGCCTCTTCTCGACCTTTCCGACGACGCCGTCAAGAAGATGATGAAGCTGGCGAAGAAGCGCGGCTACGTCACCATGGACGAGCTGAACGCCGTGCTGCCTTCCGAGGAAGTGACCTCCGAGCAGATCGAGGACACGATGGCGATGCTGTCCGACATGGGCATCAACGTCGTCGAGGACGACGAGGCGGGCGAGGAGGCCGACGCCGCCGAATCCGCCGACAGCGACGACGAGCCGGGCGAACTGACCGAGTCCGCCGGGACTGCGGTCGCCGCGACCGTCACCAAGAAGGAGCCGACGGACCGCACCGACGACCCCGTGCGCATGTATCTGCGCGAGATGGGCTCGGTCGAACTGCTGTCGCGCGAGGGCGAGATCGCCATCGCCAAGCGCATCGAGGCCGGCCGCGAGACCATGATCGCGGGCCTGTGCGAGAGCCCGCTCACCTTCCAGGCCATCATCATCTGGCGCGACGAATTGAACGAGGCCAAGATTCTCCTGCGCGAGATCATCGACCTCGAAGCCACCTATGCCGGCCCCGAGGCCAAGCAGGCCCCGGTGGTCGAGCGGCCCGACGAGGACGCCAAGCCCAAGGCCGAGGAAGCGCGCGGCGTCCGCCGCACGCGCGACGACGACGACATCACCAATGTCGGCGGCGAGACCCGCGCCGAGGAGGAGGACGAGGAGGAAGACGAGGTCAACCTCTCGCTCGCCGCCATGGAGGCCGAGCTGCGCCCGCAGGTGATGGACACGCTCGACGTCATCGCCTCGACCTACAAGAAGCTGCGCAAGCTGCAGGACCAGCAGGTCGAGGCGCGGCTCGCCGCCACTGGCTCGCTCTCCACCAGCCAGGAGCGCGCCTACAAGAAGCTCAAGGAAGAGCTGGTTGCGGCGGTGAAGTCGCTGTCGCTCAACCAGGCGCGCATCGAGGCGCTGGTCGAGCAGCTCTACGACATCAACAAGCGTCTGGTGCAGAACGAGGGCAGGCTGCTGCGCCTCGCCGAGAGCTACGGCGTGCGCCGCGAGGAGTTCCTGAAGGAATATCAGGGCACCGAGCTCGACCCCAACTGGACGCGGGCCATCGCCAACCTGTCGAGCCGCGGCTGGAAGGAGTTCTACCAGAACGAGAAGGAGACGATCCGCGAGATCCGCGGCGAGATCCAGAACCTCGCCACCGAGACGGCGATCTCGATCGCCGAGTTCCGCAAGATCGTCAACCAGGTGCAGAAGGGCGAGCGCGAGGCGGCCATCGCCAAGAAGGAGATGGTGGAGGCGAACCTGCGCCTCGTCATCTCCATCGCCAAGAAGTACACGAACCGCGGCCTTCAGTTCCTCGACCTGATCCAGGAAGGCAATATCGGCCTGATGAAGGCGGTCGACAAGTTCGAGTACCGCCGGGGCTACAAGTTCTCGACCTACGCGACGTGGTGGATCAGGCAGGCGATCACCCGCTCGATTGCCGATCAGGCAAGAACCATCCGCATCCCGGTCCACATGATCGAGACGATCAACAAGATCGTGCGCACCTCGCGCCAGATGCTGCACGAGATCGGCCGCGAGCCGACGCCGGAGGAGCTGGCGGAAAAGCTCGCCATGCCGCTGGAAAAGGTGCGCAAGGTGCTGAAGATCGCCAAGGAGCCGATCTCGCTCGAAACCCCGGTGGGCGACGAGGAGGACAGCCACCTCGGCGATTTCATCGAGGACAAGGGCGCGATCCTGCCGATCGACGCGGCGATCCAGGCCAATCTGCGCGAGACGACGACGCGGGTCCTCGCCTCGCTGACCCCGCGCGAGGAGCGCGTGCTCAGGATGCGCTTCGGCATCGGCATGAACACCGACCACACGCTGGAGGAAGTCGGCCAGCAATTCTCGGTGACGCGCGAGCGCATCCGCCAGATCGAGGCCAAGGCGCTGCGCAAGCTCAAGCACCCCAGCCGCAGCCGCAAGCTGCGCAGCTTCCTCGACAGCTAGACCAGAACTTGAAAAACCCGGCGCAAGGCCGGGTTTTTCCATGAAAGAACAGCGGCATGCCCGAGACGATCATCCGCGACGAACGCGAAGGCGACGCCGGCGCGATCCGCGCCGTCACTTCGGCCGCGTTCGCGGGGATGAACTATAGCGCGCAGACGGAAGGCGCGATCGTCGACGCCCTGCGCGCGGCAGGTGCGCTCGCCGTTTCCCTCGTCGCGGTCGAGGATGGCGAGATCGTCGGCCATGTCGCCTTCTCGCCGATCACGGTCGACGGCGCGCCGGCGCCGGGCTGGTTCGGCGTCGGGCCGCTCTCGGTCCGGCCGGACAGGCAGCGAAGCGGCGTCGGAACGGCGCTGATGCGCGCCGGGCTGGCGCGGCTTGGCGATGCGGGGGCGAAGGGCTGCGTCCTCGTCGGCGACCCCGCCTATTACCGGCGCTTCGGCTTCCGCGCCTCGTCCTCGCTCGACTACCCCGACCTGCCGGCGGAATACTTCCAGGTTCTGGCGCTGGCATCGGAGACGCCGTTGGGGATCGTCGCCTTCCATCCCGCCTTCGCGGCGCGGGACGATTGACCCTGCCGCCCGGCGAAATTGTGCTATGATCCCGGCCTTGCCGATTTTCTACCGATGCCGGAGGCCGCGCCGGCCGCTTCCGCATCCCGTCGAGGAATCCCCATGACAGCACAGGCAGAGCCGACCGCCCCGTTTTCCGGCGCGGTCATCCTTCGCGACGCGCGCGATGACGACATGGAGGCGGTGCAGGCGATCTACGCGCATCACGTCCTTCACGGGCTCGGCTCGTTCGAGGAGGAGCCGCCCGCGCTCGACGACATGAAGGCGCGCCGGGCGGCCGTGCTGGCCAAGGGGCTGCCCTGGCTGGTCGCCGAGATCGACGGGTGCATCGCCGGCTACGCCTATGCCGGGCCGTTCCGGCCGCGTGCGGCCTATCGCTACGCGGTCGAGGATTCGGTCTATGTCGCGCCAGATTTTCCCCGGCGCGGCGTCGGCCGCGCGCTGCTTGTCGAGCTGATCGCCCGCTGCGAGGCGGGGCCGTGGCGGCAGATGCTGGCGGTGATCGGCGACAGCGGCAATGACGGCTCGGTCGGGCTGCATCGGGCGCTCGGCTTCCGGCCGGTCGGCACCTTCGCCTCCGTCGGCTTCAAGTTCGGCCGCTGGGTCGACGTGGTGCTGATGCAGCGCCCGCTTGGTTCCGGGGCCGACACCCTGCCGGGCTGAAATCCTTCATTCCGGCGTTGCAAATGGCACCGCGCCGGTCCAGCCTGTCGGAAAACCGAAACCCGGACAGGCTGCCCCCATGTTCACCTTCTTCTATGCGCCCAACACCTGCTCGCTCGCCTCGCACATCGCCCTCGAGGAGGCGCAGGCGCCCTATGAGGCGCGGCGCGTCGATTTCACTTCCGGCGAGCAGCGCGCGCCCGCCTATCTCGCGGTCAACCCGAAGGGCAGGGTGCCGGCGCTCGCCACGCCGCGCGGCGTGCTGACGGAAACCCCGGCGATCCTCGCCTTCATCGCCCAGAGCTTTCCGGCGGCGAGGCTCGCGCCGCTCGACGACCCGTTCCTGTTCGCCGAGCTGCAGGCCTTCAACAGCTATCTGTGCTCGACCGTCCATGTCGCCCATGCCCATCGCGTGCGCGGCAGCCGCTGGGCCGATGACGCGGACGCCCATGTCGCCATGCAGAAGAAGGTGCCGGAGAACATGACCGCCTGCTTCGACCTGATCGAGAAGGAGATGCTGCGCGGGCCGTGGGTCATGGGCGAGGCCTATTCGATCGCCGATCCCTATCTCTTCACCATCGCCGGCTGGCTCGGGGCCGACGGCGTCGACATCGCCCGCTTCCCGCGCGTTCACGATCATTTCAACCGCATGCTGGAGCGTCCGGCGGTGAAGCGGGCGCAGGCAGCGGTGGCTGCCACCTAGCCAGCGGCGGCGAGCTGGGCTAGTCCGGGGTAAAGGCAGACGAAGCAAGGAGACGAGGCCATGTCGTTCTGGAAGAAACTGTTCGGTGGCGGCGGCGGCGCGGAAAGGCAAGAGCCGCCGCTCGACCCGGTCGAGTACAAGGGCTTCGTCATCCGTCCCGCCCCGTTCGTCGAGGGCGGCCAGTACCAGACCTGCGGCATCATCGCCAAGCAGGTCGGCGGCGAGACGAAGGAGCATCGCTTCATCCGCGCCGACCGCTTCGCCTCGAAGGACGACGCGGTCGACATCACCCTGCGCAAGGCCCGCCAGCTTATCGACGAGCAGGGCGAGCGCATCTTCGGATAAAGGGCGGGAGAGGGGAGGAAGACCATGTCGCTGAAACGAAAGACGCTGTTCATTTCGGGCGGGTCGCGCGGCATCGGGCTGGCGATCGCGCTGCGCGCGGCGCGGGACGGGGCGAATGTCACGATTGCCGCCAAGACCGCCGAGCCGCACCCGAAGCTGCCGGGCACGATCCATACGGCGGCCGCGGAGATCGAGGCGGCCGGCGGCAGGGCGCTGCCGATCCTGTGCGACATCCGCGAGGAGGCGCAGGTCCTCGACGCGGTGGCACGCACGGTCGAGGCCTTCGGCGGCATCGACGTCTGCGTCAACAACGCCAGCGCCATCAGCCTGACGGACACGCCGTCGACGGACATGAAGCGCTACGATTTGATGCACCAGATCAACACGCGCGGCACCTTCCTCGTCTCGAAGACCTGCATCCCGCACCTGAAGAAGGCGCAGAACCCGCATATCCTCAACCTCGCGCCGCCGCTCGACATGAACGCGAAATGGTTCAAGGGGCATGTCGCCTACACCATGGCCAAATACGGCATGTCGATGTGCACGCTCGGCATGAGCGCTGAGTTCGCGAAGGACGGCATCGCCGTCAATTCGCTGTGGCCGCTGACGGCCATCGACACGGCGGCGGTGCGCAACCTTCTCGGCGGCGAGACGGTGGCGGCGATGAGCCGCTCGCCCGCGATCATGGCCGACGCCGCCCACGCCATCCTGACGCGGCCGTCGCGCGAGGCGACGGGCAACTTCTTCATCGACGAGGAGGTGCTGCGGGCCGAGGGCGTCAGCGACTTCTCGGCCTATGCGCCGGGCGCGACCGGGCCGCTGGTGGCCGATTTCTTCGTCCCGGACGCGGTGCTCGAGCGCACGGACACCAGGCTGGTGCGCTCCTTCGGCTAGGCCGGCTTTCCCGGCGCTCTGCATGAAAAAGGCCCGGCGGTCGTCCGCCGGGCCTTTCTCCATTTCAGCGTGGGCGGCCGCTACTGGCCGGACGCCACGGGCGCGACCAGCGGCGTGATGCGGCGCACGGCGACGCGGCGGTTCTCGCGCTCCGGCTCCTGCGTGTTCACCTTGAGGTAGCGCTCGCCATAGCCTTGCGTGACGAGATTCTCCGGCGGGAGGCCGAAGACGTTGCTCAGCGCCGCCGCGACCGCCTCGGCGCGGCGGTCCGACAGCGCCAAGTTGGCGAGGTCGGAGCCGACGGCGTCGGTGTGACCCTCGATCAGGAAGGTCTCGGCCGGGTTGTCGTCGAGCATGCGTCCCATGGCGTCGGCAAGCGTGCTCAGCCGCGGGATCGCGTCCTCGGCGATGGAGGCCGAGCCGAAATCGAAGGTGATGGTGTCGAGGTCGATGCGGCGCACGCTGTCGCGCACGCGCGCCGAGTAGCGCACCTCGTCCACCGAGTAGAGCCGGCGCACGCGGTCGACGGGCGGCTGCTCGAGGAAGTCGTAGTAGGCGCCGGCGTCGTCCACCCGGCCGGCGTCGAGGATGTACTCGTCGGCCGGGATGCCGAGACGGAGCGGCGGCAGGTCGAGGCCCGGATCGCGCCACTGGCGGCGCTCCTCGCGCTCGCGGCCGTCGCCGGCATAGACGAGGACGTGCTCGCGGCCGTCCGGCATGATGCGCGAACGGCGCATGACGTCGCCGTAGCGGTCGTAGACCGTCACCACCTGGACGCCGTTCGGGCGCACGATGGTCTCGCGGGTGCGGCCGCGCGGCAGCTCCTCGTAATAGACCTCCGAGGCGTCGTGCTCGAGGCGGCGGCGGTCGTCGCTCTGGACGACGGCATTGTTGCCGAGCTGGATGACCAGCCGGTCGCCGATCTCGCGCAGGACGTCGGCGCCGTCGCGCCGTTCACGCCGCTCCTCGCGGCGCTCGACGCGGCGGCCTTCCTCCTGGCGCAGCGATTCGACCTGAACCGGCTCCTCGAGCTGCTGGGCCTCGGCGTCGCTGGCCGGAGGCGGCGCGGCCGGTTCGGCCGGCGGCTGCTGGGCGGCATCGCCGGGCGCGGCGTCGCCCGCCTCCTTGTCGCTGTCGAGGATCGGCGCGTCGCGCACCGGTTCCGCCGCCCCGCCGCCCGCCGGGGGCGCGGGCTGGGTCGGCGGCGTCGGTGCGGGCTGCTCGCCCTGCGGCGGGCGCGGAGCCTCGGTCGGCGGCGGCGGGGTCGTGCCTGCCGGGGGCTGGCCGGGGATGGGTTCCGCCCCGCCGTCCGCAGGAGGCGGAGTGGGTGCGGGCTGTGCCGGTGGGGTCGGTGCGGGCTGCTCGCTCTGCGGCGGGCGCGGAGCCTCTGTCGGCGGCTGTGGAGCCGCGTCTGCGGGGGGCTGGCCCGGAATGGGCTCCGCGCCGCCGCCTGCTGGCGGGGCTGCGGGCGGCTCGGGCGCGGCCGGCGGCGTCGGCGCGGGCTGCTCGGGCGCCTGTGCCGGGGGTGGCGTCGGGGCGGGCGGCGTCGCCTCTGCGGGCGGCTGGCCGGGGATCGGTTCGGCGGCGGTCGGCGCGTCGCTTTCGGACGTTCCGTCCTCTTCTTCATCCTCCGGCCTTACCGGCGTATCGGCCTGCGCCAGCAGCAGCGGGGAGGCCGCTTCCGTCGGTGGCGATGCCGGTGTGCCGGGCTGCGTGGCCGCGAATGCGTGGCCGGAAGCCATCAAAAGCGCCAGTGCGGTTCCCGCGAGGATGCCTGCCCTTGCTGTCATGGTATTCTCCTGTCCGGTCGTCCCATCGCATGCACAACGATTAGTGGCACAATTTGTTTCCCATTGGCAGGGCTTGGGGCAAAACTGCGGCGGCGGGAAAACGCGGAAAGCGCGCCGGCTCTGGCGCGCTGCGGAGGAGAACTGGGGAAAATCGAACGTCTTCAGGAAGGATTGGAGGCCTCGGCCGGAATCGAACCGGCGTGCAAGGATTTGCAGTCCTCTGCGTAACCACTCCGCCACGAGGCCTCTCCGCCTGAAGCGTTCAAGGCGCTTCCATAGGTGGAGGGCAAATGGGCGTCAAGCCACCCGACCCCAATCTGTGCTGAATCGTCACGGAGCCGGAAACGGCCAGCGGGGGGCTGGTTGCGGAGCCGGTCAGCGGCGCGGGCGCGACTGCCGCCGTCGGCCCCGGCGCTCCGCCCACCACAGCTCGAAGCGCCGCCGCCAGCGCCTGACGGTGGCGAACTCGTAGGACAGCACGAGGATGCCGAGCGGAATCATCCAGAAGCCCAGCACGGGCAGGAAGCCGAGCATGCCGAGGAACACCAGCACGACGCCGATGGCGATGCGCACGGGGCGCGACTGCGGCATGGCGAACTCGCGGCCGAGCACCGAGATCCGGCGCTTGCCCGGCCGCCTTTGCCCGCCGTCCTCGGTCCTGTCGTCTTTCGTGGCCATGATCCCAACGCTCGTTGCGGCGGCGTTCCGCTTGCCTGTCGCCCGTTTCGCCCGCATAGGGCCGTGCGGTGGCAGATATGAGACCCGGCAGGTCGAAACGCCAGAGCGGCGGCGACAATAAATTCGGCGCTGATGCCGATTGGTGCTTTGCAAAGGCGAAGACTGTTGCTATGAGGCGGCCACATCAGCGCGAGCAGGCATTCCCCGGTAGCTCAGCGGTAGAGCAACCGGCTGTTAACCGGTTGGTCGATGGTTCGAATCCGTCCCGGGGAGCCACTTTCCTTTCCTGATCCGTCCTTTCCGGCTTCGCCGGGGCGTCGCAAACAAATGAGCCGCGGCGACACTTTATGTCTGGACAGCGCGGGTCGGACTATTTATAGGCGGCTCGTCATATCGACACCGTGGGTGATTAGCTCAGTTGGTAGAGCAGCTGACTCTTAATCAGCGGGTCGTAGGTTCGATCCCTACATCACCCACCATTTCTTTTCCCTGACAGCGCAGCTCCGAACCGGCACGGCGATGCCTCGTTGCGCGATGGCAGAACCGCGGCCGGGTGCGGCGTCGCGGCAGGGAACGAAAGGCTGGACAAACGCGAAATTGGCGTTACACAAACCTGACGAAACCGGGCCTGACAGGCCGGAATTTGCCGTTTTTTCAGGGGTGTCCGCGAAGGCGGGCGGATGTGGACATGACAGTCGATTTCCAGGAAATGCGGGTAAAGATGGTCGATGGGCAGTTGCGCACGACCGACGTGACCGATGTCGCCATCCTCGACGCCATGCTGGAAGCGCCGCGCGAGGCGTTCGTGCCCGCCGACCTCAAGCCGCTCGCCTATATGGACGAGGACATCCGGATCGCGCCCGGCCGCCCCGGCCGTTTCCTGATGCGCGCCTCGCCCTTCGGCAAGCTCATCCAGCTCGCCGACGTGCGCCCCGGCGACCTCGTGCTCGATGTCGGTTGCGGCACCGGCTATTCCAGCGCCATCCTGGCGCGGATCGCCGGCTTCGTCGTCGCGCTCGAAAGCGACGCGCGCCTTGCCGGCGAAGCCCGTGAGCGGCTCGCCGGCCTCGGCTACGATAACGTTTCCGTGATCGAGGGCCCGCTCGAGGCCGGACATGCCCAGCAGGCGCCTTATGACGTGATTATCGTCGAGGGCGCGGTCGACGACGCGCCGCAGGCGCTGATCGGCCAGCTCAAGGATGGCGGCCGGCTCGTGGCCGTGGTCGGCGAGGGCAATTCGGCGCGCGCGACGCTGTGGATCAAGGAAGACGGGCTGGTTTCCTCGCGCCCGGTCTTCAACGCCGCGGTTCCGCCGCTCGAGGCGTTCCGGCGCGTGCCGGCCTTCCAGTTCTGAACGGCTCTCGTTTCCCCAAATTTATCCCGGGGGAAATTTATCTGGGAATGTTACCAAAGTGTAACGCCACCCCTTTCGAAATCGTGTAGCGTTCCGCCGCGAGGATGCGTGGCGCCCCTGAATGAGGCGCCATGGGGAGGGTTTGTCGCGTGCCGGGTTCCGGCAAGAGATCACTATGGCCGGGGCTGCGACGCAGTGTCTGCTCAATTCGCGTGAGGTAGGTCGTGTCCGTGATTCGTAAAGGCTTGTACGCCGTGATCGCCATGTCGGGGGTTCTCGCGCTCTCGCAGCCGTCGATGGCAGAGACGATCCATGGCGCGCTCGCCCGCGCATACCAGAACAACGCCAGCGTCAATTCGGCCCGCGCGGGCGTGCGTGTCACCGACGAGGGCGTCGCCATCGCCAAGTCCGGCTGGCGGCCCTATATCGGCGCCAGCGGCAGCCTGAACTACACCTCCACCAACAACACCAGCCGAATCACCACCGGCTCCTTCGGCATCCAGATCCAGCAGTCGCTGTTCGACGGCTTTCAGACGCTGAACAATGTGCGCGCCGCCGAGGCACAGGTGCGCGCGGCCAACGAAAGCCTGCGCAACACCGAGCAGGACATCCTTTTCAACGCGGCCGCCGCCTATGTCGACGTGCTGCGCGACCGCCAGATCGCGACGTTCCGCGCCCGCAACCTCGACTTCCTCAGCGAGCAGGTGCGCGCCGCCTCCTCGCGCTTCGAGGTTGGCGAGGGCACCCGCACCGACGTCGCGCAGGCGCAGGCGCAGCAGGCCGCCGCCGTCGCCCAGCTGAGCGCGGCGCGGGCGCAGGTTCTCGCCAGCGAGGCCACCTATCTGCGGCTCGTCGGCGACAAGCCGGGCAATCTCCAGCCCGCCGGGCCGGTCGCCAAGCTTCTGCCGGCGGGCATCGACGCGGCGCTGGGGGCCGCGCTCCACGAACATCCGGTCGTCAAGGCGACGCTTCATCTCGTCGACGCGGCGTCGTTCCAGGTCAAGTCGGCGGAAGGTTCGCTCCTGCCGCAGATCAGCGCCCAGGCCGGGGTGAGCCATTCCTACCGTGAGACGAACGGCCTGCCCGGTGTCACCCTCAACCCCGGTGTCGACAGAAGCGATTCCGCCTCGGTCGGCCTCAACCTGACGATCCCGATCTATCAGGGCGGCCTCGCCTCGGCGCAGGTGCGCCGCTCGAAGGAGTCGCTCGGACAGGCCCGCATCGAGGTCGACGTCGCGCGCGATCAGGTGCGCAATGCGGTGACGGCCGCGTGGACGCAGTACGTCGCCGCGCGCGAGGTGGTCGCGGCCGGGCGCGAGCTGGTGTCGGCGGCGCAGCTCGCGCTGAACGGCGTCATCGAGGAGCGCAATGTCGGCCAGCGCACCACGCTCGACGTGCTCAACGCCCAGGCCGACGTCATCACGGCGCAGATCAACGTCGCCAGCGCCGAGCGCGACGTGGTGGCGGCGAGCTACGCCATCCTGTCGGCGATGGGCCAGCTTTCGCCGAAGCGGCTCGGCCTCGCCGTCGCCACCTATGATCCGCGGGAGCATTACGACGCCGTCAAGGACAAGTGGGTGGGCACCAAGACGCCGGACGGCCGCTGAGCGCGGGCGGGCGCAGGGCGAAGGCCAAACTTGTGTGAAAGTTGCGTCGAGGAAAGGCCGGGGCTTCGCCGGGCGTCCGGCCTCGTCTATCCTGAAATTATAGATTCGGCATCGATGTATATTTCCGGCGGCAACGACTGAGCGGAACGAAGAAGACGGCAGTTGTAACCATGGCACAGACAGGCAGCGCCCAGCGCGAACCTTCGATGGAAGAAATTCTGGCGTCCATTCGCCGGATCATCGAAGACAGCGACACCGTGCGCAAGCCGCTGGAGGACCAGGATTTGCCGCAGGTCTCGCCATTGGGCGAGGCGGAAGCCGGCCACGACGAGCCGGAACGCGAGGTCGAGGTTTTCGAGGCCGAGCTGCGCGAGCCGCAGCCCGTGTCCATGCCGTCGGCCGGCTTTACCGGCTGGCCGGAGCGTGACCTTTCAGAAGCCGTGGACGAGGACGGCGAGGCGGACCGCGCCGCTGATAGGCACGTCGTCCACCCGTTGCGGGCGGTGAGCGAAGCCGCCCAGCAGCACCTCTCCCCCGTTCAGCCCGCGACGGATTTCGGCGCTTCGGCCGAGGAGGAAGACGAGCCGGCCCCGGCGGCTTTCGCCGTGGAAGCGGACGCGTCTTCGGCGGAGACGCATGCGGGCGAGGGCAGGACCATGCTGATGTCGGATCAGACCGGCCGGCAGGTGGCCGCCGCCTTCGGCGAGCTTTCCGAGGTGTTCGCGGCCAGCCGCCGCCGCTCGTTCGACGAGATGGCGGAGGAGATGCTGCGGCCGATGCTTCAGGACTGGCTCGACAACAATTTGCCGACACTGGTCGAGCGGCTGGTGCGCGAGGAGATCGAGCGCGTCGCGCGCGGCGGCTGACCGGCCGGCCCGGCAAGCCTCCACCCTTTCCATGCGCTGCCTGCCCGGCTTGCGCCGCGACATCGCCGCCCTTCCGGGGCGGCGTTTTTCGTCGGGCCTCCGGTGGGGCCGCGCCTGAAGCGCGTCGCAATCCTCCGGATTTGCTCCATGCGCTTCAGTTTCCCGTTTCGACGCATGTCCTTGTCCCGAAACCGGTTCCCACTTTCGGGGGACATGCGCTACGGTTGACTTGGCACGGCCCTTCCGGTTTACACCCGGACAGATACCCCGAACCCCGGATTTCCCCCATGCTCGACAAGACCTATGACGCCAAGGCCGTCGAACCCAGGATCGCCAAGGCCTGGGAGGAGACGAACGCATTCGCGGCCGGAGCCGGTTCGCAGCCGGGGGCCGAGAGCTTCGCCATCGTCATCCCGCCGCCCAACGTCACCGGCTCGCTGCATATGGGCCACGCGCTCAACAACACGCTCCAGGACATAATGGTCCGTTTCGAGCGCATGCGCGGCAAGAACGTCCTGTGGCAGCCGGGCATGGACCATGCCGGCATCGCCACCCAGATGGTGGTCGAGCGCCAACTCGCCGAGAAGCAGATTTATCGCCGCGACCTGACGCGTGAGGAGTTCATCGACAAGGTCTGGGAGTGGAAGGCCGAATCCGGCGGCATGATCTTCAACCAGTTGAAGCGGCTCGGCGCGTCCTGCGACTGGTCGCGCGAGCGCTTCACGATGGACGAGGGGCTGTCGGAAGCGGTGCTCGAGGTCTTCGTCACGCTCTACAAGGAAGGGCTGATCTACAAGGACAAGCGGCTGGTCAACTGGGACCCGAAGCTGCTCACCGCCATCTCCGACCTCGAGGTCGAGCAGGTCGAGCTCGACGGCAACCTCTGGCACTTCCGCTATCCGGTCGAGGGCAAGAGCTACGACCCGCTTGACCCGTCGAGCTACATCACCGTCGCCACGACGCGGCCGGAGACGATGCTGGGCGACACCGGCGTCGCCGTCCACCCGGACGACGAGCGCTATGCCGGCCTCGTCGGCAAGCATGCGGTGCTGCCCATCGTCGGCCGCCGCATTCCCATTGTCGCGGACGAATATTCCGACCCCGAGAAGGGCACCGGCGCGGTCAAGATCACCCCGGCGCACGACTTCAACGATTTCGAGGTCGGCAAGCGCCACGGGCTGGCGCTGGTCAACGTGCTGAATGTCGACGCGACGATAAACATCAAGGATAACGACGACTTCCTCGACGGCGTTGAGAAAACGAGTCAGCGCGAGGCGGTGTGGGAGCAACTGCACGGCCTCGACCGCTTCGAGGCGCGCAAGCTCGTCGTCCAACTCATGGAGGAAGGCGGTTTCCTCGACAAGATCGAGCCGCACCGCCACATGGTTCCGCATGGCGACCGCGGCGGCGTGCCGATCGAGCCGTTCCTGACCGACCAGTGGTATGTCGACGCCGCGACGCTGGCCAAACCCGCCATCGCCGCCGTGCGCGAGGGCCGCACCAATTTCGTGCCGAAGAACTGGGAAAAGACCTATTTCGAGTGGATGGAGAACATCCAGCCCTGGTGCGTCTCGCGCCAGCTCTGGTGGGGCCACCAGATCCCGGCCTGGTACGGGCCGGACGGCCATGTCTTCGTCGCCAAGACGGAGAAGGAGGCGCTCGACGAGGCGGTCGAGTACTATCTCGCCGTCGACACGCCCTGGCGCGACTGGGTCAAGGACCAACTGGAAAACTACGAGCCTGGCAAGATACTCACCCGCGACGAGGATGTGCTCGACACCTGGTTCTCGTCGGCGCTGTGGCCGTTCTCGACGCTCGGCTGGCCGGAAAAGACGAAGGAGCTGGAAACCTATTACCAGACAGACGTCCTCGTCACCGGCTTCGACATCATCTTCTTCTGGGTCGCCCGGATGATGATGATGGGCCTGCATTTCATGGAGGAGGAGCCGTTCCATACCGTCTACGTCCATGCGCTGGTGCGCGACAAGCACGGCGCCAAGATGTCGAAGTCCAAGGGCAACGTCATTGACCCGCTGGAGCTGATCGACGAGTACGGCGCGGACGCGCTGCGCTTCACCCTCGCCATCATGGCGGCGCAGGGGCGCGACGTGAAGCTCGACCCGGCGCGCGTCGCCGGCTACCGCAATTTCGGCACCAAGCTGTGGAACGCGACCCGCTTCGCCGAGATGAACGGCGTGAAGCGCGACCCCGATTTCCGTCCCGAGGATGCGAAGCTGACGGTCAATCGCTGGGCGCTGACGGAGCTGACCCGCGCCACCGGCGAGATCACCGCCGGCATCACCGGCTTCCGCTTCAACGAGGCTTCCGCCGCGGCCTACCGCTTCGTCTGGAACCTCGTCTGCGACTGGTATGTGGAGCTCCTGAAGCCGGTCTTCGCCGGCGACGACGAGGCGGCCAAGGCCGAGAGCCAGGCAGTGATGGCCCATGTCCTCGACGAGATCTTCAAGCTCCTGCACCCGATGATGCCGTTCATGACGGAGGAGCTGTGGGCGCAGACGGCCGGGGAGGGGATGGCGCGCGAGACGCTGCTGTGCCACGCCGCCTGGCCGACGCCGGATTTCGAGGACGCCGAGGCGGCCGCCGAGATCAACTGGCTGATCGATCTCGTCTCCGGCATCCGCTCGGTGCGCTCGGAGATGAACGTGCCGCCCGCGGCCACCGCGCCGCTGGTGCTGGTGGGCGCGAATTCCGTGACCCGCGAGCGCGCCGCGCGCCACGACCCGGCGATCCGCCGGCTGGCGCGCATCAGCGAGGTCGGCTTCGCGGAAGGCGCGCCGAAGGGCTCGGCCCAGATCGTCGCCGGCGAGGCCACCGCCTGCCTGCCGCTCGGCGACCTGATCGACCTGAAGGCCGAAGCCGCCCGGCTGACGAAGGAGCTGGCGAAGAACGCCGACGAGGTCGCCCGCATCGAGAAGAAGCTCGGCAACCCGCAATTCGTCGCCAAGGCCGCGCCCGAGGTGGTGGAGAGCGAGCGCGAGAAGCTCGACGAGCTTCGCGAAGCGCGCGCGAGGCTCGAAGAGGCCCTTGCGCGGCTGCGCGAAGCCGGCTGACAATTTCCTTGAGCCAACAGGCGGGCGCTGACAGGCCCGCCTGTAGCCGTTAAGTAGCTATTTCAAACACCGGAAAAGCCAACAAGGTCTGGAAACGCCATGCCCCCCTATCGCTCCCGCACGACGACCCACGGACGCAACATGGCGGGCGCGCGCGGCCTGTGGCGCGCCACCGGCATGAAGGACGGCGATTTCGGCAAGCCGATCATCGCCGTCGTCAACTCCTTCACCCAGTTCGTGCCCGGCCATGTGCATCTCAAGGACCTCGGCCAGCTCGTGGCGCGCGAGATCGAGGCGGCGGGCGGCGTCGCCAAGGAGTTCAACACCATCGCGGTCGACGACGGCATCGCCATGGGCCATGACGGCATGCTCTATTCGCTGCCGTCGCGCGAGATCATCGCCGACAGCGTGGAGTACATGGTCAACGCCCATTGCGCCGACGCCATGGTCTGCATCTCCAATTGCGACAAGATCACGCCCGGCATGCTCAACGCGGCGATGCGGCTCAACATCCCGTCCGTCTTCGTCTCCGGCGGGCCGATGGAGGCCGGCAAGGTCGTGCTTCACGGCAAGACGCATGCGCTCGACCTCGTCGACGCGATGGTCGCGGCGGCCGACGACGCCGTCTCCGACGACGACGTCAAGGTGATCGAGCGCTCGGCCTGCCCGACCTGCGGCTCGTGCTCGGGCATGTTCACCGCCAATTCGATGAACTGCCTGACAGAGGCGCTCGGCCTGTCGCTGCCCGGCAACGGCTCGACGCTGGCGACCCACGCCGACCGCAAGCGCCTGTTCGTGGAGGCGGGACATCTCATCGTCGACCTCGCCCAGCGTTATTACGAGCAGGACGACGACAGCGTGCTGCCGCGCAACGTCGCCAACCGCAAGGCGTTCGAGAACGCCATGTCGCTCGACGTCGCCATGGGCGGCTCGACCAACACGGTGCTGCACATCCTCGCGGCCGCCCATGAGGGCGGCATCGACTTCACGCTTGCCGACATCGACGCGCTGTCGCGCCGGGTGCCGTGCCTGTCCAAGGTCGCGCCGGCCAAGAACGACGTCCACATGGAGGACGTCCACCGCGCCGGCGGCATCATGCGCATCCTCGGCGAGCTCGACCGCGGCGGCCTGATCCACCGCGACACGCCGACCGTCCACGCCGCGACGCTCGGCGAGGCCATCGACCGCTGGGACATCACCCGCACCAGCAGCGAGAGCGTGCGCGAGTTCTTCCGCGCCGCGCCCGGCGGCATTCCCACGCAGACCGCGTTCAGCCAGGCGGCCCGCTGGGACGACCTCGACACCGACGGCGTCGCCGGCGTCATCCGCTCGGTCGAGCACCCGTTCTCCAAGGATGGCGGCCTTGCCGTGCTCAAGGGCAATATCGCGCTCGACGGCTGCGTGGTGAAGACGGCCGGCGTCGATGAATCGATCCTGAAATTCTCCGGCCCGGCGGTGGTGTTCGAAAGCCAGGACGCGGCGGTGAAGGGCATCCTCGGCAACGAGGTCAAGGCGGGCGACGTGGTCGTCATCCGCTACGAGGGGCCGAAGGGCGGCCCCGGCATGCAGGAAATGCTCTATCCGACGAGCTACCTGAAGTCGAAGGGGCTGGGCAAGGCCTGCGCGCTGCTGACCGATGGGCGCTTCTCGGGCGGAACGTCCGGCCTCTCCATCGGCCATGCCTCGCCGGAAGCTGCGCAGGGCGGGGCCATCGGCCTCGTGCGCAACGGCGACATCATCGACATCGACATTCCCGGCCGCACGATCTCCCTGCGCGTCTCCGACGCCGAGCTGGCGACGCGCCGCACCGAGCAGGACAGGCTGGGCTGGAAGCCGGCTGCCCCGCGCAAGCGCAACGTCACCACCGCGCTCAAGGCCTATGCCGCCTTCGCCGCCAGCGCCGACAAGGGCGCGGTGCGCGTCCTGCCGGAATAACCGCGACCCTCCGTGCGGCGCCTGCAATCGACCTGCTCCGACAACCGCCGGGGCGGGCGGCGCTTGATTTCCAGGCGTTGTTGCCCCTTCAGTCCCCTGGACTCACGAAGTAGAGCGACGCGCAATGCTGATGATCCTTTTCTATCCCCTTGCATTCGTCGGCGTCTCGGTGGCCTGGCTGGCCTATCTGTGGAAGGGGCGTTCCATGAAATCCGTCCCACCTTCCGTGACCGCGGCTCTCGTGGCGCTCATCGTTTGCTACGTTCTGGGGCTGGCCATGATCTCCATTGCGCCGTGGTATGACGACAACGGCGTGCCGGAATTCATTTCCTGGCAATATCGTTGGGGGTGGGCCGCCGAGCTTGCGGGCTGGCTCGCGATCCCTGTCCTGCCCGTAGCCTTGTTCCTCACCTCGCGACGACTTTCACGCTGCATGTCTTCGTCGCAGGCGGCAAGGCGTTTGCGACAGGAGAAATCGTGACCGCATCGCGGTTTCCGGACGTTGGCCGCCTGTCGGCGCGGGTTTTTCCTTGTGGCTATTCGGCAACAGTGACGCGACATCCGTGCGGTGTGTCTTCGGCGCTATGGCGGATTGCCCACTTCCCGCCATAAACCCGGAGCACCTCGTTAGGCCTCGGTGAAAGCGCACGACAGAGGCGCGCGCCGGGAGACGACGCCGCACCGCCCGCGGCAAGGATGAAGATGATCGTGTACGATGTTCTGAGCACCAGACCGGCGAACCGCCTGATGATGGCGGGCGTATTCTGCGCGGTCGTTGCAGGCGCGCTTTCCGCCGCGCCGCGTGCTCATGCGCTCGACCAGTCGGTCATCGGCACGCCCGAGGAGCAGAAAAGCCCGTGGGCCGCGTTCCGCTTCGGCTTCACCGCCTACAAGAGCGGCCACAAGGAGCAGGCGCTTGAAGCCTACCGCTACGCCGCCGACAAGGGCCAGCTCGGCGCCCGCTGGAAGCTGGCGCGCATGTATGCCGAGGGCGACGGCGTGGCGCGCAACGATTACGAGGCGTTCAAGTTCTATCAGGAGATCGCGGCGCAGGAGGTCGAGCCCGGCTCGCCCGAGGAAAGCTACGTCTCCGACGCGCTGGTGGCGCTCGGCGCCTATACCCGCGCCGGCATCCCCGGCTCGCCCGTACAGCCGAACCCCATCGCCGCGCAGGATTATTACATGCGCGCCGCCGCCACCTATCGCAATCCCAACGCCCAGTTCGAGGTCGGCAAGATGCTGATGAACGGCGAGGGCGGCGCCAAGTCCAACATCCGCCAGGCCGGGCGCTGGTTCCAGCTCGCCGCCGAGAAGGGTCATGCCGGCGCGCAGGCGACGCTGGGCTATCTGCTGTTCCAGAGCGGCAAGGCCGTGCGCGGCCTCGCCATGATGACGGCCGCGCTGGAGCGCGCGCCCTCGGGCGACAAGCCGTGGATACGCGGCATGCAGGAGGAAGCCTTCGCGCTGGCCGGCGAGGCCGACCGCCGCACGGCGATCGCGCTGGCGCAGGACCTGCTCGGCCAGGGCAACAACTGACGGCGGCCCGCCTTCGGCTTGGTCCGGCTTTCCGCTATCTTCAGTTCAGCGCGAGTTCCACCACCGCTGGCACGTGGTCCGACGGCTTCTCCCACGCCCGCACGTGCTTTTCGATGTCGGCCGCGGCGAGGCGGTTCGCGGCTTCCGGCGACAGCATCAGATGGTCGATGCGGATGCCGTTGTTCTTCTGCCACGCGCCGCCCTGGTAATCCCAGAAGGTGAAGAGCTGGTCGTCGCCGACGGCACGAATCGCGTCGGTGAAGCCGAGATATTCGAGCCGGCGCAGCGCGCCGCGGCTTTCGGGCTGGTAGAGCGCGTCATTCACCCATTCGGCCGGGTTCTTCGCGTCGATGGGCTGCGGGATGACGTTGTAGTCGCCGGCCAGCACCAGCGGCTCCTCCAGCGCCAGCCGCTCGTGCGCCCAGCGCTCGAGCCGTTCCATCCACGCCAGCTTGTAACCGAACTTGCGCTCCTCGGCGACCGGGTTGCCGTTGGGCAGGTAAAGCGAGACGACGCGCAGCGCGCCGCCTTCAGTCGAGAACACGCCCTCGATGAAGCGCGCCTGCTCGTCGGCGTCGTCGCCGGGCAGGCCGCGATTGACCTCGTCGAAGCGCAGCTTCGACAGGATGGCGACGCCGTTGAAGCCCTTCTGGCCGTGGGTCTCGACGTGATAGCCCAGCGCCTCGATCTCGAGCCGGGGAAAGCCGTCGTCCATCGTCTTGATTTCCTGAAGGCAGACGATGTCCGGCCCGCTCTCCTTCAGCCAGTGGAGGAGGTTGTCGATGCGCGCGCGCACGCCGTTGATGTTCCAGGTGGCGATTTTCATGAAATGCCCGACACTATTTCAAACAGTTCTTGATGGTCAGCGGACCGCATAAGGGCGACTCTGCACCATTGCGACGGCCGAGGGAACCTCTGGAGGGGCCGTTGCGCAAGGAGGAGAAAAATAATGTCCACCGTATCGACGCATCCCGTCGATGAGATGCTGCCCGCGCCGCGCCTGTTCACGCTCGGCCTGCAGCACGTTCTCGTCATGTATGCCGGCGCCGTCGCCGTGCCGCTCATCGTCGGGCGCGCCCTGCAGCTCGACCCGGCCGACGTCGCGTTCCTGATCTCGGCCGACCTCTTCGTCTGCGGGATCGTGTCGATCCTGCAATCGATGGGCGCGACGCCTTGGTTCGGCATCAAGCTGCCGGTGATGATGGGCGTCACCTTCGCCGCCGTCGGGCCGATGGTGTCGATGGCGGTCGCCAATCCCGGCCACGAGGGCGCGCGCATGATCTTCGGCGCGATCATCGGCGCAGGCATCATCACGGTGCTGATCGCGCCCTTCGTCAGCCGCATGCTGCGCTTCTTCCCGCCGGTGGTGACGGGGACGATCATCCTCGTCATCGGCGTGACGCTGATGAAGATCGGCATCAACTGGATCTTCGGCCTGCCGGTCGGCCCGACCGCGCCGAGGATCGTCGATCCCGCCCATGCCGCGTGGCTGGGCTCGGCGGTGGAGGCGGCGGGCGCGGCGAATGCCACACTGCCCGCGCCGCCGGAGGGCCTGAGGCTCGCGCCGAGCGTGCCGAACGCGGCCTATGCGCCGGTCTCCAACATCGTGCTGTCGCTCGCCGTGCTCGGCGTCATCATCGGCGTCGCGCGCTTCACCACGGGCTTCCTGTGCAACATCGCCGTGCTGATCGGCATCGTCTTCGGCGGCATCGTCGCCGCCGCCCTCGGGATGATGCATTTCGACAAGGTGGCGAGCGCCGCCTGGTTCGCGCCGATCATGCCGTTCCATTTCGGCATGCCGGTCTTCGACCCGATCCTGATCGTGACCATGGTGCTGGTGATGATCGTCGTCATGATCGAATCGACCGGCATGTTCCTGGCGCTGGGTGAGATGACCGGCAAGAGGATCACCCAGCCGATGCTGTCGGCGGGCCTGCGCATGGACGGCCTCGGCACCGTGCTCGGCGGCGTCTTCAACACCTTCCCCTATACGAGCTTCTCGCAAAATGTCGGCCTCGTCGGCGTCACCGGCGTGCGCAGCCGCTTCGTCTGCGTCGCCGGCGGCGTCATCATGGTGACGCTGGGGCTGATCCCGAAGATGGGCGCGCTGGTCGAGGCGCTGCCGACGGTCGTGCTGGGCGGGGCCGGCATCGTGATGTTCGGCATGGTGGCGGCCACCGGCATCCGCATCCTGTCGGCGGTCGATTTCCGCACCAACCGCAACAATCTGTTCGTGGTGGCGATCTCGCTCGGCTTCGGCATGATCCCGGTGGTCGCGCCCGAGTTCCATATCTGGTTGCCCAAGGCCATCGGCCCGCTGGTCGATTCGGGCATCCTGCTCGCCTCGATCGCGGCGGTGGCGCTCAACCTCGTCTTCAACGGCGCGACCGGCGACGCCGAAGACCTGCGCGAGGCGGCGATGGCGGCGGAAGCCTGAGGGGGCGGATGTCCGGATTGCCGCCCGGCTCAGCCGCGGGAGCCGCCATCGTCGCGGTAGTTGGCCAGCAGGAAGAACACGAGGAGCGCAAGCGAGCCGATCAGCGCGGCGGAGACTGACAGGAGCACCGAATGGGTGGTGCTGAAGGCGGCCTTGCCGGCCGCGATCAGCGCCGCGCCCTCTCCGGCGGCAAGCTGGTGAGCCACCAGATAGGTGTCCCCGATCGACCGCGCCGCCTGCTCGGCCTGCTGGGGCGTGAGGCCGGCCGGCATCTCGATGGTGCGGCCGAAGACGCCGGACATGAAGACGCCGAACAGGGCGATCCCCAGCCCGGTGCCCAGCTCATAGCCGGTGGCCTCGAGCGAGCCCGCCGCGCCGCCCTTGCTGGCCTCGACCGAACCCATGATGGCGATGGACGAGGCGGTCAGGCCGGTGCTCAGCATCAGCCCCAGAACCGCCAGCATCGCCGGCACGATCATGCCCGGATCATGGAAGTCGCTCCAGGCGAGAAACCCGAGCGCGATCGCCGAAACGAGAAGCGACAGCACGGCCACCGGGCGCAGTCCAAACAGGTTCGACAGGTAGCCGGCAACCGGGCCGCCGACCGCCACGGCCGCCATCAGCGGGATCATGAAGATCCCGGCCTGAAGCGGCGACTTGTCCAGCACATATTGCAGTTCCTGCGCCAGCGTCAGCTCGACGCCGCCCAGCGCGCCCATGGCCACGATGGCCATGATTATCCCGGCAACGATCGCGGGATGCGAGAACAGCGTCAGGTCCAGCATCGGTTCGCTCGACCGCAACTGCTTGCGCGCAAACGCCGCCAGCATGGCGATGCCGAAGGCAATAACCAGCGGGGCGGGCACTGGCGGCTGGCCGGCGGCGAACCCGGCCTTGATGCCGTAGACGAGCGAAATCATCCCCAGAATCAGCACGATTGCCTGGCCGATGGGCCATTTTCCCGGGGTCGTCTCCTCGATGCGCGGCAAAAGCAGGTAGCAGACGGGGGCGATGACCAGCATGATCGGCACGTTGATCAGGAACACCGATCCCCACCAGAACTGTTCCAGCAGCGCGCCCCCGATCAACGGGCCGATCGCCGCCCCGGCGGCCGCGGCCGCGCTCCAGAGGCCGAGCGCCATGGCGCGCTCGCCCTCGTCCTCGAAGTTGCGGCGGATGATGCCCAGAACGCAGGGCATGATCATCGAGCCGCCAAGCGCCAGCAGCACGCGCGCGCCGATCAGCATCGTCGCGCTCTGCGCGAACGCGGCCAGTCCCGAGGCGATGGCGAAAACGGTCAGGCCCGCCAGCAGGACCCGCCGGTTGCCGACCCTGTCGGCCAGCGTTCCCATCGGCACCAGCAGACCGGCCATCAACAGCGGATAGATGTCGATGATCCACAGCACCTCGTTGCCGGTCGCCCCGAGCGACTGGGTGAGGGTCGGCACGGCGACATGCAGGATGGTCATGTCGAACACGACCGGCAGGATGGCCAGCATCACGGCGATCAGGACCAGCCAGCGCCTGGGATTGGCAGGGGTAACTGGCATGGTTCACCTGATTATCTGTTGCCCGGGAGTGGCAAGGCGCCGACCCCGGGGGCGCGGCGCGGCAAGGACGGTGGATAGGAGGGCGACGCTTCGAACGTTCGGCGGCTCTCGCCGCGCTCAGATCGAGAACGAGGTGCCGCAGCCGCAGGAGGCGACGGCGTTGGGATTCTTGATCTGGAACGACTGGCCCATCAGGTCGTCGACGAAGTCGATCACCGAGCCGCCCATATAGACGAGCGACAGGTCGTCGATCAGCACCCGCGCGCCGTCGCGCTCGATGACGACGTCGTCGTCGTTCTTCTTATCGGTCAGGTCGATGATGTAGGAAAAGCCCGAGCAGCCGCCGCCCTCGACGGCGACGCGCAAGCCGATCTTGTCCGGCTCGCCGGCGAGCAGCGCCGCGATCTTGCGCACTGCTGCCTCGCTGACCTCGACACCCTTCATTTCGGTCTTCGCATCGACGCCCATAGCGGCCACCTTGCCATCGCATTCGCCCAATAGGTATGAAGCGGGAAGGGGCAAGTCAACACGCCACCCCAGTGGCAAGGGTACGGCAGGGGACGCAATCGTGACGGCATCGTTCGAGCGTATCGGCTTCGGCTACCGGCCGCGCGCGCCTTATGCCTGCGATCCGGCGGCCTCGCGCGGGCGGCTTTTCCCGGAGCCGGAGAGCCCGACGCGCACGCCTTTCCAGCGCGACCGCGACCGGATCATCCATTCGACCGCGTTCCGTCGGCTGAAGCACAAGACGCAGGTGTTCATCGCCCATGAGGGCGACCATTACCGCACCCGGCTGACGCACACGATCGAGGTGGCGCAGATCGCCCGCGCCATCGCCCGCGCCCTGCGCGCCGACGAGGACCTCGCCGAGGCCATCGCGCTCGTCCACGATTTCGGCCACACCCCGTTCGGCCATACCGGCGAGGAGACGCTCGACGCGCTGATGACGCCGTGGGGCGGGTTCGACCACAACGCCCAGTCGCTGCGCATCGTCACCGGGCTGGAGCGGCGCTATGCCGAGTTCGACGGGCTGAACCTGACATGGGAGACGCTGGAGGGGTTGGTCAAGCACAATGGCCCGCTCATCGATGCCGCGGGGCGGCCGCTGAAGGGCGCGGTGCCGGGGACGATCCTGAGCTTCAACGCGCGGTTCGATCTCGAGCTCGACAAATACGCCTCCGTCGAGGCGCAGGCGGCGGCGATCGCCGACGACATCGCCTATGACGCGCACGATATCGACGACGGCCTGCGCGCCGGCCTGCTTTCGCTCGACATGCTGGAGGCGGTGTCGCTGCCGGCCGGCATCCTCGCCGCGGTGCGGGCGCGCTATCCGGGCCTCGATGCGGTGCGCACCGGGCACGAGCTGATGCGCCGGCAGATCACCGTCATGGTCGAGGACGCGATCGCGACGGCACAGGCCAATCTCGATGCCCTCGCGCCGCAAGGCGTCGCCGGAATCCACGACGCCGGCCGGCCGGTCGTCGCGTTCTCGGGCGGGATGGCGGCGGCGGAGAAGGAGCTGAAGACCTTCCTCTACGCCAACCTTTATCGCCATCCCGACGTGATGGCGGTGCGCGAGGGGGCGGACCTGATCGTCCATGACCTCTTCACCCGCTATTTCGAGCGCCCGGCCGATATGCCGGAAGGCCATGGCCACGAACCGGAACTGACCGGGGAGGCGGCGCGGGCGCGCTATGTCGCCGATTTCATCGCCGGCATGACCGATACCTACGCCATCAAGGAGCACCGGCGCCTGTTTGACCGGACTCCGGAATTGGGTTAGGCGAAGCGCCACATCTTGCCGGGCCTTTTCGCCCCGCTTTCCCAATCCGGGCAGGTACGACATGAACATCTTCGCGCTGTTTTCCTCGCGCATCGTCGCGGCGATCGAAACGCTCGGCCTTCAGACGAAGGACGGCGCGGCGCTCGATTTCACCCGCCTCGCGGTCGAGCCGCCGCGCGACGCCAGCCATGGCGACCTCGCCACCAACGCCGCGATGGTGCTGGCGAAGTCGGTGGGCGAGAACCCGCGCGCGCTGGCCGAACGGATCGCCGGGGCGCTGCGCGGCGATGCCGACGTCGCCGCCGTCGAGGTCGCCGGGCCGGGCTTCGTCAACCTGCGGCTGTCGGACGCGTTCTGGCAGGCGCGGCTCGCCGACATCCTCGACGCGGCGGACGATTACGGCCGCTCGGCCATCGGCGCCGGCCGCAAGGTCAATGTCGAATACGTCTCGGCCAACCCGACCGGGCCGATGCATGTCGGCCATTGCCGCGGCGCGGTGGTGGGCGACGCGCTCGCCAACATCATGGGTTTCGCCGGCTACGACGTGACCAAGGAATACTACATCAACGACGCCGGCGCGCAGATCGACGTGCTCGCCCGCTCGGTGATGCTGCGCTATCGCGAGGCGCTGGGCGAGACGATCGGCGAGATCCCGGCCGGGCTCTATCCCGGCGACTATCTGGTGCCGGTCGGCAAGGCGCTGGCGGAGGAGTTCGGCCAGCGGCTGCTCGCCATGCCGGCGGAAAAGGCGCTGGCGCTGGTCAAGGACCGCACCATCGACGCCATGATGGCGATGATCCGCGAGGACCTCGCCGCGCTCAATGTCCATCACGAGGTGTTCTTCTCGGAGCGCACGCTGCACGAGGGCAACGGCGCGCCCATCGGCGCGGCCATCGCCGACCTGACGCTCAAGGGCCATGTCTACAAGGGCAAGCTGCCGCCGCCCAAGGGCGAGAAGCCGGACGACTGGGAGGACCGCGAGCAGACGCTGTTCCGCTCGACCGTGGTCGGCGACGACCAGGACCGGCCGCTGGTCAAGTCGGACGGCTCCTACACCTATTTCGCCGCCGATGTCGCCTACATGAAGGACAAGTTCGCGCGCGGCTTCGGCGAGCTGATCTTCGTCCTCGGCGCCGACCATGGCGGCTACGTCAAGCGGCTGGAGGCGCTGGCCAACGCCGTTTCCGGCAACACGCTGAAGCTGACCGTGCTTTTGTGCAACCTCGTCAAGCTCTACCGCGACGGCGAGCCGGTGCGCATGTCGAAGCGGGCAGGGGAGTTCGTGACGCTGCGCGACGTGGTCGACGAGGTCGGGCGCGACCCGATCCGTTTCATGATGCTCTACCGCAAGAACAGCGAGCCGCTCGATTTCGACTTCGCCAAGGTGACGGAGCAGTCCAAGGACAACCCGGTGTTCTACGTCCAGTATGCCTCGGCGCGCTGCCATTCGGTGTTCCGGCAGGCGGCAGAGCAGCTCGGCTCCATGCCGGACCGGGAGGCGATGAAGGCGGCCGCGCATCTGCTGACCGACGAGGGCGAGATCGGCCTCGTGCGCAAGCTCGCCGAATATCCGCGCCTGATCGAGTCCGCGGCGCAGGTGATGGAGCCGCACCGGCTCGCTTTCTACCTCTACGATCTGGCGCAGGCGTTCCACGCCCACTGGAATCGCGGCACCGACAATCCCGACTTACGGTTTGTTAAGGTTAACGAACCAGAATTGACCCGTGCCAGGCTGGGTCTGGTGCGGGCCGTCGCGGATGTTCTGACATCCGGTCTGGCGCTGGTCGGGGCCGACGCTCCGCAGGAGATGCGCTAGATACCGCCGGGCTTCCCGTCACCTTTTACCCACAATGCCTTGGTAAGGGCCAACCTTAAGTGACGTCGCCGGCGTCCGACCGAGTATAGTGTGGGAAAAAGCATGGCAGACACCAACAACGTCAGGCGCGACGACTATACGGACTTTTCCGAGAACGATCCGTTCGCGGAACTGACGCGCATCATGGGCCACGATCCGCGCGCGCCGGAGCCGCAGGCTGCCGCGCCTGCGCCGACCCCGGCGATGGACGATTTCGAGATCGACCTCGAAAAGGAGCTGGCTGGCGATTTCGATTTCTCCGATTTCGACGAGCAGGCTCCCGCCGCCGACTGGCGCGAGGAAAGCCCGGCGGCGGCCTATCCGTACGACGAGGCCGAGACCGGCAACGAGGTCTCCGTCGCTTCGCTCGATGCCGATTTCGAGGATTTCTTCGCCGAGCCGGCAGTCGAGGAGGCCGCTCCGGCCGCGACCTACGCCGCCCCAGAGGCAGCCTTCCAGACGCCGGAAGCCCCCGAAGCCCCGGAAGCTTATGACGACGCGCCCGCCGCGTTCGAGGACGGCCTCGACGATGCGCTCGAGCGCGAGCTGCTCGGCGAGGGCGAGGGCGAGGGCTACAAGGTCGAGCCGGCCCCGGAATCCGAATGGGCAGGTCGCGAGACCTATGCCGAAGCGCCGCGCGAGGAGCCGGTTCGCCACGAGGCCGCCGCTTACGACGATGCGGCCGACGAGAGCTGGGCGGCGGACGCCGAGTTCGACATCGACATGCTGGAGCGCGAGCTGGCCGCAAGCGCCGCGCAGGAAACCGTGAGCGCGCCGGAGGCGGCTGCGCCCGCCTATGCCGCGCCGGCCGACATCGCGCCGGAGCCCGACGAGGTCGAGGCCGAGGCGGATTTCGCCTTCAACGACGAGCCGGAAACGCCGGCCGAACCCGCTTCCGCGCACAGCCTCAGCCTCGAAGAGGAGCTGAGCCTGCTGCTCTCGGACGATCCGGCGCCCGCGCCCGTGCCTGCTTCGCCGGCAACCGCCAACGTCGCCGCCGCCGCTGCGACGGCCGCGGTCGCCTCGGCGGCGGTCTATCCCGCTTCATCCGCGTTCGGCTCCTACGGGCGCGCCAATTTTCCGCCCGCGCATTCGCCTGCCGTGGCGATGACGCCCCCCGTTTCGGGGCATGAGGAAGCGCCGGTGGAGGCGACGCCCGCCTTCCAGCAGCCGGCATACGAGGCCTATGCGCCCCCGACTGCGCCCGATGTTGCCGACGACCTGCCGCAGGCGCAGGCCGAGGACGAGTTTTCCGGCCTTTTCGACGACGATTTCGAGTTCACGCTCGATGACGCGCCGAAGGCGGCCGCGCCGGCCGCCGCGCCGCGCGCCGCGCTGCCGGAGATCGAGACCGTCGAGGTCGCGGAATCGGTGCAGCCGGTGGCCGACGATCTCGACATTCCCGATATCGACTACGGCGCGCAGGATGCGGCCGCGCCGTTCGATGATCTGGAGGCCGAGTTCGCCGACGTCTTCGGCACCGTGGCGCAGGACGAGCCGGCCCCGGCCGCCGCGCCCGTCGCCGCCGCCCTGCCGGACATGCAGCCCTACATGCTCGACGACGCCCAGTGGCAGGCTGCGCAGAGCTTCCCGGATTCCGATGCCGACTACGAGAGCGACCTCGAAAGGGCCGTCGCAAGCTCGGCCTATGACGAGGAGGAGGCGCAGCCCGCGCCGCGCCGCCGCTTCATCCTGGTCGCAGCCGCCATCGCCGGCGTCGCGCTTCTCGGCGGCTTCGGCGTGTTCGGCATGTCGATGTTCGGTGGCGGCTCCGACACGCCGGCGCTGGTCAGGGCCGATTCCGAGCCGATGAAGGTGCGGCCGGAAAACCCCGGCGGCGCGACGGTTCCCAACCAGAACAACGAAGTCTATCAGCGCGTTGCCGGCGGCGCGAACAACGCCGCGCCCGAGCAGGAGCGGCTGATCTCCTCGACCGAGGAGCCCGTCGACGTCAACGCCCGCGAGGCGGCGCAGGAGCCGGTCGCGCTCGCGCCCGGCATCGACGACGAGGCCGGCGCGGTCAAGTCCGAGGACCGGATCGAGCCGGAAGCCGCCCAGCCGCCGGTCGCCGAGGAGACGGCGGTGGTGACGCCGCGCCGGGTCCGCACCATGGTCGTGCGCCCGGACGGCACCATGGTGCCGCGCGAGGAGATCGAGCCGGCCGCCGCCGAACCCGCGCTTGGGCAACCCGCCGACATCGCCGGGCAGCCGGCCGCCCCCGCGCAACCGCTTGCCGGCGTCCTCGCCCAGCCGGCCGACGGCGCGCTCACCGCCGAGATCGATGACGGCCCGGTCGTCGACACGCCGCAGACGGTCGCCGTCGTGCCGACGCAGCGCACCGAGCCGCAGGCGCCCGCCCGCCCGGCGGCGCAAGCCCCCGTGCAGCAGCCGGCGGCGCAGCCCGCGGTCCAGCGTCCGGCCGCGCCGGCGCCCGTCGCCGCGCCCGTTTCGGCTCCGGCCGCCGCGGCTCCGGCCGGCGCGACCAGCGAATGGTCGATGCAGATCGCCTCGCAGCCGACCGCCGAGGGCGCGCAGTCGACCTATCAGGATCTCGCCCGCCGCTATGGCAGCGTGCTCGAAGGCAAGGGCGTCAACATCGTGCGCGCCGACATCGAGGGCAGGGGCACCTATTACCGGGTGCGCATCCCCGCCTCGAGCCGCGACGAGGCCATCCAGCTCTGCACCCGCTACAAGTCGGCCGGCGGAAGCTGCTTCGTCTCGCGCTGACGCGATCCTTTCGAAATCCATGGAGCCGCCGCGTCTCGAGCGCGGCGGCTTCGCCTTTTTCGATCCCCGATGCGCAAAACCCGGCTTGCTTGTATGATTCCGTCCATGAGCGAATCAAAAGCAATCATCCTTGGCGCGTCGGGAACGACGCTGACGCCCGACGAGATCGCCTTCTACCGCGACGAGCGGCCGTGGGGCTTCATCGTCTTTGCCCGCAACATCGAAAGCGCCGGGCAGCTCCGCGACCTGACCGCCGCCATGCGCGAGAGCGCGGGCAGGGCGGACGCGCCGGTGTTCATCGACCAGGAAGGCGGGCGCGTGCAGCGCCTGCGTCCGCCGCTGGCGCCGAACTATCCGCCGGGCTCGGCGCTCGGCGCGTTTTATCGCCACGACGCGCAGGCGGGCTTGCGCGCCGCGTGGCTGATGTCACGCCTCCATGCCTTCGATCTCCTGCGCCATGGCGTCAACGCCGATTGCCTGCCGGTGCTCGACGTGCCGGTCGAGGGCGCGCACGACGTGATCGGCGACCGCGCCTACGGCAAGGAGCCGGGCATCGTCGCCGCCATGGGTCGCGCCGCGATGGACGGGCTCGCCGCCGGCGGCGTGCTGCCGGTCATCAAGCACATCCCCGGCCACGGCCGCGCCTTCGCCGACAGCCATCACCACCTGCCGGTGGTCGAGGCCTCGCTGGAAGAATTGCGCGCCCACGACTTCCCGCCTTTCAGGGCGCTGGCCGACGCGCCCATGGCGATGACGGCGCATGTCGTCTACACCGCCATCGACGCCGAGCGGCCGGCGACGACCTCGCCAAAGGCGGTGGCGGAAATCATCCGCGGCGAGCTCGGCTTCGATGGCCTGCTGATGAGCGACGACGTGTCGATGAAGGCGCTTTCTGGGGATTTCGCGGGAAGGACGCAGGCAATCCTTGCGGCCGGCTGCGATGTCGTTCTTCACTGCAACGGCCTGATGGAGGAAATGCGCGCCGTTGCAGGCGTCGCGCCGGCTCTGTCGGGCGAGGCCCTGCGGCGCGCGGAACGCGCCGTCGCCGGGCTCGGCGCCGACGACGGCACTGATGAGGACGAAACGAGGGCCGAGTTCGCCGCCCTGTTCGAGGCGGTCGCCTAGGAGAGTGGGAACCACGTGAACGCGAAGGGCAACGCAAAGGCGACGCCGCTGGAAAAGCTCTGGTCCGGGACGGACGAGGAGCGAGGCGTTTCCGAGCCTGCGCTGGTGGTCGACGTCAGCGGCTTCGAGGGGCCGCTCGACCTCCTGCTTCACCTTGCGCGCACCCAGAAGGTCGATCTCGCCCGCATCTCGGTGCTGGCGCTGGCCGAGCAGTATATCGCCTTCGTCGAGCGGGCGCGCCGGCTCCGGCTCGAGCTTGCCGCGGATTATCTCGTCATGGCCGCATGGCTCGCCTTCCTGAAGTCGAAGCTCCTGATCCCGAAGCAGCCGGGCGACGAGGGCGAGAGCGGCGAGGAGCTGGCGGCGGTGCTGCAGTTCCGCCTGAAGCGGCTGGAGGCGATGCGCGATGCCGCCGCCCGCCTCGTCAACCGCAACCGGCTCGGCCGCGACGTGTTCGCGCGCGGCATGCCGGAGACGGTCATCGTCGAGCGGCACGACGCCTATTCGGCGACGCTCTACGACCTGCTCAGCGCCTATGCCTCGCAGCGCCAGCGCCAGGCGGTGACCAACGTGCAGATCGCCAAGCGCGGCGTGTGGTCGCTGAAGGAGGCGCGCGAGATATTGATGCGGATGGTGGGCGAACTGAGCGACTGGACCGCGCTCGACATGTTCCTGATCCGCTATCTCGCCACGCCGGCCGAGCGGGCGACGGCGATCGCCTCCTCCTTCGCCGCCAGCCTGGAGCTGGTGCGCGAGGGCGCGCTCGACATGCGGCAGGACGAGGCGTTCGCGCCGCTCTATCTGCGCGCGCGGCCGGAGAGGCAGGCTCTTGCCGACGGGGCCGAGCCATGAGCGGCGGCGGCAAGGTGATGCCGTTCGTGCTCGACGGCGCGGCGGAGGACAGTGACGATGCGGCTGCCTTGCCGGCCGATCTTGCCGAGGCCGTGCGCATGGCCGAGGCCATCGTCTTCGCCTCGGCCGAGCCGGTTTCGACGAAGGCGCTCGCTGCCCGCTTGCCGGACGGGGTGGACGTTCCGGCCGTCATGGAGGCGGTGCGGCGCCAGTATGAGCGGCGCGGCGTCAACCTCGTGCGGGTCGGCGACGGGTGGGCGTTCCGCACGGCCGGCGATCTCGCCTTCCTGATGAGCCGCGACGCCGTGCAGCAGAAGAAGCTGTCGCGCGCGGCGCTGGAGGTCCTTGCCATCATCGCCTATCACCAGCCGGTGACGCGGGCCGAGATCGAGGAAATCCGCGGCGTCGAGACCTCGAAGGGCACGCTCGACACGCTCCTGGAAACCGGCTGGGTGCGGTTGCGCGGCCGCCGCCGCACGCCGGGCCGGCCGGTCACCTACGGCACGAGCGACGCCTTCCTCGACCATTTCGGGCTGGAGGAGGTGCGCGACCTTCCGGGCATGGACGAGCTGAAGGGGGCGGGGCTGCTCTCGCCGCGCATGCCGACCGGCTTTTCCGTGCCGCAGCCGCCGGCCGATCCCGATCTCCTGACCGAGGACGAGGACCCGTTGACCGACATCGACCTCGAGGAGCTCGGCCTGCTGACCCCGCGCATAACCAACGATTGAACGCGCCTTGATGCCGCTGCTGTTGCGCCCGGGGGCAAAGCGGGGGTAAGGGACGCGCGCGGAACGCGTGACAACGGCAGGCGAAGCATGGCGACAGCGGCGGCAGGACGGGTGACGGCGGGGGTTTCCTTCGCCGCGCGGCTCGCCTTCGAGCATGTCGGCCACGCATTCACCGCCGGCGTGCCGACCCTGACCGACATATCGCTGACGGCGGAGCCGGGCGAGGTGCTGTGCCTGCTCGGGCCATCCGGCTCGGGCAAGACGACGCTGCTGCGCATCGCCGCCGGCATCGAGGCGCAGACGCAGGGGCGGCTGCTGCTCAACGACAAGGTGATCGCCGGCCCCGGAATCTTCGTGCCGCCGGAGAAGCGTTCGGTCGGGCTGGTGTTCCAGGACTACGCGCTGTTCCCGCACCTGACCATCCTCGAGAACGTCCGCTTCGGCCTGACCGCCCTGTCGCGCGAGGAGGCGCTTGCCGAAGCGATGATCTCGCTGGAACGGGTCGGGCTGGAGCGCTACGCCGAATCCTACCCGCACAGCCTTTCGGGCGGCGAGCAGCAGCGCGTGGCGCTGGCGCGCGCCATCGCGCCGCGGCCGGCGGTGCTTCTGATGGACGAACCGTTCTCGGGGCTCGATTCGCGGCTGAAGGATTCGGTGCGCGCCGAGACGCTGGCGATCCTGCGCCAGAGCCGGGCGACGGCCATCGTCGTCACCCACGACGCCGAGGAAGCCATGCGCATGGGCGACCGCATCGCGCTGCTGAAGGGCGGGAGGCTGGTGCAGGCCGGAACCGCGAACGAGATCTACCACCAGCCGGCGAGCCTTTTCGCCGCGGGGTTCTTTTCCGAGCTCAACGTCTTTGCCGGCCGCGTTGCCGCGGGCCGGGTCGAAACGCCGCTGGGCAGCTTTGACGCAGGCGCGATCGGCGACGGCGCCCAGGCCACGGTGGCGATCCGACTTTCCGGCTTCGACGTCTCACAAACGCATGGGCAAACGCCCGCGCGAGTGCTATCACGCCGGTTCCTTGGCGTGGTCGAGCTGCTGGAGCTTGCCGTCCCGGGCATGGAGCGGCCGATCCGGGCGAGGGTCCGGTGCGGCGCTTTGTCCGGTTCAGGGCCGGAAATTTGGCTTACGGTGAGGGGAGCTGACGTGCTTGTGTTTGAAAGAACCGGCGAAAGCGCATAAATCAACATAAGGCCGCGCCGAAGCGGCATGGATAGACACGGAAAGAGATCGCTATGGGTACCTTCTCGATCTGGCACTGGCTCATCGTTCTGGTCGTGGTGCTGCTCCTGTTCGGGCGCGGCAAGATTCCGGAGCTGATGGGCGACATGGCCAAGGGCATCAAGAGCTTCAAGAAGGGCATGTCCGACGACGACGACGAGACGAAGACCGTCGAGCATCGCGCCGACGAGACCGTCTCCACGCCCAAGGAAAAGGCCGGAAAGACTTCCTGAGCCTCGCCCTGGGGCGGTCGGGAGTTTGAGACGCCATGTTTGACATCGCCTGGACGGAGATGCTGGTGATCGCGATCGTGCTGATCGTGGTCGTCGGTCCCAAGGAACTGCCCGGCATGCTCCGCACCGTCGGCAAGACGACGGCGAAGCTGCGGGCCATGGCGGGCGATTTCCGCAAGCAGTTCGACGAGGCGCTGAAAGAGGCCGAGCTCGACGATCTGAAGAAGCTCGCCGACGACGCCAGAAAGCTCAACCCTACGGCCGACATCAAGAAGGCGCTGAACCCGCTGGAATCGGCGGGCAAGGACGTGCGCGCCGGGCTCGAGGCGGCGTTCAACCCGCCGAAGGCCGAACCGCCCAAGCCGAAGCCGAAGGTCGAGGCTGCGGCATTGCCTGATGCGAAAGATGCGGCGGCGAGCCCGGCTCCCGCGCCGGCCGCCGTTGCCGCCGCCGCGCCGGCGAAGCCGGCGGCTGCCAAGCCGGTTCCGGCCGCCGCGAAACCGGCTGCCGCGAAGCCCGCCGCGACGAAATCTGCCCCGGCGGCCGCGAAGCCGGCCGCCGCAAAGCCGGCGGCGAAGAAGGCCGCCGCCCCGAAGAAGAAGACTGGCGGAGCCGCCTCGTGACCGCGGAAGACGACGACATCGAGAAATCGGCAGCGCCGCTGCTCGATCACCTGATCGAACTGCGCTCGCGACTGATCTGGTCGCTGGTCGGCTTTTTCATCGCCTTCCTCTTCTGCTTCTTCTTCGCCAAGCAGCTTTTCCTCCTTCTGGTGCTGCCGTTCCAGTGGGCGACCGCCTGGGCCGGGCTCGACCCGTCCAAGGTCGACCTGATCTATACCGCGCCGCAGGAATTCTTCTTCACGCAGATCAAGCTCGGCATGTTCGGCGGCATCGTGCTTGCCTTCCCGCTGATCGCGACGCAGCTCTACAAGTTCGTCGCGCCGGGCCTCTACCGCAACGAGCGCGCCGCCTTCCTGCCGTTCCTGATCGCCTCGCCGATCCTGTTCCTGATCGGCGCGGCGCTGGTCTATTTCTTCTTCACGCCGATGGTGATGTGGTTCTTCCTCGCCATGCAGCAGGTCGGGCCGGATCAGGAGATCCAGATCTCGCTGCTGCCGCGCGTGTCGGAATATCTCGGCCTCATCATGACGCTGATCCTGGCCTTCGGGCTGGTGTTCCAGTTGCCGGTCGTGACCACGCTTCTGGTGCGCGTCGGGCTGCTGCGGGTCGATACGCTGGTTTCCAAGCGCCGTTGGGCCATCGTCATCGCCTTCGTCGTCGCCGCCGTGCTGACGCCGCCCGACCCGGTGAGCCAGATCGGCCTCGCGCTGCCGACCATCCTGCTCTACGAGGCGTCGATCTGGATCGGCCGCATGATCGAGAAGAAGCGGGCGGCCGAGGAAGCCGCACGCGAGGCGGCGCTCGAGGCGGAACTGGCCGGGGGATCGCCGGCGCCCGAGGCCAAGTCGTCCGAGGGTACGCCTTCGGCCTAAAGCAATTCCAGGAAAAGCATGAAGCACTTTTCCGTCCGGAATTGCGGGGAATCTATCCCATCGCCCGGCCGGGCGCGGCCGTGGCCTTGCGTCGAATCCAATTGCGGGCTACCCCGCTCGACGTCTTCTCCTGCTCACTGAGGACGGTTCCAGACCATGCTCGACATCAAGTGGATTCGTGAAAACCCGCAGGCTCTCGCGGACGCGCTCGCGGCGCGCGGCCAGTCGCCGGAGGCCGCCCGGGCCGTCGTCGTCGACGTGATCGCGCGGGACGAGGCGCGGCGCGCCCATCTCGTCGCCCTGCAGGAGAAGCAGGAGCGCCGCAACGCCGCCTCCAAGGAGATCGGCAACGCCATGCGTGCCGGCGATTCCGCCCGCGCCGAGGAGCTGAAGCAGGAAGTCGCCGGCATCAAGGAGTTCATCCAGTCGGGCGAGGCGACGGAGCGCGCGCTCGACAGGGCGTTCGCTGAGGCGCTCGCCGTCGTCCCCAACCTGCCGCTGGCCGACGTGCCTACGGGCCGCGACGAGCACGACAATGTCGAGGTGCGCCGTGCCGGCGAGCCGAAGCGCCCCAACTGGGCGAAGGAGCATTTCGAGCTCGGCGAGGCGCTCGGCCAGATGGATTTCGAGCGCGCGGCGCGGATTTCGGGCGCGCGCTTCACCGTGATCTCGGGCCAGCTCGCCCGGCTCGAGCGCGCGCTCGGCCAGTTCATGCTCGACCTCCACACCACCGAGCACGGCTACACGGAAGTGATCCCGCCGCTGCTGGTGCGCGACGACGCGCTCTACGGCACCGGGCAACTGCCGAAGTTTGAGGAGGATTTGTTCTTCGTCCCGCATGGCGAGGCGCGGCTCGGCCTGATCCCGACCTCGGAAGTGCCGCTGACCAACCTTGTGCGCGAGGAGATCCTCGCCGGCGAGAAGCTGCCGCTGCGCTTTACGGCGCTGACGCCCTGCTTCCGCTCCGAGGCCGGCTCGGCCGGGCGCGACACGCGCGGCATGCTGCGCCAGCACCAGTTCAACAAGGTCGAGATGGTGTCGATCACCGACGCCGAGTCCTCGGTCGCCGAGCACGAGCGGATGACCGCCTGCGCCGAGACGGTGCTGAAGCGCCTCGGCCTGCCGTTCCGCACCGTTGTCCTGTGCAGCGGCGACATGGGCTTCGGCGCGCGCAAGACCTACGACATCGAGGTCTGGCTGCCGGGCCAGAACGCCTATCGCGAGATCTCGTCCTGCTCGGTCTGCGGCGATTTCCAGGCGCGGCGCATGAACGCGCGCTATCGCACCGGCGACGGCAAGCCGCAATTCGTCCACACGCTGAACGGCTCGGGCATCGCGGTCGGCCGGGCGCTGATCGCGGTGATGGAGAACTACCAGAACGAGGACGGCTCGATCACCGTGCCGGACGCGCTGAAGCCCTATATGGGCGGCATCGAGCGGATCGGAGCGGCCTGATGCGCATTCTTCTGACCAATGACGACGGCGTCCACGCCGAGGGCCTGCAGGTGCTGGAGCGCATCGCGCGCTCCTTCACCGACGAGGTGTGGGTGGTCGCGCCCGAGACCGACCAGTCGGGCTTCGCCCACTCGCTGTCCCTGTCGGAGCCGCTGCGGATGCGCAAGGTGCGCGAGCGGCACTATGCCGTGCGCGGCACCCCGACCGATTGCGTCATCATGGGCGTGCGCCATCTGATGCCCGAGCCGCCGGACCTGATCCTGTCGGGGGTCAATGCCGGCTCGAACGTCGCCGACGACGTCACCTAGTCCGGCACCATCGCGGGCGCTATGGAAGGCACGCTGCTCGGCATCCGCTCGATCGCGTTGAGCCAGGGCTATTCGGTGAGCGAGGACGGCCGCACCGTCGACTGGCGCACCAGCGAGCGCCACGCGCCCGAAGTGCTCCAGAAGCTCATCGGCCTGTCGCTGCCGGAAAACGTGTTCCTCAACCTCAATTTCCCGAACTGCCGGCCGGAAGAGGTCAGGGGCGTCGCCGTCACCAACCAGGGCAAGCTCAGCCATGGCCTGTGGCTGGACGAGCGCAAGGACGGGCGCGGCTTTCCCTATTTCTGGCTGCGCTTCGGCCGCGAGCCGGTCGACGTGCGCGACGGCACCGACCTCGCCGCGCTGCGCGCCGGCATGATCTCGGTCACGCCGCTGCATATGGACCTGACGGCCTATGCGGTGAAGGACCAGATCGCCAAGGCGCTGAGCTGACGATGGACGCGGAAGCCGAACGCGAACGATTCGCGGCCTTTCTGCTGCGCATGCGCGGCGCCGGCCTCGACCGGCGCGAGCTGGTCGCGGCGGTGGAGGCGACGCCGCGCGCCGGCTTCGTGCCGCAGCAATGGCAGGCAGACGCCTGGGGCGAGCGCAGCCTTCCCATCGAGTGCGGGCAGGCGATCGAGGGGCTGGACCTCCAGATACGCATCCTCGCCGCGCTCGACCTCCAGCCCGAATGCCGGGTGCTCGAGATCGGCACCGGCTCGGGCTTCACCGCGGCGGTTATGGCGCGGCTCTCCGCGCGGGTGCTGACGCTCGACCGCTTCGCGACGCTCGCCCGCCAGGCGACGCAGCGCCACGAGGCGCTGGGCCTCGCCAACGTGCTCGCCCGCCAGGCCGACGGCGCGCAAGGGTTGCCGGCCGAGGGGCCGTTCGACCGCATCGTCGCATGGGCAGCCTACGAGACGCTGCCGCGCGGTTTCGCCGACCAGCTTTCCTCCGGCGGCGTCATGATCGCGGCCATCGGGCCGGGCGAGGGCGTGCAGGCCGTCGAGAAGCTGACCAAGGTCGGCTCCCGCTTCGAGCGCGAGCAGGTGGCCGAGGTGCGCTTCCAGCCGATGACGCCGGGCCTCGCGCAGGCGCTGTGACCGGCTTTCTTGCGAAACGTCAAACAACGCGTCGCCGCTTAACCACGCGGTAACATTAACGCGCTTTAATCATGCCTGTCTCAGGTATCGAGTATTGCGGGTATGGTGATGCGTTCAGGAATCTCTGGCAAATACCGGCGCAGTCTTGCGCATGGCGCGGCCATCGTCGTGGCGGGCGGCCTTCTCGCCGGCTGCAGCTCCGATGTGATGCGGTTCCAGGACTCCATCCTGACGGGCGATTCGCGGCCCGTCCAGCCGGCCCCGGTCGCGCAGACCTATCCGGGCGACTATTCCCAGGTCGACACGATGAGCACCGGCTCGGTCGCGGCCGCGCCGCGCCGTGGCGGCATCCTCAATCGCGCTGGCCTCGTGCCGCGCCCGCAGGGCAGCGTCAGCGCCGGCGGCGTCTATGCGCAGGCTCCGGCGCAGCAGCCGGTCTACAACAATTCCTATCCGGCCGCTGCGCCGCAGAGCCTGCCGCCGGTGTCGTCCGGCAGCGTCTCGTCCGGCCCGGCGCTGGCGCCGGTCACGCGCGCCAGCCTCGACACCACCGTCACCGGCTCGACGCAGCCGCTGCGGACGCCGGCCGCCGCCGCGGTGCAGCCCGCGCCCGTCGCCGTACAGCCCGCGCCGCCCACTCTTGTCCAGCCGGCGCTGGCATCGACGGCGCAGCAGCCGAACGCGATGGTCGCCACCGACGGCGAGGGCGGCTGGACCCGCGCCGGCGGCACGCAGATCACGGTCAAGCCGGGCGAGACCGTCTACAACCTGTCGCGCCGCTTCGGCGTGCCGACCGACGCCATCCTCAAGGCCAACGGGCTTTCCAGCGCCAACGCGCTCGCCGCCGGCCAGCAGGTCGTGATCCCGACCTATGTGCATTCGGCCCGCGCCCCGGTCAGCGCGCCCGACGCCAACCCCAATGTCGCCGATGCGCGCTCGTCCACCGGCACACGCTACGACGTGCCGGCGGGCCGCACGCCGACCCCGTCGCAGGCTCCCGGCGAGCGGGTGGCGGTGCTGCCGCAGCAGCCGGCGCCGAAGAGCAGCGCCACGGCCGAGCCGGCCGCGCCCAACACGGCCGCCCCGGCGGCGGCGGGCGGAACCTACACCGTGGTGGCCGGCGACACGCTGCACGGCATCGCGCGCAAGACGGGCGCGAGCACCGAGGCGATCAAGCAGGCCAACGGCCTGTCGAGCGGGCTGATCCGTATCGGCCAGAAGCTGACGATCCCGGCGGGCGGCGCCGCGCCGGTCCAGACCGTGGCCACGACGCCGGCGACGGACCAGACGACGACCGCGGCGGTCAACCGCCCGTCCAACGTCTATACCCCGCCGAAGCAGGCAGAGACCGCGATCCAGAAGGCCGCGGCCGACGCGTCGGCCCCCGCGCCGAACGCGAGCGGCATCTCGAAGATGCGCTGGCCGGTGCGCGGACGCGTGATCTCCGGCTTCGGCAGCGGCAGCGCCAAGGCCAATGACGGCATCGACATCGCCGTGCCGGCCGGCACGCCGGTCAAGGCGGCGGAGAACGGCGTCGTCATCTATGCCGGCGACGGGCTGAAGGAATTCGGCAACACCGTCCTGGTGCGCCACGAGAACGGGCTGGTCACGGTCTACGGCCATGCGAGCGAGCTGAAGGTCCAGCGCGGGCAGAAGGTGCGCCGCGGCGAGGACATCGCGCTCGCCGGCATGAGCGGCTCGGCCGACACGCCGAAGCTGCATTTCGAGGTGCGCAAGGATTCCTCGCCGGTCGATCCGACCTCCTATCTGGAGTGAGAACGCTTCAACCAGAAGAAAGACCGGCGGGCGTCGTACCTCCAGTCCGGCTCGCCTTCCTCGCCCGCCGTCCGGCGGGCGATTTTTATTCGATCGTCTTTCCGCCGTTCCGGACGCTTTACGCGTCCAGCCGCCGGCCCATGCGCCCCGCGAGGTCCTGCACGAACTGCCAGGCGACGCGGCCCGAGCGGCTGCCGCGCGTGGTCGCCCATTCCAGCGCCTCGCGGCGCAGCTCCTGCGGGTCCGTCTCCAGCCCGTAATGGCGGACATAGCCGTCGATCATCTCGAGATATTCGTCCTGCGAGCATTTGTGGAAGCCCAGCCACAGGCCGAAGCGATCCGACAGCGAGACTTTCTCTTCCACTGCCTCGCCGGGGTTGATCGCGGTCGAGCGCTCGTTGTCGATCATGTCGCGCGGCAGGAGATGACGCCGGTTCGAGGTCGCATAGAAGATGACGTTGTCCGGCCGGCCCTCGACGCCGCCTTCCAGCGCCGCCTTGAGCGACTTGTAGGAGGTGTCGTCGTGGTCGAAGGACAGGTCGTCGCAGAACAGCACGAAGCGGAACGGCGCGGATTTGAGGATCGCCAGCAGCTTCGGCAGCGTGTCGATGTCCTCGCGGTGGATCTCGATCAGCTTCAGCGGCAACTCGCCCTCTGCCAGGTCGCGGTTGATCGCCGCATGCACGGCCTTGACCAGCGACGACTTGCCCATGCCGCGCGCGCCCCACAGAAGCGCGTTGTTGGCCGGCAGGCCGGAGGCGAAGCGGCGGGTGTTGTCGTCGAGGATGTCGCGCACCCGGTCGACGCCGCGGATCAGCGCGATCTCGACGCGGTTGACGCGGTGGACCGGCTCCAGCCTGCCGCCCTCGGCCGACCAGACGAAGCAGTCGGCGGCGGCGAGGTCCGTCGCCTCCGGCTCGCGGGGGGCGAGGCGGGCTATCGTCGCGATCAGGCGGTCGATCTTTTCTTCCAGCGTTTCGGGCAGCATATCTTTCATGACGGCAACGGCTTCCATTTCGGGGGGCGGGCGCACTTCCGCCTAACATGCCTGCCGCCCGGCGAAAAGCGGGCGGGCGCGGTTGCATTGGCGTGGCCAACCATTATATTCCGGCCACTTTTCATGCGGCCGGTCGGCGGCCGCTCCGCACCTCTGCTTCAGGAGTTTCTCCATGTTCGTTACCCCGGCCTATGCCCAGGGAGTCGCTGGCGGCCCCGACGTCTTCATCAGCATCCTGCCGTTCGTGCTGATCTTCGTCATCATGTACTTCCTCATCATCCGGCCGCAGCGCCAGCAGATGAAGAAGCGCGGCGAGATGCTGGCGGCGGTGCGGCGCGGCGACACGGTCATCACCGGCGGCGGCCTGATCGGCAAGGTGACGAAGGCCAATGACGACGACCTCGAAATCGACCTCGGCAACGGCGTCAAGGTGACGGCGCTGCGCGCCACCATCGCCGACGTGCGCGTCAAGGGCGAGCCGATCGCCAACCAGAACGCCAAGAAATAACCGCATTCGCGGCCAATGCGGTGATGTGCGGCGCGGGCCGGACCCGCGCCCGTCAGGACGGATAGACGATGCTTTATTTCTCGCGCTGGAAGACGATCTCGATCTGGCTGGTGGTGTTCGTGGCGATCATCGTCAGCGCCCCCAATCTGCTCTCGCAGTCCACGCTGGCATCGCTGCCGAACTGGCTTCCGAAGCGGCAGATGACGCTGGGCCTCGATCTTCAGGGCGGCTCGCACATCCTGCTCCAGATCGACCGCAACGACCTGATCTCCGACAGGCTCGAGAGCGCGCGTGGCGACATCCGCACCGCGCTGCGCGATGCGAGCATCGGCTATACCGGCCTTTCGGGTACGGGCCACAACGTGCAGGTGCGCATCCGCGACGCCGACCAGGTCGCTGCGGCGAAGACCGCGCTCGCCAGCCTGACGCAGCCGGTCTCGTCCGGCATGTTCGGCACCGGCAGCGTCGTCGAGCTGACGATGACCGAGCCGGAGCCCGGCCTTCTGCGCTTCACGCTGACGGATGAGGGCATCAACTACCGCGTCGGCACCGCCGTCAACCAGTCGGTCGAGGTCGTCAACCGCCGCGTCAACGAGCTCGGCACCACCGAGCCGATCATCCAGCGCCAGGGCAACGACCGCATCCTCGTGCAGGTGCCGGGCCTCGATGACCCGCAGCGGCTCAAGGACATCCTCGGCCAGACCGCGAAGCTGACCTTCCAGATGGTCGACCAGTCGGTACCGGTGGAGGAGGCGATCCAGGGTCGCCCGCCGACGGGCACGACGGTGATGTATTCCAACGACGAGCCGCCGGTCCCCTACATCATCGAGAACCGCGTCATCGTCTCGGGCGAGAACCTCATCGACGCGCAGGCGACCTTCGACCAGCGCACCAGCGAGCCGGTCGTCTCGTTCCGCTTCGACAACCAGGGCGCGACGCGCTTCGGCCAGGCGACGCAGCAGAATGTCGGGCGGCTGTTCGCCATCATCCTCGACAACCACGTCATCTCGGCACCGCGCATCAACGAGCCGATCCTCGGCGGGTCGGGGCAGATTTCCGGCAGCTTCACCGTCCAGAGCGCCAACGACCTCGCCGTGCTCCTGCGCGCGGGCGCGCTGCCGGCGGACCTGACCATCATCGAGGAGCGCACCGTCGGCCCCAGCCTCGGGCAGGACTCGATCGAGGCCGGCACTTTCGCAACCGGCATCGCGGCGATGCTCGTCTTCGCCTTCATGGTGCTCGCCTACGGCAAGCTCGGCGTCCTCGCCTCGATCGGCCTCGCCGCCAACCTGATCATGATGATCGCCATCCTGACCACGCTTGGCGCGACGCTGACGCTGCCCGGCATCGCCGGCATCGCGCTGACGCTCGGCATGGCGGTCGACTCCAACGTCATCATCTTCGAGCGCGTGCGCGAGGAGCGCGCGCAGGGGCGCTCGCTGATCCAGTCGCTCGATTCCGGCTTCCGGCGCGCGCTCGCCGCCGTGGTCGACGCCAACCTGACGACGCTGATCGCCGCCGTCATCCTGTTCTACATGGGCACCGGCCCGATCCGCGGCTTCGCTGTCACGCTTGCCATCGGCATCGTCACCACCGTGTTCACCGCGTTCACGCTGACGCGCTGGCTGATCGCCATATGGCTGAGGCGCAGCCGGCCGACCGAGTTCCCGGCGGGCCTCGTCCACTACCTGCCGCTCGACCCCAAGGTCAATCTGATGCGCTGGCGCAATCTCGCCTTCGCGTTCTCGGCCGCCGTCTCCCTCTTCATCGCGGTGATGTTCTTCGTCACGCCGATGAATCTCGGCATCGACTTCCGTGGCGGCTCGATGATCGAGGTGCAGGCCAAGGACGGCACGGCCGATGCCGGCGACGTGCGCGCGCGCCTCAACGCGCTCGACATCGGCGAGGTGCAGGTTCAGGAATTCGGCAATGCCGAGCTGATGATCCGCGTCGAGGGGCAGGCGGAAGGCGGTGACACCGCCGAGCAGAGCGTGGTCGACAAGGTGCACGGCGCGCTCGACGCCGACTACGAGTTCCGCCGCGTCGAGGTGGTCGGACCGACCGTCTCCTCGGAGCTGGCATGGACGGGCACCATCGGCGTCATCGCCTCGATGTTCGCCATGCTGCTCTACATCTGGGTGCGGTTCGAATGGCAGTTCGGCGTCGGCGCCATCGTCTCGACCCTGCACGACGTCGTCTTCATGGTCGGGCTCTATGTGGTGTTCGGCTTCGAGTTCAACCTGGCCAGCATCGCCGCGATCCTCACCGTGGTCGGCTATTCGATCAACGACACCGTCGTCATCTACGACCGCGTGCGCGAGAACTTGCGACGCTACAAGAAGATGCCGATCGTCGATCTCATCAACCTGTCGCTGAGCCAGACGCTGTCGCGCACCTTCCTGACCGGCCTGACGACGCTGTTCGCGCTGACCGCGCTCTATCTGTGGGGCGGCGAGGTCATCAGCGACTTCATGTTCGCGATCCTGATCGGCGTTCTCATCGGCACCTATTCGTCGCTGTTCATCGCCGGGCCGATGCTGATCCTGTTCAAGCTCCGGCCCGACATGTTCGGCAGCGAGGAAGACGACAAGGCGGTGGCCAAGGCCAAGGCGGCGGCCGCGAAGGCCTGAGCGAGGGATGGCCGGGGGCATCATCATCCGCGAGGCCCATTTTCCGGGGCGCGCGCCGATCGACGCCTACGGCAATGGCGGCTTCCGTTTCGCCGACATGTCGCATCGCGGCTCGATCCTGTGCCTGCCTTCCGGCATTCACGGCTGGGAGCCGGGGGATCCGGCGACCTTCACCGTCGAGGATTTCGCCGCCGCGATCGCCGAGGCGGACGGGATCGACATCCTTCTCGTCGGCTGCGGCACGGATCTGCGGCCGCTGCCGGCCGGGGTTAGGGCGGCGCTGAGCACGGCCGGCATCCGCGCGGACCCGATGTCGACGGGCGCGGCCGTGCGCACCTACAACGTGCTTCTCGCCGAGGACAGGCTGGTCGCGGCGGCGCTGGTCGCCGTCGAATGACATGGCGCACACACAAGGCATAGACGACAGCCAGACGCTGCGCCGCAGCGACCCGGATCGCTATCTCTCCACGCTCTACGCGCCGCAGGCCGTGCGCGCCGATCTTACGGCGCTCTACCTCTTCAACGCCGAGATCGCCTCGATCCGCGACCGCATCCGCGAGCCGCTGCCGGGCGAGGTGCGCATCCAGTGGTGGCGCGACATGCTGGCCGGCGGCAAGCCGGCGGCGGGCGGCTATCCGCTCGCCGAGGCGCTTCTCGACGCCATCGACCGTCACGACCTGCCGCTCGACGCCTTCGACCGCTATCTCGAGGCGCGGATCTTCGACCTCTATGACGACCCGATGCCGTCGCGCGCCGATCTCGAAGGCTATTGCGGCGAGACGGCCTCGACGATGATCCAGCTCGCCGCGCTGATGCTGGAGCCCGAGGCCGCGCCCGCCTTCGCCACGGCTGCCGGCCACGCCGGCTGCGCGCAGGCCATTGCCGGGCTGGTGCGGTTGATGCCGCTCACCCGCGCCCGCGGCCAGTGCTACGTGCCGGGCGACATCCTCGCCGCCGCCGGGGCGAGCCGTGACGACATCGCCGGGGCGGGCGAGAGCGAGGCGGCGCAGCGTGCTCTCGCCGCCTTCATCGAGCTCGGGCGCGAGCATGCGGCGCGGTTCGCGGAGGCGGCGAAGGGCATGCCGGCGTCGCTGCGGCCGGCCTTCCTGCCGGCCTCGCTCTCCGCGCCCTATCTCAAGCGCGCGGCCGCGGCCGGGGCACAGCCGCTGCGCCGGGTGGTCGACATCTCGCCGCTGCGCCGCCACTGGACGATGCTTCGCTTTGCTGCGCGCGGCTGGGGGTAGCCAGCTTTGACGTCGCGACGGCGACTGCGCTAGCATCCGTCCACGACGGGGGAGGGTGAAGGCCGGCATGAGCCTCGGGCTGCTTGCTGTCATGGTGGTGATCGGCGTTTCCGGCGTGGTGCTGCTCGTGCACCTGACCGGCGGCAGCCGGCGCGCGCGGCTGGAGGACGAGCTTGCGGCGCGGGCGCGCTTCGGCGTCGACTACCCCGATCTCGCCATCGTCGCGGTGTACCTCACGCAGGACGGCGACGCCGCGTTCCTTGCGCTGGAGGATAGCCGCGTTGGCATCGTCGCCGCCGTCGGCGACAGGTTCCTGACGCGGATGGTCGGCGCGCACGACCTTGCCGGAACGCCGCGCGTCACGGGAGCCACGCTGATGCTACGCCTCAGGGACTTTACATGGCCGGGCGGTGCCTTCACCTTTGCTGGCGAAGGCGAGGCCCGGGCGGTCGCGGAGCTGTTCGCCGCGCCCGGCGGGCGGGCCTGAAGGAGGAAAGCCGATGGACGGATACGCGTTTCCGGATGTGACGCAGCTTGCGATCCCGTTTTTCGTCGCCGCCATCCTGATCGAGCTGTGGCTGGTGCGCACCGGCCGCGCCCGGGGTGAGTTCGAGACGCGCGACACGCTGACCAGCCTGACGATGGGCGTCGGCAACGTCGCCGCCGGCCTGCTGCTCGGCTTCGTCTCCTACTCGGCGCTGCTCTGGGTGTGGCAGTTCCGCGTCTTCGACCTCGGCACCGCGTGGTGGGTGATCCTCGCCGCCTTCCTGCTCGATGACCTGCGCTACTACTGGTATCACCGCATCGCCCACCGGGTGCGCTGGGTGTGGGCGGAGCACATCAACCACCATTCGAGCCAGCACTACAATCTGTCGACCGCGCTGCGGCAGTCGTGGACGGCGCTGTTCACCGGCATGTTCGTGCTTCAGGCGCCGCTGATGCTCCTCGGCTTCCACCCGGCGGTGATCGTCTTCGTCTTCGGCTTCAACCTCGTCTACCAGTTCTGGATCCACACCGAGACCATCGGCAAACTGTGGCGGCCGGTCGAGTTCATCTTCAACACGCCGTCGCATCATCGCGTCCACCACGCCACCAATCCGCGCTATCTCGACGCCAACTATGCCGGCACGCTGATCGTCTGGGACCGGATGTTCGGCACCTTCGTCGAGGAGCTGGAGGAGGACCGGCCGCGCTACGGCATCGTTCACAACATCGGCACGTTCAACCCGCTGAAGGTGGCGTTCCACGAATGGATCGCCATGTTCCGCGACGCGCTCGCGCCGGGGCTGACGCTGCGCCAGCGGCTCGGCTACTTGTTCCGCCCGCCTGGCTGGAGCCATGACGGCTCGCGCGATACCTCGGAGAGCCTGAAGGCGGCCTATGTGCGGCGCAATCCGGCGGAGGCCGGCAAGCCCGGTCTGCCGGACTCGTCCGAAGCCGGGATCGCGCCGGGCGAGTAGTCAGCCGAGCTTCTGCCCGGCAAGCAGGTCGGCGAACTCGGCCTCGCGTTTCGTCATCTTCGCCTGCACCGCCGCCATCAGCTCGCCGGGGCGCAGCATGCCGGCGTTCCACGTCGCGATATAGTCGAGGCCGTCGGCCACCGAATGGTCGCGGGCATAGGCGAGGTTGCGCTTGATGCCGGCGATGGCGAGCGGCGATCTTTTGGCGATCTCATGCGCCATCTGGCGCGCCGCCGTAATCAATGCCTCCTTGTCGGCGTGGACGGCGGAGACGAGGCCGATGGCCTTCGCCTCGTCGGCCTGGAAGCGGCGGCCGCTATAGGCGAGTTCGGCCGCGACCGCAGGCGCGATCAGCTTCGGCAGGCGCTGGAGCGTGCCGACATCGGCCGCCATGCCGATATGGATCTCCTCGACCGAGAAATAGGCGTCGCTGCTGGCGATCCTGAGGTCGCAGGCGGTGATCATGTCGATGCCGGCGCCGACGCAGGCGCCGTGGATCGCGGCGATGACCGGGAAGCGGGCGCGCTCCAGCGCGTTGAAGGCGTTCTGGAGCGACAGGATCAGGTCGCGCATGGCGTAGGCGGCGCGGCCCGGCTCACTCTGGAACAGGCCGGCGAGCGAGGCGAAGGCGGAAAGGTCCATGCCGCCGGTGAAGTGCCTGCCTTCGCCGGCAAGGATTGCGCAGCGCACGCCCTCATCGCAGGCGAGCGCATCGACGATACGCGGCAGGTCGGCCCAGAAATCGGGCGTCATCGAGTTGGCCTTGTCCGGCCGGTCGAGGAGGATGAGCGCGACAGGCCCGTCGCGCTCGACCCTGAGGAAGGTGCTGTCGAGCGTGGTCATGGAAATCCCCCTGAAACGAGCTTTTATTCGGCCGCTTGCGTCAGCGGCGCCAGCCCGAGCCAGGCGCGGCAATCGGCGAGCGCGCGGCGGCTCAGCGCCTTCTTCTTGGCGACGGCCTTGTCCTTGCCGCGGAAACGGCCCTCGAAGCCCTCCGGCTTCAGCTTCGTGCCTGCCTCCAGCGGCGGGAACAGGCCGAAATTAACGTTCATCGGCTGGAACGAGCGCTTGCCCGGCTCGTCGTCGGAGACGATGTGGCCGCCGGTGATGTGGCCGAGCAGCGCGCCGAAGGCCGTGGTCGGCGGCGGCGGCGTTGTCGCGCGGCCGAGTCGCTGCGCGGCGGCGAAGCGGCCGGCGAGCAGGCCGATGGCGGCCGATTCGACATAGCCCTCGCAGCCGGTGATCTGGCCGGCGAAGCGCAGGCCGGGCCGGCTCTGCAGTTGCAGCGTCGAATCGAGCAGCGTCGGCGAATTGATGTAGGTGTTGCGGTGCAGGCCGCCGAGCCGCGCGAACTCGGCCTGTTCGAGCCCGGGAATGGTGCGGAAGATGCGCACCTGCTCGCCATGCTTCAGCTTGGTCTGGAAACCGACCATGTTGTAGAGCGTGCCGAGCGCGTTGTCCTGCCGGAGCTGGACCACGGCGTAGGCCTTCACCGTCGGGTCGTGCGGGTTGGTCAGGCCGATGGGCTTCATCGGGCCGTGGCGCAGCGTTTCGACGCCCCGCTCCGCCATCACCTCGATGGGCAGGCAGCCGTCGAAATAGGGTGTGCCCTCCCATTCGCGGAACTCGGTCTTCTCGCCCTCGATCAGCGCGGCGACGAACGCCTCGTACTGCGCCTTGTCCATCGGCAGGTTGATGTAGTCCTTGCCGGTGCCACCGGGCCCGACCTTGTCGTAGCGCGACTGGAACCAGGCGACGTCGAAGTCAATGGTGTCGAAATGGATGATCGGGGCGATGGCGTCGAAGAAGGCGAGCGCGTCGGCCCCGGTGTTTTCGGCGATCGCCTGCGCCAGCGACGGGGCGGTCAGCGGCCCGGTGGCGATGATGGCCTGATCCCACTCCTGCGGCGGCAGGCCGGATATCTCCTCGCGCACGATGGTGACGAGCGGATGCGCTTCGAGCTTTGCGGTGACGGCGTCCGAGAAGCCGTCGCGGTCGACGGCGAGCGCGCCGCCGGCCGGCACCTGGTTTGCGTCGCCCGACGCCATGATCAGCGACCCGGCAAGGCGCATCTCGGCATGCAGCACGCCGACGGCGTTGGTCTCGGCGTCGTCCGAGCGGAACGAGTTCGAGCAGACCAGCTCGGCGAGCCCATGCGTCTTGTGGACGGGTGTCTCGCGCACCGGGCGCATCTCGTGCAGCACGACGGGGACGCCGCCTTGCGCGATCTGCCAGGCGGCTTCGGAGCCGGCGAGACCGCCGCCGACGACGTGAACGGGCTTGATTGTCATGAAAGGGGAATTAGTCCCGGCCGTGGACGAATGCAAGGAAGGCGGCCCGGGTTCGGGCGCGCCATGGCCCGAAAAGAACAACACCCGCCGGGGGAGGAGGTCCGGCGGGTGTCGTTATAGCGGCCGACAATCGGGAGGAGGTGATTGGCGGCCTTATTCGCCAGAACCTGGGAGGAGGACGGTTCTGGCGAAATCTGCGGAATTCTCAGACCGACTTGCGGGCGACGAAGGGAATCTCGCCGCGCGAAATGCCGAGGTCGTTGAGTTCACGGTTGGACAGGCGGCTCAGCTCGTTGACCGTGTCGCGGTAGCGGCGCCAGTTGCGGTAGTTGCGGATCAGGTTCATTTCAGCACCTATTTGCGTTTTCTTACGCGTTCGTTCTCGTTCGATGGTTGGAAGATAGACACTTCCTCCGGCGATTTGAAGTGCTGATGCTGCATAGCAGCAATGCGGTTTGTGCATCGCAATATCCACTTTTCTTTATCTGTATGGCAAAGTGGTGGCGGAATCGGCTATGTAGCCGAATTTCCGACATAATCGGCCGGCTTTCTTCCCACGTGACCCGGCCTTGCCCGGACGGAAAGGGAGCGGCTGATGGCCTCCTACCTGTCGAAGATCAAGCGCGACATTTCGCGCTGGCGCGAAGCCGGATTGATCGACGAGAAAACGGCGCGCGCACTTTCGCTCGACGCCGAACGAAATTCGGGCGGCTCCGTCTCCTTCGGCTCGGTGCTGGCGATGATGGCGGCGGCGCTGTTCGCCGCAGCGGTGCTGATCTTCATCGCCGCCAACTGGGAGGCGTTTCCGCGGCTGGCGCGCGTCGGCATGCTGTTTTCGCTCATCCTTGCCGGCTATGTCGGCGGGGCGGCGCTCAAGCTGTCCGGCCGCGAGGCGGCGGGCGAGGGCGCGTGGGTGGTGGCCGCCGCCGGCTTCGGCGCGTCCATCGCGCTGATCGCGCAGATTTATCACATGTCGGGCGACGAGGCCGAGGCGGTGTTCGTCTGGGGCGCGGGCACGGCGCTCGCCGCCGCGATCCTGCGCTCCGGCGCGCTGACGGCCGGCGCGGCGCTGCTTGCCGGCGCGTGGATGCTGATGAAGGCGTCAAGCGGCTGGACGCTCGCCGGCCTGCCGCTCTCTTATCTCGCCGTCGTCGCCGTCCTCTATGCGCTGTCGTTCTGGACGCGCAGTCTCCTTGCCCGCCATCTCCTTCTCCTGTCGCTCTATCTGTTCGCCTTCCTGTTCTACTGGCGCGACGAAAGCTCGTTTACCGCCCCGATCCTGCTGATCGCGGCGGCAAGCGCCGCATTCGTCGCCGGCCGCCTTTATCCGGAGCAGGCGCAACGCCTGTCGGGCCTCGGGGAAGGGCTGCCGGTTCAGGCGCTGGCCGGCTTCCTCGCCGGCATCGGCATCATCCAGATCGCCCTCGTCGAAAAGCCCGACTTCGTCTATCCGACGGTCGTGGCCTTCGCCGGCATCGTCGCGGCGCTGCTGGTCGCCGGTCGCGAGAACCGGGCGTTGCGCTGGTTCGCCTATGCCGCCTTCGCTTTCAACCTGTGCTTCCTCTACGTGGTGATGCTGGGAACGATGATGGACACGGCCGCCTTCTTCCTGCTGGCGGGGCTGACGCTCTCAGTGCTCGCCTGGCTGATCGCGCGCTTCGAGCGGCGCATCGCTAACGGGCCGGGCCTTGCGGGAGACGCGGCATGAGCGGACGGCGGTGGATATTGCTGGCGGCGGCGCTCGTCGCCGTGCTGCAGATCGGCTTTCTCGCCTCGATGATCGCCGGGCGCGCGGCGGTGCTGCGCGACGGGCGCGAAGTGGTGCTCATGGTCGAGCCGGTCGATCCGCGCGACCTGCTGCGCGGCGACTACGTCACCTTGTCCTACAATATCTCGCGCGTGCCAGCCGGCCTGTTCCCCGAGCAGCCGGCGCAGGAGGAAGCCGAGGGCGACCGCACCGTCTTCGTGCGGCTGAAGCCGGACGGGAACGGCATCTTCCAGCCGGTCGCGGCGCGCTACGGGGAAAAGCCGGAGGAAGCGCCCGCGGAGGATGAGGTGGACATCAGGGGCTCGACCCATGCGCGGTGGGCGGCGAACACACATTCTATCTCCGTCCGCTATGGCATCGAGCGCTTCTACGTGCCCGAGGGCGAGGGCCGGGCGATCGAGGCCGACCTCGCCGAGCGCACCTTTCGCATGAAGGTCGCGGTGGCGGGGGACGGCGCGGCGCAGATCAAGTCTTTCCATGATGGCGAGACGATGCTTTACGCGGAACCGCTGTATTGAGCCGGCATCGCGTATGGTGCGCGCGGAGGGACTTGAACCCCCACGCCTTGCGGCGGCAGGACCTAAACCTGCTGCGTCTGCCAATTCCGCCACGCGCGCATCGGGGCCGTCACTAGGATAAGTCTTGCGTCCGCGCAAGCTCTCCTATATCGACCCAAACTCGTGACCGTACTCGTGACCATGGCGATCTAGACTGTGCCACGATTGGGGTCTAGGGATGGTGAAATGCCCCGTTTTGTGGGCGGTGCTGGGTCCTCGCCAGCTATTCCCGAACAGGATTTCACGCAGGCAGGACGGCAGCACGCCGGCCCGCCGGCTTTGACGAAAACGAAGGTTTTGAGATGCAGGTAACCGAAACGCTCAATACGGGACTGAAGCGCCAGATCAAGGTGACCGTCCCGGCCAAGGATTTGGAAGCAAAGCTCGTCGAGCGGCTTTCGGCGGCCAAGGACAAGGTCCGCATCAACGGCTTCCGCCCCGGCAAGGTGCCGCTCCAGCATCTGCGCAAGGTCTACGGCAAGTCGTTCATGGCCGAGGTCGTCAACGAGATTCTCTCCGACTCGGCCCGCTCGATCCTCGCCGACCGCGGCGAGAAGGCGGCGATGCAGCCCGAGGTCTCGATGACCGAGGACGAGAAGGAAGCCGAGAAGATCCTCGCCGGCAATGCCGATTTCGAGTTCTCGCTCGACTACGAGGTGCTGCCGCCCATCGAGGAGAAGGACCTCTCCGCGATCTCGATCACCCGTCTCGTCTATGACGTTCCGACCGAGGAGGTCGAGGAGCAGGTCGAGCGCGTCGCCGATTCCGCCCGCACCTGGGAGCCCAAGAAGGGCAAGGCCGAGAAGGGCGACAAGGTCACGTTCGACTATCTCGGCAAGATCGCCGGCGTGCCGTTCGAGGGCGGCGCGGCCGAGGACGCCGACCTCGTGCTCGGCTCCAACCAGTTCATCCCCGGCTTCGAGGACCAGCTCGTCGGCATCAAGGCCGGCGACGAGACCACGATCACCGTGATCTTCCCCGAGGAATACGCCGCCGCGCATCTGGCCGGCAAGGAAGCCACCTTCGACATCAAGGCCAAGGACGTCGCCAAGGCCGGCAAGCTGGAGATCAACGACGAGGTCGCCAAGCAGCTCGGGCTCGAGAGCGCCGAGAAGCTGCGCGAGATCGTGCGCGGCCAGATCGAGAGCCAGTACGGCGCCGTCACCCGTCAGAAGGCCAAGCGCCAGCTTCTCGACGCGCTGGACGAGGCCTACAAGTTCGAAGCGCCGTCGAAGCTGGTCGAGGCCGAGTTCAACAACATCTGGGCGCAGGTCAACGCCGATCTCGCACAGGCCGGCCGCACCTTCGAGGACGAGGAGACGACCGAGCTGGAGGCCCGCGCCGAATACCAGCGCCTGGCCGAGCGCCGCGTCCGTCTCGGCCTCGTGCTGGCCGACATCGGCGAGAAGGCCGAGGTCCAGGTTTCGGACGACGAGCTGCAGCGGGCGCTGTTCGAGCAGATCCGCCGCATCCCGCAGAGCCAGCAGCAGCAGGTCTACGAGTATTACCGCTCGAACCCCGGCGCGCTCGCCTCGATCCGCGCGCCGCTGTTCGAGGAGAAGGTCGTCGATCACTTGCTCGGCGTGATCTCTGTCGCTGACCAGAAGGTCTCGAAGGACGAGCTCCTGGCCGACGACGAGGCCGAGACCGAGACCAAGGAAGCCAAGAAGCCGGCCAAGAAGGCCGCTTCCAAGGCCAAGCCGGCCGATGCCGCCGAAAAGGGCGAGGCCGGCGAAGACGAGAAGAAGAAGGCCGCGCCGAAGAAGAAGGCCGCCGCCAAGGGCGACGCCGGCGAGTAATCTCCGCCTCGCTTCATGAACAAGAAAGGCCGCTCGATGAGCGGCCTTTTTGCTTTTAGCAGGAATCGGTTGGCCGATTTCCTTCAGGCTTCAGATCAATTGCAGGCCCTTGAGGCTGGCATGGCCGTTGCGGCCGACGATGATGTGGTCGTGGACGGCGATGCCGAGCGGCTTCGCGGTCTCGACGATGGTTCGCGTCATCTCGATGTCGGCGCGCGAGGGGGTCGGGTCGCCGGAGGGGTGGTTGTGCATCATTCGCCTTGGTTTGATAAGATACTGAAATATATGTAGAATTTGTGAAGTGAGGAGTTGGTGGGGGCGATAGGTGGGAGCGGAAATCCCGGCCAACTCCGGCACTTATCAGCTTTGCTCCCTCGCGGCAGTACGACCTCCCTTGGGCGCACGGCAGGTCACGAAATTCTCTTGGTCCCAACGGTCGAGGTGCTCGACGGGATAGAGGATGGTTTTCCCAAGTTTTACAAAGGACGGCCCGATCCGGAGCGACCTCCAGTTCTTCAGCGTACCGATCGAGATGGCTCCCCGATAGCGATCGAAAACTTCCTCTGTGGTCAGAAATTTTGGTTCGGTCATGGTTCGTATCTCCGAATACCGTTGGCGCATGGGTGAGTGGACCGATGATGTCCCGCGACGTGGTGTAGCTGGCGGCGTTGGTCGCCGTGCTGTCCGGCATGGCCGGGTTGATCAGCGCGCCACGGCGGGCAGGCTGATGAGGGGATCATCGCTCAACTGGCCGACGCTTTCCAGCGTCATGTA